>JBFMHP010000026.1:0-74692 GCA_040752855.1 Pseudomonadota bacterium | reverse complement strand
TCCATCTTTCCGATGGTGGAGTTTTTATAAAAGCTGCGAGGGCGACAAGAAGAGCCCCTACAATTATTACGCCGATAATTATTTGATAAAGATCCACGGTCTTCTACAAGCTTCTTATGCAGCTAACAGTGTATTAGAAAGAATTTATACATATGCCCATATTTCCAAGCATGCCGATAAAATTGCCATATTTGCTGATTAGTTTCCATATCTAGATATCCGGTGTTTCTGTATCTAGAAATTTTATGATTCGCTTTTCGAGGCCAAGGGCTGTCGCGCTTTCATGGCTTAAGCGCCATGCTGTTTGATCGGCTACCCATTTTCCGCCCGAACATTTGATTTTGTGTCGAAGATCGGTTTCGCGGTATCCGATGCGCAGCAGTACTTCTTTGGATGGGGGCGGATCGGTAATTGCGAATTTGGAGGAGATCCAGGGTTTGTCGTCGATGATGAGCTCAACGGTTTTTAGGCGTCGTTTGTTGGCTTTGTCGTAGCGGTAGCGTACGCAGACCAGTTGGTCGCCGTATTGTTTGACGAGGTGTTTGGTGCCTGCTTGGCCGGGGGTGAGGGTGGCTTTGACTTCCATGTGGCGGTTCCTTGCGCAGAGTGAGGTGCATTCAATATGACAAGCGGATGTTTCGAGGTCAAGATGCGTTTTGGGGATGGCGCGGTGGAGAGGGGATTAGAGGTGGTCTAGTCGGTGGCTTCGAGCGGATCTGGCGTGGATGGGGAGTGGGGGATTGGCTGATGTTCCCTCACCCGGCCCTTTGGGCCACCCGCTTGCGGGAGAGGGGATATGGGTGGCCCTCGGCTGCCGGTTTCTGCATTGGGTGTTAAGTGGCTCTCCTGGAGAGGATGTTTGCAGAGGATCTTCTCCAACGCGAGAGGAATGTCAGTGCCGGAAGTGCCGCATCCCGGTGAAGACCATGGCGAGGCCATGTTCGTTTGCGGCGGCGATGACCTCTTGATCGCGCATTGAACCGCCCGGTTGGATGACGGCGGTGATGCCGGCGGCGGCTGCGGCGTCGATGCCGTCGCGGAAGGGGAAGAAGGCGTCGGAGGCCATGACCGAACCCGGTACCTTGAGTCCTTCATCGGCGGCTTTGATGCCGGCGATCTTGGCGGAGTAGACGCGGCTCATCTGGCCGGCGCCGACGCCGATGGTCATGCGGTCTTTCACATACACGATGGCGTTGGATTTGACGAATTTTCCGACCTTCCATGCAAACATCAGGTCCTGCATTTCTTGCGCACTCGGCGTGCGGGTGCTCACGACCTTGAGATCGCTCAACGCGACCATGCCGAGATCACGGTCTTGCACCAGCAGGCCGCCGTTGACGCGTTTGTAGTCATAGCCTTGGCCGGGTTGCGCGGGCCAGGCGCCGCATTCGAGCAGGCGCAAGTTTTGTTTGGCGGCGACGGCTTGCTTGGCGCCGGCGGAGATTTTTGGCGCGATGATCACTTCGACGAACTGGCGTTCGACGATTGCCTTGGCGGTGGCTGCGTCGAGTTCCTGATTAAAAGCGATGATGCCGCCGAAGGCCGAGGTGGGATCGGTTGTGTAGGCGCGGTCATAGGCCTCCAACAGGGTGGCGCCGAGCGCGACACCGCAGGGGTTGGCATGTTTGACGATGACGCAGGCCGGGGCCTCAACGAATTGTTTGACACATTCCAATGCGGCGTCGGTGTCGGCGATGTTGTTGAAGGAGAGTTCCTTGCCTTGCAGTTGTTTGGCGGTGCTCACGCTGCCGGATTCGGGATGGTGCTCGACGTAGAACGCGGCCTGTTGATGCGGATTCTCGCCGTAGCGCATGTCCTGCGCCTTGTTGAATTGCAGATTGAAGGTGCGCGGGAATTGGATCTTGCTGCCATCGGCTTGAATGGTGCCGAGGTAGTTGGCGATCATGCCATCGTAATTGGAGGTGTGTTCGAAGGCCTTCACGGCAAGTGAAAAACGCTTGGCATCGCTCACCGTGCCGTGGTGCGCCGCCATTTCGGCGAGGACGGTTTCATAATCGGCGGGATCGACGACGATGGTGACATCGCGGTGATTCTTCGCCGCGGCGCGCACCATGGTCGGGCCGCCGATGTCGATGTTTTCGATGGCGTCTTCCAGGGTGCAATCCGGCTTGGCGACGGTGGCCTCGAACGGATAGAGATTGACCACCACCAGATCGATCGGTTTGATGCCGTGCTGGGCCATCACGCCATCGTCGGTGCCGCGACGGCCGAGGATGCCGCCGTGCACCTTGGGGTTGAGCGTTTTGACGCGTCCGTCCATCATCTCGGGAAAGCCGGTGTAGTCGGAGACCTCGGTCACTTCGATCCCTTCCTTGGCGAGCAGCTTGGCGGTGCCGCCGGTGGAGAGGATGTCGATGCCGCGCGCGCTCAAGGCGCGTGCCAGTTCGATGACGTTGGTTTTATCGGAAACACTGATCAGGGCGCGTTGGATTTTGTTCATGCTCATACTCAATCAAAGGAATGTAAAAAGGAATAGATGTAAATAGGTTACTCACCATTGCATACATTCCCTCTCCCTCAGGGAGAGGGTTAGGGTGAGGGGTGAATCAAAGCTGAGGTTTTTGTTTTTATCCCCTCACGCCGGCCCTCTCCCGGAGGGAGAGGGGGATTCTCTGCGTCATCGTTGACGTTGATTCCGGCCAAGAGGTGTCTACGTTTCATGGATGAATGGTGTTACGTAACGGGCAGATCAATCGAGATGATATTGCTTTAGCTTCTTGCGCAGCGTGCCGCGGTTGATGCCGAGGATCTCGGAGGCCTTGGTCTGGTTGCCTTGGGTGTAGCGCATGACGCTCTCCAGCAGCGGCTGTTCCACTTCCTGCATCACCAGGTCGTACAGGCCGCTGGTGGCGTGGCCGTCCATGGTGTTGAAGTATTCGGCGAGCGCAAGCCGGATGCAGCTGCGGATGGAGTCCTGATCGTTGAATTCGATCTTTAGCGGAATGACGTTGCTTGTTGTTTGAGTGCTCATGCGGCCAGATCCTTTGTTGTTATCAGGCGATCGAAGAAATCGCGCGTCTGTTCGAGTTGTTCTGTTGCGCCTTCCACCTGATTGATGTGCTGGCGGAAGACGGCCCCCTGTTGGCAGCCCTTGGTGTACCAGGCGATGTGCTTGCGTGCTACGCGCACACCGATGTAGTCCCCGTAAAACGCATAGAGATTCTGGAGGTGTTCGAGCATCAGGTCGCGCACCTCGGTGAGTTCCGGCTCGGGGAGTCTTTCCCCGGTGGCGAGATAATGCTGCACCTCGCGGAAGATCCACGGGCGGCCTTGCGCGGCGCGGCCGATCATCACGGCGTCGGCGCCGGTGACGCTCAATACCTGCTTGGCCTTCTCCGGTGTATCGATATCGCCGTTGGCGATCACCGGGATCTTGATCGCGGCCTTCACGGCGGCGATGGTGTCGTATTCGGCTTCTCCGCGAAAGCCGCAGGCGCGGGTGCGGCCGTGGATGGTGAGCGCCTGGATGCCGGCATCTTCGGCGATGCGCGCGATGGTCAGCGCGTTGCGGTTGTCCGGGTCCCAGCCGGTGCGGATCTTGAGGGTGACCGGGATGTCGACGGCCTTGACCACCGCATCGAGGATCGCGCCGACGAGTTTTTCATCGCGCAGCAAGGCGGAGCCCGCAAGGGTGTTGCAGATCTTCTTGGCCGGGCAGCCCATGTTGATGTCGATGATCTGCGCGCTGTGCTCGGCGTTGAGGCGGGCGGCCTGGGCCATCAAGCGCGGATCGGCGCCGACGATTTGCACCGCGCGCGGCTCGCCTTCGTCCGCGTGACAGATGCGGCGCTGGGTCTTGGCGCTGTTCCACAGCAACGCATTGGAGGAGATCATCTCCGAGACCGCCATGCCGGCGCCGAGCCGGCGGCAGAGCAGGCGATAGGGCCGGTCCGTGACACCTGCCATCGGAGCGAGGATGAGGTTGTTCGCTAATGTGTAAGGGCCAATCCGCATCGGTGTGCTGCACGCCTGGTCTTACGGGAAATAGGGGGAGGAATCATACCGCTCCAAGATGGGCGGATAAAGCGGTTTTTTTTATGCGCTCAGGGTTGATTTTCCGGCGCGGGCAGGAAATCAAATAAGAAATTTATTGCATTGGGGCCGGGGTCGGGAATGGCCATGCTGAAGTGCACCGCCTGCTGTGAGCCTATCCCGTTGTCGAGGCTCGGATTCTTTCCGGCATAGTCACGCGGGTTAAATAAGTGTTTGGTAATAAGCTGGCCTTCGATGCTGCGGAAACTCAGTTCGACGACCGGATAAGGTTGCGCAAAGGCGGCGTTGTTTTTGATGGTCGCGCTGACCAGCAGCTGCCCGGCCTGCTGCGGATGGGTGCGCACGTCGCGCTCGCTGAGCTCGAAGGCGCTCAGATCGGCGCGCAAGGGGATTGTGCACCCCAGGATCGCGCACATCTGTTCCAGCAGCGGCCGCAGCTGGGGCTGGTGGGCGAGTTGGTTGCGATTGAAATACACCAGTTGCAGAAAGATACCGGCGATGAGCGCCAGCACCGCCGCCGACCCGAACAGGGGCAGGCGGGAGCGTTTCTTCTGGCGCAGATCGAATGCCGGCTCGGGCAAGACGGGTTCGGGCTCAGGCTCAGGTTCGGGCTTGGGCTCGGGCGCGGGCGCTTCCGCAGCGGTGGGGACTGTGGGCGCCAAGCTTTCGCGTTCTTCGATCTGAGTGAGTTGCTCCTCGATCGGCCTCGCCGGTTCGATGATGGGCGCGGCGGGCGCAGGCGCGGGCACCGGCGCCGGGGCCGGGCGCACGTGCTCAGGCGCGGGCTCGATGGTCTCGACCAAGGTGACTGGATCGGCGGTGGGCAGCGTTCCTGGCGGCTGCTCCTTCATGCGCGCCTCGATTTCGGCCAGCATGTTGGCGATTTCCATGTTGTCGCGCTCCAGCGCCTCCTGGTCGATTTCCGGTGTCTTGAACGCGATATCCTGCGGCGGGGCGGCGCGCTTGAAGCGGGCGCGGGTAAAGTCGAATTCGTCCGCGGTCGGCGGCTGGGCGACGACGGGGTTGAGCTTGACGGCAGCGGCTTCATTCGCGGAAAGCGGTTTCAGCCCCGCGTTGCTCGGAGCCGGCGGTGATACCGGCGCGACGGGCTCATTCCCCAGCAGCTTCTTGATGGCGCCGTTGGGAGTCGCCGCCAGGCCCGCGCGGATGATGATGGGCGGCAGGGAGGGTGCGTCGGCCGCACGCTCCGCGATTGCCGGCGTTGGGGGCTCTGCAGTGGCGACTTTGGGGGGCGTGAAGGCGGCCGCTGCGGCCGCGGGCGGCGGTGTTGCCGGTTTGGTCGCCGGCAGCGGGCCGGTGCCCGGGGTAATTTCGAACAGATGCTCCAGCGCCTGGAAGATATTTTGGCAGCTGCCGCAGCGCACCAGGCCGCTGGCCGCGCCCAATTGCGCGGCGTGGATGCGGAAGGCGGTGTGGCATTTCGGACAGCGTGTAAACATCGTGTGGTGGCTTATCGGCTCGCGTTGGCGTCCACGTTATCGTATTTTCGGCGGCCTTCCAAGCGTACCCAGTCTTCTTTGATTACCGGGGCCTGCATCTCGAAATGCGGCTGATACGCGCGGCTGACCTGCTCGGCCTGCTCGCGCAGGATGCCGGAGAGCACGAGGTGGCCGCCGGGGCGCACCAGCGTGCCGAAATGGCTCGCCAGTTCGATCAGCGGATTGGCCAGGATATTGGCGATGAGCAGGTCGGCCGGCGCGCGCGGGGCCTGTGGCGGCAGGCATAGGGTGAGCCTGTCGGCCACGGCGTTTTTCTCCGCGTTCATGCGGCTGGCGTACAGGGCCTGCGGATCGATGTCGACGCCCACGCAATGCTTGGCGCCGAGCAGGAGAGCGGCGATTGCGAGTATCCCCGAGCCGCAGCCGAAATCGATCACCTCAAGATCTTGCGGCGGGTGCGCATCGAGCCACTGCATGCACAGCGCCGTGGTCGGGTGCGTGCCGGTGCCGAAGGCCAGGCCGGGATCGAGCATGAGATTGATGGCGCTGGGGTCGGGCGGCGCGCTCCAGCTCGGGCAGATCCACAGGCGCGGGCCGAATTGGATCGGATGATAGTTGTCCATCCAGGCGCGTTCCCAGTCCTTGTCCTCGAGCGGGCTTGCCTGCCAGACCAGGGCGAGACCGGATTGGCGTTCGAGCTGCGTGATGATGGCGCGCGGATCGGCCTCGGCCGCGAACAGCCCTACCACGCAGACATCCTGCCACAGCGGCGTGGCCCCGGGTGGCGGTTCGAAGATCGGCTGATCGGCGCGGTCTTCCAGCGTTACGGCCGCGGCGCCGAGTTCGCTCAACAGATCGGCGAGCTTTTCGGCGTGCGTTTTATCGCTGTCGATTTTGAGTTGTATCCAGGGCATTTTCTAAAACGGACGCTGGGGCTGATGAGGAAAGAATGTCGTTCTCTTAAAGAGGGCTCCATACCCGTCACCTGCTTGGCGGGCCCCTCTGTAGGAGCCAGCCCTGCTGGCGAAAACCTTGCGGGTCAACCCACGTGATTCGCTTGCAGGGCAAGCTCCTACGGGCAGATTGTCCCCTGTAGGAGCCAGCCCTGCTGGCGAAAATCTCGTAGGTCAACCCACGCGGTTCGCTTGCGGGGCAAGCTCCTACAACAGCCTATTTATTTCAGTCCCAGCTTCTTCTCAAGGTAGTGGATGTTGGTGCCGCCCTCGATGAACGCCGGGTCGCTGCAGATGCTTTGCTGCAGCGGGATGTTGGTCTTGATGCCTTGGATGACCATCTCGCTCAGGGCATTGCGCATGCGGGCGAGGGCCACATCGCGGGTTTCACCGTGGGTGATGAGTTTGCCGATCATGGAATCGTAGTTCGGCGGGACCTTGTAGCCGTCGTAGATGTGCGAGTCCACGCGCACGCCGAGTCCGCCGGGGGCATGATAGGCGGTGATGGTGCCGGGCGAGGGCATGAAAGTGGCCGGGTCTTCGGCGTTGATGCGGCATTCGATGGCATGGCCGCGCAGCTTGATCTCGGACTGCTTGTACGGCAGCTTTTCACCGGCGGCCACGCGGATCTGCGTCTTCACCAGGTCCACGCCGGTGACCATTTCGGTGACCGGATGCTCGACCTGGATGCGGGTATTCATTTCGATGAAATAGAACTCGCCGTTTTCAAATAGGAACTCGAAGGTGCCGGCGCCGCGATAGCCGATGTCGACACAGGCCTGCGCGCAGCGCTCGCCGATACGTTTGCGCATCTCGTCGGTGATGCCAGGGGCCGGGGCCTCTTCAACGACCTTTTGATGGCGGCGCTGCATCGAGCAGTCGCGTTCGCCGAGATAGATGGCGTTGCCGTGGGTGTCGGCCATCACCTGGATCTCGATGTGGCGCGGGTTTTCCAGGAACTTCTCCATGTAGACCATCGAATTGCCGAAGGCTGCGCCCGCCTCGCCCTGGGTCATGGCGATGGCGTTGAGCAGATTGGCCTCGGTGTGCACCACGCGCATGCCGCGGCCACCGCCGCCGCCGGCGGCCTTGATGATGACGGGATAGCCGATCTCGCGCGCGATGCGCAGATTCTCATCCGGGTCCTCCCCGAGCGGGCCACCCGAGCCGGGCACGCAGGGCACGCCGGCGGCCTTCATCGCGTTGATGGCGGAGACCTTATCGCCCATCAGGCGGATGGTCTCGGCCTTGGGGCCGATGAAGACAAAACCACTTTGCTCGACGCGTTCGGCAAAATCGGCGTTCTCTGACAGAAAGCCGTAACCGGGGTGGATGGCCTCGGCGTCGGTGACCTCCGCTGCGCTGATGACCGCCGGGATGTTCAAATAACTCTGTGTGGAGGGAGGCGGGCCGATGCAGACCGATTCATCCGCCAGGCGCACATGCTTGAGATCGCGGTCGACGGTGGAGTGTATCGCGACGGTCTTGATGCCCAGTTCGCGGCAGGCGCGCAGCACCCGCAGGGCGATTTCGCCGCGGTTTGCGATTAGGATCTTGTTGAACATGGAGTGTGGGTCCGGTCAGTTGGTTCTCATTCGATGATGAAGAGCGGTTCGCCGTATTCCACCGGCTGACCGTTTTCCACCAGGATGGCCTTCACCGTGCCGGCCTTGTCGGATTCGATCTGATTGAGCAGCTTCATCGCCTCGATGATGCACAGGGTGTCGCCGACCTTGACGGTCTGGCCGACCTCGACGAAGGCCTTGGCGCCCGGTGAAGGCGCGCGATAGAAGGTGCCGACCATGGGAGAGGTGACCTTGTGGCCGGAGATCTCTTCCTTGGCGGGCGCGGCTGCAGCGGCTTGTGCCGGGGCTTGCGGTGCGACGGCGGGCGCGGCGGCCATGACCGGCGCGGGCATGGGGGCCTGCATGTAGATCGGCGCGGCGCCGCCGATCGGGCCGCGGCTGATGCGCACGGTCTCTTCGCCTTCCTTGATCTCGATCTCGGCGACATCCGATTCTTCGAGGAGTTCGATGAGTTTCTTGATCTTACGGATATCCATAGTCTTATGAACCTGTTTGGGTTAATTGTTTCTTGGCTGCCAAATAGGCAAGTTCGTAACCGAAGGCGCCCAGTCCGCAGATCACGCCTTGCGCGATGTCCGACAGATACGAGTGTTGACGGAATGCCTCGCGGGCATGCACGTTGGACAGGTGCACCTCGATGAAGGGGATCTTGGTGGCCGACAGGGCATCGCGGATGGCGATGCTGGTGTGGGTGAAGGCCGCCGGGTTGATGATGATGAAATCGGTTTTTTCCTGATAGGCCGCATGGATGCGCTCAACGATGACATGCTCGGCATTGCTTTGAAAGCAGGCAAGGCTGATCTTGTCCTGGCTTGCGAGCGCCGTCAGTCGTTGTTCGATATCCGCCAGACGTGTCGAACCGTAAAGTGCGGGTTCGCGCACCCCGAGCATATTGAGATTGGGGCCGTTGATGACCAGGATTTTTGCCATACGTACCGTAAACGTTCAGTTCTTTTGGGTTTTTGCCTGGTTTTGATGCTGGTAATGCAAGCTGGATCGAAAGATAGGCGTATTATTGTGGAAGCGTTTTGCTTTGTCTATTTTTTTCTAGATTTCGCACGATCGCGCAAGATCCTGACAGAATCGACCGGATTTCGCGCAGGAGTCGCGGATCAATCGATCATGTCGACGCGCTGCTTGAAGGTGGCGGCATCCATGAAACCGACCAGCCGGAGGTGGCGCTGCTCGACGCCGTTTTTGTCGTAGAACAGGATGGACGGCGGCCCGAGCAGCGAGAATTTCTTCAGCAAGGCCTGGTCGTCGGCGTCGTTGGCGGTGACATCGGCCTGCAGCAGGCGGAAGCCAGCCAGGCCGGTCTGCACGCCCGGGTCGCTGAAGGTATAACGCTCCATCTCCTTGCAGGAGACGCACCAGTCGGCGTAGAAGTCGAGCATCACCGGTTGACCCTGGGCCTTGGCGGCGGCGATTTCACGCTCCAGGTCGGCCACGCTCTTGATGCGGGTGAAGTGCAGTTCCTCCTTTTTGGCCTCGCCGCTGGCGGCGAAGCTGATGCCTTGCAGCGGCTGCAGCGGATCTTTCGCCCCGCTGGCCGCGCCGATCAGCAGCAGCGAGCCGTAGATCAGCATCACCAGGCCGATGCCCTTCCAGAATTTGCGCCAGCCGGTGGCATCGTGGCCGACGGGTTCCAGCGCGCCCAGATAGATGGCCGAGCCGATCAGCAGGCCCGCCCAGAGGGCCAGGGTGAGCGGGGCGGGGATGATGCGCTCGAGCATCCAGATGGCCACGGCCAGCAACATTACACCGAACACGGCCTTGACGTTGTTCATCCAGTGGCCGGCGCGGGGCAGCAGCTTTCCGGCCGAGGCGCCGATGGCCAACAGCGGCGCGCCCATGCCTAAGCTCAGGGCGAACAGCGCCGTGCCGCCGAGCACCGCATCGCCCGTCTGCCCTATATAGATGAGTGCGCCGGCCAGTGGCGGGGCCACGCAGGGGCCGACGATCAGGGCCGAGAGAAAGCCCATGATGGCGGTGCCGGCCAGGGTGCCGCCTTGCTGGCTGTTGCTCATCGCGGTCAGGCGGCTTTGCAGGCTGTTGGGCAGTTGCAGGTCATAGAAACCGAACATCGAGAGCGCCAGGGCGACGAATACGGCGCTGAAGGTGCCCAATATCCAGGGATTCTGGAAGGCGGCCTGGAGGTTCTGCCCGAACATCCCGGCGAATACGCCGGCGATGGTGTAGGTCAGCGCCATGGCCAGCACGTAGACCACTGAGAGCGTGAAGGCCTTGCGCGTGGTGATGTGCTCGCCCTGGCCGACGATGATGCTGGAGAGGATCGGGATCATCGGGAACACGCACGGGGTGAAGGCGAGCAGCAGGCCGAGGCCGAAGAAGGTGGCGATGGTCAGCAGCTTCGAGCCGCCGGCCAGGGACTGGGCCAACTGGTCTTGTTCAGAGAGCGGCGGGGCGCTGCCGGTGGCGGCGGTGACAACCGGTGTCGTGCCGCGCGCTGTGTCGGTGGCGGGCAGTATGACGGAGGAGACGTTGGTGATCGGCGGATAGCACAGTCCGGCCTCGGCGCAGCCCTGGTAGCGTGCCTCCAGGGTCAGCGGGGTTTCGCCCAAGGACTCGCGTTCGAGCGCGAGGGTGAAGTCCATGTCATGCAGATAGACCTCCATTTCGCCGAAGTACTCATCGTGCTTGAACTTGCCCGCGGGCGAGTCGGTCGTGAGGATGGTGACGCCGGCGGCGTCCTTGATGGTGAACTGGAATTTGTCGCGGTAGAGGTAGTAGCCCTCCTTGATCTCGAAGTGGGCGCGCAGGGTGTGGGCGTCGACGACCTCGGCGCTGTATTGAAAGACTTGGTCAGGCTCCAGGAATTCAGGCTCGGCGGTGCCGAGACCGAGGTTCTGGCCCAAACCCTTCAGGGTATCCCCAAAACTGGCGGCCGCCGGCTGGGCCAGGGCCAGGCTCAACAAGAGGGTGGCGGCGATGGCAAAGATTCTTCTCATACTGCGTTATTTTCCTACGTTGTCGTCGATCCAGCTCAGATACGGCGCCAGCCCCTGGGTGACCGGCAGGGCGATGATCTCCGGCACTTGGTAGGGATGGCGTGCCTTCAACTCACGCTCCACTTCGGCGTAGCGATCAGTCCGGGTCTTGATCATCAGCAATTGTTCCTCGGCGGTTTCAATCTTGCCCTGCCACCGGTACACTGAGCGGGCTCCCGGCAGGATGCTGACGCAGGCGGCGAGATTGAGCTCCACCAGTGCCTGCGCCAAGGCATCGGCCGTCGTGCGGTCCGGGCAGGTGTTGAAGACTACCATATACTTATCGGTCACTGCGCGCCTCCAAGTAGGGAAGTTTGATCAGCAAAGTTTAACATTCGCTTAAAACCCATGTCGCCATTCCGAGTCCTGATAATTCTCCCGCTGTTGCTGCTGTTTCTCGAACTCTACCTCATCGTCAAGGTGGGGGCGCTGATCGGGGCGTTGCCTGTCCTGCTGCTGATACTCATGAGCGCGATCGCCGGGGTCTGGCTGCTGCGCACGCAGGGTTTTGCCATCTTCCGGCGGGCGCAGGCGGCGATGGCGCGCGGCGAGGTTCCCGCCCTCCAACTGTTGGAAGGGGTGGTGGTGATGATCGCCGCGGTGCTGCTGTTGGTCCCGGGGTTTCTGAGCGATCTCTGTGCGCTGCTGCTCCTGATCCCCTGGCTGCGCCGTTGGATGGTGATCCGCTTCCTGCGCCGCGGCCGGCCGGCGCGGCCAGGGGGCGGGGACGGCGGCGCGCCGCCGGAGGGTCCGCCGGGGCAGCGGGTCATCGAAGGCGAGTTCGAGCGCCGGGATTGAGCAAAATTTTCTTCCTTGCCCTTGAATTTGAAAATCAGGGCTCTATTATTAGCACTCACTACGAGGGAGTGCTAATCCCTCCGGTTTTATTAAGATGGCGCGGTTCCGGCCGCGCCATCGTGCTGTCTGAGTCAGGTAACTTTAGCTATAGGAGATAAATCACAATGAAGATCCGTCCCTTGCATGACCGTGTAGTCATTCGCCGTCTCGAGGAAGAAAAGACCACCGCCGGCGGCATCGTGCTGCCTGGTAGCGCGGCCGAAAAGCCCTCCCAGGGCGAAGTCATTGCCGTGGGCACCGGCAAGGCGCTGGACAACGGAGAAGTCCGCAAGCTTTCGGTGAAGGTTGGTGACAAGGTTATCTTCGGCAAGTACTCGGGCTCCGAGGTCAAGGTCAAAGATGACACCCTGCTGGTAATGAAGGAAGACGACATCCTGGCGGTTGTTGAAGGCTGATCCGTTCGTTTTCTAGAGAATTCAAAGGCTATTTAAGAGGAAGACACTCATGGCAAAAGAAGTACGTTTTAGCTCAGACGCCCGTTATCGCATGGTCGACGGCGTGAACATCCTGGCCAACGCGGTCAAGGTTACCCTCGGTCCCAAGGGCCGCAACGTGGTGCTGGAGAAGAGCTTCGGCGCCCCCACGATTACCAAAGACGGCGTCTCCGTCGCCAAAGAGATCGAACTGGAAGACAAGTTCGAGAACATGGGCGCGCAGATGGTCAAGGAAGTGGCCTCGCATACTTCCGACGTGGCCGGTGACGGTACCACCACGGCGACCGTTCTGGCGCAAAGCATCCTGGTCGAAGGCATGAAGGCCGTGGCCGCCGGCATGAATCCGATGGATCTCAAGCGCGGTATCGACAAGGCCGTTGCGGTAGCCGTCGAAGACCTGAAGAAGCTCTCCAAGCCCTGCGCCGACAACAAGTCGATCGCCCAAGTAGGCACCATCTCCGCCAACTCCGATACCAATATCGGTAACATCATTGCTCAGGCAATGGAGAAGGTCGGCAAGGAAGGCGTCATCACCGTTGAAGAAGGTTCCGGTCTGGAGAACCAACTGGATGTGGTCGAAGGTATGCAGTTCGATCGCGGCTACCTCTCGCCCTACTTCATCAACAACCAGCAAAACATGAGCTGTGAACTGGATGCCCCGTTCATCCTGCTCTACGACAAGAAGATCTCCAACATCCGTGAACTGCTGCCGGTGCTGGAAGGCGTTGCCAAGTCCGGCAAGCCGCTGCTGATCATCTCCGAGGATGTGGAAGGCGAAGCCCTGGCCACGCTGGTAGTCAACAACATGCGCGGTATCGTCAAGGTCTGCGCCGTGAAGGCCCCGGGCTTCGGCGACCGCCGCAAGGCCATGCTGCAAGACATCGCGGTTCTGACCGGCGGCACGCTGATCTCCGAAGAGCTGGGCCTGACCCTGGAGAAGGCGACGCTGAACGATCTGGGTACCGCGAAGAAGATTCAGGTGACCAAGGAAAACACCACGATCATCGATGGTGCCGGTGCGGCCGCTGACATCGAAGCGCGCGTCAAGCAGATCCGCGCCCAGATCGAGGAAGCCACCTCCGACTACGACCGCGAGAAGCTGCAAGAGCGCGTGGCCAAGCTGGCCGGCGGCGTGGCCGTGATCAAGGTCGGTGCGGCGACCGAAGTCGAAATGAAAGAGAAGAAGGCCCGCGTTGAAGACGCCCTGCACGCGACCCGTGCGGCCGTTGAAGAAGGCGTGGTCCCCGGTGGTGGCGTGGCCCTGATCCGTGCATTGATGGCCATCAGCAGCTTGAAGGGCGACAACCATGACCAAGACGTCGGCATCGGCATCGCGCGCCGCGCGATGGAAGAGCCGCTGCGCCAGATCGTCACCAATGCCGGCGACGAGGCCTCTGTCGTGGTCAACAAGGTGAAGGAAGGCAAGGCCGCCTTTGGCTACAACGCGGCTACTGGTGAGTATGGCGACATGATCCAGATGGGTATTTTGGACCCCACCAAGGTCACGCGTACCGCGCTGCAGAATGCAGCATCAGTCGCTGGTCTGATGATCACGACCGAGTGCATGGTCGCCGAGAAGCCGAAGAAGGACGGTGGCGCCCCGGCAATGCCCGACATGGGCGGCATGGGCGGCATGATGTAAGGCGCCACGCGCAGATGATCAGGTGCTGAGTAAGCGCCTGACCGGGCGCTGCTTAAACCGGCGCGGATGAAGCTGATCCGCGCCGGTTTAATTTTTTGCGCATCTCCGACCCCGTGTTCGCTCTCGCCATGGGCGCCAATGGAACATCCAGTTCTAAGAACGGTGCTTTTTTGACTTGATCTAACGCGCAACGCTTTTTTTTTGACGCACATCAAAAAAACCTCCGCGCAACATGGCAATTAAAAATTTCGCGTCTACTCTGATTCGGTGAGTGCAAAGGTTCTGTCCACAAACCGAAGAGGAGATATGCTCATGTTCAGTAAAACTGTGAGTGCGTTGGCGCTGATTGGTGCAATGGCGTTTGCGGCAAATGCTGCGGCCGCGACGGCGTGCAGCAAGGACACCGAGAAAGAGGGAAAATCCGCATGCGCCGCGAATCAGATTTGTTATTTTGTCGAAGGAACCTGCATCGAAAAGAAGAGTCTTCCCGCCGGCAAGGCATGTGTAAGATCAGGCGTGTGCAAGAATTCGTGCGTCAAGGACGATGGCACGGAAGTGAAGGCCGATGGATCGGAAAAGGGAAAGTGCATTTGATCGGCCGACCATCCATTCAACAACATCCCCCGGGACCCTGCCGGGGGATCAACGCAGCGCCTGTTTCAACATGGAATGTCTCTGTGACTGACCTCCGTTGAGATCTTATCGACATTCAAGCAACGACAATCCCTTTCTCTGACGTTCATCCGCTTGAGCATCAACGATTGCATCAAGCATGGCCAGGCCCTGGCGCGTTACTCTGCGCAAGAAGATGTGAAATTCGCACAGGTAAAGTAACATCGGTTTTTTTGGCGGAGACATCTATCATGCGTGGTTTTCTGGTTTTGGTGCTGCTGTCGTTTGTTTCGGCCGGTTTCGCGGCCCAGCCGGGCGCGTTGCCAAAACGCTTTTTGCTTACGGTGCCGCAGTTCGACGAGATTACCGGGCTTAACTGCGGTCCGGCCGCGCTGGAATCGGTCTTCGCCTATTGGGGCGCCGATATCTCGCAGCGGGAGATCGCCAATGTGGCGCGCACCTCCTCAATCGGCACGTATGTATACGACACGGTGCGCGCGGGGCACTTCAGCAGTCAGAGCGCGGCGCAAGGCCGGTTCTATCCGCATGAGGTCCCGGTGGCGGGCTATGCCAACCGCGCCCTCGGTTATGCAGCGTTCGGGCACGCCCAGCCCACGCCCTGGCTCGATGGGCTCAAGGCGCTGGTGGCGCAGGGTATCCCGCCGATTCTGCTGATGCGCTATTCCACCGACCCGACCAGCGGCGGGCACTACCGGGTCATGGTGGGCTATGACGATGAGCGCGGCGAGGCCTACTTCATCGACCCCTGGGGGCGCGACCTCAACCGCGTCGTCAACCCGGACGGCACGGTCACCTGGAAGTACGCGGATCTGATTACCGCCTGGACCTATCCCGAATATGGCAGCCCCTATCCCTATTACGCGACCATCATCGTTCCCTGGAGCGTGAAGCTCACCGTGCTCAAGTCCGGCGTGGGCGGCCGGAATCTGACCATCGATGCGCATCTAAGCTATCCGTGTCCCGAGCCCTTCGATTGCGCGAGCTATCCGGCGGACTCGGTCACTGCCACCCTCCAATTGCCTGCCGGGGTGTCGCTGATCTCGCCGGCCGCCACCGTCACCCTGGGTGATCTGGGCGCGGGCCGGTCCGCTGCGGTGCGCTGGCGCGCGCTGGTGACCGAGCCGCGGAATGCCAGCGAAATCCGCCTCACCGCCTCCGGGTACATCAACGGCCATGTGCCGGAGGCGTTCTGGACCGGCGGACAGGTGTATTACCCGGCGTATTTCTACCGCGATCGGATCGGCGGGGTTGCGTCGGCGCGGCTGACGGCCCCGTAGCGAATCGGCGCAACGTTGCCGCGTGCGGGAACGTCTATAATCACAGAACTCTGATGACTGGCTGTTATGACCAATGAATCACCGGATATCCACACCCTCTTAGCCCAATCAACGCCAAGCCGTACGCGAATCATCATCATTGCAGCGGTGCTGCTGGCGTTGGGGGCGGCGGCTTATCTGTTCATGCGCGATGAGGGGAAAGGCGCGCCGACATTCGTCACGGCGCCGGTCGAGCGCGGGGATCTCACCATCACAGTGACCGCCACCGGCACGCTCGCGCCGGTCAATCAGGTCGATGTCGGCAGCGAGATCTCGGGGACGATCGAGTCGGTGGCGGTGGATTTCAACGATCGCGTCAAGCGCGGCCAGGTGCTGGCGCGTATCAACACCGATGAGCAGCGCGCGCGGGTGGTGCAGTCGCAGGCGGCGTTGGAGGTGGCGCGCGCCCGGGTGTTGCAGGCCGAGGCGACGGTCAAGGAAAGTGAATTGAAACTCAAGCGCTGCGAGACGCTGGCGCAGCAGGGTCTGTGCGCGCCGCAAGACATGGACACGCTGAACGCCGCGCGCGATCGCGCGCTGGCCGATGCGGCGAGTGCTCGGGCGCAGGTCTCGCAGACCAAGGCGACGCTCAATGCCGAACAGTCGCGTTTGTCCAAAGCAGTCATCCGTTCGCCGATCGATGGCATCGTGCTCAAACGCGCGATCGAGCCGGGGCAGACCGTGGCCGCCTCACTCCAAGCCCCGGTGCTGTTCACGCTCGCCGAGAGTCTGGGCCAGATGGAGCTGCGCGTGGCGGTCGATGAGGCCGACATCGGCCAAGTGCGCGCCGGGCAAAAGGCCACCTTCACGGTCGACGCCTACGGCGAGCGCAGTTTTCCGGCCAGCATCAATCAGGTGCGACTCGCACCGCAGAACGCAGCAGGCGTGGTCAGTTATGAGACGATTCTCGCGGTCGACAATCAGGACCTGTCGCTGCGCCCCGGCATGACGGCTACCGCGCGCATCGTCGTCGATGAGATCCGTGATGCGCTGCTGCTGCCCAATGCGGCGCTGCGCTTCACACCGCCGCTCACCCAGGCGAAAGAACAGCGTGGCATCATGGAACAGCTCTTCCCGCGCTGGGGAACACGCGAACCGCGGGCGAAAGTCGATGGCGGCAACCAGCAGAAGAAGGTGTGGCTGCTGAAAGACGAGCAGCCCGTGGCGATCACCGTGCGCACCGGCGCCAGTGATGGACGCATGACGCAGCTGGTCGAAGGCGAGCTGCAGGCGGGCGTGCAATTGCTGGTGGATGTCGCGGGCGGAGCGGCGCGATGAACGCGACTGAGGCGCTCATTTCCTTGCGCGGCCTGAGCAAGTCATATGGCCGCGGCGCGGCGGCCGTGCAGGCGCTGCGCGAGGTTGATTTGCATATTCAGCAGGGCGAGTTCATCGCCATGATGGGGCCGAGCGGCTCGGGCAAATCCACCTGCATGAATATCCTCGGCTGCCTCGATGTCCCCACCTCGGGCCAATACCTGTTTCAAGGGGCGCCGGTGGAGCAGCTCTCGCGCAATCAGCGCGCGCTGCTGCGCCGGCACTACATCGGTTTCGTCTTCCAAGGCTTCAACCTGCTGGCGCGCACGGCGGCGCTGGAGAATGTGGAGCTGCCGCTGGTCTATCGCAGCATTGCGCGCAGCGAACGTCACGCCCGTGCCCGTGCCGCGCTCGCCGCCGTGGGTCTCGAAGGGCGCGAGGGCCACACGCCGGCGGAACTCTCCGGCGGCCAGCAGCAGCGTGTCGCCATCGCCCGGGCGCTAGTGACCGAACCGGCGGTGCTGCTCGCCGATGAACCGACCGGCAATCTCGATAGTGCACGCGGCCACGAGATCATGGAACTGCTCACCCGGCTCAATCGCGAGCGCGGCATCACTATCGTGATGGTGACGCACGAACAGGATATCGCCGCCTATGCGCAACGCGTGGTGCATTTTCTGGACGGCAAGGTGTTGCGCGAAGAGATCAACGGAGGCGCGCCCTGATGTGGTGGAGTGCACTCTCCCTCGCACTGCGTGAGATCCGCCGCAACCTGCTGCGCTCGGCGCTGACCATGCTCGGCATCGTCATCGGCGTAGCGGCGGTGATCACCATGATGACCATCGGCCAAGGCACCACCGCCAAGGTCACCGCCCAGATCGAAAGCCTCGGCAGCAATCTGCTCATTATCCGTCCGGGGCAGCGCTTCCGGCCGGGATCGCGCGAATCGGCCAAGCCGTTCGAGCTCGCCGACGCCGAGACTCTGGGACGCGATGTGCCCAACATCGTGGCGAGTAGCGCCGCCTCCTCGCAGCCGTCGACCGCCGTGTCGGGCAATGCCAACTGGTCGACCATCGTCACCGGCGTCGATGCGCAGTACCTCACCGTGCGTAACTGGGGCTTGAGCAGCGGCCGCAACTTCACCAGCGGTGAGTTGCGCGCCGGGGCCTCGGTCTGCCTGCTCGGTGAGAGCGTGCGCAAGACGCTCTTCGGCACGCAGGACCCCACCGGCAGCAACATCCGCCTGGGCAAGATCTCGTGCCAGGTGGTGGGCGTGCTCGCCGTCAAGGGACAATCGGCCATGGGGCAGGACCAGGACGATGTGGTGCTCACGACCCTGCGCGGCTTCTGGCGGCGCCTCGCGGGCAATCAGGATGTGAACTTCATCTATCTCTCGACGCGCCCCGGGGCAGCCACGGAAACGATCAAGCGCGACATCGAACGGCTGCTGCGCGAACGGCGCCACATCAGCGGCGAGAAGGAAGACGACTTCAGCGTCATCGACATGAAGGAGATCGCCCGGACCATGACCGGCACCACCCAGGTGCTCACCTCGCTGCTCGGCGCGGTGGCGGCGGTGAGCCTCGTGGTCGGCGGCATCGGCATCATGAACATCATGTTGGTCTCGGTGACCGAACGCACGCGCGAGATCGGCATCCGTCTGGCCATCGGCGCGCTGGAGCGCGAGGTGCAGCGCCAATTCCTGGTCGAGGCCGTGGTGCTCTCCTCGGTCGGCGGCATCGTCGGCATCGTGCTTGCGGTGGTCGTCTCGTACTTCATCGCCGGGGCCTTGCAGGTCCCGTTCCTGCTCGACGGCGGCATCATGCTCATGGCCTTTCTCTTCTCCGCCGCCGTTGGCGTGGTCTTCGGCTACTTCCCGGCGCGCAAGGCCGCCCGACTCAACCCCATTGACGCCTTGCGGCACGAGTGAATCATGGGGTGGACATTTTTGGCGACATTTCGGGCGCGTCTATTTTAATAATAGATTGTATTGATTGAATTTATTGCGCTATAGTGTCTGGACATTTTTCTGGACAAAAACGCCATGATTTCCTTGCCGGATGTTCGTCACAAGGTGGATACCGCCCGTTTCGGCCCCTTTACCTTTGAAACGGGCATCGATGCCCAAGCGATCATCCTTTCCCTCCAGCGCGTGGAGGACGCGCACCGCCGCTTCATCGATTCACCGCTTTCGCAAGTGGCCAGTCAGCTCGAGCGTGAAGTCATTGCGGGTAGCGTCTTCGGTACCAACACCATCGAAGGCGGCACACTGAGCGAGGAGGAAACGGCGCAGGTGCTGGAGATGGACCCCGCGATCGTGCAGCAAGAGGAGCAGCGGCGGGCGGTCAACATCAAAGCGGCGTATCGGCTGGCGCAGCAAGCGGCCATGAATCCGGACTGGCGGCTGTCCCTCGATTTCATCCACGCCGTCCATGCGGCCATCACCCAGGGCTTGAGCCATCCGCGCAATCAGCCCGGTGTGCTGCGCGACAACGCCAAGGATACGATCACCTACGTGGGCGATTCCGCGCACGGCGGCCGTTACAAGCCTCCGCAGTACGGCGGCGACATCCAGCGGCTGCTCGAGCAACTGGTGCAGTGGCACAACCAATTGTGTGATGAAAATGTCCCCGCGTTGGTGCGCGCACCCTTGGTGCATTTCTATTACGAGTTGATCCATCCCTTCTGGGACGGCAATGGCCGCGTCGGCCGGGTGCTGGAGGCGACCGTGCTGCAAGCGGCCGGTTACCGCTACGCGCCGTTTGCGATGGCGCGTTACTACCTCGAGCATATCGACCGTTATTTCACCTTGTTCAACCAGTGTCGCAAGGAGGCGGAGAAGGGCGCGGACCGCCCGAATACCGCCTTCGTGCAGTTTCATCTTGAGGGCATGCTCACCGTCGTCAACCGGCTGCATGATCGCGTGAATGCCATCGTCTCGCTGCTGCTGTTCAAGAATCAGGCGCGGGAGCTGTATGAGACCAAGGAAATCAATGCGCGACAATACACGATCTTGTCGCAAATCATGGGGGCGGGCCGGTTGATGTCGCTCTCCGAGCTGCGCGCGGCGCCGTGGTACCGAAGTCTCTATCTCAAGCGCAGCGACAAGACCGGGCAGCGCGATCTGCGCGGCCTGCTCGACCGCGATCTGATATATCTCGATCAGGATGATCGTCTCCGGCCCGGATACATGAAACCGGCGTGACACCGGGCCGGGGATTGGCGCTAGAATAGGGCCCTTCTTCTTTTTCATTTCAGCGAAGTCCGCTCATGACGTTTTTCACCAACCTGTTCGCGCCCAAATGGAAACATGCCGAGATGAATTGGTGGATGTTCTCAAATCGCTCCACGGTTGTGACGAGCATGTCCCCGCGCTGGTGCGCGCACTCCTGGTGCATTTCTGTTATGAGTTTGTTCAAAATGCGTGACTCGATTTAATCCGAAAGCGGGCGCTTATATACGCTCGCAACTGCCATGGTTATTCTCCGGCGGTGGTTGCCCAGCATTAGGACACGCCGATCGCTCCTCAGTCGGCGTGGACATAGATCAATTGGTCTGTTACATTTTTTTTGCGTACAGGTCAGCGCGTTGCCAGCGATCATCCCCATAGCTTGACCCACGCTAAGTAATAAGCAGGCCTTATCAAACTTAATGAGATGGAGAACTGAGAGTATGGCTACAAAAACGTTCAAGAAACTCCTTGCGTTCTGTGCAATCTCGCCATTGCTTGTTTGCACCATTCCAGCGGCAAATGCCCAACCGGCTCCAACAACTGCCAGTTGGTATGAATTTAACGCGCCCGGACCGTTCAATGATATTGAGATTTTCACAACGTGGATCGAGGCGCCGCTTTCAGGCCTAGCTTATCCCGCATTTCAATGGTCCTTCGAGAATGGCGCGAGGGGCTATATAGGCACACAACTTGCCGGAACGGAAAAGAGGGTGTTGTTTTCAATCTGGGATGCTTCACCAGGGTCAGGGACGGCAACGTTAGTAGATCTTGCTTATGCCCATCCCGATATTTGTCAGCGTTTTACTCATGAAGATAGCGGAGTCTCATGCAACATCCCCTATCCATGGGTAGAGGGCCGCGAGTATAAGCTTAGGGTAAGCTTTGATGGAACGGATGCGACTGGCGAGAATTGGCGCGGTACCATTTCAGATACAGTAACTGGCCAAACCACAATTATAGGCAAGATACATGTTGCGAACACTCCGGGCTACCAGGGCTATGGGCGAGTCGCACGCAATAATATGGTCAGCTTTTTGGAAGATTTCCGCCAAGGAATGGATAGGCAATGCGCTGGCGGACCCTCCGCCAAGGTCATGTTTCGAGGGCCTGTCGCACAAAGTTCCTTTTATGCCGCAGATGTCGCAGTTGCTTATTACAATTTTGATGTCTGTAACAATTTCCAGAACGTGACAACTGACGGAAGAGATATAACGATCCATCAAATCGGCCTTGGTACGGGGCAAACCACCGCTTCGTATCAATCGCTCTGGAATACACCAGAATTTCAAGTTAAGTCTATTAGCGCGCCATTTACTGCAAAGGTTGGTGAAACAATTCAAGTTGTAGCTAGTTTCTACAATGGCGGGCCTGCTTCATCTCCTCTTTATCCTTATGGTCGGCTGTACTTATCGCAAGATCGGGTGATCACTACCTCTGACACCCCGCTTGGAGATGCATTTCTACTCAGCCTTGGCGGGGGGATGTCCTCTTCGGTCACGAAACTCGTAACTCTCCCAAATGGCTCCCAGATCAGCCAGAGGGGCCGTTTTTATATTGGCGCTATTGTTGACCCAACCAATGCATTTACGGAGGTGAACAAAGCGAATAACGTACAAGGTGTTCCTATCGACATAACGTTCAGATAATCCGCAGGATGTTCTATCGATGCTGCTTGTCTGGGCTAAATCTACGAGCAGCGCATCAAAATTCCGGGGGGATAGTGTCATTGTCTCCCCCCGGACTCCTCCTAAGTACAACATCCCATAATGCTGAGATGCTCTATAAGCCCTTGAATACTGCATTCATTTGTTGGCAGCGCATTCCTTTAGTGCGGCGCTAATTTTGTTAAGGCCATTGTTTCCTTCGATCAGTGGCATCGTGCTCACGGTAGTGTCCTGTTTCATCGCCGAGCCTAAGGTCCCGTTCATGTGCAAGCATCATGCATGACCGTAGGGTTGTGTTTGGTGCTCCCCCGGCCAATGCGTATCAGAAGGGGGGTGAATCCTGGGGCGGAGTTTCGTTACTGACGGCGCTTCTATCTTTTTGCGACCAACGGATACTCATGAAAACCGGCGTGACACCGGGCCGGGGATTGGCGCTAGAATAGAGCCCTTCTTTTTTCATTTCAGCGAAGTCCGCCCATGATGTTTTTCACCAACCTGTTCGCGCCCAAATGGAAACATACCAATGCCGAGGTGCGCCGGCAGGCGCTGCAAGCCCTGGATGAGGCGGCGCCGGAGTCGCAACGCATCCTGGCCGAGGTCGCCAAGACCGATGCCCAGGGCAGCATCCGGCAATTGGCGATCCGGCGCTTGCAGGAGCCCGGCGCGCTGCTGGCCTTGCTGCGCGATCCCGCACAGGGTGAGGTCCACGAGGTGGCTGGACAGCGCTTGGCGCAGCTCATCGCCGGGGTTGCCGTCTCTGCCCTGACGCCGGAACAACGCCGCGCGACTCTCGACCGGATCGAGGAGCAGCGCGTGCTGGAGCTGGTGGCCCAGAGCACATCGGAGACAGACCTGATCCTGGCCCTGCTCCCGCGACTCCAGCGCCAAGGCCTGCTCGGTGATCTCGCGCTCAACGCGGCCCAGCCCGAGGTGCGCGAGGCGGCGCTGGAGCGCGTGACGCAGCGCTCCACGCTCGAGCGTGTAGTCAATGCCTCACGGCGCAGCGACAAACGCATCCACGCCCTGTCCGCCGCGCGGCTGGAGGCGATCAAGGCGGAGGAGGAGCGTCCCGAGCGGATCAAGGCCGAGGCCAAACGGTTGCTGCGGGAACTCGAGGCCCTGGCGCAAAGCGCGAAGAAATTCCGCACCTGGCTGCTGAAGGAACATGCCTATCGCGAACTGTGCCGGCGCTGGGACGAGAATCGCGCCGCGTGGCGTCCGGAGACGGATGGCGCGTGGAACGAGCAGATGAGCGCGGAATTCGCCGAACTGCGAGCTGGGTATGACAGCGGCTTGGAACGCCAGCGCGCGGAGGAGGCTGTGCGCCAGGCCGAAGAGGCCCGCCTCGCGCCGTTGCGCGCGGGCAAAACAGCGGTGATCGATGCGCTGAGCGCCGCGCTGCGTGAACTGGAAGGATGCTCTGCGCCACGTGAGGATCAGGCAACGGCGTTGGCGTCACAACTGGCCGCTGCGCACGAAGACTGGCGCCGCTGCGAGCCCCTGCCGGAGGCGGAAGAGCGCGGCCTGCGCCAGCGCTACGAGGAATTGCGCACCCGCTTGCAGGATTTGGCCGGCGATGCGGCGCGTTATCACACCAGCCTTGCGATGATGAAAACGTTTTCCGCCGAGCTGCGCGAGCTGACGGCAGCGGAGACCGTCCCAGATACGCGACAGCTCAAGCGGCTGGTGGCCAGGCGTGATGAAATCCAACTTCCCGTGCATTTCAAGCTTCCGTCCGAGCTGGTCGAAGCGGTGCGCGGTGATCTCGCGGCCTTGCAGTCGCGCGTTGAACAACAGACCCAACAGCGCGAGGCCGATGTCAAAGAATTCAAATCCCTGGTGCCGTCACTCGAACAGGCCCTGGCGGAGGGGCGTTTCAAGGCGGCGGCGAATTGGGCGCGCCGCGGCCAGAAACTCCTGCAGGGTTTCGATGAGGCGCAATCGCAACGACTGAAGAGCGACAAACTTGCGACACGCTTCCATGCGGCGTTCAACCAGGTGCGCGAGCTTGAGGACTGGCGTGAGTGGTCGAATGTGCCGGCGCGAGTGACGTTGTGCGAGGACATGGAACGGCTTGCGCAGCAGCTGCAAGTCGAAGGCAATGAGATCGATCCGAAATTGGCGGTCGAACGCATCAAGGAGGCGCGGCGCGAATGGCGCCAGTACGACACGCGCGAGGTCGATCAGACGTCTGAGGTCTGGCAGCGTTTTGACGCGGCCTGCAACGCGATCCATGAGATCTGCCAAGGCCGATTTAGCGATGAGCGTGCGCGCCAGCAGGCGAACAAGGCGGCGCGCGAGGCGGTGTGCGCCAATCTCGAGCGGCTGTATGCGGAGAAGATCGCCGAGGGCGCGGCGGTCGACATCAAGGCGCTGGAACAGATCATCCGCGTGGCGGACGAGGAGTGGCGCGCGCTGGGTTCGGTCGCGCACCGTGAATGGAAACCGCTCAGCCAGCGCTATCACCATGCCATCGATCAACTGCGCAAGGTCGCGCGCCTGGATCGCAAGCGCCATCTCGAGGCCAAGCAGGCGTTGATTCGTCAGGCCGAGGCCGTCGTTGCCAAGCAACGCAACGGTGAGCTGGCCCTGCCGGCGGCGATCGAACAGATCAAACAGCTCCAGGTGCAGTGGCGTGAGATCGGGCCGGCGAACAAGGAAGGCGAACTGTGGCGGGAGTTTCGCGCCGCGTGCGGAGCGGTGTTCGGCGAGCGCCAGGCGCAACGCGACGCCAAGATGCAGGCCCTGCAGGAACAGCTCGCGGGCCGCGAGGCGCTGTGCGCCGAGATCGAGCGGCTGGGCGCGCTCGAAGGCGATGCCTTAAAAGGCGCGCGCGCCGATTTTGACCGGTTGCAGCAGCAGTGGAAGGAGGCGGGCGAGGTGCCCAAGGCGCAACGTCAAGCCATTGAAGCGCGTTATCAGGCGGCATGCCAAGCCTTTGCCGAGGCCAATGCGCGGCGGCTTCAGGCCGAGCGGGCGGCCTACCAAGCGCTGGAAGATTCCAAACTCGCGCTGTGCCGCCAGGTCGAGGCTTGGCTTTCAGCCGTCTGTGAAGGGCGCCCCGCTGAAGCGCTCACGCAGGCCGAACTCACCGGCGCTTGGGATGCATTGCCGGGGCTTGCCGCCGAGGATGAAGCGCTGCTGCGTCAACGTTTCCACCAGGGGCTGGCGCGGCTTGAGGCTTGCCGCGCGGGCGATGCTCAAGCGCTCACCGAAGCGCGCGAGGCAATGCAAAACAATCTCGTGGACCGCCAGCGCCTGTGCCTGCATATGGAAATCCTCGCTGGTATCGATTCGCCGCCAGCGGCGCAGCAGCAGCGCTTGGCATATCAGGTTGAACTGCTGGCGGAGAAACTGAAGAGCGGCGCGGCGCATGACAAACGAGACGAGGCGCGGATGCTCGAACGGCGCTGGCGGGGGATAGGCGTGACCTCACCCGCTGCGCTGGTCGAGCTTGAGCAACGGTTTGAGCGCGCCCGAGCGGCAATTATTGGGAGTGGCTGAAGTCTGGATTACATAGCAGCGGTAACACATCCGCTGCTCCGAAAATCATCTATGCATCAGGCTCCAAGTCAACAGCGCGTAGACAGAGAATCCTCCGACGAAAAAACGCATCACTTGGGAAGTCCGGCCTGAGTCTTTGCGGCTTCTTCCAATATGCGCACTACTTCCGCCCGCTGAGGTTCGTTGGGATACTTCTCCTGCAATCGACGGGCAAAGTCCAGCGGTGTCATGCCCCCGGTGTCGCGCACGTCGAGGCGTGCGCCGTGCCGCAGCAGTATCTGTATTCTCGCAATGTCGTTGTCGGCGATCATTACGTATAAGGCAGTCCAATTCCTCGCACCCTCATCCACGGCGTTGATATCCACGCCACGGGCCAAGAATAGCAACAGCATTTTTTCCGCGGTCTCCAGGTCTTCCAACGCGAGCGCAAACTTTACTCCAGCGACGCGATTCAGTTCTTCGACATGCTCCTGCTTGAAGTCATCGTGCAGCAATACTTGTTTGCAGGTCCAGGCGGCTAAAGGAGGATTGACCCTCAGGCAAGATATCAGTAACGAGGGGTCATACCTTCGTGTTTCGATTACCAGGACTCCATATAGACTGATTGCTCCGGCCGCGACTATGCCCAGGCCCCAGGCGGCTATGTGTTTGAGTTTCATGTTCAGGACCAGAGTATTTTGTTGGCTGGCTGGGCGTAAGCGTGAAACGAATAGGGTCCCCGTTGGAGTGCTGCGCCATTCTGGATGGCCTTTAGGCGTCCCTTCAGGTTGCCGGCTACCTGATCACGAATGAAGTCATAGATTCGTACGTCTTCCAGATCCCGCGGCTGTGCATGCTGCCACCACTGGCGGGTAAAATTGCGGGCCAGCCGTTTAGCGAGATCGCCTATGCCTTTGCTGGGTCGGGCAACGCCTGTGAATAGTTTTTGGATGTACCCGACAGCATAGGTCCCCTCGATCGCCGCAATCAGGGCCGTTTGCGCGAGGCGGCGCGTGTCGTTATTAATAGTCATCGCATCGATCGCGGCCGCGTCGTTGGGCCAGAAGAATTTGAGTATCTGCCGGGTCTCGGCTTCGTCGTAGATGAGATCGTTGTCTGAAAGATCGGGGGCGTTAACGAGGATACTTCCCATGTGTGTTCTCCTTGTCCGTGTTAATTGCAGGGCCAGCATTGTGTGACGAATTACGCTTAGCGGTGTGTTTGACTGCCGGAATAACTTGTCGGAGTTTACTGAAAAGCCATCCGCGTTGCCATGCGGATATTTTTGCAGATTTGCAGTGTATCCGTGTCGAGCTTCGACTTTTCGCATTCATTTAGCCGGGATAGGCTCAATCGTTGTCCAGCGAGAGGATATAGTCGACCAATTGCTCGATGTCGGCATCCGCGACCTTTGGGCTGTTCGGAGGCATGACCTTGTTGCCCCAGGTACCCTTGCTGCCGTTTTTGATGTTGGCGATGAGGCTGGCGCGCTGCTGCGAGGAGTTGGGGTATTTCTTGGCGATGTCCGACCAGGACGGGCCGACCACGGTGCGGTCGATGGCGTGGCATTCGAAGCAGCCGTTGCGATTGGCCAGGTCCAGCAGTTTCGCCTTGGTTACCAGTGATTCGTTGGTGGCGGCCTCATTGCTGCCGCCGCTTTCTGCACATGCCGCCAGCAGCAGCGTGAGCAGTGGTGCAGTGTATATCAATGCCAAGTCCCTCATCGTTGTCTTCCTCCTAGGCTTGATGGATTGCCCATGGCGCCTGCCATCGGGTCGCCGAATTTGGATTTTGTGAAATATGCAACGGTAACTTCTGAGCAACACCGCTGCGATCATTATTCCAGAAAATGGCCGGGGTTAAAATAACCAATGGAATGAGCGGTTTATCATTATGTTCTGATGCCCCGAGCCCCCGTGAGGGTGTGGTATCATGGGTCAACGTCATGTTGAAGTGAGATGGGTGTATGAACCAAGTGATCATCGATGTCCGCGAAGAAGACGAATTTTCCGCTGAACATATCCCGGATTCCATCAATATCCCGCTGTCGTCGTTTGCCAGTATGGCGCCGGGAATCCTCAACCAGCTCGGCGAGCGCAATATCCTGATCATGTGCCGCAGCGGCGCGCGGGCGGTGCAGGCGCACTCGATGGCCAAGGGGCTGGGATTCAACGACGCCCATACCTATCAGGTGTATGAAGGCGGCATCATCCGCTGGAAAAAGGAAGGCCAGCCGGTGGTGTCGCGCAAGGTTAGGGCGCCCTTGCCCCTGATGCGCCAAGTGCAGCTGGTGGTGGGCACGCTTACCCTGATGTTTGCGGTGTTGGCGGTGACGATTGATCCACGCTTTGCCTACGGGGCGGTATTCACTGGCGCTGGATTGCTGCTGGCGGGAATGACGGGGTTTTGCCCCCTGGCCAATCTCCTGGCCAAGCTCCCCTGGAATCGGGCCGACGCCCTCGCCAAACGCGAAATGTGCCAACTCAGCAAAGGCTGATCAATCCCCGATCACCACCGCCTATCATCGGATGGCCGCAAGACGCGTGTGTAACCGCACGCGCGGCTGGTGGTGTCGCGGTCCCGAACCTCTGTACCGCCACCGATGCCCGGCTGGTCCAGGTTGCGGTAAGCGGTTTTGGCCGCAATCAAAGATCGAGTTCGGTGGCGTAGCGGTTGCGCCCGTTTTTCTTCGCATGATAGAGCGCATCGTCAGCGCGTTTGAACACGCCCTCCGGGGTGTCGCCTTCCTTGAATTCCGCTAAGCCGCAGGAGATGGTGATCGGCACCTGCTGCCCGCTGTAGTGGAACTCGGTTTTTTCAATGGAGGCGCGCAACAAGTCGGCGATCTTGATCGCCTCGGCCAGCGCGCAGTCGACGATCAAGGTGACGAATTCCTCCCCGCCGTAGCGGGCGACATAATCGGACTGGCGCAAGCGGCTGTTGAGCATTTTGGCGACGACCTTGAGCGCCTTGTCTCCCGCCTGATGCCCGTATTCATCGTTGATGCGCTTGAAGTGGTCGATGTCCCACACGGCGATGACCAGCGGCTTGCGATCGCGCTGCCAGCGGCTGAAGAGGTGGGTGAGGTGATCCTCGTAGGCATGCCGGTTGTAGAGGCCGGTCAACGCATCGCGCAAGGCCGCATCCTGCTGTTGCTTGAGGTGTTCGCGCAGCCGTTGCGATTCGGTTTCGAGCTGGCCGAGGCGCGCGCGCAACGCGCTCATCTCAGATTGCATCGACTCATGCCGGCGCTCCTCGGCGTCGTTGAAGGTCTTGAGGTGGCCGCGGATGGCATCGAGGCGCTTGGCGATATGAAGTTTCAGTTCCTCCAGCTGGGTCGCCTTGGCGACCGAGTCCTGGATGCCCTCGACCTGGGCGCGCACTTCGGTATCGAGCATGCGGCCGCTCGCGCGCGCGTCACGCTGTTGCTCCTGCGTCGTGCCCAGATTCTTGTCGATCTCGAGCAGGTGATCGGTGATCAGCTTCAGGAATCCCTCGAGATCCTCGCGTTGCGAACGACTGAAGGATTGGGCTTCGCCGATCAGATTGGCCAGTGTTTCGATAATGTCATGGATTTCGTCCTGCGCGAAGTCGGACTCAATCCGTTCGCGCAGGCTGCGTTGCTGTGATGCAAGTTCCTCGGGCAGGGTCAGACGGTCGATGAGTTCCAGCAGCATCTCCTGTGCGAGGGCGAGGGTGGCGGGTTTGACCGGCGTATCGGTTTTCGGGTGGGTTGTGGTGGCGCCGGACAAGATCTGGGCCAGTTGCCGGGTCAGGCGAAGTACGTCGTCATTAGTGGTTGCTCGCTTGAGGCCTTGGCGGATCTCGCTGACCGATGTAACAAGCGGTTCGGGCACCTGGACGAGATCGAGGAATTGACCCAGGACCGCTGGATTGAGCCGGTCCTCGGCGGGTTGCGAGTCGGTTACGCGTATCGGCGCTGGCGTGGGGGATGGTTTGGCAGTTGGGTTCGGCTTGGGCGGTTCCTCCGCAGGCGCAGGGCTGCCGAACAAGCGGCCGAGCAAGCCCTTCGAGCTTGCGGAATCAGCCGGTGCGGCCGGGGGCTGGGCCAGAGTATCGATGAGGCGTTGGATGTCATCGAGGATGCCGGGCAGCTGGGCGGGCGCATCGCGCGCGGCAAGCTTCTGGGCGATGGCTTTGACTTGTTTGCCGTGTTCACCGGGCAGCGAGACCTTCTGGAACAGCTCGCCCAGCACCTCGTGCACGGGACGATAGGCGATACCCTTGCGCTCTTTTTCGAGTTCGCTGGCGCGGTCGTTGATCTGTTGGATGTCGTTTCCGAGGTGGAGCAGCTTGCGGTCGCCGCGCGCATCGCTGCGCAGCTTTTCCAGCAGGGCGTCGAGTCTCTTGTCACGGCCTTCGGTGGCGAGACTGAGTTGGATCAGCAGGCGCCGGAACAGCGTCTCGGCCTCGGCGTGCTGTTTTTCCAGGGTCTCCCCCTGTTCCACGGCGGCGAAATACTTCTTTTTCCAATGCTCGATTTCGCGCTTGAGTTTATCGGCGTCGTCCAACATGCGTGACCTGCGTTATCTCCAGGGTTGAATGATGCCGGCCGAACCTCAGGGCGGCCGCTCCACTGGAGGCAACCGCCGGTCAGATCAGGCAGACCATCTCGCCCAGCTTCTCGGTGAGCTTGACGTTTTCGCTGTAGTCGACCGGACAATCGATGATGCTGACGGTGTCGTCGGCCAGGGCTTGCCTTAGTATCGGCACCAACTGGTCAGATCTTTCGACCCGATAGCCCTTGCCGCCGAACGATTCCGCATATTTGACGAAATCGGGGTTGGTGAAATGGACGTGGGCGGGGCGGCCGAACTGGTTGAGCTGCTTCCATTCGATCAGCCCGTAGCCGCAGTCGTTCCAGATCAGGATGACCATCGGGACCTTGAGGCGCATGGCGGTCTCGATCTCCTGGGAGTTCATCAGAAAGCCGGCGTCCCCCGTCACCGCTACCACCTTGCGCTGCGGGAAGGCAAGCTTGGCGGCGATGGCCCCCGGCACGGCGATGCCCATGCTGGCGAAACCGTTGGAGATGATGCAGGTGTTGGGGATTTCGCAGCGGAACATGCGCGCCATCCACATTTTGTGCGCGCCGACATCGCAGATCACGATGTCCTCCAGATCCAGAACGGTGCGCAGATCCCAGATGATCTTCTGCGGCTTGACCGGACAGCAGTCGTCATTGGCGTGCTGCTTCATCTCCTCGATCAGCGCCGTGCGCAGCGGGCGCATGCGATGGCCCTGGTGCGGGGTGGCCAGCTCGGCGATGCGCAGCAGGCTGTGCTTGATATCGCCGATGACGCCGACATCGACCGTATAGCTGGCGTCGACCTCGCTCTGGCTCATGTCGATGTGGACGATCTTGCGATCGCCCGTGGGGTGCCAGAGGTGGGGATGGTATTCCACCAGATCATAACCGATGCAGATGATCAGATCGGCCTGGTCGAAACCGCAGGTGACATAATCTTTGGATTGCAGGCCGGCGCTGCCCAGCGCCATCGGGTGCTTGAACGGGATCACGCCCTTGGCCATGAAGGTGTTGGCCACCGGGATGTTGAGCTTGGTGGCGAAATCCGCCAGCTGTGACCAGGCCTTGGCACGGATCACACCGTTGCCGGCCAGGATGATGGGCAGCTTGGCATCGGAGATCAGTTTGGCGGCCAGCTCTACCCGGTCTTGCGCCGGTTCGGGCAGGGTGGGGTGCTTGACGCGCAAGGGAGCCGCCTCGATGGGCATCTTGGCGATGTTTTCCGGGAACTCGATGAAGGTTGCCCCGGTTTTTTCGGTTTGGGCCAGCTTGAAGGCCTTGCGCACCACCTCGGGGATGGTCTCGGGCTCCATCACGCGGCTGGCGTATTTGGTGATCGGCTGGAACATCTGCACCAAGTCGAGCACCTGGTGGGATTCCTTGTGCAGGCGATGGGTGCTAGCCTGTCCCGCGATGGCCACGACCGGGGCGTGGTCCATATTGGCATCGGCGACGCCGGTGACCAGGTTGGTCGCGCCGGGGCCGAGGGTGGCCAGGCACACGCCGGCCCGCCCGGTCAGCCGCCCATAGACATCGGCCATGAAGGCCGCGCCCTGTTCGTGGCGCGTGGTGATGAACCGGATGTTGGAGTCGAGCAGGGCGTCCATGAGGTCGAGGTTCTCTTCCCCGGGGATGCCAAAGATATACTCGACGCCCTCATTCTCCAGGCACTTTACGAACAGTTGCGCGGCTTTCATCAATGGGATGTCTTTCGTCTCGCGGGCTTACTTCTTGGACTCGGCCCGGACCTTCTTGATCAGGAAATCCACCACCTTGATGACGTTCTTGTTCTCACCGGCCAGACTGGCATTGGTGCGATACTTGCCGCCGACGATGACATTCGGCACCGAATCCACGCCATAGGTTTTATGCAGCTCGCGGGCACGGCGCACCTTGCTTTCCACGGCGAAGGATTTGAAGGCGCGGGCGAAATCCGCCTCGCTTACGCCGATCCCCTTGAATACCTCCAGGATCTGCGCCTCGGTGTTCAGCGGCTTTCTCATCTCGTGCATGGCGGTGAACATCGCGTCGTGGGATTTATCCAGCACGCCGAGCGCCTGACCGGCGAAATATGCGCGCGCCTGTAGATCCCATTCCGGGCGGAAGATGGCCGGTTGTTTGATCAATTCGACATCACTGGGCATGGTCTCTTGCCAGCGCTTGAGGACGGGCTCGAAGTTGTAGCAGTGGGGGCAGCCGTACCAGAAGAATTCCAGCACCTCGATCTTGTTGCCGGTGTTGGTCGGCACGGGGTTGGACAACACCTCGTAGTCGACACCTTCCTCGAATTCCGCGGCGGTTGCCGCCATGGGGAAAACCAGTGTGGTGAAGGGGATCAGGCACAAAAGCAAGAAGCGTTTCATCGTGTTCTCCGACAATACTTGATGTCTTCGCCAGACTATCCAAATCAAACCGCAAACGCAACACGGCGGTGGGCGATCGGCGAGGGCATCGACATCATTTTTCCGGCAAGTGGTGAATGGATTCTGAACGAGGCGCAAAGAACTGTGGCGCGGCGCACAGATGCCATGCTGCTGTTGCCGATCGGGGAGTGCTATTATGGTACGAATTCAAAGCAACGAGGACGGCTGCCATGTCGAATGAAAAGATTGATCTTGCCCAATTCATGAACCAGCAATATCTGTGTGAGTCGTTGACGATCAACGAAGTGCGCACACTGCTGGATTACACCGAGCTGGTACACGTGCACAAGGGCGATGTCATCGCGCGGATGGGCGATGTGGGCGAGGCGCTGTATTTCGTGATCAAGGGCGAGGCCGCGCTGTTTCATGAGAAGGGCGGGCAAGAAACCGAGGTCGGGCGCATGTGCGTGGGCGAGCTGATGGGTGAGATGTCGTTCTTCGATCGCAAGCCGCGGTTGGTCAGCCTCAAGGCCATGTCGGATGATACCCAGCTGCTCAAGCTCTCGCGGCCGATGTATCAGCGGCTGCGCGTCGAGCATCCGTACATCGCGGTGAATCTGCTGGAGCACGCCATCATCAGCCTCGATCACTTGATCCGGCGCGTCAGCTATGATGTGGCGACCTTCTCCGAGTATTTCTACGGCACGGGCAAGCGCTGAGCCGGTGAAATAGACGCAAACAAAAAGGCGGTCATCAGACCGCCTTTTTGTTTGGTATTGAGCAAGGCTATTTGCCCAGGTTCGCCAGATAGGCGGCCACCGCCGCGAGGTCGTCCTCGCTGATGCGCGCGGCGATGTCGCGCATCATCCCGTTCATGTCGTTGCTGCGGGTCGAGTGCTTGAAGCTGTCGAACTGCGCAACGATGTACTCGGCCTGCTGGCCGGCCAGCGCGGGGAATTTGGCCGGGCCGTTGCCCTTGGCGTCGGGGCCGTGACAGCCGGCGCAGGCGGCCAGATTGGTTTCGATATTGCCGGCCTTATAGATGTGCATGCCGCGGCTGATGAGCTTGGCGTCGGCGTCGCTGCCGGCCGGAACGACTTTCTGCTTGGCAAAATAGGCGGCGATGTCTTCCATGTCCTCTTTGCTCAGGCCGGCGGCCATGGGTTCCATGGTCTCGTTTTTGCGGGCCCCGGACTGGAAGTCCAGCAGTTGTTGAACGAGATACTGCGGCTTTTGTCCGGCCAGCGACGGCCAGATGCCGGTCGGGCTGTTGCCGTCGACGCCATGACATCCCTGGCAGGCGGCGGATTTTTCTTCTCCGGCCTGCGGATTCCCGGCGTGGGCGCCTGTGCTCATCCCCAGCATGAGCAGGGTGGCAATCGCGATTTTGATCATGATTCAGCTCCTTCTCTCTCCAGCGTTTTTTTGTGGTTGCACTACTTATTTAGCGTTTGCGAAGTAACTGGCCAAGTCCTGAATGTCCTTGTCAGTGAGCTTCTGGGTCATTTCATTCATGACGGCATCGATGCGGGATTTGTCGCGGAAGTGGCGCAATTGTCGCTCCAGATATTCGGCGTGCTGCCCGGCCAGGATCGGATAGAGCGGATTGGTGCTGACGCCTTTGGGGCCGTGACAGACCTGGCAGGCCAGGGCCTTGATCTCGCCGGCTTTCGGATCTCCTGCCGCGGCAGCCGCGCATGCGGCCAACGCGAGGAATACGCCGGCGAGTATCGCTTGAAAATGACTTCTTGCGGATGTGATATCCTGTGCAACGCTCACGATACTTTCCTGGGAACGGGGGGTTGATTCTAAAAAGCTCTTTGCCTGGGGCACGAGGCATTAGCGTAGAAAGGGTATTGTAGTTAAATGGCCGGCGTCAACCGTTTTACACCGAGTATAATGCTTGGTTACCGAAGAGAAATCTCCTGATGAATCCTGCTTATAACCGCGCCAGATTTATGTTGAGCGTGGCGAATCTGGGCCAGCTGCCCCCCGAGGCCGGGCGCGAGGTCGCCTTTGCCGGCCGCTCCAACGCGGGGAAATCCAGTGCAATCAACGCGCTGACCAACATCAAGGGGCTGGCGCGCACCAGCAAGACCCCCGGCCGGACCCAGATGATCAATTATTTTCAGCTCGATGACGACCGCCGTCTGGTGGACCTGCCCGGCTACGGCTATGCCCAGGTGCCGGAGGCCATCAAGCGGCAATGGCAGGATTTGCTCGAGACCTATCTGCGCACCCGGCAGGTGTTGTGCGGGCTGGTGTTGGTGATGGATATCCGCCATCCCTTGACGGCCTACGACGAGCAGATGCTGGGTTGGTGTGCTGCCGTCGGCATGCCGGTACACATATTGCTGACCAAGAGCGACAAGCTCAAGCGCGGGCAGGCGAGCGCCACCTTGCTTTCCGTGCGCAAGCGCTTGTCTGCATTCGAGAATCCCGTGAGCGTGCAGCTGTTTTCCGCGCTGGATCGCGTCGGCATCGAGGAGGCGCAGGCACGGTTGGATCTCTGGCTGGGCTATGGGGACGAGGCGGTTGCGGGATCAAATAAATAAGCCTCGACAAGGGGGGGTGTCGAGGCTTCAGGGGGCCCCGCCGGTCAAGGCGGGATCGTTATTGTTCTTATTCAAGGATGGTCAATCAAAAAGCTAAAGATGTTTCGGAGGATCTCCATTTTCCTTTAGCTTTTTTTATCAGGCTAAAAAAAAAGAAAACCCCGGCGAGGGGGGGGTGCCGGGGTTTGGGGGTATTCCGCCAAGGGGGTGAGGCGGAATATTTTTACAACGTTAAATGAGACTCGCCGTGTTTCCGAAAGTTCACATGCGTGGGCAAATATTTTTGCCGGATCAATAAAAAGCCCCAACGGGGGTTGTTGGGGCTGGGCGATGCCTGCCGGGGGTGGCAGGCTGCCAAATGATCACACTGTCACTACAAAAAGACCGCCGGTGAGGGAAAAAGTTCCCGCGGCGCTCAATGTGCCTCGTCCCAATTGCGTCCCGTGCCAATGTCCACCACCAGGGGCACGCTGAGGGCGGCGACTTCTTCCATCCGCGCGCGTATCGCCGGCATCGCCTCCGCGAGATGCTCGTCGGCGATCTCGAAGACCAGTTCATCGTGCACCTGCATGATCATGCGGCCGATCGTGGGATGCTCGGCCAGCCAGGCATCGCACCGGATCATGGCGCGCTTGATGATGTCGGCGGCGGTGCCCTGCATCGGGGCGTTGATCGCGGTGCGCTCGGCGTATTGGCGCCGCTGCATGTTGCGCGAGTTGATCTCCGGCAGATACAGGCGTCGGCCGAAGACGGTCTCCACATAACCCCGCTCGTGGGCCTGGGCGCGGATGGTGTCCATGTAGGCCTTCACGCCGGGGTAGCGCTGGAAGTAGAGATCGACATAGCCCTGGGCCTCGCTGCGGCCGATGTCGAGCTGGCGGGCCAGTCCGAAGGCCGACATGCCGTAGATCAGGCCGAAGTTGATCGCCTTGGCGCGCCGGCGTTGTTCGTTGTCGACCTGATCCGGCGCAACCCCGAAGACCTCGGCGGCGGTGGCGCGGTGGACGTCGGTGCCGCTCTGAAACGCCGCCAGCAGGCCGGCATCGCCCGAGAGATGGGCCATGATGCGCAGCTCGATCTGGGAATAGTCGGCTGCGACCAGGGTGTGCCCCGGCGGGGCGATGAAGGCCTGGCGGATGCGCCGGCCCTGTTCGGTGCGCACGGGGATGTTTTGCAGATTCGGGTCGCTGGAGGAGAGCCGCCCGGTACTGGCCACGGCCTGCTGATACGAGGTATGCACGCGGCCGGTGCGGGGATTGATCTGCTCGGGCAGCTTGTCGGTGTAGGTGGACTTGAGCTTGCTGAGCGAGCGGTGTTCGAGGATCAGCTGCGGCAGTTCGAAGCCTTCTTCCGCCAGTTCCTGCAAGACCGATTCGGCGGTGGAGGGCTGGCCGGTGGGGGTTTTCTCCAGCACCGGCAATTGGAGCTTGTCGAACAGAATGGCCTGCAATTGCTTGGGCGAGCCGAGATTGAATTCCTCGCCGGCCACGGCATAGGCGCTTTGTTCCAACTCGGCGATGCGCGTGGTGAGTTCCGCGCTTTGTTGCCGCAGTTGCCGCGCGTCGATCAGCACGCCGTGGCGCTCCATGCGCGAGAGCACCGGGGCGAGCGGCATCTCGATCTCGTCAAACACCCGTTGGAGCCCCGCGCTTTCGGTGAGTTTGGGCCAAAGGGTCTGGTGCAGACGCAGGGTGATGTCGGCATCCTCGGCGGCATATGGGCCGGCCTGAGCGATGTCGATTTGATTGAAGGAAAGCTGGCCCTTGCCCTTGCCGGCGATGTCCTCGAACAGGATGGTCTTGTGGCCGAGGTATTTGAGCGCGAGCGAGTCCATGTCGTGGCGGCTGGCGGTGCTGTCGAGCACGTAGGACTCCAGCATGGTGTCAAAACGCACGCCGCGCAGGGTGATGCCTTCGTTGGTTAGCACGCTCATGTCGTATTTGAGGTTTTGCATCACCTTGGGACGGTCGGGGTCTTCGAGCAAGGGGCGCAGTTGGTTCAAGACGTATTGTTTGTCGAGCTGGGCCGGCACACCGAGATAATCATGCCCAAACGGGACGTAGGCGGCTTCGCCGGGTGTGATGGCAAACGACACCCCGACCACGCGCGCTTCCATGTAATCGAGGCTGGTCGTCTCGGTGTCGAAGGCGAAGAGTTCGGCCTGCCGAAGTCGGGAGAGCCAGGACTGGAACTCCGCTTCGCTCAGGACGATCTGATAATGGTTGGCGGCCGGTGGCGCGCTTTGCGCTTCGGCGGCAACGCTCTCGGAGCTGTTCAGCAGTTCCGCAAGCCAGGTCTTGAACTCCATGCGCTGAAACAGCTGTTTCAAGGCCTCCTGATCGGACGGTTGTAGGTGCAGCTGTGCGGGGCCGAAGTCGAGCGCGACATCGCACTTGATGGTCACCAGGGTGCGCGAGAGCGGTAGGTGCGCGAGGCTTGCGCGCAGGTTTTCGCCGATCTTGCCGCTGATCTCCTCGGCATGGGCGATGATATTGTCGAGCGAGCCGTATTGCTCTAGCCACTTCACCGCGGTCTTGGGGCCGACCTTGGGGACGCCGGGGATGTTGTCCGAGGTATCGCCGATCAGCGTGAGATAATCGATGATCCGCTCCGGCGGTACGCCGAATTTCTCCGCCACGCCCTTGGGATCGAGCGTGGTGTCGGTCATGGTGTTGATCAGCGTGATGTGCTGGTTGACCAGCTGCGCCATGTCCTTGTCGCCGGTGGAGACGACGGTGTCGAGGCTCTGCGCGCTGGCCTGCGCGGTGAGCGTGCCGATGACATCGTCGGCCTCCACGCCGTCGACGACCAGGATCGGGATGCCCATGGCGCGAATGATCGCGTGCAGCGGCTCGATCTGTGCGCGCAGTTCTTCCGGCATCGGCGGGCGGTGTGCCTTGTACTCTGGATAGAGATCGTCGCGGAAGGTCTTGCCCTTGGCATCGAAGACCACGGCCATCAGCTCCGGCTGGTAATCCTTGAGCAGCCGGCGCAGCATATTGATTACGCCGTAGACCGCGCCGGTGGGCTCATGCTTGGAATTGGTGAGACTGGGCATGGCATGGAAGGCCCGATACAGGTAGGATGAGCCGTCGACCAGGATCAAAGGTTTCTTTTGTTCGTTCATTTCACGCTGAAGTCGTTAAAAGGTTTATATGAGTCATCGCGACATCGTTCATTCCGCCACGCATGTGATAGACGATAGCATGCTGACGCGCGAATCCTGGAAAATCTTCCAGATCATGGCGGAGTTTGTCGAAGGTTTCGAGCGCCTGGCGCAGATCAAGCCCTCGGTCAGCATCTTCGGCTCGGCCCGCACCCCGCCCGAACATCCCTATTATAAATTGACCGAGGAGATCGCCCGCACCCTGTCGAATTCAGGTTTTAGTGTCGTCAGCGGGGGCGGCCCTGGTATCATGGAGGCCGCAAACAAGGGCGCCTACGAGGGTAAATCGCTTAGCATCGGGCTGAACATCCAGCTCCCCAAGGAGCAGCAGGGCAATCAGTACCAGAACATCTCGCTGCACTTCCGCCATTTCTTCTCGCGCAAGGTGATGTTTGTGAAATATGCCGCGGCCTACGTCGTTATGCCGGGCGGGTTCGGCACCCTTGATGAGCTGGCCGAGATCCTGACCCTGATCCAGACCAACAAGACGCGGCGCATTCCGGTGATTCTGGTCTGTTCGCCGTTCTGGGAAGGGCTGATAAGCTGGATCAAAGGCCCGCTGCTTGGCGAAGGGATGATCAGCCCGGAGGATCTGGACCTGATTCAGGTAATCGATGATCCGAAGGCGGTCGTGGATGCTATATTCCATCATTATGAACACCGGGGATTCGAGCCGTCCGCGGAGGAGCAGGATCTCCTGTTGAATCTCTAAATTTTTAGGAACGATGTCATGCGCATTTGCTTGGGTTTTGTCTTGACGCTGCTCGTCTCGCCGGTCCTGGCCCAGGAAGAGGCCGCCGAGGTGCCGGAGGAAGAAGAGGTCCTCGCGCCGACGGTGACCATCGTCGAGGACGGCAAGAACGTGATAGAGGAATATCGCTTGAACGGTCAGCTCTATATGATTAAGGTGACACCCAGAAAGGGCAGGCCCTATTATCTGGTCGACGCCGACGGCGACGGTCTGCTCGACCGGCGCAGGAACGATCTCGATCCGGATGTCATGATCCCATCGTGGGTGTTGCTCAAGTGGTAAAAGAATTGCGGTAGGATTTATGTCGGTTTATACCCCGGTCTCGCGGGAGCAGCTCGAGGCCTTTCTAACAAATTATCCGTTGGGCGCACTGATCGAACACAAGGGCATCAGCGCCGGCATCGTCAACACCAATTTCTTCGTCACCACCGAGCGCGGACAATACGTGCTCACCCTCTTCGAGACGCTCAAATTCGACGAGCTCGGCTATTTTCTCGATCTGATGGCCTATCTGGCCGAGCACGACGTGCCCACCGCCCATCCCGTGGCCGATCACGTCGGTCATTACCTGCGCCAGCTTAACGGCAAGCCCGCGGCCCTGGTGGCGCGGCTGCCCGGCGCCGGGGTGGAGCAGCCGAGTCTCGCCCAATGCGCCGCCATCGGCGGTTGCATGGCGAAGCTGCACCGCGTGGGGCGGGATTTTGCCGGCCGCCGGGAAAACGATCGCGGCCCGCACTGGTGGGCGGTCACCGCGAAAAGCGTGCTGCCGCACCTCTCCAGCGAAGATGCCGCGCTGTTGCAGGCCGAGCTGGAGTTCCAGGCCGGACATCGGCACGCGCACCTGCCGCGCGGGGTGATCCACGCCGACCTGTTCCGCGACAACGCTCTGTTCAACGGCGACACGCTGACCGGCGTGATCGATCTCTATTACGCCTGCAACGATGTGTTGCTCTATGACCTGGCGATCACGGTCAATGATTGGTGCTGCGATGCGCTGGGCAACCTCGAGGTGGACAAGACCCGGGTGCTGTTGCAGGCCTACCAGCACGTGCGGCCCATGGGCGAGGACGAGCATCTGGCCTGGTCGGTGATGTTGCGCGCCGCGGCGCTGCGCTTCTGGCTCTCACGGCTGCAGGACCAGATCTTCCCGCGCGACGGCGAGCTTACCCACATCAAAGACCCGAACGTCTTCAAACGCATCCTGCAAAAGCGTATCGACAAAACGGGTCGTGAGATCTGGCTGGGTTGATGATGTAATTATTCAGAAACGAAAAGGCCGGCGAATGCCGGCCTTTTGCGCTGTGGAAGCGGCGAGCGCTTACTCGGCCAGTGAAATGACGTACTCGGCCAGCTTGTCGCGCTCTTCGGCGGTCAGGCGCTTTTGCGCGGGCATCGGCACCTGGCCCCACTTGCCGCGGCTGCCGTTTTCCAGGCTGCTGACGATGGTAGCCTTGGCAGACGAGTCGCCCTTGTATTTGGCGGCGACGTCTTGCCAGGCGGGACCGACGACTTTTTTGTCGACGGCGTGGCAAGCCATGCAGCCGCTCTTCTTGGCCAGTTCCAGGTCGGCGTGAGCGGCGCCCGAGAGCAGAATCGCGGCAACAGCGGGCATGGTTAGCAAGAATGATTTCATCTGGTTCCTCCAAATTGAGTGATGGTTTGTTTTTGCGGAGGAAGTCGGCACTGGTGTGAAGGCCTCTCTTCCCTAACTAGCTACATCCCCTTTTGTGATTGTAGTGATGCAAGGGGTAAATTCTTATGCCATTGGGGGACTGTGGCTGTCAAGCATGCCAAAATTGCTCATTTTTCTGTGCTCTGAGAGGGATGGCCGGTTATCATGCGCGCATCGACATGCAATAATTTGCGCCTTTGGGCGGGGCGGGTCGCGTCAACTTTATGTTAGAAAAAATCCGGTTTGGATTGGCGTTTCCGCGCTGGAGCGGGAAAGCGGCGCTGCTATCGGCGCGCATCCCGCGGGGATTGCGCGGCTGGTTGTTCGATGAGTCTTCGCTGACCAAGCGCCTGCGCCGGCGTTGTCCGCAATCCTTCCGGGTGCGGGTGATGTCGCAGCGGCGGGAACGTCCGCTGCCGGATGAGGCGGCCTGTCTCGGGATGCGCGCCGGTGAGCACGGACTGGTGCGCCAGGTATGTCTGCAATGCGGGTTGCAACCCTTGGTGTACGCGCGCACCGTGATCCCGTTTCCAACCTTGAGGGGCCCGGTCAAACGGCTGGCGCATCTCGGAAGCAGGCCGCTCGGCGAGGTGTTGTTCGCGGACAAGTCCATGCGGCGCGGGCCGGTGCAGGTGGCGCGTTTGCTGGCCGCGCATGCGGTCTATCGCGAGGCCGCCGCGGCCGGCGCGGGCGCGCCGGAGGAATTGTGGGGGCGGCGTTCGCTGTTTTATCTTGGCGGCAAGCCCTTGTTGGTGAGTGAAATCTTTCTGCCGGCGCTCGAGGAGCGCGAGTCCGGGCAAGGATCGTGAGATGAGTATGCAAAATCCATCGGAGGGGCGTTGATGTCCCGTCTGTTGAACTATCTGCGGCTGATGCGGCTCCATCGCCCGATCGGCATCTTCCTGTTGTTGTGGCCCTGCCTGTGGGCGCTGTGGATAGCGGCCAAGGGCGTGCCGGAGACACACATTTTGGTAGTTTTTGTGTGCGGGGTGATCTTGATGCGTTCGGCGGGTTGCGTGCTCAATGACATCGCCGATCACCGGTTCGATCCGCACGTCGAACGCACCAAGGACCGGCCGATCGCCAGCGGCGAGGTCGGCAAGCAAGAGGCGCTGGTGTTGTTTGCGATCCTGTGCCTGCTGGCGTTCGCGCTGGTGCTCACCCTCAACCAGTTGACGATCCTGCTATCGCTGGTGGCGGTGCTGCTGGCGGCGATCTATCCCTTCATGAAGCGCTATACGTATCTGCCGCAGGTGTTTCTGGGCTTGGCCTTCGGCTGGAGCGTGCCGATGGCCTTTGCCGCGGTGACCGGGGCGGTGCCGCCGGTCGCCTGGCTGTTGTTGCTGGCGACGGTGGTGTGGGCCACGGCTTACGACACCATTTACGCCATGATGGACCGGGAGGAGGACCTGCGCATCGGGGTGAAGTCCACCGCCATCCTCTTCGGTGAGGCGGACCGCTTTATGATCGGCGCGCTGCAGGTCATCATGGTGTTCACGTTGCTCGCGGCCGGGCGCAAGGTCGGCCTGGGCAGCTACTATCATCTCGGGCTGCTGGCGGCGGCGGGGTTGATGCTGTACCAGCACAAATTGATCTACGCGCGCGAAACACCCGGCTGCCTCAAGGCGTTCAAGAACAACAATTGGGTCGGCCTGGCGATCTTTGCCGGCATCGCCTGGGAATACATGGCGTGATGCCGCAGGTGCAGGCGGCGCTGTGCTATGATGCGCGGATGAATTCAGGCTGCCTGATGGCGCGCGACTACGGTACATCGATGCAGGATACACGGATCAAGACGGCGAATATCAAGTGCGACGGGTGCGCCCCTGGGGCGGCTCGACGGCGTGAATCGGGTAATCCCGAGGCGGAGGCGTAGCATGGACCGGCAGAAGCTCCAGGATTTGGCGCGCGCGGTGCTCAAGACCGAGGCCGATGCGGTCTCCGCCCTGATGGGGCGCATCGACGAGGGGTTCGTGCGCGCCTGCGAATACATGCTCAAGTGCGAAGGGCGCATCGTGGTCATCGGCATGGGCAAGTCGGGGCATATCGCCAGCAAGGTGGCGGCCACGCTGGCCAGCACCGGCAGCCCGGCGTTTTTCGTCCACCCCGGCGAGGCTAGCCACGGCGACCTCGGTATGATCACCGCCAAGGATGTGGTCATGGCCTTTTCCAATTCCGGCGAGACCGGTGAGATCCTCACCATCCTGCCGATCATCCGTCGCCTGGGCGTGCCGCTGATCGCGCTGACGGGCAATGCACGCTCGACGCTGGCCACCGAGGCCAATGTGCACCTCGATGTGAGTGTCGCCAAGGAGGCCTGTCCGCTCGGTCTTGCCCCCACGGCGAGCACCACCGCCGCCCTGGCGATGGGCGATGCGCTGGCCGTCTCGCTGCTGGAGAGCCGCGGCTTTACCGCGGAGGATTTCGCGCTCTCGCATCCCGGCGGCAGCCTCGGGCGGCGGCTGTTGCTGCACGTCAGCGACATCATGCACCGCGGCGAGGCCATCCCGAAGGTGGCGGCGGAGGCTTTCCTTGGCGAGGCCTTGGTTGAGATGACGCGCAAGGGGCTGGGCATGGTGGTCATGGTCGATGCGCAGAACAACGTGCTGGGCGTGTTCACCGACGGTGATCTGCGCCGCGTGCTCGATCACGGCGAGGTCAACGTGCACCGCATTCGCGTGGCCGACCACATGACGCGCAACTGCCGCGTCGCGCGCCCCCACATGCTGGCGGCCGAGGCGCTGAAGATGATGGAACAGTTCAAGATCAACGCGCTGCCGGTGGTCGACGAGCACAAGGGCCTGGTCGGCGCGTTCAATATGCATGACCTGCTGCGGGCAGGCGTGGTCTGAGCAAAAACAACGAGGCGAATAACACATGCAGGACATTCTGGAGCGGGCGAAGCGGATCAAATTGGCGGTCTTCGATGTCGACGGGGTGCTGACCGACGGCAGTCTGTATGTCTGCGACGACGGCCAGGAGATCAAGGCCTTTCACTCCCGCGACGGCCATGGCATGAAGATGCTCAAGCAGACCGGTGTGGAGATCGGCATCATCACCGGCCGCACCTCGCAGGTGGTGGTCCATCGCATGGCCAATCTCGGCATCGAGCATGTCTATCAGGGGCGGCTGGAAAAGCTGCCAGCCTTTGAGGCGCTGATCGAAAAACTCGGCGTGCGCGCCGACCAGGTGGCCTACGTCGGCGATGACGTGGTGGATCTGCCTATCATGACCAAGGTCGGCCTGGCGGTGGCGGTGCAGGACGCCCATCACTGGGTCAAGAAGCACGCGCACTGGCAGACGCCCAGTGGCGGCGGCCGTGGCGCGGCGCGCGACCTGTGCGAGCTGATCATGGAGGCGCAAGGCACGCTCGAGGCCCAACTCAGTCGCTACCTCGGCTGAGATGGGCGACGGGGCCGGCCTGAGATGATCGCCTCCTGGATTACGCCGCGGCGCGCGCTGGTGTTCCTGCTGTTGCTGCTCCTGGTCATGATGAGCTGGTGGTTGCGCAAGACGCCGACGATCGTGCTCGGGGAAGAGGCCGCGCCGGTCGCCGAGCTGCCGGATTACATCATCAAGCGGTTCGAGTTGCGGGTGCTGGATCAATCAGGCGCGCTCAGGCATCAGCTCGGCGCCCAGCAGATGGAGCATTATCCGCGCTCGGATACCGTCACGCTCACCGCCCCGCGTATCAGCCTGCATCGTGACGCGGCGGAGTTGTGGGTGATTGAAGCCCAGCGCGGGCGGCTGGATAATAAACAGCAACTCGCCTGGCTCGAAGGCGAGGTCGGAATCTACCGCATGGACCAGGACGGGGGCAGTGACATGGAGGTGCGGACCGCGGAGCTTCAGCTCAATCTCCAAGACAAGGTGGCGCGCACCGATCAGCCGGTCTACGCCCAGCAAGCGGGTGTCGGCAAGGCGAGCGCCGCTTCGTTGCGGCTGGACCTGCGCGATGACCGTCTCGAGTTAACGAAACAGGTGCAGTTTATCTATGAAACCCAGACTCCTTGATGCCGTTGCCGGACTCGCGCTGCTGCTGGGCCTGGGCACGGCGCACGCCGCGGCCGAGGACATGAAACAGCCCGTGTTCCTGGAGGCCGACCAGGTGGTGATCGACGAGCCGAAGGGCGTCAGCCGCTACACCGGGCATGTGCGCATGACCCAGGGCGGCATGACGCTGACGGCCGAGACGGTCGAGGTCACGGTCGAAGGCAAGCAGTTGCGCAAGGTGGTGGCCAAGGGCGATCCGGTGCGTTTTACGTCGAAGTCCGTCGAGCAAAAGGAAACCCGCGCGCAGGCCGACCACATGGAATACCGGGTCCAAGAGGGCATCTTGCTGATGCGCGGTGCCGCCAATCTGTGGCAGTCCGGCAATGAATTCAGCGGCGGGGTGATCGAGTTCGATATGCGGCACGACCGCGTGATCGCCTCGCGCGGCACCCCGGGCGAGGCCCCGGTGCGGGTGATCATCATGCCCGGGGCGGCGGAGGGCGAAACCCCGCCTGCGCCGACGCCGACTCCCGCCGGATCTGCCCCATGAGCCGCTTGTTCGTCGAAGCGCTGGCCAAGCAATATCGCGGCCGCCGGGTGGTTAAAGATGTCGGCCTGCATGTCGATAGTGGTGAGATAGTAGGCCTGTTGGGGCCGAATGGCGCCGGCAAGACCACCTGCTTTTACATGGTGGTGGGATTGGTACCTTGCGACCACGGGCGCATTATGCTCGATGATGCCGAGGTGACCCGTCTTCCGTTGCACGCGCGCGCGCGTTTGGGGATCGGCTATCTGCCCCAGGAGGCCTCGGTCTTCCGCAAGCTCACGGTGGCGGAAAACATCAAGGCGGTGCTGGAATTGCGGGCCGATCTCGGCCGTCAGGACCGGGAAGTGGAGTTGGAGCACCTGATGCAAGAGTTTCATGTCACCCACATCCGCGACAGCTTGGGCCAGAGCCTCTCGGGAGGCGAGCGCCGGCGGGTCGAAATCGCGCGGGCCCTGGCGGCCAATCCCCGTTTTATCCTTCTTGATGAGCCGTTCGCCGGCGTGGACCCGATTTCGGTTCTGGATATTCAGCAAATCATTCGTCAATTGAGCGAGCGCGGCATCGGTGTGTTGATCACCGATCACAATGTGCGCGAGACCCTGGGCATCTGCAAGCGCGCCTACATCATGAGCGAGGGCACGGTGTTGGCCGAAGGCGGGCCGGCGGAGCTGCTGGCCAATGAGGCGGTGAAAGACGTATACCTCGGCCATGGCTTTAAGATGTAATGGCATTTCGGGCATCGGCGGCATTCGGGTAAACTTACGGGCAGGCCGGACTAATATTTAAATATGAAGCAATCGCTACAACTAAAACTGGGTCAGCAACTGACCATGACCCCCCAATTGCAGCAGGCCATCCGGCTGTTGCAGTTATCGACGCTGGAATTGCAGACCGAGATCCAACAGGCGCTGGAATCCAATCCCATGCTGGAGATGGAGGAAGAGAGCGGCGCGGTGGGTGAAGGCGAAGCGAGCGAGCCCGTCCTGAATGAGCCGGTCCGCGCCGATCAAGAGAACGGCGAGATCACCCTGGATGAAAATGCCACCCTGCCCGATGAGTTGCCGGTGGATGCGGCGTGGGACGATGTGTTCGAAGGCCCCGCCGGGCCGATGCTCGGGCGCGGCGAGGACGACGAACAGCGGGATTTCGAGCAAAAAGGCAACGGCGCCACCCTGCACGATCATCTGCGCTGGCAATTGGAGCTCTCGCATCTGAGCGAGCGTGATATGGCCATCGGCACGGCCCTTATCGACAGCATCGACGAGGACGGCTACCTCACCCAGCCGCTGGAGGAGATCCGCGCCGGCTTCGCCCCGGAGCTGGAGGTCGAGCTCGACGAGGTGGAGGCCGTGCTGCGCATGGTGCAGAATTTCGATCCTGCCGGGGTGGGCGCGCGCGATCTCAAGGAATGCATGTCGTTGCAGCTCGACCAGTTTGCATCGGAGACGCCGTGGCTGGCCGAGGCCAAGCTGCTGGTGTCCCGTTACATGGATCTGCTGGCCGGCCGTGATTTCAATCAATTGATGCGCCGCCTGAAGCTCACCGAAGAGCAGTTGCAAGAGGTCATTCGCGTTATCCAGCTCACCAATCCCCGCCCGGGCGGCAACGTCGCCGAGGCCCAGCCGGAGTATGTCATCCCCGAGGTCATCGTGCGCAAGGTCAAGGGGCAGTGGCGCGTGGAACTCAATCCCGAGTGTGCGCCCCGGTTGCGCATCAGCCCTTATTACTCCAGCATGGTGCAGCGGGCCAGCGGCACCCCCGACAACACCTATCTCAAGAATCAGCTGCAGGAGGCGCGCTGGTTCATGAAGAGCCTCAAGAGCCGCAACGAGACCTTGCTCAAGGTCGCCAAGTGCATCGTCGAGCGTCAGCGCGCCTTTTTCGAATACGGCGAGGAGGCGATGAAGGCCCTGGTGCTGCACGATGTGGCCGAGGCGGTGGAGATGCACGAGTCAACCATATCCCGGGTCACCACTAAAAAATATATGCATACGCCCCGTGGTATTTTTGAATTAAAATATTTCTTTTCCAGCCATGTCAGCACCGACGGCGGGGGCGAGTGTTCTTCGACCGCGATCCGCGCCCTGATCAAGAAGATGATCGCCGCGGAAAACGCGCGCCGGCCTTTGAGCGACAGCAAGCTGGCGAGCATGCTGGCGGATCAAGGGATCCAGGTCGCGCGGCGTACCGTGGCAAAATACCGCGAGGCGATGGCCATTCCGCCATCCAACGAGCGTAAGCGTCTCAGTTAACTTCAAACTTAGGAGTCGACAATGCAACTCAATATCACCGGACAACGACTGGAAGTGACCAAGCCCCTGAATGACTACGTCACCAATAAATTCGCTCGGCTGGAGCGCTATTTCGACAACGTGACCAATGTGCACGTGGTGCTGTCCGTGGAAAAACTGATCCAGAAGGCTGAGGCGACGGTGCATGTGGCGGGCGGCAATCTGTTTGCCGATGCCACCGACGAGAACATGTACGCGGCCATCGATGCGCTGGCCGACAAGCTCGAGCGCCAGATCAAGAAACACAAGGAAAAGATCACCGATCATCACCGTGTCGACGGGGCGGCGAAGAAGACCCAGTCCATCTGATGCATGGCGCGGGGGATCGCGTTTTGCGCTCTCCCGCACACAACACAAAGCACATCGTATGAACATCGCAGACATTTTGAGCCCCGACCGGGTGGTCAATGGGCTGCAGGCCGGCAGCAAGAAACGCGCCCTGGAGTTGATCAGCGAGATCCTGGCGGTCGGGGGATTAAAAGGCCGACAGGGCGATATCTTCGACAGCCTGATCCAGCGGGAGCGTCTTGGCAGCACGGGGTTCGGCAATGGTGTGGCCATTCCGCATGGCCGGGTCAAGGACAACACGCTCACCCTGGGGGTCTTCGTGAAGCTCCAGCAGCCCATTGGCTATGATGCCATCGATGGCCAGGCAGTGGACCTGATCTTCGCGCTGGTGGTGCCGCAGGAATCGACCGAAGAGCATCTGCAGGTGCTCGCCGCGCTGGCGGAGAAGTTCGGCAATGACGAATTTTGCCGGAAACTGCGCGATGCCGAGGATGCCGCGCAACAGTACAGGCTGCTGACCGGCGGAAACGCGCACTGACATGAATGAACTGATCACGGCCAAGGCCTTCTTCCACGCCCTGCGCGAGCCGCTCGATCTACAGTGGGTCGCGGGCGAGGCGGGTGGCGGGCGCGCCGTGGAGGTCAGCCGCGTGGTCGAGTCCGGGCAGGAGTTGGTCACGCGGCTGAATTGCATCCAGCCGGGGTGTTTTCAGGTGCTCGGCGCCGATGAGCTGCATTATCTCGACGGCCTGGGCAAGAACTCCCGCGCCGATCTCCTCAAGCAGTTGTTTGATGGCGTGCCGGTGGCGGTGTTCGTCGCCGACCAGCGGGATGTCCCGGAGGATCTGATCCAGCGGGCCAATTACACCGGCTCGCCCTTGTTTCGTTCCAGTGTCAGCAGCCGCAAGCTGATCAACATCACCAAGGAATTTTTCTCCGGCGTCTTCGCCGAAAAGAGCATCCTGCACGGGGTGTTCATGGAGGTCAAAGGCATCGGCGTGCTGCTCACCGGTCCGAGCGGCATCGGCAAAAGCGAACTGGCGCTGGAGTTGCTGAGTCGCGGCCATCGGCTGATCGCCGATGACGCTCCGGAGTTCACCCGCGTCGCCCCGAACATGATCAATGGCCGGTGCCCGAACGTGCTGCAGGATTTTCTCGAGGTGCGCGGGCTGGGCGTGCTCAACGTGCGCTCGTTGTTCGGCGACAGCGCCATCAAGCCGGACAAGAACCTGCGTCTGATCGTCAATCTGCGCAAGATGACCGATCTCGAACTCATGCGCATGGACCGGCTGCAGGGCACCATTCACACGCGCATCATCCTCGATGTCGAGATCCCCGAGGTGGATCTGCCGGTGGCGCCGGGTCGCAACCTCGCGGTGCTGGTCGAGAGCGCGGTCAGCAACCACATCCTGCGCACCAAGGGGTATGATCCGGCGCAGGAATTCATCAAACGTCAACAGGCCCATTTGCTGAAGAACTCGCGATGAAAAAGCTGGTGATCGTCAGTGGCTTGTCCGGGTCCGGAAAGAGTACCGCGCTCAACGTGCTCGAGGATGCGGACTATTACTGCATCGACAATCTGCCGCTGGGGCTGCTGCTGCAGTTCGTCGATCAAGCGAAATTGGTCGGTCCCTCGATGAGCAAGGCCGCCGTGGGGATCGACGCGCGCAATCTCACCACCGACCTGTCTGCCTTCGCGGAGATCTTGAGTGAAATTAAGGCGCGCGGCGTGGTCTGTGAAGTCATCTACCTCGATGCCGATGATGACATCCTGTTCAAGCGCTTCAGCGAGAGCCGCCGCAAACATCCGCTGACCAAAGGGAACCTGTCGCTCGCCGAGGCGATCAGCAGCGAGCGCACGCTGTTGGCGCCGATCCATGAAAAGGCCGACCTGTTTATCGACACCAGCCGCACCAATGTGCACCGGCTGCGCACCATCGTGAAGGAGCGCGTGGTCGGGGCCGATGACGGCAAGATGTCGCTGATGTTCATGTCCTTCGGCTACAAGCATGGGGTGCCGGCGGATGTGGATTTTGTCTTCGATGTGCGCTGCCTGCCCAACCCGCACTGGGAGCCGAATCTGCGCGCCCAGACCGGCAAGGAAGCGGGCGTGGCCGAATACCTGGCCACGCAGCCGATGGTGCAGGAGATGGAGCAGGAAATCGTGCGTTTTCTCGAGACCTGGATTCCGCGCTTCGTCGAGGAAAACCGCAGCTATATGACGGTGGCAATCGGGTGCACCGGCGGCCAGCATCGCTCTGTGTATCTGGTGGAGCGGTTGCGGGAGTACTTCGCCAGCCGCCATGAGCATGTCATGACCCGCCACCGGGAGCTGCCATGAGCATCGGTGTGCTGATCCTGGCGCACGAGCAGATCGGCGCCGCGTTGTTGCAGACCGCCGCGCGGGTGTTGGGCAGCGTTCCCTTGCCAGCCCGCAGCCTGACAGTGGCCTTCGACTGCAATTGCGAGCAGGTGCTCTCCGAGGCCGCGCGACTGATCGATCAGCTCGACTCCGGCGCCGGTGTGCTGGTGTTGACCGACATGTACGGCAGCACGCCGGCCAATCTGGCGCGGGCCCTGAAGGATGATCATCGGGTGTGCGTGCTCACCGGCGTGAATCTGCCGATGCTGCTGCGCATCTTCAACTATCCACAATTGAGTCTTGCGGAGATCGCGGCCAAGGCCGAACAGGGCGGGCGCGACGGTGTCTTTATCTGTGGGGATTGCGAGTAGGGCATGCCCAGCCGCGAAGTGACCATCATCAACAAGCTGGGACTGCACGCGCGCGCGGCGGCGAAGTTCGTCGCGCTGGCCTCGAGCTTCGAATCCGAGGTCGAACTCAAGCACGGTCCGCGCTGCGTCAACGGCAAGAGCATCATGGGCGTGATGATGCTGGCGGCGAGCAAGGGCAAGGTGGTGGAGATCATTGCCAACGGTCCGGATGAAACCGCTGCGCTCGATGCGCTGGAGGCATTGATCAATAATCGCTTCGGCGAAGACGAATAAGGCCGGGATTACCCGATGCCCAGACCCGAAACCCCCGCGCTGACCGTCGATATCATCATCGAGCTGGTCGATCGACCGCAGCGCCCCATCGTCCTGATCGAACGCCGTTATCCACCCTATGGCTGGGCCCTGCCCGGCGGCTTTGTCGATGTGGGGGAGACCCTGGAGCAGGCCGCGGTGCGCGAGGCCGCCGAGGAGGTCTCGCTGGAGGTGACGCTGGTCGACCTGTTGGGATGTTATTCCGATCCGGCGCGCGATCCGCGCTCACATACGGCGAGCGCCGTCTACGTGGCCCAGGCCCGCGGCGAGCCGCGCGCGGCGGATGATGCGGCGAATCTGGCGGTGTTCGCCCCCGGTGAGTTTCCCAAGGAGCTGGCCTTTGATCACGGACGGATACTCGCGGATTACCTGCGGTTTCGTGACAGCGGCCAGCGCCCCAAACCTTCCACTGATTCCGCCGGTTGACCCGTCAAGGCCCAGAGGTAGGCCGGGATAAGGCGCAGCCGTTCCCGGCGTTTGGCGCTGCCGGCAACGCTTCGCTTATGCCGGCCTACGGGGTGGGCGGTGGCGCGCAGGGTGCACTGCAGTTTTGTCCGTCTTGGCAAACCGCCGGTTGATCTTCCAAGGCCCAGCGTGGGAAGGCGTTGAACGCCAATTCCTGGTGTTGCCCGGCCTGGAGGCGGCGTAGCCCCGCATAGGCGATCATCGCGCCGTTGTCGGTGCACAGCTCCGGTCTTGGATAGTAGACTCGGATGCCAAGGCTCCCCTCCAATTCCTTGAGCCGCGCGCGCAGCCGCTTGTTGGCGCTCACCCCCCCGGCGATGACCAGCCGTCTGAGGCCGGTCTGGGTGATGGCGCGGCGGCATTTGATCATCATGGTATCTACAACCGCCTCTTCGAAGGCGCGCGCGATGTCGGCCTTGGTCTGCGGTAATTGGTCGGACTCGTGCAGGGTGGTGAGGGTGAAGGTCTTCAGGCCGCTGAAGCTGAAGTCCAGCCCCGGGCGGTTGGTCATCGGGCGCGGGAAGCGATAGCGGGACGGGTCGCCACTTTCGGCCAGTTTCGCCAGATTCGGGCCGCCGGGGTAGCCCAGTTCCAGCAGCTTGGCAGTCTTATCGAAGGCCTCGCCGACGGCATCATCCAGGGTGTTGCCCAGCATCCGGTATTGGCCGACGCCCGCCACCTCGATCAGCTGAGTGTGCCCGCCCGAGACCAGCAGCGCGAGGAAGGGAAACTCCGGCGCCGGATCATCGAGCATCGGGGCGAGCAGATGGCCTTCGAGGTGGTGGATGGCTACTGCCGGGATACCCAGGGCATAGGCCATACTGCGGCCGATCGAGGCCCCGACCAGTAGTGCGCCGATCAGGCCGGGGCCGGCGGTGTAGGCGATGCCGTCGAGCGCAGCGGGTGCGGTGCCGGCCTGCGCCAGCACCTGGCGGATCAGCGGCAGGGTCTTGCGGACGTGGTCACGCGAGGCGAGCTCGGGCACCACCCCGCCGTACTGGGCGTGTAGCTCGATCTGGCTATAGACCGCATGGCCCAGCAGCCCTTGCTGGGCGTCATACACGGCGATGCCGGTCTCGTCGCAGGAGGTTTCGATTCCAAGGATACGCATGGCGGGTATTGTCGCGGCGGGGGTGAAAATGAGCAAGGGCTTTGATTTTTGCCGCGCAAGTGTCTAAAATCACGCGCTCGGTCTGAAGATCAGCCGTTAGAGGCCTGTTTGGTCAGGCCCCGGAACCCAAGATTTCTGTAAGAGGAACATGTCTCAATGCCACAAGTTCGTGTAAAAGACAACGAGCCGTTTGACATCGCCCTGCGCCGTTTCAAGCGCACCTGCGAGAAAGCCGGCGTCCTGAGTGAGCTGCGCCGCCGCGAGTTCTACGAAAAGCCGACCGAAGTGCGTAAGCGCCAGCGCGCCGCCGCCGTTAAGCGCCACGCCAAGAAGATGAGCAAGGAACAGGCGCGCCGCACGCGTCTGTATTGATCTGCGCATTCCCGGCTGGGCGGAGACTGATCGATGAGTGAGATGACGGGTCTGAAGCTGCAGATCAACGAGGCCATGAAGGCCGCGATGCGCGCCAAGGACAGCCGTCGTCTCGGCGTCATTCGCCTCATCCTGGCGGCGATCAAGCAGCGCGAGGTCGATGAGCGCATCACTCTGGACGACACTCAAGTCCTCGAGGTGCTGAGCAAGATGCTCAAGCAGCGCCGCGAGTCCATCGCGCAATATCAAGCGGGTGGGCGGCAGGATCTCGCCGATGTCGAGCAATACGAGGTCGGCGTCGTCCAGGAGTTCATGCCCGCGCAACTCAGCGAGCAGGAAATTACCGCCATCGTTGACGAGGCCATTGCCAGCACCGGGGCGGCCTCGGTCAAGGACATGGGCAAGGTCATGGGCGTGGTCAAGAACCGCCTGCAAGGCCGGGCCGAGATGGGGCAGGTCAGCGCTGTGATCAAGGCGCGCTTGTCGGGCGCCTGATCCCGTTTCAGCGATCCATCTGCTGACAGCCGCCGTCCAAGCGGCCTAATATCCAATATGGCCGGCAGAATACCCCAACATTTTATCGATGAACTGCTCGCGCGTGTCGATCTCGTCGATGTGATCAATGCGCGGGTGCAGTTGCGTAAGGCGGGCAAGGAATACACCGCCTGCTGTCCGTTTCATAACGAAAAAACCCCCTCCTTTACGGTCAGTCCGCAGAAGCAGTTCTACCACTGTTTTGGCTGCGGGGCGCATGGCACGGCGCTGAGTTTTCTGATCGAGTATGAGAATCTCGGCTTCGTCGAGGCGGTGGAGGAGCTCGCCGGCCTGGCGGGGCTTGAGCTGCCGCGCGAGGCGAAGACCCCAGGCGAGCATGACGGTACACGCGAGCTCTACGAGGTGCTGGAGCAGGCAACCAGTTACTTTCGTACCCAGCTGCGTCAGCATCCCCAGGCCGAACGGGCGGTGGAGTATCTGAAAAAGCGCGGCCTGAGCGGTGAGATCGCCAAGGAATTCGAGCTGGGTTATGCCCCGCCGGGTTGGGACGGCATCATGCAGGCCCTCGGCGAGGGTGGGCGGGGTTATCGGCGGCTGGTCGATGCCGGGCTGCTGATCAAAAAGGACGACGGCGGATTCTACGACCGCTTCCGCGATCGCGTCATGTTTCCGATCCGCGATGCGCGCGGGCGGGTGATCGGTTTCGGCGGGCGTGTGTTAGGCGACGAAACACCGAAGTACCTCAATTCGCCCGAAACCCGCCTGTTTCACAAGGGCCGCGAACTCTACGGTTTGTATCAGGCGCGCAAGGCCGTGCGGGATTTAAAGCGCCTGCTGGTGGTCGAAGGTTATATGGATGTCGTGGCGCTGGCCCAGTTCGGGGTGCGCAATGCCGTAGCAACCTTGGGTACGGCCACCACGGCCGAGCATCTGGAGCGGCTGTTCCGCGTAGTCGAGGAGGTGGTGTGCTGTTTCGACGGCGACCGCGCCGGCCGGGCGGCGGCACATCGCGCCCTGGAGCAGGCCCTGCCGCTCATGAGTGATGGGCGACAGTTGCGCTTTATCTTTCTCCCGGAAGGAGAGGACCCGGACAGCCTGATCCGCAAGGAAGGGGCACAAGCCTTCGAGCGGCGGACGGAGACCGGCAGCACGTTTTCTGAATTCTTTTATGAAGCTTTGGTCCAACAAGTCGATATGGACTCGATGGACGGCCGGGCCCGGCTGGTCGAGCTGGCGCGCCCCGGCTTGCAGAAGATGCCCAAGGGGGCGCTGCGCCACCTGATGGTCGGGCGGCTGGCGGAGTTGGCCAAGATCGAGACGGGCCGTCTCGAGGCCACCTTGGGTCCGGACTTTGTTACGCGCACCGCCCGTCCGAAGCCGACCCCGCAGGAGACGCAGACCCGAGGGGGCCGCCCGGCAGGACAGCTCTCCTTGGTGCGCAAGGCCTTGGCGCTGTTATTGGCCCGCCCGGCGCTGGCCGACGAGATCAAGACGGTAGATTCCCTGACGGAACTGAACCTCCCTGGAATTCCATTGCTATGCCAGGTGCTAGAATTAGTACAAGGAAACCCCAATATTAAACCTGCCGCCATCGTGGAGCACTGGCGCGGGCGGGACGAATGGCGGCATCTCTGCAAGCTAATGCTCACGCCGCTGGACATCCCCGAGGATGGGTTGCGGGACGAGTTTCTGGGCGTGCTGGCAAGGCTCGAGGCCCAGCTGGGCGAGCAGCGCCTGGAGGCGCTGCTGGAAAAGTCGCGGCAGCAAACGCTGTCGCCGGAGGAGAAGGAGGAGATGGGCCGTCTCCTCAAGGCAAGGAAATCGTGAACAGATACCTGTTCGCGCCAATGTGTGTTAAACTTTTGCGCTATTTTTGGCGCGTCCTCTAGAGGTTTGGTAAGTCGCATGAGCAAAGTGGATCAACAGACACAGATTCGGTTATTGATTGCCAAGGGCAAAGAGCAGGGTTATCTGACCTATCGCGAGGTCAACGACCATCTGCCCGAAGAGATCGTCGACCCGGAACAGGTCGAAGAAATCATCGGCATGATCAACGACATGGGTATCCCGGTGCACGAAGTGGCCCCGGACGCCGATTCCATGCTGTTGACCACCGAGATCAGCGATGAGGAAGTCGACGAAGACGCCGCTGCGGTGCTGGCCACCACGGTCGATCCCGAGCTGGGCCGCACCACCGATCCCGTGCGCATGTACATGCGCGAGATGGGGGCGGTCGAGCTGCTGACCCGCGAGGGCGAAATCGAGATCGCCAAGCGCATCGAAGAAGGCATGAAGCAGGTGTCCGCTGCGCTTTCCACCTTCCCGGGCGCGATCTCTCACCTGCTCGGTGAATATTCCAAGGTGGAATTGCAGGAGATCCGTCTCCCCGACGTGATCAACGCCATCATCGATCCGAATGCCGATGACGCGGCCGTGGTCGCCACGCCGCCGCCGTTCAATCTCGATGAAGAGGCCGCGGTCAAGGTCAAGCCTGCCGCAAAGGCACGCAGCGGCGATGACGAGGATGAAGAAGGCGAGGAAGAAGGCGGCGAGGGCGCCGAGCTGGAAGAGGGGCCCGATGCTCAGCAGGTCGCCCAGCGCATGACGGCGCTGAGCGAGGTCTATACCAAGTTCATGAAGGTCTCGGCCAAAGGCGGCGAGAAGCAGCGCGAATATCAGAATCTGCGCCAGCAGATGAGCGATGCCTTCCAGGAATTCAAGATCGCGAGCAAGGTGATGGATGAAATCATCAACAAGCTGCGTCACAAGGTCGAAGAAATCCGCAGCCACGAGCGCGTGATCATGAACGTCTGCGTGAATCAGGCGCACATGCCGCGCAAGGATTTCATCACCTCGTTCCCGGAAAATGAAACCAATCCGGCCTGGCTGGAACAGCAGATCAGCGGCGGCCACCCGTATTCCGCGGTGCTCATCGAGCACAAGGAAGAGGTCCTGCGCGCCATGAAGAAGCTGCAGGCGATCGAGAAAGAGACGGGTGTTTCGATCTTCGAGGTCAAGGAAATCAACCGCAAGATGTCGATCGGCGAGGCCAAGGCCCGTCGCGCCAAGAAGGAGATGGTCGAGGCCAACCTGCGTCTGGTGATCTCCATCGCGAAGAAATACACCAACCGCGGCTTGCAGTTCCTCGATCTCATCCAGGAAGGCAACATCGGTTTGATGAAGGCCGTCGATAAGTTCGAATACCGCCGCGGCTATAAATTCTCGACCTATGCCACCTGGTGGATACGCCAGGCGATCACCCGCTCCATCGCCGACCAGGCGCGCACCATCCGCATCCCGGTGCACATGATCGAGACCATCAACAAGCTCAATCGCGTGCAACGCCAGATGCTGCAGGAAATGGGCCGCGAGCCCACGCCCGAAGAACTGGCCGTGGCCATGGAAATGCCGGAAGACAAGATCCGCAAGGTGCTCAAGATCGCCAAAGAGCCGATCTCGATGGAAACCCCGATCGGCGACGACGAGGATTCGCGCCTGGGCGATTTCATCGAAGACCAGAACATCGTCTCGCCGGTCAATTCCGCTACCTTCGAGGGTTTGCGCGAGGCCACGCAAGCGGTGCTCGAGAGCCTCACCGCGCGCGAGGCCAAGGTACTGCGCATGCGTTTTGGCATCGACATGAACACCGACCACACGCTGGAAGAGGTCGGCAAGCAGTTCGACGTCACGCGCGAGCGTATTCGTCAGATCGAAGCCAAGGCACTGCGCAAACTGCGCCACCCCAGCCGCTCCGAACAACTGCGCAGCTTCATGGAAGATTAAGCCTTCAGCCGGAGTTTCGGGCCTGTAGCTCAGTTGGTCAGAGCAGTGGACTCATAATCCATTGGTCCTCGGTTCAAGTCCGAGCGGGCCCACCACAAAATTAAAGGCCCGCATCTGAAAAGATGCGGGCCTTTTTGTTGGTCGTTTAGTTTTGCTGTTTGCTCTTGAGCAATGCCATGAAATCCGCCGGCGGCAGGGGTTTGCTGAAATAAAAGCCCTGCATGTAATCGCACTGGTACTGGCGGAGCAGTTCCAGGTGCTCGGCGCCTTCAACGCCCTCGGCGACGACGCTGAGTTTGAGCTTGTGCGCCATGGCGATGATGGCGGAGGTGATGGCGGCGTCATCGGCGTCGGCGTGGATGTCGCGGATGAAGGAGCGGTCGACCTTGAGGGTGTCGATGGGAAAGCGCTTGAGGTAGCTCAAGGAGGAGTAGCCGGTGCCGAAGTCGTCCATCGCTAGGCCGAGCCCCATGTCCTTGAAGGCGCGCAGTGTCGCCATGGTCTTGTCGGTGTCCTGCATGACAACGCTTTCGGTGATCTCGAGTTCCAGCCATTTCGGCGCGATGGCGTAGCGCTGCAAGGTCCCTTCGACGACGGCTTTGAGGTCGCCGTGCCGGAATTGCTGGCTGGAGAGGTTGACCGCGATGCCGATCGGTTCGAGTCCCTCCTGCGTGATTTGTTTGATCTGCGCGATGGCGGTGTGGATGACCCATTCACCGATCGGCACGATCAGGCCGGTTTCTTCCGCCAAGGGGATGAAATCCAGCGGCGAGACCATGCCGAGCTCGGCGCTCCGCCAGCGGATCAGCGCCTCGGCGCCGATGATGCGCAATGTGGCGACGTCCACCTTGGGTTGATAGAACAGCACCAGCTCGTCACGTTCGATCGCCTTGCGCAGCTTGGATTCCAGGCTGTGGCGTTTGACCGCCTTGTCGTTCATGGCCGCGGTGAAGAACTGATATTGATTGCCGCCATCGCGCTTGGCGTGATACATCGCGGAGTCGGCGTTTTTGATCAGGACTTCGGTGGTGTCGCCGTCGGCGGGATAGCCGGCGATGCCGATGCTGGCGCTGGCGTAGATCTCATGATCGGCGATCATGTAGGCGGCGGAGAGCGCATTGAGGATGCGGCGCGCGACGGCGGCGGCGTCTTCGATCTTGCTGACGCCGGTCAGCAGTATGCTGAACTGGTCGCCGCTGAAGCGGGCGAGATCGTTCTCGTCGAGCGCGGCGCGGCCGATGCTGTCGGTCTCGCGCACCGCCTCGGCGAGGCGGTGGGAGATTTCCTGCAACAGCGCATCGCCGATGCTGTGGCCGAGCGATTCATTGATGTCCTTGAAGCGATCCAGTCCGATCGAGATGACCACGACGGGTTTGTCATGCCGCTTGGCGTAGAGCAGGGATTGATGGAGGCGATCCATGAACAATTGCCGGTTCGGCAGCTGGGTGAGCGTGTCGTAGTAGGCCAGGTTGCGGATGGTCTCCTCGGCGCGTTTGCGCTCGCTGACGTCCTGGAGCGTTCCTTCCAGCAGGGTCAGTGCGCCCTCGTCGTCCGTGCAGGCTTCCGCGCTGAGCTGCACGTGCTTGGTGATGCCGCTGTCGGCGAGAATGCGATGCTCGAGACTGACGCTGCCCTGGCCTTGGCGTGTGCGGTTGAGGGCGGCGGCCACCGCCTCGCGGTCATCCGGATGGACGCACGCGAGGAAGGCTTCGTAGGTGCCGCTGAAATCCTGCGGCTGGATGCCTAGAATCCGATAGATCTGCTCCGACCAAAAGAAACGATTGCGCGCGAGATCCCATTCCCAGTTGCCGATTTGGGCGATGCGCTGGGCGTTCGCCAGCCGGGTTTCGCTGACCGAAAGGTGCTGAAACGCGAGGCTGGAGCGCAGCACGTAGCGCACGCGATGGGCGAGGATGGTCCAGTTGATCGGTTTGGTGACAAAGTCGCTGGCGCCGATGTCGAAGGCGTAATTGACCGAGGTGACGTCGTCGAGTCCGGTCACCATGATCACGGGCACATGATGGCAATGGCGAATTTGCCTGATCATGGTGCAGGTAATGAATCCGTCCATGCCCGGCATATCGACATCGAGCAGGATGATGTCAGGGGTGTTGTCCTGGCACCAGGTGACAGCGGCGCGGCCGTTGTCGAACTCGATCACCTCGAAGCCGGAGCGCTCCAGGGTTTGGCGCAACAGGAGCCGGGTGGTCAGGTCGTCGTCGACGATGAGGACGCGGGCATTTTTCGTGTTGTCAGTTGTGCTGTTCATTCATGCGTCTTCCTGAAGAGTGTTTTTCAAGGCGGCACAGACGGCGGAGTACTCCTGTTCCAAGCCGCTCGCCAGCGGCGCGGCCGCGGCGGGTGTATTGTTGCGGCCCAAGTGTTCCAGTTCCTTGCAGATTTCGGCCAGGCGCAGCGCGCCGAGATTGGCGGCGTTGGATTTGAGGCTGTGGGCGGCCGCGCGCAATGCATTGGCGTCAAGGGTTTCGGCGGCGGTTTTGATGGCCTGCACCAGCTGGGGCGAACTGTCGAGGAAGATGCCGATGATTTTGCGCAGCAGCGCCGCTCCGCCGCTCTCATCGAGGCTTCGGATGCGCTGCAATGCGACCGGGTCGAGCAGACCGCTCTGCGCGGCGGGCGCGCTGTCTGGTGTGGGAACCGCTTCGGCCGCGATGGGTTTTTGCGGGGCGGGCGGCATGCGCAACCACTTGCCCATTGCGCTGAAAAGCTCATGCTGGGTGAAGGGTTTGCTCACATAATCCGTCATGCCGCAGGCGAGGCATTTTTCGCGGTCGCCGGCAACGGCGTTGGCGGTCAGCGCGATGATCGGCACGGGTGCGCGCTGCCCGGCCTTTTCCATGCGGCGGATCTCCTCCGTGGCCGAATAGCCGTCGAGTTCCGGCATCTGGCAGTCCATGAGCACCAGATCGAAATGCTTCTTCTGATACAGCTCGACCGCTTCCCGCCCATCATTGGCCACCGTCACGTGGCACGGTGTTTTCTCCAGGATGCTGAGCACCAGTTTTTGATTGATCGGATTGTCTTCGGCGACGAGGACGCTGAGCGCGTGGCCGAATTGCGCGGCGGGGCTGGCGCTGTGTGGGGATGGCGGCGCGGCGCGCAGTTGCGAGGGCGGGGCGCTCAGCGCCTCGAACAGATTTTTCTGCCGCACGGGTTTGGATAGCGTCAGGTGGCGCGCGGCGTCGGGTGACGGGCTTGCGACGGCGACGGTGATCGGCTGCATCAGGATCAGGCGCGCCTGCGCTGCTTCGGGCGCGGCGTGGATCTGCTCGAGCAGATCCACGCATTTCGGGCTGTGATCCAGCAGGATGAAGTCATACGGCTTGTGCGGGCTCGCTGAACGCAGCCGCGCGATGGCGCCTTCAGGTGTGCCCGCATGGTCCGTCTCGATCTGCCAGGCCAGCAGTTCGCTCCTGAGGTAGTGGCGCAGGCTTTCGCTGTCGCTGATGACGAGGGCGCGCTTGCGCGCGAGGACGTTGGCATCGAAGGCCGCCGGGCCCGCGGCGGTGCGCGGGGGCAGCGGCAGCGTGAACCAGAACGTCGTGCCCTTGCCCGGGGCGCTCTCCAGGCCGATCTCGCCGCCCATCAGTTTGACGAGTTGCTTGCAGATGGCGAGACCCAGGCCGCTGCCGCCGTATTTGCGCGTGGTGGAGCTGTCGGCCTGCGAGAATGCCTCGAAGATCCGCTGGTGATGCTCCTTGGCGATGCCGATGCCGGTGTCGCGGATGGTAAAGCGCAGGGCGAGCTGCTGGTCGATGGCGGCACGGTGGACGCTGAGACAGACTTCGCCGCGCTGGGTGAATTTGATCGCATTGCTGAGCAGGTTGGTGAGGATCTGGCCGATGCGCACCGGATCGCCGCGGTAGTCGGTCGGCAGGTCGGGGGGGATGTCGAGGATCAGTTCCAGGCCTTTTCGTTGCGCGGTGCCGGCCACAATGTCGCCGACCCGCTCGATCAGCTCGCGGATGTTGAGGTCCATGGTCTCGATTTTCAGCATGCCGGCCTCGATCTTGGAGAAATCGAGGATGTCATCGATGATGGTCAGCAGCATGCGTCCCGAGGTTTGCGCGTTCATGGCCAATTCCATTTGCCGATCATCCAGCCCGGAGGAGAGCAGCAGGTCGGTCATGCCGATCACGCCGTTGATCGGGGTGCGGATTTCGTGGCTCATGGTCGCGAGGAATTTGCTCTTGGCGCGGGTCGCTTGCTCGGCGGCGATCTTGGCGGCCTGCAATTCTTTGCTGCGCTGTTCCAGCGCCAGGTACTTTTCGCGCTCGACCGCCAGTTCCTGCTCGGTCTTGATTTGTTTGGCGGCGTTGAGGCTGATGGCGATGTGCGTGGCGGCCTGGTTGATGAAGGTCTGTTGTATCGCAGTGAGCGGCCGCTGGGTTTGCAGGACCAGGATGCCTTCGGTGGCGTGTTTTTGCACCAGGGGTTCGAGATACAGGTCGGCGCCGGGGGTGGCGCCTTTCAAGCCGAGGTGTCTACCGGCATCGAGGGCCTCCTCGCCGCTCAAGTGCAGCGCGCGGCCGAACGAGATCACATGCCCCATGACCCCATCGATGAAGTTGACGGTTGCCGTCTCCGGGGTGCAGGAACCGGAGTGCAGGGCCCACAGGCGCGATAGGCAGCCGTCCTGGCCGTGGTAGATCTGAGCATCGATCAGGTTCAGGCGGTTGCCCAGCATGGTGATGGCGCGTTCGGCGAGGGAGATTTCACTGGTCTCGGCGCGGGTGGCCTCCGAGAGGAGGCGCATACTTTCATTGGCCCAGTTTTGTTGTTCGGCCTCTGCCTGGGCCTTGAGCGCCAGTGCCGCCTGCGCCGTGGCGTCGGCGAGCAATCGCGAGAGGTTCAGGCCCATATCCTGCACCGCGCGGGCCATGTCGCCGATGTGATCCTGCGCGGTGATTTTGAGTTCGGCGTGATGATCGCCCGCAACGATCTTCCGGGAGTAGTCGACCACCATACCTAAGCGCCGGAACAACAGCCAGTTGAAGGCGACACTGGTGGCGGCTACCAAGCCGACCAGGGCGATGAAGGTCCACACCACGGAGTCGCCCATCAGCGAGAGAAGCGCTTTCAGTTGGGTGAGATTGTTGTGCGCGATCTGGGTGTCGACGGCGGCGTCGGCGGCGAGGTCTTGGCTGAGGGTGTGGATCTTTTGATTGATTTCGTCGAATGTGGTGGTCAGATCCACCAGCACGCCCTCATAGTCCGACAGTAAGGCGCGCAGTTCCGCGGAGTTGCGGGCCAATGCGACCTGTTGCGTGATGTGTTCCATCGCACGGGTGGCTTTGATGATGTCGCGGAGGTCTTGCTCCGCGAGATGGTTTTTACCGATCCTAATCAAGGCATCGACCTCGTTTCTGATGGCCTTGGAGCGCTCCGTCAAACGCCGCGCATTGTAGTTTTCGATCATGGTGATGAGGTCAAACTCAAAGGTGAATTCCAGAATGGCGGCATCCAAGGCGTTGAGGTGACGGATGATCGGCAGGTTCTTGTTCGTGAAATCGCTGACATCCAAGGCGTTATGGTCGGCCTGCGCCAGACTGACGTCGACATGTTCCAGGCTGTGATCCAGCGCCTTGAGGATATAGCTGCCGGCCATGATGGCCACGATCAGGATCACCAGCATGTTGCCCAGCATGAGGTGGGTGATGGGGATCTGCCGGCGCGGCGCGCCAGGAGAGGCGTTCGGGGCCGGCTGGCCTTCGGTGGTCGGCGGTTCTGTGCCCGGGGAGGCCGTGCCGCGGTTTTTCATCACCGCTTCCATTGCGGGACCGTGGTCCACCACGACAGCGCGCGGTAAGCCGTGCCGCCGGCGTGTCGCGCGGGGCCGCGCATTGCGGGCTCATGGCAGTGAGTGATGCGGTTTTGGGCGGCGAGCAATCTAAGGCCTCCTAGCGTCTGTGTCCGTAACAACAAGGGCTGCTATTGCGATGACCGAGAATTCACTCTCGAATCAATCTGGTATCGACAATTAGCCGCTATTCTTTAAGGATTGGGAGCGGGGGTGTTGCATGCGGAGGCCGCTGCCCGGCACGGGCGGAGGCAGCTGGAGCGTCGGGATCAACCGCCGTTGTGGCAGCGGTCGCAGGAGGAGACCGGGAAGGCCACCTTGCCATGGCAAAGGCCGCAGTATTCACCGTTCATGATCGCTTTCATGTTGACAGGGGTGGCATTGCTAAGCGTTTCGAACGGCTTGGGGTGGCAGGCCGCGCAGTCGAGCAATTGGGTGTGCGTCTGGTGCGAAAACACCACGGGGCGCATGTCGCCGGTGTCTTTCATCAGGCTGTCGAGGTCGAGGGTGTCATTTTTGTCCTTGCCCTTGAGCACTCCGGCTGGCCGTAACAAACCTTGTTTCATGGCCATGGCCCAGTCGACTTGGAGATAGGCATCGAGCGGGAAATCGGCCAAGGCCTCTTTGGGGTCTTGCAACACTGCCACGGCCTTTGGATCGTGTTTCAGTGGGAACGGATTCGCGGCGGATTTGGCGGCGGGCTGGGGAACCGGAGTGGAAGCCGGCGGCTTTTCGCTCATGATGACCGGCGCCATTGTCTGGGCCGGATTGGCCGGCGCGGGCGCCGATGCCGTGGCCGGGCCGAGCACCAGCACCTTGCGGACCTCCGGCTTATCCGCAATGCTGCTCTCGTAGACATAGCCGATGGCCTCGGGACGCTTGGCGACGATCGCCACCACCAAACGTTCGCGCTTGATCTTGGACGGATTCTTCGCGGTGTTGGTGATGCTGCGGTTGGATTCCTGAGCGGCGGCGTCGCGCGCCGACATGCCCAACACCTCTTGCGAGAAGATCTCGCGCGCGGGATCTTCCGCGGGAAGATTGAGCACCCAGATCGTCTGCCCGTTTTTCCATGTGGTCATCTGGTCGTTGTAGATCTGCTTGATCTGATTCAGGTCGAGGGCCTGTTTGTTTTCTTGATTGACGATGACGACAACCCGGTCCTCGGCCGCCGGGGTGATCCCGGCGGCAAGGAGCGAGGCGGAGAGTAACAGCGTCGACAGCAGTTTTTTCATTCTAGAGTACCGATTCGATGGTTTAGTTGCCGAGGTTCACCGCGATGGAGGCCATGGTCAGGCGGCTGGATCTCGGCGTCTTGCTGTCATTGCTGTCGCGATGATACTCCAGCTTGGCCACCACGTCCTTGGTGAAATGATAGTTCACGAAGGCGGTCTTTCTCAGGGTTTCATCATCATCGACGCTGCGGTTTGAATCATAGACATCGTAGCGGCCACCGAAGGTCCACTGGTTCCAGTCATACATGGCCTGCAAGTAATACCCGAGATTGTCGATGGCGGTGTCGTTGTAATTCTTGGCATGGGCGCCCTCCGCCTGCAGGGTGACATTGGCGAATTTCGCCTTGGCGTGCACGCCGCGCGAGATCTTGCTGTTGCCGCTGTTGAACTTGTCGTTCAGGTAGCTGACGCCGATCTCGGTCAGGTCCAGGACGGGGAAGGCAAAGGTCAGGCGCGTGCCAAGGGCCTTGGTGGCGTTGCCGTCTTCCTTGGGATTGGTGTATCGGTCTTTATCCTGAATCCCGTTGCCGGTATAGAGGTCGTAGCTGAGCACGGTCGAGCCCATGCCGATCGCCCCATAGACCAAGGCGCCGTCATTGAGCTGCGGGAACATGTTGCGGATGTGCAGCGGGCGCTCCTGGGTGGGAACGAAGGGCGGATAGTGGTCGATGTTCCAGATCCCCGCCGGGGTGAAGAAGCGGCCGAAGCGGAAGTTCAACATGGGATTGGCGAGGTAGTCGATGCTGACCGCCTCGACGAACAGCTTGCCGAAGGAGTCGCTGCTAAAACTGCTTCCTCCGGTGTTGTCGATCTTGGCCGCATCCTCAAACTCGATCTCCGAGAAAAACCGGATTTTGTCCGAGAGCTGCTTTTTCAGGAACAACGAGATGTGGTGGATGCGGAACGATGTATCGTTATCTTTGCCGCTTTTGTCATAAAACTCCACATCGGCGTACCCGGAGATGGTCGCCATATCGCTCAGGGCGCGCGCATTGTCTTTACTTTCGTCGGCAGTCAGGGCCAGCTCTTCTTCCAACTGTGTGATGCGCGCTTCCAGTTCCTCCAAGGTCGCGGCGGCGCCGATGGAAGGCAAGGCGGCAAGACTGAGCGCGAGTGTAAATGTGGTTTGTTTCATGAGGTCCCCTCGTTGTTTGTGTTTGATTCTTGCGCGGCGTTTCGCAGGCAGCGGTTTGCCGTGGGTAGATCGGCATTTATCTCAGGTTATTTAATGGCCGTATGATAATGGTCTGCTGTGTGGGCAAGCATATGAATTAGAACTTAAACTACAATGAAATGGGAAGCGTGAATTTGATAGCGAGCGTGGTGTCAGCCGCGAAGAAAGCCCGGGCGGATTTGTTGTGTTTTTAAATTTATGGTATTTTGTGGCGATGGATGTTGCTGCGGAGGTGACGCAGCAATCGCGAAGGCAAATTTCAGGGGTGGCATGCTCGATATGCGTATTGATCTGATTGATTTTGATGCTTGGGTCGAGCTGGCGCGCAATGATCCGGAGGCCTTCGAGGCGCGGCGTCGGAATCTGCTCGAAGAGTTCATCTCGCAGGCGGCGCCGGCGCAGCAGCGCAGGCTGCGGTGTCTGCAATGGCGGGTGGACATCGAGCGTAAACGCGCCTCCAATCCGATGGCCGCCTGTGTGCGCATCAGCCAGATGATGTGGGACTCCTTCGTGGGTGAAAACGGTTTGCGCGAAGCCATCAATGAGCTGTACGCCCGCGAGCCGCGGCGGGAAAAGCAGGCGTGCCTGATCAGCTTTCCGGCCAAGCCACGCGCCAGACATTAAGCGCTTTTTTGTGCGCGCGGCGACAGAGATGCAGATGCGCACGAAAGCCGAGAAAGCCGCCGCGTCCAACCCGAAACATCCCCTCAATACTGTTTTTTCAGGCTCAAACGCGTTTTTTTGATGCAAAAAAGTTGCGTTGGCGCGCGCTTGCGTTTAAATTCTGTGGCTACCGCATGACGATGGTTTCACGCGCATGCTAGACACTGAAAGAGTTGTGCGGCTTGCAGTGTGTCAGAAAAAATCGTGTTCAATTAAGTTCGACATCTCATCAGGAGGGGCCTAAATGGCGACAAAAAGCAAATCAGTAAAAAAGACGGCGGCACCTAAGAAAGCTGCTCCGAAGAAGGCAGCACCCGTGAAAGCACTTGCGCCTCTGAAGGCGGTCAAGGATGCCTACACCAAGACTCAACTGGTAAGCACCCTGGCAGAACGCACCAATGTTTCCAAGAAAGACGTACAGAACATCCTGGCCGAACTGTCCGGCGTGATCGGCGCGCATGTGAACAAGAACGGCGCCCAGTCGTTCACCATGCCCGGCCTGTTCAAGGTCAAGGTGATCCGCAAGCCGGCCACCAAGGCACGCAAGGGCATCAACCCGTTCACCAAGGAAGAAGTGATGTTCAAGGCCAAGCCGGCCCGCAACGTCGTGAAGATCCTGGCGCTGAAGGGTCTGAAGGACGCCGCCAAGTAACACCGCAGAGGGGGCGCAAGCCCCCTCTTCATTTGGTACGTTTTAGCAATTCATGGCCCAGGATCGCTGCGGCCTCAGCCGCACCGGTCGGTTTTGGAGCCGGCGCCTTTGACAGTCTGCTTACCTCTTCAAAACTCTCCAGCAAATCTCCTCTGATCAACTGCGCGCGGCTGATCTCCAGGCTGCGATTATGTTGGTGTAGCCACTCTACCAGATAGGGCTCTTCCGGCCAGTCCCGGCGGCTGACGTAGAGTACTGGCACGCTATTACAGGCGGCCTCGGCGAAGCTGCCGTAGCCGGGTTTGGTCAACAGCGCATCGCATGAGGCCAGCAGATCGATGAATGTCAGTCCGCAGCGGGAAAATGATGCGGCCTTGGGATGGCGGGTCTGCCAGTCATCCGGAATCAGCCAGTGGAGGTCATCGCGTTGCGGCCAGTCATCGATGGACAATTCAGTGGGGATACCGCCCAGGCCAACCAGGATCAGGCGGCAGTTTTCATTCAGCCCGAGGCGCTGTTTCAAGAGGCCGCGCTGATCGCGGCCCAGGCGTGCCAGCGGACCGATCGGGCGGAGATTGTCGAGGTGTGCCATCAGCATGCCCGGTGTCGGGCGCAGGAAACAGCGCGCGCTGTTGTAGGCGGTGATCATCTGCTGATAGATGGGTGCGAATTCGGGCAAGTCCGCGCAATAGCCAGCGAGGATGTCGGCCCAGTTCAAGGAGCACAGGCCCACGGCAGGTATCCCGGCGCGGTCTGCGGCGGCCAGGCTGAGATAAGAGATATTCGCCAGCACCAGATCCGGCCGGCATGCCGCGATTTGCTCCGCTTCGCGTTCGATCTGCGCGTGCCAGTCCTCGTGCAAGGCGCGATAGGCGGCGAGACTGTCGGCGCGGTTCACATCAACGGCATTGTGCATCAGCATGCCGAAATCAGTGGCGCGTCGTTGGTGGGCGAAAGTGCCGACGAACCAGTTCTCCAGCAGCGCCAGTGGTGCGGCGCATTGAATCGTCAATTGCAGTGCTGGCCACTGCGCACGCAGGGCGTTGACCGCGGCGGCGGTTTGCGCGATGTGGCCAAAGCCGTGATACGAGATGCTGACGAAAAGATGCGGCATGCCCGCCAGTATCGTCCGGAGCGATACCCTTATCAAGAAGGAGGTGGCGCGTTATACTACCGCGCTTTGGAGAAATCCGCCGGATATGCGGCGCTAATCGATCAAAGGTCGGGGCTATGTCCAAACCAAGGCATGATGTAAAAACCTTTCAGGGGCTGATTCTGGCGCTGCAGGAATACTGGGCCGGCCAGGGCTGTGTGATCCTGCAACCCTACGATATGGAAGTGGGCGCGGGCACCTTCCATCCAGCGACCTTTCTGCGCGCCATCGGTCCTGAGCCCTGGAGCGCGGCCTATGTGCAGCCCTCGCGCCGCCCGACCGACGGCCGCTACGGCGAGAATCCCAACCGCTTGCAGCACTACTACCAGTTCCAGGTGGTGATCAAACCCTCGCCGCTCGATATCCAGGAGCTGTACCTCGGCTCGCTGCGCATGCTCGGCATCGACACCCTCGAACACGACATCCGTTTCGTGGAAGACAACTGGGAGTCCCCCACGCTCGGCGCCTGGGGGCTGGGCTGGGAGGTGTGGTTGAACGGCATGGAGGTCACGCAGTTTACCTATTTCCAGCAGGTTGGCGGCCTGGAGTGCGCGCCGGTCACCGGCGAGATCACCTATGGCCTGGAGCGCATCGCGATGTATCTGCAGAATGTGCAGAGCGTCTACGATCTGGTGTGGGCCGACGGCCCGCTCGGCCGGGTGACCTACGGCGATGTCTATCATCAGAACGAGGTGGAAATGTCGGCCTACAACTTCGAGCATGCCGATGTCGAGTCACTGTTCGCATGGTTTGCCACTTGCGAGCGCGAGAGCAACAAGCTGATCGAGGCGGGTCTGCCGCTGCCGGCCTATGAGATGGTGCTCAAGGCCTCGCATACCTTCAATCTGCTCGATGCGCGCCATGCGATCTCGGTCACCGAACGCGCGCGCTACATCGGCCGCGTGCGCAATCTCGCCCGCGCCGTGGCGCAGGCCTATTACGACCGCCGCGAAGCCCTGGGCTTTCCGATGGTGCAGGGAGGTGCCCAATGAACGCGCGCAAGGATTTCCTAGTCGAGATCGGCACCGAGGAGCTGCCACCGAAGGCGTTGAAACGTTTGTCCGCGGCCTTCGCCAGCGGTGTGGTGGAAGGCCTGCGCAAGGCAGATCTGCACTTTGGCGATGTCACCGTGTATGCCGCACCGCGCCGCCTGGCGTTGTGGATTAAAAATCTTTCCGTGTCGCAGCCGGACAAAGAAGTCGAGCGCCGCGGCCCTGCCATGCAGGCGGCCTTCGATGAGGAAGGCAATCCCTCTAAGGCCTTACAAGGCTTCGCCCGTTCCTGCGGCGTGGATGTAGCGGCGCTGGAGAAGCTTGAGACCGATAAGGGCGCCTGGCTGGTGTTTCGTCATAAGCAAAAGGGCGAGCCGACCGCCAAGCTGATCCCTGAGATCGTGCAGGCATCGCTCGATCAACTGCCGATCCCCAAGCGCATGCGTTGGGGCAGTCTCAAGACCGAATTCGTGCGTCCCGTGCACTGGGTGGTGATGCTGCTCGGCGCGGATGTGGTTGATGCGCATATCCTTGGCATCAAGGCCGGGCGCGAGACCCGTGGCCATCGTTTCCACCATCCTCAGACCTTGATCATCGGTGAACCGGCAGCCTACGCACCGCTGCTCGAAACCGAGGGCTTTGTGATGCCGGATTTCGCCGCGCGCCGCGAGGCAGTGCGCGCGCAGGTGCTCGAGGCCGCCGCCAAGCTCAAGGGCCAGGCGGTCATCGATGAAGACCTACTCGATGAAGTCACTTCCATGGTGGAGTGGCCGCAGGCGGTGGTTGGCAATTTCGAAACTCGCTTCCTCGAGGTGCCGGCCGAGGCCCTGATCAGCACCATGAAGGGCAATCAGAAATATTTTCATGTGGTCGATTCCAATGGAAAACTGCTGCCGCATTTCATCACCATCAGTAACATCGTGAGTAGCAATCCACAAGCGGTGCGCGATGGCAACGAGCGCGTGATACGCCCGCGCCTCTCGGATGCGGATTTCTTCTGGAATCAGGACCGCAAGAAGCGGCTCGATTCACATCTGGACGCGCTGAAGAACGTGGTGTTCCAGAATCAGCTCGGTACGCTCCACGACAAGGTCACGCGCGTGGAAAAACTTGCGCGCAACACCGCCGCGGCCATCGGGGCGAATGAGCTGCATGCCGCGCGCGCCGCGCTGTTGTCCAAGTGCGACCTGATGACCAACATGGTGCTCGAGTTCCCCGAGCTGCAGGGCATCATGGGGCGCTATTACGCCGCGCACGACGGCGAGCATGCCGAGGTGGCCCGCGCGCTGGACGAGCAGTACATGCCGCGCTTTGCCGGTGATGCGCTGCCGCAGGGCGGCATCGGCCAGGCGGTGGCGATTGCCGACAAGCTCGACACCCTGGTCGGCATCTTCGGCATCGGCCAGATCCCGAGCGGCGACAAAGACCCGTTCGCGCTGCGCCGCGCCGCGCTCGGCGTGTTGCGCATCTGCATCGAACAGAAACTGGAACTCGATCTGCTGCAATTGCTGCACACTGCCGCGCAAAACTATGGCGACAAGATCAGCGACAAGAAGGTCGCCGCGCCGGTGTTCGATTTCATGATGGAACGTCTGCGCGCCTATTATCACGATCAAGGCGTCGGCGCCGATGTGTTCGATGCGGTCTCCGCGCGCCGCCCGACGCAACCGTATGACTTCGCCCGTCGCATCCTGGCGGTGCAGGCCTTCCGCGCACTGCCCGAAGCCGAGAGCCTGGCGGCGGCCAACAAGCGCATCTCCAATATCTTGAAGAAAGCCGAAGGCGCATTGCCGGCGCAAATGAACGCAGCGCTGTTGCAAGAGCCGGCCGAACAAGCGCTCGCCAAGGCCGTGCAGGCATTGGTCGGCGAGGTGCATGCGCTGTTCGATCAGCGCGATTACACCGCGGCCTTGCAGCGCCTCGCCGGTCTGCGCGCGCCGGTTGATGCCTTCTTCGACGGGGTGATGGTGATGGCCGAAGACGCCAAGCTGCGCGACAACCGCTTGGCCTTGCTCAACACGCTGCACGGCCTGTTCCTGCGCGTGGCCGATCTGTCACGGTTGCAGTAAGCGAGCGGAAGCGCATGGCAGCGAAGTGGATCATCCTCGATCGCGATGGCGTGATCAATTACGATTCCGACGAGTACATCAAGTCGCTGGAAGAGTTTGTATTCATCCCCGGCAGTATCGAGGCCATGGTGCGCTTGTATCAGGCCGGTTATCAAATCGTCGTGGCCACCAACCAATCAGGCATCGCGCGCGGTTATTTCGACCTCGCCACACTGGAGGCGATGCACGCAAAACTGCGTCATGCCTTGAGTGAGCGTGGCGCGCAGCTCGCCGGAATCTTTTTTTGCCCCCACGGGCCGGAAGACCGTTGTGATTGCCGCAAGCCCAAGCCGGGGTTGCTGCGGCAAATCGCCAGTGCTTTCAATATCGATCTCGCCGGTGTGCCGGCGGTGGGAGACTCGCTGCGCGATCTGCAAGCCGCACGTTCTGTGGGTGCGCGCCCGATTCTGGTGCGCACCGGTAAAGGTGAGCGAACCCTCGCCAAAGGCGAAGGACTCGATGACGTTGTGATCTATACCGATCTGTCCGCCGTGGCGGACGCACTGTTGTCCGAACAAAAAGGAAGATTGTGATGTTGTGGTTGCGCTCGTTGTTATTCAGCATCGGTTCTATTCTTGCGCTTAGTGTAGTGGTGTTTGTCGGATTCTTCTGTGCGCCGTTTTCATATAGGATCCGCTACGGTTGGATCAGTCAGTGGGCGCGCTTCAACATCTGGTGGTTGCGCGTTACCTGTAAGCTCGATTATGTGGTCGAGGGCCGCGAGAACATTCCGCAAGAACCAGTGATCGTTTTCTGCAAACATCAGTCGACTTGGGAAACCTTGATCATGCAGGTGCTGTTGCCGCCGCAAGTGTGGGTGCTCAAGCGCGAACTACTATGGGTGCCGGTCTTCGGTTGGGGGCTTGCACTGTTGAAGCCGATTGCTATCCAGCGCGGCGCAGGGCGCAAAGCGGTGTTCCAGATTGTTGATCAAGGTGTGCAGCGGTTACGTGATGGTCAATGGGTCGTTATCTTCCCGGAGGGCACGCGCGTTGCGCCCGGTGAACGCGTGCGCTATGGCATCGGCGGCGCGGTATTGGCCGAGCGCAGCGGCGGCTTCAAGGTGCTGCCGGTGGCGCATAACGCCGGCGAATACTGGGGTCGGCGCCAATTCATCAAGCGCCCCGGCACCATCAAGATCGTATTCGGTCCACTTATCACCACTGAAGGCAAGACTGCCGCGGAGATCAACGCCGAGGCTGAGGCCTGGATCGAAGGCGCCGCCGCCGAGATCAGCACGCTACGTTCTCGCTGAGCGGCTGTCGGTGCCCATCGTTTATTTTTTTTACCGTTTTTTTGATCGATTTCCATTCTGATTTCGTCATGCCCGTGCTTTTCTTGGCGATGTTGCGCTGCGATCGACCATGAAACTTCTTGATAAACCCGGATGTTTCGCCACGAATCTACTGCGGTCGTGTAATTCATTGAATCATCGTGACGTACTCGCTTTTGCCGGTTCGACATAGTGTCGACTATGCCTTCACCGTCAAAGCTCCGTGCGTCCCGAATCTTCAATGCCTTACGCACCCTCGCACGATCCGTGGTGAAATATCCGTGTTAATAATTTCGTTGAAATCCGTCTCCGGAAATTTGGTGCAGGTTTTTGATCTTCTTGCGATCGCGACGAATATTTTCACAAAAATTGCTTGTTTCAAAATTTCATTCGCCATTCGCCGCCGATAATTCATTTGCGGTTTGCCGCGCCAACGTCCTTCCCGGTTGACGTGATCCGTGCCTGGAAGATCTGTGATTGAGTTCGCTTTTTGCCTTCATGCGACGAGAAAATCTGCTGACGGATACGAGGCCGGTTCCTTGACTTGTCATTTTGCACTGCTACGCTTGTGCATGTTGCGGGGCCGGAGACGGCTGAAATTCCAGCAAGAAGTGTGCTGTTGAAGGCCTCGATATGCAAGTGGGGGTAAGTCTTTGCAACAATCCATACTGATGTGGAATAGAGCAGTGCGTGCGCGGCCTTCGCGGAGCGCGGTACGATGCGCCGTTCCAACGCGCGGAGTAGAAGTTCTTTCGCTTGAGCATCTCTTCGGCGGTAGTCTTTGAGCAAACATCGGCCGCTTTACGGCGCACATTTCGTCTAACTGTTTCATGCAATAAACGCGCACGCGAGTGTTTTGAATGCTGGCTCGCGCAACCGCGGTGTGGTGTGTGCCATCGCTTGGGGAGGGCGGTTGGGGGCTCCGGCAGTGTATTCCCAGTAATCCTTCTCGAGATGACGCAGCTGTCTTTCAACCTAATGATTGAGAGGTGAGTGTATGCGTACCAATTTATTGATCTTATCGGCAGCGGTTGGGCTCGCTGCGTGGGGGGGTTCGGCCCGTGCCGATGAACCTGAACGTGGCAATTACCGTATGTGTGGTTCGAACTGTCAAACAATGCAGGCGATTTACCGCAACGTTAATCGTGGGTTGGCCTTTTATCCATTTGAGGCGCATCGTGATCTGATGGAGGAGGTGAGCCCGGGTTGCGGCATCGGCGGCGGAACACCGGCGTGTACTGTCTGCCACAGCCTGACCGCGGGCGGGGCGAATGCCGGCGGGCTGCCCGGCCCCGGTTGCCGCACGTGTCACGGCAAGGAGTGGGATTATGAAGGTCCGTGTGGCGGGACCACGACCGGCGGTTATCACTATGATGATAGCGATGATGGCGGCTATGGTGACAGTGATGACTATGGCTATTACCACGGTGGCTATGGCGGTTCAGGCGGCACGACGGGCGGCACCTCCGGTGGAACCACGGGAGGCACCACTGGCGGAGCGGGCCTTGACGGCCCCGCGCTGTATGCTGCCAACTGCCAAGGCTGTCATGGACCGCTGGCGACCAGCGCCAAGCGGGGAGCGACCGTCGCACGCATCAACGCCGGCGCGGCGGGACCGATGGCGGCCTTCTTCCCGTCTCTGACCGCGGCGCAGATCTCCTGCATCTCCAATGCCCTGGGTGGTGATGGCACGTGCGGGACGGGTGGAACGACGGGGGGCACAACCGGAGGCACGACCGGTGGCGGCACCAACGATGGCTCGATACCGACGGCCTGCAGCGCGGCCTGTCACTCCGGCAGGCGGCCGGATTACACCGGCGCCGGCGGGAATGCCAGCGCCAATGTGTGCATCAATCGTTCCAACGGCTGGCCGGCACGCATGGCCATGAATGCGGGCATGACCGAGGCGGCCCTGTTGTCGCAGATTGACGGCCCCGACGGTATCTGTGGTGTCTCTGGCGGTACCAGCACCTCGGGTGGAACCACTGGAGGCACCACCGGTGGAACGACGGGTGGCACAACCGGAGGCACGACTGGCGGTGCGGGTCTTGACGGTGCGGCGCTGTATGCCGCCAACTGCCAAGGTTGTCACGGCCCGCTGGCGACCAGCGCCAAGCGGGGAGCGACCGTCGCGCGCATCAACGCCGGCGCGGCGGGACCGATGGCGGCCTTCTTCCCGTCTCTGACCGCCGCACAGATCTCCTGCATCTCCAACGCCTTGGGTGGTGATGGCACCTGCGGTACCGGCGGCACGACCGGAGGCACGACAGGGGGAACGACCGGCGGCGGCACCACAGGTGGAACATCAGGCGGCACCTCCGGAGGCTGGGGTGGTTGGTGGGGTAACCACTACGGGGGTGACTCCGATGGAGACCGTCGCTACAAATATAATTACAGCGGTGGTTACTATGGTCGCGGCGGGGGTGATAGCGATTAAGTAGACCCGCCAGTGAACCGAGTGCTCATAACTGGCCGAGGGGTGTTCACCCTTCGGCCTTTTAGTTTTTGTGGATCAGCGCGGAATCGTGTGGGCGAAAAACTGTGATTTCATAGCGGCTCGCCCCTGTAATTCCAGTATTTTTCCCATTCTTCGTATAGCATAAAACGTGTTTCGCCTCAGTCGCAGGATCAGCGT
>JBFMHP010000025.1:0-153626 GCA_040752855.1 Pseudomonadota bacterium | reverse complement strand
GCTCCTCTACCCGTATCGAGGGCAGCAAGCTGTCCGACCGGGAAGTGGAGCAGCTGCTGTCGAACCTGGAGATCAAATCCTTCGCCACCCGCGACGAGCAGGAAGTGGCCGGCTACGCCGAGCTGATGGACTTGGTGTTCTCGTCCTGGCAGGACATCCCGTTCACCGAGAACCACATCAAACAGTTGCACCAGATCCTGCTGCGCTACAGCGAGAAGGACACCTGGCATCGCGGCAACTATAAGACCAACTCGAACAGCGTCGCCGCCTTTGACGAGACCGGCGCACAGATTGGCATCGTGTTTCAGACGGCGCCCCCTTTGATACACATTGGCTGATGACGGAGCTGGTGGCCTGGGTGAACCAGGAACGTGAGACGGCGCGGCTACACCCTCTGCTGATCATCGCCCTGTGCGTCGTCGTGTTTCTGGAGATCCACCCTTTCCAGGACGGCAACGGGAGACTCTCCCGGGTGCTGACCACGCTCCTGCTCCTGCAGGCCGGGTACTCCTATGCACCGTACCGCTCCTTGGAGAGCGTGATCGAGCAGAGCAAGGAAGCCTACTACCTGGCGCTGCGCCAGACGCAGGGCACGATCCGCACGGAGTCTCCAAACTGGCAGCCGTAGCTGGTTTTCTTCCTGCGCTCCCTGGCCGAGCAGGTTCGGCGCCTGGAGAAGAAGGTCGAGCGCGAGAAGATCGTGCTGGCAACCATGCCGAAACTACAGCTACAGATCGTCGAGTTCGCCCGCGAGCACGGGCGCGTGACCATCGGCGAAGCCATCAAACTGACCGGGGCCAGCCGCAACACACTCAAGCAGCACTTCCGGACACTGGTCGAACGCGGCACGCTTGATCGGCACGGCAGTGGCCGTGGAGTTTGGTACGGCCTGCGCTGAGGGACTGCGGGACGCCGGTTCGATTCCCGTTTTGGGGATTGAACCGGCTCCGAAAAGCAGACGGGGGTGAGGCCGCACATCGGCTAGAACCCGCGTAACAGCGGTTTTTTTGTTCGCGCCATCCATAGCAATCATCCTTCGGTTCGATCGGGCACTGTTGGCGCTGGGCCGGCTCGGATAGTGTGTCACCGGGAAGCATGGATCAACCTTTTTGCCAAGGCCGCGATCGTCGCCGCCAGTGGAGACTGGCACAACAGTTACTCGCCCCCTTCAAGTAAGATCGCGACCGGAGCCGCACTTCCCGCGCGGCAGATTGACCGGGTGCTGAGGGAAACCCAATCGCCACCTCGCACTGGCTGGTCGTGCCCCCCCAGTCTTGCGCAGGCAACCGACAACATGCCACTGGCCAAGCTTGCGCAACCCAGCATCGCACGCGAACTCACGGCGCGGAAGCTCAACGCGACTGGACTCGGGCGTACACCGGAATGACGGTGCGTTCGAGCCACTCGTTCCATTCATTCGTCCCGCGCCCTCCGGACCAGGTTGCAATCTTTTGCCCATCCCGGCCCCTCCTGTTTAAACTACTGCTAACTCTCTTAAGCCAAGGCCACCACATGCAACAGATCGAAACCATCATTGACGCCGGCTGGATCATCCCGGTGGAGCCCGTCGGGGCGGTATTTGAAAATCACAGTCTGGTGATCGATGAGGGGCGGATCGTCGGCATCCTGCCGCAGGCCGAGGCCGCTGCCAAATACCTGAGCCAGCACCGGGTGAGCCTGCCGCAGCACGCACTGATCCCGGGCTTGGTCAATTGCCACACCCATGCGGCGATGAGCCTGATGCGCGGTCTGGCCGATGATCTGCCCTTGATGAGCTGGTTGCAGGATCACATCTGGCCGGCGGAGGGCAAATGGGTAAGCGAAGGGTTTGTCTACGATGGCACCCGGCTGGCGATGGCCGAGATGCTGCGCAGCGGCACCACCTGCTTCAACGACATGTACTTCTTTCCCGATCAGGCGGCGCGCGCGGTGAACGAGGCGCACATGCGCGCTTGCCTTGGGATGATCATGATCGACTTCCCCTCGGCCTGGGCGCAGAACGCCGATGAATATCTGCACAAGGGCCTGGCCTTGCGTGATCAGGTGCACAACCATCCGCTGATCACCACGGCATTCGCCCCGCACGCGCCCTACACCGTGTCGGACGCGCCGCTGGAGAAGATCCAGATGTACGCCGAGGAGCTGGACGTGCCGATTCACATGCACGTGCATGAGACCGACGACGAGGTCGGCGGTGAGGTCAGCAAGACCGGCAAGCGCCCGCTGGCGCGGCTCGATGCACTGGGGCTGTTGTCGCCGCGGTTAATGGCGGTGCACATGACCCAGCTCCATGAAGACGAGATCGCGCGACTGGCCGAGACCGGCGTGCATGTGTTGCATTGCCCGGAATCCAATCTCAAGCTCGCCAGTGGCTTTTGCCCCACCCACGCGCTGAACCAGGCCGGGGTAAATCTGGCGCTCGGCACCGACGGGGCGGCCAGCAACAATGATCTCGACATGCTCGGCGAGATGCGCACCGCCGCCCTGATCGCCAAGGCGGTCGCCTATGACGCGAGCGCGCTGGCCGCGCCCCAAGCCCTGCGCACGGCCACACTCGGCGGGGCCAAGGCCCTGGGACTCGATCACGAGATCGGCTCACTTACCGTCGGCAAGGCCGCCGACATCACCGCGATCCACTTGGGCGACATCGAGAGCCTGCCCGTATATAATCCGATATCACAGATCGTCTACACCGCCGGCCGCAACCAGGTCACCGATGTCTGGGTGGCCGGCAAACGCCTGCTGAAAGACCGCCGCCTGACCACCCTCGATGAAGCCGAGATGCGTGCCAAGGCCCGCGAATGGCAGGCCAGACTCAAGCAATTCGACTGAATCGGGAACAGACCATGACCACCACCGCCGCCCCCAATGTCGACCCGGCCGAAATCGCCAAGTTCGAGGCCCTCGCCTCGCGCTGGTGGGACCCGAACAGTGAATTCAAGCCACTGCACGACATCAATCCACTGCGCCTGAACTACATCGATGAAAAGGCCGGGCTGGCCGGCAAGAAAGTACTGGACGTCGGCTGCGGCGGCGGCATCCTCGCCGAGGGCATGGCGCTGCGCGGCGCGCACGTCACCGGCATCGACATGGGCCAGGCCCCGCTCACGGTGGCCAAGCTGCATCTGCATGAATCGGGCGTGCAGGTCGATTATCAAAAGAGTACCGTCGAGGATTTTGCCGAGAAACACCCGGGGGCCTTTGATGTGATCACCTGCATGGAGATGCTCGAGCACGTGCCCGATCCGTCTTCCGTGATCGCCGCGTGCACCAAACTGGTCAAACCCGGCGGCCAGGTGTTTTTCTCGACCATCAACCGCAATCCCAAAGCCTTTTTGTTTGCGATCGTCGGCGCGGAATACGTATTGAACCTGCTGCCCAAGGGCACGCACGAGTATCAGAAATTCATCCGACCATCGGAACTGACCACCTGGACGCGCCACGCCGGCCTCACCGTGCGGCATATGTGCGGCATGAGCTACAACCCGCTCTCGAAAAAATACACCCTGGGCCAGGATGTCGACGTCAACTATCTGGTGTGTTGCCAACGCGATGAAGACTGAGGTTCTGGCGCCCTACAGCGTCCTGTTTGATCTCGACGGCACCCTGCTCGACACCGCCCCGGATCTGGCAGCGGCCTTGAACCAAGTGCTGGTCGAGGAAGGCCGGACTGCAAGATCCTTCGAAGACATCCGGCCGGTGGTCTCGCACGGCGGTATCGCCCTGATCCGTTTCGGCTTCGAGATCGAACCGAGCCACCCGGACTTCGAACGCCTCCGGCTGCGCTTTCTCGAGATCTACCGCCAGCACATCGCCGAGAACACCCGCCCCTTCCCCGGCATGAACGAACTGCTCGATCATCTGGAACAAAACAACATCCCCTGGGGCGTGGTCACCAATAAACCGAGCTGGCTGACCGACCCGCTGCTCGCCGCGCTGGGACTGAATAAACGCGCTGCGACGATTGTGAGTGGCGACACCACGGCCAACGCCAAGCCGCATCCCGAACCGATGTATTACGCCTGCGAGCAAACCGGCCACGATCCGCAGCACTGCATCTATGTGGGCGATGCCGAGCGCGACATCGAGGCCGGCCGCCGCGCTGGGATGAAGACGCTGGTGGCCCTCTTCGGTTACATCGGCGATGAGGATCGCCCGGAACAATGGCAAGCCGATGGCATGATCCGGCATCCGCTGGAGATTCTGGAGTTCATTCGGCGCTGGAAGAGCGCGGCGTGAGTGGTTTAATTATGACCATTTGTTCAATGAGTGCCTGAAGGCACGAGTTGGTGGGTTACGCAAAAATCGCTAACCCACCCTACATTTAATTTTCATCTTCGGACCATCATTACATTTCACATGACGCTTGCTCCACTTGAAATCATACTGCTGGGCCTTGGCTGCGCCACTGTCGCCGGCGCACTCGTGTATATCGCCTTGAAACCGCGCATCACCAGTCTGCAAGATGAAAACACTACCTTGAAAAACACCCTGGACAGCGAACGCAAACTGTTCGCCGAACAACGCGCCACCGAAAAGGAAAACCGCGAGCAGTTGGCCATGACCTTCAAGGCGCTCTCCAGCGAGGTGCTGCAAAACAGCTCGGATTCCTTCTTGAAACTTGCGCAGGAGAATTTCAAGCAACTGCAGCTGCAATCGCAGCACGAACTCACACAAAAGGAAAAATCCTTCGAGGGCATGATCAAGCCAATCAAGGAGACGCTTGAAAAGACCGAGGCCGAGATCCGCCGCATCGAGTCCGAGCGCAAGGAGGCCCACGGCGCGCTGAGCCGGCATCTGGAAAACCTGATGCAGGCCCATCAATCGCTGCAAGGCGAAACCCGCAACCTGGTGCAGGCGCTACGCCGTCCCGAGGTGCGCGGCCAGTGGGGCGAGATGACCCTGAAGCGCCTCGCCGAGCTGGCGGGCATGGTGGAGCATTGCGATTTTTACGAGCAGGAAACCACTCGCAGTGAGGAAGGCAGTCTGCGGCCCGACATGATCATCCGCATGCCCGGCGGGCGCGAGATCGTGGTGGATGTAAAAACGCCGCTCGATGCCTATCTCTCCGCCGTGGAGGCCAAGGATGATGAAACACGCAACAAGCATCTGCAACACCATGCGCGCAAATTGCGCGAGCGCATCCGCGAGCTGGCCAGCAAGGCCTATTGGACGCAGTTCAGCAGCGCGCCCGATTTCGTGGTGTTGTTCATCCCGGGCGAGCAGTTCCTGAACGCCGCGCTGGATATCGACCGCGATCTGCTCGAACATTCCCTGCAACAGAAGATCATCCTCGCCACACCGACCAGCTTCGTCGCCCTGCTGCGCGCAGTGGCCTATGGCTGGCGCCAGGAATCGCTGGCGGAAAACGCCGAGCACATCCGCACCATCGGCGAGGAATTGTACTCACGGCTCCAGGTGTTCGCGGAACATTTGAACCGCGTGGGGAAAAGTCTCGAAAGCAGCGTCACGCATTTCAACAAGGCCGTCGGCTCGTTCGACAGCCGCATCCTCGCCAGCGCGCGCAAGTTCACTGAAATGGGCATCCAGTCCAAGAAAGAGATCGAACAAATCGAACAGATCGAAAAGACCGTGCGCGATACCGGGGAATGAGACTCAGGGAAGCATGTTTTTCATGCCCCGGCGCATCGCGTCGGTGGAACCATCAAAGGCTTCGCGTGCCTCATCGAGCGTCTCGGGACTACTGAACAGCGGCATGTCTTCTTTGACATAGGCCACACCGAGGACAAATCCGACGACCACCCCGCCGACGAACACCATCACCAGCTTCTTCATTAGCAACACCTCATTTACTCGCCCCCATCATAGAGAGATGGAGCGTGCCAGGCAAATCCATAGTAGCGAAAACAATAATGAACACCGCCTGAGTCTCGGGTACAATGACCCGCAAACAATTTTCGCCAACCACTATGACACCCAACGAATACTGCCAAGAGAAGGCGGCCAAAAGCGGCTCGAGTTTTTACTACAGCTTTCTCTTCCTGCCCGCGCGCCAGCGTCAGGCCATCATGGCCTTGTACGCCTTCTGCCGCGAGGTGGATGATGTCGTGGATGAAGCCCACGATGCTGCGCTTGCGCGCATCAAACTGCAATGGTGGCGCGACGAGATCAAAAAGACCTTTGAAGGACAAGCGCAGCATCCGGTCGCCATCGCCTTGCAAGAGACCCTGCAACACTATGATCTGCCGCAGGAGCATTTCAGAGAAATCATCGACGGCATGGAGATGGATCTGGAGCAAAACCGCTACGCCAACTTCAGCGCACTGAGCCTGTATTGCTATCGCGTGGCGTCGGTCGTCGGTTTAATGGCCGCCGAGATCTTCGGCTACGAAGATCGCAGCACATTGAAATACGCCCACAATCTCGGCATCGCCTTTCAGTTGACCAACATCCTGCGCGATGTGCGCGAGGATGCGCAGCGCAACCGCATCTATATACCGCAGGACGAACTCGCGCGATTCAACGTCTCCGACGACGACATTTTGTACGGTCGGCAAACGGAACAAGCGACCGAGCTGATGAAGTTCCAGGCCGAACGCGCCCGGGAATATTACCGCAAGGCCTTCGAGCTGCTGCCCGAGCAGGATCGTTACGCACAGCGCAGCGGCCTCATCATGGCAGAAATTTATCTAACCGTACTGGCGGAGATCGAAGCCGACGGGTATCGGGTATTGGAACGCCGGATTTCGCTCACACCGCTGCGCAAGCTGTGGCTCGCGTGGAAAACCGCGCGGCGTGAAAAGAAACGCCAGCGCAAGATGCCGGCCGCCGCCTAGGATACTTTATGATCTGCATTCCCGATCACTATTCACCGGCCGCCGATCTGCTGCGCGAGCGCAACATCCTCATTACCGGCGCCAGCGCAGGCATCGGGGCCGCCGCCGCCAAGAGCTTCGCCGCGCACGGTGCGACGGTTATTCTCCTCGGGCGCAACAAACGCCGGCTCGGCACCGTCTATGATGAAATCCAGGAAAGCGGTGGCCCGCAGCCGGTCATCGTGCCGCTCAATCTGGAAACAGCCTCCGCGCCGGAGTTCGCCAACCTCGCACAACAGATTGGCGCCGAGCTTGGTCATCTCGACGGCATCCTGCACAACGCCGCGATGTTGGGGCAGCTTTCTCCTATCGAGCACTGCAATCCCGCCCAGTGGGAAAAGGTCATCCGCACCAATCTGCACGCGCCCTTTCTGCTCACCCAGGCCTGTTTGCCTTTGCTGAAGCAATCACCCGATGCATCGATCGTCTTCATGAGCGATGCCGTCGGCCGCAAGGGGCGCGCCTATTGGGGCGCGTATGGCGTGAGCAAATTCGGCCTCGAGGGATTGATGCAAATCCTCGCCGACGAACTCGAATCCAGAAACATCCGCGTCAACAGCCTCGATCCCGGCCCGGTGCTGACCGCCCTGCGCAAGAATGCCTATCCCGCCGAAGATAGCGCCGGACTTAAATCGCCCGAGGCGGTGATGAATGAGTGTCTCTATTTAATCGGTCCGGACAGCCGCGGCATCACCGGACAGTCCGTCACCCACTCTGATCAGTAAAAATCTCGACACCGCATTAGAAAAGCTCTATGCTCTTGTCAAGAATTTGACTTCTTCAGCGCTATACTTCGCGTCATCTCTTGCAAGTCGTTGTTGGATTTGAGCAAACTAATTTCAACAAAATTGGCATGGTTCTGGCATACGTATGGATAGAAAAATGACTCGGAGAACAACTTCTATGTCCAGCGCAGCTCCCTTCATGGCGGTAACCATGCTTAACGCCATCGGCACGGATACCGAGACATCCCCCACGCACATCCCCACCGAAACAGACCCCATGAACGAGCGCTTGCTGCGCATCTCCGGAATCCTGCAAACGACGCTGGAGATCGAGATGCTGGTCAAACTCTTCGTACGCGAAGCCAAGGCCATCATCGATTTCGACAGTCTCACCTATCAGAACTCAGGGCTCAACCTCGAATACGTGATCGGTAAGAAACAGCGCCACTCGTGCAGCTACGGGCTGGACTTGGAACGTGAATCCCTGGGCGAAGTCATCGTCACGCGCAAACAGGCGTTCAAGGAAGAAGAACTGCAACTCCTGGAAAAGAGCCTGTGCGCCCTGCTATACCCGCTCCGCAACGCCTTGATGTATCACCAGGCCGTGCACGCCGCCAGCAAGGATGCGATGACCGGCGTGTTCAATCGCCGCACCATGGACGAACGTGTCGAGCATGAAATCAAACTGGCGCAGCGTTATGGACATTCGTTATCGCTGATCGTGCTCGACATCGATCACTTCAAACGTGTCAACGACACCTACGGCCACAGCGCCGGTGATTGCCTGATCAAGGCCTTGGCGGACATCCTGAAGAACAACGCGCGCTCCAGCGATTACGTCTTCCGTTATGGCGGCGAGGAGTTCGTGATGCTCCTGCCCAACACCAAGCTCAAGGGTGCCAAACTGGTCGCCGAGCGCGTGCGCAAGGCCGTGGAAAGCACCGAATGCGTCTGCAACGAAACAGCGATGCGGATGACGGTAAGCTTGGGGGTAGCCGACCTGATGTCCAACGATACGCGCGAGACCTTGTTCCTGCGCACCGACGAGGCCTTGTACCAGGCCAAGAACAGCGGTCGCAACCAAACGGTGGTGGCCAAACACGCGAAAGAAGCGGCGCCTCAAGGCGTGTAAGCACACCCCCGGCTCAAACAGCATGTTTCACACAAGGGGCGCGGACGACAGGCCTCTTTCGCATGCGCCACTATCAAGGCGTGATATTCATTGAAAAGCGTCACATCCGGTCCCAGCGCCTCCTCGAACATAGCACGCAGTTCCTCGTAACTCTCATCCCCCGCAATCATCTCTAAACGCGCGAAGATCCGCCGCGTATAGGCATCGATAACGAACACCGGGCGCTCGAAGGCGTAGAGCAGGATGTCGTCGGCCGTCTCCGGGCCGATGCCGTTGACCGAAAGCAATGCCCGGCGCAAATCCGCCGTCTCCCGTGTATTTAGCGCATCGAACCCGCCGGATTGCAGATACCAGTGGCAGTAGGATTGCAGGCGTTTGGCCTTGATATTGAAGTAACCGCTCGGGCGCAGACACGCGGCAAGCCGTGGCTGCGGGGCGGCAATAATTACCTCTGCTTCAAGAAGGTTTTCGCGGATCAGGCTGGCCAAGGCCTTTTCGACGTTCGACCAGGCGGTGTTCTGCGTCAAGATTGCGCCGACCATCACCTCGAAGGGGGTGTCGGCCGGCCACCAGTCCTGGGGACCGTAATAACTCAGGAGCTGAGCATAGACACGGCGTAGTCGCCGGGCGTCGAACATGACCGTCCGTTATCTTCTTTGCGGGCGACGGGCTCGGGCCTTGGGCGCGGCTTTGGTACGACGGGACGGCGCCCGGCGCTTCGGGCGGGATTCCTCGTCGGTTTCAAGCGGCGGCAGGCCCAACTGTTGCCGCAGCGCGCTGACCTGTTGCGGCGGTAGATCCACGCACTTGCCCGGGCGCAGACTGCGCTCCAGAGTGAAGGCGCCGAAGCGCACGCGGATCAAGCGGCTGACGGAAACGCCCTGGGATTCCCACAGCCGGCGCACCTCGCGCTTGCGCCCTTCGCGCAGGATGACGTGATACCAGTGGTTGCTGCCGTCGCCGCCGGCGTCGAGGATCTCATCGAAGCTGGCCAGGCCATCCTCGAGCAACACGCCTTCCTGCATACGCTTGAACATCTCCTCGTCGACCCTGCCGAAGACGCGCACCGCATACTCACGCTCGATCTGCGAGGAAGGATGCATCAAACGATTGGCCAGCTCGCCATCGGTGGTGAGCAGCAACAGACCGCTGGTGTTGATGTCCAGCCGCCCTACCGAGATCCATTGACCGGACTTCAGGCGTGGCAGGTTGGCGAAGATGGTCGGGCGCCCCTCGGGGTCCGAACGCGTGCACACCTCGCCGGCCGGCTTGTGATAGAGCAGCACACGACAGGGCGGGGTTTGCAGCTTGTCGAGGCTCACCGGCTTGCCGTCAACCGCGATCTTGTCACGCAGCCCGACCCGATCGCCCAGCGTGGCGATCTTGCCGTTGACGGTGATGCGCCCCGCGGTAATCCATTCTTCCAAAGCCCGGCGCGAGGCGAAACCGGCGCGGGCTAGTACCTTTTGTAATTTTTCGCTCATGAGTTGGCGTAGGCCCCAGTGTCCGCGCGCGTTTCTTCTTCGGCGGGCGGTACGTCCTCACTCAACGCCTGCGCGCTTTCGATAACGATCGCCGGATCGTTTGCGGCCGTGATGACGGCATCCTGCTCGTCATCCGCAGCCACGGCGCGATCCTCCGACACCTGCACCAAGTCCACTTGCTGTTCGGGTTGCGCCTCGCCCTCTATCGCCATGCCGGGGAGACTCATCGCAATATCGGCCTCGATGGATTCGATGTCGCGCAATTCCATCAAGGACGGCAACTCGTTCAGGCCCTTAAGATTGAAATAATCGAGAAATTCCTTGGTGGTCGCATACAGTGCGGGACGGCCCGGCACATCGCGGTGCCCCACCACGCGCACCCACTCACGCTCCTGCAGGGTCTTGATCACGTTGGTGCTCACGGCCACCCCGCGCACCTCTTCGATCTCGGCGCGGGTGATCGGCTGGCGGTAGGCGATCAGGGCGAGCGTCTCCAGCACGGCGCGCGAATACCGCTGCGGGCGTTCATCCCACAGGCGCGAAACCCACTCAGCCATTTCACTTTTGACTTGGATGCGGTAACCGTTGGCGACTTCCTTCAGTTCGATGCCGCGCTGCGCGTAGTCTTCTTCCAGTGCGCTCAACGCGGTCTGCACCTCGTCGCGGCTCGGCTGATTCTCGTCCACGAACAGCGCCAGCAGGCGATCGATGCTCAACGGCTGTCCCGCCGCCAGCAGCGCCGATTCCAGGATGTTTTTCAATTGTCCGGTTTGCATGGTCATGATTACGCCGCCTTCACATGTATCGGGCCGTAAGGCTCGGTTTGAATCAATTCGATCAGGGCTTCCTTGCGCAGTTCAAGGATCGCGAGCAGCGCCACCACCACGCCGCGCCGCCCTTCGTCATAGGTAAACAGATTCACGAAGTCCACGAAGGCCTCGCTGCGCAACCGATCGAGGATCTGCGACATGCGCTCGCGCACCGACAGGGCCTCGCGCTGCACATGGTGCGAGGTGAACAGCTCCGCGCGGCGCATCACGTCCTTGAACGCCAGGATGATCTCCTTCATATCCACGTCGGGGTGGAGCTTCTGCTGGCGCTTCTCCGGGGCCTGCACCTTGGCGAGAAAATTCTCGCGCTCCAGGCGCGGCAGCGAGTCGATGTCCTCGGCCGCCTTCTTGTAGCGCTCGTATTCCTGCAAGCGGCGGATCAACTCGGCGCGCGGGTCCTCTTCCTCCTCGTTCTCGTCGGACTTCGGCCGCGGCAGCAGCATGCGCGATTTGATCTCGGCGAGCATCGCCGCCATCACCAGGTAATCGGCCGCCAGCTCGAGGTTCAGCGCCTTCATCACCTCGACGTATTCCATGTACTGCCGGGTGATCTCGGCGATCGGGATGTCGAGGACATCGAGGTTCTGCTTGCGGATCAGGTAGAGCAGCAGATCCAACGGCCCTTCGAAGGCCTCGAGGAATATTTCCAGCGCATCCGGCGGGATGTACAGGTCCTTGGGCAGCTCGATGATCTGCTTGCCATGGATCATGGCAAACGGCATCTCCTGCTGCTCGACCTGCGCCGCGGGGTGTTCGGCAATGGCGGCTTGTTCGATATGCTCGTTCATCAGCGGTGCACCAATCCCATGGCTTGTCGTACTTCGTCCAGCGTTTCGCCGGCGACTTCGCGCGCGCGTTCGCTGCCTTCGGTGAGAATGTTCCGCACCAGATTCGGGTTCTCGCTGTATTCGAGCACCCGCTCCTGCATCGGCGCCAGCTCTTGCAGCACGGCGTCGATCACGGGTTGCTTGCACTCCAAGCAGCCGATGCCGGCGCTGCGGCAACCCTGCTGCACCCATTGCTTGACCTCATCGCTCGAATACACCTCATGGAATTGCCAGACCGGGCATTTGGCCGGATCACCCGGATCGGTGCGGCGCACGCGCGCCGGATCGGTCGGCATGGTGCGCAGTTTTTGCGTGACGGTCTTTTCGTCATCGCGCAGGGTGATGGTGTTGTTGTACGACTTGGACATCTTCTGCCCGTCGAGGCCCGGCATCTTCGAGGCCTTGGTCAGCAGGGCGTGCGGTTCGGGCAGGATGATCTTGCCCTCGCCTTCGAGATACCCGATCAGGCGCTCACGGTCGGCCAGCGTGATGTTCTGTTGATCCACGATCAAGGCGCGCGCCGCTTCCAGCGCCTCATGGTCGCCTTCCTCTTGATAGCGGCGGCGCTGCTCGTGATAGAGCTTGGCGTTTTTCTTGCCCATCTTGGCGGCCGCGGCGGCGGCCTTCTCTTCGAAGTCCGGCTCGCGTCCGTAGAGATGATTGAAGCGGCGCGCGATCTCGCGCGTGAGTTCGATGTGAGACACCTGATCCTCGCCCACCGGCACGTGGCCAGCCTTGTAGATCAGGATGTCGGCGCTTTGCAGCAGCGGGTAGCCGAGGAAGCCGTAGGTGGCTAGGTCCTTCTCGCGCAGCTTCTCCTGCTGGTCCTTGTAGGTCGGCACCCGTTCCAGCCAACTCAGCGGGGTGATCATCGACAACAGCAGATGCAGTTCGGCGTGCTCCGGCACCTGCGATTGGATGAAGATGGTCGCCTTGCCGGGATTGACCCCCGCCGCCAGCCAGTCGATGGTCATATCGAGGGTGTTTTGACGGATGGCGGCCGGATTTTCGTATTCGGTGGTCAGGGCATGCCAATCGGCGGCGAAGAAGAAGCACTCGTACTCGTGCTGCAACTTGAGCCAGTTCTTCAAGACGCCGTGGTAATGACCGAGGTGTAACCGGCCGGTGGTCCGCATTCCCGAGAGGACACGCTGATTCTGCATGGTTTGATTCAACCTTTCCTATAAACCGAAGATCTTGTAGATGCCCGCCTCGAACAATCCCACGGCGGGTGCCAGGATCTTGCCGAGCACCTGAGTGGCGATCAAGGCGATCAGGATAATGAAGCCGAAGGGCTCGATCTGGCCGTATTTCCACGCCAGCGGCGGGGGCAGCAGGCTGCTCACGATCCGGCCGCCGTCGAGCGGCGGGATCGGCAACATGTTCAATACCATCAGCACCAGATTGAAGGTCACGCCGGTCCCGCCCATCAGGATCAATGGTACCGCCAACCAATTGGTATCCGGCCCCATCAGCATGAAACCGACCTTGGCGATCAGCGCCCAGATCAGGGCCATCAACAGATTGGAGGCCGGCCCGGCCACGGCCACCAGGGCCATGTCGCGGCGCGGATGGCGCAGATTCTCATAGGTCACCGGCACCGGCTTGGCCCAGCCGAAGACAAACCCGCCCAAAATCAAAAGGATGCCGGGCACCAACAGGGTGCCGATCGGGTCGATGTGTTTGATGGGATTGAGCGTCAGGCGCCCCAGCATCATGGCGGTGGGATCGCCCAGCTGCTTGGCCACCCAGCCGTGGGCAACCTCATGAACGGTGATTCCGAACAGCAGCGGCAGGATTGAGACGGCAATGATTTGTGGAAGACTTAGATCCATAGTGGGGGGATTATACCCGGAATCGGTCCCGACTCCGAGTGCGGATCACTCAGAGACTTCCGTAAATCGACTGACGTCACCCTGCCCCACCCGCACTACAACGGGGACATCTCCCTCCAGATCGATCACCGTGGTCGGCTCATAGCCGCAAAAGCCGCCGTCGATGATCAATTCCAGGCGGTGTTCCAGGATCTCGCGGATCTCGTAGGGATCGGTCATCACCAGTTCCTCGCCGGGCAGGATCAGGGTGGAACTCATCAGGGGTTCGCCCAGTTCCTCCAGCAGGGCCTGGGCGATCACGTTGGCCGTCACCCGCAAGCCAATGGTCTTGCGCTTGGGATTCTGCAAGCGGCGCGGCACCTCGCGCGTGGCCTCGAGTATGAAGGTATAGGGTCCGGGGGCGAGGGTCTTCATCAGCCGGTAGGCGGTATTGTTAACCTTCGCATAGGTCGCCACCTGTGAGAGATCCCGGCAGACCAGTGTGAAGTTGTGCTTGCTGTCCAGGCGGCGGATCTCGCGGATTGTCTCCTGCGCGTCCTTGTTCTCCAGGCAGCAGCCCAGGGCATAGCCGGACTCCGTGGGATAGGCGATCAACCCGCCCTGGCGCAGGATCTCGGCGGCCTGGCGGACCAGACGCTGCTGCGGATTCTCGGGATGAATCTGGAAGAACTGACTCATGGCCGACCCGGCACCGCTGGTATGACGCCGGGAATATTCCAGGATTGCCAGACCGGGACACAGCCCGCGGGTAACTCCGGCAGCACGCCCAGCTCCAGCCACGGATTCTCCGGGCCGTGGTAATCGGAGCCCGCCGAGGCGGCGAGCCCGAAGCGGCGGGCGAGATTGGCCATCACGAAGTAATCGTCCCGGCTATGACTGCCGGAGACCACCTCGATGCCCGCCCCGCCGCATTCCTTGAACGCCCCCAGCAATTCGCGCAGCTTGGTGGCAGTAAACGGATAGCGCGCCGGGTGCGCGATCACCGCCTGACCGCCGGACTGATTGATCCAGCTTACCGCCTCCTCGAGGCCCGCCCATTGCCCCGGCACATAGGCCGGCCGGCTGCGTTTGAGATAGCGATCGAAGGCATCCTGCATGGTCCTGACGTGACCGCGATCGAGCAGGAAGCGCGCAAAGTGCGTCCGGCTGACCAGGGCCCCCTTGGCATAGGCCTGCGCGCCGGCATAGGCCCCGGCGATGCCCGCCTTCTTCTCCAGACGCGCACCGATCTCCTGGGCGCGCCAGGCGCGAAATTCGATCAGGCGCGCCAATCCCTGCTGCAAAGCGCCGTGCCCGGGATCGATATTGAGTCCCACGATGTGGACGGTGTGGTAATTCCAGGTGACCGAAATCTCGATGCCTTTGATCAGCACGAGCGGGGAACCCACCGCCGCCGCGCATGCCTCCTCCAGACCCGATGTAGTGTCGTGATCGGTCAAGGCCAGCACCGCCACCCCGCACGCGGCGGCCTTGGCCACCAGTTGGGCCGGGGTCAGCGTCCCGTCGGAGGCCGTGGAATGACTGTGCAGATCAATGACCGTCCGGGCGCTGTTTCCAACTCGGCCCGTGGTGCCGCCAGGGGATTGAGAAATAACCGTTTCCAATGTACTTCGCGTCTTCAGAATTGAGCCCCTGAACCCATGGGGCGGAGGCGTAGTGTACCCTATTTGCCGCAATTGTCCGAGCCAATGGATGGGACATTGCCCCCAAACACCTGGTTTGTGCTAAAGTTCTTTCGGGCTCAGCCCATGCATTGTGACCAGAGACAGATTTTGAACTCATGAAAATCCTCAGCGACTTTTTTCCCATCATCCTGTTTTTCATCGCCTATAAATTCTACGGCATCTACACCGCCACCGTGGTGGCCATCGTAGCGACCGTGGTCCAGGTGGCCGTGCTCTGGCTCATTCACCGTCGAGTGGAAAAGATGCACCTGATCAGCCTGGCGATCATCGTCGTGTTTGGCGGCGCCACCCTGCTGCTGCATGATGAAACCTACATCAAATGGAAACCCACGGTGGTCAATTGGCTGTTCGCCGCCGTCTTCCTCGGCAGCCAGTTCATCGGCGGGAAATCGATCATCGAACGCATGCTCGGCCATGCCATCGCCCTGCCGGCGGCGGTCTGGCGCAACCTCAACCTGGCCTGGGTCGGCTTTTTCGTGGCGACCGGCGCGCTCAACCTCTACGTCGCCTATCACTTCGACACCGACACCTGGGTCGACTTCAAGCTCTTCGGCATCCTCGGCCTGACCCTGGTCTTCGTCATCGCGCAGGGGCTGTTCCTCTCGCGCTACGCCAGCGCCCAGGAACAAACGCAAAAGGACTAAATCATGCTCTACGCCATCATCTGTCAGGACGTCGAAAACAGCCTGGAGCGGCGCAAGGCCGCGCGGCCCGATCACCTCAAGCGCCTCGAGGCCTTGCAGGCCGAAGGGCGCCTGGTGCTGGCCGGCCCGCACCCGGCCATCGACAGCCCCGATCCCGGCCCGGCCGGCTTCACCGGCAGTCTGATCGTGGCGGAATTCGCCTCGCTCGACGCGGCCAAGACTTGGGCGGCGACCGATCCCTATGTCAGCGCCGGCGTCTATGGCGAGATCACCATCAAGCCGTTCAAGCAGGTCTTCCCATGTTAACCAGCGCACAGCGTATTCAATTGATAAGAGATACACTCCACAAAGCGCTTGCCCCAAGCAGTCTCGAGATCATCGACGACAGCGACAAGCACGCGGGGCACCGCAGCGCGGGCGGACGCGGCCATTTCCAGGTCAATATCGTCTCCGCGGCCTTCCGCGGCAAACGGCTGCTGGAGCGTCACCGCATGGTGTACAACGCGCTGGGCGAGGCCATGGAAACCGAGATCCATGCGCTGAGCATCCAGGCGAAGACGCCCGAAGAAATTAACCCCTGAACCCACTCACAACCAAAGGAACACCAATGAAAAAGACTGCTCTGATCGTCGGCTTGACGCTCGCCGGCGGCCTGCTCGCCTCCACCGCCCTCGCGGAAGACAAGGTGCTGGCAACCGTCAACGGCAAGAAGATCACCGAAGCCGATGTGCAGGACTACACCAAGATGCGCCAAGGCGGCAGCCCGCAGACACTGCCGCAGGACCTGCTGGTGCAGGAGTTGATCAATCGTGAACTGATCGCCCAGGACGCCAAGAAGCGCGGCCTCGACAAGGACAAGGACTATCGCACCGTGCTGGAAAATCAGCAAAAGAACCTGCTCGCCGCCTATACGATGCAGAAGACCATCCAGGCCAAGGGCGAGGTGACCGAGGAGATGCTGCGCGCCGAATACGACAAATCCATGAAGGGCTTGTCGAACAAGGAATTCCAGGCCAAGCACATCCTGGTGGAAAAGGAAGACGAGGCCAAGGCCGCGATCAAGGCCCTGGAAGGCGGCGCGGACTTCACCAAACTGGCCACGGAAAAGACCACCGACCCCAACGGCCCCGATCTCGGCTGGTTCCGTCCCGAGCAGATGGTCAAGCCGTTCGCCGATGCCGTGAAGGGGCTCAAGAAGGGCGAATACACCAAGACCCCGGTGCAAACCCAATTCGGCTGGCATGTAATCCTGCTGGAAGACTCGCGCGACGTGCCGCCGCCCGAGTTCAACAGCCTCAAAGACCAGATCCGCACCAGCGTGATCAACAAACGCATCCAGGACTACATTGAATCACTGCGCAAGGGTGCAAAGATCGAAGTCAGCAAGAACGGCGAGAAAGAGAAGAAGTAACCGACTCGACCCACCCTCCTGGTAACGCCCGCGCTTGCGGGCGTCACTTTTTTCAGCCTGCGCCAAATGGGGTGATGGAACCCACGACATCACTGACTCGGTAGTAATAGGCTATGCTAAGAAAATTCGACTTCTGCTGAAGACATCATGCTCCCCGCCATCTTCGTCGCCCACAGCTCACCCATGCTTGCCATCGAACCCTTCAAGGGTGCCGACTATCGCCGCTGGGCGCAGGATCTGCCGCATCCACGGGCGATCGTGGTGGTGTCGGCGCACTGGGAGGCGGATCGACTGGCCTTCGGCGAGACCGGTGAACACCGGGAACTGATCTACGACTTCGGCGGCTTTCCAGCCGAATTGTATCGATTGCAATACCCTGCGCCGGGCGCGGCCGCCGTGCCGGGTTTGATCGAGGCGGTCGCCGAGGCGCTGGGTGTCGACCCGGCCACGGCCGTCACGAAACGCGGGCTCGACCACGGCGTCTGGATACCCTTTCGGCATATGTGGCCGGATGCCGATGTGCCGATACTGCAACTGTCGATGCCGCATGGCCTGACTGACCGACAGCTATTTGAGCTGGGTCGGCGGTTATCATCGCTGCGCGCCCATGGCATCCTGATCGCCGCCAGCGGCGTCATCACCCACAACCTGCGCGAGCTGGCAACCGATGGCGCCGGGCCGCCTCCCGGCTGGGCGATCGAATTCGATCACTGGGTCAGGCAAACCCTGAGCGATCACGATGAGGAGGCCTTGATCGACTGGCGCACCCGCGCGCCACATGCCAGTCGCAATCACCCCACCCCGGAGCATTTCCGACCGCTGCTGATCGCAGCCGGCGCAGGCCAAGGTGAAAACGTAAGCTTTCCGATCGAAGGTTTCGAGTGGGGCAGTCTCAGCCGACGGTCGGTGCAGTTTGGATGAGCCGATGGAGCGAAATGAATTCCACTATTTCCGCTGATATTCCACTTGCCGGACTGCATAGCCTTTGGCCTGCAATAACTTCACCAGCCCATCCTTGCCGCCCATGTGTCCGCCGCCAACGATCACCAGGTAGGTTTTTTTCTGCTTGAGGTATCCCTCGATCTTCTTGCTCATCGCGTGATTACGCTCATCGAACAGGCGCCGGTACGATTGGCCCAATGACGGATAGCGCCGCAGCGGTTCGACCACCATTTCATATAAGCCATCAGCATCACCGCGTTGCCACAGCGCGACCATCTCTCCCATGTATTGTTTCAACCGCGGCAGGTCCTCCAGCGAGGCCGCCAGCATGAGTTCCTGTTCCATCGGACTGTCGCCCGAGAGCGCCGCAAGCTGGCTGTCGAGGGATTCGAGCTGCAGGATTTCTTTCTTGCCCTGAGCCTTGTTCAGATACATCACATCGACGCCGATGTCGCTGCGGTAACCGTGGCGCGCGGCCTCTTGCAACGTCAGCGTCAACCCCAGAAACCAGGGGCGCAGCGTGGCCACTTTGTCATACGGAATGCCGGCCGTTTGCAGATATTCCTGCAGGCGCTTGAGCGTGGTGGGCGTCAAATGATCGGCCAGGGTTTCACCTTGGGGAAACATGCCGAGAGTCAGCATGCGCTGGCCCATCTCGTTGGGATCGATAGCCAGCAGATTGAGTTCGACCACCACGGTGTCGGCCTTGGCAAAGGCCTCGTCATAACAGCGATTAAGGGGATAGAGATCCTCGCGCATCATGTGGATCGACCCCATCAGATAGACCGTGGCGCTCGCCGAACGCGCTTCCCAGAGGAAACACTTGGCGGTGTCATCCCTGGCGTAGGCGATGCTTGCCTGCAGGATTACCAGGCACGCGCATATAAGATTTCTAATCATCAGCTTTTTCATCATTCGATTTTGTCCTTTTCCGCAACAACCTGCGTCTTAGGGAGGCCCTCAACAACGATTCTTTGCGCTCTTCCGGCAAATTCCGGAATCCAACAACACTATGAATTGTAACTGCCGGATTCCGGGTCTTCGCTGCGCGCCGTCCGGAATAATGAATTGATCAGAGATTCCTTAGCAACGAAATCCATTGATTAAAAGCCTCATAGGAGGTTTTAAGAGATGGTTCTCAGCCCCCGCCTGGGGAAAGAAGGAACCGCACTCTGCTGCCTTTTCGCATCCCATAAAGCGTGTGACTTATTTGGTGTAGCTCCTGGTAAACCAACCCATGGTAGCAACCAGGCAACCGCCGTGGAAAGCGGCATGAGCAAGGGGACCGGGGTAACCACGGTCGGCGGCTACGGCGAGCTGCTCTACAACAATCTCGACAGCAAGAAAGAAATGGATTTTCACCGCTTCGTGCTGTTCTTCAATCATGACTTCAGCAATCGCATCCGCCTGTTTTCGGAGCTGGAGCTCGAGCATGCTTTGGCCGCCGATGGCAAAAAAGGCGAAGTGGAGCTGGAGCAGGCTTATGTCGATTTTCAACTCGATGACGCCCATGCCATCAAGGGCGGGCTGTTCCTGGTTCCGGTTGGGATGCTCAACGAGACCCATGAGCCGCCGACCTTCTATGGCGTGGAGCGCAACTCGGTTGAAAACGCGATCGTCCCCAGCACCTGGTGGGAGGCCGGCGTTGGCCTCCATGGCGACGTGGCGCCCGGCTTGGGTTACGATCTGGCGCTGACATCGGGATTGAACGTCGCCGCCAGCGGCGCCGATGCCTACAATATTCGCAAAGGACGTCAAAAGGTCTCCTATGCCAAGGCAGATGATCTGGCTTACACCGCCCGCCTGAAATGGACCGGCATGCCGGGGGTGGAGATTGCCGGCTCGCTGTTCTATCAAGACGACCTCTCGCAGACCGGCACCGATACGCTGGAAGGCGGCTTGCTGACCGAAGTCCACGCCATCGTTCAACAGGGTCCGTTTGGCGTGCGCGCCCTTTACGCCCGTTGGGATCTGGACGGCAGCGGTCCCAAGGCGGTCGGCGCGGATGAGCAGTTCGGCTGGTACCTCGAACCCTCGTTCCGCGTCAACGGACAGTTCGGTGTATTCGCCCGCTACAGCGCGTGGGATACCAAGGCAGGATCATCCGCCGACACCGAGACCAAGCAGGCCAGCATAGGCTTCAATTACTGGCCGCACGAGAACGTCGTTGTGAAGGCGGATTACCAGAACGAAACCGGCAAGGCCAATGATGGTTTCAATCTTGGTATCGGCTATCAGTTCTAGATCGCCCGGATGACGACGCTCTCGCAGCCAACCCGACGATGGCAAGGGCAGAACACTCTGCCCTTGCTGCTGTTATTGTTCGGCCTGGCATTTAGTCAGAACCTGCCGGCGGAATCCGTGTATCAAACACCCGAGTCGTTTCTGGCCGACGCCTTTAACAACCAACCGCCGGCACCCGAAATGCTGTGGCTCACGGAGGAAACGAAAGCGACGATCGAACGAATCCTCGGTCATCGCTACGCCTCGCTGCGCATCCGCTATTGGCGTCAGGGGGAGCGCAGCGCCTGGATACTGGAGGAGATCGGGAAAGAGCGTCCCATCACCATTGGGTTCGTGGTCAACAACGACACCCTCGAAAAGGTGCGCGTACTCGTCTTTCGCGAAAGCCGCGGCGATGAAGTACGCCACCCCTTCTTCACCACGCAATTCACGGGCGCGGCCTTGCGCGCGGATTTGGCGCTCGACCGCCCGATCGACGGCATCACCGGCGCCACGCTGTCGGTGCGCGCGTTGATCAAGACCGCGCGTCTCGCCCTGTATCTGCACCGCATCACCGGCCAATCGAGGCAGTAGCTCCCATGCGCATGCGCCAGCTATTTGTGTTGCATCGCAGCTTGGGTGTTGCGGTTGCCGTCCTGCTGTTGTTGCTGGTCGGCACCGGCGTGCTGCTCAACCACACCGAAGAGCTCGCTTTGGATGAACGTCATGTGCAGCATCCCGGTCTCTTGCACTGGTACGGCATCGCCGCGCCGCCGGCGCCGCCCGCCTATCCGGTCGCATCCGGCTGGATCGCACCCCTGAACGGCGCCGTTTACTTCAACGGAGCGAAGATCGCGGACAACGCCGCCTTGGTGGGCGCCGTACAAAGCGGCGATATCATCATCACGGCCTTGCCGGACCGACTGTTACTGCTGACGCCCGCGGGAGAACTGATCGATGTGATCCTCGCCGGCATGGGGTTCGCCGGCCAGATCAGCGCCGTGGGGCTGGACGAAGGACGCGTGGTCGTGCGCTCCGAGCAAGGAACCTTTGGCGCGGACAGCCAGTTCATGACGTGGAATCCGATAGGAGCGGCCTCGGCGGCCTGGGCGGAACCTGTACCCTTGCCCGCCGCGCAGCTCGCGCAACTGGCGCAATCCGATTCCGCGATAAGCATCACCCTGGAGCGGCTGCTGCTGGATCTGCACAGCGGACGCTTTTTTGGCCCGTGGGGCGTGATACTGATGGACCTGGCGGGCTTAGCGTTGCTGCTACTGGCGGGAAGCGGGGTTTTCCTGTGGGCGCGCATCCAGTGGCGGAAGCGACGCTGACGCGAGTCATCCGCCTGCGACAGTGACGGTGATCTGCCGCCGGTGCGCCTGATGCCGGTGCTCCCATAGATAGATCCCCTGCCAGGTTCCCAGCGCCAGCGCGCCGCCGGTCACAGGAATCGTCAATCCGGTTTGCGTGATCACGGTGCGGATATGCGCGGCCATGTCATCCGGGCCTTCATCATCGTGTTCGTAACGCCGGTCACCGTCGGGCGCCAGCGCCGACATGAAGCGTTCGAGATCCCGGCGCACCGAGGGGTCGGCGTTCTCGCACAACATCAGCGAGGCGCTGGTGTGATGCACGAAGACATGGCACAGACCGGTAGTGATGCCGGCCGCACGCACGATGCGCGCGACCTGTTCGGTGATCTCATAGGTGCCGCGGCCCTGAGTAGTCGCAACCACGACGCTTTCTTGTTTCAAAATCCCCTCTCCTTTCAAACCGTCTTGATCCGCGCCCGCACCTCGGGCGGCAAGGTCTCCAGGGAACCCGAGGCCAGGCGATGCGCCCAGCGTGTGGTTTCAGGCAACCGGTAACGGGTGAGCAAATGCATCACGCACTCGAGCGCCCGCGGCAGCGACACCCGATACCCCGCCGAGACATACACCGGCTTGACCCCGGCCCGCGTGCGCAGCACCGCGCCGATGGTTTCGCCCTTGTCGATCAGCGGCCGCCACGCGCCGCGCTCATCCGGCACCTCCTCATGCTGACCAATCAGTCGCTTCTTGGCAACCCCGATGGTCGCCAGCCCCGTGTACACGCCCAAGTGACTGGCGATGCCCAAGCGACGGGGATGCGCATAGCCCTGTCCGTCGCAGACCACCAGGTCCGGCGGCCCCGACAGGGCCTCCAGCGCCTTGAGCACCGCAGGCAGCTCGCGAAACGACAGCAATCCCGGCACGTACGGAAAGGCCGTGGGCACGCGCGCAACGCAGCCTTCGATCAGTGACAGGTCGTGATACTGCAACACGGCGATCGCCGCGCGGGTGACGGTGTTGCCCGCCTCGAAACCGACATCGACCCCGGCCACGGTACGGATCTCGTCCAGCGCATCGTCGGTGATCACATACTCGCGCAGCCGATTCTGCAACGCCACCGCCTCGGTCGGCGTTACGTCCCAGCGGTGGGCATGCGCTTGAAATCGTCTCACCGACATTTAATCTCATCTCTAATTTTTTCAATCATATAAATATGATATATATCTAGGCTGAATGTCAGTACCTCGCAGCCACGCAACATCGCGTGGCATGGCCACAACACATCCAAGAACTACGTCAATGCCGAGTTTCAAAGCATACAAGGTGTCATTGCTGGGCACGCGCCATCAGAACGAGTATGAGGTCGCTTCCGAGCTGGAACGCTATCGCCTGCTGCGGGAGATCAGCAAGCGCGTCGAGCCGGTCACGGTTCACCTCGGCCGGGACGAAGAGGACAAAGACCAGTTCTTCGTCACCTCGATCGTTGAGGTTGATCGAAAGCGCAATCTCATGCACATCGAGCGGGCACCGACCGAAGCCTTCAATCGTCTGACACTCAATTCGGGTGAACTCCAATGCGCCACGCGACTGGATCGCGTACCGATCGAGTTCGCGCTCACCTCGCCCAAGCCTTCAACCTTCAAGGAGTACGAGACCTTCGCCGTCCCCTTACCGAAGGTGCTGGTGCGCATGCAACGTCGCGCCTACTACCGGCTGGCAATCGCCTCCTCCACCCACGCGGTGGCCAAACTCGCCGTGCGGATGCCGAAATCCAACGAGGTGAAGACCTTCACCGCCTTGATCACCGATGTCAGTCTCGGCGGCATCGGCTGCGATCTTCCGCAACAAATCGACATTAACATCGAGCCCGGCCTCCTGTTCGAACACTGCGCGCTGCACCTGCCTGAGATGCCGCCGATCGAGGTGCACCTGGAGATACGCGTGTGCTTTCAGAGACACATCGGCAACCTGCTGGGATGGCATCTGGGCTTTATGTTCATCGACATGCCGGAGAGCACCGCCAACCAGATCCAGAAATACATCTATCTGGCCGAACGCGAACGCATCAAAGACCAAGAGTAACCCAGACACACTAAGCAAGGGAGAGAGATCGTGACGCAGAATATTGAATCCATCCTGCATGAGGACCGCCTGTTCAGTCCGCCAGCGTCCTTTGCACAAAAGGCCCGGGTCAACGATAAGAAACTCGCCGAACTGCGCGCCAAAGCCGAGGCCGATCACGAAGGCTTCTGGGCCGAGCTGGCCCAGCGCGAGATCAGCTGGAAAAAACCGTTCACGCGCGTGCTCGACAGCAGCGGCGCGCCGCACTATCGCTGGTTCGATGACGGCACGCTCAATGTCTCCTACAACTGTCTCGACCGGCATCTCAACGACCGCGGCGACAAGACCGCAATCATCTTCGAAGGCGAGCAAGGCGATGTGCGTAGAATCACCTATCGCGAATTGCACGCCGAGGTCTGCGAACTGGCCAATGCGCTCAAGGCACAGGGCATCAAGCGCGACGATCGCGTTGTCATCTACATGCCGATGACCCCCGAGGCGGTCATTGCCATGCAGGCCTGCGCCCGCATCGGCGCGATTCACTCGGTGGTGTTCGGCGGCTTCTCGGCCGAATCGCTCAAGGATCGCATCGAAGACGCCGGCGCGCGCATGCTGATCACCGCCGACGGCGGTCACCGCGGCGGCAAGATCGTCGAACTCAAGGCCGCAGCCGACAAAGCGCTCTCCCACGGCTGCCCGAGCATTGAGCACGTCGTCGTGCTCAAGCGCACGAAGCACGATATTCCAATGAAGGCCGGCCGCGATATCTGGTGGCACGATTTCATCGCTGACCAGCCCAAGACCTGCGATCCGGAATGGGTCGACGCCGAACACCCGCTGTTTTTGCTCTATACCTCCGGCTCCACCGGCAAGCCCAAGGGCATTCAGCACTCCAGCGCTGGCTATCTGCTCGGCACCATCGTCACCAATCAATGGGTGTTCGACATCCAGGACCATGACATCTTCTGGTGCACGGCCGATGTCGGCTGGGTCACCGGGCATTCCTATGTCGCCTACGGCCCGCTGGCCATCGGCGCAACCATGGTGATGTATGAAGGCGCGCCGACCGTTCCCGACGGCGGGCGTCTCTGGAAGATGTGCGAGCAACACAAGGTGACGATCTTCTACACCGCGCCGACCGCCATCCGCGCCCTGATGAAGCTCGGCGAGGCCTTCCCGAACAAATATGATCTCTCCTCGCTGCGCCTGCTCGGCACCGTGGGCGAGCCGATCAATCCCGAGGCCTGGATGTGGTACCACAACGTGATCGGCAAGGAGCGCTGCCCGATCGTCGATACCTGGTGGCAGACCGAAACCGGCGTGCATATGATCGCCCCGATTCCGGGCGCCACCGCGACCAAGCCGGGTTCCTGTACGCAACCGTTGCCTGGGATTGTCGCCGATATCGTCGATGCCGCCGGCAACAGCATCACCCAGCCGGATCAAGGCGGCTATCTGGTGATCAAAAAACCCTGGCCCTCGATGCTACGCACGGTGTGGGGTGATGAGGAACGTTATCGCAAGACCTACTGGGGCATGTTCAACGGCAAGTATTATCTGGCCGGCGACAGCGCGCGCCGGGATGCCGACGGCTACTTCTGGATCATGGGCCGCATCGACGACGTGCTCAACGTCTCGGGCCATCGCCTCGGCACCATGGAGGTCGAATCCGCCCTCGTGGCTCATCCCAAGGTGGCGGAGGCCGCCGTGGTGGGACGCCCCGATGAGATCAAGGGCGAGGCCATCTTCGCCTTCGTGGTACTGCGCGGACAGCGCCCGCCCGGTGGCATCGACGAGGCGCTAACCAAGGAACTGCGCAACTGGGTGAGCGAGCAGATCGGGCCGATCGCCAAGCCCGATGACATCCGCTATTCCGACAACCTGCCCAAGACCCGCTCTGGCAAGATCATGCGCCGCCTGCTGCGCTCCATCGCCAAGGGCGAGCCGATCACGCAGGACACCTCGACGCTGGAGAACGAGGCCATCCTCAAGCAGTTGCAGGGGCTGGAATAATTGGTGATCGAGGCAATGAAAAGGGCCGACACATCGGCCCTTTTCATTATCGACCACGCTTTTATGCAAATTGATCTACAGTATCTCGCCGAGCTCCGGCAGCTTCGCTACCAGCTCATCCATTGACATTTCCTTGCCCTCCATATCGAATGCATACAGTTTTTCGTCACTGCTCACGATGATGGCAAACACCTCTTTGCGCACATACCAGCCATGACCATGAAAAGAATCCGTCTTGATGCTTTCGATCGGAATCAGTTTGATTGCATCGACATCAACCGCCGTTCCAATACGCAATTCGATCACGTGCCTGCTCCTTTGATAGTGGCATAAAAGGCGCGCCAACATGTTGGTGACAACAAGAAACCCAACATCACCCTGAGCACGGCCAATGGGATGACACGGATATGACCTCGACCTGTGACCATGAAAACAGCCTGGGTAAAATCGGGTTGCAATCGCATGTCAACCCGCGGCACCTGTTGCAGCAGAATCAGCATCGGAGACAATATTCCATAGAGCCTCCCGGTATCTGCCGGATCATCCAGACCAAGATCAAGGTGTAACTTCATTTCGCGGACGCGTATTTGCCGCAACATATCCCTGGCAAATCGCACTAAGCGCCCAGGCATACCTGGGCTGCGCACGAAGATCCATGCGGATTTAGTTCCTTTTCTTTGGAATTTTCCAATACCCTTTCGCGACTCCCTTTGTAACTGTCTTGTGACTTCCGATTTTGAGACAGGCTTTTGTTCTGTTTTTATGAAGTCCTTGCGAACCAATCCATATCCCCAGGTAATACCCACACGCACACCCGGCACACCATCACTATTCAGGCGAAAAACCACATCGAACGGCAAGAGCAAAAGCAGCAATAGAAAAATCAGTAATCCCAGCAGGATGGCGAGCATGCGATTACGTCATCTGAACCTTACTTGGATTTTCCCGGCGCGCAGGATTCAACGCACTTCCCAATCGCCTCACCAAATTTCTCAAAGGCACTGGCAGCACCACCCTTGATGGACTCTACGCGCACCCCCTCCTTGCTGATGATGACAATCGCCACCGGTTTGACCCCGCCACCCCCTCCGGTGCCAGCTCCGTTACCTTCTCCCTTCATTGGGTCATCGCCTTTACCGCTGCCGCCTCCGGCACCAAATCCAAAACCGATGCTTACCAACGGGATCAGGGTAGTACCCTCCACCGTGATGGGTTCACCGATCACGGTCTTGGAGTTGAGCATTTTCTCCACTTCAGCCAGAGCGGTTTTCAAGAGAGTCTCGACATTTTCCATCGCTAAGCTCCTTTCAAGTCGTGTTGACACAAGCCTGTCAATGATTAATTTGGGAAGCTTTGAATATTCCAAAACTTTTCTAATAAAGATTAGCAACTGAGGACAAAAAGACAATCAACCAAGCCAAGCCATCTTTGTGCCCGACATTAAACCGTGGACCGCAATCGCAACGCCCGGAGGCGATACCAGCTTGCAAAAATTTTTTCCAATACCACTAGACAGACTTGTCTGTATGTTCTAGGCTTTATCCCATGAGCAAGAAACAAACCATCCCAACAGGTTCCGCCCCCGAGCGCATCATGACCGTCGCGACGGAACTGTTTTACAAACAGGGATACCGCGCCACCGGTATCAATGAGGTGATCGAGAAGTCAGGGGTTGCCAAGGCAACGTTTTATAACCACTTTCCGACCAAGGATGATTTGGGATTGGCTTACCTGAAAAGTATCCGCGAAATCGAGTTGGCCTATTTGGATAGCTGTATCAGTCAGGCCAAGGGACCGCTGGCGCGTGTGCTGGCGGTGATCGAATCGCTGGAACCCTGGCTGATCCAGACCAATTACCGCGGCTGTGGATTCATCAACATGGCCGCGGAGGTGCCCGAGCCACGCAGTCCGCTGCGCAAAGAAGGCAAATTGCTTTACGACCGGATTCGCGCCCGGGTGGAAGAACTGGCGGAAGAATTGATCGCCTCCGACAAAAAGAAATACGGCCACCACACCAGTAAGGCGCTTACCGAGGAATATATGGTGATCTTTGCCGGGGCAGTTTTTCTTGCAGAGATTTACCATGCGGTATGGCCGGTGGAACACGCGCGGCAGGCCGCGCGGCGTTTGCTCGGCTAATCAACGGGGTAAATTTTTTTACTCCAAAAATAGACAGACCTGTCTGTCTTTTTGAAGCAATCATCCCAGACAGAGCGGTCTGTCTGGCGATTACAACTCACCATCAGAGGAGAAAACATCATGTCACACGCTATCAGTCATGCAGTGGAACCAAACCGTTACGCCCAGTGTATCGCCGCCTCCAAGCGCGTGCGTTGGGAGATCGAACAAGACGTCATCCGTGGGCGCCAATTCGATGTCGGCAAGAAATTCCTGCCCGATGGCCTGTCCAAGCTCGCCGAGCTGACTTTCCTGAACGAGGCAGACAAACGGTTCCTGAGCCAGATACAAGGCCGCACCTACGCCAATATCTTCGGCTTGGTGGAGCGCTTTATCTGCGCCAAGGTGCTGGAGGTCTCCAAGGACCATGTGTTGGGCGATCAAATCGCGCTGGAGGCCCTGATCCGCTTCAGCGATGAAGAGCTCAAACACCAGGAGCTGTTCCGCCGCCTGGAGCGCATGGCCGCTGCACAGATGCCGGCGGGCTATGAATTCCTGCCCCAACCCAACGACGTGGCAGCCGCGGTCTTGGGCAAATCCACCTGGGCGGTGTTGGCGCTGACGCTACATATTGAGCTGTTCACCCAGGTCCATTACCGCGAGAGTATCGCGCCGGATGGCGAGCTTTCCGATCTCTGGAAGGATGTGTTTTTGTTCCATTGGAAGGATGAATCGCAGCACGCGATCATGGACGAGCTGGAGTGGAGGCGCGAGGACCAAAAGCTGTCGCCGGCCGAACGCGATCAGGCGGTAACCGATCTGATCGATCTGGTGGCCGCCGTCGACGGCATCCTGCAACTCCAGTCCAAGCACGACGCCAATTACTTCATCGCCAATGGCAGCCGTGCCTACACCTCGGAGGAAGCGCAGCGCATCCATGACACCGTACTCAAGGCCTACCGCTGGCAGTACATCGTCTCCGGCGTTCAGGTGCCGCGCTTTAATGAGGTGTTGGGCAGTCTCATCACTGCCGAGCAGGGGCAACGCATCAGTAATGCGTTGACACCGATCATGTAACAGCGACTAAGGAGAAGTGTCATGGCCCTTACATGTCCCAGTACGTTCGATACGGCATTTCTCCGCGATCAGGTGCGGGCAACCTATGAACAGGTTGCCCAACACCCGGAGGGTGACTTCCACTTTCATCGCGGAGCGGATTATGCCGTGCAGTTTTTGGATTACGACCGTGAGGAACTCCGGCAGCTGCCACGCGAGTGTGCGGCGCGTTTTGCCGGCGTCGGTAACCCGATCCTGATCGGCGATGCCGATCCGACATTGGGCGCCATCTGTCCCGGTCAGACGGTGCTGGATCACGCCTGTGGCGCCGGCATGGATCTGCTGCTGGCGGCGCGGCGCGTCGGTCCCACCGGTACGGCCATCGGTGTGGACTTAACGCCCGGCATGCGTCAGGTCGCGCACCAGGCGGCACGCCACGCGGGGTTGTCCGACAGGGTGGATATCCGCGACGGAGTGTATGAAGAGCTTCCGGTGGATGACGCCAGTGTGGACGTGGTGATCTCCAACGGCGTCGTCAACCTCGCGCCGGACAAGGTGCGCGTGTTTCGCGAGATCTATCGCGTACTCAAACCCGGCGGTCATCTGTTCCTGGCCGATGTCGTCGTACAACGCGAATTGACGCTGGAGGCGCGCAACAACCCAGTGCTGTGGGCGGCATGCGTCGGTGGCGCGCTGGTCGAACCGGAGCTCTACACCCTCGCCGCACAGACGGGTTTCGAAAATGGCAAGGTGGTGAAACGATTCAATTGTTTCTACAACACCTCAGCGGAAGCGAAGGTCGCCAAAGACTTGTTTGTGCATGCCGTGAATTTCGTGGCCAGCAAACCTAAACACCTCCCTTCTCGCTCAGGGGGAAGGATGATCTGGGGCTAAAAACAATTATTATCTCCCCTCACCGTGACCCTCTCCCTGAGGGAGAGGGAATTGCACCAGAAATAGAAGCAGGTCTCAGCCGACTCCGCTCATATGCGACGGAGGGACCTGCCTCTACTCCGCTCTTTGCTCACTAGAATGGCATCAGCGCGAAGCAACCATTGAACCATGTAACATCGACGCTTGACTCGAGTTGAACTGCACCCGGCACGCTTTAATTCAATCATCGTAATCATGCCCGCGGCCGCGCTCGCGCCTCCAGTCATGATCGTGGCGCTCATCCCAACCACGTTCACGCCACGCGGGGAACGGAGGATGCTCATTGCCATAGCCGCGACGATAGTGCCTTTCGGCCTCGTGCTGATATTTTTCCCAGTCCCTGTCCCTGTAGTCCCTGAGGTGGGGCGGCAGCCGATGCCGATCGATCCTGCGCCAGGGACCGCCATAGCCGTAAGCGATATACCAGTCATCGTTGTAGAACCGAAAATAATCGCCCATATAGAAAAACAGTCGATGCGGCGAGCCCAGCGCGATATAGACACCCAGCTCTGGATACCACACCATCGGGGGCGGTGCTGGGTACATGACGGCCGGAATGTCGACATAGAATCCGATCGAGACATCGGAGTCGGCATGCGCGGCCGGCGTCCCGGCTAAGCACATCAGGATAGCCACAGCTGCAGTAGACCAATGAAAGCGGGCCATTCATCCTCCTCATGAGTCATGACTGTCTTAAATTAAGATTAGCACACAGAACTTAAATAATTGTTACGCACTGCCTGCGGCAAGGTACGCCGGACCACCCGCCAGTGGGCTATGCTTTGCGTGAAAGCATTGGTATCCTCGATCGCAGTGATGACAGAGACTTGTTCATTGTTCGGGTACACCCCGCATCCGAGCAAAAACAACCAGTCCTTAAAATAAAGGAATGCAAAAACACGGTTTTTGCTTACTGAGCTCTGAATAAGATGAGGATGCGCAACGTGCCCGCCACCGCAAAACCATCAGCCAAAGCCCGCCGCCTCAGCGAAACCGCAGCGCATCATCTTGTCGGCGCGGTTCCCCGCGCACTGCCATCGGACACCGTGGCGGATGTGCGCGCCAATTTATCGAGACAGCCATACGAATGCGTCGAATTGGTGTGCGTGACCGAAACAAGCGGTCAACTGATCGGCGTGCTTCCAGTCGTCGAATTATTCGCGGCGCCGCCCGATGTCGCGGTCGGCGAGATCATGCGCAAAAAACCGCCGCTCGTGCACGCGGATGTCGATCAGGAACGCGTGGCCTCCATTGCGTTGCATCACAGGTTAAATGCCGTGGCCATCGTTGATCATCACAACATATTGCTCGGCGTTGTCCCGCCCGACGCACTGTTGCACATCCTGCGGCGCGAGCATGTCGAGGATTTGCACCGCTTGGCCGGCATCAGCCGCGAAACCGGCGGGGCACGCGAGGCTATTGAGTCGCCCCCGCTGCGCCGGGTGCGTCATCGGCTGCCGTGGCTGATCGTCGGATTACTCGGCACCATGCTGACGGCGCTCCTGGTTTCTTCTTTTGAAGCAGAGCTCGCGCGCCACGTCGCCATCGCCTTCTTTGTCCCCGGTCTGGTTTACATGGCCGATGCCATCGGCACTCAAAGTGAAGCGGTGGCTGTACGAGGATTGTCCTTGTCGCATTTTAGCGTGCGCCAGTTGGTGGGGGGCGAGATGCGCACCGGGAGCATTATTGGCGTGATACTTGGTCTCCTGATCCTGCCTGTCGTGTGGATCGTCTTTGGCGATTTCCGCCTCGCCGCCGCAGTTTCTATTTCCTTGGTCATCGCCGCCTCGCTGGCCTCCACCATTGGTTTGATGCTGCCGTGGCTGCTGCAACGACTCGGTACCGATCCTGCATATGGCAGTGGGCCACTGGCGACGATTGTTCAGGATATTCTGAGCCTGATGGTGTACTTCATAGTGGCAAGCATCCTGCTTTTCTAGACTTTAGCGATGTTTGTTCTTGGCATCCGCTCAATCACAGCATGCGTGAACATCAGAGCCAGTGCGCCAACAACTGCAACACGATGGCCGCAAAAATTCCCGCGAGTACATCGTCGATCATAATGCCGAAACCGCCGTGGACGTGTTTATCAAGGTAGCGGATCGGCCAGGGTTTGAGGATGTCGAAAAAACGAAACAACACGAAGCCGATCACAAACCACAACCAGCCGGGCGGTGCGGCGGTCATGGTGATCATGTAGCCGACGATTTCATCCCACACGATGCCGGGATGATCGTGCACGCCGAGATCACGCGCGGTTTGACCGCAGAGCCAGATGCCGAGCAGCGCCAATGCGAGCGTAATCAATACATACTGCGCCAGCGGCAATTGCCAACAGGCGAGGACGAAGGGAATGCCCGCCAAGGTGCCGAAGGTGCCCGGCGCCTTGGGGCTAAGGCCGAGGCCGAAACCGAAGGCGAGGACGTGCCTGGGATTGGTCCATCGCATCCTCATGTCTCGGCGAAATGATCGTAGCCGTTAAGCTTAGGCTGATAGGTGTTGCCGTGCAGTCGGCAGATAATGCCTGGCGCCGGTGTGATCGTGCCAATGCAGGTGATCGGTGTATTGGTTTTTTGTGCCCGTTCGATGATGTTCTGTTGCTGCTGCGCGGGAGCGGTGAAGCAGAGTTCGTAATCATCGCCGCCGCCAAGCGCGGCGCTGTAATCCACTTCGGGTTGCGCATTACGATAGGCATTGGAGAGCGGCAGTTGTTCGAGTTGGATTTGCGCGCCGACGCCGCTCGCTTCCAGGATGTGGCCTAGATCGGCCAGCAGCCCATCCGAGACATCGATCGCGCTGGTGGCGACAGCGCGCAGCGCCATGCCGAGTTCTACCCGCGGCGTGGGCCGATGCAATCGCCCGAGCAGATAATCGCGCTCGGCGCCGCTGACCGTCAATGCTCCTTGCGCGATCTTCAGCCCAAGCCCTGCATCGCCGAGCGTGCCGGTGACGAAGATGAGATCACCCGGCTGCGCCCCCTTGCGCATCAGCGCAGTACCTTGCGGAACCAGGCCGTGGATTTGCAGGCTCAGGGTCAGCGGGCCGCGTGTAGTATCGCCGCCGATCAATTGCACGCCATGCGCCAGCGCGAGGTCCGCCAGTCCTTTGGAGAAATCCTCAAGCCAGTGCTCATCGGCCTGCGGCACGGTCAGCGCCAAGGTCATCCAGTTGGGTTCAGCACCCATGGCGGCCATGTCGCTCAGATTGACCGCGAGGAGTTTGTAACCGATCAGATAGGGATCGGTGTCAGGAAAAAAATGCACACCGCTGACCATGGTGTCGACGGCGATGGCGAGTTCGTAGCCGGCTGCTACGGTGACGATGGCCGCATCATCCCCCACGCCCAAGCGCACATCGTCGCGCGCGGCGCCAAGGCGGGAGAAATACGATGCGATCAGGGAAAATTCGGACCGTGCCATGGCTGGATGCGCAATGTCAGCGGCGCTTACTTGGCGTTCTTGGATTGTTTCGCCGCTTCGATCTCGGCGGTACGCACCTGGCGGGCCACGCCATCGAGAATGCTGTTGACATATTTGTGCCCGTGCTCGGCGCCAAAAGTTTTAGCCAGCTCCACGCCCTCGTTGATCACCACGCGATAGGGCACATCCAGGCGGAATTTCAATTCATAGATGCCAAGACGCAGGATGGCGCGCTCGACCGGATCGACCTCCTGCACCGGACGATCGAGCAGCGGGGCCATGTGATCATCGAGTTCATGCAGATGCAGCAGCACCTGATGCAGCAGCTCCTGAAAGTAATCGACCTTCACGCCCTTCATGTCGTGCTCTTCGATGAACTGGCGATCGATGTCGGCGACATCCTGGCCGGTCAATTGCCACTGGTACAACGCCTGCACGGCGCATTGCCGGGCCTTGTGACGCGAGCTGCTCATGTTCATTGCTCCAGTTTGCGCAACAGATTCACCATTTCGATCGCGGACAGCGCGGCCTCACCGCCCTTATTGCCGGCCTTGGTGCCGGCGCGTTCGATGGCCTGTTCGATGCTGTCAACGGTCAATACGCCGAAGGCCACCGGCAGGTTGTGCTGCTGTCCGACCATCGCCAGGCCCTTGGTGCATTCACCAGCCACATAATCAAAGTGCGGCGTCGAGCCGCGGATCACCGCGCCCAACGCGATGATGGCGTCATAGCGTTTGGACGCCGCCATGCGCTGTGCGGCTAGTGGCATTTCATAGGCACCAGGCACTCGCACGATGTGCAGATCCTTGTCTTCGGCGCCATGGCGCTTGAGGGTATCGACGGCGCCGGCAAGCAGGCTTTCGGTAATAAAACTATTGAAACGCGACACCAGCAGACCGAAGCTGGCATTGCGGAAGATCAGTTCGCCTTCGTAGGTTTTGATGCTCGACATGCGGAGATTCCTTTTTTACTTAGTATATCAGCTAGTATATTCAACGACCTCCAGGCCGAAACCTGAAATGCCATGGGTTTTCTTCGGCGCACCGAGCACCTTGAGCCTGCACACCCCGAGATCGGCGAGGATCTGTGCGCCGAAGCCGTAGCTGCGCAGATCCTGCACATGCTCCTGGCGCGGCAGGTGGATGCCCTGGTCCTGCAACTGGTGGTTGCGGATGCGCCGCACCAGGCCGGCGTTGCTGTCATCGCCGTGCAGGATCACGATCACGCCGCTGCCCTCGGCTGCGACGCGCTGCATCGCATGGCGTAAGGGCATGCCCTCTTCCAGCGGATGGCCGAGCAGGTCGCGCAGAAAATTGTGCGCCTGCACCCGCACCAGCGTGGGCTGTTCCGGCGCCACATTGCCGAGCATCAGCGCGTAATGCAAATGTTTGAAGACCTGGTCCTCGTAGGTGATCATGCGAAACGCGCCGAATTCATTGTGCAGCTTGCACTCGGCGATGCGTTCGATGGTCTTCTCATTCGCCAAGCGGTATTCGATCAGGTCGGCGATGGTGCCGATCTTGATAGCGTGCTGCTGGGCGAAGATTTCGAGATCCGGGCGGCGCGCCATCGTGCCGTCATCGTTGAGGATCTCGACGATCACCGACGCCGGTTGAAATCCGGCCAGGCGCGCGAGATCACACCCGGCCTCGGTGTGTCCGGCGCGGGTCAGCACCCCGCCCGGCTGGGCCATCAAGGGAAAGATGTGGCCGGGTTGCACCAAGTCTTCCGGCTTGGCCTCCGGTGCCACGGCCGCACGCACGGTAACGGCGCGATCGGCGGCGGAGATCCCGGTGGTCACGCCTTCGGCCGCCTCGATCGACACGGTGAAGTTGGTCGAGTGCTTGGCATTGGTGTCGCTCACCATCAGCGGCAGGCGCAGCTGCTGGCAGCGCTCTTTTGTGAGCGTGAGACAGATCAAGCCGCGACCGTAACGCGCCATGAAATTGATGTCTTCCGCGCGCACGCACTCGGCGGCCATGACCAGGTCGCCTTCGTTTTCGCGATCTTCGTCATCCATCAGGATGACCATCTTGCCCTGACGAAGATCGGCGAGGATTTCTTCAATGCTGTTGAGCGCCATTATTTGACAAAGCCGTGTTCGGCCAGAAAGGCCATGGAAATCCCGCGCGCGCCCGGCTCCGCCGCCTTCTCGCCCAGCAGCAGCCGCTCCAGATATCGGGCGATCAGATCCACTTCCAGATTGACCTCGGTGCCGATCTGGTAGTCGCTCATCGTCGTCTCGGTGAGCGTGTGCGGCACGATGTTCAGATCAAACACCGCGCCATCGACACTATTGACCGTGAGGCTGATGCCGTCGACGCAGATCGAGCCCTTCTCGGCGATGTATTTCGCCAGCACCGCGGGGGCCTGGATGCGAAACTGCACCGAACGCCCGGCCTCTTGGCGTGAGACGATCTTGCCCACGCCGTCGACGTGACCGCTGACCAAATGCCCGCCCAGGCGGGTGGTCGGTGTCAGCGCCTTCTCCAGATTGACGGATGAACCGGTCTTCAATGACTTGAGTGTGGTGCGCGCAAGCGTTTCACCCGAGACGTCGGCAACGAAGCCGTCACCCGGCAAGGCAACGGCAGTCAGGCACACGCCATTGACGGCGATGCTGTCGCCCAGTCTCACATCATCCAGCGGGAGCTTGCCGGTGTGGATGCGCAGGCGCGTGTCGCTGCCCTTGTGTTCGATCGCGCTGATGGCGCCGATGGCTTGTATGATTCCGGTGAACATGGCTCAGAGCTTTATTGGATTGCGCTTATTTTCGCACAGGATGGGCCGTAATGCGCCAGTCGGCGCCGATTTTACGGATGTCGGCGATCTGCAAGGCGCTGCGTTGGGCCATGGTGTCGAGCCCCGGGAGATGCAATAAACCGCGCGCACCATCGCCCAGCAGCACCGGGGCCAGGTAGATGATGAGTTCATCGATCAGTCCCGCCGCGTGTAGCGCGCCACTGAGCGTGGCGCCGGCTTCGACCAGGACCTCGTTGATCTCGCGTTGGCCTAGTTCGCGCACCACGGCGGGCAGATCGAGGCCGCTGCCTGTGGCCGGGACTTCGATGATTTGCGCACCGGCCTCGCGCAAGGGTCGCGCTGATGTTTCGTTGGTCGTCGCGGTAAAGATCAGGGTGAGACCGTCCTGCTGGAGCAGTTTGGCCTGGGGTGGTGTCTTCAAGTCGGGATCGAGGATCACACGCGTCGGCTGGCGCGCCTGCTGCGGCCAGCGCGGGGCTTCCAGCTCAAATTCCGCCGCACGCACCGTGAGGCTCGGATCGTCCTGCAGCACCGTGCCGATGCCCGTCAGCACCGCAGCGCAGCCCATGCGCAGTCGCTGCACATCGCGGCGCGCATCGCGTCCGGTGATCCATTGGCTTTCGCCGCTGGCCATGGCGGTACGCCCATCGAGGCTCATCGCCAGCTTGCAGCGCACCCAGGGCAGCCCGGTGCGCATGCGTTTGATGAAACCGCGGTTGAGTGCCTCGGCATCGCTCTGCATCAGACCACTATCGACGGCAATCCCGGCGGCTTGCAGGCGCGCCAAGCCCCTGCCCGCCACCTTGGGATTGGGATCTTGCATCGCCGCCACCACGCGCGCGATCCCTGACTTGATCAAGGCATCGGCGCACGGCGGCGTGCGGCCGTGATGCGAACAAGGTTCCAGCGTGACGTAGGCCGTCGCGCCTGCCGCGCGTTCTCCCGCCTCTTCCAGCGCATAGACCTCGGCATGCGGCCCGCCGGCGTAGGCATGCCAGCCGCTGCCGACGATCTCACCTTCGCGCACCAGCACGCAGCCGACACGCGGATTGGGGTGCGGACTATACAGGCTGCTGCCTGCGAGACGCAGGGCTTGGGCCATGAAGTGATGATCGAGGGTTGTGATCATGAGGGATTCGGGGTCGGAAAGCTCTTATCTATGTAGGGTGGGTTAGGCGCCGACCAATTCACTCGATGACCGACTCCCCCTCTCCCGCGAGCGGGAGAGGGATGGGGTGAGGGTCGCGCCGTAACCCACCAGTTGTGCCGACAGGCACTCGACAATGTGTTGCTTCGCAACGCTTGGTGGGTTAGGCAAAAATCGCCTAACCCACCCTACATTTTGGGTTCCGGCATGCGCCGGAATGCAACGCCGCCATCACGGCTTTTTGCCTTCGAGCCGCTCGATCTCTTTACGGAATTCGTCCAGATCCTGGAAGCTGCGGTAGACCGAGGCGAAGCGCACGTAGGCCACTTGATCGAGATCGCGCAGCTCTTCCATGACCAGCTCGCCCACCATGCTGCCCTTCACTTCGCGCTCACCCGTGTTGCGCAGGCGCTGCTTGATGTGATTGATGGCGTTCTCGATCGCCTCGGTGCTGACGGGGCGCTTTTCCATGGCGCGCAGGATGCCGGCGCGCAGCTTGTCTTCATCGAACGGCTCGCGGCGGCCATCACGCTTGATCACGCGCGGCATCACCAGTTCGGCGGTTTCGAAGGTGGTGTAGCGTTCCCCGCAACTCAGGCATTCGCGGCGGCGGCGCACCACGTAGCCTTCACTGGCCAGACGCGAGTCGATCACCTTGGTGTCATCGGCGGAGCAGAACGGGCAACGCATGCGCCACTTCGATTAGTCGATCGCTTAGGCGTATACCGGATACTTGGCGCACACCTCGGCCACTTGGCCGCGCACGCGCTCGATCACTGACGTATTGCCCAGATTATCGAGGATGTCGCAGATCCAGCCCGCCAGTTGACGCGCCTCGGTCTCCTTGAAACCGCGCGTGGTCATCGCCGGGGTGCCGATGCGGATACCGCTGGTGACAAACGGCGATTGCGGGTCGTTCGGCACCGAGTTCTTGTTCACGGTGATGTGCGCCGCGCCGAGTGCCGCCTCGGCATCCTTTCCGGTGATCTTCTTGTCGATCAGATCGACCAGGAAGAGATGGTTGTCGGTGCCGCCGGAGACTATCTTGTAACCGCGGCCGATCATCACCTGCGCCATGGTGCGGGCATTCTTGACAACCTGCTCTTGGTAACCTTTGAATTCCGGCAACAAGGCCTCCTTGAAGGCCACCGCCTTGGCGGCGATCACATGCATCAGCGGACCGCCCTGGATGCCGGGGAAGACGATGGAGTTGAGTTTCTTCTCGATTTCGGGATTGGCCTTGGCCAGGATGATGCCGCCGCGCGGGCCGCGCAGGGTCTTGTGGGTGGTGGAGGTGGTGACATCGGCGATCTGCACCGGGCTCGGGTAGATCCCGGCGGCGACCAGGCCGGCGACGTGCGCCATGTCCACGAACAGATAGGCGCCGACCTGGTCGGCGATGTCGCGGAAGCGCTGCCAGTCGACGACGCGCGAATAGGCGCTGAAGCCGGCGACGATCATCTTGGGTTTGTGTTCATGGGCGAGCTGCTCGACTTGCTCGTAATCGATCTCGCCACTGGTTTCATTCAGGCCGTACTGCACGGCGTTGTAGATCTTGCCGGAGAAATTCACCTTGGCACCGTGGGTAAGATGGCCGCCGTGGGCCAGGCTCATGCCGAGGATGGTGTCACCCGGTTGCAGCAGGGCCATGTAGACGGCGGCATTGGCCTGCGAGCCGGAGTGCGGTTGCACGTTGGCGTAATCGGCGCCGAACAGCTGTTTGACGCGATCGATCGCCAACTGCTCGACGATGTCCACATATTCACAACCGCCATAGTAACGCTTGCCGGGGTAGCCTTCGGCGTACTTGTTGGTGAGCACGGAACCTTGTGCCTCCATCACGCGCGGGCTGGCGTAGTTTTCAGAGGCGATCAGCTCGATGTGCGCCTCTTGACGGGTTGTCTCTTGGCGGATGGCCTGGGCCACTTCGTCGTCAAAACCGGCAATCGTCATGTTTTTTGTGAACATCGCTATCCTCAATCCAGTTGCTGCATTACTTCAGTCGGAGGGGAATAATCCCCTCCACGGGGGAGCGGCAATATTACCCGATTTGGCCCGCGATTGCATGCAAAGCGGATGCTCAAACGGCTTGCTGCCAGCGTTGCAATTGCCGGCTCATGCGCCTGACGTGGCTGCCTTCCCAATAGAGCCGCTGGCAGCCCTGGCATTTATACAAGCGTTCGACACGCGCGCGCGCCTGCTCCGGCACCTGGGCCAGCTCTTCCGGCCGGGCCTGCTGCAGCGGGGTGTTGCAGACCATGCAGCGGGAAAAGGGCCGGTATTGCCAATCGAGCGACAAGCGCTGGCTCAACTCGCGGACACAGGCCTCCAGTTCATTGGCATGCAACACCAGCACCCGCTCAGCGGCATCCTTGTATTCGAGGAACTTACGATCGCGGGTGATCAGCAGGCGCCCATGCGTCCGCGCCAGCTCGATGAGATCCCGATCGGCCAACCCCGGGGCGGCGATCTCGGTGTCGTATCCCGCCGCTCGCAGCCAGCGGCCGAGCCGGGCGAGCATTTCATCGCATAGAAACCGTTGCCGCTCAGCCATGCGCGGACTCGATCAAGGCCTTGACCACCGCGGTCCAGCCGCGCGCAATGTTCTCCGGGGCGTAGCCCCCGCCGCCCACCGCCAGCAGCCGACCCTGGGCATATTCCTTGGCCAAGGCCGTCAAGCGCAGCGCGGCGTGGTAGTGGGACTGTTCGGAAAAGCCCAGGTGCGTGAGCGGATCGCCCGCCAGGCTGTCGACGCCGCATTGCAACACGATGAACTCCGGGCGGGCTTGGTGGATGAATGTCTCCACCTTGGTCCAGGCCATCTTGAATTCCTGATCGCCCGAGCCCGGCTGCATGGGCAGATTCAATTTGGTGCCGCGCGCCGTGCCATCACCGGTTTCATCCGCTCGGCCGGTGCCGGGATAAAGGTAGCGGCCGTCTTCATGGATATCGGCGATCCACACCCCCGGTTGGTCGATGAAGCCATAGCACACCCCATCCCCGTGATGGGCGTCGATATCGACATAGGCGATGCGTGCCAGCCTGTGGTGCTGGCGCAGGGTTTCGATGACAACACCACAATCATTGAATACACAGAACCCGGCCGCGCCCCGACGCGCGGCGTGATGGAGCCCCGCAATCGGCACGAAGGCCGTTTGACATTTACGCTGCATGATCCCGCCCATGGCATCCAGAGCGCTGCCGACCACATAGGCGGCCGCCTCGTACACGCCGGGAAAGGCCGGGGTATCGCCGGCATCGAGATAGCCGGTTCCCGTCGCCGAGTAGCGCTTCACCCGTTCCACATACTCGTGGGTGTGAAAGCGCTCGATCTGCTCTTGCGAGGCCATAACCGGCGCGCGCACCGTGCACCTCTGGTCCAATCCCTGCCGGCATAAGGCTTCCCAGAAGCACGCTTGGCGCCCAGGGCCGAAGGGGTGGCCGTTGGGAAAGCCATACTCCCCGAGTTCCTTGCCGTGATACACCCACACACCTGTTTGCATCTTCCACCTCACGCCTGCATCACAACGTAGTATAGAAACAAAAAAGCCCCGATTGCGGGGCTTGATGTTATTCGGTGAGCGACAGGGCCGTTTACAGGCTGTTATCCATCATGTAGTCGACCGCCTCTTTGATCTGCTTTTCGCTGCACTTGTCACACAAACCTTTGGGTGGCATCGCCTTCACCCCATAGATGGCAGCGTTATACAAGGCTTCGGACCCCTTCTCCTTGAGTGGTTCCCAGTCGTCGACCTTGCCGAACTGCGGCACATCCGACATGCCGTTGCCATGACACATATGGCAGTACTCGTTATAGATCTGACGTCCCTGCTCGGCGGTATATCCCTGACTCGAGAAGGCAAAGCCCAGCGCGATCATCGCCAGCCATTGCCACGACCTCATGCGGTTCATACAGACCCCCTTGAGTTGGAATTACCTCAATCGTTCCATAGTAATATTAATATAACCTTAACCGGACACGATCCGCATTTCAACACTTATGAAGTGGTAATCAGGCCGTCTATGAACCGGTTACTTGCGAACACGGCGATTCCATGAGCGCCCGACCTTACTTTGAGTAAAATTTAATCAAATCGCTTTGAGGAGTAAATGCATCAAATCACAAATTTGAATCAGCACATGGGGGTTGTCGGCGAATCTGCTTATGGTAGAGTTGCAAAATCAAAATGAATCGCGAGCCCCAAATAATCAGTGCTAAGGAGCCCCCCATGAAGGTCGGATACCTCTTTAAAAACAAGAGCAAATCCAGTTTTTCCGTCTCTCCGGATGCCTCGGTGACGGAAGCCGCCAAGGTAATGAACGACAACAGAATCGGCTCTTTGGTTGTGAGAGAAGGACCGACTGGCATAAAAAGCATCGTCACTGAGCGCGACATCCTGCATGTGGTCGGCGGCAAGCCGGACAAACTCTCGACGCTCAAGGTGCGCGATATCATGGCCCCTACCCTGATCACCTGCCAGATCGCCGACACCGTCGATCATGTCATGGACTTGATGATCAACAACCAAACCGGCCACAGGATCAGGCACTTGCCGGTCATGGATGGCGATCAGTTCGTGGGGATCATTTCCGTGAGCGATATCGTGGAAGCCCTGCTGACGGAAACCAAGCAGGAAAACAATTTACTGAAGAGTTATATCAAGAACTGGCCGGAAGAATAAATTGCCCAGCTTGCGGGCAATCTATTCGGTGTAGGTTTCGAGATTGTTGCTTTTGGCGAAATTGAGCAAGAACTTGAACACCGTCGGCTCATCTTCCTCGAGACTGGCGTCAATCACCACGCAATTGACGCCATCGATCGTCACCATGTTCACCTTCGGATGAAAATGCACGCGACGGTCCGGACCGATGGTCGAAATCGCGGTGGTCAGGCGTTGCGCCCAATCACTCGGCCGGAATCTCCGGCCGTCTGTTGTAACGCCCTTGATAATGATCTTGCTGACTTTAGCGTTGCTCATCACTCGTATTGAAATCCATTTTGAGGCTTACATTTCACCGCTGACCCCGGAAATCGGTTCCAGCAATATTCGACCGCTGCGCGATTTTATTGATACCACCGGCGGAATGGAAGCGTAAAAAATCACAGACCGCCAAAACTCCCTCGTCACGACACCCACTTCCTCGCATTGCGGAACATGCGCATCCAGGGGCCGTCCTCGCCCCATTCCGCAGGCCGCCAGGAATGCTGCACGGCGCGGAAGACCCGCTCCGGATGCGGCATCATGATGGTGAAGCGCCCGTCCGTCGTGGTCAGCCCAGTAATACCCATCGCCGAGCCATTCGGGTTAGCCGGATACACCTCGGTCGGAGTGCCGTAATTGTCGACATAACGCAGGGCGACGACGCCGTGCTCGAAGGCCTTTGCGGCGGAATCACCCGGCCGGAACACGGCGCGACCTTCGCCGTGGGCCACGGCGATCGGCATGCGCGAACCGGTCATGCCTTGCAGGAAGATCGAGGGTGAATCGAGCACTTCGACCATGCACACACGCGCCTCGAACTGCTCGGACTCGTTGCGCGCAAAACGCGGCCAGATACTGGCGCCGTGAATGAGCGCGTGCAGGTTGGACATCATCTGGCAGCCGTTGCACACCCCCAGCCCGAAGCTGTCTTCGCGCATGAAAAAGGCGCTGAATTCATCGCGGGCGCGTGGGTTGAACAGGATTGACTTCGCCCAGCCTTCGCCGGCGCCGAGCACATCCCCGTAGGAAAATCCGCCGCAGGCAACCAGGCCCTTGAAGTCATTCAGACTGACGCGACCTTCGATGATATCGCTCATGTGTACGTCGATCGCATTGAAGCCGGCACGATCGAAGGCGGCCGCCATCTCGACCTGGCCGTTCACACCCTGCTCGCGCAGCACCGCCACGCGCGGACGGATGCCGGTGGCGATATAAGGGGCCGCGATGTCGTCGTTGAGGTTATAGGTCAGCGTGACGTGCAGGCCGGGATTCTTGGCATCGAGCAGGCGGTCGTATTCCTGCTGCGCGCACTGCGGATTGTCGCGCAGCGACTGCATGCGCCAGCTGATCTCGGACCAGGCGCGATGGAAATTGATGCGGCTGTCGGCGAGGACCTCGACCCCGGCGCGGGTGAACACGATGCGATCATCGTCGCGCAGCTGGCCGATCACGGCGCTGTGTTTACCCAATCCGGCATCGCGCAGGAGCTTGAGCACATCGTCGGTATCGGTATGGCGCACCTGGATCAACGCACCCAGCTCTTCGCTGAACAACGCGGCGGCCGCCTCTTTGCCGAGCGGGGCAAGATCGATCTCCACGCCGGTGTGGCCGGCAAAAGCCATCTCGCAGACGGTAGCGAAGAGCCCGCCGTCGGAGCGGTCGTGGTAGGCCAGCAGCAGACCTTGGCGGTGCAGCGTCTGGATGGCCTCGAAGAAGGCCTTGAGCGCATACGGGTCATCCAGATCGGCCGGATGATGGCCGATCTGCTGGTAGACCTGGGCCAGCGCGCTGCCGCCGAGGCGGTTGGCGCCCTTGCCCAGATCGATGAAGATCAATTCGCTGGCCTCGATGTCGGTGCGCAGCTGCGGGGTCAGCGTGCGGCGGCAATCGGTCACCGGCGCGAAGGCCGAGATGATCAGCGACAACGGCGCGACCACCTCACGACGCTCGCCCTCGTGCTGCCAGACGGTCTTCATCGACATCGAGTCCTTGCCCACCGGTATGGTCAGGCCCAGCGCGGGACACAGCTCCATGCCCACGGCCTTCACCGCATCGAACAGGCCGGCATCCTCGCCGGGATAACCGGCGGCGGCCATCCAGTTGGCCGAGAGTTTGATATCGCTCAGCTTTTCGATGGAGGCGGCGGCGATGTTGGTGATCGCCTCGGCCACCGCCATGCGCGCGGAGGCCGCGTGCTGCAGCACCGCGACCGGCGTGCGCTCGCCCATGGCCATGGCCTCGCCGGTGTAGGTATCGAAGCTGGTCGCGGTAACGGCCACATCGGCCACCGGCACCTGCCAGGGGCCGACCATTTGATCGCGCGCCACCAGGCCGGTCACCGAACGGTCACCGATGGTGATAAGGAAGGTCTTGTCGGCGACCGTCGGCAGCCGGAGGATGCGGTAAGCGGCCTCTTTGAGGTCGATGTTCGCGGTGTTGAATTCCGGCTTGGCGAAGGTCTTGTGGTGCACATCGCGCAGCATCTTCGGCGGCTTGCCGAGCAGGACCTCCATCGGCATGTCGATGGGGGTGTTTTCGAAATGGCCGTCGCCCAGCACCAACTGGCGCTCTTCGGTCGCCTCGCCGATCACCGCAAACGGGCAGCGCTCGCGTTCACAAATCTCGCGGAACTGCTCCAGACTCTCCGGGGCGATCGCCAGCACGTAACGCTCCTGCGATTCATTGCACCAGATCTCGAGCGGCGACATGCCGGGTTCGTCGTTCGGGATGGCGCGCAGCTCGAAGCGCGCGCCGCGCCCGGCATCGTTGACCAGCTCCGGCATCGCATTGGAGATGCCGCCGGCGCCGACGTCATGGATCGAGACGATGGGATTGTGTTCACCGAGCTGCCAGCAGCGGTCGATGACCTCCTGGCAACGGCGCTGCATCTCCGGGTTGCTGCGCTGCACCGAGGCGAAATCCAGATCCTCCGCGCTCGCGCCGCTGGCCACCGAGGAGGCCGCCCCGCCGCCCAGCCCGATCAACATGGCCGGACCGCCGAGCACCACCAGTTGGGCGCCGGCTGGGATGTCGTTCTTGGCGACGTGTTGCGCGCGGATATTGCCCAGGCCGCCGGCGAGCATGATCGGCTTGTGATAGCCGCGGATCTCCGCGCCGTTCGGGCCCGGGGTCTTCAGCTCGAAGGTACGGAAGTAGCCGCACAGATTGGGGCGGCCGAATTCGTTGTTGTAAGAAGCCGCGCCGATCGGGCCTTGCAGCATGATATCGAGCGCGCTGGCGATGCGCCCCGGCTTGCCGAAATCCGTCTCCCACGGCTGCACCGCGCCGGGCAGGCGCAGATTGGAGACGCTGAAGCCGCACAGGCCGGCCTTCGGTTTGCCGCCGCGGCCGGTGGCGCCTTCGTCGCGGATCTCACCGCCGGAGCCGGTGGCCGCGCCGGGATCGGGCGAGATGGCCGTGGGGTGATTGTGCGTCTCCACCTTCATCAGGATGTGGACGTCTTCCCGATGATAACGATAGGTGCCGTCCTGCGGGTCCGGGAAGAAGCGCCCGGCCTGGTGGCCACGAATGACCGCCGCGTTGTCGCGGTAGGCGGAGAGGATGTTGTCGGGATGGCGCTGATAGGTGTTCTTGATCATGCCGAACAGCGATTTCTGCTGCGGCTGACCATCGATGACCCAGTCGGCGTTGAAGATCTTGTGGCGGCAGTGCTCGGAATTGGCCTGGGCGAACATCATCAGCTCGATGTCGTTCGGATTGCGCCCCAGGGCGGTGAAATTCTCGACCAGGTAGTCGATCTCATCATCGGCCAGCGCCAGGCCCAGCGTGCGGTTGGCGATCTCCAGCGCCACCCGGCCACCGCCGAGGATGTCCACCGAGGTCATCGGCGCGGGCTGGGCCTCGCCGAACAGGGCCACAGCGTCCTCCGCGCTCTCCAGCAGCGTTTCGGTCATGCGATCATGCAGCAGGGGCTTGATCTGGGCCAACTGCGCGGCAGTGAGCGGCTGGTTGCCTTGGGTGGTCAGAAAATAACAGGTGCCACGCTCGATGCGCCGGATCGCCTGCAGGCCGCAATTGTGTGCGATATCGCTGGCCTTGCTCGACCAGGGCGAGATGGTGCCGAAACGCGGCACGACCACGACCCGCGTGCCAGCAGGCTCCTGTGCCTCGCGCGCTGCGCCATAGCTCAGCACTTGTTCGAGCAGCTCGCGCTCGTCGCCGCTCAGGGCGCGCTCCACGGAGACGAAATGGATGAATTCCTCGCGCAGGCCGGCCACCTCGGGAACCCGTGCCTGGATCGCCGCCAGGAGCTTGCTTCGCCGAAATGAGGAAAGGGCCGGACCGCCGCGCAGCTGCAACATCGCTTACTCTTCTGTTCGCTTTTGAAGGAGCGCCAATGATACTGCAAATGAAAACGGCAGGCCACCGGCGGACCTGCAGGCTGTCCGACGATGCGATATTTATTCCTCCTCCCGTGTGACGGGACGCCTCCATGGATGGAGAGATGGCTCCTTAGCCCCCTCTCCCGCGGGCGGGAGAGGGTTGGGGTGAGGGAGATGAGGCTTGGCCTCTGTTATTGCAGCGCTTGCCCATGCGCCCTCACCCTGTCCCTCTCCCGCCCGCGGGAGAGGGTACGCACTCAAAGGCCTTTTCGCATCTCGTTAAGCGTGAGGCTCTACTGATGTTGTTCTTATACTTGGCAGCACCGTAGGCCGGGATAAGGCGCAGCCGTTCCCGGCATCCCACTGTTCGCCTGCAGGGCAGGCTCCTACGAAGGATTTGCCCGGCTCAAGGCGCTTAACCGAGGTCCACACCCAGACGCCGGGCGACCTCTTCATAGGCCTCGACCACGCCACCCAGGCCCTGGCGGAAGCGGTCCTTGTCGAGCTTCTTGCGGGTCTCCTTGTCCCACAGGCGACAGCCGTCGGGGGAGAACTCATCGCCCAGCACCACCTCGCCCTGGAACAGGCCGAATTCGAGCTTGAAATCCACCAGCATCATGCCGGCGTCGGAGAAGAGCTGCTTAAGCACCTCGTTGACCTTGAAGGTCAGCTCCTTCATGCGCGCGAGCTGGGCATCGGTCGCCCAGCCGAAGGCCCGGGCGTGCGATTCGTTGATCATCGGATCGTGCAGGGCATCGTTTTTAAGGAACAGCTCAAAGGTCGGCGGAGTGAGCTCCAGCCCCTCCTGCACGCCAAGGCGACGGACGAGGCTGCCGGCGGCGTAGTTGCGCACCACGCATTCGACCGGGATCATCTTCAGCTTCTTGACCACCGCCTCGGTGGGGGAAAGCAGCGATTCCACGTGAGTGGGAATCCCGGCGGCGGAGAGCTTTTGCATGATGAAGAAATTGAACTTGTTGTTCACCTCGCCCTTGCGGTCGAGCTTTTCCACCTTCTGCCCGTCGAAGGCGGAGGTGTCGTTACGGAATTCCAGTATCAACCGGTCCGGATCATCGGTGCGATACACCGATTTGGCCTTGCCCGCGTAGAGTTGCTCCAACTTTTTCATTGCCTGACCTCAAAAAATACGTTCGATACTGCGCCAATCCAACCCCGCCGCCTGATCGGCGATGCCGATCCACTCCGGCTGGCACGAAAGCGCCCCGCTCAAGGCCGCCGCGGCCAGCGCCGGGGTGTTGTGTTTCTCGCTCAAATGCGCCGCCACCACGTGCTGGAGTCTGGACTGATCCAGCCGTGAGACCAGATCCGCCGACTGATCGTTGCTCAGATGGCCGTGGCGTCCGCCCACGCGCTGCTTGAGCGACGGGGGATACCTGCCGTTGACGAGCAAATCCGTGTCGTGGTTGCACTCCAGCACCAGGGCATGGCTGCCGCTGAGCTGCTCCACGACGTGCGGGGTGTGGCTCCCGAGGTCGGTGGCGATGGCCAATTTTACATCACCATCGGAAAAAACAAACTGACTCGGTTCCTGGGCATCATGCGGCACCGGAAACGGCTGGACCCAGAGATCGTGAATCTCCAGCGGTTCGTGGCAGTTGAACAGGTGAACCCCGGCCAGCTCGCCGGCGCGCTGGGCGCGCCAGGTGCCGGGCGTCATCCACACGGTGAGACCGTATTTGCGCGAGAGCATGCCCACGCCGTGGATGTGATCGGCGTGCTCGTGGGTGACCAGCACGCCGCTCAGCTGCTCGGGAGCTTTCCCCAGGCGGTGCAGCCGCCGCTCGGTCTCCTTGAGGGAGAAGCCGCAGTCGACCAGCAGACAGGTGCGCCCCTGCTCCACCAGAAAGGCATTGCCGCCGCTGCCGCTGCCGAGTGAGGCGAAGCGCACGCTGAATTTTACTGTTCCGGAAACATCGCGCGCAGCCGCTGGTGCAGGCTGTCGATCACCTTCTGCGCCCGCTCGTTGCGCACGGGCTTGGATTGCAGATCCAGCAGGTAGATCCGGGTCTTGCCCGCCTCTTCGGAGAGCTCGAAGCGGTAGCGGCTCGCCGCGTGTTTGGCGCTGGGGGCGAGCACGTTATTCAACCAGCCGGCCGATGGCTTCTTCTCCGCGGTGGCCGCTTCAAAGCTGGCAATCAAGAAGCGATTGCGCCGTTCCTGGGTATCGATGACCGCGCCCTCGGCCTCCATCGCCTGAATCAGCTTGGGCCAGTTGCGTTCGATATCGCCACTGAGGGTCAGGGTCAATGCGCCGTCGATGGTCTCAACGGTCGGTGCCGTGGATGCGACCGCAGCGGCAGGCGTCGCTTGCGGCTCGACAAACTCCACCTCGGCTGCACCCAGCGAGTAAGCGAGACGCTTGATCATCTCGATGCGCTGCTCGGCATCCTCGGGACGCGGCTGCCAGTCCTTGTCATCGGTGCGTTTGACTTGGCTGCGCAGGGTGAGATAGAGCTCGGTGGTCTCGGGTTTGACTCCCCGTTCCATGCGCAGGCGATAGCGGTCGCGCGTAGGCGCCGTATCGCCGCTTTCGCGGTATTCATACCAATCGGTTTCCATGATGCCGAGCTTGGGCGAGTTCTGGCTCAGACCAAAGCCTTTGGACTGCCAGAATTCCTCCGCCCAGGGCCAGAGCTTGTCGGGCGCGGCATTGACCACCAGCCACATCGCCTGGCCATCGCGCATGATGGTGAACTGCTTCTGCTCCGGCAGCACCGGCTTCTCGCCGCTCGCGCACTCCTTGGCATAACTGGAATAGACCGCCGTGCCCTCGCCCACCTCCGGGATCGACATGCTGGTGTCTTCCATCGGACGGGTCAGTCCGGGCGGCAGCTCCAATTTGGCTTCCGGGCGCGCCTTGTAATATTCATGGCTTGCGGAGATGTTGGCGCAACCGGTCAGGTGCAGACCAGCAAACAGCGCCGCCAGCAGCCATCCCGCAACGCCTCTCGTATTTCTGGTCATCACAGAACTCCAGCTTGTTTCATCGCATCGCGCACGGCTGCATGATGCTTGGCCGACAGCGGCGTGAGCGGCAGGCGAATACCGTGGCCGATCAGGCCCATCTCGGCCAGCGCCCATTTCACCGGGATCGGATTGGCCTCGAGGAACAGGTTCTTGTGCAAGCCGATCAGTTTGTCATTGATCGCGCTGGCGCGGGCCTGATCACCCGCGGCGGCGGCCGCGCACATATCATGCATCGCGCGCGGTGCCACGTTGGCGGTCACGGAAATCGTGCCCTTGCCGCCGAGCAGAATGAAATCCATGGTGGTCAGATCATCACCGCTGTAGAGATCGAGCCGGTTACCGCAGCGCTTGAGAATATCGCGCGCGCGATTCAGGTCGCCGGTCGCCTCTTTGATGCCGATGATGTTGGAGATATCCGCCAGCCGTTCGACCGTCTCCGGGAGCATGTCACAGGCCGTACGGCCCGGCACGTTGTAGAGGATCTGCGGAATCGGCACCGCCTCGGCCACCGCCTTGTGGTGCAGATAAAGCCCTTCTTGGGTCGGCTTGACGTAATAGGGAGTGACCAGTAGACAGGCATCGGCCCCAACCTCCATCGCCCCGCGCGTGAGCGAAATGGCCTCGTGCGTGGAATTCGACCCGGTCCCAGCGATCACGGGAATGCGCTCATTGACGAACTCCACCGTCTTGGCGATCACCTCGATATGTTCGGCCTCGGTCAGGGTCGCCGACTCACCGGTGGTGCCCACCGAGACGATCGCATCCGTCTTGGCCTCGATATGGAATTCGATTAAGCGCTGCAGTCCCTCGTAATCGACACTGCCGTCGTCGTGCATGGGGGTGACCAGCGCGACCATGCTGCCGTGAAACATGATGATCTCCGGGCGGTGAATACTGAAAAACCGTCATGTTACTGATGCCGCCCGGCAAACTCAAGGAAACTCCGGGCGAAACGGGAAAAACCTCAATGCGGGTTGCCGCCGCCTGCCAGCCGGCTTTCCAGATACTCCACCAGCTTGGGGCGATAGACCTCCCGCATCGGGCCGAAGGCCGCGGTGTGCCCGCCCTGTTCGATGATCCAGAGGGTCTTGTCGCCTTTGGCCGCGCTGTACAAGGCGTGGGCGTGCGAGACCGGCACGATCGGATCTGCATCCCCATGGATGACCAAAAGCGGCGCCTTGAGATCGGCAATCACGGCCAGCGGGCTGTACTGATCACTGACGGTGAAACTGAGCGGCCATTGCAGCGGCCAGGTGATGATGAGATCGGAGAGTTTCTCGCGAAAGATCTTGCGGTAGTCGGAAAAACTGCTCTCCACGACCACCGCCCGCAGCGGCACCTGCGAGGTGGCGGCCGTATATAACGCCACGGCGCCGCCCAGGCTCTGCCCGAACAGCACCAACCGCGCGGGATCGACGTCCGCGCGTCCACGCACGTAGTCGAGCGCCGCGCGCGCATCGAGATGCACCCCGTCGAGGCTCTCTTTCCCTTCCGAGCGACCATAGCCACGATAGTCGAAGGCGAACACGTTATAGCCCGCCGCCGGCAGCCAATACACCGCTGCAACATGAGTACTGATATTCTCCGCGTTCCCATGGACGAAGACCACCGTCGCCTTGGCGGGCCCCTGCGCCGGCAGGAACCAACCATGCAGCCGCGTCCCATCCAGGCTGCTGAAGGTGACATCCTCGTAAGCCAGGCCGATGTCTTGCGGCGTGCGCACCAATTGCTTTTGCGGATAGAAAAACATATTGCTGCATCCGCCGAGCAACAACGCGAAAGCGAGAATCGCAATTATATGGAAGTTGAGACGCCTGCTAAAAATAGACATAGAATCCCGCCTTGATCACGCTGCGCCAACCATCGAAAAGACGCTCGCGCGACAAATTCAATTGCATCGCCAGATTGGTGCCGAGCGCCCAGGATTGCGAGAATTCAACCGCTGAGCGATCCCATCCGTCTTTCGTCACATCCTCCAGATGTTTCACCTTGGCATAGGCGCGCCATCGCGACGAGGGATTAACCATCGCGCCGAGCTCGATGCCGGTGGCAAGATTGAAGTCATGTTGAAAGTCACTGGAATACGCCAGCTCACCTGACCACAAACCGTAGATCAAGCCACTGTACGCCTCGGCGACGCTCATACTTTTGCCCCCGCCGCCGCGCACCAGATACATCAGCTCATGGTTCGACGGCTCGACCGAAAGACTTTCCCAGCCCGTAGCCACATTCCAGGCGATCCTGCCGAAGAAGTCGTCTTGCGGCTCGAAGTTGTCCAAGCGGATCAGATGAAAACGATCCAGCTTCAATTCGTGATCGCCCTCATCCGTACGATATTGGCGCGCGTCCAGGCGGCCGAATTCCAGGGCGAAGTGACTTTTGTATCCCGGCTGCGGATCGAGCCAATCGTGATACACGGCGCGCACGCCAAATTCAATAAAATCCCCCCGATCCTCCGAGCCCAATCCAAGGTGGGCGCGCGCGGTTTTATGCCCCTCGTCGGGCCGCACATCGGGGGCCGTAATCACCGGCACTTGCGTCGTAACCGCCAGTTTGCTCCTGGCCAGCAGCAATTGGCGTTCCTGCTCGCTCAACTCGGATGCAATCATCTTGTTTCTGGCGATCTTGTCGTAGCGAAAATAATCGTATGCCAGATCCAAAATCGCGGCCTGCTGCTCCGGATCTTTGCCGGCCATCGCGCCCGGCTGCGCCATCAGACCATCGCGCGCAATCTCCCGGGCCAAGCGTTCGTCATCCGGCGATATCATCCTGCGCCGCTCGTTGATCACGCGATAATGCGAAGGATTGTAGACCACCTCCGAAACCATGCCGCGCCGCTCCAGCGAGCGCAAGGTATCGACCGGCAACACCCAACCCGGATAATCATCGGTCAGCCCGCGATAGCGCTCTTCGACCTCGATCAAAGACAAAACATGGTATGAGCAATTCTCGGTGAAAAAGTAATAATCGAAATGCGTCGGCAACAGCTCCCAGGCGTGCATCAAAATGAACTCGACAGTCTCGGGCTCCAAATTAAGCCGATACTCCCAGATGTCGCGATTCTCCATCTGGGCGTACTCCCGCAGCTTCATGTAATACGGAATAATGTGAAACTTCCCGATGAATCCGCCGGTCAGCCCCTTGATCGCGTAAGACAAGCCCCCGCTGTCATCGGCCTCGGCGGCATAATTGAGGGTGTAGTCCAACATCTTGGTTGCGTCGGTCTGCCCGACGCGATCGACACGCAGCAAGGTATGCCCGAACATGGACGAGGCGCTGTTGGGATGCGTGGTCGGGAACACCACGGTCAAGCCCTCGGGCGCCAACAGCTGAAGATAGGCATCGAATCTTTTGCATTCCTTTTCTGGCAGGCGCGCGGGATCGAATCTCAACTCGCGCTTCAACCAATGGTAGCGCGCGCGAAAGCGACATTGAGCCGACATGTCATAAGGAGGCACCGTGGCATCCGAGAAAAAGCTCGCCAGAGTGGCGCGCAATTCCCGCGCAGGATCAGTCTTGCCTCGGCGCGACGTAAAAAAATCCCCGCCATCGACTTCGCTGAGATAACCGCCGAACAGACCGGTTTTGTAATGCCCCAATCCCAGCCACACAGGATCGGCCGCAAGGTTTTTCGCCTCAGCCTCCGCGATCAACTCGTGGAGATAGTGCCCCGGATGCACGGGGAGCTGCTCGATCACTTTGTCATACTCGCCCGCGCTCAGCGCCGCATCAAACGCATCAGCACAAACGATCGAAGAATAAGACGCGAAAAAGGCCAGGAACAGAAGATACAAAGGCATGGTCAATGGCAGCACAGAAACCGCGGTGTGAACACAAAAACATCCCCGCCGGCCAGAGACCAGGCGGGGATGTCTTTGGCGAGCAGGATTATTGAACGTACTTGTTCAGCGTCGGATGCGCCATCATCGCAGTATGCAGTGATGACAGCACGCTTTCGGCTGAGGTATCCGCCGAAGAGAACAGCGTGGCGTACTCGTCCTGCGTCATGGACTTGAAGGTATCACGATCAGACGCCTCGATACCCAGCACGGCGGCCAGCGCATCCAAGTGCGCGCCCTGGCCTTGCGCCATGTCGCGCGACAGGCTGTCCATGTTCATGGCGACGAAACGCTTTTGTTCTTCGTCTTTCATTACGGTCTTGGAGGGGTCACAGCCCAGGATCTCTTCGTCCATGATGCTTGCGGTGGTCATGAAGAAGGTACGCGGGATCAAAATATCATTGAGGATCGCTGCGGTGATGTTGGCGCCCTTGGAGGACTTGCCCTCGAGTATCATTTTGCCGATGCCGCAGCCGGCGCTGTCGTCGGCCATCGCCACCTGTGCGGACAGACCCAAGGTGGCAACCAGGGTGATGCATATAGCTTTCATTTTCATTGTGGGTACTCCCTGATGAAATCAGTTGATTGCGGATGATTGATTGGCAACGATTATCGTGCGTACTTCGCTAGGTTCACATCAGACTGCATGGCTGTATTCAGCGTCACCAGCATCTGTTGCGCCCCTTGCTCTGAAGACGCCATCAGAGAAGGCAGCTGAGCCTTGGTCAAGGCATAAAAATCATCCCGATCCGCAGCACTGATGCCCATCAGATCGGCCAACGAAGCCAGGTGGTCGCCACCGCCTTGCGCCATTTCCTGGGTGATGTTGTCCATGTTGGAGGCAACGAAGATCTCACGCTGCACCTCATTTGATACTACAGCAGTGGGATTGCATCCCAAGGTGCCCGAGGTGATACCGAACCATTGGTTGACGGTTGTGCCATTGGTCGTGGCCGCCAGCGTGTGGGCAAAAAAACCGCTCTGCCCCTCGAAGATCATGGTCCCGACACCGCAGCCGGGGCCAGTATTCGCGGCATGTGACAGCACTGGAACCAGTATTGCAGCGAATGATGCTGTTACGATGGTTTTTTTCATGTTGATACCTCTCAGTGGTTGTTATTGCTTCCTACTACTCGCCCTTCAAACCTAGACTACGGTTCAAATACTTGTCAACGGCACACCCGATGTTTAATACTGATTTTTGAACACAAAATTTAGAATAACAACCTCTATATTTCCATGGGGATTGTCTCATGTCCAAGATCAAGATTGGCGAGCCTGTACCGGATATCACCCTCCCCGCCACCGGTGATCAGCGCCTTACCCTGTCCTCCTTGCGCGGCAAGCATGTGGTGCTGTATTTCTACCCCAAGGACAGCACGCCGGGCTGCACCCAGGAGGGCATCGATTTTCGCGACAACATCGCCAAATTCACGCGGCGCAATGCGATCGTGCTGGGAGTGTCGCGCGACAGCATCAAATCGCACGAGAACTTCAAGGCCAAGCAGGGGTTCCCGTTTGACCTGCTCTCAGACGCGGAGGAAAAGCTTTGCGCGCTGTTTGATGTCATCAAGATGAAAAATATGTACGGCAAACAAGTGCGCGGCATCGAGCGCAGCACATTTTTGATAGACAAAAACGGCATTCTGCGCCAAGAATGGCGTAAGGTGAAGGTGGCGGGCCACGTCGATGAGGTGCTGGAGGCACTCAAGGATCTATGAGATCCGCCGATATCCGAAGTAAGAACCCAACCACGGGGGGAAGTAATGAATAGTGGCTCTGAACGACGAGCGTACGTTCTCGATACCAACGTACTGATGCATGATCCCAGCTGCATCTTCCGCTTCCAGGAGCACGACATCTTCCTACCGATGATAGTGCTCGAAGAGCTCGACAACAACAAACGCGGCCACTCGGAAGTGGCCCGCAACGCCCGCCAAGCCAGCCGTTATCTCGAAGATCTGATCGCCTCCTCCGGCAACGAAAGCATCGAACAAGGTATTCCGCTCCCTACACCGGAAAGCGCCGATTACGTCTCCGGCCGCTTGTTTCTGCAAACCCGCGAGATGCTGTTCGAGATCCCGGCGCAACTGCCCGGCAACAAGGCGGACAACACCATCCTCAGCACCTTGCTGGCCTTGCAGGAAGAGCGCTTGGACGTGAATGTGGCGCTGGTGTCAAAAGACATCAATCTGCGCATCAAGGCCGCCGCGCTCGGCATCCGCGCCGAGGACTATCACAGCGACCAGGTGCTCGATGACGTCACGTTGCTGTACAAGGGCTACAACGAGTTGCCCGGCGATTTCTGGGCGACACACAGCAAGGAGGTCGAATCCTGGCAAAAAGAAGGCCGCACCTACTACAAGGTGAAGGGCGATGACGTCAGCAGCTGGCACGCCAATCAATTCATCTTTGCCGAGAACAATTTCGAGGCCCTGGTGCGCAGCGTCAAGGGCAACGAGGCGATCATCGAACTGATCAAGGATTATCGCAATCCGCATCATTCGGTGTGGGGCATCACGGCACGCAATCAAGAGCAGAACTTCGCCCTGAACATCCTGATGGACCCCGAGATCGATTTTGTCACCCTGCTCGGCATGGCGGGCACCGGCAAGACCCTGCTCACGCTGGCCGCCGCCTTGTGCCAGGTGCTCGAGCACAAGCTCTATCGGGAGATCATCATGACGCGAGTGACGGTCCCGGTGGGCGAGGACATCGGTTTTCTCCCCGGCACCGAAGAAGAGAAGATGACCCCGTGGATGGGCGCGCTGATGGACAATCTGGAAGTGCTGACCAAGACCGAATTCAAGGAAGACTGGGAGCGCACGGCCACCCACGAGCTGCTCACCAATCGCATCAAGATCCGTTCGCTGAACTTCATGCGCGGGCGCACCTTCCTCAACAAGTTCCTGATCATCGACGAGGCGCAGAACCTCACGCCCAAGCAGATGAAGACCCTGATCACCCGCGCCGGCCCCGGCACCAAGGTGGTCTGCCTGGGCAATTTGTCGCAAATCGACACGCCGTACTTGAGCGAAACCACCTCGGGCCTGACCTATGTCGTGGATCGTTTCAAACAGTGGGAACACAGCTCGCATGTGACGCTCACGCGCGGCGAGCGCTCGCGCCTGGCCGATTACGCCTCCGAGGTGCTATAGACTGACTGTGGAAACACCGGCAGGGATGCCGCACGGCCTTGGTCCCGGTCTGGCTGCGGCGGCGCGAATCCGCGGGAACCGCCACTTTACTAGATTAGCCGGAATGACGCCGGCAGTAATCGCGAGCGAAATTCAGCAGCTCATCCATGGCGCGCTGCTTGAATTTTTGTTTCTGGTGCACGAATGAAAACGGACGCTCCAGGGCCGGTTCGAGATCGAGCGCGACCAAGGTACCCAGCGCCATCTCCTTGCTCAAAGTAGTCTCCGACATGATGGTGATGCCGATGCCCGCCTGTACCACGCCCTTGATCGATTCCGGGCTGCCCAGTTCCATGATGGTGTTGAGCTCCCCCTCGTCGTAACCATTGAGCTTGAGATATCCGTTGATCACATCGCGGGTGCCAGAGCCTTCCTCACGCGAGATATAGGGATAGCCGAGGAGGTCCGGGATGCGCACCTTGCCTTTGTCGGCCAGTGGATGCCCGTGCGGGACGATCACCACCAGCTTGTCCATGCGGCACAGCTCCACCGCCAGATTCTTGTTCGCCACCGGGGCCTCGACCACGCCCAGATCGATCACGTTGTTCTCCACCATGGAGACGATGCCGTCGGTATTGGACACCTTCAGGCGCAATCCCACGTCGGGATACATGCGCTTGAAGTCCCCGAGCAGCGCGGGAAGCATGTATTCGGCGATCGTAGTGCTCGCGCCGATCAGCAATACGCCACTGATGTCGCCGGTGAGTTCGCGCACCGAGTTCTCCATCTCGTCATAGAGATCGAAGATGCGCGTGGCATAGCCGTACACCCGCTCGCCGGCATCGGTCAGGCTGATCCGGTTGTGGGTGCGATCGAACAAACGGGTATTGAGCTGTTCTTCCAGCTGCCGCACCTGAAAGGTCACGGCCGGCTGCGTCATGTGCAAGGCCTCGGCCGCCTTGGTGAAACTCAGCAGTTTTGCAACGGTGTGAAAAACCTTCAAGCGACGATCGCTCATAAATAATTCTTGATAACTAAAAGTGAAATTTATAGAAATCATAGCAACTTGCTATGACATTACAAGCAGAGTGGAGTGACATCTGCGGGAATCACCCTGCAACGAAGCCCTGCTCCCAAAGCCATCCGTTCCATTTGTTCCCCACCCTGCACTACTGTTGATGCATCAACGCCTTGAAATTCTCCTCAGCCCACAGGACGCTTTCCAGATAGCAGGCGCGGATCACGCTGTTTTTCAGCCCGGCATAGGCGACTTGATTCCAATCGCATTTTTCGTAGGCCAGCACGCATTTCAAAACCTTGCCCGGCTCGCCAGCCTGTTTCAGCAAGGCAAGCGTGATGTCCTGCACCAGCGGCAGGTGGGGCAGAATCTCATTCATGGGCTGTTCAAGCAGATTTGGCAGGGTGGAAAACAGGCCCACCGTGAACGAGCGCGAGCTGTCCGCACACGCGGCGCTCCGCGCGAGCGTCTCGCACATCTTGGCCCGCACCAGCGCGATCCTGATCAGCTCCGGCGGCTTGCCGTCCAGTTGTGTCATCGCCACCAGGCTGACCAGTTGTTTTACGTGGTTGAGGCCGAGCATCATGATCGCATTCTGGATCGATTCCACCTTGCGGCTCAGCGCGAAATTGGCGGAATTGATGTAACGCAACAGCCGATACGACAGGGTAACGTCCTGACTGACCAGGGCGGTCAGCTCATCGAGGGTGATCTCTGGATCTTGCAGCCTGGACAATAGCCGCAGGATCGACAGGCGATTGCTCGGCATGCCTTTGCCGCGCACGATATGCGGGCGGGAGAGGAAGTAACCCTGGTAGTAATCGAACCCCAGTTTGCGACAGTATTCCACATCCTCCTGGGTCTCCACCTTCTCGGCCAGCAGCTTCACCCCGGGGCGCTTGAGTCGCGCGACATGTCCGCTGACGGCGGCGCGATCCAGCTGCTGGATGTCGATCTTGATGATCGACGCATATGTCACCATCGGCTGAAGCCGCTCGTGGTAGATGAAGTCATCCAGGGCGACGGTGTAACCCGCGGTGGTGAGCGCCTTCAGCGCGGCCAGCACACTTGGCGTGACCGGCACGTGCTCAAGCACCTCCAGCACCACCTTGTCCTTGGGCAACTGGTTGGGCAGCGTGCTAAGCAGCCCTTTCTCGTCGAAATTGATGAAGGCGAGATGTTCCCCGATCAGCTGTTCGAGGCCTATCTCCATCAGGCTGTTGAGGACCACCTGCGAGGTGGCGCGGGCCTGATCCGCGATCTTGGCAGACTGGCTCGCGCCATCGCGATAGAGCAGTTCGTAGGCATAGACGTTCAAGCGGTGATCGTAAATCGGCTGGCGACCGATGAAGACTTCTTTCATAACCAGGACCTTCGGTCTAGACTTTGGATTGTTAACGGTTTTTCTAAGAAATTGTTAAGCGCGATGCTTGCGGAAGTGCGAACCCGTAGCCCAGCGCACACCGGCATGCACTGAAAAAACCAACACCAAGCTCAACTGTAGAAGCCGCCGCATGATCAGGCGGACGGGCGCGCGCTAGGGGGATGATCGGTGAAGGATCTGTCCAATCAAAAAAAATTCGATCCGGTCCGAGGGTGCCAGGGACAATCCACCGGCATCTTCGGTGGTTTGTTCATATTATTGCTCACCGTGGCCTATGGGATCTTTCAGAACAAGGTCCTGCCCGGCGGCGGACCTAAGGTCCCGGAGGTATTCACCTGGTACCCGGCCTGGTTTCCGGAGTCTTTCCAGTTCGCAGGCATCAATCGCAACTACTACGACATCCTCGCCATCGTGGTGCTGGGCTTCCTCGGGATGGTCTGCTGGGAATTCCTGCGCCGCCCGCTGCTGCGCGCGTACATCTTGGGACTGGCGCTCCTCAGTGTTGGAGGCGCCTTCGCAGTCGCCAGTCACGCCGAGTGGTTTTTCGCGAGCGAGACCCACGCCGCGCTGGGATGGACCTGGAACCGCTTCGAGGTGATTCTGGCGCTGTGCACGGTGGGCTACACCCTGCCTTGGCTGCTCTATCCCGTCGTCAACCGGGAGACCTTGGTCATCACCCCCTTCGCCCAGGCCTTCCGCAGCGCCTTCTTTCGCTGGGTAAGTGGCCTAGCGGTGTTCACCCTGCTGGTCTTCATCACCTTCCAGCACCCGTTTTACGGCAACAACTATTACGAAAACTGGCGCATCACCTGCGGTTATCTCTACAGCATCTATCTGCTGTTCGGCTTCCCCTACGCCTTGATCACCTGTCTGCTGCGCGGTCACCGCTTCGAGGACCGCAGCGACCCGAACTTCGTCCTGCTGATGCTGTTTCGCCGCGCACTGCGCCGCATCTTCGGCATTCAGCCGACCCAGATGCACTGGAAGATCACCAACAGACGCATCGGAGTCACCTTGCGCGACCTGTGTGTCAAGCTGTTCTGGATACCGCTGATGATCACTTTCCTCTATCTTGAATGTAACGGCGTGTTCGCCAACGTCCCGCAGCTGTGGGAGGCGCTGGTCAGCGGCGACCAATGGCACCGCGCCTTCAATTATTTCTACGGCAGCTACTTTCACGGGCTGTTCGTGATGGATGTTTCGATTGGGCTGATCGGCTATCTCGCCGCTTCGCGCTGGCTGAACAACAAATCCAAAAGCGTCGATCCCACACTGTTCGGCTGGTTCATCACCCTGGCCTGTTATCCGCCCTTCAACGGCGTGGTGTCGAACTATCTTCCGTATGGCAACAGCATGGGCAACGCGCCCTACGCGATCTTCCAGCCCGAGTGGGTGGATGTGTTGCTGAAATCACTGACCTTGGTGTGTTTCACCGTCTATGTGTGGGCCACCCTGGTATTCGGCCTGCGTTTCAGCAACCTCACCAATCGCGGCATCATCACCACCGGCCCGTTTTCGATCATCCGCCATCCGGCCTACACCATGAAGAACATCGCCTGGTGGCTGGAGAACATCCGCAACTTCGGCTCACCCTGGCAATTCTTCTTTCTCGCGATGTGGAATGTCATCTATTACCTGCGCGCCATCACGGAAGAACGTCACCTGCGCCGCGACCCCGACTATCTGGCCTATTGCGAACGGGTGAAATACAAATTCATTCCGGGGGTGTGGTGAAACCTCAATCGAATTTCGATCCTTTGTCGATACCGGATTGGAGATCCCGTAGGTCGGGATAAGGCCTTTGGCCGTTCCCCGCAAATCGCTGCCGGCAACGCTATGCTTATGCCGGCCTACACTCCAATGGACGGCGCGGATTTTAGGGGTTTTTTCGCAAGCTAAAGCGTGTAGGGCGCAATAACCGAAGGGCATTGCGCCGGATGTATCTATTACGGACTCAACCCATCCCCTCTAACAAATCCTTCACCGGCTTGAACGACCGCCGATGGATCGGCGTGACGCCCAGCTCGGTCAAGGCCTGCAAATGGATCGGCGAAGGATAGCCCTTGTGCTGCGCCAGCCCGTAGCCGGGATAGAGCGCATCCATTTCGGTCATCTCGCGATCGCGTGTGACCTTGGCGAGGATCGAGGCCGCGCTGATCGCTGGCACCTTGTCATCACCCTTGATGATCGCCTGCGCGGTGCAGCGCAACACCGGGCAGCGATTGCCGTCGATCAAGGCATGATCCGGCGCGGGATTGAGTCCGGCCACCGCGCGCTGCATGGCGAGCAGGCTCGCCTGCAGGATATTGATCCGGTCGATCTCCTCCACCTCGGCGCGGCCGATCGCCCAGGCCAGGGCCTTGCGCTGGATCTCATCGAATAACAACTCGCGTTTTTTTTCGGTGAGTTTTTTCGAATCCGCCAAACCTGCGATTGGATTATTCGGATCGAGGATCACCGCGGCGGCGACTACCGGCCCGGCGAGCGGGCCGCGTCCGACCTCATCCACGCCGGCGATCAGCCCCTCCGGGACCGAAAAATCCAGTTCAACCTGCATCTTTTTTATCCCTCACCAAGGCCAGCACCGCACGGGCCGCCTGCTCGCCGGCGTTGCAGCGCAGCGCCCGGTGGATTTCGTCGAAGCGATCGATCATGCGTTGCGCGTCCGCAGGCCGCTGCAGCAGACGTTCGACGGCAACCGCCAGATTCTCCGGCGTGGCGCGCTCCTGGAGATATTCCTCCACCAACATTTCACCGGCGAGATTATTCGGCAGCGAGACGTACGGCACCTTGATCAAGCGCCGCAAGATCCACGCGCTCAGCGGCGAGACCTTGGCCGAAACCACCATCGGACGCTTCAGCAACATGCATTCCAGCGCGGCCGTGCCGGAGGCCAGCAGCACCACATCCGCCGCGGCCATAACCTGGTGCGACAGTCCATCCACCAACCGCAGATTCTTCACCGCGTGATTGTGCAGCAACGCCTGTTCGAACAGTCCGCGCATCCGCGGATTGACCAAAGGCACGACGAAATGCAGCTCGGGTGCGCGCTCCTGGCAGAGCAGCATGGTCTTGATGAAGACATCGGCCAGATATTTGAGTTCGCTGCCGCGGCTGCCGGGCAGCACCGCCACCATGCGCGCATCGGGCGGCAAGGAAAGTTGCGCGCGCGCGTGCTGTTTGTCGGTCGCCAAGGGAATCTCATCGGCGAGCGGGTGACCGACATACTTCACCGGCATGCGATACTTGCGGTAGAACGCCGCCTCGAATGGAAACAAGGTCAGCATCAGATCCGTGCTTTTGACGATCTTGCGCACGCGGTACTGACGCCAGGCCCAGACCGAGGGGCTGACGAAATGCACGGTACGGATGCCGGCGGCCTTGAGCGCCTTTTCCAACCCCAGATTGAAATCCGGCGCATCGACGCCGATGAACACATCGGGCGGGTTGTCGATGAAATGGCGTATGAGCTGGCGGCGGATGGAGAGCAGCTTCGGCAGGCGCCCGAGCACCTCGACGAGACCCATCACCGATAGATTCTCCATCGCAAACAGGGATTGGCAGCCTTCGGCCATCATCCGGGGGCCGCCGATGCCTTCAATCTGCAGATCGGGGATGTGCTGCTTGAGTGATTGGAGCAGAGACGCGCCGAGGATGTCTCCGGAGGCCTCGCCAGCGACGATACCGATGCGCATCGGAGTGAAGCTAGCGAACGATGCCGCGCGTGATGCGCTCGAGGAATTCGCTCATCACGGCCACCTCGGCGTGGGACTGCGCGAGCTCATTGATCGCGGCCTTGGCCTGGTCGATCGTGAGATTCTCGCGATAGAGCAGCTTATAGGCACGCTTGAGAGCATTGAGGGCCTCGGGCGAAAAACCGCGCCGCTTCAAACCCTCGGTGTTCAAACCATGCGGCTGCGCCATGTGACCGGAGACCATCAGATACGGCGGCACGTCCTTGGAGATCACACTGTTCATCGCGGTGAAGCAATGCGCCCCGATCTGGCAGAACTGATGCACCAGGGTAAAGCCGCCGAGGATCGCATAGTCATCGACCCTGACGTGGCCCGCGAGCGAGGCGTTGTTGGCCAGGATGATCTTGTCGCCGATGATGCAATCGTGGGCGATGTGGACATAGGCCATGATCCAGTTGTCACTGCCGATCTGGGTGGTGCCGCGATCCTGCACCGTGCCGCGGTTGATGGTGCAGCATTCGCGGATGGTGTTGCGGTCGCCGATGATCAAGGTGGTCGGCTCGCCGGCGTATTTTTTGTCTTGCGGGATATCGCCGACCGAGGCGAATTGGAAGATCCGGTTCTCGCGCCCGATCCGTGTGGGCCCTTGGATCACCACATGCGGACCGATGACGCTGCCGGCGCCGATCTCCACATCCGCGCCGATGATGCTGTAGGGACCGACTTTGACATCCGGCGCCAAACGGGCGCTGGGATCGATGATTGCGGTTGGATGGATCAAGATTCTACTTCGCTCTCGGCACACATTAATTCAGCGCTGGCCACCACCTTGCCGTCGACCTTGGCCACCGCATCGAATTTCCAGATATTGCGAATGGTACGCTTTACTTCGACCTCCAAACGCAACTGATCGCCCGGCACCACCTGTGATTTGAAGCGTGCGTTGTCGATACCGACGAACAGATACAACGACTTACCCGAAGGCTCTTTATTCATGGTGCGAAAGCCGAGAATCCCCGTCGCCTGAGCCAAGGCCTCGAGAATCAACACGCCAGGCATCACGGGACGTCCAGGGAAATGGCCCGGAAAAAAATGCTCGTTGATCGTGACATTCTTGATCGCCACCAGCGACTTGCCCGGCACGCATTCCAGCACCCGATCCACCAGCAGAAAAGGATAGCGATGCGGAAGCAACTTGACGATCTGATTGATATCGATGGTTTCCAATTGACTCATGCCTTCTTTATGTCGAGTTGTTGCTCCAACTGCTTGACGCGCTGCTCCAACTGCTCGAGCCGGCGCAGACGAACCAGGGTTTTATTCCACTCGTTATGGGGCATCGCCGGGATGACGGAAGAATAGGTATCGGCCTTATCGATCGGCTTGGTCACGGAGGTCTTGCCCAGGATGACCGCATTATCGCAGATTTTGATATGCCCGACGATACCCGCCTGGCCGCCGAAGGCGCAGTGGCGCCCCACCTGAGTGCTGCCGGCAAAACCCACCTGCGCCGCGAGCGCGGAATGCGCGCCGATGCGCACGTTGTGGGCGAGATGGACCAGATTATCGAGTTTCGCGCCCTCTTCGATGACGGTGTCTTCCAGGGCGCCGCGATCCAGTGCGACGTTCGCCCCGATCTCTACATCGTCGCCGATGATCACGCGCCCGATCTGCATGATCTTCACCCAGCGCCCTTTTTCGTTCGCAAAGCCGAAACCGTCGGAACCGATGACCGCCCCCGAGTGAATGATTGCCCGTTGTCCGATCACGCAGTCATGATAGACGGTCACATTGGCGTGCAGGCGGGAATCATCGCCGATCCGCGCACCATCGCCCACCACGCAGCCTGGACCGAGCTGCGCCCGCGCCCCGATTTCCGCGCGCTCGCCGACGACGCAATTCGGGCCGATCCATGTCTGCGCATGAATCCGGGCGGACGCCGCCACCACGGCGCTGGGGTGAATGCCACCTTCGTGGACGGGAGACGGATAAAGCCATTGTGTGACTTTGGCGTAGGCGACATAGGGATCGGCCACGACGATGGCCGCGACCGGGCAGGCCTCGGCATCCTCTGCCCGCAGCAGCACCACGCCGGCGCGTGTCTGGGCCAGATCCTTTCGATAACTGGCATTGGCCAGAAAGGTGACCGCGCTCGCCTCGGCATGCGCTAAGCTGGCGATGGACTCCACCTGACGGCCGGGATCGCCGCGCAACTCTCCGCCCAGTCGTACCGCCAGCTCCCCCAATGTCATACCCATGGACGCCCTGCCGATTATTTCTTGGCCGGGGCCGGCGACTCTTGAGACGCCTTCTTCAAGCGATCGATCACCTTTTGGCTGAGATCTACCTTGCCGCTGGCATAGATGACGCCTTCGCTGAGGATGAGGTCATAGCCTTCCTCTTCGGCCAGGGCGTTGATCACGGTGAGGATATCGCGCTGCAACTTGCCGAATTCTTCATTGCGGCGAATGTTCAGATCGTCCCGGAATTCTTCCTGCGCCCGCTTGGCATCGCGTTTCAATGCGAGGATGTCGCGCTCGAGGCGCTGACGCTGCTCTTCGCTCATCACGGCGGCGTCGCGTCCCATCTTTTCTTCCATCGATTGAAGCTCGCGCTGCATGTCGACGATCTTCTTGTCGCGCGGCGCAAACTCGCGCTCGATCTTGGTGCGCGCGGCCTCCGCCTGAGGCGCCTCTTGCATCACCTTCGCGGCGATCACTACACCGATTTTGAGCTCAGCCGCCTGCGCGACGCCGCCCGCCGCGAATGCGGCCACCACCAAGATGGATCGAATCATGTTCATATGAATGCTCGTCTTCATCATTTATTGTCGTCCTAGAAGGGGGCCCCAATGGTGAATTGGAAGCGTTGCAATTCATCTCCCTCTTCTTTGCGAAGAGGCCAGCCCAAACTGAATGTCAGCACCCCGACAGGGGTGACCCATTTGGCCGCCAGGCCATGCGAGATGCGGATTTCACCCAGATCAACGGATTCATCGGCCCCGAATACATTACCCGCATCGATAAAATAACTCCAGCGGAAACTTTGTGCGTATTCCTCGGAAGGCGGAGGAAAAATCACCTCGGCCCCACCCAGTATCTTCTTGTTGCCGCCCAGCACGCGCGCCCCTTCTCTCGGGCCGAGCGAATTGTTCTCAAAACCGCGCACGGAGTTCACGCCGCCGAGGTAGTAGTATTCAAAGAACGGCAAATCGTTCGTGCCGCCGTATCCCGCGCCGTAACCGAGCGTGGACGACAAGGAGACGACCGACGTGCTGATGAACGGGAACAACCACTGCTGCCGGTGCTCGAGTTTGTAATACTCGATATCGCTGCCGGGCACCGCCCATTCGAGCGAAAGGTTCTGCAGCAGTCCTTCGTCCGCAAACAGCATGCGATTGCGCTTGTCATGCGACCAGGTGGCGTTGATCTTGTAAGTATCGAAGTTGGACCCGTAGACATCGATCCAATCAAGGATCGAAGCGGGCGTCGATGAGGTCGTCCCCAGATCGGTCGTCTCAAAGCTGAAACCAAGGCGCGCGGTGTTGAATTCGGACAGCGGGAAGCCATAGGTGAGGCTGGCGCCGAGCACATCGGTAAAATAGGCCGCCACATTGGCCGCTCCCGCATCGGTGCTCTTGGAGTACAGACTCATGCCGCGGCTGATTCCGTCCAGCGTGTAATAGGGATCGGTGTAGGAAAGGGTGTAGACCGTGGTGGCGCGGCTGTTGTCAAAATCGAGTTTCAGGTGCTTGCCGGTGCCCAGGAAATTCTGCTCGGTCACCGAGATGTTGAAAATCGCGCCGTTGGTGCCGTAGCCGGCGCCGGCCTGCAGACTGCCCGAGGGCCCCTCGGACACCTTGAAGTTCACGTCCATCTGATCCGAAGTGCCGGGGACCGCGGGCGTCTCCACGCTGACCTCTTGCAGATAGCCCAGGCGCTGCAAGCGCGTCTTGGATCGATTGATTCTCTGCGTGTCCACCCAGCCGCCTTCCATCTGGCGGATTTCGCGCCGGACCACCTCATCCTGCGTCTTGGTGTTGCCTTCGATGTTCACGCGGCGCACATATACGCGCTTGCCCGGGTCGATGAAGAAGGTCAGCGCGACCTCCTTTTTCTCGCGATCGATCTCCGGCACCGCATTCACGTTGGCAAAGGCATAGCCCTCAAAGCTCAGGCGCTCGTTGATCTTGGCGCTGCTCTCGGTCACATCCTTGCGCGAAAAGATTGCGCCGGGCTTGATCAGCAACAGTTCGCGCAGTTCGGCTTCCGCCACCTTCAAGTCGCCGGCGAGCTTGACGTCCTTGACGGTGAATTGTTCGCCCTCGGACAGATTGATGGTGACGTACACGCCTTTTTTGTCGGGTGTGACCGAGACTTGGGTGGATTCAATCGTAAAATCGATATAGCCGTGATCCATGTAGTACGAGCGCAGAATCTCGAGATCCCCGACCAGCTTGGGCTTGGAGTACTTATCGCGGCTGCTGAACAATCCGATCAATCCCGGCTCGCCGGATTCAAAGCGGCCGAGCAGATCATCTTCGGAATAGGCCTTGTTGCCGATGAGTTTGACCTGATAGATCCGCGCCGCGTCCCCTTCGTCGATCTTGATGTCGACGCTGACGCGATTGCGCGGCTCGTCTTTCAGCGCCGTCTTGATCTCGACGCCGTACTTGCCTTGGCTGTAATACTGCCGCTCCAATTCGGAAACGATGCGATCGAGCAGCGAGGTATTGAAAATGCGCCCCTCGACCAAGCCGACGTCCTTGAGCACGGTGTTGAGCTGCTCGTCCTTGATCTCCTCGTTGCCGGAAAAGGTAATCTTGGCAATCGACGGGCGCTCGACGAAACGCAGCACCAGCACATCGCCTTCACGTCCGAGTTGCACATCCTTGAAGAACCCGGTTTTGTACAGGGCGTGGATGATCTCGGCGCTGCGCACATCGCCCACCTCGTCGCCGACCTTGACCGGCAGGTAGGTGAATACCGTGCCGGCGGCGATCCGCTGCAGCCCTTCAAGCCGGATATCCTTGACCTCAAACGCGCTCGCGCCGCCGGCGAACGTCAGCAACAAGATCAAACACAGAATGTTGGAAGAAATTGCCTTCACGTGCACAACCACTATTCGAATAAACGCACGAAATCGTTATACAGGGCCAGGCTCATCAGCATCATAAGGATGGCAATCCCGATGCGCTGACCCAGCATTTGCGCCTCTTCCGACAACGGTCGGCCCTTGACCAACTCGATGCCGTAATACAGCAGGTGCCCGCCGTCGAGCAGCGGGATCGGCAGCAGATTCAGCACGCCGAGGCTCAAGCTGACGATGGCCAGAAACGCCAAAAACGGCGCGATGCCGCTCTGCGCGGAATAGCCGGCGTACTGCGCAATGGTAATCGGTCCGCTGATATTATCAAGCGAGACTTGTCCGACCACCATCTTGCCCAGCACTTGCAAGGTGAGCACGCTCATGTCCCACGTCTTGATGAGCGCCTCGGGCAATGCGGCGAAGACCCCATGGCGCTCCTTGGCCAGCAGCTCCGGCGGCAGCGCGCCGATGGAACGCACCGCGGCCCCGATGCGTCCAAATTCCTTGCCACCCTCGCTGACGCGTTCGGGAGTCACGGTCAGCTGAACGCGCGCGCCGCCCCGCTCGATCTCCGTCCGGATCTCCTGCGCCGGATGCTGTTGCACCAGCTCCACCCACTGCGGCCAATCCTCGATGGCAACGCCGTTGGCACTGATGATTTCATCACCCGTCCGGAAGCCGGCGCGCGCCGCGGGGCTCTCCGGCCTGATCTCGCCGACGACCGGCGGGATGTGCGGGGTCTTTGGGCGCAACCCCAAGGTGAGCAGCCCGTCCTTCTTCCCGAATTCCTGATCCAGCACCGGCGCTTGCAGCACAACTTCGCGGATATGGCCGTCCGGGTCCTTGATGCGCATCACAACATTGTCTTGGTCCAGCGTCTTGCCGATAACGGCGAGGCCGGCCATGCCCCAGGTCTGCACGGGTTTTCCGTCGATCGCAATGATTTCGGAATCGGCAACGATGCCCGCCCGCTCCGCATTTGAACCCGTCGCCACTTCGCCGATCACCGGCTTGAGCCCCGGGATGCCGATGACAAACATCAACCAATAGGCCAACACCGCCAGCACGAAATTGAAGATCGGTCCCGCGGCCACGATAGCAGCGCGCGTGCCCAGCGATTGACGGTTGAAGGCGCGGTGCCGCTCTTCCGGAGCCACCTCCCCCTCGCGCTCATCGAGCATCTTGACGTAGCCGCCCAATGGGATTGCCGCAATGACAAACTCGGTATTGTCAGCACCGCGCCGCCAACCGAGCAGCGGCCGCCCGAAGCCGACCGAAAAGCGCAGCACCTTCACGCCTAGGCGCCGCGCCACCCAGAAGTGGCCGAACTCGTGAATCGTGACCAGCACGCCGAGGGCGATGATGAAGGCGATGATCGAGGTCAACACGCTGCTCATAAGTTCAGCAACACTGCTTGGCGATATAGTGTTGGGCCATCTCGCGCGCGGCGGCATCCTCGCGCAGGATCGCCTCGAGGGTGTCGGCCGCGGCCGCCGGCAATGCGGACAAGGTGGATTCGATCACCGCGGGAATGGCGGTGAAAGGAATCTTACGGTCAAGAAACGCCTGCACGGCGATTTCGTTAGCCGCGTTCAGAACCGCCGGTGCGGTGCCGCCGGTTTCGATCGCCGCGCGCGCCAGGCGCAGGCAGGGGAAACGTTGCAGATCGGGGGACTCGAAATCCAGCCGCGCGACGGCGAATATGTCCAACGCGGCCGCGCCCGAGTCGATCCGCTCGGGCCAGGCCATGGCGTGTGCGATGGGGATGCGCATGTCGGGATTGCCCAGCTGCGCGAGCACCGAGCCGTCGGCATATTCGACCATGGAATGGATCACGCTTTGCGGGTGCACGACGATCTGCACCTGATCGGGTCGGGCATCGAACAGCCAGCAGGCCTCGATCAGCTCCAGCCCCTTGTTCATCATGGTGGCCGAATCCACCGAGATCTTGCGCCCCATCACCCAGTTGGGATGCGCGCAGGCCTGCTCCGGGGTCACATGCGCCAGATCCGCCAGCGCCATGCGCCGGAACGGGCCGCCCGAGGCCGTCAGCAGGATGCGGCGCACGCCGGTGTGTTCCAGGCCGCGGCTGTAATCGGCCGGCATGCATTGAAAGATCGCATTGTGTTCGCTGTCGATGGGCAGGAGTTCGGCGCCACTGCGCTTGATCTCGTCCATGAACACCTTGCCTGAGAGCACCAAGGCCTCCTTGTTGGCCAGCAACACGCGCTTGCCCGCGCGCGCCGCAGCCAGTGTGGGGCGCAGCCCGGCGGCCCCGACGATGGCGGCCATCACATAGTCGACCGCTTCCAGCGCGGCGACATATTCCAGTCCCTCCACCCCGGCGAGCACCTCGACCTGCGGCGCCTGCGTTGCCAAGGCTGCGCGCAACTGCCCCGCCGCGCGCTCATCCGTCATCACCGCATACCGAGGCCGATGCGCCAGACACAGCGGCACCATCTTTTCGACTTGCGAGTTCGCGGTGAGCGCTATGACGCGATAGCGGGCGGGGTGACGCGCCACGACATCCAGGGTATTGACCCCGATCGAACCGGTGGCGCCCAGGACGCAGATACCCTTCATAGGCTGCGCTCCATGAGGATCACGCCCAGGGTATAAATCGGCGCGGCGGAGGTCAGGCTATCGATGCGATCCAGGATGCCTCCGTGTCCCGGCAACAGCTGACCGCTGTCTTTCAGCCCGGCATGGCGTTTGTACATGCTCTCAACCAGATCGCCCAACACCGAAGCGCACATGGTGATCAAGCACAGCAGCACGAACCACGCAGTATGCTCCGGCGCAAGCCAATAGACGCCGACCACCGACCAGGCCAGCGAGCCCAGCACGGCGCCGATGAAACCCTCCACCGTCTTGCCCGGACTCACATGGGGAGCGAGCTTACGCTTGCCGAAGCGGCGGCCGGCAAAATAGGCGCTGGTGTCGGCGATCCAGATCAAGGTCAACAGAAACAACACGTGCTTGGGCCCCGCGACATCGGGATGCTGCAATGCGGTCAGGGCCGCCCAGGACGGCAGGAGTATCCACAACCCGGCCAGAAATCGGTGTGCCGCGCCGTAACGCGTATCCGCGGAATATCGCGTCACCGTAATCACGGCCAGACACCACCACAGCAGCACGGCGATCAAAACCGGCAGGAGGGAGGCGGCCGACCACGGCGGCAGACGCCACAACAACAGTATCGCCACCGCTATCAAGACCACATAGCCCGCGCGCATCACCGGAGCATGGATGCCGGCCAAGCGCGACCACTCCCAGGCGCCGCCCAAGATCACGGCGGCCAAGATCACGGCAAAAGCGGGAACCGACAAAGAAAGAATGCCCCAAACGACCAGGGGAATGAGGATCGCAGCGGTGATCAGCCGTTGTTTCAGCACTCGATCAGCTCCTGCTCGAGCTGCTCAGCCGTCTGACCAAAACGACGTTGACGGTTGGCGAACGAGAGCAGGGCATCATCCAAGGCCTTCTCGTCGAAATCTGGCCAGAGCGTTTCGGTAAAATAAAGCTCGGTGTAGGCCAATTGCCAGATCAGAAAGTTGCTGATGCGCTGCTCGCCGCTGCTGCGAATCAGCAGATCGGGCTCCGGCAGATCCGCCAACGCGATATGGCGGTTCAACAGCTCCGGTGTGATGTCCGAAGGCAGCAACACGCCTGCCCGCACCTGTTCGGCCAATTGCTGCGCCGCCTGCGCAATGTCCCAGCGTCCGCCGTAATTGGCCGCGATCACCAGCGTCATCCCGGTGTTGTTCCTGGTCAATTCCTCGGCATCGCGGATGCGCTGCTGCAAGCCTTCGCCGAACGCAGAGCGATCACCAATGATCCGCAGCCGCACGTTGTTCTTGTGCAGCCGTTTTACTTCCTTGTCCAGCGTGGAGACGAACAACTCCATGAGCAGGCCAACCTCTTTGGCCGGCCGCTGCCAGTTCTCGCTGCTGAAGGCAAATAGAGTCAGCACCCGGATACCGCGATTGATGCACACGCGCACCACGTTGCGTACCGCCTCGACGCCGGCACGGTGGCCGAGAAAACGCGGCAATCCGCGTTTTTTCGCCCAGCGTCCGTTGCCGTCCATGATGATGGCGATGTGCTGGGGCAATTTGTCGGTGGGAATTGGGTTCCTGTTGTCTGCCATCGCCATGAGTTGTCCGCGTTGGTTGTTTCGGAGAATTTGCCGCAAGAACAGGAATTAGATTTCCATCAAATCCTTTTCTTTATTCTCCAGGAGCTTTTCGATCTCGCTGATGTATTTGTCCGTCAGCTTTTGAATATCCTCGCCGGCGCGGCGCTCTTCGTCTTCCGTGATCTTCTTGTCCTTCAGGAGCGCCTTGAACTCGTTCATTACGTCGCGACGGATATTGCGGATCGACACACGCGCCGCCTCACCCTCGCTGCGCAGCACCTTGATCAATTCCTTGCGGCGCTGCTCGGTCAAAGCGGGCATCGGCACACGGATCACGGTGCCGGAGGTCACGGGATTCAAGCCGAGATCCGAGGTTAGGATCGCCTTTTCGATCGCCGGGATCATGTTCTTGTCCCAAGGGGTGATCGTCAAGGTGCGCGCATCGGCCACCGCGACTGCCGCCACTTGATTGATCGGCGTCGTATTGCCGTAATAATCCACACTCACATGGTCCAGCAGACTCGGATGCGCACGCCCGGTGCGCAGCTTGCTGAACTCCACTCCTGCCGCTTCCACGCTCTTTTTCATGCGCTTTTCGGCGTCTTTCTTCATATCGTTGATCATCGTGGATCCCCCTGGTAGATCAAAGTACCTTCGTCCTCACCTCGGATGATGCGCATCAATGCGCCCTTCTTGTGCATATCGAAGACCCGCAGCGGCATGGAATAGTCACGGCACAGGGCAATGGCCGTGGCATCCATGACCTTGAGATTGCGCTCCAATACTTCATCATAAGTCAAACGGGAATACCGTGTCGCAGTCGGATCTTTCTTCGGATCGGCGGAATACACCCCGTCGACCTTGGTCGCCTTCAAGACCACCTCGGCGCCGACCTCGATGCCGCGCAGGCTCGCGGCAGAATCCGTGGTGAAAAATGGGTTGCCGGTGCCGGCGGCGAAGATCACCACGCGCCCTTTTTCCATATGGCGGATCGCGCGGCGGCGGATGTATTCCTCGCAGACCTGATTAATCGGCAGCGCTGACATCACGCGGCAGTACGTCCCAGTGCGCTCGATGGCATCCTGTAGCGACAAGGCATTCATCACGGTGGCCAGCATGCCCATGTAATCGGCAGTGGCACGATCCATGCCGCCGGCCGAAAGACTCACGCCGCGGAAGATATTCCCGCCGCCGACCACCAGCCCCAGTTCGAGGCCGGAGGCCGACAGTTCGGCGACATCCGCGGCGACCTGCTTGATGACGACAGGATCGATGCCGAAATCCAGATCGCCCATCAGCGCCTCACCGCTCAGTTTGAGCAGCACGCGCTTGTAGGCGGTTTTATTATGATCGGTTCCCGTCATGGGCTTTAGCCCCCGCGAACCTGGGCCATGACTTCTTCGGCAAAGTTGCCGGTCTGCTTCTCGATACCCTCGCCCACTTCGATGCGGACGAAGCCCAGCACGGTGGCGCCTTTCTCGTTCAACAGCTGGGCGACGGTCTGATCCGGATTCTTGACGAACGGCTGACCGAGCAGCGTGACCTCTTTCAGGAACTTGTTCACGCGGCCGACGACCATCTTCTGCACGATCTCCATCGGCTTGCCGCTCTCCGCCGCCTGCGCGGTGAAGATTTCTTTTTCCTTCTCGATCAGCTCGGCGGGCACCTGCTCTTCAGAGACGCACACCGGCTTGTTGGCCGCCACGTGCATCGCGATGTCGCGCGCCAAATTGATATCGCCGCCTTCGAGTTCGACCAGCACGCCGATGCGGCCGCCGTGCAGGTAGCTGCCTACCACGCCATTCTCGGCCGAGGCGCTCACGATGCGGCGCAGGTTGATATTCTCGCCGATTTTGGCAACCAGGGCTGTGCGCGCCTCATTGACCGTAGCGCCACTCGGCATCTTCATGCCGGCAAGTGCCTCGACGTCGGAGATCTTCTCGTTCAGCGCCATTTCGGCCACGGTGTTGGAGAAGCTGATAAAGTCTTCATTCTTGGCGACGAAGTCGGTTTCGCTGTTGACTTCAACCATCACGGCGCGCTTGCCGTTGCTGGAGGTCTTGATGACGATGGCGCCTTCGGCGGCGGTACGACCCGCCTTCTTGTCTGCCTTGGCCAGACCGGACTTGCGCATGTTCTCAACCGCCAATTCGATATCGCCGTTGGCTTCCACCAAGGCCTTCTTACATTCCATCATGCCTGAGCCGGTGCGCTCACGCAGTTCCTTAACCAATGCAGCAGAAATGTTCATAACCTCATCCTCGTCAGATTTTTATCTTCACCGTGATGTGAAGATTTCTGGGATACACCTTGGAAAAAGGGGGCAGCGCCCCCTCTTTCCCATTCAGGCCGTTATCGCCTCTTAGGCATTCGCCTGGGCGTTTTCGGTCACTTCGACAAACTCATCCTTCATCGCGCCGGCGCGGAGCAGGCTGGCGCCGCGGCCTTCCGTCACGGCATCAGCGACGCCGCGCACGTAGAGCTTGATGGCGCGCGTGGCGTCATCATTGCCGGGGACGATATAGTCGATGTTCTTCGGCGTGTTGTTGGTATCGACGATGCCTACCACCGGGATGCCGAGCTTGTTGGCTTCGCTGATGGCGATCTTTTCAAAGCCGGTGTCGACCACGAAGATCACATCCGGGAGACCGTTCATGTTCTTGATACCGCCCAGGCTGCGCTCGAGCTTTTCCAGCTCGCGGCTGCACATCAGGGCTTCTTTCTTGCTCAAACGGGCGAAGCTGCCGTCGGTGGCTTTCTGCTCGAGCTCCTTCAGACGGGCGATGGATTGCTTGACCGTCTGGAAGTTGGTCAGCATGCCGCCGAGCCAGCGATGGTTGACAAAAGGCATGCCGCAACGCTCGGCTTCTTCCTTCATCACATCCTGCGCAGCACGCTTGGTGCCGACGAACAGAACCGTGCCACCCTTGGCGGCAACGCCGGAAATAAAGCTCATGGCCTCCTTATAGAGAGGCAGCGTTTTTTCCAGATTGATGATGTGGATCTTGTTGCGCGCACCGAAGATGTACGGTGCCATTTGGGGATTCCAGAAACGGGTTTGGTGACCGAAGTGCACGCCCGCTTCCAGCATGTTACGCATGGTTACAGTAGTCATGAAAACTCCTAATGTTTGGGTTTAACCTCCATAAACCCCATACACCAACCGTGCAGGCACCCGGTGTATGTGACGGTTTATGTGAGTATTTAACAAATCCTGAGGATAAAAATCAGGAAATCATTGCGCTTAAAGCGGGCGATTTTATACCATAAATACCCGCTGACAACAAATAATTAGCCGGTATTATTCACACAAGGCACCAAAGCCCGGCGCGACAGCCCTGTTGTCAAACACAATCATTCCAAGGACTTATCCGTGACTGTACACATCAAGACCCCCGCCGAGATCGAGAAGATGCGCGTTGCCGGGCGCCTGGCCGCCGAGGTGCTGGAGATGATCGCCGAACACGTGCAGCCGGGGGTTACCACGGATGAACTCGATGCGATCTGCCATAAGTATATCATTGATCAGCAGAAGGCGATTCCCGCACCACTCAACTACCACGGCTTTCCCAAATCCATCTGTACCTCGGTCAATCATGTGGTCTGCCACGGCATTCCGGGGGACAAGCAGCTCAAGAACGGCGATATCGTCAACGTGGACATCACCGTGATCAAAGACGGGTTCCATGGCGATACCAGCATGATGTTCGCTGTCGGCAAGCCCTCGATCCTCGCCGAACGGCTGATGCGCATCAGTCGCGAATGCCTGTGGATCGGCATCGACATGGTCCGCCCCGGCGCGCGCCTGGGCGATATCGGCCACGCCATCCAACGCCACGCAGAGAATCACGGTTTTTCCGTAGTGCGCGAGTATTGCGGCCATGGGATCGGGCGCAACTTCCATGAGGAGCCACAAGTCCTCCATTACGGCCAACCCAACACCGGCATGGTGCTGGAGCCGGGGATGACTTTCACCATCGAGCCGATGGTCAACGCCGGCAAGGCGGCGGTGACGCTGCTGCCCGACAAATGGACTGTCATTACCAAGGACCGCAGCCTGTCCTCGCAATGGGAACACACGCTGCTGGTCACCGACAGCGGCGTGGAAGTCCTGACGCTGCGCCGTGAGGAAACAACATCGCGATGAACGCCCCCGGCCCCGAGCTCTTCGATCGTGCGGCCTTCGCCGCGCGTCTTACTGCGACGAACAAGCCCATCCCCGTCTTCCGCGAGGCCCTGAAAGAATCAAACCAACACCTGCGCCAGGAATTCGAGGCGGGCGTCAGCCCCAGCCTTCTGGTCCAACAACACGCCTGGCTGATCGATCAACTGCTAATCCAGGCCTGGTGCATGCACGTCCCCCCGGCCATGGAAGACCAGTTTGCCTTGGTCGCGGTGGGCGGTTACGGCCGCGGCGAACTGCTGCCGCGCTCGGATATCGACATCATGATCCTGCTCACCGATGAACAGGACCCCGCGCTGTGTGCGGCGCTGGAGCCGTTTCTGACCATGCTGTGGGATATCGGGCTAGAAGTCGGTCACAGTGTGCGCACCCTCTCCGAATGCGAGTCCCAGGCGCTGAGTGATATCACAGTCGCCACCAACCTGATGGAGGCCAGACTGCTGCACGGTTCGCGCGAACTGTTCGACACCATGCGCCGGCGCACCGGCCCCGACAGCATCTGGCCAAGCGATGAATTCTTCGCCGCCAAGCTGCAGGAGCAAGTCACACGACACCATAAATTCCACGACACCGCCTACAACCTCGAACCCAACATCAAGGAAGGCCCGGGCGGGCTGCGCGATATCCAGGTCATCGGCTGGGTCGCCAAGCGCCATTTCGGCGCGGACACGCTGCACGATCTGGTCGCGCACCGTTTCCTCACTCAAACGGAATATCAGCTACTCCACGACGGACAGGAGTTTCTCTGGCGCATCCGCATCGCGCTGCACAACATCACCGGGCGGCGCGAAGACCGGCTGCTGTTCGACCATCAGCGCACCCTGGCCCGGATGTTCGGCTACACCGATCACGACCACCGTCTGGCGGTGGAACATTTCATGATGGACTATTACCGCAACATCATGGAACTCAGCCGTCTCAACGAAATGTTGCTGCAGCTGTTCAAGGAAGAAATCCTGTATGCATCCACTTCGGACGAAGCCAAGCCGATCAACGAGCGTTTTCAAATCCGCAAAGGCTTTCTGGAGGCAACCCGCGCCGACGTCTTCACCACCGCCCCGAGCGCGCTGCTGGAGATCTTTCTGATCCTGTGCCAGAACCAGCAGATCAAAGGCGTGCGCGCCGGCACGATCCGCCAGATCCGCAACCATTGCTACCTGATCGATGAAGAATTTCGCGCCAATCGCGCCAATCAGCAGCTCTTCATCGAGATCCTGCGCCAACCCGTGGGCGTGACCCACGAACTGCGCCGCATGCATCGTTACGGCGTGCTGGCCGCCTATCTGCCCGCCTTCAATCGCATTGTCGGGCAGATGCAGCACGATCTGTTTCATGTCTACACCGTGGATGAACACATCCTGCGCGCGCTGCGCAACGTGCGGCGTTTCTCGGTGCCGGAATACACGCACGAATTCCCGCTGTGCAGCAGCCGTTTTCATTATCTGAAAAAACCCGAGCTGCTCTACATTGCGGCGATCTTCCACGACATCGCCAAAGGTCGCGGCGGCGATCACTCGGTGCTCGGCGAGGTCACGGCGCGGGAATTCTGCGCAGGCCATGGCCTCGATGCCGAAGACACCGATGTAGTGTGCTGGCTGGTGCGCCATCACCTGCTGATGTCGGTCACGGCGCAAAACAACGATCTAAGCGACACCAAGGTCATCAACCGGTTCGCGGCGCAGATCAAAACCATCGAGCGGCTCGATCAACTCTATCTGCTCACCGTCGCCGACATCCGCGCCACCAGCCCCGCGGTGTGGAATTCCTGGAAGGATGCGCTGTTAAAAGAGCTCTATCGCGCCACGGCGCGCGCCCTCAAGCGCGGCCTGGACAATCCGCTGGAGCAGATCGAGCGCATCCAGCACAACCAGCAGACGGCCATCGAAGAACTGCGCCTGCACCGCATCGGCAAGGAGGCGGCCGAGGCGGTCTGGAGCCGTCTCAACGAAGAATATTTTCTGGTGCACTCCGCCGATGAGATCGCCTGGCAGACCCGCCACATCGTCACCGCCAAGCCGGAGCAACTCCCGCTGGTCATCATCCGCCAAATGACGCGGCGCGGCGGCACCGAGATCTTCATTTATACCCGCGACCGTGATTATCTGTTCGCCCGCGTCACCGCCGCGATCGGCCAGCTCGATCTCAACATCGTGGAGGCGCGCATCATCACCTCGGCCGACGGATTCGTGCTCGATACCTTCATCGTGCTCGACAGTGAAGGCGAGCCGATCTCCGACCAGCGCGCGCTGCGCGAGATCGAACACTGCGTGAAGAAATTCCTGGCGATGGACGCGAGCCAGCCGCCGCGCATCGTCAAACACATCCCGCGCGCGCTGAAGCACTTTCCGATCCCCACCCAGGTCAGCTTCCAGGACGACAACATCAGCCGCCACACGGTGATGAAGGTCACCACCTCGGACCGCCCGGGGCTGTTGGCGCGTATCGGCGCGGCGCTATGGGAGTGTCACGTGAAGCTGCAAAAAGCCAAGATCGGCACCTTCGGCGAACGGGTGGAAGACACCTTTTTTATTACGGGGCAGGACAACAAGAAGATCGTCGATCCGGAACAACTCAAGCAGTTGGAGCAGGCGATCATCCGGCAGTTGGATCAGTAAGAACACGTAGCCTGGGTGGAGCGAAGCGGAACCCGGGTTTCGTTGACGCTCTAACCAGGCTACGTTTTTACAATTGATAGCGCTCGGCGAGCACCTCACGATACTCGGTCTTGACCTCATCCCAGGCCTCATCCCCAAGGCCAACCAGCTTGCACAGGGCGGATTTCTGCTCCCGCATCTGCTGCAACGAGCGCTGCTTCGCCTCCTCCCGGAGCTCATTGTCCATGAGGTGCGCCAGGGCCAGGACCGCATAATGCAGCTGCGCCTCACGCTTGGCCGTGGGCAGGTCGATGCCATGAAAGAGTTTGAGCGCCTGCATCGAGATCGGCGGCAGGTGCAGGTTCGACTCGGTCCAGTCGATGAATTCCGCGCGCGCGAACTCAAAGAGTTTTTCTTCCATGACATTGACGGGGATGCCTTCGGCCTCGGCCTTGGCGAGCAGGGCATCGTACTCGCGCGGATAATTCGCGGCGATAGTCAGCGGACCGAGGTCGTGGATGATGCCGGTAAACTCGAAATCATCGGCCAGCGCGCGGCTGACCTTGGTGCCGATCAGCTTGCAGGCCACCGAGATGTTGAAGCTGTGCTCCCAAAACGCCTCGATCGCCTTGCACGGCACCATGGTGAAGGCGCGCATCGCCGCGACCGTCACGGTGAGCTTCACGTTCTTCATGCCGAGCAGATTGATCGCCTTGCGCACATTGGTGATCTCCACATAGCGCCGGTAGAGCGGCGAATTGGCATACTTGATCAGGATGCCGGTCAGCGCCGGGTCTTGCAGTACGAGTTCGGCTACGTCGTTGAGGTTGAAGTCCTCTTTGGAAAGGGCCTCCAGCACCTGAATGCCGACATGTGAGACCTTCGGCAGTTTCAGTTTATGTATCTCGACACGCATCCCCTACCTCCGCTCCATCAACGCCGCAACTGCACGAACTCCAGCGCATTGCCATCCGGATCGCGGCAAAACAGTGCCGCCCGCCCCGACATGCTCCGGGTAAACGAAACATCGGCCGCCTTCAGCGCCGCTTCGAGATCGCCGAGATCCGCCACCGTCAGCGCGATGTGGCGATCACGCCCGCCATGTGCCGGCCGCCCCTCGGTCGGATCGGGATTGGGCAGTTCCATCAGATGGATCTGCTGCGCGCCGACCGCCAGCCAGGCGCCGGGATAACCCAGGTCGGGCCGCTCCACTTGGCTGAGCCGCAAAACCCCATGATAAAAATCGAGGGCGCGCTGCGTGTCGCTCACCAACAGTCCGACATGTGCGATATGGTCAATGACCGGCACGTTCATTGAGATGATCCCGGGTGGATAAATAAGCCGCCAAGATGATCAGCACGCCGCCGATCCATTCGCGCGGCAACACAACCTCATCGGTCAGCAGCAAGGATGAGACCGCTCCGACCACGATTTCAAACAACAGTATGACGGAGGATCGGTGTACTGGCATGTGACTTACGCCATAAAGTACCGCCAGGGTCATGCTGGCGATTCCCAGCACACCGAGCAGGGCCGCGCCGCCAACCACGGTAAACTCGACCGCGGGCACCGGCGTGCCGCTGACGACGATCCAAATCACGGCCAGCACGCTCACCCCGATCCAGGTCGAGGCCGCCTTGACCCTGACCGACACATGCGAGAGCTTGCGCACCAGCACATTGGAAAACGCAAAACCCACACCCGCCGACAGCGCCAGCCAATCGGCGCGATCCTTCGGCCAAGGCATGCCGTACTCCGGTTCCCAGAGCATGATTAGCGCGCCGATCAGCGCGATTGCCAAGGTCAGCACGGCCGTGCGGTTCAGACGCTCGCCGAGCAGCAGCATCCCCAGCAAGGTCGCCCACAACGGGGAGAGATAGAACAGCAACAGCACGCGCACGACCGTCCCGTCGAGCACCGCCAGGATGAACGCGACATTACACCAGGCATTGCCCAGCGCGATGAGCAGCAACAACCACGGGTGTTGCGCGAACTCGCGCCAGCGCCCGGTAAGCAGAAACAGCGCCGGAATCAGCGCCGCAGCGTACATGATGAGGGTCGACCAGAGACCAGAGAGGCCGTGGTGCTCCAGAATGCGCAGTGGATACCAGATCAGGCCCCACATGCTGGCGCTGAACAGCAGCAAGAACACTGGCAACAAATCGGACTTCGCCAGTTTTGGGTGATGCACTATAATAGACCCTTTATATTTTGTCCTTACTTCAGCATATCGCCAAAGCGGGACCAAAACTTAACATATTCGCCACTTTTCAGACAGACACCCGATGAACCCAGACCTAGACAAATTGCAGCCCTACCCCTTCGAGCGTCTGGCCAAGTTGAAGGCGGGCATCACACCCCCGCCCGGTCTGCCGCATATCACCTTGTCGATCGGCGAACCGCAGCACCCCACGCCGGGCGTGATCACCGAGGCCCTGATCGGTCATACCCATGGTCTGGCCAACTACCCCACCACCAAGGGCCAACCCGCATTGCGCCAGGCGATCGCCCAGTGGCTGACCCGGCGTTTCGACCTCCCGCACAGCAGTGTCGATGCGGAGACCCAGGTCATCCCGGTCAACGGCACCCGCGAGGCGTTGTTTGCCTTCGCCCAGGCGGTAATCGACCGTCGCCGACCGGCCACGGTAGTCATGCCCAATCCGTTTTATCAGATCTACGAAGGCGCGGCCCTGCTGGCCGGGGCGCAACCGCACTACGTCAATATCGACGCCAACGGGCTGGCCGACTACGACGCCGTGCCGCCCGAGGTGTGGAAACAGTGCCAACTGCTCTACATCTGCACTCCCGGCAATCCGAGCGGCGCGGTCATCGGCATCGAGGCGTTGCAGCGTCTGATCCGGCTCGCGGATGAATATGACTTCATCATCGCCGGCGATGAATGTTATTCCGAGATCTATCCCGACGAGCACAATCCCCCGCCGGGGTTGCTCCAGGCTGCCGCACAGATGGGGCGCAGCGATTTCAAACGCTGCGTGGTCTTTCACAGCCTGTCGAAGCGTTCTAACGCGCCAGGCCTGCGCTCCGGTTTTGTCGCCGGCGACGCCCAGGTGCTGGAGAAATTCCTCAAGTATCGCACCTACCACGGCTGCGCCATGTCCACCACCGTACAGGCGGCCAGCGTCGCCGCATGGGCGGACGAGGCGCACGTCATCCAGAACCGCCGCTTGTACCGCGAGAAGTTCGACGCGGTGCTGAAAATCCTCCAACCAGTGCTGGAGGTGCAGCACCCCGACGCCGCGTTTTATCTCTGGCTGCGCACGCCGATCGATGGCGAGACCTTCGCCCAAAGGCTATTCGCGCAACAGCATGTGACCGTGTTGCCAGGTGTGTATCTGTCGCGCCTGGCCGATGGCATCGTGCCCGGGGCCGATCGCGTGCGCATCGCCCTGGTCGCGCCAGTGGAGGAATGCATCGAGGCCGCCGGACGCATCCGCGATTTCATCACCACCTTATAAACCTTTTTACCTTGTATCCGAAGTGGAGTTAATAATGAACGATTTAAAAAAGATCATTGAAGAGGCTTTCGAGCGTCGCGCCGCCATCACCCCGCGCAATGTCGACACCCATGTCAAAGAGGCCGTCAACGAGGCGATGACCTTGCTGGACACCGGCAAGATGCGCGTGGCCGAACGGCGCGGCGTGGGCGACTGGGTCGTCAATGAGTGGCTGAAGAAGGCGGTACTGCTGTCCTTCCGCATCGAAGACAATGAATTCATGAAGGGCGGCTTCACCAACTATTACGACAAGGTGCCGTCGAAGTACGCCGATTGCAGCACTCGCGATTTCCGCGAAGGCGGGGTGCGTGTAGTGCCCCCTGCCACTGCCCGTCGTGGTTCCTTCATCGCCTCCGGCGTCGTACTGATGCCTTCGTATGTCAACATCGGCGCCTATGTCGACAGCGGCACCATGGTCGACACCTGGGCCACGGTCGGCTCCTGCGCCCAGATCGGCAAGAACGTGCACCTCTCAGGCGGCGTCGGCATCGGTGGCGTGCTCGAACCGCTGCAAGCAGCACCCACCATCATCGAGGACAACTGCTTCATCGGCGCGCGCTCCGAGATCGTCGAGGGCGTGATCGTCGAAGAAGGCTCGGTCATCTCCATGGGCGTGTACATCGGCCAGAGCACCAAGATCTACAACCGCGAGACCGGCGAGGTCACCTACGGTCGCGTGCCGGCCGGCTCGGTAGTCGTCTCCGGCAACCTGCCCTCCAAGGACGGCAAGTACAGCCTGTACTGCGCCGTCATCGTCAAGCAGGTCGACGAGAAGACCCGCGGCAAGGTCGGTATCAACGAACTGTTGCGCGGCATCTAAGCGCATCGTCCGGGGGCGCATCGCGCCCCCACTCTCTTATCCTTTCATTCAGCACTCACCATGATCACTGTCTACGGCATCAAGGAATGCGACACCGTCAAAAAATGCCTGACCTGGCTGGTGGCGCATCAATTGCCCTACCGCTTTCACGACCTTCGCCGCGATGGCCTGGACAAAGACTTATTACAGCGCTGGATCGATGCCCTGGGCTGGGAGGCGTTGGTGAATAAACGCAGCACCACCTGGCGTGAACTACCCGAGAAAACAAAAGCGGATTTGTCTGAGTCGACCGTGGTGGAGGTACTCCTGGCCCATCCCACCCTCATCAAACGCCCTGTTGTAGACACGGGCAAAACATTGCTGCTCGGCTTTCATGAAACCGACTATGCGAGTCGCTGGCTTGCACGGGATTGACAGCTCACCCCGTTCCGCCATGACTGTCGAAATACTTTACAATCATCAACCGCGCGTGGCCGATATTGATATCCAACTACATGACATGCATCGACTTTATATTTATGGTTCAATTTTTGCATACCAACAAATTGCCACAATAACTCAATAATAATCTTTGGAGAAGAAGCATCATGAATAAGGTAGGTCATTCATTATTAGCTGGTCTGGTTCTTATGGGGGCAGCCGCCGGAACAGCCAACGCCAATCTGGTCATCAACGGTGGATTTGAAGATCCGGCGTTGCCGTATGGCAGCTGGACGGTATTTTCCAGCATCACCGGTTGGAGCCTGACCTCGGGACATAGCATCGAGGTGCAAAATCACGTAGCGGGCTCCCCTTACGAGGGTGACCAGCATATTGAGCTGGATTCCTACGCCAACAGCGGCATGGCGCAAACCATCGCCACTGTCGCGGGCCAGAGTTATAACCTGAGCTTTGCGTACTCTCCCCGTCCCGGCGTGGACGCAAGCAGCAACTACATCAATGTGTTCTGGAATGGCTCCCTGCTGGGCTCGCCTACCGGGACCACCTCGGGCGACACCTCCTGGACCGTCTACAACTATCTGGTCACCGCCGCCAGTGCCGCTTCCATTCTGGAATTCAGCGCGTCCGGCACCAGCGATTCACTCGGTGGCTATATCGATGACGTCAAACTGGTAGCCTCCAGCGTACCGGCCCCGGCCTCGTTGGCCTTGCTGGGACTGGGTCTGCTGGGTTTCAGTGCCACCCGTCGCAAGAAATAATTTCAGTGTGACCCTCAAAGACCAGCCCCGCCCAGCGCGGGGCTGGTTTTTTTACAGCAAAAACATCGTCGCCAGTCCAAGAAAGCTCAGGAATCCCACCACGTCAGTGACGGTGGTCAAGATGACCGCGCCGGAGATCGCCGGGTCGATGCCCATGCGATGCAGGATGACGGGGATGAAGACGCCCGAAGCGGCGGCGGCGATCAAGTTGACCACGATGGCCGCGGCGATGACCATGGAGATCTCCATGTCCTGGAACCAGAGCAGGGTCACCGCGGCGATCACCAATGACCAGATCAGTCCGTTGATCACGCCGATCGCCAGTTCCTTGTTGACCAGCCAGTTGAGATTCGAGCTGCCGACCTGCCCCAGGGTGAGGCCGCGCATGGTCAGGGCCAGGGTCTGACTGCCGGCGATGCCGCCCATGCTCGCAACCACCGGCATCAGGATCGCCAGTGCGACGATCTTGTCCAGCACCGCCTCGAAGCGGCCGATGACCCAGGCGGCGAGGAATACGGTGGCCAGATTGATGCCGAGCCAGATCGCGCGGCTCTTGGCGCTGGAGAGCACGGGGGCGAACAGGTCTTCCTCTTCCTTCAAACCGCCGCGCGCGAGCATGGCTCGATCGGCCTGATCGCGCACGATCTCCAATGCGTCATCGACGGTGATGCGCCCGAGCAATTTGTCCTGATCGTCGACCACGGCCAGCGAGGCGAAGCTGCGCTTTTCGAACAGCCCCGCGACGTCCCGCTCATGATCATAGACATGCACGCGCTCGGCCTCGGTGTTCATCACATCGGCCACCAGGGTTTCGGGCGGCCAAGTGAGCACATCGGCCAGCGAAAGCTTGCCGAGGTAGCGGCCCGCATCATCGGTCACCATCAGAGCGTCGGTGTGCACCGGCAGCACCTTCAGCCGGCGCAGATAACGCAGCACCACGCCGAGCGTGACATCCTTGCGCACGCTGATCACGTCGGGGCTCATCCAGCGCCCGGCGGCATCCTCGGCGAGACTCAGGGTGATCTCCAGGCGCCGGCGCCGGTCCTCATCGAGCGATTCCAGCACCGCCTCACCGACATCCTCCGGCAGATCCTCCATGATGTCGGCCAGATCCTCGGCCTCCATCTCCTCGGTGACTGCCAGCACCTCTTCCTGATCCATGCGATCGAGGATGCTGGCGCGCGCGTCTTCGCGCAGATGCGGGAGGATCTCGCCCTGGCGGGCGACCGGGATCAACGGCCAGACGCGGCGGCGGTATTCGAGGCGCAGTGACTCCAGCAGGGTCGCGATCTCCGCCTCATGCACCTGTTCGAGCAAGAGGCTGAGTTCTTCATCACGATCTTCTTGCAGGTGATGAACAACGAGCTTGACCAGCTGGACGGTTTCCTCTGGGATCTCGGGTATGAGTTCTTCATTCATCACTGCACACTCTGGTGTCGGAACTTTGCGAGGCGCCCGCGCGCTGGATCAGCGGGGATTTCTTCCATGCAGGCGGGAGGCAGGATATACAAGCCCCGCGACACTGACAAGCTGACTATGGCAACTTGTATGATCTTTTACAACACGCAACGCTTCCTTTCGCAGTCACCAGGGAGAGCGATCACGGCGCGACCGGAAAAATGTTATCCTTGTCGACTCCCGTGACCACAAGAATGCAAAGACACGACATGACCTCAGCCACCCTCGACCTCGCCAAACAACTGATCGCCTGCCCCTCGGTAACCCCCGATGACGCCGGCTGCCACGAGCTGATGATCAAACGCCTGGAAGCGATCGGTTTTACCGTCGAACACCTGCCCTTCGGCGAGGTGAACAACTTCTGGGCGCGCCGTGGTGATGAGGCGCCGTTGTTCGCCTTTGCCGGCCACAGTGATGTAGTTCCCCCCGGTCCGGCCCCGGCGTGGCAGACACCCCCGTTTGAACCGACGATCCGCGACGGCCTGCTCTACGGGCGCGGCGCCGCCGACATGAAAGGCAGCCTGGCCGCCATGGTGGTGGCCTGCGAACGGTTCGTCACCGAACACCCAAATCATCGCGGCTCGATCGGCTTTCTGATCACCAGCGACGAGGAAGGCCCCTCGATCAACGGCACGGTCAAGGTGGTGGAACATCTCAGCCAAACGGGCATCCAGATCGACAGTTGCCTCGTCGGCGAACCGACCAGTACTGCTAAGGTCGGCGATGTCATCAAGAACGGCCGCCGCGGCTCCTTGGGCGGACGGCTCATCGTCAAGGGCGTGCAGGGCCATGTCGCCTACCCGCACCTGGCCGTCAATCCGATCCACCGCGCCGCCCCCGCACTGGCCGAACTCGCCGGCATCGAATGGGATCGCGGCAATGAATTCTTCCCCGCCACCTCGTTTCAGATCTCCAACATCAAGGGCGGCACCGGGGCAACGAACGTGATCCCCGGCGAGGTCGAGGTCATCTTCAACTTCCGCTACTCCACCGAGACCACCCACGAGCAACTCCAGCAACGCGTCGCCGCCATCCTGGATAAGCACAAGCTGGACTATGATCTGGAATGGAGCCTCTCCGGCAAGCCGTTTCTCACCCCGAAGGGCACGCTGGTGGATGCCGTCAGCCGGGCGATCCGGGACGTGACCGGCCTGACCACCGAGCTGTCCACCTCAGGCGGCACCTCGGACGGCCGCTTCATCGCTCCCACCGGGGCCCAGGTGATCGAGCTCGGCCCGGTCAACGCCACCATCCACAAGGTCAACGAATGCGTGGCGGCGGCCGACCTGGACCTCCTCACGGATATTTACCGGAAGATTTTAGAAAATCTCCTGGAGGCCGATGAATAAACGGACAGCTTCCCTTTTAACCCATAAGAATCAACGGTGAATCCATGAGCGCGCCCGAAAGAAGGAAATTTACCCGCATCCCTTTCCACATCACCGCCCACCTGGTGAACGCCACGGGCAGCTGGCACACCCCGCTGCTGGACATCTCCCTCAAGGGCGCACTGATCGACCGCCCCAAAAACTGGAATGCCGCTCGTGGCGAGCATTTCCTCATGGAACTGGACCTCGGCGACCACGAATCGATCATCCGCATGGAGATCGAAGTCGCCCACACCGCGCAGGATCACGTCGGCCTGCACTGCCTGCACATCGGCTTGGACAGCATCACCCACCTGCGCCGGCTGATTGAACTCAACCTGGGCGAGGAAGCCCTGCTCGACCGCGAACTCGCCGCACTCATCGAAGAGCACAAGCAACAATCAACCTAACCCCGAATTTTTCGCAAACAATCGCGGCAATGGCACGCACGGGATTCCGTTGATCAACCGGGCATGCCAAGGAAAAGTGAGTCGCACGGTTTCGTTGCAACCCCTCCGCAACTACTCCCCGCATCGCGCTATCTTCGCCGTGAGCTGAAATCTATCCGCTTTCATTACGTGCGCATGGACGCCCACCCGCTTTCGCAGTAGATTCATCCCCATTCCGATGAACCTGGCTGCCCGCTCATGACGCAATCTACTTTCTCGCTCGAAGCCCGGCATATACTCGCCGAGCAGATTCGCGCCGTCTACCGGCAGACGGCAACTGCCGTCTTGGGAACGGTGGCGGTAGGCAGCGTGGCCATGGTCGCCCTGTGGGATGTGGTGCCACATTGGAAGCTAGGCATCTGGTACGGCGTTTTGCTGGTGATGATGACGGTCCGGGCCGCGGCAGCGCTGTATTTCTGGAAAAGACGCGAGCGCTTGGCGTATACCGCGCGCTGGCGTTATCTCGCCATCGCCTTTTCTGCCTTGGCCGGTGGCTTGTGGGGAATCGGCGGATTTTTTTTGTTCCCGGAACATTCCTTGCCGCACCAACTCCTGCTGATCATGATGACGCTGGCTATGAGTGCAGGGGCAGTGGCGGTTTTTTCCGTTTATCTGCCGGCGGTTTATGCCTATTTTTTGCCCGCCTCGCTGATCTTGATCCGTCTCGCCGAGCAAGGCAGCGGCATCACTAGCGCCTTGGCGCTTACCGGCGTTTTTTACGTCGTCACCATGCTGACTTTCTCCAGCCGTCTCTACCGCATCTTCGAGGAATCACAGCGGTTACGGTTTCAAGTGACGGAGCAAAAGGCCGTAGTGGAACAAGTGACGGAGCAAAAGGCCGTAGTGGAACAGGCCAGCATCGCCAAGTCGAAATTTCTCGCCGCGGCCAGCCACGATTTGCGCCAGCCTCTGCATGCGCTGGATCTTTTCCTCGACGCGCTGGAGCGGCGCGTAAGCGACCGGGAATCGCACGAGCTGGTCGAGGTGATGCGCGAGTCCAGCGCCGCAATGCAGGAAATGATCGTATCGCTGATGGATATCTCCAAGCTGGACACACAACCCATCACTCCCGCATGGATCGATTTTCCGCTCCAGCCGCTGTTGAATAAGCTGCGCAACGATTTCATGCTGCAAGCGCACAGGAAGGGGCTGCGGCTCAGCGTACGGGGCAGCCACCACCGGGTGCGCAGCGATCCGGTGATGCTGGAGCGCATCTTGTGCAATCTGATCTCGAATGCCATTCGCTATACCGACGTCGGCGGCGTGGTGGTGGGGGTGCGTTTACGCAACGGCCAATCCCGGATCGAGGTGTGGGACAGCGGCATCGGCATCGCGCCCGATCAGTTGAGCGCGATCTTCAGGGAATTCTACCGGGTCGAAAGTCACGATGGACGCGAAAAGGGACAGGGGTTGGGCCTAGCCATCGTGGAGCGGATGGCGCAATTGCTAGGTCATCGTGTGCAGGTCGCATCTCGGCTCGGCAAGGGTTCGATGTTTGCCATCGAATTGACCACCACCCCGCTCACGGTTCCGTGATCAATCCCGCGCGAACGCCCGCATACGCCGCTTGGCCACGGTTTCGCACATTCAATGCGCGGAGGATGGCGGTCACATGGATGCGCACGGTACCTTCCGCAACACCCAGCGCCCGCGCGATTTCCTTGTTCGAAGCGCCACGCGCCAACAGGTGCAGCACCTCGATCTGGCGCGGCGTCAGAGGCTGTACTTCCTCACTCTCACGCGCCGGCTCTATAGCCCATGGCAGATAAATCTCGCCCGCCAGAACCTGCCGCAAGGCACCCAGCATAGTATCGCTATTGGCGGATTTAGAAATGTATCCGCGCGCGCCGAGGCGCATCGCGCGCTCGACCCGGTCGAGATCCTCGACGGCCGAAAGCATCACCACCGGCGTATCCGGCAAACGTTCGCGGCACTGCGATAGACCTCGCAAACCATCGGTGCCGGGCAGCAACAAATCCATCAACACCAGCGACACACTCTCATCCGCCAGCCGTTGCGCTGCATCGCAGTCGGGTGCTTCGAGCAGCTCCACGGCTTCATCCAGTTCACGCAACACATAACGCATGCCGGCGCGGAACAGGGCATGATCATCGACAAGAAGTATTTTCATCGTGCATCCATTCCCAAAGACGACCTGTTTCAGAAGTTCGCATCATTACACAATCAGACGGCTTTATCCCGGATTTTTCATTGCAATCGTAGTTGGCCCAGGCGCCTATGACTTTTGTCATATTTTTGCCCCCTTCCTTTCCCGCTAACATCGCGCTGGCTCTAAACCACCAAAACCAAAAGGCAATGAAATATGGACACGAAAAAATTCTCACAAGCAACAGCCTTGGCGGCACTTCTGCCCGTCCTGGGCCTTGCCGGCTGCCTCAACGGCGGCGACGGCGCCGACAACGGCCCGTCCAATCCCCCCGCCAGCGTCAATCAAGACAGTGACGGTGACGGCCTGAGCGACGAACTCGAGATCAACACCTATCGCACCAACCCCGAGGTGCGGGACACCGACGGCGATGGGTTCGATGATTACGAGGAAATCATCACCAAGGCGTTTTCCGCGCAGACCAACAACTTCCAGTTCAATCCGCTCATCGCCGACGCGCCCAAAGTGGATATCGCGCTCACCAGCGCGCCGAACTTCGCCATGCGCTACACCGAGGGCAATACGACCGGCCTGACGGTCGGGACCGAGCGCACCGCGGGTACCTCGACCATCGAGACCCGAAACTGGGGCGGCAGCAACAGCCACAGCGTGGAGATGACACACACTGCCAGTGTCGAGGTAAGCGTGCAGCACGAATTCGGCTTGACCGGCGGCACCTCGGTCGGCGCGACCCTGGGATATCAGTTCTCCTACGCCTCCACCAACGAGACCTCCACCAATTGGTCGCAGGAACATCAACAGGAAAACAACCAGGCGCTGACCGACATCGAAAACCGCGAGAGCTCGCAAACCGTGACCGTAGAAGGCGGCGAGATACAGACCACGGTGCGCATCACCAACAATAGCGACATCGCCTATAAACTCAAGGATCTCACGCTCTCGGCCTATGTCGGCAATCCCCTCGACCCCACGCGCGTACAGCCGGTCGCGAACCTGACGTTCTTCCCCTCCGGCGGCCCCGCCGTTTTTCCCGAAGTGACGCTCACACCGAATGAAACCACGCCGCCGCTGACCTTCGGCGCCAACGTGAACATCGACACCCTCAAGCAACTGCTGCGCGACTCCTCCAACCTGGTGATCGCACCGGTGGTCGGCACACTGGAGGGCAACGGTGAGGTATCCTTCGAGCTGGCGAGCACCGACATCAACGCGCGCACCGCACAGGTGATCATCGACTTCGGACTGGACCGGCCGGTGGAGACTTACCGCGTGGCCACGGTGCTGGATCAAGCGCATCCCGGCGTCTCAGCCAAGCAAGTGTTCGAGGAGATCCTGCGCATTCCCTATACGACAGGCTCGGGTTCTTGGGTGCACGGCACCGACACCCAGGCCAGCGATTCATTCCGCGGCGTGACGAGCGTGCGCAATCAAGAGATGAGCTCGAGGAAGAACGCGTATTGGATACTCACCCACACCTACCCCACGGAGGGCGGCGTATCCAGCAAGACGGATTATTACAACCTGATTCTGAGCGCCTACGACTTTGACAACATCCAATTGCAAAAGGGCCATACCTTGCATTTGGTGTATATCCAGGACGACGATCGCGACGGCCTCGGCAATCGCACCGAATTGCTCTACGGCACCGATATCGACAACCCGGACACGGATGGCGATGGCTTGTCGGACTCAATGGAAGTCGGCGGCTGGGACATCACGCTCAACAATGCGCAAGTGCGCGTATACTCCAATCCCCTGATCGCCGATACGGATGAGGATGGCGCCAGCGACCTGGAGGAGTGGCGCGCGGGCACGCATCCGCAGGATCGTCCGCGCAACGAGATCCCCGTGATCACCGGCGTCACCACCGACAACGACGGCTTCAAGGTAACCCTCAACGTCAACGCGGCCGACGCCGATGACCGTGTGGCAAAACTCGTCATCGACTGGAAGGACGGCACGGTCGAGGAAATCCCCTGGAGCGGCGGCGCGAGCATGACCGTCAACCACACCTACGGCACCAGCGGCACGTTCCAAGTCGCCATCATCGCCTACGATAGCCGCCTCGCGGCGAGCCGTCCTGAAACAGTGGAAGTCAAAACCACCGTGCCCAGCGACAACCTTGCCCTGTATCTGCCGTTCGACGGCGCCTACACCGATCAACAAGGCCACGTCATGTCGCTGCGCGGACGCGAAGGTTATACGAGCGACCGTTTCAACCAGGGAAGCAAGGCGATGAACTTCCGCGCCAACGACGGCGAAAGTGGCTTGTTCCCGTTGCTGTCGACCGGCAATCTTTCCTTCGGCCAGGACTTCGCCATCGCCTTGTGGCTGCGCGTCAGCAACGGCCAAAGCCTCAACAGCGCCCGCATCGCAGGACAAGGCGACTGGTTCAATTTCTACGACAATGGCGGCAAAATTGCCTTCGGCATCATGAGCGGCATCGCCGCCGCGTCGGGCAAGGCGCAATTGATCGACCCACAGAGTCCGACCGCCGGGGAATGGGTGTTCTACGTCGGCATGGTGCGCTACGACACGCAAACCCGGAAGTCCACCGTCGCGCTCTACCACAACGGGCAACTGGTCGCCTCCAGGCAAGAAGACGGCGTGCTCAACAACCCGGGGCGCTGCCGCTTCTACGTGGGCGCGCACGTCGGCCAAGGCACGAGCTGCGACGGCACTGAAGCGGATGAGTTCGGTGGCCTGAACGCGGCCGTCGACGATGTGCGCATCTACAACCGCGCGCTTACCCAGGCGGAGATCGAGGCGCTCTACCGCGAGCGAGGCTACGCCCAATAACCGTGCGCGATGCACACTTCGGGGCCGACGATCTTGTCGGCCCTTTTTTTGTCATGCTTGCTGAACAAATCTGGGTTGAATACGGGATTTGTCAGCGCGCGGGTGGCCTGAAACTCTTGCGCGCTCGCTCGACTTTGACCCTGATCACACAGTCTTCCACATGATCGTTGATCAAGCCCATGGCTTGCATGAAGGCGTAGACAGTTGTCGGTCCGACGAATTTCCAGCCGAGCTTTTTCAGTTCTTTCGATAAGGCGAGCGATGCCGCCGAGGTAGAGGCGGTCTGCGGCTTGACAAGCTGCTCGGCGCCCGGTTCGTAGCGCCAGACGAAGGCGGCCAGCGAACCTTCTTGTTTGACGAGCTCCTTGGCCCGCTGCGCATTATTGATGACCGCCTCGATCTTCCCCCGATGACGAACGATCCCTTCGTCCTTAAGCAGACGATCGAGATCACGCTGGGTGTAGCGCGCAATCCTGTCGAAATCGAAATCATGGAAGGCGGCGCGGAAGTTTTCGCGCTTGGCGAGGATGGTGCGCCAGCTCAGTCCGGACTGAAAACCTTCCAGACTCAATTTCTCGAAAAGGCGATGATCATCGCTGACCGGGAACCCCCACTCGGTATCGTGATAGGCCAGAAACTCCGGTGCAGCGCTGCACCAGCGGCAGCGTGGCTTTCCGTCGGAACCCACTATCGTCGTGCTCATGCGCCGACCCTCCGTTCAAAAATGATACGAGATATGAAAGTGGCTCAGCTGATAATAGATTGTAGACGTTCATCAACTTTTGCAGGCGTGATTTCAAGAATTTCCGCGTTCACAACACCTTCTGCGACAAACGGATCGTCGTTCACCCGGCGCTGAAGATCCGGCAACGCGGTATTATGAGCCAGTATTGCACCACCCAAATTAGGCTGAAGACTACCCACTAACAAAAATACGCCGTCCTCAAAACCCCGTTTTATCCATGCGTTGTGACCTTCCATGAATTGTCCTGCTTTGCCTTTGTCGCCAGAAAATTTAAGAAGCACAACAAACATGGGTTTTTCTCCTATCAAACCGGAATGCATACGAAGTGCAACAGCACTGCTACTGCACTGAGTATAGACCCAAGAAGCAAAATTTCGTTTGCATTGCCACGCATAAGAGCTTCCCTGTGATTAGGCGCCCCATCAACAGCCTTGATGATTGTTGTTAGGCTACGCTTTCTCGCACATGAAAGACATCCTCCTCCGGGTCATTTCCGTTGCAAACGACAAGACCAGGTCCTTGCCGCTGCTCAAACCCAACATCACCGCCCAGCTCCCCCGCCGTTGATCTTGCTGCTGAAATACTCGGAACGGTGAAGAAGAATTTCAATGCCGAGTCACGCAGCTGAGGCGGGGCACTGATGGTAATGCCCGCAACTCTGTTTTGTGGAATACGATGAATAACAAATTGAATATCAGTTGATTGAAGGACGATTACTTCACTGGAATCGTGAATTCGAGACATACCAACAACGAGTTGGTAGAAGCTCGCCATGCGTTGTTGATCTTTGGCGTAGATGGATAACCCGGCACGTGCGGGGCCTGGCATAAGCGCTCCAATATTGATTGAGATTCAACAGCAGAATGCAGTAAGCGAAGGACATTGTGCCGGATGGGACAACAATGATTCGACGCAATACAGCTATCCCCTATTGCGCCCTGGGACGGCAACAATGTTACGCCGCCGCCCAGTCCTTAGGCATGCATGATTCACGTTTTCATGAGCGCTCAGGATTCACAGGGAATGAGTCCGATGCCACACCCATCACTATCTACACGCACAATCCGCATCTGACAGCTCTGTAATTCCCCACCCCCCGGGTTCTTCACTATCACCTGAACCATGCTGCCCACCGGCGGTAAGTTACAGGTAGTGGATACAATGTAAAAACCGCCTTCAGATGCATCTTTGACGATAACATTCTGCTCACCGATGGACTCATGCCTAATTACAGCCTCAGTATCCATTGGTTCGCGCGGATATTTTCGTTTTTCTTTAGACATATCATTTCTCTCTAATTAAGCAATCACACGGATACAGACTCTACCTTAGTAGAAACATCCAATCTCCATCAATTTCTATTGATGTGATCCAACAATCCCTAGCACCTTGTTGTTAGAGTGTAAGTTACCTTGGCGCTATGATAAATAACAAAACGAAATTCGGAGTCATGAGACCATGGATGGATTCGGTAGGGCGAAATACGGAATCAAGAATGACAAACTGGAAGTAATAACATCGCATCTCCCCTTCATCCGAACTCTATCGCGATGCAGGGGGAGTTGATCCAGGCAGGTGATTTTATTGCACTTGAACAGGCGTGTGGGTTCCGACGCCATTCCGCCAACTAGGAGTCTGGCGGCAGAAAGAAACGCTGCTGCACAAGTGGGAGAGCAGCCCGCTTTCTCGATCCTTTTCGTCAGATAGTGCCCACTATCTTCCGCAAACGATCAAAAAAACTGCCTCGCTCTCCCACTTTTTCGCGACGCGTTTTTCTGCCGCGCAGACTCCTAGCCGCCAAATACCCGATTCTTGCCCGCTTTTTTGGCGGTATAGCATGCAGCATCGGCGGTCTCCACTACGTCGCGGACGCTCTCGGTCTTTCCGGTGATCACGGCCAAGCCAATACTGGCGCCCACTCCAAGCTTGTGGCCATCCCAGTCCAGCTTCGCATCCTGGATGGCCTGGCAGATGGTTTCCGCAATGCCCAGCGCCCTGTCCGTCGGGCAACCATGAAAGAGAACGGCAAATTCGTCGCCACCCAGCCGCGCCACGACATCGGATGCACGCACATGCGATTTGATGGTCTTAGCCACCAGCTTGAGCACCTCGTCCCCGGCATGGTGGCCGTAGGTGTCATTAATCGGTTTGAAGTTATCCAAATCGATCATGGCCAAGGTATGTGGCTTATCCTCTTCGGTCGCAGACACCCAAAAGCGATTCAGGCTACGCTCGAAGCCGCGCCGGTTGGTCAACTCCGTCAGTGCATCATGGGTAGCCTGCCAAGAGAGGTGGGCCACCTTGCGCCGCTGCGCCGCGCTCCAGCTCCAGGCCACGCCGATGGCAACAAGGCTGCTGAGCAGAATGCCTACGATCCACAATACGGCGCGGCGGATTTGCTCGGCTGCCATCGTCTCGATGCGCTCGAGCGGAACAGTGACCGACAGCGCCCCCATCAGCTGATTCATCTGCCACTCCTTGCCTGTCGGGATCTGATCGGCCTGACGCCGGGCGACAACCGCTTCAGTCCGCTCGTAGCTGTTGTGGCAGTCGACGCACAACTGGCTTGAGGCGGGATCGGCCGCCAGATAGCGCAATGCCTTGGTGCCGTCGGCTTGGGTTTCGATGCGCCAAACGGGCTTCCAATCGATGGGCTTGTCCGGCTGCGCCTGATCCTGGCTTTCCAGTTGGGGCCAGGCCCAGCGCAAGAAATCGTCCGTCAAGCCCTGAGTGGGTTCCAGATTCCACTTGCTCACGGGGCGATACTGAAAAAGATGAGAGGTATTCTTGGTCGAGGCCTGCCCCAGCAGCTTTAGGAACTGAGCGGGGATGGGAATATACCCAGGCATATGCTCGAAGTCGACGTTGCTGCCGGTGCCGTCCTTTTGCAGCTTCTTGACGACCTCCTGGGAATAAACCGACCGCGCGGTCTTGGATAGGGTGACCACCATTTCGGCCACCGCCACGGCCTGGCGCTCGACGAAATAGCCGGCGGTATCTCGAATCATGACAAAGGCAAGCGCACCCGCCAGTGCCAATCCAAGAGTTAACCACCCCAATGTTTTCAGTCGACGTTCGAGTATATAGTTCATGTCCATCCTCGCTAACAGCCCTGATGCGACTATCTCATTCAGGAGACCCGGCGGATTCCCTTGCCGCATACGTCAGAATTGCTGAATCGTGGCGAACTGGAACCGGCGTTAATCGAACATCACATTTTGAACGTGTGCCTGGAGGTTTTCGGCAAGTAGCAGGTGAACCTTAAGTTCAGCAATGCTGAAGCGGGGCAAGCCGCATTTCACCCACAAAACGAAGGAAATCAAAAGCTCGAGAGATGCGACAAGGCCTCGCTGAGGCGCGCGACCGGGATGATCTCCATCGATTCGATCACAAGCGACTTCGGCGCGTTAGCCTTGGGGATGATGGCGCGCTTCAAGCCATGTTTGGCGGCTTCCTTCAAGCGCTCCTGACCGCTTTGCACCGGGCGGATCTCACCGGCCAGTCCCACTTCGCCGAACACCACCAGATCCTCCGGCAGCGGGCGGTTGCGCAAGCTGGAGAGCACCGAGAGGATCACGGGCAGATCGGCCGCGGTTTCGGTCACGCGCACGCCCCCGACGACATTGACGAACACGTCCTGATCGAAGGTGGCGATGCCGCCGTGGCGGTGCAGCACGGCGAGCAGCATCGCCAGGCGATTCTGTTCGAGTCCTAAACACACGCGGCGCGGATTGGAGAGATGACTGTTGTCAACCAAGGCCTGCACTTCAATCAGCAGCGGGCGCGTGCCCTCTCGAGTGACCATCACCACGCTGCCAGGCACCGGTTGCTCGTGGCGTGAGAGAAACATCGCCGATGGATTGCTCACCACGCGCAGGCCTTTTTCGGTCATGGCGAACATGCCGAGTTCATTCACCGCGCCGAAGCGATTCTTGATCGCGCGCACGGCGCGATAGGTGCTGTTGCTCTCGCCTTCGAAATAAAGCACGGTGTCGACCATGTGCTCCAGCACGCGCGGCCCAGCCAGCGTGCCTTCTTTGGTCACGTGCCCCACCAGAAAGATCGCGGTGTTGGTCTGCTTGGCGAAACGCACCAGCATGGCAGTGCTCTCTCGCAGCTGGCCGACGGCGCCCGGCGCGGATTGCAGCGCCTCGGTGTACATGGTCTGGATCGAGTCGATCACCAGCACCTGCGGCTTTTCCTGGCGGGCGACCTCGAGGATGCGTTCGACGCGCGTCTCGGTGAGCAGTTGCAGTGCATCGAGCGAAAGTCCCAAACGCTGTGCGCGCATGCTCACCTGATGCAAGGATTCTTCGCCGGTGACATACAGACCGCGCAGCTTCTCGCTCAAAGCCGCAACGGCCTGCAACAGCAGCGTGGATTTGCCGATACCCGGATCGCCGCCGATCAGGATCACCGCCCCGTGCACCAGCCCCTCGCCCAGCACGCGGTCGAGTTCGCTCAAGCCCGTGGGCGTGCGCTGCAATTGCTGTTGCGACACCTCGGCGATCGTGGTGACCTGCGACTCGCCGGCGTAACCCGTGAAACGCGGATGCGTCTTGCCGGAGGGCGCGGCCTGCTGTTCCTCGACCATGGAATTCCACGCGCCGCACTCGAAACACTGCCCGGCCCACTTGCTCGCCTGCGCGCCGCAATCATTGCACACATAAACGGTTTTGATCTTGGCCACTCCCTAGTCCTCCCGATACGCGAAATCCACGCGCGAGGTCACGCCGCACAGCAGTTCATAGGCGATGGTGCCCGCCGCCTGCGCGATCTCCTCCACCGGCAGACCCGCGCCCCACAACACCACGCTGTCACCGAGGCGGGCCTGCGGCGCGCTGCGCAGATCGACACAAATCATGTCCATCGAGACGCGCCCCACCAACGGTACGCGCGCGCCATTGATCAGCACCGGCGTGCCGGTCGGGGCGTGACGCGGATAACCATCGCCATAGCCGATCGAGACGATGCCGATGGGCATGTCTTCCGGACAAACGTACGTCCCGCCGTAGCCGACGGCCTCGCCCTGCTTGCAGTGGCGCATCGCAAAGAGCTCCGAGCACAGCGTCATCACGGGCTTGAGATCCAGATCCGCGCCGCTGCCGCGATCGAAGGGGCTCACGCCATAGAGCATGATCCCGGGGCGCACCCAATCACCGCGGCTGTGCTCGAGCGCGATCAAGGCGGCGGAGTTGGCGATGCTGCGCGAGCCTGCGAGACCGGCGCACGACTCGGCAAACTGACTAAGCTGGCGTTGATTCTGCGGATGCTCAGGCACATCGGCATTGGCCAGATGCGTCATCAGACAGATGTCATCGGCCACCGCCGCGCAGCGGCGCAGCCGAGCATATACATCGCGCACCGCATCAGGAGGCACACCGAGGCGATGCATCCCGGTATCGATCTTGAGCCAGACGCGGATCGGTCGCTGCGCGCAATACTGCTCCAGCCATTCCAGCTGGCGCGCCTGATGCACCACCATCTCCAAACGATACTGCTCCACCAACGCCAGCTCATCCGAATCGAAGCAGCCTTCGAGCAAAACGATCGTATTGGTGATGCCAGCGGCGCGCAGCGCGATCGCCTCCTTGATCGATGCCACGCCAAAGCCATCGGCACCGGCGGCTTCCAACGTCTTGGCCACGGTGATCATGCCATGGCCATAGCCGTTGGCCTTGATCACGGCGAGCACGGAGGAGTGAGGCGCATAGTGTTTGACCCGACGCAGATTGTGGCGCAGGGCGTTGAGATCGAGCCGCGCCAAGGCGCTACGACTCATGAGTAACCCTCATCACCATAACTCGGCGCGGCGTAGTTTTCGAACTTGGTGTACTTGCCGAGGAAGGCCAGGCGCACCATGCCGATCGGACCGTTACGCTGTTTGCCGATGATGATCTCCGCCGTGCCCTTGTCCGCGCTCTCGGGATTGTAGACCTCGTCGCGGTAGATGAAGATGATCACGTCGGCGTCCTGTTCAATCGCGCCGGATTCGCGCAGATCCGACATCACCGGCCGTTTGTTGGGACGCTGTTCCAGACTGCGATTCAACTGCGACAGCGCAATCACCGGCACGTTCAACTCCTTGGCCAGCCCCTTGAGCGAGCGCGAGATCTCACTGATCTCGGCGGTGCGATTATTGACAAAACCCGGCACCTGCATCAGCTGAAGATAGTCGATCACGATAAGTCCAAGTCCGCCACTCTCGCGCGCCAGCCGCCGCGCACGCGCGCGCAATTCATTGGGGCTCAAACCCGGCGTATCGTCGACGTACATCGTCGTCTCGGAGAGGATGCCCACCGCCGAGGTCAGCCGCGGCCAATCCTCGTCTTCGAGCTTGCCGGTGCGCAACCGATGCTGATCGATGCGCCCCAGCGACGACATCATACGCATCGCCAATTGCTCGCCGGGCATTTCCATGCTGAACACCGCCACTGGCAGCTTGGTTTTGATCGCGGCGTTTTCCGCGAGATTCATCGCGAAGGTGGTTTTACCCATCGAGGGACGGCCCGCAACGATGATCAGATCCGAGCGCTGCAGGCCGGAGGTCTTCTCGTCGAAATCCACGAAGCCCGTCGGCACGCCGGTGATCGGGTTGTCCTGATGAAACAGCGTGTCGATCTTGTCGACCGCCTTCACCAGCAGCTCGCGCATCGGCACGAAACCGCGCCGGCCGCGCGCGCCTTGCTCGGCGATCTTGAAGACCTTGGTCTCGGCCTCATCCAGCAGTTCGCTGCTGGTGCGGCCTTCGGTTTGATAGCAGTTATTGCTGATCTCGGTGCCAACGTGGATCAACTGGCGCAGGATCGATTTCTCGCGCACGATTCCGGCATAGGCCTTGATGTTGGCCGCGCTCGGCGTGTTCTTCACCAAGGTACCGAGATTGGCCAGACCACCCACGGTATCAAGCTCGCCGTGTTTTTCGAGCTGCTCGGAGAGCGTCACCACATCGAATGGCAAGTTGCGTTCAGAGAGATTGGCGATGGCGCGAAAGATCAAGCGATGGTCATGACGATAGAAATCTTCCTCGATGAGGATATCGGCGATTTGGTCCCAGGTGGAATTTTCCAGCATCAACCCCCCGAGTACCGACTGCTCGGCATCGATGGAATGCGGCGGCACCTTGAGCGCGCGCGTCGCTTCATCGGGGAATGGCATGGGATTGATCAGCTCTTGCATGATGACTCCGGAAGAAGGCCGACAAACAGTGGCCTCGGACCCGAATAGCACTTACTTAAAGTCAAACATTCCCCCCTCCCTTGACGGGAGGGGGGTTAGGGGGAGGGTGAATACACTGAAATTTCAGCGCACCCTCACCATTCCACCCCCACCCTAGCCCTCCCCCATCAAGGGGGAGGGAAATACAACGTCTTAAGAAGTAAGTGTCATTCGCCTCGAACCCCAAAGATTATCACAGCACCCAGGAGGCAGGAACGGCAAATACGGAAAAAGAAAAGGGCGCCGCCACGATAGCGGGCGCCCCTTGCAGACGAGATTAAGCGGGGATGACGGAAACCTTCACCACGCTGTCGACGTCAACATGCAGATGCACGCCGACTTCGTACTCGCCGACCATGCGGATCGGGCCGGCCGGCAGGCGCACTTCGGATTTGTTGATCTTTACACCCTTGTTGCTGACCGCCTCGGCGATATCCGTGGTCCCGACAGAACCGAACAGCTTGCCATCGTCACCCGCGCGCATGGAGATCGTGACCGCCATGCCGTTGAGGGCTTCGCCGCGCTTCTGCGCTTCAGCCAAGGCTTCCGCCGCCGCCTTTTCCAACGCCGCGCGACGCGCGTCGAACTCGGCGACGTTGGCCGCCGTGGCGGGAACCGCCTTACCTTGCGGGATCAGAAAATTGCGGCCAAAACCCGCCTTTACCTTGACCTTGTCGCCCAGGTTGCCCAAGTTTTGGACCTTCTGGAGAAGAATCACATCCATCTCACACCTCACCGTTACAAAATTGTCTAATTTGGTTTCTCGCCACCCTGATCCGGGCTGCTCGACACATGGCCGCGAAAATTCGCCCAAGTATCGATCAATCCCAGCAGAGTAAGCAACAGCATCATTTGCGGCAGCAGCAGCGTCAGCACATACACACCGAGCAGCCACGCGACATGCAACCCCTTCTTCGCGACGACGTCATGGCAAATCGCCAGCCCTTGCATCAAGTAAACGCCCGCGAACACCACCGCCAGATTACCGGCAAATTCCGCCGCCGGGCCGTTGGCCAGATAATTGACCGCAACGGCCAATCCCGCCACGATCGACAGCGCGCGCGGCAGCCGCAGCTCGTGAAACTCCCGGCGGAATCCGCCCGGGTTGTACAGCACGGCCTGCCACCATCTGGCGAGCAACACGCTGCACAACGTGTTCATGATGACCGCAAACGCCACAAAACCGGTCATGAACTTGGCAACCTGCTGCATCGCCTCCCGCAGCCCCGGTTGCTCATGCACACCGAGCTGATCGAAGATCGGCCCGAGCAGCCCCTCAAGCTTGCCCTGCCACCACACCGCAGGTTCCGGCAGGATCATATGGCCCGCCAGCACGAGCGTCGCGGCCAGCAGCGTCGCAGCGCCGACGGTGGCGCCCAGCGAGACGGTCTGCCGCAGCACCAGGCTCAGCGCCCACACCGGCAACCACATGATCAGCGCCAGTACGATTCCCGCCAACGGCGATCCCATGCTCAGCTGCGCCAGCAGCACCAGCGCGAGAGTGGAAAGCGCCATGACCGAAAGGCCTTGCGTTGCCCCCAGCCGCAGCGTTACGAGTGCCACCGCACCGCCGCTTAAATACATCAAAGGCGGCAAAATCAGCGACAATCCAGCAAACAGCACGCTGACCAGTACCGCCTGCATGCGACCCCGCATGATGAAACTTGCCAGTGATTGCATGCCGATATCCTAACCGCAGGCCTTCCCTGGCCCGCGCAAATCACAAGGTTGTTTCATTAACCCTTGTGCGTGTCACTGTAAGGCAGCAGGGCCAGGAAGCGCGCGCGCTTGATCGCGGTCGCCAACTGGCGCTGATAGCGTGCCTTGGTGCCAGTGATGCGGCTGGGCACGATCTTGCCGGTCTCAGTGATATAACCTTTCAAGGTGTTGATGTCTTTGTAATCGATCTGCTTAACACCTTCGGCCGTGAAACGGCAGAACTTCTTGCGACGAAAAAAACGAGCCATGATATTAACCTTTTGCTTGTATCTCTGAATTCAACTCGCGTCCCGGAACTCGCCCGGTGACGCGCCCTCGCCCTTAGGCGCTCGGACGATCACCTTCGTCATCGTCTTGCGCATCGTCGAAACGAGGTGCGCGGGAAGGAGCGCTGTCGCCCTCATCCTTGCTGCGCGCCAGCGGCGACGGCTCGACAACCGGACCATCGGTAGTGATGACCATGTTGCGCAATACGGCGTCGTTGAAACGGAAGGCGCTGGTCAATTCATTGAGGACGTTCTGTGAACACTCGATGTTCATCAGCACGTAGTGGGCCTTGTGAACCTTGTTGATCGGATAGGCAAGCTGACGGCGGCCCCAGTCTTCCAGGCGATGGATCTTGCCACCGTCATCCTGGATCAGGCCACGATAACGCTCGATCATGGCAGGGACTTGCTCGCTCTGGTCAGGGTGGACCAAAAACACGACTTCATAATGACGCATTGAGAATGCTCCTTACGGTCTGTAGTGGCCTTACCGCGCTCGGCAAGGCAAGGAGTTGATCTAAAAACCTTCCCACGGATCTCGGGGAGAGCGAATTCTACCAGATCAGGCAAATATTGCAACGTGCGGGGGGGGGCGCTGTAGGTTGGGCTGACGTAGGAAGCCTACAATCGCGGGTGACCGAAGGATGTTGGGCTTCCTACGTCAGCCCAACCTACCCACTTTGGGAGAGGGAATAGCACCAAATGTATTGGGACGTCGGATCAATAGTAAGCAAGGCCTAGGCCAGCCCCCGCTGGCGCACAATCTCGTACAGGCATACCCCGGTGGCCACCGAGACATTGAGGCTCTCCACGCTGCCGAGCAGCGGGATACTGACCAGCAGGTCGCAATGCTCGCGCGTCAGGCGCCGCATGCCCTTGCCCTCGGCCCCCATCACCAGCCCGAGCGGGCCTTTGAGATCCGCAGCATAGATCGACTGTTCGGCCTCGCCGGAGGTGCCGACGAGCCAGATGCCGAGCTGTTGCAGCTCGCGCAAGGTACGCGCCAGATTGGTTACCTGGACGAACGGCACCGTTTCGGCCGCGCCGCAGGCGACCTTCCGTACCGTTGGGTTGATACCCGCAGCCTTGTCGCGCGGGGCAACTACCACATGCACACCAGCGGCGTCCGCGGTGCGCAGGCAGGCGCCGAGATTGTGCGGATCGGTCACCCCGTCGAGGATCAGGACCAGGGGCGGACCATCGACCGCCTCCAGCAGAAACGGCAGATCGCCCTCGTTATAACTGGGAAGTTGTTTGCAGATGGCGATCGCGCCCTGATGGCGCGTATGGCCGGCGAGATGATCGAGGGCGTCGCGCCCCGCATAGCTGATCCGAACGTTCTTCTCCCCCGCCAGCTCGATCAGGCGCTTGAGGCGCGCATCCTGGCGCTTGGCATCGAGCTGCAACTCGAGGATGTTCCCTGGATAATTGCGCAATACCGACTCCACCGCGTGCAGCCCCGCGACGAAGATATCGTGACTCATTACGCCTTTTCCTTACGCTTTTTCGCCTTGCGGGGGCTCTCGCCGCCCTGCACCATCTCGAAGTCGATCTTGCGATCGTCGAGATCGACCCGGGCAACCTTCACCCGTACCTTGTCCGACAGGCGATAGCTGATCCCGGTACGTTCGCCAAGCAGGCGATGCTTGGCCGGATCGAAGTGATAATAGTCGTTGGCCAGCGAGGTCACATGCACCAGACCCTCGACGTAGATGCCTTGCAGCTCGACGAACAGCCCGAAACTGGTCACACCGGTCACGATGCCGTCGAACTCCTCGCCCACCTTGTCGAGCATGTGCTCGCACTTGAGCCAATCCACCGCATCGCGCGTGGCCTCGTCGGCACGCCGCTCGGTCATCGAGCAATGCTCGCCCAACTGCGCCATACGCGCGGGTGAATAATTGAACTGCGCGACCGGCTTTTTGTTGATCAGATGCTTGATCGCGCGGTGCACCAGCAGATCGGGATAGCGGCGGATCGGCGAGGTGAAATGGGTATAGGCCTCGTAGGCCAGGCCAAAGTGGCCGACATTCTCCGGGTGGTACATCGCCTGGCTCATGCTGCGCAGCAGCACGGTCTGGATCAAATGTTTGTCTTCGCGCCCCTGGATCGCATCGAGCACCTTGGCATAGTCCTTGGCCTTCGGGCTCTTGCCGCCGCCGAGCCGCACGCCGACCTCGGCCAGGAATTCATGCAGGTCTTCGAGCTTTTCCTGCGGCGGTTCCTCGTGGATGCGGTACAGCACCGGGATTTCATTGCTGAGCAGATAATCGGCCGCCGCCACATTGGCCGCGAGCATGCATTCCTCGATCAGTTTATGCGCGTCGTTGCGCACCACCGGCACGATCTGTTCGATCTTACGGTCCGCGCCGAAAACGATGCGGGTTTCAGTGGTATCGAAGTCGATCGCGCCGCGCTTTTTCCGCCGCTCGACAAACATCTTGTACAGTTCATAGAGATCTTCAAGGTGCGGCACCAGCGCTGCGTATTGACCCCGCAACGCGGCATCTTGATCGACCAACATTGCCGCGACCTTGTTATAGGTCAACCGCGCATGGGAGCGCATCACGCCCTCGAAGAAACGATAGCTGCGCACCCCACCCTGCGGCGTGACCACCAGTTCGCAGACCATGCACAGCCGGTCGACATCAGGATTGATCGAACACAGCCCGTTGGACAGCACCTCCGGCAACATCGGGATCACGCGCTCCGGAAAGTACACCGAATTACCGCGATTGAGGGCCTCAATATCAAGTGCGCTGTCCGGCTTCACGTAGGCCGAGACATCGGCGATCGCCACCAACAGACGCCAACCCTTGCCGTTACGCTCGCAATACACCGCGTCATCGAAATCGCGGGCATCTTCGCCATCGATAGTCACCAACGGCAGATGACGGATATCCTCGCGCCCCTGTTTGGCGCCTTCCGGCACCTCCGTGGAAAACGCGGTGATCTCATCCTCGACACCCGCCGGCCACTCCTCGGGCAAGCCGTAAGAGCGGATCGCAACATCAATCTCCATGCCCGGCGCCATGTGATCACCGAGCACTTCAATGACTCGCCCCATCGCCTCGCGCTTGATCGTCGGCCACGCGGTGATCTCCACCACGACAAACTGACCCGGCACCGCGCCGCCCTGGGCCTCAGGGGGGATGAGGATATCCTGGCTGAGACGCTTATTGTCCGGCGCCACAAAGCCGATCGTCCCTTCGGTGAAGAAGCGCCCTACCACAGTGGTATGCGCCCGCTCCAGCACCTCGACGATCGTCCCCTCGCGCCGGCCGCGGCGATCGATGCCGGAAACCCGCGCCACCACGCGATCACCGTGGAACACCGCACCCATCTCTCGGGCGCTCAGGAACAGGTCGTCGCCGCCCTCGTCCGGGATCAAAAACCCGAAGCCATCCGGGTGACCGGTGACGCGCCCGCGCACCAGCTCCGATTGATCCACCAAGCAATAGCTATTGCGGCGATTGCACAGCAATTGGCCGTCACGCTCCATCGCGCGCAAACGGCGCGACAAGGCCTCCAAATCCTGATCCTCGCTCAAATCCAGCGCCTTAGCGATCTGCCCCTTGGACAGCGGCACGCCCTCTTCTTTCAAAAGCGCCAAGATGAATTCGCGGCTCGGGATCGGCCGCTCGTATTTCGATGCCTCGCGTGATTCGAAAGGATCGCGTACTGATTTTTGTTTAGTCATTCAAATTCCAATTAAAACCAAGCGCCGGATTATATCCTAAAAGTAGGCAGACGCCCCGCTTTTCTCAAGCCGAGCGTCTGTATTGACAAAAAGCAGCGTCGTGGGTAAAGTGCGCGTCTCAACGATTCACGCCTTTGCCGAGGTGGTGAAATTGGTAGACACGCCAGCTTCAGGTGCTGGTGGGGGCAACTCCGTGGAGGTTCGAGTCCTCTCCTCGGCACCATATAGCGATAACTATTTGATTCTAATAGTTAACGAATCAGCATAAGTCGCTATACATATCCAACTGGTACACCGACGGGGTACACCATGGAAGCATTGGATATACACTACAAAACCCACTTGCATCGACACAACCGTACGCATTGTTTCCGGGCCAAGAACACCAATGTGGCAGACCCACGACGGCCCTCAAGCCACGACATAGCCGGCTTCGAAGCAAAGCACATGCATGCTTTGGTGTACTAGATCCCTGCGTGCAGGTGCCATAAATTTTATGTCGTCCAGCCGTACATCATGAATGACCCACGCCACAATCCGGCCGAGTCCATACCGTACGATGAAGAGATTATTCATCGAGCGGAGCACCTTTGCGACCTGGGGCTTTATCTGCAAGTCCAACCGATGCTGGAGGCGCTCACGCGGCATCCCCAGATCAAGGCTCAGATTCTCGCGACCCGCGCACTCGGGCACCTTGGCGCACGGCGCGCTGCCGATGCGCGCATCATCCGACTGTGGCATCAACATCGCGAAAACGCCAGTGCCATCAGCGCATTCGTTCGGCAGCAGGCCTACCGTCACGGTCCACAGCGTGCCTGGAGCCTGCTGAACCGCCTTTCATTGCACGACGATGCCAGCGCCGCATCCCGGGCGGAATGGCATTCGCTCCGGGCCTATGTGTTTTCGATGTTGCGAGACTTCGAGCGCGCGCAGGAATCATATGAGATGGCCCGGACGCTTGCCCCGGACGATCCATGGACGCTTGTGGAATGGAGCCACGCCTGCGAGATGCGTGACCGCTACGATGAGGGAATCGCCGCTGCACAAGAGGCCCTGCGTCTTCAAGACGGCTACCGCTCTGCGATTCAAGCCCTTGCGCATCTGCAGATACTGGTCGGTGAGGAAGCACAGGCCCTCGCACTGCTGGAACGCGCGCACGCTGAATGCGAGAGCGGCTACCTCGCCGCCCAGTTGCTCGACTTGCAAGTCGAGCAAGGCGAGTACGCCGCGGCGTGGGACACTCTGGAGCGCTGCGTCGAGCTGCTTCCCCTTGCCGACAAGGAATGGTTGCCTTGGTTACGTTCACGACGTATCGAGATCGCGCTGCGCCTGGGGCGTCTTGAGGAAGCACGCCGCTACGCCTCCGAGTCGCAAGCCCCTGCCCATCGACAGCTGGTCCAACGTCTCGACGACGGCGTCACGCCGCACCGCGTCCAGCTTCCCGTTGGGTTCGTCCGGCAGCACTACCTCACTTGTGCGCCCGCGACACTCGCCACCCTGAGCCGTTACTGGGGCCTCGCCGCCGAACATCTGGAGATCGCAGAGCGCATCTGTTACGACGGCACACCCAATCACAGCGAACGCCATTGGGCGGAAACTCAGGGTTTTGTCACGCGCGAGTTTACCGTCGATTGGAAAACGGCCTGCGCCTTGATCGACGCCGGTATTCCCTTCACGCTGGTAACCGTATATACCGGCGGTGCGCACCTGCAAGCGGTAATCGGCTACGACGCACTGCGCGGCACATTGCTGATTCGGGATCCTTTTAAACGTATACACGGCGAGTTCGCCGCGGAGGACCTTTTCGCCTCGCACCGCTCATCGGGACCGCGCGGCATGCTGATAGTCCCCGCCACCGAAGCATATCGTCTCGACGGTATCGAACTGCCCGAGGCAAAACTTTGGGATGGCTATCACCGCGTCATGGCTGCGCTCGACCGACATGATCGAGATACCGCGATCGCGGTTGCGCGCCATTTGTCGGAGGAACATGCGGACCATCGCTTGACGATAGGCGCAAGGCGCGCAATCGCCATATATGACGGAGATGAAAATACGGCCCTTGCCGCCACAGAGCAGTTGCTTGCGCTGTTTCCATCAGACGTTAACCTGCAACTCTCCAAAGCCGCCTCCCTGTCGGTGCTCCGCAATCGTGCCCAGCAAGTCGAATGGCTGGCCGGCATTGCGAACACGGCGAACGCGGACCCTGTCGCCATGATTCGGCACGCCCAGCTGCTGGCCGATGATGGACGGCTCACTCAGGAGGCGCTCCACCTACTCGACAGAGCGCTGCGCAAGATGCCATCGGATGCCGGCGCGTGGCAGACGCGCGCCAGCCTGCTATGGCAAATTGGTCTGCGCAAACAGGCCGTCGATCACTATCGGATCGCGGCATGCCTCCAGGAGACCAACGAGGACTATGCCGCCAGCTATTTCCGAGCGATGCACTTCGTGGGAAGGACGCAAGAGGGGCTGGATTTTTTGCGCCATCGCGCGCAGCGCCTTGGGCACAGATCCTCATCACCGGTGATGACGCTGTTTCAGCAATTGGAAACATTGGAGCATACCGAAGAGGCCTTCGTCTTACTCGATGAGTTTCTTGCGCGTCGCCCGGACGACACAGCCTTGCTGATCTTTGCCGCCGACACGCATTTGCGCTTCCGTCGACTCGACCGCGCGCGCGAATACCTTGAGCGCTGCAAACGAACAGCCAAGCGCGCCAGGTGGCTGCACTCTCGCGCTCAGCTCGCGCGCGAGTGCGGGGATACAGCCGAGGCGCTCAACATGGCCAAAGAGGCCACAACACTGGAGCCGTTCAACCTCGCGCATCATCGCCTGGTGGCATCAATTCTTGCACAGACCGATGGCCGGCGGACGGCGATCGGCTACTTGCGCGAAACTGCTCAGCGCTTCCCTCATCACTGCGGCCTACAGGAACTGCTGATTGATTGGCTCAGCGATGAACTCCCGCAGGATAGCGAAAATATCATCCGGCATCTGGTCGAAATCAGCCCAAGCAACGCATGGGCGCAACGCGAATTGGCCATGAATCTTGCCCGCCAGCAACGCTTTGATGAGGCCTGGGCCGTCATGCAGCGGGCGCGGGAAATGGCGCCTAACCAGAGTGCGACCCACTCGACCATGGGCTTTCTGCGTATACAGGAAGGCCGCCTCGCCGAAGCCCGCCAACATTTGCGCGACGCACTCGCGCTGTCGATCGATGACAACTACGCTCTTAACACCCTGATCGGTTTGGGCCATACCCTGGCTGAGCGCCAGGAGGCGCTGTCGTTCATTCGCGCCGAGCTGGTGCGTCAGGTCACGCTCGGTGACAGCCTCCTCACATTCCAGAACGCGGCGCAGACCACCCTCGATCCGCGCGAGCTGCTGGCGGTACTTCGGGAGGCGCTCGCAGAACGCCCCGACTTGTGGCAAGCCTGGGTCGCCGTCGCTTCACAGTTAATCGACATGAACGATCTCGATGCAAGCCTGACGCTGATCGATGAGGCGATCGATCGCTTCCCTATGTTGCCGCGCCTTTACTTGGAACAGGGTCGGGCGTATGCGCTCAAAGGGCAACGTGATGCCGCCCGAGAAAGCCTCAAAGTTGCCTTGCAGATAACACCGCAATGGACGCGCGCCGTTCGCATGTACGTGGACACGGTGCTGGACGATGGGCGCGACTTCGAACGGGCGCTGGCGGTTTTGGACAACGCCCTGCACCGCAGTCCCGAAGATGCCGCGCTGCATGCCTTGAAGGCCTTGGTTTTGTTGCGCATGGCCCAGCCGGCGGCGGCCGTGACGGAGATCCAGGACTCACTGCGACTCGACCCACAGCCCACTTGGGTGTGGAACATGCTACTACGTATTGCCGACGACACCGGCGATGCCGACCTGATGGATCGTGTTGTGACCGACATCACTCGCCATCGTCCCGGAGACGCAAGCGCCTGGATCAAAGCGAGCGAATTTGGCTCGGATCCGTCCGCCGCACTCGAAGCCGCCGACCGGGCGCTCGAATTGGAACCGCGCAGCAAAGCCGCATATGAGAATCGCCTGGCGCTGTTGCTGCGCCTCGGTCGGTTCGATGAGATCGAAGCGGCACTTGCAACGACGCCCTGGGCCGACGCGGCCCCCGCGAGCGTACGCGTCTTCGGCGCACGCGTGCTGCACGCCCGGGGTGCACATCGCAAGGCTATCGACGCCCTGCGTTCACTTCTACGAGAGGATCCGAACAGTTTCGCCTTGTGGCAGGAACTGGCCGATTGGAGTGACGCCGCTGATGACACCGTAGCGTATCGGGAGGCGGCGGAGAACATGCTGCGCCTAGCGCCCAACGTATCTACCGCACATGGCTACCTGGCACACGCCCTTCTCAAGGCCGGGGAAAAGGCCCGGGCGAAGGCACATTTTCAGCGCGCCGTTGAATTGGACCCGGCATACGCCTTCGCAAGCCTTAACCTTACCGACTTGTATCTCGACGAACGTGACATTGCGAGCGCCGAGGCCGTTCTCGCGACGCTCGTGGGTCACGTACGCAACGCAAGCGTTATCGCGCGCCAAGTGCAGTTGGCGATACTGAAAAAGGAACCGGAGGTTGCCCTCACTTTCGCGCACCAAGTTTTCGAAGCACCAGGGGATACGCAGTCGGCATGTCAAATGGTCATCGAGGCGTTTCTGCGCGCGGCCTGGGGCAATCGGCTGGAAAAAGCAGTGCTTGCCTGGTTCAATGAAGGTCGATGCAGCTACGCAGCGGTCCGATTCTGGATCGAACGCCAGGGAAGCGGCTGGCTGCCGGATGCTTTTTATCGCGCAATCAAACGTGCGCTGCGCCAGGATCCGGCACATTCGCTTAAGCGCGCATTACTTGATTACATCGGCGAAAAGCGCGATCTCAAACTATTGCGCCGCTTCATTCGCCGCTATCGCACCGAGTTAATCGAGGATGCGGAGTCCTGGGCGATGGTGAGCTACGCTTTTCTATCGTGTGACCAATATCTGGAGGTCGCCCGCTGGATGCACGATTGGCGCGAGCGCCCCGCAACACCGGCCTGGGCGTTGGACAACCTAGCAGTCGCCCTACGTTCACTCCGACGGCACGATGCTGCACGCGCGGTCACACTGCGCTCGCTTGAGCTTGCGCCGAACAACCTCGATGCCAAGACCTGGCTTGCGGTGGATGCAGCCCGCGCCGACGATGCGGATGAACTGGCGCGACTGCTCGGAAGCATACCGCGCCAAGGCGTCCGCGAGTATTACCAAAATATCCTTACTGTGTTGCAAAGCTACCTGGATGCGGCTCGCGCCGGCGACAGTCGCAAGGCGCTGCCCGGCTTCGCCTCGCTATCACAAAAACGGCGCTCGCCTGGCGTGTTGAGAGACCTCATGCGCGCGCTCTCTTGGCAGCTCGTGCGGAAGTACACGCCGCCGCTATGGCGACCTCTGCGCTGGCTGCAGCTCTCCCTCGCTTGATACAGATTGTCCCACCATGATTTGAGGTCATGATTTGGGGTCCGAGTAGAATGGCTTTTACTTAAGCGCAACAATTTCAAACAAAAACCCGGCTCCATGGTGGGCTGTCAATCGTCAATCCTACAAACTACTGAAAAGGAATCGGTCGCTATGTAACCTACTGGCACTTCCCACCGTCATCAACACCATCGTATAGAGACTCATCGGACAAACAGTAATAGCCATAGCTTCTTAAATCTGCTGACAAGTGAACCCTTGCTCGATAATGTCGAAGGGCTGTTGCCGGAACATCGTGAACGCCTCTATCCACCGACGGAAACCTTGTCGATGCTCCTGGCGCAAGCGACGAGCGCGGATCGTTCTTGCCAAAGCATCGTGAATCAGGCCGCGCTCGACGGCTGACTGACTTTCGCACCTCAAAATGAAGGGAGGGCCAATGGCCCTCCCTATTGGGATCATCACGTACCGCGGTTATTGCACCGGCTTGCCTTCCGAGTACTTGACCGCCGTGCCGGTCGGCTTGGCGCCCATGTTGTGCTCGGTGAACGCGGGCACTGTGGCAAGATCCACGGCCGAGGCCTGATTGATATCCGGCGCCGTGCCTCCCGCATTGCTGATGTCCGTCGTGGTCACGACATTGAGAAACACGCTGGTCTCCAGCGGCTTGACGTAGTAGGTGGTACTGCCGTCGAGCGCGTCGGTGAGCGTAGTGCCGGCCGGGATGTTGATGACCTTGTCGGCGATGGCCTGGGTCATCTGGAAGCCGTTCTTGGACAACTCCCAATACAGATCCGGCATGCCGTGCATCCAGCCATCGTATTGCAGCGCCAAGGTCTTGCTGGCACCCGCCCCGTTGACCAGCACGACCGGCTGGAGCTGCACGGGGTTGTCCAGGATCAGATAATTGGCGGTGCTGCTGCAATCCGGCGAACACAGGTACTGCTGCGTGCCCCAGCCGTTTTCCGAGTACTCCCAGTTGAACTCGACCGGACGATCGGCGCCCGTGGGGAAGCCAAACTCGTCGACCGTGACCGGCGCGCCAGCGGCGGTCAGCGGCTGGTTGCTGCCGTTGTAGGCCTGCAAGCCCCACTCGCCGGAGGTAACCACCGAGCCGACGGTGAGCTTGCCGGTATCATCGGCCTGGACCACGAGCTTCATGAAGTCCGCGCTGCTGCTGTCGGTGATCAACGCGTAACGCACATCCTTGCGCCAAGGCGTGGCCAGATAGCTGGTGCCCGCCGGCAGGATCGACGCGACGCTGACCGGATTGGCGGCGCTTTGCAGCTCGATCTTGACCTCATAGTCGGTTGCGTCCGTGCCGGTGTTGCTCTTGCGCTTGACCACGAAGTTCGTGCCTTTGTTGTTGATGTAGTACTCGCGGCCGACCTCGGGCGTGAAGGTCTGGTCATTGGTGCCGAAGGTCGGCGTCCAGGTCGATTGATCGAAATCGATCAGCTCCTTCTGCACCCAACCCGTGCCGGTGTATTGGATGTAGATCGAGCCGCCGATATTCACCCACACTTGATCACCGTCGACCGGGGTATACGCTTCCAAAGGCTGCACGGCCTCGAGCTTGCCCATCGAGCCGTGTTGGGCGGCGTAGAACCCATCACTGCTCGCGCCGTCTTGGCCAGCGGTCAGGTACACATAGTCGCGATTCATCATGGCGATACTATCCCAACGGCTGATCGAGACGTGCTTGCGATCGGTGCTGCTCATCTGCAAGCTGGCAAAATCGGCGAACATCGAGAAACCGACATCGGCGTGGGTCTGATGATCGCGGCAGATGTTGTCAACCCAGTCGATATAGCCGGTGCACGACATCCAGGCCCCTGCCCCGCTGTTGGCGCTGGCATCCCAGCGCAGATTGAAGTTCTTGTTGATCCAGGTCTCGACCACGATGTCCTGGATATCGCTCAAATCACCGTCGACCAAGGTGCGCTTGGTCAGCGTGCCGTTGAACGTGTTCGAGGCTACGTAGGTTTGCGCGGTCTGCTGCGGGCCGTGGTCGTTACGGGTCACCGTGTCGCCCGCGTTCAGGCCATCGCCGTTCCAGATTTCGTGACGCCCCTGCCAGGCGCCGTAATAGGCGTGGCGGGTGGCACCAAACTGATCCGTGTAGCGGATCGGAAACCCAAAAGACTTGTGCTTCTGGACATCATCCCCCGCGACGATGCCATTGGCCTGATCGGCATTGGCATAGAATAAACCGTAGCGACGCGTCATCTCCACGGCATTGGCCGGATCACGATCCTTGTAGGTCGGCGCGCTGTCGCCGTCGACCTGAACCGCCAGATAGCCGCTGTTGTACGCATAGGAGGCGTTCTTGGTGCTTGGCGTGCAGGGCCATGACATGCATCCGTCGAAATCCGGATAGGCCACTTTGCCATAACCGGTTGCGGCCGCGCGCACCAACACGCCCTTCATCTCATAGACAAAAGAACCACCGCCACCACCACCGCTTTCGGTATGGCTCTCATGCACCTTGACCGTGGTCTGACCACCGCTCACGCGCGATGAAGCAACGAAGTAGTCGCTGCCGCTGTCATTGAATTTCACATTCAGATCCCAGTCGCCATAATCGGCGAACGAGCCATCGCTATTGACCGTGGCGGCGGCATAGATCTTGAACTCAGCCTTGACCATACGCATCGCCCCGGGATTGTTCTCATCCGGCTCTTCAATCCAAACGAGCACGCGATTCACGTCCTTGCCGTTCTCCACGATCATGCGTGAATCCACCACCCACGGTTCGATGGTCTTGATCTCGCGCCCATCCCGATCCTCGACCCAGGTGATCATGGCGGTATACGGCCCCTGATTGACCACCGCCGCATCAGCATAATTGGTCTGCGCGACGGCACCGAGCACCTGCTCGATGATGTCGAATTGCTCCAGCTCGCGTTCCTCGACATATTTTCGCGTCTGCGCCTTTGCGTAATCCGTGGTCGCCGGCAAATCGGCGGCGGCGCGCGCCCATGCGCGTAAATGGCTCGAGAAAGCCCGATTCAACGCAGCACCGCTGCCGCTGTTGTCGGTTGGCACCGCTGAGATTTCCGAAGGCAGCGTGTAGCCGGTGGACAGACTGGAGAGCACTTCGCCGTCCGTGTTGGTCTGGGCGCCGTCCGACGGCGAGCCGCCACCGCCGCACGCGGCCAATGCCAGCATGCCGCTCAACGCCATGACCTCACGGCACAAGCGCTTGAGTTTGAATTGGGAATTTGAATCTTTGCTCATGATGTCTTTCTCCTTGATCAATCTATGTCGCATCAGCCTTGCGGCAACTGACTAAACGCGGCACCAGTGAAATGATGTTCTGAAACCGACCCGGCAGGGGCTTGCGCACGGTTCGACGACTTGTGTAACGCTTCAAAACACGCCTGATTCGCGCCGATTCCGTATCGACCAACCACGCGCGGCCTTTAGCTAAAAGGCGATCGCCGCGCATCGGTTTTCGAAAAGAAATCGGATTTTTTTGCGCATCTTCATCGCCTTGCGCGCAAGCGCGCTCAACAATCAATTGCGACGAACCACTATGAAGGTGGAGAGAAAACGACGGGTTTTTATTAAAAAATTATTTAGAGTCGCCTGGCTGTTAGTGTACAGCGGGAAACGTCCGAGATAATTCAGCGATAAGTAGCCCGTGCCGAAGTGTCGATCGACCGGCTCTCGCATGGCGCGCAGCTTGTTTGAAAATGGCAATGGAGCCCGCGGCAGCGTGGCCAAGTCAGCGGCTTGTTGCGAACGGGCGATGCGATGAATCCGCGCAAAAAAATCTCGAAAATTTCTTCTCACCGCAGAAGGAGTATGCGCCCGGCATGGATGTCATGCCGGGCGCGATGACTTACGGTGCGGGGACTAGCAAGTACGCACGGCTGTGATAGCCGTTAACGATCGCTCGTCCAAGAATAACGCCGTTATCGTTGATCTGATTGGCCTCATTAAGCACCCAACCTGAGTCAGGCGCCAACAGGCTGTTGAGGTCAATCAGTTGCGCGCCATCCCAAAGCACGGCATGGTTAGTGCCATCGAAGCCATTGGGCGTCAATGAACCCACTATCTTGCCGGCGCTGTTATCCCCGCTAAGGGAAACGGAGGATCTGCCCAATGCGCCGAGATCGGTCATGCCTGCACCGCTCCGCCAGATAAAAGCGTGCACTTCTCCGGAAGCGGTTTCGGAGACTCCGAAAATTTCACCGCTGCTGTTAATACTGAATGGGTCGCTCCAGGTGCCGCCCAACGTTCCCAGGTCGATCATGCCGACACCGCTTTGCCAAAGGAAGGCATGCGATTCTCCGGTGCCGGTCAGGGATACCCCGATGATTTCGCCGCTCGGACCCACGCCAGTGACTCTGCTTTCAGGGCCGCCCAGAGTACCCAGGTCAGTCATGCCGGCACCGCTCTGCCAGAGGAAAGCATGACTCTCCCCCGCAGCAGTCTCTGACACCCCGATAACATCCCCCTGGTCGGTCAAGATTTCAGCATAACTGTAGGTTCCGCCCAATGTTCCCAGATCCGTCATGCCTACACCAGTCCGCCACAAAAAGGCATGTTGTTCGCCGGAAGCGGTATCGGATGTACCGATGACCTCGCCGCGACTGTTAATGCGGGAAGCGTCGCTGTAAGGCCCACCCAATGTGCCGAGATCGATGATGCCTGCACCGCTTTGCCATAAAACCGCGTGTTGTTCGCCGGAGGCGGTTGATGCGCTCCCGACAACATCTCCGCTGCCGGAAATCCAATTTGGATAACTGTAGAGCCCGCCTAAGGTTCCGAGATCTGTCATACCCACGCCACTCCGCCAAAGGAACGCGTGCTGCTCTCCGGTGGATGAATAGTTTGCGGTATCGGAGATCCCAATCACATCGCCGTTCTCATTTATCATGACTGGATTAACATAATACCCGCCAAGCGTGCCCAGCGAAGTCTTGCTTCCATCACTCTGCATCAATGCAACTTGATAGCTTCCGGTTGCCGGATCGAAGGATAGCGCAATCGTCTGGCCTGCATTGTTCAATCCCTCTGCAAAGTCGCCGACATCGATCAGTGTGTAACCTTCCACTGTCGGCGCCGGCAGGAGTTCCGGTGCGGGCGTCGGTGTCGGTGTGATTGTTGGCGTCGGCGCAGGCACCACTTCGCCGTTACAGATCGCGTCCCGGGCCGCCAGGATGTCCGCCGCCGGCACGTTGACGAAGCTCGCCATGTTGGTCAACTTGGCATCGGTTGCAGTCGCCGAGCATATGTTGGGGTACGGATAGCCGGTGCCCGTCCGCGAAGGCATCGCATGACACGAGCCGCACGCGTAAGGAAGCGGGCTCGAAGGATCGGGCGTCGGTGGATTCGGCACCAGAGTCGGCACGGGGTATGGCAACCCCGTCGGTGTAGGTGTCGGCGTTGGTAGCACGATCACTTCGCCGTTACAGATGGCATCCCGGGCCGCCAGGATGTCCGCCGCCGGGACCATGGCAAAGCCTGCCATGTTGGTCAACTTGGCATCGGTTGCAGTCGCCGAGCATATGTTGGGGTACGGAAAGCCGGTGCCCGTCCGCGAAGGCATCGCATGACAGCCGCCGCACGCGTAGGGAAGCGGGCTCAAAGGACCGGGCGTCGGTGGATTCGGCACCGGAGTCGGTATTGGGTATGGTGCTGGCGTTGGTGCTGGTGCTGGAGCCGGCGCAGGTGTTGCTGATGGAGCCGGCGTAGGTGTTGCCGAGGGAGCTGGCGTAGGCGTTAACGTCGGTTGTGGCGATGGCGTAGCGCTGTTCCGGGGCTTCTTGGTGCGTTGCGGCTTATTTTTATGGTCACTGTCATCGTCATCGCGCCCATCCCGACCGTCGTCATCTTGATCATACCGCGCATAGAAATAGGACTTTTGCGCGTTGCCGGAATAGCTATTCGACCACCCTTCGGCATCATCATAGTTGCCTGATATTGCGATACCTGGCAACAGTGCGAGCAACGCCGCGCCAAGCACCGGCTTGAACGGAACCCCCTTCATATTTCCCCCTCAGTATCCATCGTACATGCTTCATCACCGGACGCACGCCCATACGCCCCGCAACAACAGACCTGAGATGGATCATGAAGGCAGGAGGATTACATAACGATCTGTCTTCGCGAACCCTGCAGTACCGGTCCGAACATCCAGGCAGGATGCATGGGTTTGAATCCGTGTGTGGCCTTCCTGGAAAACAACACAAACAGCACTTCACAGGATTGCTCATTCTAGGCACAAGCACTTTCGCGGAACAAGCAGGCTTGAAAAATAAACTGGATACGGCAGGGACGGATGCGTTCGCTTGCCACCTACTCCCACGCGGCAGCAACTTTTCTTTACATCATGTAAGAATATTCTAAATAACCGATAAGGAAAAAGCGCCGTGATGATCGCCAACACGCGATAGCCAATACAATTGAAACAATGCTCTCCGGCTGATTGGCTTGATACTCGTTGAAGCTGTTCAAGCAAATTGACTGGTTTCGCGCGCGCTCATCAGCAACACCTCCAGCGGCTCCGGTTTGGAAATCGCATACCCTTGCACATAGTCGATGCCAATCTTGTTCAATTCGGCGGCAACCGCCGGGGTCTCGACGTATTCGGCGATGGTCTTGAGACCGAACACGTGGCCGATATCGTTGATGGAGTTCACCATCGCGCGATCGAATGAATCAATCAGGATGTCTTTGACGAACAAGCCGTCAATTTTCAAAAAATCGATGGGCAGGCGTTTGAGGTAGGCGAACGATGACATGCCGCTGCCGAAATCATCCAGGGCGAAGGAACAGCCGAGACTCCGGATGCGGTGAATAAAATCGCTCGCCAATGCAATATTGCCGATTGCGGCGGTTTCCGTGACTTCGAAACAGATCTTCCGGGGCGGAATGCCAAAAACTTCAAACTGCTGTTCAACGAAAGCCGCAAAGGTTTCATCACAGAAACTGAGTCCGGAGAGGTTGATGGCGCAGATATCGAGGCGTGACAAATAATCTTCATGCTCGGCCAGAGTCCGCAAGGTGGCCGTCAGCACCCAGCGATCAAGCTTGGGGGAGAGATTGTATCGTTCCGCCGCCGAGAGGAAAAAGCCGGGGGCCAGGTAGCCGCCGTTTCCGTCGTTCAGCCTGACGAGAATTTCGATGTGATCGCCGGCGTTATTGTTTTCGTTCAGCGCCTGGATGCGCTGATAAAACAGCGAGAAATTGTCGGTCTCGATCGCCTCATTGATCTTGGACACAATCTGCATCTCGCCGCGGCGCTGGATCAGCTCCTTGTCATCGACTTGCAGGATGTGGACGCGGTTGCGCCCCTTTTCCTTGGCGATATAGCAGGCGCTGTCGGCCATGCTCAGCAAATCGTGCACCGATAGCACATCCAGTGTCAGCGGCACCACTCCGATGCTCGCACCGATGACAAAGGTCTTGTTGTCGTAGATAAAGCGGTATTCCTGAACCGACTGGCAGATTTGCTCCGCGATGCGCGTCGCCTGATCCAGCGGACAATCTTCGAGCAAGAGGACAAATTCATCCCCGCCGAAGCGTGCCAAGGTATCGCTATGCTTGCGGATATTTTGCAGCATCACTTTTGAAATATGCTGCAGGAGCTGATCACCAGCACCGTGGCCGCAGGTGTCATTGATCACCTTGAATTGATCGAGATCGATGTAGCAGAGGGTGTACTCGTCCTGATGATGCAACCTGTTTTCCAACACCAGCTTGAGGCGCTCCTCGAACGCGGCGCGATTGGTCAGTCCGGTGAGCATGTCATGGCTGGCCTGATATTCGAGCTTCAATTCCAGCTCGTGCGCCTCGGTGACATCGCGAAACACCATGACCGCGCCCACCAGATTCCCTTTTTGATTTGCAATGGGCGAGGTCACATGATCAATCTTCAGCTCATGTCCGTCGCGATTGCGGTAACTGATCGGACGCTCATTCTGAATGGCCACTCCGGCGCGCAAACATTTCGTCAGCGGATCATCGACTTCGATCAGCGTGGATTCTTGATAGACATTCAGGATCTTTGCGGAATACTGCCCCTTCGCCTCCGCGACTGCCCAGCCGGTCAATTTCTCCGCCATGGGATTTAGATATTCCACCCTCCCCTGCGCATCGGTGGTGATCACACCGTCGGCGATGGCTTGCAATGTTTTTTGCGCCAGCTCTTTTTCATGAAACAGCTCCGCCTGATGCTGGAAGAATTGTTTGTTGCTGACGACAAAATCCTCGCGTTTCGCGGCTATCTCGCACACCTGCCGCAGCTGTTCCGCGCGAAACGGTTTTGGCAGAAAATCCACCGCGCCAGCCAATATCAGCTCCCCTGCTCGCTTTGGACTGGAGTGCGCCGTCATCATCACAATCGCTTGACTGGGCTGGATGGCCAGTATCTCTTTGAGCACTTCTTGCCCGGACATCTCGGGCAGCATCACATCCAACAGCACCAGCTCATGGCGGCCTCTTTTCCATGCCTCCAGACCATCGCGCCCGGTGTTTGCCACTTCGATATCGAATCGATTGCCCAGCACCCGCTGAATGAGATTGACGGTGTCGTGAAAATCTTCAATCACGAGCAATTTCGACTTCATCACCTCCCGATGCTCAATTCCCGCGAGCTCTGCAACCACGGCAGGCAGCTTGTCCAGTTCTCTCAAGGTCATGAAGTGATTGACCTGGTATTCCTTCGAGGTTGCTTCAGCGATACGTTCGCTATAGACGGTTGAGACGATGATCACGGGTGCATCAGGCGAAATCGAAAGCGCGCCGGATCGAATCAACCGCGTCAACCGCCAGCCGTCAAGGTCGCCCAGGTCAACGTCGCTGATCACGAGATTGATCACGCTGTTCACCAAGGCGGAGACCGCCTGACCGCTGTCGACTGCCTCGACCAGACGGGTATACCCTGCCTTTCTCAAGACATCGCAGATAGCCGCGCGTTGTGCGCTATCGAGATTGAAGACAAGTATGCTCAGGTCCTGCACTTTATTTACCACTTCACTTTGAGGGGACTGTTCGATGCCATTGTCATGGCATCATGCTCCATCCCTGGTGAAATGCCGTCATTCAGATACAGACCGCAAAATCTCGCTTCCTGAACGCGCCGGAATGACGGAAATTCGAACTCTGTAGCTAAAGTACGCGCCATACGCTACAGGCCTATTTGCACCGTCAACCTTTTGCGTACGGTATCGAAACATAAAACCGGGTACCCGCACCCAGCTTGCTCTCCACCCTGATATCTCCGCCCAGCGCCTGCGCAAACTGTTTGCTGATCGCCAAGCCAAGCCCGGTGCCTTGGAAGCGCCGGGTGAGCCCGCCCTCCGCCTGATAAAACGGCTCAAAAATCCGCGTCAATTGCTCCTCGCTCATGCCGATTCCGGTATCCGCCACGACCATCTCCACGCCGTTCTCATTGGTGGCGACTTCGAAGCGAACTTTCCCCCGATGGGTGAACTTTGTCGCATTGCCGATCAGGTTCAACATGATCTGACGAATCTTGGCTTCATCGGTCAGCATCTGCCGGCGGTCGATCCTGAGATCAGTCTCCAGCACATTGCCGTTCTCCGTCAGCAGCGGCTTGATGGTCTCGATGGCCTGCGTGGCGACACTCTCCAAATCGACCATGGACAATGACACATCGACGGCCCCGGATTCGATTTTCGCCATATCGAGAATCGAATTGATCATGTTGAGCAGGTTGGTCGCGTTCCGCAATATGGTTTCGATGTCATGCCTGATTTGGTCATCTTCGGCCACAAGGCCATCCAAAATGAGATCGCTGTAGCCTATTATGGATTGCAGCGGAGTGCGCAACTCGTGGCTGACGCTAGACAAAAAATATGATTTGTTCCGGTTCGCCTGCACCGCCATCTCGAGTGCATACGACAGCTCCTGAGTGCGTTCCGCGACTTGGCGCTCCAACACGACATTATGCTGCCGCAGTTGCTGATCACGCTCATCCAAGGCCGCCTTCATCTTGTTAAAGGCGGTTGCAATGCGCACAACCTCATTCGGCCCCTCGAGCTTGGCATAGGCCTCTTTCCCCTCTTGAGCACGCCCCATGACCTCGGAGAGATCGTTCAGTGGACGGGTCAAACGGCTGAAGGATCGGCGCAGCACCAAGAGCAAAAGCACTGAGCTCACCATGGTGATACCGATATTATTCAGCACCGTGTAGGTTTGCGCGCGGTGCAAGCCGCTTTTGCGCTTGCCGACCATGACATAGCCGAGCAACTCATGCTCGTGCTGGGTTTGCAGAAACATCTTGCTCTCTTCGGAAAGCAACTGGGTCTCCGAAAAAACCGGGGCGATGAAATACCAATGGCCGATCGTTTCGCGGTAAAGAGCGGGGACTCGGCTGTTTCCCTCCTTGGCATCCTGCTCTTGGATGCCGGCTCCTCTTTTCAGCAGCACCCGATGATCCGCCGTGACGATCATGACGTTTTCGATCTCCGGGAACCCCATGGCCGCTTGGACAGCATCCTCGGCGTTGTCGCCGCTGTCATACAGCAGGGCGAGCACGGATTGCCTCGCCAAGGACTCAGTCACTTGCAGTCCTTCGCTGATCATTTGACCGCGAAGATACCAGGCCGTCACGTACGCCGTACTCAGAGATGACGCGATTGCCACTGTCAGCAGTCCAATGCTGACTATCAACATCAGCTGCTGTCGAAAGCTGCGAAGCTTCTTTTCCGGGTGTGTGTTGGTCACGCTTACGTTACTGTCATCTGCTCGGGTAAACCAAATCAAACTGCTGATAATCTGCGCCCTCCAGAGTCAATCCCAGGTGCGCGGCGGTTCTCTCATTGATCGCCATCTTCATGTCCGACAGCGGCACCAGTTCCGGTTTGCCCGTGTCTTTCAATTGGCGCAGCAGCATGTTCCCAAGACTCTCACCCATGCGGCGATTGTCTGGATACAATGAGAACAACGCCCCGCGCTTGGTATGCAGCGGATTGTTTGAAAATACGATGACGCGTCGCTCCCAGGAGACTTCGAGCGCCAGGGGCAACACCGTCTTATCGGGTATCACGTTGTCGAGCGTGAGCCAAATCGCATCGGTGGTATCGCGCGCCTCGTCGAAAATGACCTTGAACTTCAACACCGCATCGCGCAGATCCTCGGCCGCATAGGCACGCAACTCCAGGTTCCGCTTGGCGGCGGCCCGCTTGGATCGTTCGATCAACCAGCCGCTGTTTTGCTCATTGTAGACGGTAAATACCCTTTTAACTTTAGGTGCAAATGCCTTCAGCTTGGCGAAAAACAGTTCCGGATCCCCCATCAGGCTGATGCCGTTCTCGACTCCGGGCATGACAGCAGTGCCACCATAGATAACCGGCGTGGCGGATTGAGAAGTTTGAGGTTGAAGGGCGGTTTGTCCGAGCGCGATCACGCCTTTAACGTTATTCTTCGCAATCTCGGCATGCACGGCCTGATTCGTGGCATCATCGGCGATCGGGATGCGCGTGACTTCCAGTGGGGTCGTTGCACTGATGCCTTCAATGATTTCGTCGAAGACCTTGCCATAGGCGGCGGAACCCTGGGGATAAACCACCGCAACCCGCGCAGATTCCTCGGTGACACCATTGGCGACAGGAACCAGTGTGAAAAGGGCGACAAACAGAAGAAAAACCGTGCGCTTATACACCTAAAACCCGCATCATTCGTTATAAGTCTTTAGTATTGGTGTTTTATAAAATAAGACGATTTTAACTTTATCGGCCTACTGAGACCAAGACAACACTTAATTTTTTGTCTTTTGCTTGATGCTTTTTGCGCCCCTACAGTAACCAAACGGCGCGAGGCTGTCGACTCTAACCGCACAAACGAAAAAGCCGATGGGTATGGCTACCCATCGGCTACCCCCCAGAGCGAGTCACAGCTCGCCCAATTGCCCCATCCAAAATTTGTATTTCTCGTAATCCATCGGCAGCCCGAACCAGCCTTCCCGATATCCCGCCGCCAAGAACTGCTGCGCCTCGCGAACGCCAAGCTTGGCCGCCTCCTGGTAGAGTTCCACGGCCTTTTTCTCGTCGAATTCAACAAACAATCCCGCGTGGTACATGAGCGCCAGATTGAATATCGCGCGGGGATCCCCCTTGTCCGATAGGGGCTTTAGTAAGGAGTACGCCTCTTTGTAGTTCTGCTGGAGAGCAGACATGACGCCGGTGTAGTACTCATCGGCATGCGCCTGCGATGTAATACAGCCTAAGAGCGTGGTGAAAAGCAGAGCAGATTTCGTGAATTTCATGGAACCCCTCGCATATGTCGTTTGAACAGCGCTGCAAGGGTTATCGACAATACATCACTAAACTTGTGAGATATGGGCCGCATTTTCGCAATTATTTTAGCGTCAAACGGCGCAGTGGGAGGCGAGAGGAATCCGGAGCCAGGCCACGAACAAACCGAAGCCGAGTTTAGCTTATTGTTTTGATTCGGATTTAGAGGCGTTTATTATCGCCGGGCGCACGCGCATCGGCTTCCGGAGGCGTGACGGAAAAGCGGTGCTGGCGGGTAAGGCTGCTATGAACTGCCCTTCGCTATCTCAGTACAGACGGCCAACTCGCGCACCACGGCGGTGGCGTATTCGCCTCGGCCAAGCCCAAACCTCAACTCCAGCGTAGAAGCATCGCTCCAGTGCCACTCCAGGTCCATGACCTGCAACCGCAGCGCACGACGCTCCTGCCTGAGGTCCGCGCCCTCCAGGCCGCGACGAAACGCCGGTAACTCCTCGGCGATGACGCGCTCGAGCTCCGCCACTTGCCCGCTGCATGGCACGTCCCCGCGTCCCCACATCGGACCCGAAGGGTGAATATCCATGCACTGTACGCGCCGCAGAATCTCGGCGTCGACCTCATCGACCACGAAAAAACTATGGCTGCCCGCCAGGATGGCCGCCTCGCCGGGCAGAATCTGATCCCAGCTGCCTTGAACCACCCGGCGCGCGAGGACCTGATTGAACAGATAGGACCGCGCGGCGGAGAGATACATGCTGCGTTTGTGGCGATCCTTGATCCGCCACCCGCCGAACATCTTGAGCGCCTGATCCAGATTGCCGCCCTGATGGCCGAAGCGCTGCTCGCCAAAATAATTCGGCACTCCGGAACGCGCGATCATCGCCAGCCGCGCCTCAAGCGCCGCGCGCTCCCCGGCAACCTCGCGGAGGCGGATCACGAATCGATTGGAGCGGTGGGTGCCGCGCCGTAATTTGCTGCGGTGGCGCACTGCTTCCTTCACGGTAAATTGCTCGGAATTAAGTGACGACCACTCCGGCGCGTCCTTGCCCGGCAAGTGCACGGAAAACCACTGGCGGGTTACCGCGACGCGATCCTTGAGGCCGGAATAACTCACCGCGCCATGTGGCACCCCAGCCAGACGCGCCAGTTGCTCGGCCACCCACTCGGTATTGCAGTTGCGTTTCTCGATCCACAGCCACACATGCTCGCCCTCCCCTTCCGGGCTGAAGCCCAGGACTTCTTCAACGAAGAAATCTTCCGGCATACTGCGCAGAACTCCGGTCGCCTCGGGTTTACCGAAGGCATAAGGGAGATCGAGGGAAAAGGTATCAGGCATGGCGAGCGCTATTCGTTCAACAGCACCACGGCGTGGGCGGCGATGCCTTCCTTGCGCCCGACAAAACCCATCCGCTCGGTGGTGGTGGCCTTGACGTTGACCCGGCTCACATCGACTTGCAGATCGGCGGCGATGTTGGCGCGCATTGCATCGATGTGCGGGGCCATCTTCGGCGCTTGCGCCAGGATGGTGAGATCGGCGTTGCCCACCGTCAGTCCGCGCTCATGCAATTGAGCCACCACGCGGCGCAACAGCAGGCGGCTGTCGATGCCGGCGAACTCCTGGCTCGTGTCCGGGAAGTGCCGGCCGATATCGCCGAGGCCCGCTGCGCCGAGCAAGGCATCACACAGTGCGTGCAGCAGCACGTCGCCATCGGAGTGCGCCTCCATCCCCTGTTCATGCGGGATATGCACGCCACCGATGATCAAGGGGCGGCCGAGCGTGAAGCGATGGGCGTCATAGCCGTGACCGATGCGCATCAGGATATTTCCTTCTGTTGCTGCAAGAACAACGCCGCCAGTTGCAGATCTTGCGGGTGGGTGATCTTGATGTTATCGGCATGACCTTCCACCATGCGCGGGCGATAACCTGCCCACTCGATCGCGGCGGCTTCGTCAGTGACCAGCTCTTCGGCGCGCACCGCCTCGGCAAGCGACTGGATCAACATCCCGTAACGGAACATCTGTGGGGTCAGTGCGCGCCAGAGATTGCTGCGCGGTACCGTCTGCTGGATGGTGCCGCTGTCATCGGTGCGCTTCATGGTATCGGATACCGGCAAGCCGAGCAGGCCACCAACGGGATGATCGGCCAGCGCTGTGATCAGATGTTCGATATCCGCCACGCGCACACAGGGGCGCGCGGCATCGTGCACCAGTACCCAGTCGGTCTTGGCGGCCAGTCCGCGGAGTCCTTCCAACGCGTTGAGCACCGAATAACAGCGCTCGCGGCCACCGTATACCACTTTCACCGGAATATTCACGGGCAGCCGGACCGTATGCCAGTATGGATCACCAGGCGCGATGGCGACCATGATGCCCTTGATCTTGGGATGGGCGGCCAAGCGCGCCAAGGTATGCTCGATGATCGGCGCGCCCGCGAGCGTCAGATATTGTTTGGGCTTCTCGCCCCCCATGCGCTTGCCCACGCCGGCGGCGGGAATCACCGCCCAGTAGGCGGGAGCTGAGTTGGTTTGGGGATTCACGGTATCTACTCGCTGCATTCGGAGCGTGGTCGAATTATTCTTTCACCACTTGATAAAAGGTCTCGCCCTTCTTGATCATGCCGAGATCCAGCCGGGCGCGGCCCTCGATGGCCTCCAGACCATCCTTCAGATCGCGCACCTCGGCCGCCAGCGAGTCATTGCGTTCCTTGCGTTGCGCGTTTTCATTCTTGGCAACTTCCACTTCCTGCGACAGATTCCAGATGGTCTGCACGCTGCCCTCGCCAAACCAGATCTTGGACTGCAACAGCAGCGTCACCACCAGCAAAGCCGCCATGAATATCTTGAGCTTCATATCAGTTGCGCGACACCATCACGGATAAAAACAAGGCGAGACCGATGTGTGCATCGATCCCGCCTGGAATGTAGCGCGCGACACGGTCTTACGCCAGCGTGCGATAGACCGACTTGCCAGGATAGACCGCCTTGCCACCAAGCTCCTCTCCGATGCGGATGAGCTGGTTGTACTTGGCGATACGATCCGAACGCGACATGGAGCCGGTCTTGATCTGGCCCGCATTAGTCGCCACCGCCAGATCGGCGATGGTGGCGTCTTCGGTCTCGCCCGAACGGTGCGACATGACCGCCGTGTAGCCGTTTTCTTTGGCCAGACGGATGGCGTCGAGCGTCTCGGTGAGGGTGCCGATCTGGTTGACCTTGATCAGGATCGAGTTGGCGATGCCCTTGTCAATCCCTTCGCGCAGGATCTTGGAGTTGGTGACGAACAGATCGTCGCCGACCAGCTGCACCTTCTTGCCGACCTTGTCGGTGAGCAGCTTCCAGCCGGCCCAGTCGTCCTCGGCCATGCCGTCTTCGATGGAGATGATCGGATACTTGTCGACCCAGGCAGCCAGGAAATCGACGAACTCGGCCGAGCTGAGCGTTTTGCCCTCGGACTCCAGCACATATTTGCCGTTCTTGTAGAACTCGGAACTCGCCGCGTCGATGGCGATGAAGATGTCCTTGCCGGCCTTGTAACCGGCCTTGGCGATGGCTTCGAGGATGACCTCGATCGCCGCTTCGTTGGACGGCAGATCCGGGGCGAAGCCGCCCTCGTCACCGACCGCGGTATTCAGGCCACGGCTGTGCAGCACCTTCTTCAAGGCATGGAACACCTCGGCGCCGTAACGCAGCGCTTCGTTGAAGTTCGGCGCACCGGCCGGAACGATCATGAACTCCTGCAGGTCCACGCTGTTGTCGGCGTGGGCACCGCCGTTGATGATATTCATCATCGGCACCGGCAAGGTCACGGCCTTGTCGCCACCGAGGTACTTGTACAAGGAGACCTTGGCATCGGCCGCCGCGGCCTTGGCAACGGCCATCGATACGGCCAGCAGCGCGTTGGCGCCGAGGCGCTGTTTGTTCTCGGTGCCGTCGAGCTTGATCATGAGCTGGTCGATGCCGGCCTGGTCCTTGGCGTCTTTGCCGAGCAGGGCCGTGCGGATCTCGCCGTTGACGTTGGCCACGGCCTTGGTGACCCCCTTGCCGAGATAACGAGTCTTGTCGTCATCGCGCAGTTCAATCGCCTCACGTGAACCGGTGGAAGCCCCTGAGGGTACCGCTGCGCGACCCATAGCGCCGGAGGCCAGGATGACATCGGCCTCGACAGTGGGATTGCCGCGCGAATCGATGATTTGACGCGCCTTGATATCAACGATCTTTGTGTTTGACATGTATCTTCTTTCTCTTCTTTAAGCTAATTAACCAAATAATCCGTTTAGAGGCTGGCCTCGATAAACCCACGCGCTTTGACCGCCTCATCGATCACCTTAAGCGTCTCCAGCAGCTCCGCCATCCGCCCGAGCGGCCAGGAATTGGGGCCGTCGCTCAGGGCCTCCGCGGGGTTGGGATGGGTTTCCATGAACAGTCCGCTGATGCCGACGGCAACCGCCGCGCGCGCCAGCACCGGCACATGCTCGCGCTGGCCGCCCGACGCGCTGCCCTGGCCGCCCGGCTGCTGCACCGAATGGGTGGCGTCGAAGACCACCGGGCAGCCGGTCTCACGCATGACCGCCAGGCCGCGCATGTCCGAGATCAGCGTATTATAGCCGAAGGAAACGCCGCGCTCGCAGACCAGGATCTGGTCATTGCCGACCTCGCGCGCCTTGGCGACGACATTCTTCATGTCCCAGGGCGCCAAAAACTGGCCCTTCTTGATGTTCACCGGCTTGCCCTGGCGCGCGACCTCTTGGATGAAATTGGTCTGGCGGCAGAGAAATGCGGGCGTCTGCAACACATCGACCACCGCAGCGACCTCGTCCAGCGGGGTGTCTTCGTGCACATCGGTCAGCACCGGCACGCCGATCTGATCCTTCACCTTTTGCAGGATGCGCAGCCCTTCCTCCAAGCCCGGCCCGCGGAAGCTCTTGGACGAGGTGCGGTTGGCCTTGTCGAACGACGCCTTGAAGATATACGGGATGCCCAGACGCGTGGTCATCTCTTTCATGCGCGCCGCCGTGTCGAGGCACAGGCCCTCGCTTTCGATGACGCAGGGTCCGGCGATCAGGAAAAACGGCTGGTCCAGCCCGGCTTCGAATCCACAAATCTTCATTACTTGGCTCCGTGGTGCTTACGCGCCGCCATGACGAAACTGCTGAACAGCGGGTGCCCGTCGCGCGGCGTGGAGGTGAATTCCGGATGGAACTGGCAGGCGACGAACCAGGGATGATCGGGGATTTCGATCACCTCCACCAGGTTGCCGTCGATGGACTTGCCCGAGAAACGCAGGCCCGCCTCTTCCAAGGTCTTCAGATAGGCGTTGTTGAATTCATAGCGATGGCGATGGCGCTCGGTGATCGTGTCCTGCCCGTAGATCTCGCGGATCAGGCTGCCCGATTCCAAACGACATGCCTGCCCACCCAGGCGCATGGTGCCGCCGAGATCGGAATTCTTGTCGCGCCGCTCGATCGCCCCCTGAGAACTCGTCCACTCCGTGATCAGCGCGATCACCGGGTGCGGGGATTCGGGTTTGAACTCGGTGCTGTGCGCCCCGGTCAGGCCCGCCACGTCGCGGGCGTATTCGATCACCGCCACCTGCATCCCTAAGCAAATGCCGAGATACGGGATGCGATGCTCGCGGGCGTAGCACACGGTCTTGATCTTGCCTTCCACCCCGCGCTCGCCGAAACCGCCGGGCACCAGGATCGCGTCCATCCCGGCCAGGCGATCGGTGCCTTCGGTGTAGATGTCCTCGGAGTCGATGTAGTGAATCTTGACCTTGGTACGCGTCTTGATACCGGCATGGACCAAGGACTCGCTGAGGGATTTATACGACTCGGTGAGATCGATGTACTTGCCCACCATCGCCACATTGACCTCGGCGGTGGGGTGTTTCAGGGCATCGATCACCTGCTGCCATTCGCTCAGGTCGGCCGGCTTGGCCTGGATGCGCAGCTTGTCCACCACGATATCGTCGAGGTGCTGTTCGTGCAGGATCAGCGGAATCTTGTAGATAGTGTCGACGTCGATCGCCGAGATGACGGCGCGCTCTTCGACATTGGTGAATAGCGAAATCTTGCGTTTTTCATCTTCCGGCAGCGGGCGATCGGAGCGGCACAGCAACACATCGGGCTGGATACCGATGGAGCGCAGTTCTTTAACCGAATGCTGGGTCGGCTTGGTCTTCAGTTCGCCGGAGGTCGCCACATAGGGCAGCAGGGTCAGGTGCATGTAGAGCGCATTGTCGTGCCCCAGCTCCACGCCCATCTGACGGATCGCCTCCAGGAACGGCAGCGATTCGATGTCGCCGACCGTACCGCCAATCTCGACCAGGGCGACTTCCGCCCCCTTGGCGCCGAGCTTGATCTTGCTCTTGATCTCGTCGGTGATGTGCGGGATCACCTGCACGGTGCCGCCGAGATAGTCACCGCGGCGTTCCTTGCGGATTACGCTTTCGTAAATACGCCCGGTAGTGAAGTTGTTGTTGCGCGTCATCGTGGTGCGCACGAAACGCTCATAGTGCCCCAGGTCCAGGTCGGTCTCGGCGCCGTCGTTCGTGACAAACACCTCGCCATGCTGGAACGGACTCATGGTGCCGGGATCGACGTTGATGTAAGGATCGAGTTTGAGCAGGGTGACCTTGAGCCCGCGCGCCTCCAGAATAGCCGCCAGCGACGCGGACGCGATGCCCTTGCCCAGGGAAGACACAACGCCGCCGGTGATAAAAATATACTTCGTCATGATCGAGGTCGGATGGGGGATGGATTCAAAGCGCATAAGGTACCAGATTCACTACCTTTGCTCAATCGCGCGCACGACGCGCGTGCGGAAAATCCGTGCATAATCAGCTCATTCTGGAACCCGCTACCGAAGGCGCGTTATGAAGGCGGTTTCAGTCGCACTTTTCCAGCCAGCGCCCCAGCTCCTCCGCCGGCACGGGCCGGCTGAAGAGATAGCCCTGCCCCAGATCACAGCCCATATCGCTCAGCAGGCGCAGCTGGCCTTCGGTCTCGATCCCCTCGGCCAGCACCTCCAGGTTCAGGCTATGGCCCATGGAAATGATCGAGGCCACGATGGCCTTATCGTCATCGTCGCGCTCGATGTCCATGATGAATGACCGATCGATCTTCAAGACATGCAGGGGCAGCTTTTTGAGATAGCTTAGCGAGGAATAGCCGGTGCCGAAATCGTCCACCGAGATGAACACCCCCATCTCCCGCAACCTGCTCAACACCAGGGAGGCCGCCTTGGCGTCCTTCATGATCACCCCTTCGGTGATCTCCAGCTCGAGCAGCCCGGGCGCCACGCGCGCATCGCCGAGTGCGCGCTCCACAGTGCCAACCAGCCCGGTGTGCTCAAACTGCCGGGCGGAGAGGTTCACCGACACCCGCGGCACACGCCCCGTCTGGGCATACCATTGCTTGAGTTGGCGGGTCGCCGCCTCCAGTACCCACTGATCGATCTGGAGGATGCACCCTGTTTCCTCCGCCACCGGGATGAACTCGGCAGGCGAAACAATCCCTTTGACGGGATGCACCCAGCGGATCAGGGCCTCCAAGCCGACCAACCGGCGGCTCTTGAGTGCAAACTTGGGCTGGTAGTACAAGGTGAACTCCTCGTCGGCAATCGCCTTGCGCAGATCGTTCTCCAGCTCGGCGCGCCGCTGGCTGGCGGCATTCAATTCAGGCGTAAAGAACTTGTAATTGCCCCGTCCGGCCGACTTGGCCTGATACATCGCGATATCCGCGTTTTTCACCAACACCTCGAGATCCGCGCCATCCTCCGGATATATGGCGATCCCCACGCTCGCGCCGACGTAGATCTCGTGGCCGGCAATGTCAAACTTCCGCTGCAATGCATCGATGATATCCTGCGCGATTTTTTCGGTATTCGTGCTGCGCTGAATCTCGCCCAGTATCACCGTGAATTCATCGCCGCCGAGGCGCGCGACGGTATCGGTTTTGCGCAGGCAGCGCGTGATGCGCCCCGCCACCTCGACCAGCATCAGATCACCGATGTTGTGTCCCAGGGTATCATTCACGTACTTGAAACGGTCGAGATCGATAAACAGCAGGGCCATTTTTGTCGATTTGCGCTTGGCCTGCTCCAGCGCCTGGCGCAGCCGATCAAAGAACAAGGCGCGATTTGGCAGCTTGGTCAGCGGGTCGTAATAGGCCAGTTGTTCCAGTTTGTTTTCTGCGTCCTTCAGTTGCGTGATGTCGGTGAAAATCCCGACATAATGGGTAGTCTCGCCGAATTTGTTTTTGATGGCGTTGATGGTCAGCCACTTCGGGAAGACCTCGCCACTTTTGCGCCGGTCCCAGATTTCACCGGACCAGGAACCGGTGGTATTCACGCTCTGCCACATGGCCTGGTAGAAATCCCGGTCATGGCGCCCGGAGCGCGTGATGCCCGGATTGCGCCCAAGCACCTCGTCTTTTGTATAGCCGGTGATCGCCTGATAGGCCTGGTTGACATCGATGATGCGCGCATCCTTGTCGGTGATCAGGATCGCTTCGGTGGTGTTCTCAAAGACCCGCTGCGCCAACAGCAATCCTTCCTCGGCCTTCTTGCGCTCGGTGATGTCGCGGATCACACCCACCGCCAGACAAACGTCACCCTCCTTGATCGCCGTTACCGTCAACTCGATGGGAAACACCTCGCCGCTCTTCCTCACACCCATCAACTGACGTTCCTTGCCAAAGACGCTCGGATCGATCTCCCCGCGCGCACTGCACCGCGCCAGATAGCCGTCGTGCGCGGAACGATAGGGCTCCGGCATGAGCATCTTCACGTTTTGCCCGACAACCTCGTCCAAGGCGTAACCGAACACCCTTTCCGCGGACGCGTTGAATCCGGAGATGATCCCCCCTTGATCGATGATAATGATGGGATCGGCTACCGTATTGAAGACGGCGTTCAAGCGGGCCTCGCGTTCCTGCAACGCCCGTTCGTCGCGCACGAGCTTATCGAGCATGTCGTCGATCGACGCGCCGACCTGCGATAACTCATCCTCGCCCTGCATCCGCGCGCGCTTGGCTCGATCGCCCGCCGCATATGCCTGGGCCGTGACCACCAGGCGGGCCGCACGCCGGGTCAATATATGATGCAGGAGGGTCCACAGCAGCCCCGATAGGATAAGCATGCCCGCAAAATCCACTGCCGCCTGATAGCGGACCGACTCGAGCGCCCTTTGCCGGAAGGGCGCCAGTTCGACCTGGTAATATAAGAAGCCGCAATTTTGCGCCCGCAGCGCCGTGCCCTCGCCCTGATAACACACGCTGGCGTAGCCGTGCACCAATTCGGCGTCGCCCGTTACCTCCACCTCGATGCCGCGAAAGTTCACGACATGCGAGATGAGTTCGCGCTTGATGCCGTAACCCAATGTCAACCAATCTTTGTCGGTATCCTGATACCGCGTGGAGGCCCGCACCTGCCCATCGCTGTCGCCAAACAGCATGACGTTCACGCCCTCAAACGATCCGAACGTCGACACCGCGCGCAACACCTCGTCCACCTGACGGGTATTCATGAACTGCTCGACGGTCCCCTGGGCCTGGGTGAGTTCGGCGCGCACCTTGCGCACGACATATTCTTCAGTATCGCGCAACACGACCGCGGTACTTGCCGTGACGGAAATTAACCCGATCAATATCGCAAAGATGCCGATGGTCACCGGCAGGACAAAGCGGAGTTTCAGACTGAGCTTCATTGGCCCGAGGCTTGCCGGACAAATTCAGCGTTGAACAGTCCGGCCGTCGGCACGCTTCGCGGCAACAATGCCTGCTTGAGCATGGTCGCCTGCAACTTGGCAGTCACCTCGGCAAGTTGAGGCGAATCCGTTCCGATCATGGCCAGATTCGCGGCACGATCCGGCAGTTTGAGTCCATCAAAGCTCGCCAGTGCCTCAGACGGCGATATCTTCAGGCGCTCCGCAATGGCGCGCGCGGCTTCCTGCGGTTGTTCTTGCAGATAGTTCAGGGCGTCGAACCAACCGCGGATCATGACCGCAATATTCTGCCGTTGCCGCTGCACCATGTCCTTATGCACAACAAGCACATCCACGATCTCGCCCGGCATCTCCCGACTGGTGAAGATTTCGTGCGCGCCCGCCCGCAACAACTTGGTGCGGACCGGCTCGAAGGTCACCGCGGCATCCACCACACCGTCTTTATAGGCCTTCTCATGCGCGTTGACTTCCAGCGGCACCACCTCGATCTCCTCGAGGGCCACGCCATTTTTTTCCAAGGCGCGCGTCAGCACATAGGCGCCCAACGCGGTGCTTTCGACCGCCACGCGTTTGCGCCGCAGGTCGGAGAATTTCGCGATCTCAGGCCGCGCCACGATGACATCACCACCGTGGGACACATCCGTCACCAAGATCACCTCGACCGGCACGCCCGCCTCAAGCAGCAATAGCGCCTCATCGAGGGTCAGCGCCGCGGCCTCAATCGATTTATTGCGAAACGCGCGCAGCACTTCGCTGGCCGAGGGTAGCGGCACCAGCCGCACCTGATCCTGTTTCCAATAGTGCTGCGATTGCGCCAGATAGAGCGGTTCGTATCCAGGCCAGACATTGGTGCCGACGCGCAGCGCCGGGGGATCGCCGGCCCCGCACGCCGCCAGCAAGAGACATGCCTGGAGGCATAGAATCTTCAGAAAAATCCGGCTGTTTATGACGCAGCCGCCTACGGTGACCACAACGACCTCCTCATCATTTGCCGGCAAATGCCGAAATCTGAATACAGAAGACCTCGGCGCTGGCGTATGCAGTCCTTATCGGCAAATCGATCAATGCGTTCACTTATGCGATTAAAATTTACATTGTTTTATGCATAATTTAATTTATTAACTCCATTTCCCGAGCCATGACCGTGGAAGACAATAACAAGATCAGCACCTGCAATGCCTATTGCGTGGCGGACACCTTCAAGTTCGACACCCTGCAAAAGCACCTCGGCAGCCGCTATCGCCTCACGACACATAAAGACGTGATCCGCATCGAGCGCCAGACCGGGGACGCCTACGTGTTCCTCTACGGAGTCATTGTCTCCTGGGGGCTGCCCTTTGACGACTTGCAGGCCTTGCTGGCGGAAACGCGCATGTTCCTGGAGGGCGAACACACGCCACCGTTGGTGGATGAGTTCACCTACAGCATGGGTCATGCCGCCTACCGTATCCACGAAGACCACATCTACCTCAAGTCAGACGACCCGCTCGAGCGCATCGCGGCCGCCCACGGCATCGCCCAATCGCTCAAACTCGGCAAGCTGGAGCACAGCGCGCAAAAATCCATCGAGGATACCGCGCACATTCCCAAGACTATCGCCACGCGGGGCGACTCGCATCTGAGCCGGCGGGAACTCTCGCGCATCCGCGGCAATCTGTTTCTGGTGAAAAGCGAGATCAATCTGCAATTCGATTTGCTGGATACGCCGGACTTCTTCTGGGACTACCCGGAATATCAGGACATCTACGACGCCACCGCGAACTATCTCGAGGTGAAACAACGCATCGACATCCTCAACAAGAAGCTCGACGTGATCCAGGAACTGTTCAACATGCTCTCCGATGAACAGAAGCACAAACATTCATCCAATCTGGAATGGATCATCATCTGGCTGATCGCCATCGAACTTGTCATTTTCCTGGTCCACGACATCTTCCAGATCATATAGGATGCGATGATTCAAGATTCCTCCCTGCGCGGCGATATTGCTGGGAGGCGCAAAGCGTATCGCCAACCGACAATCTGTGACGGGGTGTAGATTGATACCATCAGGGCCGGAACTCTCAAAACCCAAGAGCCAGTGCAAGGTTCTTGTCGTTGACGACAGCCGTTCGATGCGCGCACTGCTTGCCGCCTATATGGAAGCGGAAGGATACAGCGTATGCACGGCCGAAAATGGCGTTGCCGCCCTGCAGGCCGTGGTGGCGCACAGCCCGGATCTGATCCTGCTCGATATCGTCATGCCGGAGATGGACGGCTACCAGACCGTTCGCTATTTGAAGCGCAACGAATCAACGCGCCACATTCCCGTCATCTTCGTCACCGCCGAGGACGACCCGGCATCCCGCCTCAAAGGCCTGCAGGCCGGGGCCGAGGATTTCATCAACAAACCGATCGATCCGAACGAGTTGGTGGCACGCAGCCGCAATCTGCTGCGCATGAAGGTCTACGGGGATCTGTTGCGCGACGCCAACCGCGTCTTGGAGCAACAAGTCGCCGACAAGACCCGCGAGATACAAAGCCATTGCCTCGAAACCGTCGCCACCTTGATGCGCATCGCCGAGTTTCGCGACGAGGGCACCGGCCAGCACGTCAACCGCATCAGTTATTACAGCTCGGAACTCGCAGATCATCTGGGGATGGACAACGATTTCAAACGGCAGATCTTCTACGCCAGTCCGATGCACGACATCGGCAAACTCGCCATCCCGGATCACATCCTGCTCAAGAACGGCGGCCTCGATCAAAGTGAGTGGGCCATCATGAAGACGCACACCACCCTGGGCGTGAAGATGCTGGAAGGAAACCGCTCGCCGTTTCTCGAGATGGGCAAGGACATCGCCCTCTGCCACCACGAATGCTGGGATGGCAGCGGTTATCCCAACGGACTGAAAGGGGAAGAAATCCCCGTCTCGGCGCGCATCATGGCGATCTGCGATGTGTATGACGCGCTGCGCAGCAACCGTCCCTACAAAAAGGCGCTGTCACACGCATCGGCCATGTATGTGATCAGCAAGGGCGATGAGCGCATCCAGCCGGAAAAATTCGATCCGGAGATACTCGATACCTTCGTTCAACACCACGACATCTTCGCCGACATCTACGCCCAGAGCCGCAAGCACAACGGCGCCTCTGAACCCCTACCCCTCTGACACAATGTCGATCGACGGCTCACCGGGTTTGGCGGCAAACGCCTCATCCACCCAATGGCCCACGACCTGGGCAAGCCGATCATCGACGAAGATCAAGGGGATGCGATCGCGCCGCCAGGGCGGCACGCCGGCCTCCTGAAACAGCTTCTTCAAGTCATGATGATGCGCCCTGCCGACCGGCCGGCAATGTTCCCCACCCTGTCGAAATCGCACGGTGATATGCGCGCCGGTGAGTCGCGCTTGGGCCAGCCCCTTCCCCACGTCTGCCTTTGCAACCAGGCCTACATCAAGCTGCGGCAAGGCGAGCGGCTGGGTCATGTCCCACGCGATACGCTGCGCAGGATCATGCGGCGCGAGCGCCTTCATCAGATAAAGACCGTCGCGATAGCGGCGCACCTCGGCCGCGCCGCAACGCACGCATGGCGTGGCATCCCAGGCGGCGTGCAGCACATTGCGCTGGATTTGTTCGAGTTGGGCGGTCTCCGGCAGGCGAAAGCCCGCCGCGGTGATCCAGCCGCGCAAGGCATTGCGTTGGCGTGACTCGCTTAGCGCGAGCAGTGCGGGGATGTGGATGGTTTGGGAGTCTTCGGCCAGGATGGCTTGCAGATCGAGCCGGGCCAACTCATCGAGCAACTCGGCGGCCTCGGCGCAATGCCGCGCCGTGCGCGCGAACAACGCTTGCGCGGCGGGCCAGCGCTCCCGCAACAACGGCACGAGTTCATGACGCAGGAAATTGCGATCGTAGCCGCGGAACAGATTGCTTTCATCCTCCACCCAGCGCAGGCCCTGGGCGCGGGCATAGTCCTCCAGTTCGGCGCGGGAGAAGTCGAGCAGCGGGCGCAGCAGCAGGCCTTGCGCAAACGCGCTGCGCGCCGGCATGCCGGCCAGTCCTTTCACACCCGAGCCACGCAGCAACTGCAACAGCAGGGTCTCGGCCTGATCGTCCTGGTGATGCGCCGTGAGCAACCAATCCCCCGGCTGCACAATCCGGCGCAAGGCGGCATAGCGCGCCTCGCGGGCGGCCGCCTCCGGGCTCTGGCCGTTGGCCGGCTTGGCATCGACATGGATGAGTTGAATCGGGATCTGCAATTGCGCGCACACCGCGCGGCAGTGCGCCGCCCAGGCATCGGCATTGAGGCTGAGGCCGTGGTGGACATGCACGGCGTTTAAATCAAGCGCGGGATGGCGCGGGCTTAGCGCGGCCAAGGCGTGCAGGAGACAGTGGGAATCCACCCCGCCGCTATAGGCCACCCAGATGCGCTGCGGCGCGTTGGGCAGATCGAGGTGTTGGGCTAGGTGTTCCGAAGAGAATGCCATGTGTTCACTTATCCTCGGCAGCGCAAGAGGAATTTCACCGGCGCCCGTAGGAGCGAGCCCTGCTCGCGATTAGGTTTGGCGACCAAGACTGTTCGCGAGCAGGGCTCGCTCCTACACACCTCTCAGAGGCATTATTCCTTGAAGTTGCCCTGCTTCATCAAGCGGTCGTAACGCCGCACCAGCAATTCCTTGGTGGAGATACCGGCCAGTTGGGCCAGAGAGTCGACCAGCGCGGTCTTGAGGCTCTGCGCCATCTCGTCGACATTGCGGTGCGCCCCGCCGAGCGGCTCGGGGATGATCTCGTCGATCAGGCCCAGCTTGGCGATGCGGCTGGAGGTGATGCCCAGGGCCTCGGCGGCCTCGGGGGCGCGTTCGGCGCTCTTCCACAGGATCGAGGCGCAGCCTTCCGGCGAGATCACCGAGTAGGTGCTGTATTCGAGCATCAAGGTGCGGTCGCCCACGCCGATGGCCAGGGCCCCGCCCGAGCCGCCTTCGCCGATCACGGTGCAGACGATGCGGGTCTTGAGCCGGGCCATGACGAACAGATTGCGGGCGATGGCCTCGGACTGGCCGCGCTCCTCGGCGTCGATGCCGGGGTAGGCGCCGGGGGTGTCGATGAAGGTCAGGATCGGCATCTTGAAGCGCTCGGCCATCTCCATCAGGCGCAGGGCCTTGCGGTAGCCTTCCGGGCGCGGCATGCCGAAGTTGCGGCGCAGCTTTTCCTTGGTGTCGCGCCCCTTCTGCTGACCGATCAGCATGACCGGCTTGCCGTCGAGACGGGCCACGCCGCCGACGATGGCCGGGTCATCGGCGAAGGCGCGATCGCCATGCAATTCCTCGAAGTCGGTGAAGATACGCTCGACGTAATCGAGCATGTACGGGCGCTGCGGATGGCGCGCCAGCTGTGAGATCTGCCAGGAGTTAAGCTTGGCGAAGATGTCCTTGGTCATCTTCTTGCTCTTTTGCTGGAGCTTGGTGATCTCGGCGGAGATATTGAGTTCGTTGTCGTTGCCGACGTAACGCAACTCCTCGATCTTGGCCTCCAGCTCGGCGATCGGCTGCTCAAAATCCAAAAAGTTCATTTTCATGTAAGTGGTCTCGGGTCTACTGCCATTGACTGTGGGCGTATTCTACGGGTTTTGCGCAAAAAATTCATTTAGAGCACATTGACGCTCTAGTAGCCGACAGGTCGGCAGGCATGGATGCGCCGGGAACGGCTGCGCCTTATCCCGGCCTACGGCGGTCCTGGGTCACTTTATTTGTAGAGCACATTCACATTCTGGGTACCGACCAGATCGCGCCGCTTGTAGGCCGGCATAAGCGCTAGCGTTGCCGGCGCGGATGCCGGGAACGGCTGCGCCTTATCCCGGCCTACGGCGGTCCTGGGTCACTTTATTTGTAGAGCACGTTCACGTTCTGGGGGCCGACCAGGTCGCGCCGCTCGTAGGCCGGCATAAGCGCTAGCGTTGCCGGCACGCATGCCGGGAACGGCTGCGCCTTATCCCGGCCTACGGTGGTCCTGGGTCACTTTATTTGTAGAGCACGTTCACGTTCTGGGGGCCGACCAGGTTGCGCCGCTCGTAGGCCGGCATAAGCGCTAGCGTTGCCGGCACGCATGCCGGGAACGGCTGCGCCTTATCCCGGCCTACGGCGGTCCTGGGTCAATTTATTTGTAGAGCACGTTCACGTTCTGGGTACCGACCAGATCGCGCCGCTCGTAGGCCGGCATAAGCGCTAGCGTTGCCGGCACGCATGTCGGGAACGGCTACGCCTTATCCCGGCCTACGGCCGTCCTGGGTCACTTTATTTGTAGAGCACGTTCACGTTCTAGGAGCCGACCAGGTCGCGCCGCTCGTAGGCTGGCATATGCGCTAGCGTTGCCGGCACGGATGCCGGGAACGGCTACGCCTTATCCTGGCCTACCGCGGTCCTGGGTCACTTTATTTGTAGAGCACGTTCACGTTCTGGGAGCCGACCAGGTCGCGCAGCTCGTAGGCCGGCATAAGCGCTAGCGTTGCCGGCACGGATGCCGGGAACGGCTGCGCCTTATCCCGGCCTACGGCGGTCCTGGGTCACTTTATTTGTAGAGCACGTTCACATTCTGGGTACCGACCAGATCGCGCCGCTTGTAGGCCGGCATAAGCGCAGCATTGCCGGCACGCATGCCGGGAACGGCTGCGCCTTATCCCGGCCTACGGCGGTCCTGGGTCACTTTATTTGTAGAGCACGTTCACGTTCTGGGTGCCGACCAGGTCGCGCAGGCGGTGCAGCAGCTCTTCGGCCGGATTCACGCGCCATTCCGGCCCCAGGGTGAGCTGGGCGATGGCCTGGGGATTGCGGTATTCGATGCCGATCGGGCAGCCGCCGTTGCGGTAGGGTTGCAGGGTCTCGGCCAGGGATTTCATGAAGCCGTTGCCGGCCTTGAGATGATCGACCCGCAGCACCAGGCGCTTGGCGAAGTGTTCGCGGGCCCGGGCGATGTCGTAGAGCTGCTTGGCGCTCATGCGCATGCCGCCGCTGTATTCATCGATTGAGACCTCCCCTTCCACCACCAGCAAAGTGTCCTTGATCACGATGTCGCGGTAGAGCTGGTAGACATCCGAGAACAGCGCCAGCTCGACGCGGCCGCTGCGGTCGTCCAGGGTGACGAAGGCGATCTTGTCGCCGCGCTTGGTGTTCATGGTGCGCAGCCCGACCACCAGGCCGGCCACGATGATGCTCTGGTTCTTGGTGGGCTTGAGATCGACGATGCGCGCGGTGCAGATCTTTTTCAACTCCTCGACGAAGGGCTCGATCGGGTGGCCGGTGAGATACAGGCCCAGGGTCTCTTTTTCGAGTTGCAGGCGTTGCAGTTCCGCCCATTCCGGGACCACCTCGTAGTGCGTGGCCTCCACAGCGCCGCTTTGCGCGGGCAGGTCGAAGCCGAACATGTCCTGCACGCCCTTCTGCTGATCGGCGTGATGCTGCTCGGCCATCTGCAGCGCCGCGCCGATATTGTGGACCAGGGTGGCGCGGTTGGGCCCGAGGGTATCCATCGCCCCGCCGCGGATCAGGGCCTCGATCACCCGGCGGTTGACCTTGCGCAGGTCGACGCGCTTGCAGAAATCGAACAGGTCCTTGAACGGGCCGTGCTGCTCCCGCTCGCTGAGCACCCCTTCGATCGCCGCCTCGCCCACGCCCTTGATCGCGCCCAGGCCGTAGAGCACGGTCTTGTCATCGAGCACGGTGAATTTGTGGGCGCATTGGTTGATATCCGGCGGCACCACCTTGAGCTTCATGCTGTTGCATTCATCGATCAGGGTGACCACCTTGTCGGTGTTGTCCATATCCGCCGAGAGCACCGCCGCCATAAAGGCGGAAGGATAATGCGCCTTGAGCCAGGCGGTCTGGAACGAGACCAGGGCGTAGGCGGCGGAGTGTGACTTGTTGAAGCCGTAGCCGGCGAATTTCTCCACCAGATCGAAGATCTTGGCCGCGAGGTCGGGATCGATGCCGTTTTGCTGCGCGCCGGCGGCGAATCCCTCGCGCTGCTTGGCCATCTCCTCGGGCTTTTTCTTGCCCATGGCGCGGCGCAGCATGTCGGCGCCGCCCAGGGTGTAGCCGGAGAGCACCTGGGCGATCTGCATGACCTGTTCCTGGTAGAGGATGATGCCGTAGGTCGGCTCCAGGATCGGTTTGAGCGAGGCGTGCTGATATTGCGCATCCGGGTAGGAGACCTTCTCGCGCCCGTGCTTGCGGTTGATGAAGTTGTCCACCATGCCCGATTGCAGCGGGCCGGGGCGGAACAGCGCCACCAGCGCGATGATGTCCTCGAAGCAGTCGGGTTGCAGGCGGCGGATCAAGTCCTTCATGCCGCGCGATTCGAGCTGGAACACGGCGGTAGTCTCGCAGTTCTTCAGCAGCTTGAAGGTCGCGGGGTCTTCCAGCGGGATGCGCTCGATGTCGACACGCTCGCCGAAGGCGCGCTCGATATTCTTCAACGCCCAGTCGATGATGGTAAGCGTGCGCAGGCCGAGGAAGTCGAACTTGACCAGGCCGGCCTGCTCCACATCGTCCTTGTCCAATTGCGTGACCAGGCCACCGCCGCCCTGTTCGCAGTACAGCGGGGTGAAATCGGTGAGCTGCGACGGTGCGATCACCACGCCCCCGGCGTGTTTGCCGGCGTTGCGCGCCAGGCCTTCGAGCGAGAGGGCCATGTCGAGCAGGTCGCGCACCTCCTCGTCCTTTTCATAGAGATCGCGCAGCTGCTCTTCCTGCTCCATCGCCTTGGTGAGCGTCATGCCGACCTCGAACGGGATCAGCTTGGCGATGCGATCGACGAAGCCATACGGATGCCCCATGACGCGCCCGACATCACGCACCACCGCTTTGGCCGCCATCGAACCGTAGGTGATGATCTGTGAGACCTTCTCGCGCCCGTAGCGCTGGGCCACGTAGTCGATGACCCGATCGCGCCCCTCCATGCAGAAGTCGATGTCGAAGTCGGGCATCGACACACGCTCGGGGTTGAGGAAGCGCTCGAACAGCAGGTCGTATTCCAAGGGGTCGAGGTCGGTGATGGTCAGCGCATAGGCCACCAAGGAACCGGCCCCGGAACCGCGCCCCGGCCCGACCGGCACGCCGTTGTTCTTGGCCCACTGGATGAAGTCGGCCACGATCAGGAAGTAGCCGGGGAAACCCATGTTGATGATGACCTCGAGTTCGATGCTCAGGCGCTCATCGTAGGGTTTGCGTTTTTCGGCAAAATCCGGAGCGTTGCGATCGAACAGAAAATCGAGCCGCTTCTCCAGCCCTTCTTTGGACACCTTGCGGAAATACTCCGCCTCGGTCATGCCCGCGGGGATGGGGAAATCGGGCAGGTAATAGGTGCCGAGTTTCAGCTCCACATTGCAGCGCTTGGCGATCTCGACGCTGTTCTCCAAGGCCTCGGGGATGTCGGCGAAAAGGTCGGCCATCTCCTGCGGGCTGCGCAGGTATTGCTGCTCGCTGTAGAGGCGCGGGCGGCGCGCGTCGTCCAGCACGCGGCCGTCATGGATACAGACGCGCACCTCATGGGCATCGAAATCCTCGCGCTTGATGAAGCGCACGTCGTTGGTCGCCACCACCGGCACCATCTGTTCGAGCGCCAAGGCGACGGCCGCATGCACATGCTCCTCATCACCCGGCCGCCCGCAACGCTGGATCTCCAGATAAAAGCGATTCGGGAACAGTTCGCGATATTCCGCCAGCCGCTGCCCGGCCACCTCGGGATGCCCGGAGAGCAAGGCCTGACCGATCTCCCCTTCCCGCGCCCCGGACAGCGCAATCAGGCCGGCGGTGTGACCGTCGAGCCAGGACTTGTGCACGATGGGTCGGCCGAGATGCTGGCCTTCGGCATAGCTGCGGGAGATCAGGCGCGAGAGATTGAGAAAGCCGTCGTAGTTCTGGCACAGCAGCACCAGGCGAAAGGGCTTGAGCGGATCATCGTCATTGTGCAGCAGCAGATCCACGCCCAGGATGGGTTTGATCCCCGCCCCCATGGCCGCCTTGTAGAACTTGACCATGGCGAACAGATTGCTCTGGTCGGTGAGCGCCACCGCCGGCATCCCGGCCCCGGCCACTGACTTCATCAAGGGTTTGATGCGGATCAGGCCGTCGACCAGGGAATATTCGGTGTGCAGATGCAGATGTACGAAGGGAGGCGTCATCGCCCAGAGTATCCGGGTTTGACCCGGGGCTTTCAAGACTTGACAGGTAGGCGACAGGGAGTGATCCAGCGCTTCGAAAAGTGGAAAAATATGTTCCATCAGGATGTGAGAACGCTTGTACACTTTAAGACATCGCCGCCGGCCTGTCCCGGTTCGGGCGGGTGGGACGGTGGCGCCGGGAGCGCAACAGGTCACCCGGTGGGCGCAAGCCTTGGATGGCGTGCGACACCCTCGCCCGCACCGGGACCGCTTGGCGAAATATGCGGGCTGGTCGTTATGTTGCCTCATCGTGCACAGGAGCAAGCAATGACGAAATCAACAGTGACCTACTGGAATCCGCTGCGCCAAGAAAACCAGCACCGTTGGACACCTATCAAAGGGCTGGAAGGGATGGCCGAGGAACTTACGCTCAGCATCGACCCGGTAACGGGTGAATACACAAGATTGACACGGTTCCTGCCGGCGGCCGACACATCACCGTTTGGTGGGAAAAAGCATCCTTACCCAGAGGAAGTCTTCATTATCAGCGGCCGCTTGTACGACCATGCATTTAATCTGTGGCTTGAGGCGGGCCATTACGCAAGTCGTCCTCCTGGCGAACTTCATGGTCCCTTCAGTACCGATGTGGGGTGCGTGGTATTGGAAATGTCGTTTCCCAACCGCGCTGTTGATACCCATCTCGCCTGACGCGGGAGCGCGCGGATCAAAACACCCTCTGGAGAGTAACCACGCATGAAGGCGATCGTGTACGAAAGATACGGCCCTCCCGATGTCCTTCAATTGAAGGAGCTGGAAAAGCCAAGCCCCAAGGACAACGAAGTCCTGATAAGAATCCATGCGACAACGGTGACCTCCGCGGACTGCAGAATACGCAGTCTCAACGTGCCGTTGGGCTTTGGGCTCATCGCGCGCCTGGTGCTCGGCATCAGGAAGCCGAGGCAACCCATCCTGGGCACAGAGCTCGCCGGTGAAGTGGAATCGGTCGGCAAAGCGGTCAGCAGATTCAAGGTCGGTGACCAGGTGTTCGCCATGAGCGGTGCCAAGATGGGATGTTATGCCAAGTACAAATGCATGCGAGAAGACGGGGCGCTGGCGCATAAACCGCCCAACCTGACCTACGATGAAGCCGCCGCACTTTCGTTTGGCGGCACGACGGCACTGGATTTCCTCAGAAGAGGAAAACTTCGGAGTGGGGAGAAGGTACTCATCAACGGCGCTTCCGGCGGGGTGGGAACAGCCATGGTGCAGCTGGCCAGACATTTCGGGGCCGAGGTGACCGGGGTGTGCAGTGCGGCCAACTTCGATCTGGTCCGTTCCCTCGGGGCCACTCACGTCATCGATTACACCAAAGAAGACTTCACGCAGAATGGTGCGACCTATGACGTCATTGTCGATACAGCCGGCACGGCGCCGTTCTCCCGCAGCAAGGCGTCGTTGAAGGAAAATGGGCGACTACTTCTGGTTTTGGCCGGGCTGCCGGACATGCTGCCCATTCCATGGGTGTCAATGACAAGCAGCAGGCGGATCATCGCCGGACCGGCAGCCGAACGGGCTGAAGATTTGCGTTTCCTCGCAGAGCTGGCCGGGACGGGAGCATTCAAACCGGTCATCGATCGGCGCTTTTCCTTCGAGCAGATGGCGCAAGCGCACCGCTATGTCGACATCGGGCACAAGAAGGGAAATGTCTCCATCACGCTGCGGCATGCCGATTGAATCTGAGCAGCGCGAAGACCCAAAATCAAAAAAGTTTAGAGGGCCAAGGATGTCGTCAGCGTTTGCAAAGATCTAGCCACCGGCCTTCGCCAGCGTGACGAATCATATAAGACGACATTGAAATGAATTCCCACTCGCCCACTCCAGTATGTGACTGGCGTATTGGTCATAGCGTAAGCATTTTCCTACATACATGAGTTTTACGCCGGCGCGATTTCAAGGACACATTTCTGTCTATTCCAGTAGTCATGCATTCTGTATAGTATCGGGATAGCGGAGCTAGGCAGATTATGTCTAGTGCCATATTTAATATTTCTGTCTAATAGACTAGCTATCACATGGACATCTCTCTTTCCGACATTGCTGCGCTGGTAAAAAACGTCGGTGCCGTTGTCGGTTCAATTGCATATCTTGTGAAGCAATGGAAGTTTCCTGCGCAGTCGCTGAAGAGGCGAAGCAAGGACATTGAGTCGCTTCAATTCATTCAGGAACAGCTTGCATTCCCACTGAGAAGGCGTCACAGATTACCTGTCGAGCAAGCGTTTTCTATCTATTTCAAGCGTCGCATTAGCTACGACGTGGCTGTCGCTATACTCAGACTCAGAAACCCCCTGACCGCCTTCAAGCTTTACTTCTCCGGTCGAGATTATCTGGAGTACAACAAGGACTCCGATTCATTCGACTTCAAGGCGAAGTTTAAGGAGCAGGACGCACGCCAATTTCGGAAACGGCATTTCATTGCGTGGTATTTCGTCTTCGCGCTATCGGGCATGTATTTGCTCATGTACTCCGCTGACATTTTGAAGGTGGTTGGCATCGCTGTGCTGCCTGGGCTTGTCGTGCTTATCGCTTCCATGCTTTCACTTGCTTATGTTTTTGTTGATGGATCGGCGTCAGTAAGTGCAGCTGAACGATTTATTGAAGAAAGCAAGTATCTTGCGCCTGATAGCTAACCATTCATTCCACCGGACCTGCGCAAAAAGCTGCGTAGGCCGGTGAATTCCAACGTTAGCCATCACTAGACCATTCGTCACCAAACATGGACAAAATATGAACTCAACTAAACAGCCGGTTCTCGAACTCGAAGCAGTCTTCAATGAGGCAGCCTTTCCCGAGTACACCTACGTCGATCCGAAAGAGTACCCCTTCATAAAGTCGGCGCTCCGCGCCAAGGGAAAGCACGTCACGATTTCTGGCGCTTCCGGGTCTGGAAAGACAACCGTAGTCAACAAGATTCTTAGGGACTTGGAAATACGTCCCACGGACATCTTGCTAGTCAATGGACGTGAGTTCAAAAACCACGCGAACTACTTGGAAATGTTCGGTGCGATATTGGGCGTAGACCCGACATACGACGCAATCGCGCCGTACCTGGCTTCTCAACGACTAGTGATCATCGACGATTTTCACCACTTATCCGAGCCCGTGAAGGACGGGCTGTCTATGGATCTCAAGTTGTGGCACGAGAAAAATGTCCGCTTCGTCCTGATTGGCATTGCTTCTAGCGCTCGCGATCTAGCCGGAAATGACTCAGAACTTGGCATTCGGAACGATGTATTTGACCTCAGTACTCAGGACGAACAATTCGTCCGTGACTTGATGACCCTAGGGGCCAAGCATCTTCGGATCAAATTCTCAGAGCGTTTCTTGACTGAGACAGTAGTTGGATCAAAGGGCATTCCATCGGTCGTTCAAGCGATCTGTCGCACCGCATGCATCAAACACGGAATAGAGAAAACCCAGGACCCAGAGAAAGAGATTGACGAGTCGATCGTCAACATCAAACACGAAGTCCTTCGCATCTTTGAGCACAAGTATTTTGACAAGATAGTCGCTCTGTCCAAGGGAAAACAGCAAGCCAAGTCGGTCCACAACACGTACTTTGACATCGTCGCAGCTATCTCCAGGGATGAACGTTCGGACATCCCCACAGAGTATCTCTATCGAACCATAGTCGCACCGATCTCAGACGCGAAGAAAAAGAACCAAAAGTCAACGTCGTACTACAACTGCCTCAACTATCTCGGTGATGTAATCCAGGACGCCAAGCTGGACGACGTGATCATGTACCGAAAGGGCAAGTCAATCTCGATTGAGGATCCCACATTCCGCTTCTACTTGAATCTCTTAAACCTTGACGATGTGCGCCGCAAGATTCACATCCGAAACGATGAGTATCCATGGGATGTGGCTGTCTCCTTCGCGGGCGAAGACAGACCCATAGTCCTTGAGTTCGTTAAAAAATTGGAGGAGAAGGGGATATTCCCCTTCTACGACTTCAACCAGCAAGCTCAACTATGGGGCGTGGACCTACAGAAGAAGCTCGCTGATATTTACGCCAATGATGCGCTCTACATGGTGATCTTTATTTCTTCGCGATACCCTGAGAAGGACTGGACACGATTTGAGTTCGAGATCGGGAAGTCAGCCGGACAAAAGCGACCAGACACCTACATCCTTCCAATCATCATCGAAGATGTCCCGATGGTTGGATTGGCGCACACGCTTGGAAAGATTTTCCTTAAAGACCACGACATTGCATACTGCGCGGACTTGTTAGCTGCGCGGCTGGCTTGACCTTCAACCTAATGGCCCTTACGCGAAGTCGTGGCTAACCTTGAATATAAGTAATATAGGACACCCACCAAATGATTGCTCGGACGACAAAAAGCGCCGCTCATTCCTCGCTTCGCTTTTTGTCGCCGGTGATTTGCGTCGTTATGTGGCTTAGACAGAAACCATGATCGACCGTGACGCAAGAAATAAGCTGGCCGAGGCAATTCGTCACTTCGTTGCGGGCCTTAGTAACAATTTCGAGTTCGATAACTTCGTTTGGTCAATTCGAACCAAAGACACCGGGGTTGCCCGAATTCGCCAGGAAATCTGGTATGTCTATGATGACATCAAGCATCATAAACTGAAGGGCGAGTGGACGTTGTCTGATGAACAGAAGAAAATTATTTCAAGGTTCATCCTGTTTCTGAAATCCGATATTGAGTATCGGTGGCCGCCAAAGCATTGGGAGTTTCCGTTAGTGCGGTTATTTCTCGGAATCATTACCTTTGGTTTTCTTCCGAGATACCTTGATAAAAAGTGGAAAGAAAATGGCACTTGGGAAGTCTGGCCTTTTCTCACGGCCAGCGAGTTCAATGAAGCGAAACAAAATTCGGTGTATCTTGCAAACGCAACATAACACGTCGCTCAACCACGCGGCAAGTCATAGAGGAGAAGAGGGCGATTAGGGGACACCCATCATTTGATCGCCAGAGACAAGCCTCGATTAGGGGACACCCATCATTTGATCGCCAGCGCTCAAGACAAGCCTCGCTGATGCAAATGCCTATTTACCGCGTCCTTTGCGACGAGCAGGCCGGCATTCACCGCAAGAGCTCATCTCCACAAAGAACTGTAGGACACCCACCAAATGATTGACGCGCCACTCACATTGGGCTAACTTCTATTAGAAAAATATAGGACACCCACCAAATGATTGTTGGGCTAACTTTTATCAACCACGGCTGTTTAGGATGGTAAATATAGGACACCCACCAAATGATTGTGTCCGCCGTTATTAGCACGCTAGAGCTTTGAAGAGATGGAAACGGTAAAGGTCCCAAAAGGAATTATTCGTTTTGAGCAGGGCAGCACCCGGGGGTGGTGGGTCCGAGTCAAAAGGGAGGATGCCCACTTCCGGAAGCTGTTTTCTGACGGAGTATATGGATCGTCTGAGGCAGCCCTTGAAAAGGCCATTGAATACCTTAAAGAGTTGAAAGAAGCATTTCCACGCAGTAGGAAACGCTTCACAAACGTTCATCGCCGGAAGGGAAGCGGTCCGATTCCGGGTGTAAGAAGGGTGATTTCCACACGGAAAGGGCACAAATACGCAAGTTGGTTGGCATCCTGGTCGCCAGAGCCCGGTGTGTACAAGAGTAAGCGGTTTGGTGTACTCAAGCACGGGGAAACAGGCGCCATGCGGATGGCCATTCAGCTTCGCTTCGAAGAGCTTGAAAAGATCAAAGATACTTTTCCCGACGAGTACGAGTTGCAGTTGAAAGAAATCCCCGTCGAGTACATAAACTCCGGGGTGCTCGCTTACTCTCCCGCTGTTTGGCAAAAACGCGAAGAACATTGGTCGGATCTCGTGGAAGAGGATCCGTTTGCGTTTGAAGGTGAGACGAATTATGCGCTTCACCTTGAGATCGAGCGATCGAAAGAGTTGAGAGAAAAGAAGGTTGCTGCCTTTTTCGAAAAGCACGGTCGAATATTCTGCGAAATCTGCCTTGTAAATCTAAAGGAAAAGTATCCTTTTATAGAAAAGGATTTCATAGAAGTGCACCACATCGTGCCCCTATCGCAGCTTACTGGGGCACGGCGCAACTATTTTGATGATTTGATGCTTCTCTGCCCGAATTGCCACTCTGCTGTTCATCAGGGAGATGCGCAAGACAACTTGCTTGATGCAATGATTTACTTCGAAAGGGAGTTCTCGTAGACCATGTCTGCTGAGGCCCAAATAAGAATGAAACACGATCCACAGCTCCCTCCTTCGTTCTTACTCCTCCAGCAAGAGGGGTTCCTTATAAGCTCGTGTCTTGCGGCTGGTCTCACCGAACTCCGCAACGCCAATGTTTACAACAAAGGAGCATTCTATTCAGCCCTGTTTAACCTCTCGGTCGGCACAGAGCGACTACTCAAAGCAACAGTCATTATTGAGCATATGCTGCGCACAAGTCTCGCTGTTCCGTCAAAGAAGCAACTGAAGGAATATGGACACAACATTGTCGAGCTTTATGACACCGCGGAATTAATTGCCGGGAGTAGAAATGTTGCACTCCCCCGCCGTGAATCGCTAGACCGCATAAACCAAGAAATACTAGAGCTGCTTAGCGCTTTTGCGCGGACCAGCAGATACTATAACCTAGATGCGCTCAGCGCTTCGCACACCGAAAAAGATCCCCTTTCCCATTGGGGCGAGATCATAGTGGCAATCCTAAGCCACGACGTCCCAGAGCGACAAAGAACGCGCATTCTGGAGCAGGCCAATCTTGCGGCAAAGGCAATCGACGATATTTCAATCACTCTGATGCATGGGCTTGATCAGCGCCCACTTTCGACAGAGGATGCGCTGGCATTGCCGGGGCTGCATGATCAAGCTGTGAAACACGCGGTCTTACGCCTTATCACGATTCTTTCGCCGGTCCGTGAGCTTTTAGCATCGCTGAGCGTCGGGGCCTATGGTCTCGGCCTTTCTGTGCCGCCGTTTCCACAAATGCATGAGTTCCTTCAATGGATGTGGAATGACCGCGAGTACGTGTTGAGGAAGAAGAAATGGCCATAGCGCCTAAAATATAGGAGATAAAATATAGGACACCCACCAAATGGATGTCCTTTTTTTCTTTATTTACCCGGCGGCAAAAGATATCTGTTTTTATTCCCTCTCCCTCAGGGAGAGGGCTAGGGTGAGGGGATAACGCAAAATAGGACACCCACCAAAAGCGCCCACCAAAAGCGATTAGGGGACACCCATCATTTATCGTTTCGTTGACTCATGCCAGCGAGGAGTGTGTTACGGCGCAAACGCCCAGGTGATAGAGCTTCACGGCTTGCGCCGCCAGGTTGCATATAACATCGCGTAGGCTGGCACGACCGCAAAGCTGGGTATGTGCCATGATGAAGAATTGCTATCAACGGGTCATCTTGCGCAGTTGTCGCCTGCATGATACTGATTGGCGAGAGCCTCGAATTCATGTCTGGTCACCAGTTTGAGCTGCTGGGCAAAGACAGTGCTATACTTTATCAAAGCCTGATCTTCTTCTTTGTTTCCCAATGAATTTTCGCAATTTAATGGCATCAAACAACGCGGTTTTCAGGCCTTATATTTTCATGCGCTAGTTAATGGGGCAGCAGTGACCTTGATTATTAAATAGGTTTTATGGCCTACATAGTAATTTGCGAAATCCTATCTCTATATAATATTGAAGTGGAGAAGGCGTATGAAAAAACCGCGATTGATCCATTGTTGGCTAGGCATTCTGTGCCTGGTCATGCTTGGCGCGTGTAGTGGTGGCGGTGGTGGCAGTGGCTTCTCATCCCCCGGTACTATACAGATCGAATCGACATTGTATGACACCAGAGAAGGGGCGATTGTCAACATCCGAGTCGCCCGCAGTGGCGGCAGCCGTGGCGATGTCAGTGTAGATTTTATCACTATGGACGGCAGCGCTGTCGGCGGTACGGACTATACTGCCGCAAACGGCACGCTAACGTGGCCCAACGGTGTCACGGGTAACCGAACGGTCAGCATCTCCATCCCGGATGACAGTGCAGCGGAATTCGCCAAGTCCTTTGTCTTGAAATTGAGCAATGCCTCAGGCGGTGCAACGCGGGACGAATATAGGACACCCACCAAATGATTACAGCAAATGATTGACGCGCCACTCAAAATATAGGACACCCACCAAACGCGGGAGTTCGGCAGCTTGCTTGGGCGCTGTTGGATGAAAGGTGTTGGCAGCAGCCGGGTGTTATTCAACTAAGCGGTATTTGGTTGGGCGTGAAGTGGTAAAATGCCGCGGCGAAATGATAGGCGACGAAATGATGGATGTCCTTTTGCACTCTACTTTTGCACTCTTCAACCCGGACTGAACCTGGCGTTAGGCACTCTGAGGTTAGGATTAACTATGCCTGATCCAACGATAGAGCGAATGTTTGAGCGAGTCAGGGAGTACCAAGCTGCGGGCAACAGCTTTTCACACGCCTTCGGCTTGGCATCACTTGAACTCCGCATTGAGTCGCTGCCCCAAGAATGGGGCAACGAGCTCCTAGCGGTGATCTATGGCGATTTCCAGCCGCCCGTTCAGGATCTTGTCTTTGATGCACTAGGGATTATAGTGCTGAAAGTTCCACTGGAAGCGCCTCATTTCCGTGCCATGACCGCGCTGCAAGCCAAGGTGAGGCTCGGGGCACGCTCAGTTGCAGCAATCAAGGATGCTGCTAGGCGCCTGAATATACTCACCGGCATACTTAGCCACGCGAATCGAGGCGCTCCAGTGCGCTGGTGGTCATCGGTGACGAATCCAGGCAGATGGGGGATCCCTTGCACGCTTGGTGAGGGAGATCCTGGCCTCATTCTTTCGTTAGTTCAGCTATTGCCGGCGGATGTGCAGCAGCGCGTGTCGGCTGCTCTATACTGGAAGCGCGAACCACGCGGCCTCTTGAGTGAGGTTTACAGGGCAGACGAACTCGCGGTCTACGCTGGATACTGGAATGCGTTCGAATGCCTGGTCGATGCTGTATGCCTTCTGGTGCCCCCAACCAAGCTGTCGTCCGCACAGAAGACGGAGGCGATAGCCAAAAAGATAGAAGAGAACGCCGGCCGACTCTCAGCAAGCGAGGTGGCAGATCTCTACAATAAAGTAGTAAATCCAGGATTACGATACAGGGCTAGGCATGCGCTTAATTTGTGCGCTGCCGATAGGGCTGATTACTTTATGACCCAGTGTTTTGAGTGCACACCAGATACGCAAAGGCTATATAACCTGAGAAACTGGATCAATCACGGTAAAATCGACGTCGACGATCCGCAGACCTACATGCTTATCAATGAGCGGTTTAGCGAGCTGTATTCCCTCGTCTACGCCACCCTGAATGGTTTGCTCTTTCTTAATCTGGCCCTCCAAGTCCAACAAGACAAGGTGCAAGTGCAAGTACTACCTAACCAGAGCTCGAACCGGACGCTTGACAGCGCCAGTTGAGCGCGCCGTTAGGCGATTATGGAGGAGCTTATGACTGAGTACTCCGAGCAGATTCAAAAAACATATCGTGTCACGGAAACCGAGGAATTGCTCGATCGGATCAAAGCAGGATCACTCACAGAGGAAGCACATGCACTCGCGCTTGAAGAGATAAGGGCGCGCGGCATATCAATCACTGATCTGCCAATCCAGCCATCTCCCCCTCTCACAAATGACAAACATCCTGAACCTGAGGCTTTTTGGGAGCAAACCAGAAAGAAAGGAAAATGGTCTTTCGTACTATGGCGCGGAGTAATCTTATGGGGGCTTCCTTTGTTTGTGTTTGTTACATTTGTCGTAGTTGGGGGCCTAAACCAGATAGCTGGTTTTATTCGGAAACGAGCAAGTACCCTCTCTCTTGGATAGCTTTCCAGCTTATTGCTGGATGCCTTGCCGGGTTGTTATTCGGCTTGCTTACTTGGAGCATAAATGAACGTTCTTTCAAAAAGAGCTTAGAGAATCAGAAAAAATCTTCTGAACCCTGTGCCGATGTCGTACTTCACGTCTCTGACAAGGATGTAAGTTGAACTAAGGAACCTCTGATTAATTCCTAAAGTCTGCGATAATAGAGCGCAACAAACAAGAGATGGAATATCTGGATGAAACAACAAACGCTCGCCGAAGGCAGTTTCGAAAAGTTCCGCAAGCGCACTCG
>JBFMHP010000024.1:0-3510 GCA_040752855.1 Pseudomonadota bacterium | reverse complement strand
AACGAGCGGCCATCCTGCTGCGGCAGTCCGTGTCCCGGCCATGCCGAGGCATCCAGTCTTGGGCGCTGGCGCTGCGGGACGTAGCCCGAGTGCCGGAGGTACGGGACGAATACACGACTTTGACAGCCAGACCGTCGCCGCTTACTCTTCAATCCTCATGAACCTCAAGATCGACATTCCTGTGGTAGCGCCGGTTCTGCTCATCCTGTCGCTGCCGCTGCTCTTGACCATGCACCTGGTCGCATGGGCGTTCGTGGGCTTGCTGTTTCTGTTCAACCTGTTCGGCATTCTCGTCACCCTGTTCCGGCTGCTGTTCATCGGCCTCGGCGAAGGGTATGCGGCGGAACCCGTCTGGCAGGACCCGACCGCGTCGACGGGAATCAAACGTCTGGCGCAGGCCGAGCGCGATATCAGGTCGCATGCTGGCAATTGATCGAACCGGTCATGCTCGGTCACCGCAAAACATTCGATATCTGGCTTGCACCTGGCCCCATTGCGCTGCTGGTGTTCGGCGTCGGCGTCATGGGCGCGATCTTGTCCGCCTCCTTGCCAAGCCCGGCGACCGCGACCGCGGTGCGGGCGATCTGGCCGGAAACCCCTGGGCTTGGCAAGGTCCGCTTCAAGCCGATGGTCGGATCCTGAATACCCCAGCCGTGGAGAAGATCGACGGGATCATCGACTCGCTCACCAGCGCGGCGTTCTGGGCCACGCTGCTCGGCGTCATCCTCATGTTCGCACACGGCGGCGCGCTCGCCGGCGCGTTCACGGCGTATGCCTTCATCGCCTGGATCGCGCTGATCTTCCTGCGCGTGCTGCTATAGCCTGCAACTACGCCGATTCGAGACGGTGACAGGCATGCGGAAGGCCAGATGTCGGCGTTGCCATCTACGCCGAGGGTGGCCGTCCCCCCACCCTACGTCCGTGACGCTTCGTGGTATGAGCACGACGGCGGGATGCACCCGGCCACACCGAGAGCGTAGCACACGGTTCGTTCGAAGATGGGTGCGCTCCCAGCGGGGGTCCTGATCGCGCACCTGCCCGATGCGGATGCGCAGGCCAGCGGCGCGCAGGACGAGGTGCACATGGCCAGGCGCTGCTGTTGATCTACGCCACGGCAAACGGCGCGAAGCTGGTAGTGCGGGTGAATTACCGGCTGAAGAAAACCGGCCTGATGAACATCGTACAAACCGGCCACACAGTGTATGCCGATGCGCTGAACACGCTGCGCGCGGAGATCGGCGGTATGTACCAGCTCATTGAAGGCGGCCTGTGACGCGGGGTTGGACTCGAACCAGCATCAACGCGGCTGCGTTTGCGCAGCCACGCCCCCTTACCCATCGGGGTACACCGCGCACAGACCTCGTTCAAGCATAGCACATGAGATCACTATCCAGATCAAAGACCGCGAAGTGCGCGACGCGCTGTCCGAACTCCAGCGCACAGGGATGCGTCGATGGCCGAAATGAAAGACCAGGGGCGCTGCGCCACCCCTGGTCAGCCTGGCATTGTATGGTTAGGATCGCAGCCTTCCATGCCAATGGCGCCCGAAGGATAACCCATGATCACCATCCAGATCAATGACTGCGAAGTCCGCGACGCGCTGCGTGACGAGGCCGCACGGCGCGGCATGGATCAGTACATCACCATAGGACTGCTCGCCCGCGCGGAAAGCGAGGCCATCGCCCGGATGACCGGCGTGGAAGCCGTGGCGCGGGAGATGTACGACTGGACCGTCAATGCAGATGCGCCGCGCCACATCTTTGGCGAGCATGGAGACGAAACCGTCGAAGCGCCGCGCGGACAGCGCGCAGTGACTGCGGCGGACTACACGCGGCTGCCTGCCGCGATACTGAACGGCGCTATCGAGGATGGGGGAAGATCGTGGCGCACGAAAAACCCACTTGTGCGGGCCCGCTGGGTTGACGGCGAAGAGGAGATCGTCGCGGTCTTCGAGGCGATCGGCGGGCGTCGCATGCTCACGCTCGATACCATGTACGTCATCAGGAGGAGACCAAGGTGACCCGACCCCTACGCCCGAAGCGCTTCGTGGTATGACCACAACGGTGTGTGTCACCGGTCCCCTATGTAAGGATAGCCAATGATCACCATCCAGATCAACGACCGCGAAGTCCGCGACGCCCTCGCCGAGCTGCAACGCCGGGTGGCCGACATGCGCTTGGGGATGGCCCAGGTAGGCGGATGCGCCAAGGGCGGGGGAGGGCCAGGCCTTTAATTCGTAGCCCGTCGGGGAGGCGAGGACAGCAAGCACTACGCGTCACGGACACTCAGGGCGAGCACGGCAAACGGGGTTCAAGAGGTATGGCCTGTTCCTGGGCGAGGCTCACGTGCGGAGTCGCTACAAAGTAAAGGACTGACCCTTAAATCCTGCACTGCTGGTGGCGGAACAGCAATGGCGACATCAAACGGGTGCTGACCATGGCCTATTTCGACAGACTCGGCGTACCCCGGCTCTCATGACCTCAACTTCTCGAACCGCCCCGTGCGGACCCGCATGCCGGGTGGTGTGGGAGGGGTCGGTCAGGTAATCTGGCCGCCCCTATCCCGATCTTAAGACTTACTTCGCAAGCCGCATGCCAATCGGCACAATGGTCTTGCCAATCGGAGCCAGCGCTATCCCAGCCAGCTTCAAGTGTTGAATTCCGAAAGGAATGCCAATGATCGTTACAAAACACGCTAACGCCGCGAGCATATGTCCGATGGCTAACCAGATACCCGCAAAGACAAACCAGATCACGTTTCCTATCGTACCCAACGCCCCCGTACCGATGTCGTCTTGCCCTGTCAAGTCCTTACGGCTGATCGCCTCCCTACCGAACGGAAAAAATGCGAACTTTCCGATTACGAAACCGGCTCTGGCCCACGGGATGCCAACGATGGACAAGAAAGCCAGCGCGGAGAAAAACCACCAGCTCAAACCCATGAATACACCACCCAAAATAAACCACAGAAAATTACCGAGTGCTTTCACTTCTTCGCTCCCCTACGATGATGTTTTCTTACTTGCCAGTCAAAACTTTTAACACATCAAGCACATTTTTTAGCACGGCACCTCCGCTGGGAGGCTCGCTGCAGTTGACATCCGAGTTTTTTCTGGCTTCCGCATCGCACAGCACGAACACTCCTGACTCAGCGACACTCGTATAGCCGCCCGTCATGACGCCATTGCGAATGCTGCCGTTCAGATCGAAAACGATTTCGCTGGCCCCGAACACAGGACGACCGTCTGCGCCCCGTGGGGAAGTTGCAACAACCGATGCCGTTATCTTCCCTGACTCTTCTGTCATGCGACCTTTTCCACGCAAACCACTACTTGATTGAAAAGTCAAATCCCCTGTAGGGGATACTTGCACTGTCACGTTGGCATCACCTGGTTTAGGGTTGGTCGCCCGGAAAACGCCAATCCACTCCGAGACGGGCACCGCATTTTTGTTTTCGCCTGCAGACATAGTGGAAATATCGCTCTTTATACTGCTGGTGGTCTCTTTAGAT
>JBFMHP010000023.1:0-87624 GCA_040752855.1 Pseudomonadota bacterium | reverse complement strand
CATCGACGTTGTTGGCAAACGGGCCACTGTGGCTTTGGCGGTTGCTGCCCGGTTCATATTGATACGCTTTGGTGTAGGTGCCGATCTTCAGCGCGGTTTGGTTGCCGTTGGCGTCGTAGTCGAAGTCCTGCGTGCCGTAGAAGCCGCTGGTGACGTCGAGGCGGTTTAACAGATCGAAGCTGTGGGTGTAGGTGTCGCCGGTTTTGTAGATGAGCAGGGGATTGCCGTTGCCGTCGTACTCGCTCATGATCTCATATTTGCCGCCGGTGCCGATGTTGCTGACATAGGGACGGTAGGCAAGGTCTTGCGAGCCGTAATAGCTTAGGCCGTTGCCGTAGCTGGCGCTGGTCATGGCGCCGAAGGGCTGGTATTGCACGTTGCTGATCAGGGGGCTGCCGTTCAATGCCACGCTGCTGACTTGGCCGGCGGCGTCATAGGTGTAGGTGATGAGCGCCCCGCTCGGATAGGTGAGGGTGGCGACGCGACCGGCGGCATCATAGCCGTAGCTCATGGCCACATCGGCGGTATCGACGTATTGCCAGGTTTCGACACGCTGGTTGAGATACTCCAGGTCGCCGAAGGCGTTGTAGTTGTAGCTGACGGTGGCCGCTCCTCGGGTTAGGGCGCAGAGCTTGCCGGCGGCACAGGTGTCGTAGGTATAGGTGATGTCGGCGTCGGTGCCGTAGGTGTCGACCTGGGTGAGGCGATTGGCGGCATCATAGCGGTAACTGAAGCTGTTGCCGTTGGCGTCGAGTTTGGTCGTGAGGTTGCCGGCTGCATCGTAGGTAAAGCGCGTGATACCGGTATCGGGGCTGCGCTGCTCGAGCAGGTTGCCGAGGTCGTCGTAGACATAGGTGGTGGTGTTGCCCTTGGTGTCTTTCACCGAGGTAAGGCGGTCGGCGGCATCGTAGCCGTAGTCGGTGGCGGTGTTGGCGGTGCTCGGATCGAGCGCGGTGCTGTCTTGCACGGCGCGGGTCAGGCGCTTGAGGCTGTCGTAGCTGTAGTCGGTGACCATGTTTCGGCTGTCGGTGAGCTTGTCGAGCGTGCCGTCGGGGGCGAAGTCGGGATTGCGCACTTCGTTGGCCTGGGTGCTGGTGTCGAGCCGGTTGTATTGATCGAAGGTCTGGGTGAGTTGTTTTTTCAGCACGCCGCTGGCGTCGTAGATCTGCTCGGCCTCTTTGTTGCCCTCAGTATCCAGCGTGTACTCCATGTAGTTGCCCAGGCCGTCGGTGATGCGGGTCAGGCGGCGGGCATCGTCATAGCGCAGGGTGAGGGTGGTGGCCTCGGCGGTGCCGTAGCCGCGGGTGACGGTCTCCACCTCACCGGTGGCCAGATACGTCCAGCGTGTGACACGGGCATGGCCGGTGCGCGTGTCGGTTTCGGTGAGCCGTTCCAGGCGGTCGTTGCCGGGATAGTAGCTGTAATTCAGCCGCAGGCCGTTGGGACGATCCTCACTCAAGATCTTGCCGGTCGGAGAATATTGGATGTTGTTGCGCAGCACTCCGGCGGGGCCGGTGACACGCAATAACCGCCCGTTGTTGGGATCAAAAGGCGTGGGGAAGGTCGGATCGTAGGCGGTAAACGGGTGATAGTCGAAGGTGGTGACATCGACGACATCGGTGCGCGGGCCGTCGATTTGACTCAGTTGATGCAGCGGGCCGTTGTACTGATAGGTGGTGGTACGGGAGACCGGCGTGCCGTCGGGGCGGTAACCATCGATGGTCTCCGAGGTGCGGTTGCCGTAATCATCATAGGTGTAGGTGGTGAGCTTCTGCCCGGCGCCGTAGACCGAGGGCTCGGTGATCGTGGCGATCTTGGATTGGAAGCGCGAGTCGTAGGTGTAGTCGAAGCGGCGTTGTTGCGCCGTGCCAAAGGCTTCGATCTTGTGGCCGTAGTTGCCTTTGCTGTCGTAGTTGCCGTATTGGGTGGTGGTGCCGTTTTGGGTTTTGCTTAGCAGCTTGTTGGTGGTTGGGTCATAGTTGTAGCGGGTATTGCTGCCGCCACACGAGGGGCAACCTGCGCCGGAAATGTCGGTAACAAGATCCTCGCCTTGCTGTCTCTTGGAATCATAGGTACTCGTATTTCCCCGGCTGTTCGTTACAACCCTCGTTCCATCGGGTTGAAATTCAACATTCACCCCTTCGATACGGCCTGCAAGCACTTGCGTTTGTGGTCCATGATATGTGGATGTCGCTCGGCCTTGTCCATCGTATTCGTAAGTGCTATATCGAATTCCTAATTCATCTGTAATCCCGGTAAGGTGGTTTGGGAAAGACTGACTCTCATAGTGAAATTGTCGTATAGGGTTATCCGAGTTATTGCCGGGCGTTCCATCTGGATACCTTACAAACTTCAGGTTCCCCACATCGTCATACAAAAACTCCCAGGTTCTACCCGATTGATCCGACATTGCTTTGAGGATTCCTGAAGGATAGTAAGTAAACGTTAGGGATTCGCCTAAAGTCGTGGCAATCTTAGCAAGCATTCCTGCTTGGTAAGTAAACGTTTTTGTGTTTCCAAAAATGCCCTCAATGGACACTAACTTTCCTTCAAGCGTATAAGTTTCTATTTCGTTATTTTTGTTATAGAGTCTATACCCTGTTTGAATCATGTTGCTGTCGAGTATGCTTTCGACATATTCATTTGTGGCTGCGTTATTCGCCCAAACACCTCGGGATTTCTTATGAAGCTCAATAACAGAGCCATCTTCCCTTGTGGCTAATAAAGGTGGCCAGTAACTTTTTGAAATCTGATTCGTATCCCTATTGAATATGGGCAAAATGTCCCACGTAGTATTGTCGGCTTTTGTAATTTTGCAACCGATGTCGGATGTAGTAGCCGTGGCTGATGATGCATCGCTGAAATTCGATTTTATATCGTTCCATCCATGGGTGCATGCGTCAGCTATAGAAAGGTATCCAGCACTCACATGCGCTGAACCTGCATGCGCTGCTGACTGCTGAGCCTCTTTAACCATAGAGGTAAATTCGACCGTTCTGCTGTAATTATGCTGCCACTTCTCTCCAAGTGAAGATCGTTTGTGTGCTTGGCTATTATAAAAAATAGAAAAATCAATCCCTGCCCCATTCTTTCCAACCAACAAATGTTCGGAATGAAATTTGTTCCCGGATATCGGATTAATCGGATTGCCCACAGAAGGACATGAGCCTGGCTTAGACTTAATATTGTCTGCAGATATTTGCCAGCATTCTTGTGTGTAGTTGCATTGATAATATCCCTGGCTATTTAATTCTAATACATACCAGGGAGAATATCTGCTATCTTCGCTTTCACAAACAGGGGTAGCTCGTACCTGACTAGCACGGACGTGGCCATCAATTTCACAATACCAGGAGTCTCTGAGTGGAGTAGCGGGATCTGGATGATACTGAACTAAATTAGGATGTTCTGGGTCTAGTAGACTACATATATTACTAGGTGGTGGTCCGTCTAAATCCTTTTCTGTAAATGTAGCAGAGCGTTGGCCTGTCATACGATTGAAAGGTTCGCCAGGATGCCAGGAGTCCGGATAATATAGCAGCCAATCAATTCGAGGTAATATATCTGGCAAACATTGGTCTGCTGAATTTGCAGGACTCACTCGCATTGTAGCGACAATTAGAGCAATCAATAAATGAGTAAACAATTTTCGCGACATCGTCGCTTTGAAGTGTGCTGTGCAAACTTGGTGGGACATTTTATACCTTCCTAGCAAGTAGGATGCGGTGAACTGCATCATTCTCCTTGATAACCAAGTTTTCATGATCGATGCTACGAGTGCTGTGCTCGGCGAGTTGATCTGGCGGGGCATTTTGTACCTCCCTGTACGTTGATATGAAATCCGGATGAAGATGGACTGGCTGGATTTTGAATTTAGATCACTTCAACCATGCTGGTCAATAGTTCATCGCAATATCAGCGCTCAATAACATGATAGAAACAGGCGGAATTTCGTATCGCATTCCTCCTGGCGTTGCTTGGAATGGTTGTAGGGGATCGCAGCTGAAGCTTGCTCCTACAGGGTAAGTTTTGGAGGGTGCATTCGTTCGCAGTAGGGTAGGCCGGGATAAGGCGCAGCCGTTCCCGGCGGTCATGATGCCGGCAACGCTGGCGCTTATGCCGGCCTACCCCAACTACCCGTTTGCTCGGCTTGGGTAAGTTTGGTAGGTGCATTCGATGCACCATTTGCCTAGTCTTCGAATAGCAGTTTTTCCAACGCGCGTACCTGCTCGCGCAGGTGTTTGACTTCATCGATCAGATCCACTGCCAGTGCAGCGCCAGGCAAGTTTAGATCGAGATCGCGTTGCAGGCGTTTGACGAGTTGCACGCGGTGGACCATGACGGCGGTGAAGCGCCAGCGTTCGGGGGCGGGGCCGTGTTGGGGTTCGAGGATGCCTTGGTCGACCATGGAGAGGATTTGTTCGGCTTGCATGTCGCAGTAGTGGCACAGCTCTTGGAGCGTGAGCAGCATGTCTTCATCGAGCAGGAGCGAGGGGAGGTGGGGATTGTCACTCATGGGGCGACTCCGGTATCACGGCGTGGATCGTAATCAAACGTTTCGGCCAGCTCGCGATAAAGCCGCCGTTGCTGTTCGGTTTTGGCTTTGGGGGTCATGATCTGCAATACCAGGTATTGATCGCCGGGCGGGGTGCCGGGCAGACCGCGTCCCTTGAGGCGCAGTTTGCTGCCGCTTTGTGAGCCGGGTGGGATCTTCACCTCGACGTGGCCGCCGAGGGTGGGGGCTTTAAGGGTGCAGCCCAGGGCGGCTTCCCAGGGGGCGATCGGCAGGTTGAGGTAGATGTCTTTTTTTACTGGCCGGTAGAGTCGATGCGGCAGCAGGTGGACTTCCAAATACAGGTCGCCGCGCGGGCCCTGGCTCATGCCGGGCTCGCCTTGGCCGGCTAAGCGGATGCGTTGGCCTTCGTGGATGCCGGCCGGGATCTTTACGTTCAGGCTGTGGGTGCGGAGTGACATGCGGCCCTGGTTGTCGTAGACCGGCTCTTGCAGTTGCAAGGTGCGCTGGGCGCCGTGAAAGGCCTCTTCCAGGCTGATGTCGAGGCGCATGTGACGGTCCTCGCCGCGCATGGCGAATCCGGTGCGGCGTGTTTCGCCGCGGAAGAAGGGCGATTCGCCGCCGAACAGGCTTTGGAAGAAATCGCTGAAGCCGTGCAGATCGCCCAAGTCGCCGGTGCTGAATTCGAAATGTTGCCAGCCGGGCGGGGCCTTAAACTCTTGGCCGGCTTGCCACTGTGTGCCGAGCTGATCGTAGGCGGTGCGTTTCTTCGGGTCTTTCAATACCTCGTAGGCCTCGACCAGATCTTTGAAATGTTCCTCGGCGTTGGCCTCCTTGCTGACATCCGGATGATACTTGCGCGCGAGCTTGTGATAGGCGCGTTTGATCTCGCTCTGCGGGGCGTCGCGGGCGACGCCTAGGATTTGGTAGTAGTCCTTGTATTGCATGCGATTTTGGGTGCGCGTTATGTGAATTCATGAATTGTTATTCTAGCGCATGCGAGATCGATCGTATCGTAGGAGCCTGCCATGCAGGCGATTGCGGGTTGTTCGCGAGCAGGGCTCGCTCCTACGGGGGCGTGCTGGATCGATTGTGCCGAGGGAGCCTGCCGTGCAGGCGATTGTGGGTGTGTTCGCGAGCGGGGCTCGCTCCTACGGGGCATTCTCGCCGGATAAATAATGCTGGCACAAGTCACGCGGTTCAACCAGCCCATTGCTGGGCTGCGCTGTGGGCGCTACACTGCGCCACTGCATATATAAGGTATCAGCGTCCATGTCGGCACCTCTCCTGAGTCTCGAACAAGTCTGTCTCGCCTACGGCCATCATCCGCTGCTGGATCATGTCGATCTGCAAATCCCGGAAGGGGCGCGGATGTGTCTGGTCGGGCGCAATGGGGCGGGTAAGTCGAGCATGATGAGGGTGATCAGCGGGGAGGAGAAGCCGGATGATGGGCGCGTGTGGCGCCGCGATGGTCTGAAGCTGGCCTATCTTGCGCAGGAGGTGCCGATCGACGATGCGCGCTCGGTGTTCGATGTGGTGGCCAGTGGACTGGGGGAACTGGGCGAGCTGGTCCGGCAGTACCACCATGCCGCGACCTTGGTGGCCAAGGACCCGTCGCCTGAGCACGTCGCAGCGATGGGCAAGTGGCAGGAGGCCTTGGAGGCCGCCGATGGCTGGATGCTGGAGCAGCGCGTGGAGGCGGTGCTCGCGCGCCTTGCTCTGCCGGCGGATCGCACGCTCAACAGCCTCTCCGGTGGACAGCGTCGCCGCGTACTGCTGGCGCGTGCGCTGGTCATTGAGCCGGATCTGTTGCTGCTCGACGAGCCGACCAACCACCTCGATATCGAATCCATTACCTGGCTGGAAGAGTTTCTCGCTACCTATCAAGGCGCCTTGCTGTTCATCACCCACGACCGCGCCTTTCTGCAACGCCTGGCCACGAGCATCCTGGAACTCGATCGCGGTCAATTGACGCTGTGGCCGGGTGATTACCAAACCTATTTGCAAAAACGCGAAGAGCGCTGGGCCGTTGAGGCCGATCACAACGCCAAGTTCGATAAGAAGCTGGCGCAGGAAGAGGCGTGGATTCGCCAAGGCATCAAGGCGCGGCGCACGCGCAATGAGGGCCGGGTGCGGGCGCTCAAGGCCCTGCGTGAACAGCATCGCGAGCGCATCGGACTTCAGGGAAAGGCCAAGCTTGCGTTGGAAAGCGGCCAGGCCTCCGGCAAGCTGGTGGTGGAGGCCGAACACATCGCCAAGAGTTTCGCTGGCAAGCCCATCATCCGCGATTTCTCCACCTCTATCATGCGCGGTGACCGCATCGGCTTGATCGGGCCCAATGGTGCGGGCAAGAGCACCTTGCTCAAGATCCTGCTGGGTGAACTGGAGCCCGACAGCGGCACGCTGCGCATGGGCACCAAGTTGCAGGTCGCGTATTTCGATCAACAACGCGCGCTGCTCGATGAGAACAAGACCGTCTTCGATAATGTGAATGACGGTAACGATTATGTGCAGATCAACGAGCGCAGCCAGCACGTCATGGGTTATCTGCAAGACTTCTTATTCGCGCCGGAGCGCGCGCGTTCGCCGGTGAGCAGCCTCTCAGGCGGCGAGCGCAACCGGCTGATGCTGGCGAAGCTGTTCACGCGGCCGGCGAATCTGCTGGTGCTGGACGAACCGACCAACGATCTGGATATCGAAACCCTGGAATTGCTCGAAGAACTGCTCACGGAATACCAAGGCACCTTGCTGGTGGTCAGCCATGACCGCGCCTTTTTGGATAATGTGGTGACCTCAACAATCGTGTTTGAAGGCGACGGGGTGATCCACGAATACGTCGGCGGGTATGCCGATTGGTTGCGCCAGCGCAAGTCGATCGGGACAGCAGCCGTTTCGGAAAAGAAACCGGTCGAGACAAAAGACAAACCGAAAAAGCCCGCGAAGAAATTGAGCTACAAGGATCAGCGCGAACTCGATGCGCTGCCCGCGCAGATCGAGGCGCTGGAACAAGCGCTCGATGCGATGCGCGCGCTGGTCAATCAGCCGGATTTTTATCAACGCCCGCACGATGAAATGAATGCGGCGCTCGCCAAGCTTAGCGCGGCCGAAGCGGATCTCGAAAAACTCTATGCGCGCTGGGCGGAACTCGACGAGGCGAGCGGCGGCTGATGCGCGCGCTGATCAAGGACAAAAAGATTTTTGCGTGGGCCATGTATGATTGGGCCAACTCAGCCTATACCACCACGGTGATGGCCGGATTCTTCCCGGTCTTTTTTAAGAATTTCTGGGCGCATGATCTGCCGGCCACCGACAGTAGTTTTTATCTCGGCTTAGCCAATTCGATCGCCAGCCTGATCGTGGTGCTGCTCGCACCCATCCTCGGCGCGATCGCCGACCGCGGCAGCGCCAAAAAACGTTTTCTGATCTTTTTTGCTTTCATGGGCGCGGTGATGAGCGGTGCCTTGGTGATGGCGGGGCGCGGGGAGTGGGAGCTGGCCGTGTTGATTTATATCCTGGCCACGCTCGGGTATTCCGGCAGCGTCATTTTTTATGATGCCTTGATCGTGAATGTCGCCAGCCATGAGCGGATGGACAAGGTATCCGCGCTCGGTTACGCCTATGGTTATCTCGGCGGCGGTCTGCTGTTTATGGTCAATGTGCTGATGACGCTTTTTCCATCCGCCTTCGGTCTGGCCGATGCCGCACAGGCCGTGCAGGTGTCGTTTGTGACGGTGGCGCTGTGGTGGGCAGCGTTCACCGTGCCGCTGCTGTTGTGGGTGGAGGAAGAAAAACGCGCGGAAAAAATCGGTATCATCGCCGCCACGCGCGCCGGGTTTCAGCAGTTGTCCGCCACCTTTCACGAGTTGCGCCAGTTGCGCGTGGTGTCGTTGTTTTTGGTGGGGTATTGGCTCTATATCGATGGTGTCGACACCATCGTCCGCATGGCGGTTGACTACGGCCTGTCGCTTGGCTTTGAGCAAAACAGCCTGATTGTGGCCTTGTTGATCACGCAGTTCGTCGGCTTCCCCGCGGCGATCGCCTTTGGTTATCTCGGCGAACGCATCGGTACCAAGCCTGCGCTCTATATCGCGATCAGTGTTTACATCATGGTGTGCATCTACGGGTATTTTCTCGAAGCGGTGTATGAGTTCTATATCCTGGCGGTGGTGATCGGATTGGTGCAAGGCGGTGTGCAGTCGCTGAGCCGGTCGCTTTACGCGCGCATCATTCCCAAGAACAAATCGGCCGAGTTCTTCGGGTTTTTCAATATGCTTGGCAAATTCGCCGCGGTGATCGGCCCCTTGTTGATGGGCTGGGTCGCGGTGCTGACGGGCAGTAGCCGGCTTTCCATCCTTTCCATTCTAGTGCTGTTCGTGCTCGGGCTGTTTTTCCTTTCCCGAGTGAACGAAGCTGAGGGCGTGCAGGCTGCGAAAAAATTGGAATCACTCTAATCCCTGCATTGATTGTGTGAATGTTCTTGTCAATCTTGAGGAACTGATCCAGAATCAAATTCAAGGGAGGACGGATGTTGTCTTTAATCAATGATGGCATGGGAGGTATAAGATGCTTACAGAACCACTAAATGGGAAGGCAACCCATGTGATCGAGGTGTATGAACCGCAGGGATTTCTGAATCAGAATCCGCTGCATGTTGCCGAGGTGGGAATCGTCAAAACGAGGGATCGCGCGGAATATTTCCTGGCAAACCTTGATCAACCATTCGATATTGATGGCGAGGAAGTGACGCAAGTTATACTTCAGCCACGCTACTATGGCGACAAAACGATACGGGCGCAGAAGGATATGTGCACCATCACGATCTTTCGGGTAAAGCCCGACTGCAAAATGGATGAGACCACCGAGCTCGATCTGACCAGCGTTACCAAATGGGGATGCGGCAAGATCAATCCGATTCGCAACGGCAAACACTGAGCGACGTTGCGCATCTGCCTCGACAGCCCTGCCTCTGTGCAGGGTTTTTTATTTGCGCCCGTGCGCTGTGTGCTGACCGCGTATAGCCGAGTCGGGGCGTGAATCTCCCTCAGGCCGGGCTTGAACCGGCATCACTTGCCGAGGTCGAGAAAAGGCACGGTCGAAACGTAAAGGATGAACAGGATGAAGAGCACGATGGCGATGAATTGCAGGGGATGCCGTTTGATGTTGTCGATCAGTCCCGGCGCTTCGCCTGCGGCGCGCTGGCGCTGATATTCGGTTCTGATGCGCGCGGTGCGCGCTTTCTGGTAGTCGTCGAGCAATTGCCGGGCGGCGGCGAGTTGCGCCTCATCTTCCAGCCAGATGGCCTCCATCGAGATACCCCAGCGGCTGGGCGGTGTCTCGTAGAAACGGATGGCGTGCTCCTGCAACAGGGCGCGCACTTCGTCGGCCTCGTCTTCGGGTACGTTCTTCAATTTGAATAGCATCACGGCCATGGGATTGCAGCTCGACTAGCAGGGATGGTGGAGATGTTAGGCTTTTTCAGTTGAAGTTGCCAAAGGCGAAGATCATGGAGATGGAGTAGAGCTGGATGTCAGGGCTCACTGTGGCGTGAAAATTGATGCCCGCGCCGAAATATTTGCCGAAGAGCAGAGTGAAATCCACCGGGACCGCGAGGGTGCCAATCTTGGACTTTTCGCACAGTTCGATCTTGCGAATCGAGGTGGGGGTGCATTCGTCGGTCACTTTACCGCTCAGATAACCCAGGCCGACGTCGCCCGAGAAGTGATAGAAGCGCCCGAACCAGCGGTATCCAACGAGCAGGTTGATCTCGCTGTATTCCTGGGAAAAGGATTCCCCGGTGTTCTTGTCCATGGGGCAATCGACCGTATGGCTGCAGTAATCTTTCGTGGTGGAGAATTCGATTCCGTAGAGCTGCTGCTCCCGCCCGTACTTGAACTTGAATCCTTCGGTGATGCCGATGCTACCCGGCCCCCAGGAGGGTTCGAACCATATGAATGGGCCTGTGCCGATGAACTCCGGTTCGGTCTGAACCGGCGGTGCGGTCATGTATTCGTAGACTTCAACGGGCTCTTCCGCTTCCGCTGGCACCGTAACGCCGGATTCCTGGCCTGCCGCGTGCGAGGCCGAAAGGCTTAGGATAAGGGACAGCGGTACGGCAAGAAGACGTAGGTACACCCGGCGGCCTTTCATTTGCTTTATTTCGCGGAGGAAATGATTGCGTAGTTAAAATCACGCAATGATGCCGGCGGATGAAAAAGATATTTTTTGTTAAAACAAAGAGATACGCCCATCAGTCCCCCGGTGCCTGTGTTGTGGCGGTCCCTAAATATAATACTTTCCGTACTGAATAAACAGCCTGCAGGCGCACGGCTGACGGGCTCATTCGTACCCGGCGGCGTCGAGCTTGAATCGCGCGCCGCAATTGCCGTGATCAACGGACTCGGCATCCTGTATCAATCGGGGCAACGTTTCTGTGGCCGGGATCACAGCCGGGAGCGCGAGGTAGACGTCTACCAGATTGCCCTTCTTGCACCCCAGGCGCAGCCGTTTTGATGCTTCCTTCCCGAATGCCTCATCCACCGTTTGATGGAAATCCTTCACCTCGACGGTGGCGCCGTAGTGATCACGGATGAAGGCCACCAGGGCGGGATGATTGAACTCTTCCGTCAAACGGATCGAGAGCCGGTAATACTCGTCGGCATCCCATTGGGTTTGGCAGGTGCCGTGCTTGTGCCATTCATGACGCTCCAGACACGAGCCGGCCTCCGCGCTCGGCATCACCTGGGCCAGGGCGGCTTGCGTCGCTGGCGCCAGGGGTACGGGCGGCAGATTACAGAAGCCTTTGTCCGAGCTCTTTACCGGCCCGCAATAGCCGTACCGCGTCCCGCAGGAATCCTTGTTCGGCCAGAGGCCGTGCAGACTGAATTCGTACGCCGGCGGGTTTTCGGTGTTGTCGCGGCACTCGGGTTTGCGGCGGTTGGTTTCGCAGAAGCCCGGTTGCCAGGAGAGGGCGAGGACATGGCCATCGGCCTGGCCGGCGACGGCGCAGGCTTCGGGCGCGGGCCGTGCGGACGAACCCGCTGCGCCGGGCGGGGGCGTGGCTTGGTTGCTGAAGTACGCCGCGGCGATCACGGCGATCACCAAAAGGATCACGATGGAATGCCGGGTATTCATGCGCCGGGTTCGCCGTGGCCTTGAATGATTCCGCGCAGGCGCTGAGCCGGGATCGTGGGCGAGGAGCCAAGGGGATTCTCATGGGTGTCGAGCGTGCTCAGCTTGAGCTGTTCACCGGGGATATAAGGGGGCAAGGTGCGGACGACCGGACTCCAGAATCGACTCATGATTTTTTTACCACATTCGGCGCTACGCTAACTCTTTTTGGACGCCAGCGGGAGGCGTCACGACGGCGCGCATCTTACCAGGTAAAGCCATCCGCGCATAATTCTTGATTGTGAAACCGCGCCAAAGGCCGCTCCTGTTTTCTTCGGGAGTGGGTGGTCCGAACGACCGTCCGCGCGCGGAACGACTCCAGGGGAGGCAGGGCCATGTGGACTGACCATTCCCGGCAGCCTGCATCTGTGAACTGAGTTCGCCATTCTTCTCCAGCCTGCATCTATACTTTAGTGATCGCTAATATTTCACGATGAGTGTGTGGACATTTTCCGGCGATCTTCGCGCATCGCGCCGGGGCATGCCACGGGAGCCACAGCGGGAGGAGAACACCCCGATGGATCAACAATATTCTTTGCATATGAGTGGCCTGAGCGATATCGGCCGGATGCGCGAGCGCAATGAAGACGCGCTCGGCTGGGATGCCGCGCGCGGCATCGCCGTGCTGGCCGACGGGATGGGTGGCCACCGGGCGGGCGATGTGGCCAGCCGCATGGCGGTCGATTTCATCCTCAAAAGACTCGCCCAGGAGCTCGCGCACACCCCGCGGGTGCGTCCCAATAAAGGGCTGAGCAAATACGGCACGGTGGTTCATCGCATACTCACTAAGGCCAATGCCCATCTGTATGCCGCCGCGCACGCCGATCCGGCATACACCGGCATGGGAACCACGATCGTGTTGCTGGTGTTCTATCGTGATCGCGTCGTGGTGGCACACATTGGCGATTCACGCTGTTACCGCTGGCGCGAAGGGGTGCTGCAACGGTTGACCGTCGACCACTCGCTGCTGCAGGAGATGATCGATCAAGGGGCGGCGGTGGCGCCGCAGGAGCGGGCGCGCCTGCACAATGTCCTCACGCGCACATTGGGCACGCAGCCGAAGGTGAAGGCGGAGATGCAGGAACTGCCGGTCGCGGCGGGTGATGTATTTTTGCTGTGCAGCGATGGCCTGACCGAGCAGATGGAGGACGGGCAGATCGCGCACATCCTGCAGGCCAGCGCGGGTGATGAGGAGGAGACGACGCGGCGACTGATTGAGGCGGCCAACAGGACGGGCGGCGCGGACAACGTCTCCGCGCTCTTGGTCCGGGTGGCCGCAGCCTGAGTTCCGGGGGGGCGGCGTAGCCCCGGCGATTTTGCAAATTGATGTTTACGGCAAACCTCGAAACAGTGTAATTTCAGCACCAATATCTTGGGTTTGCAGCTTCTGCGGCCCATCAACCGTTTCGGGGAATCTCCATGTCAGACAAAGCGATACTCACCATCGGCGATCAGCAGATCGAGCTGCCCATCCTGGTCGGAACCGAAGGTGACAAGGCCATTGATATCTCGCAACTTTTGGCCAAGACCGGCTATACCAGCTATGACCCGGCCCTCGGGAATACCGCTGTCTGCAAGAGTGCGATCACCTATATCGATGGCGAGAAGGGCATCCTGCGCTATCGCGGCATCCCGATCGAGCAATTCACCCTCCATCAGCCCAATTTCACTGAAGTGGCTTGGCTGCTGATCTTCGGCCGCCTGCCCACGCGCGAGGAGCTGACGGATTTCCGGGCGCAGCTCACCGCCAATGAGTTGTTGCACGAGGGCATAAAGGATCAATTTCAGCACATCCCCACCGATGCGCCGCCGATGGCAATCCTCTCGGCCTCGCTGAACAACCTGGCCTGCATCCACAAACAGTTTTTGGAGATGGAAGACCCGAATCATTTGGTGGCCGCCGCCGCGCGCCTGATCAGTAAGGTGCGCACCATCGCCGCCTTTTCCTATCGCCGCTCGCGCGGCCTGCCGTTCATCTACCCCGATCCGAATCTGCGCTATTGCGCCAACTTCTTGCACATGATGTTTTCGCTGCCCTACAAGCAATACATTGTCACGCCCGAGATCGAGGATGCGCTCAACCTGCTCTTCATCCTGCACGCCGATCACGAGCAGAATTGCAGTACCTCCGCTGTGCGCGTGGTGGGTTCGGCGCGCGCCAATCTGTTCGCCTCCTGCGCGGCCGGGGTTTCGGCCTTGTGGGGTCCGCTGCACGGCGGCGCGAACGTCGAGGTGGTGCACATGCTCGAACGCATCCACAAGGGCGGGATCTCGCCCGAGCAATGCATTCGCGACGCCAAGGACAAGAACAACTCGTTCCGGCTGTACGGCTTCGGGCATCGCGTCTATCGCAACTTCGATCCGCGCGCCAAGATCCTCAAGGCCGCGTGCGACCGGGTGCTCGCCACCATGAAACGCCACGATCCCTTGCTCGATATCGCGCGCAAGCTGGAGGAGCTGGCCTTGAACGATGAATATTTCATCCAGCGCAAGCTGTATCCGAATGTGGACTTCTACAGCGGCATCCTGCTGCGCGCCATCGGCATCCCGACCAATATGTTCACCGTCTGTTTCGCCATCGGACGCCTGCCGGGCTGGATCGCGCAATGGAAGGAGCAGCACGACGATAGCGCGAGCCGGATTGTGCGCCCGCGCCAGGTGTATGTCGGTTCGTCGCAGATCGATTATGTGCCGATCGACAAGCGCTGAGCGCCGCCTGCGCGCATCCCGGTACGAGGCGTGTAGGCCTCATCCGCGCTGATGCCCGGTTCGAAGGCGGGGGCATAGCGTGCCGAAACCCTATTCCACCGATCCGGTCGTCGAGCGGTCGCTGCGCAACTCCCACAAGGACGCGGCGGCCTATTCCGTCATGGCCGGTTTTGGCGAGACATATTTCTCCGCCTTTGCCGTCTTTCTCAAGGCCAGCACCGCCCAGATCGGCCTCATCGCCTCCTTGCCGCCCTTGCTGGGATCGCTGGCGCAGTTGGTTTCCGCCTGGCTCGGCAACCGCACCGGCTGGCGCAAATCGATCATCCTGGCCGGCGTCTATCTCCAGGCGCTATCCTGGCTGCCGATCATCCTCTTGCCCTTGATATTCCCGGAGCATGCGCTCACGCTGCTCATCATCAGCATCTCGTGCTATTTCGCCTGCGCCCATTTCGCCGCTCCGCAGTGGAGCAGCATGATGGGGGACCTGGTGCCGGAGCAGTTGCGCGGGCGATTCTTCGGCGCGCGCACCCGCCTGGCCACCGTCACCTCATTTCTCTCGCTGGTCGCCGGCGGGTTGTTGCTCCATGCCTACGATGATCATGGGGCGGCCATGTACGGCTTTATCACCATTTTCAGTATTGCGGCCGCGGCACGGCTGGTGTCGGCCCATTATCTGCGCGGGATGCATGATCCGCCGCGCAGTGCGGAGGTGATCAAACTCCCGTCGCCGGCGCAGATCTGGCAGCGGATTCACCACTCGCCGTTTGCGCGGTTTTCGCTGTTTTTCGCCCTGATGCAATCGGCGGTGGCGATCTCCTCGCCGTTTTTCACTGTTTACATGCTGCGCGATCTGGAATTTTCCTATCTGCTGTTCATGGTCAACACCGCCGTTTCGGTGATCGTGCAGTTTCTCACGCTGAATGTGTGGGGGAGGATCAGCGATCAGTTCGGCAATCGCGTGATACTCGCCACCACCGGGTTGGTAATACCGCTACTGCCGTTGCTGTGGCTGTTCTCCACCGACTATGCCTATCTCCTTCTCGTGCAGATGCTCAGCGGCGTGGTCTGGGCGGGATTCAGCCTGAGTGCGGGGAATTTTATCTATGATCTCGTCCCGAGCCCGAAACGCGCCACCTACGTCGCCTGTCACACCGTGCTGATGTGCGTCGGCGTATTCGCGGGCGCCTTGCTTGGCGGCTACCTGGGCATGGTGCTGCCGCGTGAGCTGAGCATCGGCGACTTTCACCTGGAGTGGCACAGCGCCTTGCTGGGTCTGTTCGTGATCTCCGCGCTGGCGCGGCTGGCCGTCGCGTTGACCTTCATACCGTTGCTGCGCGAGGTGCGGGAGGTGCCGCCGCTGCCGGTGTCCGGCTTGGTGTTTCGCGTGGCCCGCTACAACGCCCTGTCGGGACTGGTGTTCGATGTCATTCTGCCGACCGTGCGCCGCAAGGGGACGAACGAGGAGTCTCCCCTGAAGTAGACCGAGCGCGGTGGCAAACGCTGCGCTTATGGCGCGAATGCAGCCTTCAAGCCATCCATGACATACTGCACCGCCAGCGCGGCCAGGATCAGCCCGAACAGACGGCTGATGACATTGACGCCGGTCTCGCCGAGCAAGTCGGAGATCTTCGAGGCATAGAGCAAGGAGACCAGCGTCAGACCGAGCACGAAGAGCAGGATGAGGAACATGCCGATGAAAATCGGCGTGGTGCTCGGCGTGGTCGACATCAGCAGCACGGTGGTCAGCGCCCCCGGCCCCGCGATCAGCGGAAAGGCGAGAGGGAAGACGGAGATGTCGTGCTTGTGCACGGCCTCCTGCTGCTCGCCGGCCGTCGTGGAGCGCAGGCCCGAGTGGCGCGCGAACACCATGTCGATGGCGAGCAGGAACAGCAAGGCGCCACCGGCGATGCGAAAGGCGGGCAGGCTGATGCCGAGCATGTGCAGCAGGCTGTCGCCGGTGAAGAAAAAGATCAACAGGATAATCGAGGCGATCGCCGTGCTGCGCAGCGCCATGGCGCGACGGAAGGCGGGATCGCTGCCGCGCACCATGGCGATGAAGATCGACGCGACCCCGATCGGATCGATGACGATGAACATGGTGATGAAGATATGGATAAGAAAATCCATCGCTGGGGTCCGCCGCTGTGATGTGTCGACGCGGTGTCTCGTCGAAAGTTCCAGGGATTGTAATCAGAGTATGGAGCCGTTGCAAAACAAATACTGACAATGTTGGCCCGTCATGCCCGCTGTGATTTTTGAATTATGAGTAATTACACGCCACCGCCGGATTCAGGTCTGGAGATCATCCACGCGGATGAGGCCCTGCTGGTGCTGAACAAACCGAGCGGCCTGCTTTCCGTGCCCGGCCGGGGGCCGGACAAACAGGATTGTTTGGCGGCGCGGGTGCAGGCGCGTTTTACCGATGCCTTGGTCGTGCATCGCCTGGACATGGAGACCTCGGGGCTCATGGTCATGGCGCGTGGCAAGGAAATGCAGCGCGCCCTCGGCATGCTGTTCGAACGGCGCCAGGTGACCAAACATTACCTCGCGGTTGTGGACGGGCTGGTCGAATCGGCCCAGGGCGAAATCACCTTGCCGATGATCACCGATTGGCCGAATCGCCCGCGTCAGAAGATTGATCATGAGCATGGCAAGGCAGCGCACACCCGTTATCGGGTGGTGGAACGCGACTACGCCCATAAAACCACCCGTGTCGAGTTGACGCCGATCACCGGGCGTTCGCACCAGTTGCGTCTGCACATGCGCGCGCTCGGTCATGCGATTCTGGGGGATCTTCTGTATGCGGACGAGTTCGTGCAAAGGAAGTCCGATCGTTTATTGCTACACGCCTGCCATATTTCTTTCATCCATCCAGCGACGCGGCAGCTAGTCCCATTTTCCTCTTTGCCGCCGTTCTAGCTATCGTCATCAAAACATCACATCGCTGCAATACTTCCTTAACAAACGATGTCTATCTTCAATCGCGCGCGTTGAATTTATGATGTTGCCGTATAACCCGCGCATTTCACTTTGGATGAAAGATGCAAGCCCGTGTGGCCCACTCAAGGGGAAAACGTCATGACATATCGCATCGAGAGCATTGTGCACAGTGACAACTGGCCTGCCGCCATCGGTACTGTAGGAGAGTGTTTCACCTATATCATCACCGACGGCGGCTGCAAGATAGTCGGATACCGCGTCGGATCATTGCATGAGGTGACGAGCTATGTCGAGAGCTATGTCCGGCAGCTCAACGTACGGCTTCATGTTTACAAAAAGTCATTGGGTTTGCGGTTGAATTACAAGCCGTGTTTTGCCCGCGACATCCTTTCACGTCTCTGACGGCCTGGAGGAGGCTAGCCCGGATATTTCACCACGAATCTACTGCGGCCGCGTAATCCTTTGAATCTTCGTGACGTACTCGCTTTTGCCGGTTCGATATAGCGTCGAGTATGCCTTCACCGTCAAAAGCTCCGTGCGTCCCGAATCCTCAATGCCTTACGCGCCCTCGCGACGACTCGTGGTGAAATATCCGTGCTAGTCGAAGAAGGTGATGCTCGATTCTTCGATTTCTTTGTTGATCTTGTCGTGATAGGCCTTTTCCGCGGCCTTGATTTGCGGTGCTGATGCCTGCTCTTGCAGGATGGCAAAGGCATCGCCGCTGAGCGGATGGTAATACACCTGCTGTGCGCAACTGGCGCCCGTGTTCTGGCTGAGGATCGGGATGCGTTCTTGTCTGAGGAAGGTGGTCACGAATTCGATGTTTTTGCCGCCGACGTTGGAATTGACGCCTTTCAGCACATTGCCTCCGCCGAAGACCTTGGCCTCGAGGTGTTGCCGCTGGCCGCCGTTTTTCATGATGCTGTTAATGAGCAATTCCATCGCGTATAGGCCGTAGTTGGCGTTTTCCTGCGCCGCTTTGGGATTTGCGCCCGCAGGGAGCATGAAATGATTCATGCCGCCGATCTTATTCACCTTGTCAAGCATGCAGACCGCGATACATGAGCCGAGCAAGGTCGAGATCAATTCATGAGTGCGTGTGACATAGACCTCGCCGGGCATGATGCGGGCGATGAAGATCTTCCGTGTCGGGTCCCACGAGCGCTTGATGTGGTTGAATCCACTGATGGCTGGCGGTGGGTTTGTTGTCGTTGGCGCTTTGCGGGTTGACTCTAGCACATGGGTTCCTTGGCTTTGTGCAGTGCCGTGGGCTGAGCCCACTATGCGCTGATTCATGAATTTGCGTACTAAAGTTGTCGGAGAATGACGAGCTAGGTTGATTTGAATTCGGAAAAATGTGATCCGGATCACACATGGTTGAGCGCGGCGCGTGTCTCTCAGTGACTTGCGGTGTCGCGTTCCAGGCGCGCCAGATAGTGCAGGGCAAATGCGTTGTCTTCCCCGCAGGTCTGCGCGCTTGGCGCAAAGCGCTGGCAGACGAGGGGCCGGGCGGGGTCGTTGAAGAGTTTGCAACGATTGTCGGGCGTCAGCTGGATGCAGCGCACGCCGGCGGGTTTGCCCGTGGGCATGCCGGGGATTGGTGAGCTGATGGAGGGTGCGATGCAGCAGGCACCGCACCCGATGCGGCATTCCATCAGATGGCCTGGATCTTGGCGCGTTGTTCCTGGAGCTGGTCGAGCGAGTTGCGCAGCTCCTGGATGCGTTCGCGTTCCTTTTCCACGACCGCAGGCGGGGCCTTATCGACGAAGCCGGGGTTGGCGAGTTTGGTCTCGCCGCTGGTGATGTCTTTCTCCAGCTTGGCGATCTGTTTGTCCAGGCGCGCCAGTTCGGCTTCTTTGTCGATCAGGCCTGCCATTGGCACCAGCAGCTTCATTTCGCCGATCAATGAAATGGCGGACTCGGGCGCTTCTTCCCCGGCATTGAGCCAAGTGATGGATTCGGTCTTGGCCAGCACCGACAGGAAGGTGGCGTTGCGCGCCAGGCGTTGCTGGTCGGTCGTTGAGCCGTTTTGCAGCAGCACCGGCAGCGGTTTGCCCGGCGGGATGTTCATGCCGGAGCGGATCTTGCGCACGCCGATGATGAAGTCCATCACCCATTGCATTTCGGCCTCGGCGGCCTCGTCGATTTTGCTCTCGTCAGCAACCGGGTAGGGTTGTAGCATGATGGTTTCACCGGGCTGTCCGGCCAGCGGCGCCACGCGCTGCCAGATCTCTTCGGTCACATACGGCGTGATCGGGTGGGCCAGGCGCAGCAGGGTCTCCAGCACGCGTACCAGGGTGCGGCGCGTACCGCGCTTGGCGGCCTCGGAACTTTCTCCGGTCAACACTGGTTTGGACAGCTCCAGATACCAGTCGCAGTATTCGTTCCAGGTGAATTCGTAAATGGTCTGCGCGGCGTGGTCGAAGCGATAGTTGTCGATTGCATTGGCCACCGATTTTTCGGCGCGTTGCAGGCGCGAGATGATCCATTTGTCAGCGGTGGACAGCTCTACCGGAAGGTCGCCCTTGCCGCAGTCGTAGCCTTCGGTATTCATCAGTACATAGCGCGCGGCGTTCCACAGCTTGTTGCAGAAATTGCGGTAGCCCTCGATGCGATTCATGTCGAAATTGATGTCGCGCCCGGTGGAGGCGAGTGCGGCGAAGGTAAAGCGCAGCGCGTCGGTGCCAAACGCCGGGATGCCCTCGGGGAATTCCTTGCGCGTGGCCTTTTCGATCTTGGCGGCCAATTGCGGCTGCATCATGCCGGAGGTGCGTTTCTTGACCAGGGATTCGAGGTCAATGCCGTCGATGATGTCGATCGGGTCGAGCACATTACCCTTGGACTTGGACATCTTCTGGCCTTGCGAGTCGCGCACTAGGCCGTGGACGTACACTTCTTTGAAGGGGACCTGCCCGGTGAATTTGAGCCCCATCATGATCATGCGGGCGACCCAGAAGAAGATGATGTCAAAGCCCGTGACCAGCACTGAGGTGGGGTGGAAGGTTTTGAGCTCCGGGGTCTGCTCCGGCCAGCCCAGGGTGGAGAAGGTCCACAGGGCGGAGGAGAACCAGGTGTCGAGCACGTCTTCGTCTTGCCTGAGTTCGACCTCGGCGCCGAGCTTGTGTTTGGTACGCACCTCGGCCTCGGAACGGCCGACATAGACATCGCCTTTGTCGTCATACCACGCTGGGATGCGATGGCCCCACCAGATCTGTCGCGAGATGCACCAGTCTTCGATGTTGCGCATCCACTCGAAATAGGTGTTCTTCCAGTTCTCCGGCACGAAACGGATCGAGCCGTCTTCTACTGCCTTGATCGCTGGTTCTGCCAGCGGGGCGGTCTTTACATACCATTGGTCGGTGAGGAAGGGCTCGATGACTGCGCCGGAGCGATCCCCACGCGGCACCATCAGCTTGTGGTCGTCGGTCTTCTCCAGCAGGCCCAGGGCGCCGAGTTCTTCCAGGATCAGCTTGCGAGCTTCATAACGATCGAGTTCGTGGAAGTCCTCCGGGATCAGCTTGCCGTGTTCGTCGTTGGCCCCGATGATCGCGGCATCGATGGTGAAGATGTTGATCAGACCGCCGTTGGGCAGCGCGGAGATATTGTTTTCATTGCGGTGGCGCAGCCACACTTGATAGTCGTTGAAGTCGTGCGCGGGCGTAATCTTCACGCAACCGGTGCCGAATTCGGGATCGACGTATTCGTCGGCGATGATGGGGATGGTGCGTTCAGTGAGCGGGAGCTTCACCAGCTGGCCGATCAGGTGTTTGTAGCGCTCGTCCCCCGGATGTACGGCTACAGCCGCATCACCCAGCAGGGTCTCGGGGCGCGTGGTGGCGACGATCAAGTGGCCGGTGCCGTTGACCAGCGGGTATTTCATGTGCCACAGGTAGCCGTTTTCTTCCTGTGAGATGACCTCGAGATCGGAGACGGCGGTGTGCAGCACCGGGTCCCAGTTCACAAGACGTTTGCCGCGATAGATCAGACCTTCCTCGTGCAGGCGCACGAAGACTTCCGTGACCGCATTGGACAGGCCTTCATCCATGGTGAAGCGCTCGCGCGACCAGTCGACCGAGGCGCCCATGCGGCGCAATTGGCGCGTGATGGTCCCGCCGGATTCGCCCTTCCATTGCCAGACGCGTTCGATGAATTTATCGCGCCCCAGATCGTGCCGGGTCTTGCCTTCGGCGTTCAACTGGCGCTCGACTACCATCTGCGTGGCGATACCGGCGTGGTCGGTGCCCGGCTGCCACAGGGTGTTGTCGCCCTTCATGCGGTGGTAGCGAATCAGCGCGTCCATGATGGTGTCCTGGAAGGCGTGACCCATATGCAGACTGCCGGTGACGTTGGGCGGGGGGATCATGATGCAATAGGGCGTATCGCCGCCTTGCGGCGCAAAGTAGCCCTTTTCTTCCCAGGTTTGATACCAGCGTTGCTCGATTGATTGCGGAGTGTAGGTCTTTTCCATCGCTTTGGCGTGTGTCTCGGTTCTTCGATTCGGGTGGGTGGCGGGAGATCGCCATGACAAAAAAACAGGCCGCTATTATACCCGCGATGGACAGGCGGTACTATGGTTTGTGCGTGTCGGGCTTGCCAAGTTCCTTGAGGATCTCCGGCAACGCCTCGGCGATATGCTTGTGGACCCCTTGGATGATTTCTTTTTGCAGCAGCAGCATCAGCTTCGGCAGGGTGAGGCTCAAACGGTTTTGCACCTGCTGCGTGATGCGCTCGATCAGCTCCTTTTGCATTTGCTCCGGCAGATCGAAGCTGGAGGAGAGGATTTTTTCCAAGGCCTCCTGGGTAAGGATTTCGTCGAGGACCGGGATATTGACACTGAGCGTCGGCGGCGCCTCTTCTCGGACCGGGTCATTCAGCAGCGGGATGTTCGGATGCTTGGGAGGGGTGTTTTCACTCATGAGGCATTGCCTGATTCGATCTTGTGAGAGTTTAGCGGATAGCCGCGATCCCGGTAAAACCGGAAGCGCTCCCGGCCGTGGCGCTTTTGTTCCTCGTCTTCGCCGATGATCTCGGCCACGCGCAGGAAACGGCTGAAGAACAGCGGCACGTCCTTGGCGAGATTGACCAGCACATCGGCCTCGAGCGGAGGTTCGCCCTGATGGCCGATCAGCACCGGGGTGTTGGTCTCGCCGGCTTCCTCTGCAAGGAAGTGCGGGACGAAACTGCCGTCACGGAAGGTCCATAGTTTTTCGTCCAGGTAGCGCGCCTGTTCCGTTGATTCAGTGTGGACGTAGACGTAGTGACCTTTCTGATAGGCCTTCTCGATCACGCGACAGGCGAAGGCCTCGCGCGCGCCGGTGTGTTGATCCGGCAGGATGTAGAAATCGACTTGGGTCATGATTATCTGTTCATCTGGTCAGCGATATTTGTAGGAGCCTGCCCTGCAGGCGATCGCCGAATGTTCGCGAGCAGGGCTCGCTCCTACGGGTGTTATATATCCGCTCGGCTGATAAATCCGTAAATCGTGAGCCGGACGGTTCATATGTCTGCCGTAGGAGCCTGCCCTGCAGGCGATTCCGGTCAATTCGCGAGCAGGGCTCGCTCCTACAGTCCATATACATTATCTCTTTGGCTTCTGGACCCGCTTGATCAGATATTGCGTGAGCAACGGCACCGGACGCCCGGTGGCGCCCTTGGTGTTGCTGCTCTTCCAGGCGGTGCCGGCGATATCGAGATGCGCCCAGGTGAACTTCTTGGTGAAACGCGCCAGGAAGCACGCCCCGGTGATGGTGCCGGCCTCGCGGCCGCCGATGTTGGCCACGTCGGCGAACGGGCTCTTGAGCTGATCCTGGTATTCTTCCCACAATGGCAGTTGCCAGGCGCGGTCGGCGCTTTCCCGGCCGGCGGCGAGCAGCTGATCGGCCAGCGCCTGGTCGTTGGCCATCAGGCCGCTGGCCTGGCTGCCGAGCGCGATGACGCAGGCGCCGGTGAGCGTGGCGATGTCGATTACCACCTCGGGTTTGAAGCGCTCCGAATAGGTGAGGGCATCGCACAGGATCAGGCGGCCTTCGGCGTCGGTGTTGAGGATCTCGATGGTTTGGCCGGACATGCTGGTGACGATGTCGCCCGGCTTGTTGGCGTTGCCATCGGGCAGGTTTTCGCTCGAGGGGATCACGCCGATCAGATTGATCGGGAGTTTCATGTCCATCACGGCCTGGATGGTGCCCAGCACGCTGGCCGCGCCGCACATGTCATATTTCATCTCATCCATGGCCGCGGCCGGCTTGAGCGAGATGCCGCCGGCGTCAAAAGTGAGCCCCTTGCCGACCAGCACGACCGGTTTGTCTTTCGGTACGCCGCCGTTGTATTTCAGGATGATGAGCTTGGGCGGTTGGCGGCTGCCACGCGCGACCGACAGCAGCGAGCCCATGCCTAAGCGGCGCATCGTGGCCTCTTCCAGCACCTCGACCTTGAGCTTCTTGCTCCGTTTCATCAGGTCGCGGGCCTGTTTGGCGAGATAGGTGGGTGTACAGATATTGCCCGGCAGGTTGCCGAGATCCTTGGCGAATTTCACGCCGTGGGCGATGGCCTGGCCTTGGATGATGGCGGGCTCGCACGCCTTTTCCTCTGCGCGGGTGGCGACGGCAAAGGTGATCTTGGCCAGGGGAGGATGTTTTCTGCTTTTGCTGCTTTTGCACTGATCGAACCGATAGACCGCCTCGCCGGCCGATTCAATCGCAAGGCGTACCAGCCAATAGGGCGTGCGGTCTGCGAACGTCAGATCGTTGAGGTCGATACACGCGTGTTTGACGGCCGTCTCGCTCAGAGTTTTCACCGCCTTGGCGATGAGGGCGCGGTATTTGGCATCGGTGAGCTCCTCGGCCTTGCCGCCGCCCAGCAGCAGGACGCGGGAGGCGCTTACGCCCGGGAGGTCGTGGAGCAACAGGGTCTGGCCGTGCTTGCCTTCGATGTCCCCGCGGCGCAGGTGCCTGCGGATCGCGCCGCGGCTTGCCTTGTCGATCTGTTGTCCGCTGGCGCCGAGTGTGCCGTCTTCAAATACCGTGACGATGAGGCAATCCGCTTTTTGTTTGCTGGCCACGCCGCTTTTTACGAAAAATTCCATCACATACCCTTTCTGTAGTCTGGTGCTGATATTATGTTATGCGATCTTCGAGGTCCAAGTTTATTATAAGGGTCCGTGACGCGGGAACAGTCATGAACAAATGACGCGTCACCCAGGATTTCGGATCAATGGAAAATTAGTTAAGCAGACCCATGCTGTCGACACCGCATGACTTCGGTTCCATGCTGGCCCCTGTGCAGGTTGCATCTTGATCATCAAACGTTACATTCGCAAAGAACTCGTTACCACCTTCGCTGCAGTATTTCTGGTGCTGATGCTGGTCGTGGCGGGGCAGAGTTTCGTGCGCGCCATGGGGGCGGCGGCTGAAGGGGATATGCCGGCAGATCTGGTTTACAAGCTGCTCGCAATCCGCATCAGCGGCACGCTGGGCGAGCTGCTGCCGCTGGCATGGTTCATGTCCCTTCTGCTTGCCTTCGGGCGCATGAATCAAGACAACGAGATGACGGTGATCGCCGCCACGGGGGTTTCCTTTCAGCGCATCCTGCGTTTTATCGCGCTTCCCGTGCTGCTCTTTACCCTCTTGGTCGGCGCGATTTCCTTCCTGGTCAAGCCTTGGTCGGAGGAATACAACTATCGCCTGCGTGATGAGGCCAAGGCGCGCAATGAAATCACCGGTGTGCGCGCCGGGGGCTTCAACGAGATCAACAAGGGCGAGCGGGTGTTTTATGTCGAGGCCCTGTCCGAGGACCGGCTGCGGATGCAGAACGTGTTTATCCAGGGCAGCGAAGGCAATGGCGACAAGATCGATTTGTTTACCGCGCCCAGTTCCCGGCAGGATGTCGATCCGCAAACCGGCGAGCGGTTCTTGGTGCTGGAGAACGGCTATCGCTATGAAATAGACCGGAGCAAAGGCGATTACAAATTTTATGAATATCAGGAGGCGGCGGTGCGCCTGGAGAAACCGGAGGTCACGCCGGAGGATCGCGGCCGCCGCGCCCTGTCGATCGCCAAGCTGTGGGCCTCGGACAACATCGCCGACAAGGCGGAATTGCAATGGCGCATCTCGCTGCCGCTTTCGGTGCTGCTGCTCACGGTGCTGGGCATGCTCCTCAGCCAGGGCTCGCCCCGCGAAGGACGCACCGCCAAGGTGTTTGTGGCCATCATGATCTATGTCTTCTATGTGAACATCATGGCGGTGGCCAAGACCTGGGTGGCGCTGGGCAAGGTCAATTCCGTGATCGGGCTGTGGTGGGTGCACGGCTTGGTCGTGCTGTTGATCGTGTGGCTGTACGGGCGGCGCTATGGGTTTAGCGTGCGGCCCCGGCGGCCGGAGGTGGGTGGGGCATGAAAATTCTGGATCGGTATCTTGCCACCGCCATGCTTACCGGCGTGTCCATCAGTCTTCTGGTGCTGTTGGCGATCTTTGGATTCCTGGATTTCATCTTCGAACTGAAAAACGTCGGCCGCGGCGATTATGGTGTCTGGCAGGCCATCCTGTATGTGACCTTGAGCATGGTGAGCAAGGCGTATCTGTATTTCCCCATCGCCGCCCTGATCGGTTGCATCACTGGGCTGGGCGCCCTGGCCAGCCACAGCGAATTGGTCGCGATGCGCGCCGCCGGACTGAGCCTGCGGCGCATCATCTGGACGGTGCTCAGGGTCGGACTGGCGATCGTGCTGCTGGCGACCCTGGTGGGCGAGACGCTGGCGCCGTTGGCCGAGTCCTACGCCACTCGGATGCGCAGCGATGCCATCAGCGGCGAGCTGCACAGCCAAGGCAAGGAGGGGCTGTGGGCGCGGGACGGCAACCGTTTCGTCAAGATCGAGACCGTCATCACCCTCGAACACCTCGGGCCGGTGACTATCTACGAGGTCGATAGTCATAATCAACTGATCCAGATCACCTCCGCCAAGGAGGCGATCTATGACAAGAGCGCCTGGCGCCTACTCGACGTGGAAATGCAATATTTCATTAACGGCACCGTGGAGCGCGTGCACGTCCCCGAACAGAAATGGGGTTCGCTGATCACGCCGGAAAAGCTTGATGTCTTGAATATCTCGCCGGAAACCAAATCGGTGCGCGATCTGTACGATTATGTCGGTTATCTCAAGAACAACGGCTTGAGCTCGGCCCGCTACGAAATGGCGCTGTGGACCAAGCTGATGCTTCCGTTCGTCATCCTGGTGATGATGACCCTGGCGGTTCCGTTTGTCTTCGGCCCGCTGCGCTCGGTCGGGATCGGACAGCGCATCCTGGTGGGCGTGCTGGTGGGGTTGGGATTCTATTTATTGAGCCAGATGGTCAATTACGTCGGACTGGTGCATGAATACAATCCCGCCATCAGCGCGCTGGTGCCGGTGCTGCTGTTTACCGGGCTGAGCGTCTGGCTGCTCAAGCGGATCTATTGAGGCCGCACCCTGATGACCTTGGTTTTCGAGAGCCGGTCGTGCCAAGCGAGCTTGTCCTTGTCCACCAAGATCCAGAAAAAGCCGAGTCCCAGGCACAGCCAGGAGAGGATGGCGCCCAGATAACGCAGCGCCGCCAGGCGCCAGGTGACCGGCCGCCCATTGAAATCCACCACCTGCAGCTTCCATGTCTTCAAACCGAGCGTCTGGCCGCCGCGGGTCCAGCACCAGCCGAAAAACAGATATACCACGCCCAAGAGATACAAACCGAACCACAGCGAGCCGGGCTCGACGGCTTCGCCTTTTCGGAGCGCAACGACCAGGGCGGAGGCCGCCAGCAGGAGCGCGGCGACCAGCAGGCTGTCGTAAAACATCGCCAGCAGGCGTCGGAGAAAGGAGGCCGGCTGCATCAGGGTCTCACATCCGGCCCGCTCAGCGGCACGCCGTTGCTCATGAAGCCGAGGAAGAATTCGAGATTGCGGTATTCCTCGCTTTGCGCCGGGAAGGGCTTGGCGCCGATCCGGGCCATGCAGTCACTGAAGCGGCGGTGCAGGGTGCCGACCTCGGACCACTGTCCATAGTACGCGGGGAAGTAGCTGGTGATGCCCAGCGCGGGGCTGAGGGTCTTGTCACCCAGGCGCTTGCCGTCATATTCCATGTGGCAGTGGGCGCAGGCGACATTCCATTTGCCGCGCCGGGCGAAGAAAAACTGCTTGCCCTTTTCGAAGGCGGCCAAGGCGTCGGGATTGTCCGGGATCACGACGGTGATGATGTTCTTGCGCGAGGTCTCGGTGAGGTAGGCGAGCAGGGCGGTCATCTCGGCGCCGCCGTAGGCATAGGGCGGCTCGCCGTGGCGCGTCCGGCACTCGTTGATCTCCATCTCGAAGGTCTTCACTTCGCGCGCAAGCACGTCGTAATACGGGTAATCCGTGGCGATGCCCAAGCCGTTGCTGCGGAAACAAGCGGCGTAGCCCTTGCCGTTGGCAAACGGTGCGGCATAGAGCGCGCGGCCGCGCTTAATAATATTTTCCAGCGATACGGACCTGCGCAAGGCCGCCAGCTCTTCAGCGCCGTTAGGCTGCAAGGCGAAGGCGCCATCGGCATATTTGGCCAGTGGTAGATCAGGGTGTTTGTTCAAGAAGTATTCCTGAAAGCGCGCCAGCTCGCCGGCGACATCGGCATGCGCTGTCGGCGCGAGTCCAACACCCATGCAGAACAGTACAGCGAACAGTGATCGGGCGGCGGGTTTGTGCATGATGGCGAGAAGTCCCCGTGAGCTCATTTGTCAGGCGCGCTGGTGAGTGTATACAAATATTCGGCGATCAGTTTCATCTCTTCCTCGGTGAGAAGACGATGCTTGCCGTAGGGCGGCATGATGGTCCGCGGATTCTGCGCGGAGGCATCCCGGAGATAGGCGAGCAACTGTTCTTCCTTTGGGTATTTGCGCTGGAGATCGATCAGTGCCGGGCCGATGTTCCCCGCGTTTTTCCCCGCGCCGATTTCATGGCAGGCCAGGCAATTGCCGCGTTTTGCGTCGAAGGCGATGCGTTCGCCTTCGTGCGGCGGTTTCGGCTTCTTCTCGGCCGATTTTTCGGGCGCGGAAGCGGCGGAGGGCGTGGTCGGCGCCGGCGCGCTCTTCGCGGGCGCGGCCAGCTCCTCGAGTTTGATATTGACCGCCTCGGCGGCGTGCGCCTGCGTCAAGCACGCGCACAGCGCGAGGAAGACCAGCGGCATTCGTATCAGAAATTGTTGCATCATCGTTTCGGAGTGGCCGTGCGATTGTGGTAGCCCGGGATTATAACCACGAATGGCCGGGCGAAACACTGCCCGGGCCTCATTGCTCCTTTTTATCCTGCAAGGCGATCTGCTTCAATTCCTCGAGGCGTTTTTCCAGGCCGGGGCGGCGGAAGGGATTCTCGCCGAGTTTCTTGAGCGCGAATTCGAGCTGCTCGATGGCGTTGCCGGTCATCCCCGTCAGGAAATAGGCCTCGGCCATGGCCGCATGCGATTCGGCCTGATTGCCCAGGCGGTCCTCGATGCGCGCCCGCAGCTCATACACATTGGCGGTGGGAGCGGTTTGCCGCATGTAGTCTTCCAGCAGCGACCGGGCCTTGGGCTCATGGCCGCTCTTGAGCAGGTAATCCCCATAGGCCATGACGACGGCCTTGTGGTTCGGGTAGATCTTGAGCGCGGTTTCATAGGTTTTGGCAGCGGCCTTTTTAGCATCGCCCGCCTGCTCCGCCTGGCAGGCCGCCAGGGCGAGGAGAAACTCGGAACGCTCACCCTCCCGTTCGATCAGTTTCTGCAATATCGCCTCGGCCTGGCTGAATTCCAAGGCCTGGGTGAGCGCCAGCGCATAGCCGTATAACTGGGGCGAGCTGGGATTTTTCTGCGTCAGATCGGCATATTCCTTGAGGGTCTGCCGGATGTTCTTCGCGCTGTTGACCTTGAACTTCTGCTTGATCAACTGGAAGCTGATGTGATCGACATTGCCGCGCTTGGGATACTGCTCGGCCCGGTTGGTGGAGTCGGAGATCCGCGAGACCGTGACCGGGTGGGTCATGAGGATCTCGGGCAGCCCTGTGGTGGAGTAACGCGACTGCTGTTGGAGTTTTTCAAAGAACTGCGGCATGCCGCGCGGATCATAGCCGGACTCGGCCATCAATTGGATGCCGACACGGTCAGCCTCCTTTTCATGCGCGCGCGTGAAATTGAGTTGGGCCTGATACCCGGTGGCCATGCCCGTGGACAGGGCCGCGAGACTCGCATCGCCGCCTTGCCCGGAAAGCAGGATGGCCGCGATGATCGAGGCCATGGTGGTCAGCGAAACGCGCTGGTTCTTCTCGAAGCTCCGGCTGATATGCCGCTGGCTGACGTGGGCGATTTCATGGGCCACCACCGAGGCGAGTTCGTTCTCGGTCTCCGCCGCCAGGATCAAGCCGCTGTTGATCCCCACATAACCGCCCGGCACGGCAAAGGCATTGATCTCCGCCGCATCGATGACAAAGAAATGAAAGTCATAGGGGATCGAGGGCAGGTAGGACACCAGCCGCTGGCCCAGCCCCTGGATGTAGAGCTCCACCTCGGGATCATCGACGATCTCGGCCGAGCGCTGCACATTGCGCATGAACATCTCGCCGAGCCGGCGCTCCTCCTGTATCGAAAGCACGGTATCGGAAGAGCTGCCGATGTCGGGTAATTCGTTTTGCGCGTCAAACTCCGCCTGCGCCAGTCCGGGAATGACGAGACAGTACGACAGGCACAGAAGAATGCCGAGTAGGCGCGAGGAAAAACGGTAGGCTTTCATTAACTCTCTGAAGATTAATCGGCGGATCGAGGTAAGATTCTTGCCGATGAAGTAAACGGTATTATACCCTCAAACCTATATAAGGTTTTGTTTTTGCAAATGCAAGCGGTTGAGACGCGCCTAGCGCGCCTCGCCACAGTTTGATGAGATTTCCGCTTTAAGGTTCCATACGAGGTGATGATGGAAGATTTTGATCAAGAACTCGACGCCAGAGGGCTCGATTGTCCCTTGCCCATCCTGCGTACCAAGAAGGCCCTGTCGGCGATGCAGCCAGGCCAGGTCCTGCACGTGATCGCCACCGACCCAGGCTCCGCCAAGGACTTCCCCGCTTTCTCCCGGATGACCGGCCATGCGCTTATCCGAGCGTGGGAAGAGGGCGCCGAGTTTCATTTCCTGCTTGAAAAGCGCCGTGACGTGCCGCCCCAAGGGTAGGATGCGGTGAGGCACGAACCGCATCGATCGAGATTATCACCCCGTGCAGTGAAGATCTCGTAGGACAATAAGCGAAGCGCCTGCGGGCAAATGTTTATGGTGCGGCCGCGGTCAAGGTACTTCACTGCAGGTTGCTGAACGTCGTAGGATGCGGTGCGGCACGAACCGCATCGATCGTGAACAAACAAGAGACAAGGAGAGAGTCCGATGACTGAATATCGTCGTGTACGTGTGCCAGGCGCTACATGGTTTTTCACGGTGGGACTCGCCGAGCGACGTGGCAACGGCTTGTTAGTAGAGAGAATCGACGCATTGCGGTCGGCATTTCGAGTGGTGCGCGAGCGGCATCCCTTCCGCATGGACGCAGTGGTTGTGCTACCCGACCATCTGCACTGTGTCTGGTCGCTGCCCGAAGGCGATGCCGACTATTCGACGCGGTGGGGTTTGATCAAGGCGAATTTCTCTCGGTCCCTGGCGCAAGGCGAGCGGCGTTCTGAGAGCCGCATCAAGCGTGGCGAACGCGGCATATGGCAACGCCGATTTTGGGAGCATTGCATACGGAATGAAGAGGACTGTGCGCGCCATGTCGATTATATCCATGGGAACCCAGTGAAACACGGCTACGTGCAACAAGTAGCCGATTAGCCGCATTCGAGTTTTCACCGGTATGTCGCGAGGGGCGTATATGCGTTGGATTGGGGTGGCGGTGAAAGGGTTGTTATTGCAGGGGCGGAGTGAATGGCCACGATCGATGCGGTTCGTTTCCTCACCGCATCCTACGCGCTCAATTACGCGAAGACCCAGATTTGATATATTTAACACCTCTATAAAAACAAGCAATCGATATCAAAAAAAGTATTAATATATTTAACCAAAACAGCGCAGGATTTTCAGGTCTGGATATCTCAATAAAACAATTACTATTACGAGACGAAGATATACATAATCTCCCAATATTCATCTCGTAGATTGCCCATAAAAAGCTACCCACCCCTAAAAAGAAACTGATAATCGCTCTAGGGATATTACGCTCCATAATTTGCTTCCTAGCCAAGTGATGATTTTTTCATGCGAGCTACAATAGAATTAACTACTGGCTCAATGAGTAAATTAATTATAATAATTTCAAATATTCCTCCAGTTAAGCGCTGTAGGGTGCGGTGAGGCACGAACCGCATCGATTGAAAATATCTAAAATGTTCAAGGCGCAGCCGCTGCCGAGGTGACTTCCCGCAGATTGCTGAGCAATATCGCCGGTGTTCCCAGCTGCCGCACATTGCCGTTGCTTGCATGAAAATAAGCTTCCCAGGTCTTGCGCAGGCTTTCCAGTTGTAGGATGCGGTGAGGCACGAACCGCATCGATCGAAGTTATCAAAATGTTCAAGGCGCAGCCGCCGCCGAGGTGACTTCCCGCAGATTGCTGAGCAGTATCGCCGGTGTTCCCAACTGCCGCACATTGCCGTTGCTTGCATGAAAATAAGCTTCCCAGGTCTTGCGCAGGCTTTCCAGTTGCGTGGGTGTGATGAGGAGCTTGGTGTCGCGCATATTGCCCAAGCCGAACATGTAGACCTTGGCGCCGCGCCAGTCGGCGTGGAGATTATTCTTTTTTAGTATTTCCAGCATCTTTTCCCGGCTCACTTTGCCAACGCCGGCGCGACGTTTGTAGAAGCTGGCGAATTCGCCGTTTTCCATGCCGTCGGTGACGATCAGTACGGTCTTGTCGGAAATTCCATCATCGAGTATCGCGCCGGAGATCTGCTTCAAGGCATATAAGATCTCGGTCTTCGGCAGTGATGTGTCGATCAGCGCCATTCCTTTATTGAGGGCGCCACTGAACGCCTGCTGGATCTCTTGATTCCGCTGCTTCATGCAGGCGAGCAGGTGGGTATTGTCCTCGTCGCGCAGGTGGTAGAGATATTCCTCGCTCGGTGTGTCGTCGAGGATGGCATCGAAGATCAGTTCATTGTATTGCCCGCGCGTGTTGGCCGAGAAACGCGCGATCTTTACCCGCTCGCCGGGGCGCGGCCAGTCGGCGACGAGACTGCTGAGGTTCTTGCGCATCTCTGCTGTGAGCGGCATGGTTTGATCGATGATGATGTACAGGGCCTTGTCCAGATTGTTGTCGGGTTTGTGCAGGCCCAGTTTGTCGTAGCAGCTTTCGAGGCGTTCGACGGCCGAGGCCGGCAGGGTGGTCAGCAACACCGCAAAGAGGAGACAGAGTCGAGCGTGATTCATTTTCATGTCGGGCGTCCGAAATATGTCCAATGGCGGATTAAAAGCAATTTGCATACCAGCAGGCGTGTGTCACTGGATTCTGGAACGGTAATTGCATTTTCGCCGCTAGATGACCGTTCATGGCTATATCGTACGTGCCGTGCGGAGAGTTGAGTCGAGACGCTATATATCTGCGGGAGTGAATGATGGAGCACACAGTAATCAGAAATATCGTGGTCGCCGTCGCGTGTTGCGTGGCGGCGGGGTGTGTGAATGCCGGTGGGGTTGCCAAGGAGAACAAGGCGACCGACGCGCAGGAGATGACGCCGCTGCAAGAGGCGCAGGCGATGGTCGGCAAGCTCTATATCGAAGCGGAAAACAATAAGAAGGTCGAGACCATCACGGTCACCGCGCGCGGCTTTGGCGCGCCGCCTAAGCAGTATTACCCGGAGGGCAACCGGCGATTAATGGCCATGCGGGCGGCAAAACTTGACGCTTATCGCGCCCTGGCCGAGCGCATTCAAGGTCTGCGGATCTGGGGTGGATCGACCGTCGGCGAGATGGTGCTGGAGCAGGACCGGTTCAAGGTTTTGCTCGATGCCTTCGTCATTGGCGCGAACGTGTTGAGCGTGATGCCGGACAAAGACGGCAATTACGAGGCCATCGTGGAGGCCCAGGTGGATCAGGATTTCCTGCGCAAGGCCCTCGAACATCGAAAAGAAGCTTTGGTGGTGCCTCCTGAAAGTGCTTCCGTCCCGGCGCAGGGCGCGGTGATCGCTGAAGAATCGGCGGCGCAGGCCAAGGCCTCGAATTCTGACAGCCAGGCCAATTTCTACTTCAGTGATCATTAAACATGCGGATGCGGCGAATCCTTCATATTGTGCTCACTGCTCTGGCCATGCTTGGCATGGCGCTGCCTCTTCAGGCGCGTATGCTCGAAACGGAGGGCTACGCGCAGATCCGCAACGGTGCGGTGGGGCAGGCGCGCGAAATGGCGGTGCAGCAGGCGATCCGTCAGGCGCTGTTGCAGTCGGCGGCCTTGGTGGATTCGGCCTCGATGATCAACGGCCATGAGCTGGTGGTCGACAGCGCGCGTGTGAGCGCGGCCGGTCTGGTCAAGGACGTGGTGGTGCTGAAGGAATGGAGCAAGGAAGAGATCTACTACGTAAAGATTCGCGCCCAGGTGGTCGAGGAAAAGATGCGCGTCCCCAGCAATGCGGCGCGTTATCGCAAGAAGGTCGCCGTCACGCAATTTCAGGTACTAAACCGCACCCACATCGCCGATCTGCCGCGCGTTGCTACTGAGTTGCCGTTCGAGCTGCTGCGACGGATCGAAAATACCGGCGGGATTCTTGCGGTGGACGGCACCCAGTACCTCGTCGATCCCGAGGGCCCGCATGCCGTTGAAGGCGTCGAGGTCAATCTCCAGCAATCCGTGGTGCGGCTGGCCGAGGCCTTGGACGTGCAATTTATCATCGGCGGTGTGATCCGCGATATGGGCGGCAGCAGCGCTTGGTTTAAGAAGACACGCCGGCTCGAACTGGATGTAACGGTCTATGATGGCGTGTCGGGTACGGTGATCTCCAAGCGGCGCATCAATGATGCCATCGAGGACTTGGGGTTGAATGCCACCAGGCAGCCGCCGTTTGCCAGCGCCGAATTCCTGCGCACTGATTATGGTCGTGTGGTGGATGCCGGCTTGGATAAGCTTGCGCGCGGTGTCGTGGCGGATTTGAGTCCGCTGCCGTTTACCGCACGCATCGTGCGCGCCAGCGGCAACGAGATCTATTTCGACGCCGGGGCTTCCTCGCTGGTGCGGGTGGGGGATGTGCTGATGGCCTATCGCCAGTCCGATCTCCCGGTCGACGACGGCCGCCCGCGGCGTTTCATGGGCTCACAGGAAACGCCGCTGGCCACCTTGGTGGTCAGGAAGGTGCAGCCGCTGTTTTCGATTGGTGAGCTTGAAGGTGATGCCATCAAGCTCCAGCCCGGAGACATCGTGCGCTTTGGGTGGTAACGCCGGCTTCAGAGCAATTCTGTGATCGAGCCAGCGATCTCGTTTTCGCCGGACTTCTGCGGCGTGCAACGGATCACTTCCACCACGGCGTTCAATGGGGGCACGATCGCCTTGTCGGGGGTGATGTTGAGGGTGATCTTCTCGCCGCAGGAGAGGTCTTCCTTGGACGTGAACAAGACCCCGCCGGCACTGAGGTTGATACACTTGCCGTAATAGGCCTGTTTTTCGCCTGTTTTGTGGTAGGTGACGACACAGTTTGCGGCCATGCGGAAGAAATCGCGTTTTTCGTCAAAATTTCTCACCATGGGTCCTCCTCGAAAAAGCCGAACCATCTTGGTAACAAATATCCTACCGTGTTGCAAGTTTTTTATACCCTGAATCTGAACCAATAACAAGTTTTGCATGTGGTGGTGCGTATACTGCAAAATCGCGTATCATTCGTAGGGAGCATTGCTTTTTTTCTTAGGAACCGTGGTGTTAGATCCCGGGGAGTTTGAGTTGTTGAGGAGAAGCGCTGTGCCGGATCGAAACCTCAGGTCCGAAAACCAGGTTGTCACTCGGGTCATCAGCGGCGCGACTCAGAGGCTGTTCTAATTTTTTCAGGAGTTATCAGATTGTTAGGGCCTATACGCACCCTAATTCAGCGAATCTTCGATAAAGCGGATCACGCGGCACAAAAACCACAAAAAACGGTGATTCCGCGCGCCGAGCATTGTATCTCGCGTTCGAACATCAGTGAGAATGCCTTGAAGGTGCTCTATCGCCTGCAACAAGCCGGACACGAGGCGTATCTGGTGGGCGGTGGCGTGCGTGATCTGCTGCTGGGCCGGGAACCGAAAGACTTTGACGTGGCCACGAATGCCACACCCGAGGAGATCAAACGGATCTTTCGCAATTGCCGCCTGATTGGACGGCGTTTTCGCCTGGCCCATATCTTCTTCGGACCGGAAATCATCGAAGTCGCCACCTTCCGTGGAATAGCAGCCGAAGGCGAGGAGGGCGAGCGCCGGGCCGAGAATGGCATGCTGATTCGGGATAACGTCTACGGCACACTGGAGGAAGACGCCTGGCGCCGGGATTTCACGGTCAATTCACTTTATTACAATATCCAGGATTATTCTGTTGTCGATTACGTCGGGGGCATGAACGATCTCAAGGCGGGTCTGCTGCGTGTGATCGGCGATCCGAACCAGCGTTATCAGGAAGATCCGGCGCGGATGCTGCGGGCGGTGCGGTTTGCAGCCAAATTGGGTTTTCGGATCAGCCCGGAGTCCGAGCAACCGATCTTTGAACAAGCGGACTTGCTGAAGTCACTGCCGCCGGCGCGCCTGTTCGACGAGATCTGCAAACTGTTTTTGTCCGGTCACGCGGTCGCCACCTTCGAACATTTGCGCCATTACGGCCTGTTCGAGCACTTATTCCCGTTGACCGAACAATCCCTGTCCGCGCAAGAGCACGAATTTCCCAAGACCTTCATCGTCAAGGGACTGGAGAACACCGATCTGCGCGTGGCCGAAGACAAGCCCGTGGCGCCTGCTTTTCTGTTCGCGGTATTGCTCTGGGAGCCGATGCGCGCAGTGATTCATCAGAAGATCCAGGCCGGCGCGCGGCAGTTCCAGGCCATCCAGGAAGCGGCGGATGAGGTATTGAGCGAGCAGAATCAACACGTGGCGATTTCGCGCAACATCGCCCAGCAAGTCAAAGAGATCTGGCTGCTGCAGGCCCGATTCGACATGCGCCGCGGCCGGCGGGCCTATGAAGTGTTGGCGCATCCACGGTTCCGCGCCGCGTACGACTTCTTGCTGCTGCGCCAGGCGGGCGAGGAGAAAGACGAAGTGGCCGAGTTGTGCCGCTGGTGGACCGATTTCCAGAACACCGACCGCGCTGGCCAGGATGCCTTGCTGGCCAAGACGGCTGCGAAGCCCGCGGCCGCCGGCACCGCACGGCGCCGCCGACGCCGGCCGCGCCGCGCGAAGGGCGGGGGTGAGGGGACGGCTGCGGAGAGCAAGGAGTCGTAGTGTCTCCAGCATCGGGCGTGCGCGTCTTCATTGGTTTGGGGAGCAATCTGGATAATCCGATCGCCCAGCTCACGCGGGCGCTTGCCGCATTGAAACGTCTGCCACACTCGCGCGTGCGTGCGCAGTCGAGCCTGTATCGGAGTGTGCCGATGGGGCCTGCTGATCAGCCTGACTATGTCAATGCCGTCGTTGAGATTGAAACCGAATTGGAGGCGCTGGATCTGCTGAGCCGTTTGCAGCAGATCGAGCAGAACCAGGGGCGCACCCGCACGGGCTTGCGGTGGGGGCCTCGGACGCTGGATCTGGATCTGCTGCTCTACGGCGATCAAATCATCGACCTGCCGACACTGCAGGTGCCCCATCCGGGTGTGGCCGAGCGCAATTTTGTGCTGTATCCCTTGCATGAAATCGCTCCGACAGTCAAAGTTCCAGGGCTCGGGGCGATCGGGACGTTGCTCAAGCGTTGCCCGGATAAGGGTCTGGTAAAGCTGGCAGGGGAGAACGAGTGGAGATGAGTGTGGAGACCAGAACCTTGCCGCATCGTTTCATCGTGGTTGAAGGGCCGATCGGGGTGGGCAAGACCACGCTGGCCCGGCGCCTGACCGAAAGCTTCGGCGGCGAGCTGGTCCGCGAGCTGGCCGATGAAAATCCGTTCCTGGAGCGTTTCTATCGCGATCCGCGCACTGCGGCACTTCCGACCCAGCTGTTCTTCCTGTTTCAGCGCGCCCGGCAGATCAGCGCGCTGCGTCAAAGCGATATGTTCGCCCCGCTGTATGTCTCGGACTTTATGTTCGAGAAAGACCGCCTGTTCGCCCAGCTCCTGCTCGATGAGGAGGAGTACAAGCTCTATGACCAGGTCTTCAATGGTCTGGCGGTGGAGTTGATCCGCCCCGATCTAGTCATCTATCTGCAAGCGCCGGTCGAGGTGCTGCAAAAGCGCATCGCCAAGCGCGGCATCGCCTTCGAGCGCCACATCACCGATGATTATCTGGCGCGGCTGAACAATGCCTATACCTCGTTTTTCTACTCGTACCAGGGATCGCCGCTGTTGATCGTCAACGCAGCGGAGATTGATTTCGCCGATAACGAAAAGGATTATAATTTGTTGCTCGAGCAGATATGCGCCGTGCGAAACGGTCGGCGCTTTTTCAATCCCATCCCCATGAAGTGGTCCTGAACATGAATGCACCGATATCCATCGCCCGCCTGAAAAAGATGAAGGCCGAAGGCCAGAAGATCGCGGTGCTGACGGCCTATGACGCCAGTTTCGCGCAAATACTCGCGCAGGCCGGTGTCGAGGTGCTGTTGGTGGGAGACTCTCTGGGCATGGTGATCCAGGGGCGTGACACCACGCTGCCGGTCAGTGTCGACGAGATGGTCTATCACTGCGCCAGTGTGCGGCGCGGGGCCGGCACTGCGCTGGTGGTGGTCGACATGCCGTTCATGAGTTACAACTCGCCGCAGGAAGGCCTCCATAACGCCGGGCGCCTGATGAAGGAGGGCGGGGCCCATATGGTCAAGCTCGAAGGCGGCGCAATGGTGCTGGAAACGGTCGCCTTGATGAGCCGTTATGGCATCCCGGTGTGCGCCCATCTCGGCTTGTTGCCGCAGTCGGTGCACAAGCTCGGCGGCTATCGTGTGCAAGGCCGAGAGCAGGATGAGGCCGCCGCCATTCTCGCCGATGCCAAGGCCCTGGAGGCAGCCGGTGCGGACATGCTGGTGCTGGAGTGCGTGCCGGCCAATCTGGCGGGCGACATCAGCCGTGCACTGAAGATCCCCGTGATCGGCATCGGCGCCGGTGTCCAATGCGACGGCCAGGTCCTGGTACTGTACGACATGCTGGGCATCACGCCGGGCAAGCGGCCGAAGTTCTCCAAGGATTTCCTTGCCGAGGCCGGGAATATCCCAGGTGCGATCACGGCCTATGTGACCGCGGTGAAAGGCGGCCAGTTTCCCGGTCCGGAACACAGCTTCTGATCCCTCACTGACTCCATTTCTATGAAGATCATTCACACCATCGAGGAATTACGCATCGTGCTGCGCGGCCTTCGCGCGCAAGGCGAACGCATCGCCTTCATCCCCACCATGGGCGATCTGCACGAGGGGCATCTGAGCCTGGTGCGCGAAGGAAAAAAACACGCCGAGCGCACCGTGGTGAGTATCTTCGTCAATCCATTGCAATTCGGTGCCAATGAGGATTTCAATGCCTATCCGCGCATGCTGGAGCAGGATGCCGGCAAACTCGCCGCCATCGGGGCGGACGTGGTGTTCGCCCCCAGCGTGGCGGAGATGTATCCGGCCGGCCGGACGCAAGCCACCACTGTCCATGTCGCGGGCTTGTCCGACATCCTCTGCGGGGCCTCCCGCCCGGGCCATTTCAGCGGCGTGGCCACGGTGGTGAGCAAGCTGTTCAACATGGTCGGCGCGGATGTCGCCTTGTTCGGTGAGAAGGATTTTCAGCAGCTGCGCGTGATTCAGACGTTGGTGGCCGATCTGCGGTTTCCCATTCAGATCATTCCCGTGCCAACCATACGGGAACCCGATGGTCTGGCGATGAGTTCTCGCAACCGCTATCTGAGCCCGGAAGAACGCCAGCGTGCGCCGGCCCTGTATCAAGCCCTGCGCCAGGTTGCGGATTCGGTCGCAGCAGGACGCCGCGACTATAAAGATCTCTGCCGCCAGGCCGCTGAAACTATAGCCAGAGCGGGATTCCGCAACGATTACATCGAGGTGCGGCGCAGCGCCGATCTGCTGGAGCCCGCACCGGGGGATATCGATCTAGTGGTATTGGCCGCCGCCTGGCTGGGGCGGGCACGCCTGATCGATAATATCCAGGTGCGGCCAAGGGATGAGTGATCGGGTTTTGCTGTGATATACTTCAAAAATCCACAGGGCGAAGTTAAGAGAGTGCTATGTTGTCGACCATGTTGAAAGCCAAGTTGCACCGCGTGCGGGTGACTCATTCCGAACTGGATTATGAGGGCTCCTGCGCGATCGACGGCGATTTGCTGGATCTGGCGGGCATTCGCGAGTACGAGCAGATTCAGATTTACAATATCGCCAACGGCGAGCGCTTCACCACCTATGCCATTCGGGCGGAAAACGGCTCGGGCGTCATCTCGATCAACGGCGCGGCGGCCCACAAGGCCAATCCGAACGATCTGATCATCATTTGCGCCTACACTGTGCTCAATGAGAAGGAGCTGGCGAGCTACAAACCGATGCTGGTGTATGTGGACGAGAACAACAAGGTTGTGCGCACCAGCCATACGATACCGGTGCAAGCCGCTTAATTTAACAATACGTAGCTGATAAAAAGCCAAGGTTTTGACCTTGGCTTTTTTGTTTGAGCGCTAACAGGCTGTTGAAAAGCACCCTCTCCCACAGGGACGACTCCATGGATGGAGTCGGTACGAGCCCAAGGAGGGGCGAGGTAGTCTGCGCCGGGAGCATGCAGTCGAGGACGAAGTCCGGAACCCGAGTCGAGAGGGCTGGGGTGAGGGGAATAAATAAGACATAACTGTTTGATTATATCCCCTCATCCTAACCTTCTCCCTGCGGGAGAAGGGACAAAAATAGCTTGTTAACCAGTATTGCGCATCCCCGCCGCGATCGCATTGATGCTGCGCAGCAAGGGATCGAGCCACTGGGCGCGTTCGTCCTCGGAGATGTTCTCGCGGCGGTAACGCTGCAGCAGCGTGACCTGGATGTGGTTGAGCGGGTCCAGGTAGGGATTGCGGCGCATCAGGGCCAGGGCCAGCGAGGGATTTTCCTCGATCAGGGTCTTGTTGCCGGTGACCTTGAGGACCATATCGGTGGTGCGGCTGAGTTCATCGCGGATCAGCTTGTTGATTTCTCGGCCGCGTTTCTTGTCTTCGCACAGTTCGGCGTACATCTCGGTGATCTTGGCGTCGGCCTTGAACAGCGCCATCTGGGTGTTGCTCAACAGTGCGCGGAAGAACGGCCATTTCTGATACATCTCTTTCAATTGCGCGATGCGCGCGGGTTCATTGCGCGACCATTTTTCCAGCGCCGAACCGATGCCGAGCCAGGCGGGCAGGGTGTGGCGCGATTGCGCCCAGCCGAATACCCAGGCAATGGCGCGCACCGAGGATTTGGAGCGGTCGCCCTTTTTGCGGTGTGAGGGGCGGGAGCCGATGTTCATCATGCCGATCTCGGCGAGCGGCGTGGCCTCGTAGAAATAATCCAGGAAGCCGGGGGTGCGATCGGTGAGTTCGCGGTAGTTGTTTTCGCCCTCGCGCGCCAGGTCCTGCATGATTTGCTGAAACTTCACGTGATTCGGCGCTTTGGTTTCAACCAAATGCAGACTGGCCTTGATCAGCCCCGTTGCTCCCATGGTCAGCTCATAGGCGGCGGTTTCCGAGTTGGAATACTTGAACGACAATACCTCGCCTTGCTCGGTGAACTTGATCTGGCCATGGACGGTGCCCGCGGGTTGCGAGAGGATCGCCTCGTGGGTCGGTCCGCCGCCGCGGCCGACGGTGCCGCCGCGCCCATGAAACAGCAGGATTTTGATGTTGCGGCTTTGTGCCAGGGCGGTGATCCGTTGCTGCGCCTGATACAAGCCCCAGGAGGAGGCCAGGATGCCGCCGTCCTTGCAGGAGTCGGAATATCCCAGCATCACCTCCTGCTGATTGCCGGAGGCGCGCAGCAATTCGGCATAGGTGCCGTTGTCGAGCAGGGTCGTCATCACCGGCTCGATGCGGCGGAGGTCTTCGATGGTTTCGAACAGCGGCGCGATGCGGATGTTGCAATACGCCTTACCGTCCTGGTATCCCGTGAGTCCGGCCAGATGCGCCAGGAACATGACTTCCATCACGTGCGAGGCGGCGTGCGTCATGGAGATCACATAGCAGCCGAAGGCCTTGGGTGTGACCTCGGCGCGCATGCATTGCATGACATCGAAGACCTGGAGTGTTTCGCGGGTCGGGTCGGAGAATTTCGCGAGTCCGAGCGGCAGCACCTGGGATTGGTATCGGCCGGAACGGATCAGGCGGCTCAGCGTGTCGATTCTTTGCTCGTCGCTCAGCGCGGCATAATCGATTGAATCGTCGAGCGAGCGGAGAACCTCGATGACCGCATCGGTGTGACGGGTCGATTCCTGGCGGATGTCGAGCTTCACCAGGAAGAAGCCAAAGGTCTCGATCAGCCGGATCAAGTCCTGCAGCGCGCCGTTGGCGAGCGCCTTGTCGCCATGTTCGATCAAGGATTGCCGGATGACGAAGAGATCCTGCAGCAGTTCCTCTTCGAGGCGGTAGCCGTCAGCGGTGTTTTCGGAGAGCGGCAGGTTTTCCAGACGATGATTGACCGCTTCGATATTGCGCTCGAGACGATAACAAATGACGGCCAGCTTACGGCGGTAGGGTTCGAATTCGAAGCGGTTCGGCCTGTGTAGGTAAGGTTTATCACCATATTGCTGCGCGTCTTTCGCATTGCTTTGCAGCAAGGCGTCGGAGACCTTGCACAAGCGGATCGAATGAGTGAGCAACTCCATCAGCTCGCGCACGCGGCGCACATATTCCAGCAGCACCTCGTGGGTTTGCAAGCGCAGCGCCGTCATGGTCGTTTCCGGCTTGACGTTCGGATTGCCGTCGCGGTCGCCGCCGATCCAGGAGCCGAAGGTCAGGATGCTTGGGACGCTGATCTGCGCCTGTTCGCCGTAATAGCGTTTTACCGCCTTTTCCAGGTAACGATAGGTGGTGGGCACTGCGTCGAACAGGCTCTTCTTGAAGTAGTGCAGACCGTGGCTGATTTCGTCGACGACGTTGGGACGGGTGGCGCGGACCTCGTCGGTCATCCAGAGCTGGCGGATTTCGCTTTCGAGTTTTCGCACGACATCTTCACGCTGGAATTTGTTCAACCGCGGGTCGTCGAGTTCGTTGCAGGTGACGAAGATCCGCCGCAACAGTTCCATGATGGTGCGGCGCTTGGATTCGGTCGGATGCGCGGTGAACACTGGAATGTACGACAATTGGTTGAGCAGGGTTTGCAGCTGCTCGGCCGTGACGCGCTGGGCATGGAGCTGGCGGATGGTGTCGTCGAAGGAGCCGGTCCACAGCGGGCTGGAGGTGCGGATCTGTTGACGGCGCTGGATGTGCTGGTATTCCTCTTCGGCGATGTTGACCAGGCTGAAATAGATGCTGAAGGCCCGTACTACATGGCCCAGGGTCTGGGCATCCAGTTCATTGATGAAATCGACCAGGCGCGCCCGGGCGTGGGGGTTGTCTTTCTTGCGCAGTTCGATAAATCCGGTGCGCAGGGTTTCCACGGCCTCGAACACATGTTCACCGGCCAGGGATCGCAGCACATTGCCGAGCAGCGTTCCGAGAAGTTTGACTCGCGCACGCAGCGCTTTATCGCTGATCTGTTTTTTAAACATGATGCAGGTATTTTCTTTTCGGTTGGGGCGCAACACTCTCTTGCCGGTGGCCCGACATTGCGCAGCGCGGTGAAAGCACAAAAGCGGCGCATTATAACCTTTCAATCCGTGTTTTCATATAACGTGGGAAAAAAAGCGGGCGTCCGAAGACGCCCGAAAGAGAGAGGAGGAGAGAGATGAAGAAGTCGGAGAGAGAGATCCCATTCGGGAGCAAGATCCGTCTTCTTCTGGTTTATGTATGAGCACAAGGTATGCCAACTGATGAAGTTATTTAAAAACAGTCGATTACGAAGTTGGCGGGTTTTTGAGAGAGTGACGGGATACGTCATAAAGTAACAAAACAAGTCATGAAATGTGACCCGTCCCGCACTCAACGTGTGATACCAATCCGTAGCGTGTTGTGAAGCAATCAGGCGCTCACGACTTGAACAGGTTCACGGATTTTGGGTTATGCAATCAGTTATGTAATTGAATTATTGTAAAAAAATGGGCGTCCGAGGACGCCCTAATTCAAAGTTGCAAAGAGAGGAGAGAGGTGAAGAAGCCGGAGAGGATACCCCCATGGTTGCCGAAGCAATTTCAGATCCTCAATCCTGCTTCTTCGATTATTAGTGTTGCAGGGGCCGTGCCAGTTTAATTAATCGTTTAAAAACATGGAATTGAGCGTGTGACCGCCTCTGCCTAGCATTTTATATCACGATGATTATGACCAGACACGTCACAAATTATGGTGTTTGGCGTGTCCCAGGGTCCTATGACGTCATAGTTTCTTGGCTTGCTCGGCGGCGTTTCCGATATAGGTGGCCGGGGTAAGCTTCAGTAATTGTTGTTTGGCCTCATCAGGAATGGCCAGGGTGTTGATGAAACGGCGCATGGCCTCCTGATTGATGCCGTGGCCGCGCGTGAGTTCCTTGAGCTTTTCGTAGGGCTTTTCGATGCCGTAGCGGCGCATGACGGTCTGCACCGGTTCGGCCAGGACTTCCCAGGCGTTGTTCAGGTCTTCGAGCAGACGTTGCTCGTTGATCTCGAGTTTGCTGATGCCCTTCAGGGTGGCCTGATAGGCAAGCACCGAATGCGCGATGCCCACGCCGAGATTGCGCAGGACCGTGGAGTCGGTGAGGTCGCGCTGCCAGCGCGAGATCGGGAGCTTGGCGCTCAGGTGCTCGAACAGGGCGTTGGCGAGACCAAGATTGCCCTCCGAGTTTTCGAAGTCGATGGGATTGACCTTGTGCGGCATGGTTGAGGAGCCGATCTCGCCGGCAACGGTCTTCTGCTTGAAATATCCCAGCGAGATGTAACCCCAGACATCACGATCGAAGTCGATCAGGATGGTGTTGAACCGCGACAGGGCTTGGAACAGCTCGGCGATGTAGTCATGCGGTTCGATCTGGATGGTGTAGGGATTCCACTCCAGCCCGAGCGAGGTGACGAAATCCTGGGCGATCTTGCTCCAGTCGAGCTCGGGATAGGCGGCGAGATGGGCGTTATAGTTGCCCACGGCGCCATTGATCTTGCCCAGGATCTCGACGGCAGCGAGCTGCGCGCGCTGGCGCTTGAGCCGATAGGCGACATTGGCCATTTCCTTGCCGACCGTGGTGGGTGAGGCGGTCTGGCCGTGGGTGCGGGAGAGCATGGGCACGGCGGCGTGATCGTGGGCGAGGCGGCTGATGGCCTCGATGACCTGATCGGCCATCGGCAACAATACCTGATTGCGGCCTTCGCGCAGCATCAGGGCGTAGGAGAGATTGTTGATGTCTTCGGAGGTGCAGGCGAAGTGGATGAATTCGCTTACCGCTTCCAGCTCGGCATTGCCGGCGATCTTCTCCTTGAGGAAATATTCCACCGCCTTGACGTCGTGGTTGGTGACCTTCTCGATGTTCTTCACGCGCTGCGCGTCCTCGACCGAGAAGTTGTCGACGATGGCGTTCAGCAGATTGGTGGCATGTTCACTGAAGCGGGGCACTTCCGGGATGGCAGCGATCTTCGCGAGGTGCTGCAGCCAGCGGACCTCGACCAGCACGCGGTGGCGGATCAGGCCATATTCACTGAAGATCGGACGAAGATCGGTGGTCTTGTTGCCGTAGCGGCCATCGATCGGGGAGATGGCGGTCAGTTCATTCAGTTTCATGCGTGCTCCGCAGTCTGCTTGGTCATGGTGAGGCGGCAAATCATACTACAGTTGACCGCCCATGCGTATCCCGAAGCGCGGGCATAATCCCACCGAATCGGTTAGAATACCGCGCAACTACGTCACAACAATCCAACAAGGTGTATCCGGAATGATCGAAGCCTATCGCACACACGCCGCCGAACGCGCCGCCCAAGGCCTGCCGCCCCTGCCGCTGAATGCCGAGCAGACCTCGGCGCTGGTCGAGTTACTGAAAAATCCCCCTGCCGGCCAGACGGATTTCCTGCTGGATCTGTTGACCAATCGCGTGCCGCCGGGTGTGGATCAGGCCGCCTATGTGAAGGCGGCGTTTCTGGCCGATGTCGCCAAGGGCAAGACGCGCTGCGCGTTGATCGATCCCAAGCGCGCCACCGAGCTGCTGGGCACCATGGTCGGCGGTTACAACATCCAGCCGCTGATCGATCTGTTGGATGATGGAAAGTTGGGGGCAGTCGCCGCCGCGGCCCTGAGCAAGACCTTGTTGATCTTCGACAACTATCATGATGTGGTGACGAAGGCCAAGACCAATGCGCAGGCCAAACAGGTCATCGAGGCCTGGGCCAACGCCGATTGGTTCACCGCGCGTGCGAAGCTGCCCGAGCAGATCACGGTCACCGTGTTCAAAGTCGATGGCGAGACCAATACCGATGATCTTTCCCCGGCCTCCGAGGCCTGGAGCCGCCCGGACATCCCGCTGCACGCCAAGGCGATGCTGATCAATCGCATGGAAGGCGCACTGGAGAAGATCGCGGCGCTCAAGCAAAAGGGGCACCCATTGGCCTTCGTCGGCGATGTGGTCGGCACCGGTTCATCGCGTAAATCGGCGATCAATTCCGTGCTCTGGCACATGGGCGATGATATTCCGTTCGTGCCCAACAAGCGTCAGGGCGGTGTGGTCATCGGCGGCAAGATCGCGCCGATCTTCTTCAATACCGCGGAAGACTCCGGCGCGCTGCCGATCGAGTGTGACGTGAGCAAACTCAAGATGGGTGATGTGATCACCATCCACCCGTATGCCGGCAAGATCACCAACCAGGCTGGTGAAGTGATCAGCGCCTTCGAGTTGAAGCCCACGACGATCCTGGATGAAGTGCGCGCCGGCGGGCGTATCCCGCTGATCATCGGCCGTTCACTCACCGACAAGACCCGCGAGGGGCTCAATCTCAAGTCATCCACTGTTTTCGCGCGTCCCGTGGCCCCAGCCGATACCGGCAAGGGCTTCAGTCTGGCGCAGAAGATGGTCGGCCAGGCCTGCGGCGTGACGGGCATCCGCCCCGGCACGTATTGCGAGCCGCGCATGACCACGGTCGGCTCGCAGGACACCACCGGCGCAATGACGCGCGACGAGCTGAAGGAACTCGCGTGCCTGGGCTTCTCCGCCGATCTGGTGATGCAGAGCTTCTGCCACACCGCGGCCTATCCCAAGCCGGTCGACATCAAGCTGCAACACAGCCTGCCGGAATTCATCACCACGCGCGGCGGGGTGTCGCTGCGTCCGGGTGACGGCGTCATCCACTCCTGGCTCAACCGCTTGTTGCTGCCGGATACCGTCGGCACCGGCGGCGATTCGCACACGCGCTTCCCGATCGGTATCAGCTTCCCGGCCGGCTCCGGGCTGGTGGCCTTCGCCGCCGCCTTGGGTGTGATGCCGCTCGATATGCCGGAATCCGTGCTGGTGCGCTTCAAGGGCACGATGCAGCCTGGCGTGACCCTGCGCGATCTGGTCAACGCCATTCCGTATGTGGCGATCCAACAGGGGTTGCTCACGGTCGCCAAAGAAGGCAAGAAGAACATCTTCTCCGGGCGCATCCTGGAGATTGAAGGCCTGCCGGATCTCAAGGTCGAGCAGGCGTTTGAACTCTCTGATGCCTCGGCCGAACGTAGTGCCGCTGCGTGCACTGTGCGCCTGAACAAGGAACCGATCATCGAGTATCTGCAATCGAACATTACGTTGATGAAGTGGATGATCGCCAACGGTTACGAAGACCAGCGCACCTTGAGCCGACGCATCGCCGCGATGGAGCAGTGGCTGGCCAACCCGGTGCTGCTCGAACCGGATGCCGATGCCGAATACGCCGCCGTCATCGACATCGACCTCAACCAGATCAAGGAGCCGATCGTGGCCTGTCCCAACGATCCGGATGACGTGAAGCTGCTCTCCGCGGTGGCTGGGGATAAGATCGACGAGGTGTTCATCGGCTCCTGTATGACCAACATCGGCCATTACCGCGCCGCCGGCAAGGTGCTGGAAGGCAAGGGTGCCGTACCCACACGCCTGTGGATCGCGCCGCCGACGCGCATGGATCAGCATCAGCTCACCGAAGAGGGTTATTACAGCATCTTCGGCGCCGCCGGCGCGCGTACCGAGATGCCGGGCTGCTCACTGTGCATGGGTAACCAGGCGCGCGTGGCCGATGGCGCGACGGTGTTTTCGACCTCGACGCGCAACTTCCCCAATCGCATGGGCAAGAATGCGCGCGTCTATCTCGGCTCCGCCGAGCTGGCGGCGGTCTGCGCCCAGCTGGGCAAGATCCCGAGCCCGGCCGAGTATCAAGCGGCCGTCAACCACATCGCACCGCTGGCCGCCGATGTCTATCGCTACCTCAACTTCCATCAGATCGAGGAGTACAAGAAGACGGCGGCCAAGGTGATTCCGATTGCGGCTGCGTAAGCGCATTTCCCTCCCCCTTGACGGAGGAGGGCGGTGGTGGGGGAGATTTCGTAGGGCGGGCACGCCTTTCGTGCCCACCTTACTTGACGATTCCATGCAACCGGCGCTTTGTCGATGATGAATGTCATGACACGATTCAGCGCGGTGCCCATGTGGCTAGGTTGGCTACTGGCGGTATGCAGTATCACACTGGTGACCATCGCCTCATACTGGGAGGCGCCGAAAAACGTCTTTCATTTCGATGATCGTTTCAGCATCGTCGAGCACCCGCCGATCCACATCACCGAACCGAGTCTCGCCAATCTGTTGCAGGCCGGTGCCAATGCCTATCACGCCCCGCGCCCGCTGCCGAGCGTGACCTTCGCCTTCGACTGGTGGCGCGGCGGCGGCGATCCCCGGGCGTTTCAGATCACCAATATCCTCATCCATCTCATCAACGCCGTGTTGGTGTTGGCCTTGCTCTACCAGGTGTTGATACGCCTCGCCCCCGGGTGGCGCGGTGCTGCGCTGGCGGTGGCGACGGTCGGTGCTCTGGTCTGGGCCGCGCATCCGATCCAAGTCCAGGCCGTGACCTACATCGTGCAGCGCATGGCCTCGCTGGCCGCGTTGTTCATGCTGCTGGCGGTGTTGCTGTATGTGCTGGGGCGTTCGGCGCAATCTCTTTTATCGCGCGTGCTGTTTTTCGCGGGATGTGCCGTGAGCTTCGCGCTCGGGGCGCTCTCCAAGGAGAATGCCTGGATTACTCCGTTGCTGATCCTCCTGGCCGAATACGGACTGGTTCGTCACGGACAAGCGCTGATCCGAAGCACGGCCGATAAATTCATCATCGGGGTGCCGCTGGCCCTGGGTGCCTTGGCGTTGCTGAGTATCGTGTTAGAGATCGGGCCGGTCTATGACTTCGTCAGTCAGGGTTACGAGCAACGCGACTTCACCCTCTGGCAGCGCGTGCTGACGCAGCCCAGCGTGATCGCCTTTTATCTGTCCCAAGTGCTCTGGCCGCTGCCGGGGCGGTTCTCGCTGGAACACGACTTTGTCATTTCAACCGCGTTGTTCCAACCCATCAGCGCCGCGTTTGCCTGGCTCGGCCTGCTCGGCTGGATCGCCGGCGGGCTGTGGCTGCTGAGCCGGCGCGCGGGGCGCCTGTACGGAGTTTTGCTGCTCTGGGTGCCGCTCACCTTGGTGGTGGAGAGCAGCTTCATCTCGCTGGAAATGGTGTTCGAGCATCGGATGTATGTCCCTCTGCTTGGCGTGACCGGACTGCTGGGCTGCGGCTTGCTGTGGCTTTCCGGCCGATTCCGGTACGGCGGGCTTGCGGTGGCGGCGATCGCGGCGGTGATCATCGTGGGACTGGTGATCGCCACCCAGCAGCGTGTGCCGGTCTGGAGCAGTGTGCTGAGCTTGGTACAAAACTCTGCAGAACACGCGCCGAATTCCGCCCGGGCGTGGTCAAATCTGGCGCGGCAATACGTGAATCTGAACCGCCAGGATCTCGCGCTTGAACCGGCGCAGCGCGCGCTGCGGCTCGATCCGAACAACAGCGCGGCCCTGGAGACGATGGGTATCATTCTGACCAATCGCGGAACGGTGGCGGAGGCCGAGCGTTATTTCCTCGCGGCCTTTCAAGCCGGGAAGACGACACACTCCTGGCCGGCCAATTTCGGCGTGCTGTATTTGCGCAAGGGGGATGAAGGCATCGACCCGTCCGCCTCGTATCGGCAGGCCGTGACCTTGTTCAGACAGGCCAAGGCCATGGCGCCCTGGTCGGCCGAGTATTCACGCAACCTGGCCATCGCCTTGGCGCGTTCAGGTCAATGTAATGCCGCCTACGCCGAGTGGCAGCAGTTTTTCACGCTGGCAAAGAGTCCTGCGCTGATTGCGCAGGGGCGGCAGTTGATGGGCGTTGATTTTCAGCGCTCGGATGGAACGTGCGCGCGGCGATAAACGATGTGCCGGGAACGGCTGCGCCTTATCCCGGCCTACGTCGCTTGCAGGAATGGCGTAGGCCGGCATAAGCGCCAACGTTGCCGGCAATCGGCTATGCGGCGTGTATCCGATTCAATAATTGATTCGCGGCAGCGATCATCTTCTTGCGCTGAAACAGGATCTGCCAGCGCGTCCCGCCGCATTGCCGCCAGAGAATGGCCGAGCGGATGGCGGCCAGCAGCAGGGCGCGCACCTTGTCGGCGTTCTCCGAAGACTGAAGATGGCCGTGCTCGCCGCTGACCATGATCTTGGGCGGAATCTGGCTGACGGTATCTTTATAAAGCCCGGCCAGATTCGCGATCACATTGCGGTGCAGGGGCTCGAAGTGGGTCGACTGGATGCGCGCCTGATCGATGCCTTCGCTGATCCGCTGCATGTACTGTGGTTGCTTGACCAGCTTGCGTTCCAGGTGCAGCAGGCTGAGCAGATACTGGGTGATCTCCATGTCATGCTGCTGCGCGCCGGAAAATCGGGCGATCAGTTCGCGCAGGCCCAGGGCCACGCCGGCAAGTCCCCCGTAGATATCCTCGGAGCGCTCCGCATCGGTAATCAACAGGCTGTTGATCGAGGCCTGATAGGCAGACGGATCGGCGCGCCCGGTGCGGGCGACCTGTTGCACCAGCTTGCAGGCCTGTACGATGCCGGCGAAGGCGAGGACGCGTTCTTCAAGTGTGTGTTGCACTGGATTACCTCTTTAAGCGACATGCCGCACGGACGGCGCATTCGAACTCTCGATGATGCCGCCGCCCAGGCATTCATCCCCTCGATAAAACACCACAGATTGCCCCGGCGTGACCGCGCGTTGCGGCTGCTCAAATTCGACGTACGCGATGCCGTCGACGATGCGCGTGATGACGGCCGCCTGTTCCGCCTGCCGGTAGCGGGTCTTGGCGGTACAGCGCAGCGGCAGCGCCGGCGGAGTGCCGCAGACCCAGTGCAACTGGCCGGCTTCAAGCGTGGTGCTGAAGAGCCACGGATGATCGTGGCCTTGCGCGACGATCAGCGTGTTACTGGCCAGATCCTTGCCTACGACAAACCACGGCTCGCCACTGCCTTCGTGTTGCCCGCCGATGCCCAGGCCCTGGCGTTGTCCCAACGTGTAATACATCAATCCTTGGTGAGTACCCATGCTATCGCCTTCCGGCGTGCGCATCGCGCCCGGCTGTGCCGGCAGATAGCGGCTCAGGAAATCGCGGAAGTTTTGCTCGCCGATAAAGCAGATACCGGTGCTGTCCTTTTTTGCGGCGTTGGCAAAACCGGCCTGCTCGGCGAGGCGGCGTACCTCGGGCTTATCCAGCTGATACAGCGGGAACATCGTCTTCGACAACTCGTATTGCCCGAGGGTGTAGAGAAAATAGGTCTGGTCTTTATTGTGATCTTTGGCCTTGAGCAGGCGATGGAGACCGTCGCGCAGTTCGGTGCCCGCGTAGTGGCCGGTGGCGATGTAATCGGCGCCGAGCGCCATCGCATGTTCGAGGAAGACCTTGAACTTGATTTCCTTGTTGCACATCACATCGGGATTGGGCGTGCGCCCGGCACGGTATTCGTTTAGAAAATATTGGAACACGTTGTCCCAGTATTCCTTAACGAAGTTGCGCGGATAGAGCGGGATTTCCAGCGCCTTGCAGATTTTCTTTACGTCGATGAAATCGCGCTCGGCGTCGCAATACGCGCCTTCATCCTCATCTTCCCAGTTCTTCATGAACAGCCCCTGCACGCTGTAGTGCTGCTGGAGCAGGAGCAGCGCGCAGACCGACGAGTCGACGCCGCCGGACATGCCGACGATCACGCGGGTTGTCTTGTGGGTGGGGAGGATGGCCATGAAAAACCTAAAATCGGGTATCTGCATTGGTTCGGGCGGGCTATTATAATCGAAAGCCGAAGTGGAAGGCATACAGCGGGGGGCAGGGCGCATGAAAAACCTATTGATAGGCGTATTGATATGGTTGTTGGCGGGATGTCTCAACGGTTCCTCGCCGCCGCCCAATGCCAGGATCATGCTGGAGGACGTCTTCGCCCCGTTGCGCTTCAGCGCGCCGGTGGCAATGCTGCAGGCCCCGGGTGACTCCGACTGGTTCTACGTGCTCGAGCAGGCGGGCACGGTGCAGCGCTTTCATCGCGCCAGCCCGGCCGGCACACGCGCGCAGGTGATCGATATCCGCGCGCGTGTGGACTTCGACGGTGAGAAGGGCCTGCTCGGAATGGCGTTTCATCCCGATTATCAAACCAACCATCGCGTGTTTCTGTCGTATACCGGCCCCTGTCCTGAGGGCCTTTGCTCGTTTATCACCGAGGCGGCGTTCATTCCGGATGCCCAGACGAAGATCCCCGTCCTCGGCGCGCAAAAGATCCTGCTCCAACTGAAGCAGCCCCATCCCAATCACAACGGCGGCCAGATCGCCTTCGGGCCGGACGGCAAGCTTTATATAGGTTTGGGCGACGGCGGTTCGTCGGGCGATCCGGACAAGAATGGACAGAATCCCAACACCTTGTTGGGCAAGCTGCTGCGCATCGATGTCGACAGCGGGCAGCCTTATGCCATTCCCGCGGACAATCCCTTTGTGAGTAACGCCAACGCGCGCCCCGAGATCTATGCCTATGGCTTGCGCAATCCCTGGCGCTGGAGTTTCGACCGCCAAACTGGTGAGTTGTGGCTCGCCGATGTCGGCCAGAACCAATGGGAGGAGGTCAATCTCATCACCGCTGGAGGCAATTACGGTTGGAATCCGCGTGAAGGCAGTCACTGTTATGTTGAGACGGCCTGTAACAACCCGGGCTTCATCGATCCGGTCACCGAGTATTCTCATGATGAAGGACAATCGATTACCGGCGGCTATGTCTATCGCGGCGCGGCGTTGCCGCAACTCGAAGGCACCTATATTTTCGGCGATTTTGTCAGCGGCACGGTCTGGGGATACGCGAATAATGCGCGGAGCGTATTGTTGAACGGCACGGGCGTATATATCTCTTCGTTTGCCGAGGATGCCAGCGGTGAGCTTTATGTGTTGGATTACACCAGCGGCCGCGTCTTGAAGATCGCGGCCGCTCGGTGAGGTTATGCATTGTCGTGCGGCGCGGATTTCTTGTTGTTCATCAAACGGTCCATGATCGATGACAAGGCCTTGTCGACCATCGGCAAATCGTCGATCAAGCGCGCCTTGCCGGTGCGTAATTCTTCGGCCAGCTGCCCCAGGGTGCGCTCGGCGACGATCTGGTAACGCCAATTGGCGAAGAAGTATTGGTCCACAACATCGCCTTTCCATTCCAGTTTGCAGCGTGTGACGCGATTATTCTGGTCGGTCAGTTCGATCCACTCGCCGACCTGCATGTCGCGCACGGTCTGCATGTATTCATCGTCGATCTCAGAACCGGGTTCGAACTCGTCGGCATTGCCTGAAGCGAGCACGACTTCTTCATTGAGATCGTATTCATCCAAGACCTTGTCGAAGTCATCCGCGACGGGTTCTACGGTTGCGGTTGTCTTGGCAGATGGAAGTTTCATTTCGACATCGGTTTCGCCGCCGAGGTTGGCATGCGAGGGCGGCGTATCGCCGCGCAGTACCGCAATGTGGTGCGCCTCCAGCGTCTTGAACAGGGTGGCGATCTTGGCCTTGTCCCAGGCGATGTCTTCCAGCGCTTGGCGGATGGTGGCGAGCAAGCCGGGAATCTTTTTCGCCATGCGCTGGCGATCGGCGCTGCCGCGCTTGGGCTCCAGTGTCCAGAGCAGTTCATCGGTGATGTCCAGCGCCATACGGTAGCGCGTGCTCTCTTCTCCGTCTTTGACGAGAATCGAGGCGAGGAAGGTCTGCCACGCCTCGCTCAGCCAGAGCATCACCGAGGCGGGCAGCTCGCGCGCGTTGGCCAATTTTTCCAGTTCATCGGCCGCCTTGATCCGCGCCTTTTCGAAACGCTCGCGCGCTTCGGCCGTTTTGAGGCGCGTGTCTTCGGTTTCGCGGACGCGATGCTGCTCGGTGGCGATGAACTGATTGAAGTCTTCCAGCGCCGCGGTGAAGATGCCGATGTCTTCGTCGAATTCGTTGAGGATGTGCTCCACAACGGCATTGATCTTGCCGAACAGGAGTTCTTCGCCGGCCTCGCCCATGTCGCTGACCAGCACACCGGACTGGCTCAGGGTATTGAGCAAGGTGCGCGCCGGATGTGTTTTTTTGTTGAAGAAGGTCTTGTCGAGAATGGCGACCTTGAACAGCGGTATCTGCATGCGCGCCAGAATCGCTTTGAGCCGGTCGGACATTTTCGGGTCGTCGAAGATGATGTCGAACATCATGCCGACCAGGGTGAGCGTGTCGGCGTCTTGCTTGTTGATGTTGCCGGAGGTTCCGTCGCCGCGTTGCGATCCTATGGTGCCGATTAAAGTGGTCAAAATCTGCTGAGGTTTATGCAAGGCCGGATTGTTGAGCGCTTCGTGCTGAAGTTGGGTGAAGCCGTGCACGACATCGGTTGTGACATAAACGGGGGCGCCTGCCGGCATGCCGCCTCCCATGCCCGGCAGTGCCGGGGCAGGGAAATATCCGCCCACCGGAAAACCCTGGGTGCCGAGCAGATTGCTCATCATCTGAAAGGTATTGCCATCCGCGCTGGTTCCGTCTCCCTGATTTGCGCCTTCCGGGAGGTTCGCGTCAGGAAGTCTGGCGCGCGCGGTGTCAGGGCTGGATGAAACGATCGTTTTACTGAGCTTGTATTTATAGTTCGGCAGCACGTTCTGTGCGACGAAGTACTGATTGACCTCATCATACATGTCGCCCAGATTTTCCATCATATAGCGGTCGAGCAGCTTGAACAGCACGATCTTGATCTTGATCTCCACGCCGAGATTCGCCGCAGCGTCGCGAAACGCAGTGCAGATGGTTGTCGGATCGAGCGGGCTGTTTTCCCCGCTGAAGCTCGCCTTTGGCACGATCTCATTGTAACGGTGGGCGATGGCTTTGAGCGCGTCGTCAAATCGTGAACGCGCCTTTTCGATCAGTTTGTTGATGGCAATCTGCTCTTCGAGCTCGTCATCGGCGACCAGCGAGAATTGATCAAGCTCGAGTGTTGCGGCTTGCGGCTTTGACGCGCCGCCCGCCTGTGTCGCTGCGAAGGCGCCCGTATGGTTGGCGATGAAGCGCTGCAGCAGATCCTTTTCGAAAGACTCGCGCTTGAGGCGGATGATGCGCATTGCATCCAGGTAGGCGCCCTGATCGGAATTATTGTCGGCCTTATTGCTGTATTCAAACAAGGTGTCGTCGACATTGTCGAGCACGTGCTTGCCGATTGCCACCACATGCCGTTCAGCCAGTTTGCGGCAGTGTTCGAGGATATCTTTCCGTGAGGATCGAGACATACGGCCCGTGGCGTTGAGATCAATAACGTTATGAGTCTTCGACATGCTCGGCTCTCTCTTTAGCTGCAACCATCGCAGGGTATCGGTGGACGTGCATGGATATTGAGCGAATTTGGCTGGGTTGTGACTGGGGTCACAGGCGGGGTAATGCCTGCGCCACATCTCGGGTCAGCGGCGTGGAGCGGAAGCCGCCTTGCGGCGGCGCGGGGCGGGGGAGGGCTTATGTGATTTGGTTCGCACTGCCACCGGGGTGTGGACCTCAAGGATGCGGTATTCGCCAGGCTGCAAATCGCCGAGATTCCACGGGCCGATGGACCAGCGGATCAGACGCAGCGTGGGAAAGCCTACGGCAGCGGTCATGCGCCTGACCTGGCGGTTGCGGCCCTCGCGCAGGGTGAGCTCCAGCCACGTGGTCGGGATGGCAGCGCGATACCGCACCGGAGGCGTGCGCGGCCAGAGCTTCGGTTCGTCCATCAATTGTGCCTCCGCAGGCAAGGTCATGCCGTCGTTCAGGGCCACGCCTTGCCGCAAGGCTTCCAGGGCGGCCTCATCCGGGCGTCCTTCCACCTGCACCCAGTAGGTCTTGTCCATCTTCTGATCCGGATGCGCGATGCGGTGCTGCAAGGGCCCGCTGTCGGTGAGCAGTAGCAGCCCCTCGCTGTCCCGGTCCAAGCGGCCGGCGGGATAAATGCCTGGCAATTCAATGAAATCGGACAGGGCCGCGCGGCCCTCCCGGTCAGTGAACTGGCTGAGGACATCATAAGGCTTGTTGAACAAGATCAGTCGCGCCATGCGAGATACGGCTCATGGATGAGGGGAAACAAAATTTTACTAAGGAATCGCCGGCAAATGAACGATGCCATAGATGGATGATGAACCGGGGCTGGCATCCTGCTTGCTTCGTCCTGAGGTCGACGCCGCGCAAACACGAGAAAGAAGTACACATGACCAAGACCAAACGAATCGAGTCCGTGGCCAAACTGGCCGAATCCGCCGAGATGGATGCCGCCAAGGAGTTGGCGATCAGTCAGCGCCAGCTGGATACCGCTCAGGCGCAGCTGCATCAATTGATGAGCTATCGCGAGGAATATCTGCTGCGCATGCGCGAGGTCGGCAAGCAAGGTATGAGCATCGGGCAGATGCAGGGTTATCAGGCCTTCATCAGCCGGCTGGATCTGGGCATCGAAGAGCAAAGGCTCAAGGTGGATCGCGCCCGGGTCGCGCTGGAACAGAAACGAGGCCAGTGGCAGTCCAGACACATGCGTTCGCAGGCCATGGACAAGGTGCTCAGTCAGTACCAGCAAAAGGAACGGCTGTTGCTCAATAAACGCGACCAAAAGGACACCGACGAGCGGGGGCAGCGTTACAGCGGTGTGGCCCTGCTCGATGATTGAGCGCGGTTGACTGCTCTTTTTCGGCGTTTCGCCGCGGATCAACTATCGACCGGACGCAATGAGCCTCAGCTGGCACACAGTTTGAATCATGCCAGTACGTGATTTGAATTTTTTCCGGAGCATCCATGACACAAGAAGCAGCGTTGCTGCCGATAGCCATATCGCCGGACCACGGGTTCGGCCTGGTGAAAATACCCGCCGGCGCGACGGCCGAAGCCGGATCGGTGCCATTCAAGGAATTATTGTCCGGTGAGCTGAATCCCTCGGCCACGGAGCCCGCGCCGACGGGATCGGACGTACAGCCAAATCTCATGTCCGCGACCTTGAGTCAGCCGCTCCCGGGCCAGGCGTTGCCGCCGGTGGGAACGCCATTGCCGTTGATTGCGGCGGCGTCACCGGCTGCGGCTGACGTGGGCGAAATGTTGCCGGAGACGCTGCCGGTGCTGAGCGGTGAAGTACCGTTTTCAGCCAGCAACGGATCGCGTGAGCCGGGCGTGCAGGATCTCACTGAGCACGATATGCCCGCCTCCGGTCTGCTTCAACTGATCGCGCCGAGCGGCCCGACACCCGGCGTTTCAACCGACGCGGTTGCGGTAGCGGCGAGCGAGCTGCCTCCGATCGAGGACGCCGCCCGTATCGCGACCGCGGCGGCTGGGACTGCGCCTGCGACCCCTGTTCTGACCCCGGCCACTGCAACTGGCCTGATGGATAGCGCGGACACGCGGGAGGCTGTCGCCAACGCCGTATCAGCGCAGATGCAAACACAGGCTCCGCAACCGCTCGAGTCATCCAAAATTCCACAGCCCGTGCCGCATCAGCCAGGCGAGCTCTCTAGCAACACGCCGGCTCCGCCGAATGCCTCCGGTACGGCGCAACCGGATTCGAAAGACGAACCGCCGCGCTTTGCCGCTGTGGCGCAGGCCGTGGCGCAAGCCCAGCAACACGCGCCCGACACCGGGAAAACCGCCCGAGCCGATATGGCGACGTCGGTCGACGACGGCGCCGGCATCACAAGCATTGAGACCAAGCCAATCGCCTTGCCGCAAGCGCACACCCTGGGCAATCACGGCGCGCCGGCCGGTCAAAGCGCGCAAGCCGCCGGCCTCAACAGCGCACTCCCGATGCCGCTTCACCATGAGCGCTGGAGCGAAGGCCTCGGGCAACGGCTTGTGCTCATGGTCAATCACAAGATCATGGAGGCGGACGTCAAGCTCAATCCCCAGCACCTCGGGCCGCTGGAGATCAGGATCGCGCTCAACAATGACCAGGCCAGCATCAACTTCAGCACCCATCACGGGGCGGTGAAGGATGTCATCGAAGCGGCGCTGCCGCGCTTGCGGGAAATGCTGGCCGAGAACGGCATCCAACTTGCCGATGCCAATGTCTCCGATCAACAGCGCCGGCAATACGGGAACGAAGCCCAGTCGCAGATCAATCCGGCTGCTGGCTACCAAGAGGTCCATGAGACGGTGGACACCCAAGGGAGTGAAGTGGTCAAGGCTCTCCTGAAGGCCGGTGTGGTCGATTATTACGTATAACACGCACGCGCGGTGCTGGAAGCAAATAAAGGTTTTTTTGGCCCTAAAGGTATAGAAAAAAGTGACGCAAATATCTTGGAGCCAAAGACCAAGCCAACTACAAGGTGACTACCCTGATGTCTGAAGACAACGTCGTCTCCCTGGGAGAGGTTATCGACATTTCCCGAGCCCTGGACCTGAAGGCCATGCTCAAAGCGGTGCTGGAGCTCAAGGAGCCCATCGCATTGGATGGGAGCAAGATCAACCGTATCGATGCCTGTGGACTCCAATTGTTGCTGGCCTTTGTTATCAAGGCGAAAACCCTGTCGATTGCTGTGCAGTGGCGCGGGTGCAGCGAGGCATTGAAAAGGTCAGCCGAGCTGGCAGGGCTCGCCAATGAAATCGGATGCAAATAAACCAGGAAGCACGGACATCTTTCCAAATAGAACAATGAGTGGATGAGGAACTGATATGGCGAAGATTCTGGCAGTGGATGACTCGGCCTCGATGCGTCAAATGGTGGCGTTTACCCTGAAAAGCGCCGGACATGAGGTGGTCGAAGCCATCAATGGTCAAAACGCCCTGGAAGCTGCGAAAAAACAAGCATTCAACCTTGTGGTGACGGATGTGAATATGCCGGTGATGGACGGGATCTCACTCACCAAGCAGCTCAGGGCGCTGCCGAACTACAAGTTTGTGCCCATCCTGATCCTGACAACGGAATCAGGCACGGATCGAAAACAGGAAGGAAAAACGGCAGGCGCCACTGGATGGCTGGTCAAGCCGTTCAACCCCGAACAATTGCTGGCGACCATCAAGCGAGTTTTAGGATGACGCTATGAGCATTGATCTCTCCCAGTTCAAGCAAACCTTCATCGAAGAAAGTCTCGAGGGACTGGATGTCATGGAGTCCTCGCTTCTCAATCTTGGGGAAGGCACGGCCAATCTCGAGGTCATCAACAACATTTTCCGCGCGGCGCACTCGATCAAGGGCGGCAGCGGCACCTTTGGGTTCAACGACATCGCGCAGTTCACCCACGTCCTGGAGACGCTGCTTGACCAGATGCGCTCGGGCGAACGCCCGGTCACACAGCATGCAGTCGAATTGCTGCTGGCATCGGTGGATTGCCTGCGCATGATGATAGATTCGATCCGTGATAGCACAAACTACGACACCGAGCATGCTTCGAATGTAAAGCAACAGCTGGAAAGCCTGCTCGAAAACCGTGATCAGCAACAGCCGGCGGCACCAAAATCTCCCGTGTCGACGACAGTAGTGCAATCACCCTCTGGCTGGCTGATAAAGTTCTCCCCGCACGTTCACATGCTCAAAACCGGGAACGATCCGGTACTGATGTTTCGCGAGTTGTCGAATGTTGCCGCGGTGGAAATCAAGGCGGACTATTCCGATCTGCTAGATTTCAGCGACTTGAATCCGGAAGACTGCTATCTCCGGTGGGAAATACGGCTCACCGGCGAGGTAGAGGAAACCGCAATCAAGGACGTCTTCGCCTGGGTCGCGGACGAATGCGATCTCGAGATTATTCCCCTTCAGCGCAACGAGCCATCCTCCCAGATAGCCAGTGACAATGCGGATGTGCAACACAAACAGGCCGTGACGCATCCTGAGCCGGTGGCTGTACAGGCGGAGGATAAGAGCCACGCAGCGGCGAATGAGAATCCTGTGCCGCTGCCGGCGAACGCTCCTAAAATAACGGCACCGGTTGCGGTTGCAAACAGCGCGGCGAATAAAGAAGCTGCCTCCATTCGCGTGGCAATTGACAAGGTAGACCAGTTGATCAATATGGTGGGCGAGTTGGTCATCACACAGTCGATGCTCAGCCAGCTGGGCGACGATTTTGATATGGAGAAATTAGAAAAACTCCGCAATGGTCTCGCGCAGTTGGAGCGCAATACCAGAGAGCTTCAGGAAAATGTCATGCGTATCCGCATGCTCCCGATCAGCTACTCGTTTAACCGATTCCCGCGCCTGGTCCATGATATTTCGCAAAAACTCGGAAAAAAGGTTGAGCTGAAACTTTCGGGTGAAGGAACCGAGCTTGACAAGACCGTGATGGAGAAGATCGGCGATCCGCTGGTGCACCTTGTGAGAAACGCGCTTGACCATGGCATCGAAAGCCCGGAGATGAGAGTCAAGGCCGGCAAAAACGAGGTCGGCCTGCTACAGCTCAATGCCTATCACAAAGGCGGGAACATCATCATTGAAATCGCGGATGACGGCGCGGGGATCAACAAAAGCAAGGTCATCAATAAAGCCCTGCAAAAGGGCATTATCAACAGCGCAACCGAGGTGGATGAAGACAAGATACACGAGCTGATTTTTCGTCCGGGATTTTCCACGGCGGATGCCGTGAGCGATCTGTCAGGCCGCGGCGTCGGCATGGATGTCGTCAAGAAAAACATCAAAGAGCTCGGCGGTTCCATCGTCATCAGTTCCACGGAAGGGAAGGGCAGCGTATTTTCGATCCGACTTCCGTTGACTCTGGCGATTCTCGATGGGCAGCTCGTTCGGGTGGGCGACGAGGTCTATATCATTCCTTTGATATCCGTTGTGGAGTCCCTCCAAATCAAAAAGTCCTTGGTCAATCAACTTGCCGGAAAATCGGAGCTCTACAGATTGCGCGACGAATACATTCCGGTCATCAGACTCTATGAAATTTTCAATATCACGCCGAAAACAACCGAGTTTGAGGAAGGTCTGCTGATTGTGGTGGAAAGTGATGGCAAAAAAGTGGGTCTGTTCGTGGATGATCTGCTCGGTCAGCAACAAGTCGTCATAAAGGGACTGGAAACAAATTACAAGCGTGTCGAAGGGTTTTCCGGCGCGACGATTCTTGGGGACGGCACGGTGGCCTTGATCATGGATATCAGCGGTGTGATCGCGATGTCGAAGTCTATCAAAAAACATAGTCAGTCAGAAAATGCAAGCGGCAGCAAAGACGCCGCTGCATGAGGAGTTAATTATGGATGCTGCGCAACTGCTAGGCGCCGAGCGAATTATAGAAAACCAAAACGGCAATGATCAGTATCTCACCTTCATGCTGGCAGGTGAGGAGTACGGAGTCGATATCCTTAGAGTTCAAGAGATCAAGGGATGGGACAGTGCGACACGTATTCCAAACACCCCCTCTTACGTGCAGGGCGTCATGAATCTGCGCGGCACCATCGTTCCCATCATTGATCTCAGAATGAGATTCAATCTAGGAAAACTCGAATACGGACCGACCACTGTCGTCGTGGTCCTCAAGGTCGATGCGCAGGACAAGACACGGACCATCGGTGTAGTGGTCGACGGGGTCTCGGATGTCTACAGTCTGAACAAGGACGGACTGAAGCCGGCGCCGGATTTCGGCAATGACATCAATACGGACTTCGTCCGAGGTCTTGCCACGATCGGAGATAAAATGGTGATTATTCTCGATATCAACAAATTGCTCAATACCAATGACATGAATGTATTGATCAATCTGAGCACAAAAGAACACAAGGTCCAATAGTGCATCTGCATGAGCCAAAGGCTGGAGAGTGAGCTATGACAAAGAAGAGGACAAACGAAGACCCAATGGCGTGGCTGGAGAATCAGCTATCCGACAATGAGTCTTCAAGTTCGGCAAACGACGGCCGCGCACGCGGCAAAGAACGTGGCGGCAAAGCTGAGCGTGTAGCGGTGAGACCGAATAAGGGAACTATTGCTCGGCGCAAAAGCATTTCGACCGACTCCAGCGATATAGACATCCTGGAGTCTTCGTTCAAAGCACTAGCTCCGCACGCAGATGAATTGGTATCCAGATTCTATGAAGAGTTGTTCAAGCGTCATCCGCAAGTGCGTCCGCTGTTCCGCGGGGTGGACATTGCGCAGCAGAAAAAGAAACTGATCGCGGCATTGGTGCTGGTTGTCAATAACTTGCGCAAACCTGACACTCTGTCAAGAGCTTTGAAAGAGCTTGGCGCTCGACACCACGCCTATGGCGTCATGCCGGAGTATTATCCGTTTGTGGCGGAAACACTGCTCGATGTGATGAGTGAGATAGCGGGCGATCTCTGGACGGATGATGTCAGTTCCGCATGGGAAACCGCGTTGAATAACATCGCTAATACCATGATTAACGCGCCTCATAAGAGTGCGGAGGAAACGAGCAATATGACTGGCAATGTCATTTCTATGCTGGATGTCATGAAGGATGTATTGGAACATTCGCCGATCAATATCATGATCGCAGACATCGATGAAAACATCGTATTTGTGAACAAAAAAGCGCGCGATATCTTAACGTCGCTCGAAGGTGAGCTTGCGAAGTATCTTCCTGGATTCAAGGCGAGCGAAGTGGTTGGCGGAAGTATTCATCGCTATCACAAAGACCCGCAGGCAATCAAGAACATTCTGAAGGCGATGGGCCCGCGTGACAAGCGCAATGGCTACATTACGCCCGGAAGCTTTTTGTTCGAGCATGAGACAAGGCCGCTGTATGACTCGAACGGGACGAAGATAGGATACGTCGTGCAATGGAACGATGTGACCAAGGCCCGCGCTGAGGAAGAGCAATCCAAAAAACTGCAAAAGGCGATCGACAAGGCGCAGACAGCGATCATGATGATAGATCGTGATTTGGTTATCACCTACGCCAATGAATCCACCAAGGAACTGCTCGGTAAATACCGCCGTGAGCTGGAATCCCTGTATCCGCGCTTCAGTGTGGACAATATTGTGGGTACCTGTATTGATATATTCCACAAGAATCCGTCTCATCAACGGCGGCTGCTGGAAGATCCGCGCAACCTTCCCTATGAAACGGATATTCATGTCGGTCCTTTGATATTTCATATTCGTGTCAATGCGATACATGACTTGAGCGGCAAATACGTAGGCAACACGCTTGAATGGGCCGATGTCACACAGCTGCGCAAAAAGGAAATCGAGGTCGCCCAGTTAATGTCGGCGGTGGAAGGTTCGACCACAGCGATGATGATGTGTGATATGAATGCGAATATCACCTATGCCAATCCGGCCGTGATCAATCTGTTGTCTAAGCATCAGGGTGTGCTAAGGGAAAAGTTCCCAGGATTCGATGTCAACAAGTTGATTGGCACGAATATTGACCAATTTCACAAAAATCCCCGCCATCAGCGCAACTTGATCGCCGATAAAACACGGATGCCGTATCAGGCGAATATCAAGGTTGCGGAGCTTGAGTTTTCCCTCACACTCAGCGCCATCGTCGACAATAATGGAAAACAGCTGGGATGCGCGCTCGAATGGAAGGATATAACCGAGGAAATGGATGCGCAGCGCCAGATCGAGCGTTTGATCAATAACGCCATCGATGGGCGCCTGGACGAGCGGATCGATGTCGCGAACTACCATGGGTTCATGAAGACCCTTGGTCAAGGCGTCAATAACATGCTCGATGCTATCGTAACGCCGGTGCAAGAGGTTAAAAAACTCCTGCAGCATTTGTCGAAAAACGATCTGACACAGCGCATGCATGGACAATTCAAGGGTGAATACCAGCAGTTGCAGGATGCCATTAACGGTACCATGGAGAATTTGAGTTCGGCGATATCGGACATAGCAAAGGCATCGAAGAGCATATCAGTCGCATCGTCCGAAATCGCGCAAGGAAACACTGATCTCAGTCAACGTACCGAGGAACAGGCGGCATCGCTGGAAGAGACGGCATCCAGTATGGAACAGCTGACAAGCACCGTGAAGCAGAACGCCGACAATGCCAGAGCGGCAAATCAGCTGGCCTCCAGCACAAAAGAGCATGCGGAAAAGGGCGGCGAGGTGGTCAATCGCGCGATCGATGCCATGGCGGAAATCAATAACAGCAGCAAAAAAATCGCCGACATCATTGGCGTGATCGATGAAATCGCCTTCCAGACCAATCTGCTGGCGCTCAACGCCGCGGTCGAGGCGGCCCGTGCCGGTGAACAGGGAAGGGGCTTTGCCGTGGTGGCGTCCGAGGTGCGCAATCTGGCTCAGCGCAGCGCAGCGGCGGCGAAGGAAATCAAGGCGTTGATCAAGGACAGTGTTTCCAAGGTGGAGGACGGGACGCATTTGGTAAACGAGTCCGGAGATACACTGCAAGAAATCGTCGGCATGGTCAAGAAGGTCAGCGACATCATTGCGGAAATCGCCGCTGCGAGCCAAGAACAGTCGGCGGGCATCGAACAAATCAACAAGGCGGTCTCTCACATGGACGAGGCCGTGCAGCAGAATGCCGCGCTGGTTGAGCAGGCAGCGGCGGCAAGTGAATCATTGGACGAGCAAACCCACGCGCTGAATGTCATGGTCAAGTCGTTTGATCTTGGCGATGCGCATGGTGATGACGATAAAGAGCCGGCAGCCGTGCCGGCGCGAAAACCAAAGGCCGTATCTACAGAACGACGCGCGGCCAACGCCAAGAAAGCAGCGGCTCCAAAACCGCGTCCGCAGGAGGCCTCGGGTGATGATGTCTGGGAAGAATTTTGATTCCGAACAGATAGCAGACCGTGAGTTCGAGTTCAATGAATCCGACTTTCGGCGCATCAAGGAGCTGATAACTAAGCACGCCGGGATTGTGTTGACTGATGCCAAGCGTCAGCTGGTGTATAGCCGGCTGACGCGACGGCTGCGGGCATTGAATATCAGCCGATTTTCAGATTATCTAGAGTTGATTGGCAATGATGATGTTGAGCTGGTCAATCTCGTCAATGCAATCACCACGAATCTCACGTCATTTTTCCGGGAAAAACACCACTTCGAATATTTGAAAAATCAAGTTTTTCCCGAACTCATCAACAAAAATAGAGATAGCCGCAGGATCAGAATATGGTCTGCCGGATGTTCTACCGGTGAGGAGCCGTACTCCCTCGCCATAACAGTGCGTGAATTCTTCGAGCGTCATCCTAACTGGGATGTGCGCATACTTGCGACGGACATCGATACGAATGTCGTGGAGAAGGCGCAATCCGGGGTATACGCCGTCGATCGCATCAGTGAGCTGGACGACAGGGTAAAGAAAAAATGGTTTGTTCGTGGCAAAGGAAGCAATGATGGCCAGGTAAGGGTCAGTGAGGATGTACAGAAATTGATATCGTTCAAACAGCTCAATCTGCTTCAGCACTGGCCAATGAAGGGTCCCTTCGATGTAATATTTTGCCGTAACGTGGTGATTTACTTCGATAAGCCTACAAAAGTCCAGCTGTTCGAGCGCTATTCAAGGATCATGGCGCCACAAGGTCACTTGTTCATTGGTCATTCAGAATCACTGTTCAACATAAGCGATGATTTTAGACTCCTGGGCAACACTATTTATCAGAAAAAGGTGTAGCTTTGTCAGGTTATATGAGTAGTGAAAAACTGCCGCCGCTTCCCAAGCCGTTGAAAGGGTTTTCCGATGTCAACCGGTACTGGGATAAATATCATGGAAAATATGCGGCAAAGCTTCTTCCAGGACAATGTTATGTCACGGTCAACGACGAGATCATCGTGACGGTGCTGGGGTCTTGCATTTCCGCGTGTATTCGCGACACGGTCTTTGGCATAGGTGGCATGAATCATTTTATGCTCCCGGTGTCGCGCAAAAATTCCCAAAGCGACAATTGGTTGAGCGAAGCCAATCGATATGGAAATTTTGCCATGGAAAATCTCATCAACGAGATCTTGAAGAACGGTGGTGATCGCAGAAATATTGAAGTCAAGTTGTTTGGCGGCGGGCGCGTGATAAGTCATATCACCAGTGCAGATGTGGGGCGGAAGAATATAGATTTCGTGCTGAGTTACGTAAAGATGGAAGGATTCGCCGTCAAGGCGCAGGACTTGGGTGCTTTCTATCCGCGCAAAGTGGTTTATTTTCCGCTAACCGGAAGAGTAAAAGTTAAAAAACTGGTCAGCATGCATAACGATACGATTATTCAGCGTGAAGCGGAATATCTAGAGTCGTTGCAAACAAAGCCGATACAAGGTGATGTAGAACTATTCTGATTGATGTGGATTCGCTGATGAAAAAAATCAAAGTACTGATTATTGATGACTCAGCCCTGGTTCGCAAGATCTTGTCCGACATGCTGGCTCAAGAGCATGACATCGAAGTCGTAGGAGTGGCGCCCGACCCATTTATTGCGCGCGAAAAGATAAAGTTGCTGAATCCTGACGTCCTGACGCTCGACGTAGAAATGCCGAGGATGGATGGAATCACATTTCTGGGAAATCTGATGCGGCTGCGACCGATGCCTGTGATTATGGTTTCGACGCTGACTGAAAAAGGTGCAGATGTGACATTACAAGCGCTTGAGCTCGGCGCAGTGGATTATGTCGCCAAGCCGAAGGTCGATCTCGAGCGGCAACTTGTCGCATTCCATGATGAGATCGTTGAAAAGATCCGCATGGCCGCGAATGTGAATATTCGGCAACTCAATATCGCACATGTGCAACGCGTCGATAAAAATCCAAAGATATTTACTAACGCATTCAAGACGACAAACCGTTTGGTGGCAATAGGGTCATCGACCGGGGGTACCGAGGCGATCAAGGAGATCCTTCAGGTTTTGCCGGCGGATTTTCCAGCCATAGTGATAGCGCAACACATCCCGGATGCATTCAGCAAGCCTTTTGCCAAGCGCATGGATACCGTAACGCGGATGTCAGTCTGCGAGGCCGAGGACGGACAGCAAATTGTTTCCGGCCATGTTTACATCGCCCCCGGGCACAGCCACCTGCGGGTTGCGCGCGATGGAGCAAAGCTGGTGTGCAGACTAGGTCAAGATCCGCCGGTTAATCGTCATCGTCCTTCCGTGGATGTTCTTTTCGATTCAGTCGCAGAAAACGTCGGTGTAAACGCGTTGGGCGTCATCCTCACCGGTATGGGCGGGGACGGGGCGCAGGGCATGAAGAAAATGCGTGATGCCGGTGCCTATACCATAGCGCAAGACGAAAAAACATGCGTGGTCTTCGGGATGCCAAAAGAGGCCATCCGGCATGGCGGTGTGGTGGATATCCTGCCGCTAGACGCCGTCGCGGACCAGTTGATAAGGGTGCTGCAGGAGTCATGAGTGTCTCTGGTGGTATGTGGGATGCGCTGTATGTGATTCATGGAATCAATCCTACCTACGTGTCTATAGAATAAACTGACAAACAGGGAAGGCCAGCCGGATATGGCGCCAAAAAATACTTTATGGACACTTTCGCGAGCGCTCATACTCACACTTGTTTTCTGTAGTACAGGTGCGTATGGTTCAAACGAAAAGCAAATATTTGTACTGCACTCTTATAGTTCTGACTATCCATGGACCGTAGGCCAACATCGCGGATTTGCCAGGACGCTCGAGATAGACTCAGACCACAGATATACATTGACGGTAAACCATCTTGATGCAAAACGATCGGATTATACCAAAGAGGCGGAGCAGTCGGCCGCCAGATATATTCAAGATCGATACAAAAACTACCGACCGGATGCAGTATATGTGACCGACGACAGTGCATTGGCGTTCGCATTTTCGCACCTGACAAAAACATTTCCGCAAGCACCGATATTTTTCTCAGGAATTAACAATCTCGATCTCGATCTGTCATCTGCGCCTGTCAGTGTGGCAGGGGTCTATGAAAAAACCGATATTCTTAAAAACCTCACACTCATAAAAAATCTATTCCCCAACCATAAATCTGTTCTGTTTGTGGGGGACGCCACCGACACGCATCGCGCAATAGCCAGTCAGATACGTGATGATGTGAAAAATATTCCTGATCTAGCATGGAATATTCTTTCATATGAAAAGATCGCCGATCTGTCCGCTGATTTAAAAGAACGAAAAGAAGGTATTGTCGTGCTCACGACTATAGGTGGATATCGATCGGATGCAGGATCTTTATTGTCGCCCGCTGAGGTGGTAAAAGTCATAGAAAGTACTGGAAAATACAATACCTTCGGCATGGTGGATTCCTATCTGTTGCCAGGCCTTGCAGGCGGTTTTGTAGTGAGCAGCATTGATCAAGGAAAGTCGGCTGCCAAACTCCTCATCAAGCATCTATCGGCGTTGGATGAATCATCTTACAACTTCACCGAGATTGGTGAGGCTGACCTTGTTCTGGATCAGACTTTTCTCTCGACTCGTGGCGTCGGGATACCAGCGGAGCTTCTGTCACAAGCCAGGATTGCTCATCCCATCCCCGGCGCATCCGCGACACATATTGGAGTAATCCTGTCGTACATCGGTGGCATCAGCGGAATTTTGATTGTTGGAGCATTGACCTATTGGTTCGTCTATGCGCGCCGTAAAAGTCATCGTCATGTCAATTCGCAGCAGAATTCGTCGCTTCGGCAGGCGCGGCTTGCAGTCGTGTTCGAGGCGGTGACAGATGGTGTGATTGTTATTGACGGCGATGGAATGATAACTGAAATCAATCATGCGGCGGAAAAAATCTTTGGCTACGCGGCGGATGAACTACTCGGATTAGGCATTAATATACTGATGAATGTGCCGGACGGATTGCTCGATGTCGTACTCGGAAACAAAGCGTCTCTTCGCTCTGATCGTGAAGTGAGTGGAAGGAGAAAGGATGGAAGCGTATTTCCAATCATTATTTCAGTGAGTTATGCAATACACGATGGGGGTAGAGTCGTTGTGGTCAATGTGCGCGACATCACATCATCGAAGCGCACTGAAGAAGAGTTGATTCGCCAGCGGATTAAGACTGACACGGTAAACCGCATTCACGCCTGTTATGTTTCCGCGGCAACGGATCTTGAGCTGTATACCAGCATCATAATGGATTTGATGAATCTTGTTAAATCGGACTTCGGTTTTGTAGGTGTGATCAACAAGGACGAAAACAACCGCGATTTTTTGCGGATATACCCTGGATTCAATCTTAATTGCGACGAAACTCTTCGCAGGTACTATGACAAGAGTGTCTTTTCCTATATCGACTTACATGACTTCAATAATCTGTTCGGTCAGTGCATCCTTCGTGAGGAGCCGGTGCTGGTTAATGAGGGTGCCGGTGATCCTGGCTTCTACCACGGCATGAAAGATCATCCGCGCATCAACAACTTCCTGGGTCTGCCCATTCGCCATGGAAAATCGATTATCGGCATGGTTGGTCTGGCAAATCGCGCTAACGGCTATGGACCGGACGACGTCGAGTTGATGCGTCCAATTCTGACCTCATGCGCACAGATGCTGGGTTTGGTGCAAATCGAGCAGGATAGAAAGAGGACCGCGCAGGAACTCCAGCGCGCAAATAGTTATATGTCTGCACTGCTTGAAAATCTTCAGCACGGATTGCTGGTTGAAGACGAGAACGGGAAAATCTACGCCTGTAATCAAACCTATTGCGACATGTTCGGAAAGGCGGAATTGCCGTTTTTGCTCGAAGGCCTCGATTGCGCCACTGAATTTGAAAACAATCGGTCTTTGTTTTTCGATCCGGACGGGTATATCCAAAAACGTAGGAAATGTGTCAATGGGCACACTATGGTGGCCGGGGTGGAATTCTGCTTGCGCGACGGTCGGGTGCTGCAGCAGGACTACGTGCCCGTTATTGTCGAAGGCGCCTCCGGCCGCGTTTGTCGCAATCATGTCTGGACGTATCATGACATCAGCTCCCATAAGCGGTTGCTTGCGCAAACGGAGCAGGCTGCCAATGCCAAAGGACAGTTTCTGGCGACCATGAGCCACGAGATTCGCACGCCGATGAATGGCGTGCTGGGCATGCTCCACCTGCTTAACGTCACGCAACTGGATGAGAAGCAGCGACGTTACGTCGATACCGCGCGTGGCTCGGGCGAAATGTTGCTTCGGGTGATCAATGATATCCTCGATTTTTCCAAGGCCGAAGCAGGCAAGATCGAGCTTGAAGATATTCCATTCGATCTCGAGGCGCTGCTCGAGCAGAGCGTGGCGCTGCTTTCCGGTGCTGCGCGGGAAAAGCGTGTGGAATTGCTGTATCTTTCCGATTCAAACATGCCGCGGTGGGTGAAGGGCGATCCCACGCGTCTGCGTCAGGTGCTGACAAACCTTATCAATAATGCCATCAAGTTCACAGAGAAGGGCGAGATAGTATTATACGTCAATATGCTTGAAAACGGCCGTATGCGTTTTGGGGTTAGGGATACGGGAATAGGTATGTCGCCCGATCAGCAAAAACTGTTATTTCAGGCGTTCAGCCAGGTCGACAGCTCGCATACCCGAAAATTCGGCGGTACCGGCCTGGGATTGGCGATCAGTCAACGGCTGGTAGCGGCCATGGGCGGAAAGATACATGTCACCAGCTCTCCGGGGGGTGGCTCGGATTTCAGCTTCGATTTGGCTCTCGAGTCTGCGGATGATGGGAAAGAAAAAACCCGTGTCTCGGACACGCTCGCCAGGTTGCGTTTCCTGGTGGTGGACGATAATAGCTCTATACGAGCACTGCTCGAACGCATTCTTGAAACGTGGCGCGTCGCCAAGATCGGCTTGGCGCAAAGCGGGGCGGAAGCCTTGCTGCAATTGAAAAATGCGGCCGCTGCATGCGAGCCCTATGATATTGCGTTGCTCGATTTCAATATGCCAGGCATGACAGGACTGGAACTCGCGCGTCAGGTCAGGGAGGATGTCGCGTTGCGGAATATGAAATTGGTGGTAGTCAGCGCCGTCGACGGCCAGGCAAGCGAGGATGTCGATGCCTGGATGACGAAGCCGGTCCGTCAGGCAGAATTATACGGAAAAATATTGCAGCTCATCGGCGAGGATATTCCTCCGGCGCAGTCCGCATCGAGCGCCAGTGCGCATTGCGGTCGGTTTGACGGATGCAAGTTGCTTTTGGTAGAGGACAATCGAATCAACCAGGAGGTCGCATACGAGATCCTATGCGCTCGTGGTTTCGATATCGATATTCGTGAAAATGGCGTGGAGGCCGTGCGCGCTGTTCAAGACCACGTCTATGATGTCGTGCTGATGGATGTTCAGATGCCGGAGATGGACGGCTTGGAAGCCACGCGCCGGATTCGCGCCCTGGGCGGACGTTTTGCGCAATTGCCGATCATCGCCATGACGGCGCACGCCTTGGGCAGCGATTCCGACAAGAGCCTGAACGCGGGTATGAACGCGCATGTCAGCAAACCATTCCTGCCTGAGGTGCTGTTCAATACACTGGCGCAGTTTGTGGTACCGCGCGATGGTGCTGTCCGTGGGCAAGATGGGGCGCCCGCTGCGGCGCCGCACCGGTTTCCGGAACTGCCGGGCATCGATGTGGCCGACGGGCTTCAGCGTCTGCGTGGCAACTGGGACTCGTACCGGCGAATTTTAGAGATGTTTTGCGCCCAGCAGGCCGACGCGGCTGACCGCTTGACTGGACTTATCACGCAGCGGCAGTGGGATGAGGCGGCGCGGCTGGCGCACACCCTCAAGGGCAGCAGCGGAAATATCGGCGCCGTGGCGCTGTATCAAGCGGCCGCCGCGGTGGAGCTCGCATGCCGGCGACTTGACGAGGCCGCAGCCTCTGCCGGCATGGAGTCGCTGCGCAGCCGTTTGCTGGAAGTGGTCGACGGGCTCAAGGCATTGCACGCCAGTGCGCAGTCGTTGGTGTTGACTACCCCGGCAGCAGAAACGTCCGGGCCGATCGCGCTGCAAGCGGAGCTTGCCAAGATGCTGCATGGGCTGGATACCGATTTGGGCGAGGTGCAGTCCAGTCTGGCGCGGTTGCAAGCGGGGCTCGTCGGGGAGAGTATCGCGCCGCAGCTGGCCGCGCTCGCGGGCGCGCTTGATGTCTTTGATATTGACGCGGCCAAGGCAATCATACAAAGGTTGCAGGAAGTTACGAGTGAGAACGGACCGGCAACCACAGGAGGATGCACGAATGCAAATTGACAAGAAACGCATACTGATCGTGGATGATTCGGCGGGGGATATTCACGTCTTGATGGAAAATCTCAAATCGGAGTTTGCCGTTTTGGCCGCCACCAGCGGCGAAAAAGCGCTGGCGCTGGCCCGCAAGGAGCCGTGTCCGGATGTGATATTGATGGACGTGGACATGCCGGGCATGAGCGGTTATGAGGCTTGTCAGCGCTTGAAGGCAACTCCCGAGTGTCGGGACATCGATGTCATTTTCGTTACGGCGCATGATACGACCGAGGAAAAACTCTCCGGTTACGCTGCCGGCGGCAGCGACTACCTGATCAAGCCGGTGCAGCCGACCGAATTGCTGCAAAAGGTCCGCCTCGCGGTGAAGCATCGCATGGAGCGCATGTCAGCTGCGGCGGACAAGGCCGTGGCCGTGCAGACGGCGATGACCGCCATTTCCTCCGCCGGCGAGCAGGGCGTGGTGATCGATTTCTTGCGCCGCAGTTTTTCGGTGGATAACTTGCGGGATTTGGCGGATCTGGTTGCGGAAACAATCACTCATTATGGCCTGGATGGCAGCCTCCAGGTGCGAGGGGGGCGGGATTTGATCTATGCGTCCGCCCACGGCGAGCCATCGCCCCTGGAGCAGGAGCTGCTCTCGCGCCTCAAGGATGCTGGACGCATCCGGCAAAACGGCGAGCGGCTGGTGCTGAACTTTGGTGATATTTCACTTTTGATCAAAAACATGCCGGCGGATGAAGATAAAAGCGGGCGGTTGCGCGATCACCTCGCGTTGCTGTTGGAGGGCGCGCAGGCGCGCCTGCGTGCGCTCGAGCTGGAGCGTGAAGTGGCCAGGGTGGTGGCGGATTCCCGGCAGGCGCTGCAGGTGATCGAGAATCTGCAGCACCGGCAAAAAAAGGACGCCATGGCGATCATGGACGGGGTGATGAAGGATTTGGAGGCGTCGTTTTTGAGCTATGGTCTGACCGAGGAGCAGGAGGCCACGTTGATAAATGTTGTGCAGCGCGGCGTGGACAAATCGCTGGATAATTTCGAGCAGGGTTTGAAGATCGATGCGCAGATGCGCGCTATCATCGATCGGTTGAGCCAGGTGGGCAAGCGATAAAGCTCGTGGTGTTTTGAAAAAATCTGCGGCTTGGCGCCCCAATCCCAACCTTCCCCCGTCAAGGGGGAAGGGGGATTCACTCATCAACCCTGGAGGCGTTTGTATTTGATACGGTGTGGTTGATCTGCATCGATACCCAAACGACGCTTCTTGTCTGCTTCGTAATCGGCGTAATTGCCTTCGAACCACACCACGCGGCTGTCGCCTTCGAAGGCGAGGATGTGCGTAGCGATGCGGTCGAGGAACCAGCGGTCATGCGAGATCACTACGGCGCAGCCGGGGAAGTCGAGCAGCGCCTCTTCCAGGGCGCGCAGGGTTTCCACGTCGAGGTCGTTGGTCGGTTCGTCGAGCAGTAATACATTGCCGCCGCTCTTGAGCAGTTTGGCCAGATGCACACGATTGCGCTCACCGCCGGAGAGTTCCTTGACCAGTTTCTGCTGATCGCTGCCCTTGAAGTTGAAACGCGAGGCGTAGGCGCGCGAGTTGGTTTCGTAGTTGCCGATGCGGATGAGGTCCTGGCCGTCGGAGATTTCCGCCCACACCGTCTTGTTGCCGTCGAGGCTGTCGCGTGACTGGTCGACGTAGGCAAGCTGTACGGTTTCACCGTGGCGAATGTCTCCGCCATCACACTTGTCTTGACCGGCCATCATGCGGAACAGCGTGGTCTTGCCTGCGCCGTTGGGGCCGATGATGCCGACGATGCCGCCGCGCGGCAGGTTGAAGCTCAGGTCGTCGATCAAGAGCCGATCGCCGAAACCTTTCTTGATATGCGTGGCCTCGATGACCAGGTCACCCAGGCGCGGACCAGGCGGAATATAAAGTTCCTTGGTCTCGTTACGCGTTTGCGATTCCTGCGAGCTCAGTTCTTCGAAGCGGGCCAGACGCGCTTTGCTCTTGGCGTGGCGTCCCTTGGGATTGGCGCGCACCCACTCGAGTTCGGCCTTCATGGTGCGCTGACGGGCGGATTCCTGCTTCTCTTCGATCTGCAGGCGCTTTTCCTTCTGTTCCAGCCAGGAGGAATAGTTGCCTTCCCACGGGATGCCTTGGCCGCGGTCGAGTTCCAGTATCCAGCCGGCGACATTGTCGAGGAAGTAACGGTCGTGGGTGACGGCCACCACGGTGCCGGGGAATTCGTGCAGGAATTTTTCCAGCCAGGCGACGGACTCGGCGTCCAGATGGTTGGTGGGTTCGTCGAGCAGCAGCATGTCGGGGTTGGAGAGCAGCAGGCGGCACAGTGCGACGCGGCGGCGCTCACCGCCGGAGAGCTTGGAGACATCCGCGTCCCACGGCGGCAGGCGCAGGGCGTCGGCGGCGATCTCGAGCTTGCGCTCGAGGTTCCAGCCATCGGCGGCGTCGATCTTGTCCTGGAGTTCGGCCTGCTCGGCGAGCAGCTTGTCGAAGTCCGCATCCGGCTCGCCGAAGGCGTTGCTTACCGCATCGAAGCGGGTAAGCAGGGACTTGACCTCGGCGACGGCCTCTTCGACATTGCCGCGCACGTCCTTGCTATTGTCGAGCTGCGGCTCCTGCGGCAGGTAACCGATGCGGATGCCGGGCTGCGGACGCGCCTCGCCGAGATAATCCTGATCCACACCTGCCATGATGCGCAGGAGGGACGACTTACCCGAACCGTTGAGGCCCAGCACGCCGATCTTGGCGCCGGGGAAGAAGGACAGGGAAATGTTCTTGAGGATCTCGCGCTTGGGGGGAACGACCTTGCCGACGCGATTCATGGTGAAGATGTACTGTGCCATAGTCTCTCTATATAAGGTGATGTGTTACGATGTGCGCGATTATACCCAATCCCGCATTGTCTTGACATCCCGGCGCGCGGCCGCGCCGTTCCAGACATTCCGACCTTCGAGAACCAGGAAATGCACGACCAAAATGACGTCTTACAGAGTTTGGAAACCATCCGCGACTATCTCCGCTGGGGGGTGAGCCGCTTCCGCGAGGCGGGGGTCTATTTCGGCCATGGCACCGACAACGCCCTGGATGAGTCCATCGCCTTGGTGCTGCACGCGGTGCATCTGCCGTTTGGACTGCCCGAGTCGCTGATGCAATCGCGTCTGACCCGACAGGAGCGCCAGAAGATCATCGAACTCGTTGAGCGGCGGATCAGCAGCCGTATGCCGGCGGCCTATCTCACCCATGAGGCATGGTTCTGCGGGCTGCCATTCTATGTAGACGAGCGCGTACTGGTGCCGCGTTCGCCGATCGCCGAACTGATCCAGAAGCATTTCGAGCCGTGGTGCGTGCCCGAGGAGGTCGATTACATCCTCGACCTCTGCACCGGCAGCGGCTGTATCGCGATCGCCTGCGCCCACGCCTTTCCCCAGGCGGAGGTCGATGCGGTGGATATCTCGCCCGAGGCCCTGGAGGTGTGCCAGACCAACATCGAGCGCCACCATATGGTAGAACAGGTCAACGCCATCTATTCCGACCTGTTTTCCGCGCTGTCAGGGCGGCTGTATCAGATCATCGTGAGCAATCCCCCCTACGTCGATGCCGCCGATCTCGCCGCCATGCCCGAGGAGTATCGGCACGAGCCGCAGATCGGCCTGGCCGCCGGTCACGACGGCCTGGACATCGCGCGGCGCATCCTGCTGGAGGCGGACCAATATCTGACCGATAACGGGATATTGATCGTCGAGGTGGGCAATAGTGAGGAGGCCTTGGTCGAGCAGCTTCCGGAGGTGCCGTTTACCTGGATCGAGTTCGAGCGCGGCGGTGGCGGGGTGTTCCTGCTGACTCGGGAACAACTGCTTGATCACAAAGAGACGATTGCGGTTTGGGCACGGGGTTGAGTCCCCCATGTTGTTCGCGCATTGCCCGCTGGCCTATACTACCCCTTTGGGGCTAGGGGTTTATATAGAGGAATCATTATGGATCAGTCGATTGTTTTTGATCTGGAACTCATCAAGAGATACGACAAATCGGGGCCGCGCTACACCTCGTACCCGACCGCCGTGCAGTTTCACGACGGCTTCGGTGAAGAAGAATACAAAAAGTGGGTGACACGCAGTAACGAAGAAAGCCGCAGCCTGCCGGCGCCCAAGCCGCTGTCCCTGTATTTCCACATCCCGTTTTGCGACACCGTCTGTTTCTACTGCGGCTGCAACAAAGTCGTGACCAAAGACCGCAGCCGCGCCGCGCCTTATCTCTCACGCCTGGAAAAAGAGATCGAGATGCAGGCCGCCTTGTTCGACCGCAACCGCACGGTAACCCAGCTGCATTGGGGCGGCGGCACGCCGACCTTCCTCAGCCACGAGGAGATGACGAAGCTGATGGGCGCCACGCGCCGGCACTTCAAGATGCTCGACGATGACACCGGGGAATATTCCATCGAGATCGATCCCCGCGAGGCGACCGCCGAAACGGTGGCCCTGTTGCGCCGCCTGGGCTTCAACCGCATGAGCCTCGGGGTGCAGGACTTCAATCCCGTGGTGCAGAAGGCCGTCAACCGCATTCAGACCGAGGATGAGACCCTCGCGGTGATCAACGCCGCGCGCAAGGAAGGTTTCAAGTCGATCAGCGTCGACCTCATCTATGGGCTGCCGTTCCAGTCCACGTCCAGTTTTCGCGACACCCTGGAGCGCATCATCCAGGTCAATCCGGACCGCATCTCGGCGTTCAATTACGCCCATCTGCCGGAACTGTTCAAGCCGCAGCGGCGCATCAACGAGGCCGATCTGCCGTCACCGGGTGAAAAGCTCGACATCCTGCAAATGACCATCGAACGCCTGACCAAGGCCGGCTATGTCTATGTCGGCATGGACCACTTCGCCAAGCCCGACGACGAGCTGGCCGTCGCCCAGCGTGACGACACCCTGTACCGCAACTTTCAGGGCTATTCGACGCATGCGGATTGTGACCTGATCGGGCTGGGCATCACCTCCATCGCCCAGGTCAACCGCTGCTACAGCCAGAACGTCAAGAGCCTGGACGAGTATTACGAGCGCATCGATGCCGGCCGCCTGCCGGTGTTGCGCGGTGTTGAGCTGGACCAGGACGATGTGCTGCGCCGCGACGTGATCACGCGCCTGATCTGCCACTTCCATCTCAATATGCCGGGGATTGAGCGGCAATACGGTATCAAGTTCAATGAGTATTTCGCCCGCGAACTCAAGGACCTGGAACAGATGAGCGCGGATGGCCTGCTGACGATCGATGCGGATGAAATCACCGTCAAGCCCGTGGGCCGCCTGCTGATCCGCAACATCTGCATGACCTTCGACCGCTACCTGCGCGAGAAGACCACCGGACACCGGTTCTCCAAGGTTATCTAACCTTTACTCCACTTATCGCTCCGTTATTCTTCCCTTCCCCCCTCGGCGGGGGAGGGGGGAGCCCTTCAACCGCCGGGGCAACGCCCTCTGATGCGGCGCTTTTCCTTGCCCACTAGCTTTTGACAGCGCTTTGGCCAGTCATCCAGCCCATTAAAGTTTGATGAATTTTTGTCGAAATTCACTCAAGACTTTTTCCTCCGCATGACCGCCGTGTCCTGAGGGAGGCAACAATCATAATAAAGCAGGTTGAGGAATCAGCTATGGGGAATTATCAAGCCGAGGGCGCAGGACGGCTTTTGTCGAACATCAATGATCTGCCGTTGCGCAGCAAGATCAATCTCGCCGTTGCCCTGATCTTTGCCTTGGTCATCATCGTGGTCACGACCCATAACGTGCTGCGGGAGAAGAACCGCATGATGGAAATGATCGAGACTCAGGCCAAAGATCTCACCACGCTCTATTTCGACAGCCTGAACACCATGATGCTGACCGGCACCATGGACCAGCGCAAGATCTTCCGCAAAAAAATGCTTTCGCGCGACGGTGTGGTCGATGCGCGGGTCATCCGCGGTGAGCCGGTGATCCAGCAGTTTGGGCCCGGCGAGGCGGGCGAGACCGCGGTAGATGATCTGGATATGCGGGCGCTGCGCGGCGAGGAAGTCATCCAGGTGCGCGATGAAGGCGATCGCCGAATCATTACTGTCATCACCCCCTTTCAAGCGACCAAGGATACGCGCGGCGTGAACTGCTTGCAGTGTCATGAAGTCGCTGAAGGAGCCGTCAACGGCGCGGTAAGAGTCAGCATGTCCTTGAAGGAAATGGACGAGGCGGTCACCAAAGAACTATACATCTCGATCATCAGCAATTTTGCCGCGGCGCTGTTCGGATTGCTGATGCTGAATCTGGTGTTGAAGTCCTCGGTGATCAAGCCGCTGGCTGCGCTGATCGGCGTCATGAAGGAGCACTCTGAGGGCAAAACCTCGGCCCGGGCGCCAGTGCAGTCGCGCGATGAGATCGGGCAACTTTCCATGGCCTTCAATGAAATGTCGGACAGTATGGATGAGGCCGCGCAGCGCGAGCACGAGTTGATGCTGCAGGAGCAGGCGGCGGCGATCGAACTGAAAAGCAAGGTCGACAGCCTGTTGCGCGTCGTCAATCGCGTCGCCCACGGCGATCTTGAAGCACAGGTCGAATTCTCCGGCACCGACGCCATCGGCGAGCTGGCCAAGCAGTTGCAGATCATGATCGATCAAATCAGGGATGCCATCGAAGAGAAGCGCAAGGCCATGGAATCGCTGCAACAACGCGTGGACGCGATGTTGGCGGTGGTGAGCCGCGCCGCCGATGGGGATATGACCGGCCGGATCAAGATCGAAGGAAACGATGCGCTCAGCAAACTCGCGGCGGGCTTCCAAAGCATGATCGAGCGCCTCAACGATCTGGTGGCGCAAGTGCAGACCTCGGGCATCCAAGTGGCATCCGCCGCCACCGCGATTTCAGCCACGGCAAAGGAGCAGGAGGCCACTGTGGCCGAGCAGGCGGCGACCACCAACGAAATCGTGACTACAGCGACCGAAATATCGGCGACGGCGAAGGAGCTGCTCAAGACCATGGACGAGGTGACCCATGTGGCGGGGGACACGGCGCAATCCGCCGCCCACGGCCGCGACAGTTTAGGAAAAATGGAATCCACCATTCATCAAGTCGTCGAAGCGGTGCGCACCATCGGCTCGAAATTCGAGGTCATCAACGAAAAGGCCTCGAACATCAGCACGGTCGTCACCACCATCACCAAGGTGGCCGATCAAACCAATCTGCTTTCGCTCAACGCGGCGATCGAGGCCGAGAAGGCGGGCGAATTCGGCCTGGGCTTTTCCGTGGTCGCCAAGGAAATCCGCCGGCTCGCGGACCAAACGGCGGTGGCCACGCTCGACATCGAGCAGATGGTGAAGGAAATGCAGGCGGCGGTGGCCTCCGGCGTAATGAGCATGGAACGATTCTCGGAGCAGGTGCGCCACAGCGTCAACGATGTCGGCGCCATCAGTCAACAGCTCAACAAGATCATCGAGCAGGCGCAGGCGCTGCTGCCGCGTTTCGTGACCGTACATCAAGGGATGCAGTTCCAAGCCGAGGGCGCGGATCAGATCAATCAATCGATGATTCAGCTCAACGAGGCGGCGCAGCAGACAGTGGAATCCATCCGCGAATCCAATATCGAAATCGGCAAGCTGAATCAGGCGGCGATGCTGCTCCAGGTAGGGGTTACCCGATTCAAGGTCTGATGGAATTGCAATGCTCTACGTTCGGTTTGAAGTCAAAGGGGATCGCTATCTGGTCGATGTTGCGACCATCGTGGAGGTGGTTCCATGCGTGAAAATGAAGGCGGCTCCGCAGGCGCCGCGCTATATCGCCGGCATCATGAACTACCGGGGCGAATGCATTCCGGTGATCGATGCGAGCATGCTGCTCGCCGGAGAAGTCGCACAAGCCAGGCTCGGAACCCGGATACTGGTGTGTGAATATACGCACCCGACCCACGGGGGCATCACGCTGGGGGTGTTGGTGGAAAACGCGCTCGAAACGCTGGCATTCAATGAAACTGATTTTCAATCCTCCGGGATTGAGATCAATGCGGCCGGCTACCTCGGCAAGGTGGCGATCCGCCATGGCGAGATGTACCAGGAGATCGCGTTGGCCGATGTGCTGCCAGAGGACGCGTATCCGCTACTGTTTGCAAAGGCTGACCCAGGCTGTGTGGCATGACGGAAATCGAGACCATCGCCAGCCTTCTGCGCCAGGCCATCGGACTGAATCCGAGTTCGATCGGCCATGACGTGATACGGCGTGCGGTCAGCAGCAGAATGCTGGTGATCCAGGCGGCGGGCATCTCCGAGTATCTGGCTCATTTGACCAGTGATGCGGATGAAATCAAGTGCCTGATCGAGGCCGTGGTCATTCCGGAGACATCGTTTTTTCGCGACCGAGAGCCGTTCAGCGCGCTGGTGGAGTACGTCAGGAAATTGAACGCGCTACAGCCGGGGAAGGTCATCAGGATACTGAGCATACCGAGCTCGACCGGGGAGGAACCGTATTCAATTGCCATGGCATTGCTGGAGAGCGGGGTGAAAAAAACCGACTTTACAATCAAGGCGCACGATATCTCCGAGCCCTTGCTGGTCATGGCCAGACAAGGCATCTACACGGAATACTCCTTCCGCGGTTGTGATGAATACTACAAACTGAAATATTTCACCAAAGCCGACAACGCATATCACCTTTCCGAGTCGGTCAAATCGTGTGTGGAATTCACCCAGGCGAATATCCACACTGATGAATTGATCGACCGGGAAGGCCAATATGACGTCGTATTCTGCAGAAACCTGTTGATTTACTTTGACAAGGAGGTCAAGGACATCGCTATCCGAAAATTGTCGGCGGCGCTCGTGAAAGGCGGATTGCTGTTTGTCGGTCATGCGGAAACGGCCTCCGTGCCACCCACTGAATTTGCACGATACGGCGCCAGCCGATCATTTGCTTATGTCAAAACCTCGGGCAAGCAGGAACCCGCGCCAACGGCGGGTGAGCCGAAGGCCAGCATCGCCCAACGCAGTCTGGACATGATTCGTCAGCTGCAGGAGCAGCGCCGCATCATCGCCGGGCAGAACCACGGGCCTGTCACACAGGCCGCGCCGCCAACGGCCGGGCGGGAACCAGTGCGCGGCGAGCAAACCCAGCCGAGCCTGGTAGAACGGCTCGAAGCCAGTTTCCAGCGCAAGGATTTCCGTGAACTGAGCCAACAATGCGCTTGGATCATGGAAAACTCTCCTGAAAATACCAGCCATGCCTTTTATTATCTTGGCCTGATCTGCTTACGCAATGCCGATGTGGACGGCGCCAGGGCGAGTTTTAAAAAAACAATCTATCTCGATCCGGACTATTATCCAGCGCTGTTGCAATTGCATCAGATCGAGCACGGCCAAGGAAATGGCGCGCTCGCCCAGCGCTATTATCAGCGTGCGGAGCGGGTGATGCAGCGTATGACCGCGGATAAACGATGAGTGGATGATGGATAAGTTGATCAGCGAAGGGTGTTGGAACAGGATCGGGGTGTGGGGGCGGAGCGAGACGAAGTGCCCGTTGCTCTCCGAGGTTATCCATTGTCACAACTGCGAGGTCTTCCACGAAGGCAGTCAAACCGTGTTTCGCAAGGAGTTGCCGCAGGACTATTGCGCTGAATTGACACGACGCTTGGCGGAGGAAAAGCAACTGGAGAAAAGCGCCGGACAGGCGGTGATCGTATTCAGAGTGGCAAATGAGTGGATGGCGTTTGCGACCCGGCAGGTCAGGGAAATCGCCAAAAATCGCCCGGTGCAGCGGATTCCCCACAATCGCAATGCATTTCTTGCCGGCATCGTGAACATCTCCGGGGAAATTGATCTGTGTTTCTCCTTGCGGCACATCATGAAGATCGACGGGGGGGCGTCGCACGGCGAGAATTCACCGGAGCCGGATCGACGGCGCTTGATCGTGGCGCACTACCAGAACGAGAACTATATTTTTGTGGCGGACGAAATCGGCGAAGTGCGCCAATGCGCGGAGAACGAGCTATTGCCCCTGCCGGATACGGTGCGGGGGGGCGATCTGAGTTTCATGCGCGGTATGTTCGAGTGGAGACGGCAGCGTGTCGGCTGGATCGATCACGAGCTATTGTTTTCCGTCATTGCGAGGAGCTTGGCGTGAGCGAAACCGGCCAAGAACCAGTGAGCATGCTCGAGCTGTTTCGCGTCGAAATGACGCGGCAACTCACCCTTCTGGAACAGGCGGTGCAGGCTTGCCATACACCCAGCGGCGTCGGGCTGGTGCATCGCACCGTGCACTCGATCAAAGGCGCGGCGCGTCTGGTCGGCCTCGGCGTGATCGAGCAGATGGCGCTGAAGACAGAGTGCTATTTGAACCGTGTCATGGAGGCAGGCGCAGTGCTGAGCGCCGAGGGGATCGATGGCCTGCAGCGCCTGATCGGACTTTTGCGGCGCACGATTTCATTGCCGGAGAGCGAACTGACGTCGACCGAACTCGGCGCGTTCGCCGGCCTCAACGAGCTCATTTCCGCCATGGCCGCTCTTGAGGCCGCGCTGGCGCCGGCAGCGGACAAGGCCAAGCCAGCCAAAGAAAGCGATGCGGAGGCAGCGGAAAAGCATCATGCCGGGGCCTTGATCGATTCCCAGATGCTCGCGCTTTTCTGCGAGGAAGTGGACATTCATACGCGCTCCCTGATCGCCAATCTGCTCGCCTGCGAAGGCGGAGCGGATGAGTCGCTGATGCAGTCGCTGATGCGCGCCGCCCATTCAATCAAAGGTGCCGCCAAGCTGGCGGGGGTGCGTGCGGTGCAAGAGCTTTCCCATCAGATGGAGGATGTCTTCGTTGCCGCGCAGAAAAAACTGCTCACCCTCACACCCGAGGCCGTGGATCTGCTGCTGAAGTCGGTGGATGTCATCAAGGATATTTCGATATTGCCCCTGGAGGTCTTGGCGCAGCAGCCCGGTTGCGATCAGGAGGCCGCGCGCCTGGTCGCGGATCTGTCTGCATTGGCCCAGGGACGGTTCAAGCCGCGGGAAAACCCGCCGTCTGCTGCGGCGTCCGCTGGCGTTGATGCGACTTTGCCCGGCGTTACGCAGTTGCAGGAGAAAGAAACGGCCGTCCTGGCCGGCGGCGCGGAACAGGCGCGCAATCATGAGCCAGGCCGGGTGCTCAAAGTCACCGCCGAGCGCTGGGACCGCATGATGGGACTGGCCGGTGAGGTAAAGGTTGAAGCCGGCCACTTGCACGGCTATCTCGACGCGCTGACCCAACTCAAGCGTCAGCAAGGCGAGATCATGACGCTGCTTGGCAAAGTGCGCGATGAGATGCGGGAATTTCAAGGGCCGCGCCACCTGCTGGAGAAACTCACTGAAGTTACGCGCAAGGTGAATGATTGCCAGCAGCGCATCACCAACCAGATCTCGGATGCCGATCTATACGAGCAGAGAATCTGTCATCTCGCCGATAAGTTGCACAAGGAGGCGATCAGGACCAAGATGCGTCCGTTTCACGACGGCGTGCAGAATTTCCGCCGCATGGTGCGTGATATCGCCAAATCGCTCGACAAAAAAGTCTCGTTTCAGATTCGCGGCGAAACCACGCAGGTCGACCGGGATGTCCTGGAAAAGATCGAGGCGTCACTGAATCACCTGCTGCGCAACGCGCTCGACCACGCGATCGAGCTGCCGGACCGCCGCCGCGCGCTTGGCAAGCCCGAGACCGGCACCATCGTGTTATCGGCGGCCCACGTCGAGGGCATGCTGCTGATTACCATCGAGGATGACGGGGCCGGAATCGATGTGGCCGCGATACGGCGCAAAGTCGTGCAGAAAAACCTGGCCGCGCCGGAGGTGGTGTCCTCGCTTTCGGACGGGGAGCTGTTGGAATTCATGTTTTTGCCCGGATTCAGCACGCGCGACAATGTGACCGAGCTCTCGGGCAGAGGAGTCGGGCTGGATGTCGTGCGCGATGCGATCCAGGCGTTGCATGGTTCGATCAAGGTGTCTACGGCGCTGGGTCGGGGGACGAAGTTCAGTCTGAAGCTTCCGCTCACGCTGTCTGTGATGTCGACGCTGGTCGCCGTGATCGCTGAGGAGCATTACGCGTTTCCGCTTTCGCGCATCATGCGCGTGCTGCGAACGCCCGCCGCAGAGGTCGAACTGGTCGAAGGCCATCAGTACGTTTCCATTGACGGGCAGCAGATTGGCATCCTTTCCTGCGCGGAGGCCCTGGAACTCGATGAGGCGGCGCGCTCCCGCGAGGAGCTTACCATTGTCGTGATCTCTGACCACACTCATGTTTACGGTGTCGTGGTCGACACCGTTCTCGGCCAGCGGGAACTTGCGGTGCAGAACATCGACCGGCGGCTTGGGCGGCACCAGAACGTAAGCGCTTATGCCTTGCTGGAGGACGGCAGCACCGTCTTCATCATCGATGTGGACGACCTGGTCAAGACCATCGATGCTCTGGTGAAAGGCGGACGTATTTCGCGCGTTCGCACCGAACAGCGCCAGGGCGACGCGCTCGAAATTAATAGAATCCTGATTGTTGACGATTCTATTACTGTGCGGGAGATCGAGCGCAAGCTGCTCACCAAGGCCGGCTATCGGGTGGATGTGGCGGTGGACGGGGTCGACGGCTGGAATGCGGTGCGCTCCGGGGCGTACGATTTGGTTATCACCGACATCGACATGCCGCGCATGGATGGCATCGAGCTTGTTAAGATGATTAAAGGACATGCCCGTTTTGCCGCAACCCCGGTCATCATTGTGTCATACAAGGATCGCTCGGAAGATCGCAAGCGCGGCATGGAAGCCGGCGCGGATTATTACCTGACCAAGGGTAGCTTTCATGATGATTCATTCCTACACGCGGTTTTTGACTTGATCGGCGAGGCTGTGAAGTGAGAATTGCGATTGTCAACGATCTGCCCTTGGCGGTGGAAGCGCTGCGCAGACTGATTGTTGAGCAGCAGGCCCACGAGGTTGCCTGGATCGCCGCGTCCGGGCGCGAGGCAGTCGAGTCTTGCCGGCGGGACCCGCCGGATCTGATTTTGATGGATATGGTGATGCCTGACCTCAATGGAGCGGAGGCGACCCGCATCATCATGAGCGAGACGCCATGTCCAATACTGGTAGTCACCTCATCGGTCAATGAAAACGCCTCGCTGGTTTTCGAGGCCATGGGCGCCGGGGCCTTGGACGCCGTCAGCACGCCGGTGCTGGGGCTTTCCGGACAGCACGCCGGCAAGGACGATTTCATTCAGAAATTGCGCACGATTGAGCGTTTGCTCAAGGCGGATCGGCGCAAACGGAAATTCGCGGCGCGCGGTAGCGGGCCTGGCGTTCAGGTCATGCTGGCGATCGGCGCATCCACCGGAGGGCCGCACGCTGTGGCGGAAATCATCAGACACCTCCCGGATGATCTGCCGGCATCGGTTGTCGTCGTGCAGCATATCGATGAATCCTTTGCGCCGGGATTGATCGCTTGGCTTGGAAACCAAACCAAGCTCAAGGTGAAGATGGCGCAGGAAGGTGAAACGGCCCGCGCGGCGACGGTGTATGTGGCCGCCACGAACAATCACCTGACGCTGACCGACCGGCAGTGCTTCAAGTATGAATCGGAGCCGAAGTCGTTGGTTTACCGTCCGTCCGTCGATGTGTTTTTCAACAGCATCGCGGCCAACTGGTCCGGGAATGTCATCGGGGTGTTGCTTACCGGCATGGGCCGGGACGGCGCTCAGGGGCTGTTGCAGCTTAAAATGGCCGGCGCGCTGACGATTGCGCAGAACAAGGAGACGTGCGCCGTATACGGCATGCCAAGGGCAGCGGTTGAAATCGGAGCGGCTGATCACGTGCTGCCGCTCAGTGCAATCGCCGGCCTCATCCTGGCGCGCCTGCAGCCGTGTCGAATACAACCTGACAGGGTCACCGGCTATGAGTGATAGCAACGAAAAATCTGATCTCCTGCCGATCGGCCAGATGGCCGAAGAACAAAAATCGGTGGTCCTGCTGGTCGACGATCAGAAGATGGTGGCCGAGGCCATCCGCCGCATGCTGGCCACGGAATCCGATATCGAGTTTCACTATTGCGCCGACCCGGCCGTGGCGGTGCAGACGGCCGCGCGTATCCAACCGACCGTCATCCTGCAGGATCTGATCATGCCCGATGTGGATGGCTATACGCTGTTGGGATTCTACCGCAGCAATCCCGGCACGGCGAATGTGCCGGTGATCGTCTTGTCCAGTCGCGACGATCCGATGGACAAGAGTCAGGCGTTCACCAACGGCGCGAGTGATTATCTCGTGAAACTGCCCGATCGAATCGAACTGATCGCGCGTATCCGGGCGCATTCGCGCAGTTATCTATTGCAGAAACAGCGCGACGAGGCCTTTAAGGCCTTGGAGGACCTGAGGCGCAGACTCGAGGAAAGCAACGCCGTGCTGCAACGCCTGTCGGTGCTCGACGGGCTGACCGGGGTGGCAAACCGCCGCCACTTCGACGAAGTGCTGCAACAAGAGTGGAAGCGCGCCTCACGCGAACATGCCCCCATGTCCATCATCCTGCTGGATATCGATTATTTCAAAAAATTCAACGACAACTACGGCCATCAAGGCGGGGATGACTGTTTGCGGCGCGTGGCGCGCGCCATCAGCAAGATCATCAAGCGCCCGGGCGATTTGTTCGCGCGTTACGGCGGGGAGGAGTTCGTGGCGGTCTTGCCGCAAACGGATCTTGCGGGTGCCGCGATCATCGCCGAGGAGATGCGCCGGAGCGTGGAGCAGGAGAATATTCCCCATGGGCATTCCGGGGCGGCCGACCATGTCACCATCAGCATCGGTGTGGCGACGGTCACCGTCAGCGATGGACTGGAGCCGCTGGAGGCGGTGGAAATGGCCGACAAAGCCCTCTATATGGCGAAGGAGCAGGGGCGCAATCGCTATGTGGTCTATGTGCCGGATGCGAAAGATCCGCAGGCGGATTGATCGTGCCGCGCCGCCCGGGACGGGTGCCTTGCCTCCAAAGGAAGCTGAAGGATTCCGTTCCGGAATCTTCAGCGCACGGAACCTCAGCCTAAATTAGGTTCCTGATCAATTCCGCTTCTGCGCGGCGAAATATTCCGCGACATCGCGCATATCCTGATCGGACAGCGATTCCGCTATGCTCGACATGACTGCATCGGAGCGCCGCTTCGACTTAAAGTCCCTAAGCTGCTTGCTGAGGTAATCGGCATGCTGCCCGGCGAGTTTTGGGGTGCTCGGATTGGCGCTGCGTCCCTGCACGCCATGGCATGCCTCGCACACGATGGCGAGGTTTTTGCCGCGGTTGATACGCTCCGCCTTCGAGGCTTGTGTTTGCCGGGGGGCGGCCGGTTCCGCGGGGGCGGCGGGGACCGCCGGCGCTGGGGCCTCGGCCAGCGGTTCGGCGGGCAGTGCGGTGATGATCTCCGCCGGGGCGGTCTCGATCTTCAGCGCTCGGGTTTCGACCTTCGGTGTCTCGGCAGGCTTCGGCGGCGCCGTTTTGGGCTCCTGCACGGCGGCGACAGGCGCCTGGGGTTTGGGGGTGGTCGTGG
>JBFMHP010000022.1:0-128366 GCA_040752855.1 Pseudomonadota bacterium | reverse complement strand
GCTGGAAGGCATTGGTTTTATTGCTGTCACTGGGCGCGCTGCATGCTTGTGGTGGCGGGGGTGGTGATGACAAAACGGACGCCAATCCGAATGGGTATTACGGCAATACAGGAACTGCGGATGTGAAGGCTGCCAATGATACTGATCCGCTCAGCATCACCGATCTGCAAGGGATGATCCACGGTGATCAGTTCATCATGCTGAGCGAAGCCAAGCACTTGGCCTATCACGGAACCATCGCCGTGAGCGGGAGTTCATTTACTGGTTCAGTCATCGTCTATCAGGATGGCGTGGGCAACGCCACGCCGGTGCCGATCAGCGGATCGATCAGCCAAGGACAGTTCATCGAGGGAATGCTGGGCGGTACGGGAGCAGGGAATGGGACGTTTCGGTTGACGTACGATTCGACAGCGAATGGCGTTGAGGTCAAGAATGCTGATTTGATACTGCCCGTGCCGGGGTGGCGGTCAGTGAGCTATGTGAATTTTTTTACAGTCTTTGTGGACAGTGTGGCGGTGGGTGATAATATTAGTCATCACAATCAGCCGTATGGCGGTACGTTCAATGAATGTAACTTTTCAGGCCGTATCGATCCTATCGCCACACATCTCTATGCACTGTCTGTGCAAATGACCAATTGCACTATTTCGGGCACGATTGATCCGAACACGGCTGTGCTGGCGAATCCCACCTATAGTGGACTGGCCACCTTGCGTACGGAAACGACATCGAATGATCGGCTTGTATTTACCATTTCCAATGGCGCGTATAGTGTCAGCGGGGAATTCAAAAATGCGCCGTGAGCAATCCTAGAAGCGATGTCAAAGACCACATCAAACTGTGGACGATGGTCTTTGCGCTGTGATCAACGAACATAACAGGGAGTCGATATGTCACTGCCGCGTTCATTTAAAAAAGGCCCCCTTCACGGGTTTGTCCATGTGGCGTGTTGTTCATGGTTGTATGTGCAAATCATTCCTCTTGCGCACGCCGCGCCATCGGGGGGTGAAATAGTGGGCGGTACCGGCTCGATCGCACAAACGACGACCAGCACCACTATCCAACAGAACACACAGAACATGGCGATCAACTGGCAGAGTTATGATGTCAACGCCAATGAACGTGTGCAATACATTCAACCCAACGCCTCATCCATTTCTCTCAACCGCATCCTGAGTAATCAGGGTTCTACCATCGCCGGTCGCATTGACGCCAACGGCCAAGTGATCTTGGTCAACCCCAATGGCATCTTCTTCACGCCTACTGCGATTCTAAACGTGGGCGGCATCATCGCCTCGGGATTGGATATCCGCCCCGCCGATTTCATGAACGGGCAGTTCATTTTTAGTGAAGTGCTCGGTACTGAAGGAGCCGTGGTAAACAGCGGTCTTATCAATGCCTCGCTCGGTGGCAATGTAGCTCTGATTGGAAGACATGTCGAGAACAACGGCGTCATCGCGGCTAATCTCGGCACAGTGAATCTCGTCGCGGGCAAGGAAGCGGTGCTGACTTTCGATGATGCGGGGTTGCTCGGTGTTCGTGTGACCAAGGAAGTCTTGCAGAAGGAGCTCGGCGTGGAACCTGCCGTTGAAAATAGTGGTGAGATTCAAGCGCAGGGTGGTCGTGTTCTTTTGACCGCCAGCACTAGCCGGGATGTGTTCTCGCGTGCAGTGAACACCCGTGGCCTCGAAGAAGCGACTAGCGTCGTCGTGCATGAGGATGGAAGTTTCACACTCGGGGATGGTGCCGATGTGGTGAGCAGCGGATCAATCGATGTTTCAACCACATCGAGCGATCAGGGTGTGGGGCGGATTGTGTTGCTCGGTGATAATGTTACCAGCAGCGGCGTGATCAAAGCAGATGCCGCCCATGGAAATGCCGGCGAAGTCGAATTACATGCACATGATACTGCGCAGCTGACACACAACAGCGTGACGTCAGCGCGTTCCGCGTCCGAGGGAAATGGCGGCATTGTGAAAGTGCTCGGCGACAAAGTGGGTTTGTTTGATCAGTCTGCTGTCGATGCGTCCGGCGCGAATGGCGGCGGGCAAGTGTTGATCGGTGGCGATCAACAAGGAATGAATCCGTTGGTCCGCAATGCCAATTTTATCTATCTCTCGAACCAGAGTCAGATCGATGCGAATGCACTCGACCATGGCGACGGCGGAAAGATCATCACGTTTGCTGGAGACACTGCCCGCATTTTTGGAGATCTTTCCGCACGCGGCGGCACGAATGGTGGCAACGGCGGGTTCATCGAAACATCTGGATTGCAGGGCTTCGAGATCCATACCACCCCGGACGCAGGTGCTGCGCATGGGCGGGCGGGGCTGTGGTTGATCGATCCTTTTAATCTGACCATCGAGGGGGGCAGTGCTACGATTCCATCGAGCACTGCGGATGGTACAGAAACATTTTCACCGATTGCCGAGTCGACGCTGGGCGCGGATACGATTGCCGCAGCCCTAGGAACGAGCAACGTCACGATCACAACGGGTGGGAGCGGGAGCGGCGATCAACTGGGAAATATCAGTCTTACTGCTACCGCAGACATCAATTATAATGCCAAGGGGGATCGCACATTGACGCTTCAGGCCGCAAACGATATCTCCTTTGCGGCCGGCAGCCGCATTTATGATGGACAGACATCAACAATCGACAAACTCAACCTCACTCTCCAGGCAGGCGGGGCGGTAACAGTGGCCTCTGGCGCCAGCATCACCACCCAAGGCGGTGATTTCACGGTTGGCAGCACCTTAGCTCCTGTTGCCAGTTTCACCAACAATGGCACGGTGAATACCTTTGGATTGTCTGGTTGCGATACGGGTGGATGCCGGGATGGTGGCAATGTCTCGATTTACACCACGGGCAATATCATCACTACCGGTCTTTCCACGTTTGGCCGTGCGGATGACAGCAACAGCATCACGTATGGCGGTGGCGGCGGCACCGTAGTGCTGAATGCTTCCGGGTCATCTGCCACCATTGCCGTCAATGGCGCAATTGACACGCATGGCGGAAATGATACTCAAGGTTCAGAAATCGGTGGCAATGCAGGCAGTGTGATCCTATCTGCGGCGGGTGGGATTTCATTAGCGGACAATATTTCTGCAAAGGGAGGAAGCGTGAGTTCTGGGACGGCCGGCAACGGCGCCGCCATCACGCTCACCGGCCCTGTCACATTGAAAAACAACATCACGTTGGATGCCTCGGGGGCGACCAGTGGTGATATCGCAGTGAATGGCGCGGTCAACGGCCAGGATGCGACCGCTCGCAACCTCACGCTCACCGGCCAGGATGTGACTGTCAATGCGATGGGCGACACTCGACCGCTTGGAACGTTAACGGTCGACGCTATCCGCAGCATCGACCTTACGGGCAATGTCACCACAACCGGCAGCGTGACGATGAATTTCGGCAGCGGTGCCGCAGGAGCATTTACCGTCGATCCGAATCTGACCTTCTCCACGGGCATGATGAGGGTCATGGGCGGTGCCAACAGTGACACCTTCAACATCTATTCTGTGTTCACCGGCGCTGTGGATGGCCAAGGCGGCACGGACACACTCACCGGGCCCAATGGCGACACACACGCCTGGTCGATCAGCAGCGAGGGCGGCGGCACGCTCGATACGAAACTTACCTTCGCGGGCATGGAGAACCTCACCGGCGGCAACGGGGTTGATGGCTTTACGTTCGTTACGGGTACAGCCAGCAGCGGTTTGATCTCAGGCACCGTCGATGGTGGCGCGGGCCCGGGTATCAATACCTTGACCGGACGTGATGCCCCCAACACCTGGGCGATCAGCGGCGCGAATACGGGCACGGCGCGCGCGGGTGTTCAGTATGTTGCATTCAACAACATCCAGAACCTCACCGGCGGCAATGGCAACGACGATTTCAACTTCACGCAATCCACCAGCGCGATCGATGGCACCCTCGACGGCGGCACCGGCGCCAATACGCTGTCACTCGCAGGCCGCAACGGCGCCAACACCTTCACCATCACCGGCGCGAACGCAGGCGATGTGCGCGCCACGGGTGCTGCCAGCGCGAACATCATCAATTCGTTTTCGAACATTCAAACCGTGGCGGGCGGCACGGGCAGTGACACGCTCATCGCGCCCGACACGGCCCTCACCTGGACCATCAACGGCACCAGCAACACGATGGGATCGCTCATGCAATTCACGTCGATGGAAAACCTCCTTGGCGCGCTCACGCAAGACGACACCTTCAACTTCACCGTCAACCCCACCGGGATCAGCCTCGACGGCCGCGGTCAGGCCACGGGCGACACCGTGAGCCTCAGTGGTGTGAGCGGTCCAGTGAGCGTGACGATCGGCGCGGCCGGGTTGGCCAACATCGAGCACTACACCGGCAACGATACCGCCAGCACCCTCATCGGCGAGAACAATGAGAATACCTGGACTCTCGCGGCCAAACACAGCGGCGAGGTTGATGGCATTGGGTTTTCCGGCTTCACGGCCCTGAAGGGCGGCAGCGGTGATGACACCTTCAAGTACAGTGTCACCCCCACGGTGGCCAATATGACGATCGACGCCGGCGGGCAAGTGAGCGAGGACCACGTCAATGTCTCTACCCTCACCGATGCGGTCACGCTGCAACTCGGCGCGGACGGAGTGGCGAACATCGAACGCGTCACCGGCAATGATACCAACACGACCCTCATCGGCGCGGAAACCGCCAACGCCTGGACGCTCACCGCCCGGCACGAGGGAGCGGTCAACACTGTAGACTTCACCGGCATTACCGCCCTCCAGGGAGCCAACACGCAGAACGACACTTTCGACTTCACCGTCCACCCCGATGTGGCCGAGGTCACCCTCGATGGCCGGGGCCAGACTGCCGGCGGGCGGGATGCGGTGAGCTTCGCCACGTTGGCGGGCCAAACCGTGAAGCTAGACCTGGGCGCCACGCGCTTTCGCAATATCGAACGCTATACCGGCAACAACACCCACAGCACCTTGACCGGCGGAGGCGGCTCCAACACCTGGACACTCACCGGGCAAAATGACGGCACGGTCAGAAGCATCGAGTTCTTCGATTTCAACCAGCTGGTTGGCGGCGGCGCCGACGATCGATTTACTCTCGGTGCCGGCGGTCAGCTCACCGGATTGATCGACGGCGGCGGTGGCGCGGACACCCTCATCCTCCCCCCGGCCCGTACGTCAGCGACGCGGGTCGCCCTTGTGGACGCACCGCCTGCGACCGTCAACAATGCGGAGAACACTTTCACGGCGTATCAAATCGAGTTTCTGACGGGTGATTCGAATCGCAACCACACCCTCATCGGTCCCGATGCGGCGACGACGTGGGCGATCAGCGATGCAAACGGCGGCAATATGAATTTCGGTCCGATCGTCTACTTCAGCGGATTCGCCAACCTCACCGGCGGCGCGAAGGACGACATCTTCAATCTCAGCAGCACCACAACACCGGAACTGGTCACCGGCATCATCGACGGTGGCGGACATGAAACGGAAGACACGCTCACACTGGCGGGCATGACGGGCGGGGCCACCAACGCAGTGGTGCGCTTGAGCGCAACGCCCACCAACGGTGCGATCGATGCGGCGAACATCGAGCAGATCACCGGCAACAATAGCAGCGCGCTGATCGCCGCCGACACGCCGAATACGTGGCTGATCCATGGCGCCAACGACGGCACGATCGGCGCCGCCGGTACCCTCGCCTTTAGTGATATGCGCTATCTGCTTGGAGGCGCCGATGATGACACCTTTCGGGTCGTCTACAACGACGTCTTGACTGCCTCGATCGACGGCGGCCGTGAGCACAATGGGGACATCGCCGACTACAGCGGCCAGTCGATCGTCAATCTCAGCGTCGGGGCGGATTCCTTCAACGGCATCACCGGCCTGGAAGGCGTGCGCGGCAACGGCACTAACAGCACGCTCAACGGGCCCACGCCAGCGAACGCCTCTGAGGTGACCCAGTGGACAGTGAATGGCGTGAATCGCGGCGCCGTCTCCTACGCAAGCAACACGCAAACCTTGAAGTTCGAAGGGTTCAACTACCTGAAGGGCGGCGATGGCACGGACGCCTTCGTGATCAACGGCGGCGCGCTGATGAATACCAGCACCAACGCGCTGGGGATGATCTCGGGCGGCGCGGGCACCAATTCCCTCGCCATCAATTTAAATAGTACCGGGGTTTTCACCGGCGGGATCAACTATGTGGGCGGTGCGGATACCGATGCCATCACCATCAACAATGGCAGCGCCAACCGCTTTACGGCGGTCTACACCCCCGAGGTCGCTTTTTCCGATCCAAACAGCGCCGCCAATAATGGGGCATTCGAGCAGCTGAGCTACCGTTACACCGATGCGAGTGCGGGGGTCGATCAGGCGTTTACGTTGAATTACCGTAATGCCGAGACCGTTAGCTCCGAACAGCCGGTCGACACCTTCACGGTGCTGGGGATGGACAACAACAGCGTCCCGGAGACTCTCACCCTGGATCGCACGTCATTTGCAGTCGACGGCCGGCGCGTGGGCTTTTCAGATGTCACGAACATCACCCTGGATGGCCGCAGCGGCATTGATACCATTGTGCTCGACAACCCGAGTGTCGCCGGAACGCTGCGGCTGGCCGCCGAATCGGTCGTCGACACCAAAGATTCAAGCGTACTGGCCGACACCGTCGTGCTCGATGATGTCGGCCAGTTCGGCACCGCCACGGACGCCATCGACACCCGCATCAAGACGCTCGACATACGCAAGGCAGGCCCCGTTTACATCACTGAAGAGGCTGACCTGGACATCCGCACCACGGGGGATGTGACAAACACCGGTGCTTTCAGAGTCGGCGGCACCACCGGGATCGACGCTGGCGGTGGCAGTCTGACGCTCGATAACGCCGACAACGATTTTGACTTCGTGAATGCAACCAAGAACGCTCAGGCCATTACACTGCACGATGCCGACAACATCATCGGCGGCGACATTCGCGCTGACAAAATCACACTGGTTACCGGGAGCGGTGTTGGGTATAGAGTGGATAAGGTTACAGTGTCACCATTACAGATCCATACAGCGGCGCTTACGATCGACAATAAAAATAACGGCGTTTATGTGAAGAATGACCAAGCCACGACGGTGAGTATCGTAACCAAGGGCGAGATTCATGTGCGAAATACTGGCAATCTCGCCGTTGACAAACTGTATGCCAATGGCGGCGATTTTTCATCGATGGATGCCATTACTGATAAGGACGAGGTTTACGTGCGCGTGGATGGTGGCGCTGTGATCGCAGCCCGCAGCAAGGAAGCCCCCACTTCCAAGCCTGACATCATAGGCAAGCGGTTGACCGTAGTCACATCAACCACCCTTGGCACAGCAGGCAGGAGGATGAGCATCATGGTGCCGGACACGTTTGGATACTATGGGCCGCGCGGCCAAGGCTATGTTTATTACTATGGCAGGGAGCCGAACATCGTCCTCAATAAGGATGACTTGGCGGCATCCATCGATTTCACTAACCTCTCCAACCAGCAAATGATCGAGGTCGAATCGTTGGCAAACATAGACCCGGCCATTTTCACGGCGGTACGCAACTACTACTACGCCGATGAATCCGTCCGTATGCCGGACGATCAGCGGTATAACGATGAAGAAGATGAGGAGGATCGCAAGAGACGTCAGGATAAATTCCAGTGAAGTTGGCGACCTAGTTAATGCATCAATTGCTTAGGACGGAACTAAATTGACAGCTCTCGTGCGTTGGCTGCGACTAAGGAACCAAAGCCATTGCAAAAGAGCACACACCTAGAAACGAAGTAATTTCTTTTGCTCACGATATATTCAGGTTGCAGTACGCTGAGAACAAAGGCTCATTTTTAAGCATCGGCCCCTCACTTCCCGATAAGGCACGCTGTCTGTTGTTCACCGTAGGCATCGGTGTAATCCTGTCCGGAATTCTTGGCTACCTACTGTTCGGGCCCGCTTTGTCACACGTCACAGCAACTTCACTTTCGCTTATTGACGGTGGTGGGTTTAGTAACCTGATTGACCGAATAACCTATGGTGGCTATGTAGTCGATTTTCTAAACATTGGGCTTGGAAGTCTTCGAACCGGCATCTTCAACATTGCTGATGTGGCAATAATGGTGGGAGCCACCATCATCATCGTGAGAAGCCTCAAACATGAACGAAGAGTTGGCTTATAACATGGCGTCCCAGCCGCAGTGAACCTACCCTTGCCTTTATGCCAGAAAGGAATAAGAAATGAAGCCACGCATTAATATGATTACACTCGGTGTTGCTGATATGGATATGGCAATTCGGTTTTACGAAAAAGGGCTTGGCCTTCCCCGCATGCCTTTTGAGGGAGGTGCGGCCTTTTTCATGTTAAACGGAACATGGTTGTCTTTGTACCCATGGGATGCGCTTGCTGAAGATGCTTCAGTCTCTGGAAATGGGACAGGTTTCCGAGGAGTCACGCTGGCCCATGTAGTATCTAACAAAGAGGAAGTGATAGAGGTTCTTGACCTAGCTGTTCGTTCTGGTGGTAAGCTTATGAAACCGGCCCAGGACGTATTTTGGGGTGGTTACTCAGGCTACTTCGCAGATCCTGACGGACACCTTTGGGAAGTGGCATGGAACCCCCATTTCTGGCCTGGACCGAAGGACAAGGACGAGGCATAACCAACAAATGCACCGGACGGCTTCCAGTCACCAGTGATCTACGCGCAATGTTTCACGGATAAAGCATGTCATTTCCTGAGTTCACTACAAATCGGTTAAAGCTAACCAGAATCGCTTCGTCTGATGTCGAGTCTGTTTTCGAGTTGTATTCGAGTCCTGAGGTGGTGAAGTACTACGACCTAGAAGTGTTTAGTGAGCGCGCACAAGCTAAAAAGTTAATGCATCTTTTTGAATCACGATACGTGTCGTCGTCGGGCATACGGTGGGCGATTCGCTTGAAAGAAACGGGAAAGCTAATCGGCACCTGTGGCTTCAATTCTTGGAGCGAAAAAATGAGAAATGCCGTAGTAGGCTATGATCTTAAGCCAGAATATTGGAATAGAGGAATCACCACAGAGGCCATCTTTGAAATCATCCATGCCGCGTTTTCCGGACTGTTGCCATGTGGCCCGTTACACCGAATCCAAGCGGACACAATTCCAGGCAATGTTGCATCCGAAAAGGTCCTACTGAAGCTAGGCTTCAAAGAAGAAGGCACGCGTCGACAGTGCGCCTTCCTGAGGGGTTCGTACTACGATATGAAGTGTTATGGTCTCTTAACGCAAGAATTCAGGGAAACATAACCACACGCTCAACACTGGCTCGCAAAAGCGGCGCTTTGCTCTGCTATTGGACGCGGGTTAACGCGAACGGTTGGGCATATATTGGGGCCAGCACTGGGCGAAACGGCGACACGCTTGACAGAAATTCATTTCGCTCCTTCCTGCCTGTTCATTTCGCTACAATAGCGTCCCTGTCTAGACCTAGAAACGACCTCCAGACCTCTTCCATCCTCGGCTCCCATTCTCTGAGTATTGGTGATATACAATCTGCGTCCGGTAGACCTTTTTCGATACGCAGATAATGATACATGAATGCCGACACCCGCCAGTTCATTACGCAGTGCACCCAGACCTTTTTACCATCGAACGCCTTCATTACTCCAAAAAATTGCCGTAGATGGTTAACAGTCGGTCGATCAAACGGCACAGGAATGTGGACATACGACATCCCCAGTGAGGTGACGATGCTGCCCTCCTCCGCTATGGCATGATCTGAATCCGGCATCGCCAGATTGACAACTACCGAGTATTCCTGTGTAGCAATCTCGGCGAATTGCCCCCTCGAGGGCTGCCCAGAGGTGCCAATCAACTTGGTAAGCTGTACGAAGTTTGTAATTTCACTCATGTTTGATTTCCACGCCTACATAGTTAGCCTTGGTGACAAACACCTGTGGCTATCATGCAACGTGCTCATAAATTTTTCGGTCTTCTCTACACCACCGCCAGTAGTGACCGTCGTGAAGATGTACGCCACCCAACCAGCAGTCAAGACCGCAACAGGCGATCCGGTCCACCTGCGCATCCAAGACCCGGCGACCCATGTCGGTCAAGTGGATAAGCTGCTCGCGAAACCCTCCCTGTTGCGCAGATGCTGGCGGGTATTGAAACGGCGCACCGTTCTCCGTACTCAACAGCGGTTGTGACGCATCGATAAGTTGAGCCACTATCCGCCAGAACGACCAATCCCCCAGGTAACGCGCCGCCTCCCTCTCCTGCGACGCGCAAAAAAGATCCACCGGATTCATGGGTCCAGTTTTAAGAATTTCCAGAATCTGTTGCTCGGTACGGGACATGCCGTTTTGTGTCGACGGAAATTCTTCAAGGTGGCGCAATACGGCATCGCGCATGAAGGGCAGACAGGAAAGATCCTGTTCGAGATAGGCTTCCAGCATCGTCGGCTCGGGTGAACCGAACGCCTCCCATCCCGCCTTGCCCAGATGGAGCTGTGCCGATGTTACCGGCTGCTGAGTCCCCATGAGCGTTTTCATCTGCTGCGGGGTCAGCTGTCCTAGACCATGAAAGGCGTCAATGCCTGGGAATTCGCCGATACAGATCATACCGAGTTTGCTTTCCGTGAGATCCTGTGCGGAAAACCAGTGGAGGATCTGCAACAACTGTAACTGGTCGTAGAGATCATGCTCGAACCAGAGAATCACCTCGGCATCGTGTAGACTCTCTGCCAAGCGTCGATCCCGCGCCTGGAAGTCCTTCCTCACCTCGGCTTCAGATAATGCAAAAGTATTCGCAAGATAATGGGCGCGAACATCGGACATGGCCGCCAAGGACAGCCCTGCCGGAACCGGTCCCTCATGCAGACAGTCACGCCATGACACGATGTCAGCGCAGACGCCGGCGGATTTCAAGATAGATGCTGCGCTATCGCCGTTAGTGATGTGCAGTGTACTCATGCCATCTCTGCCGTTGCCTACATGGCGACGAACCCGGGCTGAGACCGGATGCGTCCCATCCAACTGTTGATGGCAGGGAAGCGATCGAGCTCGAAACCGCCCTCATCAGCGACGTGGGTGTAGGCAAACAGGGCGATATCTGCAATCGAATAACCGTCTCCGACAAAGAAATCGCGCTTGCCCAAGTGCTGCTCCATCACTTTCAAGGCCTTGTAGCCTCGCTCGTGAAGGCGCGGCAATTCGGCGCGGCGCACATGATCCGATGGGAGAAACTTTCGGATGAACCGTGCCACCGCCACATAGGGTTCGTGGCTATACTGTTCGAAGAACATCCACTGCAGGACCTGTGCTCGGGTGTACCTGTCAGCGGGCCAGTACGGTGTACCCTCGGCGAGATAGTACAGTATGGCGTTGGACTCCGGAACATAGCGCCCCGGGGCAATTTCCAGTGTCGGCACTTCACCATTGGGATTCAGCGTCAGAAATTGCGGCGTTTGGGTTTCTTTCTTTAAGGTATCGATTTCCTGCCAGCGGTACGGTAACCCTAACTGTTCCAGCAGCAGTTTCACCTTGTAGCAGTTGCCCGAAGCGCTCATGCCATACACTTTGTACTCAGATACTTCCTGATTCACGTGTTGTCTCCCTCATAAACAATATCAGCGGTGCTTTCTTAAAGATGCCGTACCGACGACCGATCGTACCGACTCCTAGTCGTCATAGTGGCCAATGCATTGTTGGAAAGCATCAACAACCAAACTATTGAGCTGCTCTCCAACCAACCTCGTAATGACCATTTCTATGCCAACGATGGAGGCCATTAATCTTTCGATGTACTCAAGCGGAGCATCCGAAACCGCCCATGGCTCTGGAAACGACGCCTCGTTATGGGCAGTGAGCGCTTCGAGTTGATCGCGCAACCACGCGGCATTGTCTACGATGCGTAGCAACCCATATGCGTGCACGACCGCATAGTTCCAGGTGGGTACGACCTTTCCGGTTTCTTTCTTTGTAGCGTACCAAGATGGTGTGATGTAGGTATCGGGGCCATGGAATACGGCTAATGTCTCGATGTCTCTCGTGAGATGCACCAACAGTGGATTGGCGCGGGCGACATGGCCTCGCAACGTGCCGAACAGCGCCGGCGATTCCGACAAATGCAGCGGGATGTGATTTGCATCCAGCCCGCCCGAGGATAGCGTAACCAGGGTTGCCAACGGGCGAGCACGGATGAGCTCGTGCATTACGTCGACTCTCGACTCTTCGAATTGCTTCGGTACGTACATACGCTCGTCTCGCTAACCGACTAACCGGTCAATGGCTTGACATAGAGTGCATAAGGCACTCCAAAGATGGGCGGGATTTCTCGGTCCCGCCGAAAGCCCATCCGCTCGTACAGCGACAGCGCGACGCTCATGATCGGGCTCGTGTGAAGCGCGATCAGGGGCGCGCCGTCGCGCACGGCCCTGCGAATACATTCCTCCGTAAGCGCCCTACCGATCCCGAGACCTCTTTGCGATGGTTCGACCACCAGCATACGCAACATGGGCCACTCAGGTGGATAGAACGGCGGCTTCGGCTGATTCGCGGCAACATATGCGACCGCACCCACTACCGCGTTCCGGCGCTCCGCGAGGATAATCTGGCTTTGATCCGCGTTCAGCACCATCTGGCCCAATCTCGACGAAAACGCGTGCCAGTCCGAGTAGGCATCGCGATACTGGCTGAAGGCACTCAATACGAGCGCATCCACCGCTGATGCATCGGATGAGCGGTAGTTGCGAAGAATGTATTGCGTGGACATTTTTGCGTGCCTAACCTTACTCGTTGGGCGCTGTTTTTTCTAGCCACTGTTTTACGATGGCCGACGTTAGCGCGAGACGACCAAACTGCCAACGGTTCAGTTCTTCCCGAGACAACAGCTTCACCTCGGCGATTTCGCCTCCTGTTTTTAGCTCGCCGGAAGCCACCACCCAATGCGCCAGGATGACCTGGTTCTTTTCGGTGAATGAATGGCAGCCTATGAAATCTTGAAACTTGCCATCGAGTCCGAGTTCTTCCTTTACTTCTCGCACCGCGGCTTCTTCTGGTGTTTCGCTTCTTTCGAGGTAACCCGTTACCAGCGAGAACATGCCCTCGGGCCATTGAACGTTTCGGGCAAGAAGTATTTTTCCTTGGTACTGAACCAAAGCAGCGACTACAGGAACCGGGTTGTCCCAATACACGAAACCGCATGCTGATGAGACGCAGGCCTTCCTTTCGACGCCGTCAATGCGCCTGACCTCAAGCGTGCTTGCACATTCTGGACAATATTTCATGTAATTGGTTATGCGTCATTTGCTACCTTGTACTTACTTTGTACGAACCCACTTTCATACGCTTTTGTCTCAATATGCTGCATCTTAACGTCGTGCGCTAATGGTCCGAAAAGTGGGATACCTTCACCGATAAGCACGGGAATCCTTGTAACGGTCATTTCGTGAATTAGATTTTCGCGAAGAAAGCTTTGTATTGTCTTCCCGCCATCAACATACACGTGTTTGGAGCCGATAGAGGTTAAATGTCGAAGAACGTCCGTTGGAGATGACGATGTGCCGGTTATTCCTTCGCCGATGCTCTTCGGTGCTTTCGGGAAACTGCCACTCAACACAATGACATGCTTTCCTCGATATGGCCATTCATTAAAAGAGCATGCCAACTCGTAAGTCTTGCGACCCATAACGAGTGCGTCTATCGATGCAAAAAAGTTATTAAACCCGTAGTCTTCGCCTCCGGCCGTCCCGTCGCTACCCGGCAACCAATCGAGGTCACCGTTGTTTCTTGCAATGAAGCCATCAAGGCTCGTTGCGATGAATACTGAACATTTAATGGACATAGTTGTACCCTGGCTGACGCATAACGCGACAGTTCGGCCGCGCCGCTTATTGGTGTCGGTTGGAGCGCCGGGTTGGGCATTGCATACTTCATTGTCAGACTGACCATGACCCGGTGATGTCAAATGCCATGAACTTTCTTTCCGTCAAACCGTGGCTACATGCGACTGCGCGCCATGGTTGGATGTGTGGAGCGTTAAGATGACGCGCAAGACTCTCTCGGTTTGGCCATAACTCTGAGAAACGGATAAGCCCGGGATCGAAAAGATCCTCTGCTACGTCATATGCAATGCATCTGTCATTTTGATACGTGGCTTCGACCAGCTTTCTCAGGTGAGGCCATACGTCGGCAACCCTATCAGAGGGAAACCTTAAAATTCCAAAGACTGCTACTGTCGGCTGCATCAAATTATCTTCCTGACATTGAGTCACATACTGGGTCTCTGTAATGCCCAACGTGCCGCTAACCCCGCGACGATAGGAGCGTCCGGTTCAGTGGTGGGTTAGGCTGCATTGCCGCAACCCGCTGGTTTAAAGACTCGCTCAGTAGAAGCCGGGTACTTAGCCAGCTTATTCGTAGGACGACGAGGGCGAGACACCAGTTCGCCACCACAATTCGGGCACTTTCCTAGAAGGATGGAGTCTGCGCACGAGGCACAAAACGTACATTCGAAAGAACAAATCCGTGCGTTGGTGGAATCCGGCGGAAGATCCTTGTTGCAGCATTCGCAATTTGGACGTAACTGAAGCATCGTTTAATCCTTGTCTCATTTCTTCGCGAGCCTAGGCTCAGAGGTTTGCCAGAGAGGGGATTGTTTTGTGCTATTCAAGCACAAAACAAGCTCCGCGTAGGCAAGTTCACGCGGTTGTTAGGGCCATCAAGCTGCATTGTTTTGCATCGAATCTTGGTGTCTTTCACTTTGTTCTTTAGCAATCGCGTTCCTTATTTGCCTTCCGTGAATGAGATTCTGAGACCAGAAGATTAAGGAGAGAGTGAATGTATTAACAAACACAACAAACAGGACACGCTTAGGGTGCCAAGATGGCAGAGGACGCCAAGGCCGGTCAGCAGCAAACAGGAATCTCATGTACATCAAATCTCTCACCTTTTTCTTCTGCCAGTTGATTTCGTCCACATTCCACCAATACCCCCACCGCTCAACGAACTCGCTATTTAGAAGTTCTGTGTATGTGGGAATGAAAGAGTCTGCAAAGTGCCTCCCCTCCGCCAAGTTTGCGCCGCCCACTCCATATAGATCTATGACTTCGATGTCTACATCTTTGTACGGGGTTCTGACCCCACCCCTAGCGACCCACAATGACTTGAGAGGTATGCTTGGCAGTGCTTTTATGATTGGCCTTTGCCCTAGATCGTAGAGGACGATTGTGTCTTGATAGTTTACGACGTGGCCCTTTGCCGCAAACTTGACTGTTGCCTTCTTAAACACGGCCCCGTCCTTTGCCCTAATAGCGATATATGAAAGTGGCGTCTTCTCGTTGGAAAAAATCGATGCGAGATGCGTGTCATATTCAAGATGCGGCCCAAGCGGACGCCAAGACACACCAAGCCCACTATGCTGCCAGTAGTACTCATCAGAGGCTTGATACGCACTCAGAAATAGCTTCTTCGTTGCCCAGTCGAGCGGCTTTTTTAAGAGACCCCACGGAAGACTAAAATCCACGATATTTCTCCATTCTGGGCGCCCTAAAACGCAGAGCTGAGGGGCGCTGCGCTTTTTGCGGCGTCCCTCTCAAGCGACGTGTTATGCGCGATGTCATTTCTTAACGCAGAGTACACGCCTGACCATATCATCCGCGCTGCAACCATAGGCGCCTTTCGGGGAATCTGCCTCCCAACTGACCGAAGTTACACCGCGATTTACGTTTTTGATTACTACCGCCTGAGGCGCAACATCGCCTATAGAACGCGCTGTTTCTCTCTGAAGATTCTCGGTGGTGCTGGCACAACCAGCGACGGCTAGGACCAAAGATAGCGAAAGAAATGCCGTTTTCATTTTATTGCTCCTTAGCTGATGAGAGTGCAACCGTGTATTAGACAGATTCTGCATTCCCCAGTAGTTAGGCAGAATCTGGCTATCCCATTTTGACTTTGCCGCCACGGCAATCATACTCCTCCATGCTGGAGGCTATCTCTCGCACCTGTCGATCTACCCTAAGGGCGGATGCGAAAAGATCACTCGCCTCGGGGACGGTGATGCCGTGCATACAACATGCTATGACGTGCCCTCAAAGTCTGCAAGTCCGCTCGCCGGTATACCAAGCACGTCGAACAATACACCAAAAACACGCCTGGGCGCGCCTCACTCGTCGCTCCCCGTAAGTCTGGCCTCGACCATCACGGTTGCAGCCATGCCGGAGGAATGGATATGGCGCGGGTACCAGAGAATAGGCTCGCCTTCGTTATCGAGGTTTAGCAGTGTTGCTGACAACACGGCAACATAAGGGATTCCTCGATGTCGCATCGGGCCAGTACGGACAGAACATTGAATTTCAAAGGTACTTCTTGAACGTGCTCGCGGTCACCGTCACGGCGAGCGCGAACAACATGGCGAAGGGAAGGATGACGAGCGTCGGATGGAGGCTGAAGGGCAGCGAGAGGTACACGACCCAGGTCAGCACTACCAGCGGGATGGCCGCTTTCTTCGCGTAGTGATAGATGAAGGAACTCTCCCGGCCACCGCCCCAGCGACGGAGGTCCCGTCGCACCAGGCCGTCGACCAAGGCCACCAGGCTGAACAAGAGGAACACCGGCGTCGCCAGCATGAGGATCGTAAGGCGTACCGAGAACACCTGGGTCACCTGCATGGCCGCGATCACGAATTCGGCGATCGGCCGGTAGATCCGGTGCAGTGTGGGCCGCGGGCCTCGCTCTTCTGGCCGCGGCGGCGGCGAGACCCAGTGTATGAAGGCGACGAGTCGGGTGACTTCGAACAGGTAGTGGTAAGTCCCATCGGCCATATCTTTCGCGAAACGGGCGGGATCCGACGTCACGATGCTGCGACGAAAGTCGGCATCCAGATAGCCGATCTCTTGGGAGAGCATCACGCGGCTGTGGTCGAGGCCCTGCTCCGGCCACCAGAGCACCATGCCCACCCACTCGACCACGATCGAGAACAACAGGGAGAAGAGCAACCATATGATGGCTTGGGCGACGGCGGTCAGGCCTTGGGAGATCGGGCCCTGCCGGACGGCGGTACGCCGCGGCTCGGCGGCCGCTTCAGCCACGGGCGTCTTCCGCCGGCGCGCTGGGTCGCGAGACGTCGGTCGCCGCCGTCCACCACGGCTCCTGCACGCGATACCACTGATCGTTGGTGATGTAGGTCCGTTCCATCTCGTCGGCGATGTCCGCCAATCCCGCCGGCATGGCGTGATCCCCGCGCGCATCGGGCAGCGGCATGCGCAGTTTCCAGAGCTGGCCGCCCTCCAACAGCGCAAAGGCCTGGCCCTTCGGCAAGGCCACCAGTTCCGCCGGCGTCAGCATGGGGACCTCCGAAACGCTGATGCGGTCTTCGTTGCGGGACTTGAAGTCGATGCCCGTCCCGGGATCCGAGGAGTCGTCCACGCCCGAGACGCTCATCAGCGTGAACACCTCGACCTTGGGGAGTTGGTCGGTCAGCATCTCGGCGGTGGCCAGCTCCTTGACCCGCAGCATGATCAGCGTGTTGAAGTTGCCCGCCACCTGACCGGCCTTGGCGCGGCTGCCGATGCGCGCCTCCACGTCGGACCAGGTCTGGGTGTAGGCCGTGACCTGAAACCCCGCGCCGCCGGCCTTGTTCAACAGCGGCACGAACTCGTCGCCGATCAGTTCGTTGAATTCGTCGGCGTGCATGGAAATCGTCGGCAGTGTGTAGGATCGGGGCTTATCGATCGGGTCGACGTCCACGCCGTGTTTGTAGATATGACCTGCCACCGAGACCAGGTCGGCGAACATGGAATTACCCACCGCGCTGGCGACGGTGGTATCGGTCAGGGCGTCGAGACCGACGTACACGATGCCCTTGCGGCGGATGATGTCCAGCCACTCGAAGATGGGACGGGGATCGGCTTCGTCGAGATAATCCGGCGAGATGAGTTCCGCGATCTTGCCGGTGGTCAGCTTCTCCATCAGCGGCCCCACGGAACTGACGATCTTGTCGAAATAGGTCTTGTCGTACTTGAAGGCCGAGACCAGTCCGTCGAGCACGGGATCGTAGAGGTCCTGCTCCTGCAGGTGCCGCATCAGCGCGATCGCCTCGTCGTTGCGACCGCGCAGTGAGTTCGGCAAGTTGCGCTCCTTGATGTTGGCGGCGATGTCGGCGACCTTCTCGCGCCAATCCTCCGCCCCGCGTCGGCGCAGGTGCTCGCGCGCGTACTCCACGAACAGCGGCTCGATGTCGTTGATGTAGCGGCGCACCTGTTGATAGTCCGGCCGGCGGCCCAGCGCCACTAAGGCCCGGGCGATGATGTTGACGAAGCGCCAGGCGAATTCCTTGAAGGCCGCCGAATTGCCCTCGCTCGGGAGCTGGTTGGCGATGCGGGTTGCGACCTCGGTGATGCGGGAGAAGTTGCCGATGGCGTTGTAACGGGCCGAGACCGCGGGGAAGCCGAGATGGAACATGTAGAAGTCTTTGGCGCGCCCCGCCCGCTTCGCCTCGGCGTACACCCGCCGCAACAGATCGGCATCCCCCTTGGGATCGAACACGATGACCACGTCGCCCCGCCGGATGTCCTGGGCGATGAGAATCTCGGCTAGGCGTGTCTTGCCGACGCGCGTGGTGCCCAACACCAGCGTGTGCCCGACACGCTCACCGATATCCATCCACACATCCTGCTCGTCAGGTTCCACGGCATGCAGCGCCGGCTTTCCGCCGACCGGCGGCAGCGGCGCCAGCGGATTCCACCCGCCGCGCGAGCGAAGAAAGCGGGCAACCAGGCTCAATAGCGATATCGATTCCCACGCCACCTCCTTGCGCCGCGCCCATCGATACAAGGGGCCGGGCTGCACATAATGTTGGACCTCGGGACGGAGGGTGTCCCGCAGGCGCTGCGTGTGCTTCTGGGTCCAGCGAAAGCCCTTGCCGAGAAACAGCTTGTGGCGACTGAGCGGGATCTCGTCGGCGGGCAGCCGATAAGTGGGGAGCCGGCGCATGTTGCGCTGATAGCGCAGGACGCGCCAGGCCTGCCGGGCGCGAAACACGCCGATCAGCGTCAGCGCGGCACCGGCGCCGTAGGCGAGGCCCGGCGGCATCATCAAGGCCCAAGGAGCCAGCACGGCGATGGCCGCCGTGGCGAACGCCACCAACGTGGACCACAACTCGACCGGCGGACGCAGCAAGGCCTCGATGGGATGCGCGCTCACTGCTCGATGCCTCGCGACGTGATCAACACCGGGTAGTGTGCGATGCCCAAGGCGGCGGCGATATCGGTCGCGGATGCGGGCATGATGGAAAGCCCGCCGGACAGACCGGCAATGGCTCGCAGATCCTCCGGCGACTCCGCCTGCACCAGCATGCCCACGGCGCCGATCGTTTGGAGGCGATCCCGGTGCTTGACGAGCCACTGCCTCGATCGTTCATCGGAACCGATGAGAAAGAACGGGCGCGAAAACGGCCGATCATGCGGCTTCGCCTGCACCGGCCCAGGGCTCAGGCCGGGGGAGCGTATCGGCAACAGGACGCGAACATCCGCGGCGCCGAGTTTGCTTCCACGCATTGGCGGGCGCTTCGTTATCGGCTCGGCACCGTTGAATACCTCGAGGTACGGCGCCAGTGGCCGGGTATCACCGCTGTGGTAGATCACCGTGACTTGCGACCACGCCAGTACCGGTGTCAGCGCCAGGCCGATCAGCACCGAGCCGTTCCATCCGTATGAGAATTTCTTTGCCATCGGATTGTGCTAACCGTCCGACGCCAGCCGCCGCCAGTGCCCGACCACTCGTGATCGGTAACGGAACGCGCGTACGGTATTCGCTGGGGAATGGTAACAGCCGACCCCGGCCCACCAGTCGCGCCGCTGCTCGAAACAGTCGCGCAGAATCGCGGCCGCGACGCGCAAGTTGTGATACGGGTCCAGCGCCCGCCAGGTGTCACCCAGTTTGTCGCGGTGGAAACGCCAGTTCACTTGCATCAGACCGACATCGATGGATCGTTCACCGCGGGCGATGAACGCGTTCAGAGCATCCCACGCCGCTGCACGGGATGGATAGACATGCCCGCGCCCGGCGACGTTCAGCGTCCATGGCCACGGGCGACGTACCCCGTCGTCGCTCGAACCCACGCCGCTCTCCGTCATGGCGACGGCGTAGAGTACCGTGTGGGGAATTCCGAATTCGGCCGCGATGATGCGGTAACCGTCGGGCACGGATGTTCCGCCCCAACCGGCCGCCGGCCAGACGATGCCCCACACGGCGCCCAACCAGACGAACCGCCGTCGCCCCGTGCGCATCGTCACAACCCCGAGGCACGCAGCACGGACAAGTCCTTTCCCCGTCGGCGCAGCAGGTAGGGGATCTCGCCCTTGCCCTGGGTGAGTCGCGCGAGCGCACCCGCCTCGTGGTTGAGGGTGACGCGCTGATTGCGCACCCATGTCGGATCGATCCCGTGATCGGCTGCCCAGCGCCTTATCGCCTGGTCATCACCGGGTTTCACGCCCGCGATATAGATGTCGATACCGGAAACCCGATTGAGGCGTTTGCGTAACTGGTTCAGCAAGGACTCGCAGGCCGGGCAACCCGGCCGCGTGAAGAACAGCACCCGGTCTCCCGGCTGCAAGGCACTCGTCTTGTCGTCGCGCCCCGGCAGGCGACCGACGTCGATCAGTCGTTGATCGGGGTACAAACGCCGCCCGGCCTCGTCGTAGGCGCGCTGGAAGGCCAGTATGCGCTCCGCGTCCTCGCGCATGGCGCGCGCCCAGAGTTCGGCATAACGGCGGCGCTCATCCTCGTCCCGCGCGTGGATGCCCAATACCTCGATGGGCGAGATGGTCGGCGGACTGATGCTGCCCCGAATGCCCTGCATCAACTGTTCGTAGCGATGCCATTCCGTCTCGGACAGCCCCCACGCCCGTGAACGCGCCACCTCGGACGCCGCCAGCGCATTCTTGTCCGAAGCCGAAACGCCGACATCGGTTTCATTCACCTGCGTACCGGACACTTCGGCGGCGAACGCCGGGATCGTCATCGCGAGCGCCAAGACGGCGCCGGCCGCTCTCGCGTGACTATTCATCCTGGCACGATCCTTCGCAATCACCGCCGTACGCCGTCTGCCGATCGCCCGCATGGTCAGGTGCGCGGGTCAGATCGCGGTAGATCACGTAGTGACGATCCGCTGCGCAGCCGTACGATCGCCGGTCGCCGACATTCTTTGCGTCCTGCACTGTCTCCGGCACGTTTGCGCGCTCACCGGAGGCGTCACTCGTTTGCGCCGCGGCGGGTTCCTCATCTACGCCGTCGCGGCTTGCGGCACCGAGCGAGAAGGCGCCGAACAACAACAGAATCGCAACGAATACTTCCATCGGCATTACCTCCCCATCGAAGCCGAGTAGTCCTGGCCTTCCGGACCACGAAAGACGACCTCGCCTGTTGTCCGGTCGATGTGCGTCACTTCCCAACCGGACTGCCGCTCACCTTCGCGCAGGAAGGCGACACGTCCGTCCTGGGAAACGGCGACATAGACCGCGTCTCCCCAGAGGTCGATGGCATCGACGTGGAACGGCGGTACGCTGGTGGCCTGCTTTTGCCGTATCTCCGCCTGCTTTTGCGTCGCGGCCTTGATCGCACGCACGTCCCGTGCGATGCCATCCAGGCGGGACTGTGCATCGGCGATGCGCTGCCTGATCTCGTCGTTGCCCTTGTGCAACTCGGCGATCGATTCCTGCATCGCGCCCATTCCGCCGGTCAGTTCCGATAGTGCGTGATTCACGCTCGCGTGCTCGGCGGCCGAAGCCTCTAACCACTGGTCGATGCGTGCCGACGATGCATCGATACTGCGCGCGAGCGCCTCGGATATGCCCCCCGTCAGGGGTGACGCACCGTCGGCGGGCGTACCTTCGATGACCGTACCGACGGCGTTCACGGCGTCATCGTCGAGCGCGGACGGCGCGTGATCCGAAGCGCCGGCATCGTCACGCGGGCCGTCCACCTGCACACCACGCAACATGACGAGCGCACCGATCGTCATCACACTGACGATGACGGCGACCAGAAGCGTCTTTCGCGATGAACGCCGCTTCCGTCGTTCCGCCGCGCCCTCGCTGGTTGGGTCATGCGGCCGTCCATCGGATTGCCCTGGGCGTGTTTCATTCTCCATCATGCGGAGCCTCCTTCGTCGAACTGGAATCGAGTTGCTGCGTGGCACGTCCTGTCGATACGCACAGCTCGAACGAGATCAAGCGATGCACCGGATCGTGAATCAAACGGAATGCCGGTCCCACCAGCGTCTCCAGCGCTTGCGCCAGCGTGACGGGTCCGAGATGTCGATGCACGGCCGGCAATGGCAGCGCGAGCAGGTCTGCGGATTCAGAACCCATTACCTCTTCGGCAGCCAACCGATAGCCGCTGCGCTGGAGCACGTACTGCACGGCCTCGCCCACGGTGTGGACGCGCGCCGGAAACACGACCGTGATGGTCGCGGCCAGCAGGTCGGCCTGGGCGACGCTCGGCATGGCGGGCAACGTCGAATAGCGGCCGACCTGTACTTCGGCGGCATTCGAACGAGTGATGGCCATACAGGCCGCCGCAATGCCCAATGCGGCGAGTAACGGCCGGCGAACGTCGAATGTACGTGTCTTCATGTCGAGCCCTGTGTTCAGGAGCGGCGGATCGAGAGTGCCTATGTCGTGTGCCGCCATCATCGCGTCCTGCCCCACGCCTGGAAACGGAAAATCGATGCGCCGCGGCGCGGACTTTCTCGATCGGCCCGTCAACGGCCGAGGTAGACCGACGTGATCTGCTCGCGCTCGTGACCCAGTTCCCGACTGATGGTCTGGCGGGCGTGCCGGTCCACCACCTTCTGCCCGGGGCTCAACGCCTTCGTCACCGGACCGCCGGCGGCCGGTGCCTTCCAGCCGGTCAGCTCTTCATAGCGTCGCTGCGCATACGCATGACGCAATCCGTGCAGCTTCGAGAGTCCGGCATTGGCCGTATGCCGTTCGTAGGCGCGAAGCTGTTGAACGTAGTTGCGATCGCTCGGGATCAGGGAGCCGCTCCCGGCAAGCCGGCGCGCGCGATTCAACACCTCGCGCTGTTCATCGGTGCGCACCGGTATGTCCCGCGCCTTGCCGCCCTTGGTCCAACTGGCCTTCAGGCTGAGGTGTTCGCCGCGGTCGGCGTAGCCGGGATCGAACTTGATCGCCTCCTCTCGGCGCAGCCCGAAGGCCTGTTGCAATTCGAGGCTCATGCGCACGTAGGGATCACGGATCTTCTCCAGGTCCGGCGCGCTCACCGCCTTCGCCTTCGATGCATTGCTGACGAACTGCCGATCCGGAATCCCGTAGTGGTCGTTCGATCGCGCGACCACGTTCTGCTTGTCCACTTTCTGCGCCCACCAGCGCAAGACCGCCATCCGGTTCTTGATCGTGCCGACGCTGAGTTCCTGCGCCAGCCAATCCTTGACCAAGGACTCGACATGCTTCGGCTTCAATGAGTGTGCACTCATGCCACGAAAACCCAGCGCGTGTAACCGGTTGGCGATGAGCATCAGGTGGTGCATACGCTTGGCTTGTGTCGCGTAACTGCCGTCGCGGTTGCGATGGCAGAGCTGTTTGAGTTGGTAGTTCAGATCTCTCACGGTGCAATCTCTATCTGGTAAGTGTTTATGACCACCCGGCAGCCGTAGCTAACTGGGCTCGCTTGCGCGATACGGTCAGGGACACCACTCCCATACGACCTGAATGTGCCTGGTCTCAGGCAACGCCGGTTTTCCCCGTCGGGGAATGGCCCGGCGCTGGCCAACCTGCCCGGAATCGGGCTTCTCTTCAGTGTGGTTTCATGACATCACCTCCTTTCAATTGAGCGGACTCGGTCCGCGGGTTTATGGAAAATGAACGTCGACGGGATCGCCGTGAGCGAGTGTCTCGGTTCGTCGAGTGGAAACAGGCTTGCGCCTACGTGAAGGACGGACCTCGAGGTCCGTGTTGGTTGGAAGATGGACCAACGGCGTATAGCCGCCGCGCATCAAAGGGTCCGGATGCGCTCGATCGCCACTGTACCCGCAGTGGCCACGGTTGGATTCGATCCATCTCGGTGATCCGAGGGCGTAGTATTAGGAACGCGTCATCCCGCCGTAACCCCGAAATTCGCTCGCAAACCCGCGCCGTTCCCGGGACCGCCGCCCTCGTCACTACCCCGCTGCGCTCGCTAGTGACGAGGGCGGCTCCGCTGCGATCCAAACCGCCCGCCAGGCTCATGCCTGTCACGCGGCTTGGAACCAATGATCGTGGCACAGGCTTTCAGAGCAGAACGGCCTGACCACAGGGGTCCACCAGGCGCCGCTGACCGCGGCCCCGCCCTTGGCTGCGCGAGTGAGGGGCTCGCTACGCCGTGGCGGGCAAGGCCTGTGGACTCTGTGGACAGCCCGAACTTTGATACAGCGGTCGGTGGAGCGGTAACGAAGGATACGAACAGGCCGGGTGGTTACAGTGTAACCACCCCCTATCGCGCGTCCCCGTGTGGCCCACCCCGTCTTTTATCGTACGTGATATATTTGCGAACATTGGCACTCGGCGGACTTGATTTATCACGTACGGTATATTTTTGTTGCCGTCAGCGGATCAAGGTGCTATTTTTTACCGTACGGTATCTTTTTTGGGGGTGCAGCCATGGCGCAGGATGACATTACTTACGGAACGGTCCAGACCGCCGAGGAACTCGGCCGCCTGGCGCGCGCCCATCGCAAGCAGCGGCGCCTGACGCTGGAGACGGTCTCCGGGCTCGGCAACCTGAGTACGCGCTTTCTGTCGGAGTTCGAGCGGGGCAAGGAGACGGCCGAGATCGGCAAGGTCCTGAAGGCGCTGCGTACCCTGGGTCTGGAGGTCATCATCCAGCCGCGTGGGCAGGCAGGTCCGGCTCGCCGTACCGGCAAGTCCGAGGCATCCTCATGAGCGACACCGACACCCTCAACCTCTGGCACGAGCAGCGCCGAGTCGGTCAGCTTTGGCGCCATCCGGCCGGGGCCATCGGGTTTCGCTACGATCCCGAGTGGATCGCCGGCGGCGGTTTCGCCGTCTCCCGTTCCCTGCCGCTGGCGGCCCGCGAATTCGCCCCGGAAGACGGCACTGCCCAGCGCTGGTTCGCCAATCTGTTGCCCGAGGGCGCGGTGCGCGAGCACATCGTCCGCGACCTCAAGCTGCCGAATACGGATTTCGACCTGCTGCGTGCCATCGGCGGCGAGTGCGCCGGGGCACTGTCGATCCTGCCCGTGGATCGGCAACCATCGGGGCAGCGGCAATACCGTCCGCTGACCGAAAAAGACCTGGCCGACCTGGCCGCACGGCGCGGGCAGATCTACGCGGTCTGGCCGGTGGATGAGCGCCCGCGGCTGTCGCTCGCCGGCGCCCAGGACAAGTGTCCGGTACTGGTACGCGACGACCGGTATTTTCTGCCGCAGGGCGAGGCGCCCTCCAGCCACATCCTGAAGTTCGAGCTGGCCGACTACCGTCATCTGCCCGCCTACGAGACCTTCACCACACAACTGGCCGCGGCCATCGGCTTGCCGGTGGTGGACATCGCCTTGCGGTCCATCGGGCGGACCCGCTATACGCAGATCGCCCGCTATGACCGCTTATGGGATGAACGCGGCGAGGTGCAGCGGCTGCATCAGGAGGATTTCTGTCAGGCTCTGGGTTACGGGCACGAGAAGAAATACCAGGAACACGGCGGACCGTCCTTCGCGCAGTGTTACCGCCTGGTGCAAGAGGCCTCCAGCGAACCGGCCATCGATGCACAACACCTGCTGCGCTGGCAGATCTTCAATGTGCTGGCGGGCAACTCGGACGGCCATGCCAAGAATCTCTCCTTGTTGCACCTGCCCGATGACGCGACCCGCCTGGCGCCGTTCTATGACTTGGTGTGCACCCGTGCCATCGAGCGCATCGACTACCATCTCGCCTTCGATGTCGGCGGTGAGCGCAATCCCAGCGTGATTACTTCGGCCCATTGGGAGGCGCTCGCCAGTGCATGCGACGTGCGGCCGCAATTCGTTGGCAATCTGGTGCGTGAGACCGCGGCCGCTTTGCAGGAAAGGCTCGGGCCGGTACGCGAAGCATTCGAGGCACGATACGGCACCTATCCGGCGCTGCAACGCATCGAAAAGGTCGTCACCACACAGTGCCGGCGTAGCGAAAGAAAGTGACAAAGGTGGGTTGGTTTTCGGAAATCACCTCTTGAAACCGTCGCACCGGAAGTCGATCAGCGGTCACGCATGCCCAGCAACCGTAAACTGTTAGCGATGACGAGCAGACTTGCACCCATGTCGGCGAACACCGCCATCCACAGGGTGGCGTAGCCCGGGATGGCAAGGACGAGAAAGATCGCCTTGAGGCCGAGAGCGACGGCGATGTTCTGGCGGATACTGCGCAGCGTGGCGCGCGACAGCCGGATGGCGAACGGCAGGCGGGTCAGATCGTCGCCCATCAACACGAGGTCGGCGGTCTCTAGCGCCGCATCGCTGCCGGCCGCGCCCATGGCGATGCCGGAGGTTGCAGCGGCCATGGCCGGGGCATCGTTGACGCCGTCGCCGACCATGCCCACCTTCGTATACCTTGCCACGAGATCCTTGACGGCCTGCACCTTATCCTGCGGCAGCAGCTCGGCCCTGACCTCGTCGAGACCCAGCTCGTCCGCGATGACCTGGGCGGTGCGGCGATTGTCGCCGGTGAGCATCACCAAGTGCCGGATGCCGAGCCGGCGCAAGCGCGCGAGGCTGGTCTTCGCCTCTGGCCGCGGCGCGTCGGCGATGGCGATGAAACCCAATGTCCGTTCCGCGTCGCCCACCATGACCACGGTCTCGCCCTCGGCCTCGTGGCGATCCAGCACGGCCTCCGTCTCCGGCGCGCACAAACCGCGTTCTTCGAACAGGCGGTGGTTGCCCAACAGGTAGTCGCGACCCTGAATGCGCCCTTGTACCCCACGTCCGGTCAGGGATTGAAAGTCGTCGATTGGCTCGGCAAGCACGCCGTTGGATTGCGCATGGTCGCGGATCGCCTCGGCCAGCGGGTGTTCCGAACGGGCCTCCAGGCTGACCGCAATGCGCAGCAGATCCTGCTCCGCCGTCGCGTTGATCGCCTCGACGTGCCTTACCCGCGGCCTGCCTTGGGTGAGCGTGCCGGTCTTGTCGATGGCGAGCGCCCGCAGATGCCCGAGGTTCTCCAGGTGCACCCCGCCCTTGATCAACACGCCGGCGCGGGCGCCACGGGCCAGCCCAGAGACGATGGCCACGGGCGTAGAGATGACCAGGGCGCAGGGGCAGGCGATGACCAGCAGCACCAGGGCGCGATAGAACCAGTCACCGAACGCCTGGCCGAAGATGAGCGGCGGCAGCAGCGCGATCAAGACCGCCAGCGCCAGCACCGCCGGCGTATAGACGCGCGCGAAGTGGTCGACGAAGGCCTGCGCCGGTGCGCGTGCCGCCTGGGCCTCCTCGATCAGATGGATGATATGGGCCAGCGTGGTGTCGGCCGCCTTGTGAGTAACGCGCACATCGAGGCTGCCCTGGCCGTTGATGGAACCGGCATAGACCGCGTCACCGGGCGCCTTGTCCATTGGCACCGACTCGCCGGTGATGGGGGCCTGGTTGACGGCGGAACGCCCGTCGATGATCTCGCCATCCAGCGGCGCCTTCTCGCCGGGCCGCAGCCGAATCACCTCGCCCACCTGCACCTCACCGACCCCGACGCTGAGCTCCCGGCCCTCGCGCACCACCCGCGCCACGGGCGGCGCCAGTTCCATGAGCGCCCGTACCGCGTGGCGCGCCCTGTCCATGGCGCGCCCTTCCAGCACCTGGGCGAGCGCGAACAGGAACACCACCATGGCCCCCTCGTCCCAGGCGTCGATGAACAGGGCGCCGATCACCGCGACGCTCATCAGAAAGTTCATGTCCAGCGCGCCGTGCCGCACGGCGGCCAGCCCCTTGCGGGCGATGAACCAGCCGCCGCTGGCGATCGCCAGGGCGTAGGCGGTCTTCTCCCAGAGATCGGCGGCGGACAGGAAGTGCAGCAACAGACCGAGGCCGGTCAACGCCCCGGCCGCGACGGTCGACGCCAGGCGGCCGTGGCGATGCCAGAAGCCGCCCGCCTCCCGCACCGCGCCGAACGGCGCAGCCTTGAGACCGACGCTGCCCAGGGCGGCGATCACCCGACTCACCGGCAAACGGCTGTCGTCATGAACGAGGGTCAGGCGCTCGCTCATCAGGTTGATCTCGAACCGTTCCACGCCGGGCAGGCCTTGCAGGGCCTTTTCCACCAGAGCCTTTTCCTCGGCGCAGTCCATGCCCTCCACGGTGAGCACGCGGGTCACCCGGCGCCCGCCTTCGCTGATGCCGTAACCGAGGGCGCGGACCGCACCGCGTACGCGCGCCGCCGTCTCGGCCGAGTCGAGCCGTGCCGTCAACGTCTCGCCGGCGAAATCGACACGCGCCCCGGCGACCCCCGGTATCTCGCCCAGCACCTTCTCGATCTTGGCGGCGCAGTCGGGGCAGTCCATGCCCTCGATGCGGCACTGCAACGTCAGGCCGCGAGTGGTTCCGTTCTCATTCCCCGTCATGGGGTTCCGTCTCGGTTACATCGTCCATTGGTGCCGCATGGGAACGAACATCGTGTATCACCTTCAACGTGCTGCCTGCGGGCGGCGTTGTCTTCAACGTACCGTGGAATTCGGCATATCTCGATTTTGCGCTGCGCCGGTGGTAACCGACATGGATCTTTTCCAGGACGCCGCCACCTGGTTCGATGAGTTCCACATCGATGTGTCCCGGGATGGGACCCCTGCCGATCGGTCTTCGCTGCACTTGCCCTCGTATCAGCACCTCCTCACCTTCCTGGATGACCTGGACGAGCGTGATCGTCGCCTGCCTGGAGGAGACCTTCTCGACTTCAATGGTGCCGTCGCGAACGAGATCTTTCCCGGCACTGGCACAACCGGCGAGCAGGGCGATGGTGAGAATCGACAATAGACTTCGGACCCATTGCGTATTCATGGCGTTTTCTCCTGTGTTTCATCGATGGCATGGACGTTGGCCACCTCGCTGACATAGATCCACCCCGCTTGAGGCTGGCCGGTGCGGGCGTTCTCCTTGATCAGTCGCACCGCCTCGGCGACGCGCCCGTCCTCGCATACCAGCTCCAGCTTGACCTCGGTGATGGTCTCCTCGCCCAGCTCGATGGAGTACTCGCGCTCCCGCTCATCGAGGGCCTCCAGCATGCCCTTGACGTCGACCACCGAGAGGTTGCCGTAACCCGCGCCTTTCAAGGCGCGGATCACGTCGGCGGCGCGGTTGCGATGAATAAAGGCCTTGATCTCTTTCATACGTTTTTCTCCTTTCGGGATTCGATCCACTCGTAGATGACGGGCAGCAGAACCAAAGTCAGCAGGGTGGAGGTAATGAGGCCGCCCACCACTACCGAGGCCAACGGCCGCTGGGTCTCGGCGCCCACACCGGACGACAGTAGCATCGGGATCAGGCCGAGGATGGCCACCGAGGCGGTCATCAGCACCGGCCGCAGCCGGAGCTCGCATCCGCGCCGCACCGCCTCGGCCACGCTCAGCCCCTTCTCGCGCAGCTCGTTGATGAACGACACCAGTACGATGCCGTTGAGCATCGCCACGCCGAACACGGCGATGAAGCCGATGGCCGAGGGCACCGACAGGTATTGCCCGCTGATCCATAGCGACACCAGCCCGCCGATGGTGGCGAAGGGCACGTTGGCGATGATCAGCGTGGCGTACTTGATGGAGTTGAAGGCCGTGTACAGCAGCACGAAGATGAAGAAGATGGTCAGCGGCACGATGATAGACAGCCGCGTCAGCGCGCGTTGCTGGTTCTCGAACGCCCCGCCCCACTCGATCCAGTAGCCGGGCGGCAGCTTCACCTGTTCGGCGATAGCCGCATTGGCTTCCTTGACGAAGCCGTCCACGTCACGGCCGCGTACGTCCATCTGGATTACCGCATAGCGCTGCAGCTGCTCGCGGCGCACGAAGGAGTAACCCTCCGCCGTACTGACGTCGGCCACGCTGCCAAGCGGCACGACGGCGCCACTTGCCGTTCGCAGCGGGATATCGCGGATCGCCTCCACGGACGCCTTGGACGCGTCCTGGATGCGCGCGGTGATGTCGAAGCGCTTGACGCCGTCGATCAGGGTGGACACCGGCTGGTTGCCGATGCCGGTGCGCACCACGGTGAGCACGTCGTCGGCGTTGAGCCCATAACGGGCCAGGGCCTCGCGGTCGACCTGGATGCGGATCTGCGGCTTGCCGAGGTTGGCCTCCAGTGACAGGTCGGCCGTGCCCGGCACCTTGGCTACCGCATTCTTGATCTCCCCGCTTAGCCGGTCGAGCTCGCCCAGGTCCTCGCCGTAGAGCTTGGCGGCGAGCGTCGCCCGTACGCCGGAGATCAGCTCCTCGACGCGCATCTGGATCGGCTGAGTGAAGGCGACCACGGCGGTGGGCACCGTCATCTCCAACTTTTCGCGCATGGCCTCGGCCAGGTCCTCGATGGAGCGGGTCCACTGGTCCTTTGGCTTGAGGCCGGTGTAGATCTCCATATAGTTGACATCCGCGGTCTCGCCCTTCTCGGCGCGGCCGATCATGGCGATGGTGGTCTCCACTTCCGGGAATTCGGAGAGCGCGGTCTCGATCTTCTTCGATATCTCGATGGACTGCTCCAGCGAGGTGGACGGGATGGAGGTCACCCGCCACATGATGGAGCCCTCCTGGAGCTGCGGCATGAACTCCTTGCCCAGCAGCGGGAACAGCGCCAGGCTGGCGACCAACAGGACTATGGCGCCGGCGACAACCACCTTCTTGTTGGCCAGCGACCACGCCAGCAGCGGCAAATAACCGCGCTTGATCCAACGCACCAACAACGTATCGCGCTCCTCCTTGGGCTTGAGGATGAGCGCCGCCAGCACCGGGATCAGCGTGAGTGTGAGCAATAGGGAGCCCGCCATGGCGAAGCTGATGTTGAAGGCCATGGGCTTGAACAGCTTGCCCTCCAGTCCCTGCAGGCTGAACAGCGGCAGGAACACCACGATGATGATGAGAATGGCGAAGGCGATGGGGTTGGCCACCTCGCGTGCGGCGGTCAGCACCGCCGCGGTGCGGTTGACTGGCTCACCCTTCTCGCGCCACTCCGCCATGATGCGGAAGGCGTTCTCGGTCATCACCACGGCGCCGTCGACCATCATGCCGATGCCGATGGCGAGTCCGGCCAGCGACATGAGGTTGGCCGACAGCCCCGCCTCGCCCATGAAGATGAAGGCGATGAGCATGGCCATGGGCAGGGCGGCGATCACCACCAGCGCCGAGCGCAGTTCGCCGAGGAACAGAAACAACACGATGGCCACCAGGATGGAGCCTTCGATGAGGGCATTGGTGGCGGTGGCGACTGCCTTCTCCACCAACTCGGTGCGTTCGTACACCGGCTTGACCGCGACGCCATCGGGCAAGGCCGACTGGGCGATGGCCACCTTCTGTTTCACCGCATCCACCACGTCGGCGGCGTTGGTGCCGATGCGCGACAGGGCCATGCCCAGCACCACCTCCTTGCCGTCGCGGGTCACGGCGCCGAAGCGCAAGGATGGCGCCTGCTCGATGGTCGCCACGTCGCGCAGATACACCGGCGTGCCATCGACGGCCTTGAGCATGATATTACCGATGTCGCGCTCGCCGGTCACCAGCCCCAGGCCGCGCACCAAGTACTGCTCGGGACCGAGGTTGACGTACTGACCGCCGACCTGGCGATTATTGGCCTCGATGACGGACATCACATCCTTGTATCCGAGCCCGTACTTGATCAGCCGCAGCGGGTCGATCACCACTTGGTATTGACGTTCCTGTCCGCCCCAGGACATCACGTCGTCGACGCCCGGCGCCGTGCGTAGGATCAGCCGCACGGTCCAGTCCTGGAGCGTGCGCAAGTCCATGTCGGTCAGATCGCTCTGCAGTTTCTCGTCGGCCCGTTCCACGGTGTACCAGAACACCTGGCCGAGGCCGGACGAGTTCGGCCCCATCTCCGGCGTGCCGTAACCCTCCGGAATGCGATCCCCTACTTCCAGCAGACGCTCCATCACCAGCCGGCGGGCGAAGTAGATGTCCATGTCGTCCTCGAAATAGATCGAGACGTAGGACAGGCCGAACAGGGAGACGGAGCGGATCTCCGTCACCCCGGGCAGACCGGCCATGCCGGACTCCACGGGAAAGGTGAGCAGTTGCTCCACGTCCTCGGCCGCCAGGCCCGGTGACTCGGTGTAGATGTTGACCTGCACCGGTGTCACGTCCGGGAAGGCGTCGATGGGCACGGTGGTCACCGCCCGCCAGCCGAGAAAACCGATCACCAGGAAAGCGATGATCACCAGAAACTTGTAGCGCAGAGACGCTTCAACGAGTGCATTCAGCATGGTGTGCGTCTCCTAGTGTGCGTGGCCTTCGCCCATCTGCGACTTGAGCGCGAGCGATTTGAGCAGGAAGGCGCCCTGGATGACGACCTCGTCCCCTTTGGCAAGCCCCGCCTTGATCTCGGTCCAGCCGCCGCGGGTGATGCCGGTCTCCACCGGCTGCGGGTGCAGTTCCTCGCCCTCCAACTTGAACACCGTGGGGGCCCCCTGCATCAGCAACACCGCATCCTTGGGCACTGCGATGCGCGCGTCGGCGCCGGCGGTTCTCAGGGCCACGTTCACATACTCGCCGGGGTGCAATTCGTCGCCGCGATTTTTCACCTCGACGCGCACGCCCTGGGTACGCGTGGCCTCGTCCAGGCGGTGGTGCAACTGCACCACCTTGCCGTCGAGCCAGCGATCCCCATCCCGGCTCACCCGCGCGGGCGTGCCGACCGCCACGCCGCCGGCCTGTTCCGGCCGCAGGCGCGCCTCCACCCACAGCAACGACTCGTCGCTCAGCTCGAACAGTACGCGGCCCGGCTCGACCACCTCGCCGAGCACGAAGTCGTCGCGGATCACCGTGCCGGCGCGGGGGCTCAGCAGGTCGAACGCGCCGGTGGCGCGCGAGGCGTCGCCTTCGGTGAGCAGGCGGTCGACCTGGGCCTCGGTCAGACCAAAGGCGCGCACGGTGGCATAGGCGCGCTGGCGCGCCACCTGGGCGGCGACGTAGCGCTGATCGGAGACTACCTCGCGTCCCAGCTTGCGCACCCGCTGCCATTCCCGATCGGCTTCGATGAGCGCGCCCTGGGCCTCGGCCATCGCCACGCTGGAGAGCGTGACCAGCGGCTGCCCATCCTTTACCGCATCACCCAGGCGCGCATGGCGCGCGACCACCTGGGCCGTAATGCGGGGCGTCACCTGCGCGGAGGCGTAGGCGTTCACGCGCACCTCACCCGGGGCGGTGACGTCGCCTGCCAGCGCGCGTGGCGCGACCCGAGCGGTGCGGATGCCCTGCGCCGCCCGCTCGGCGGCGCTCATCCTGATCGCGCCCTCCTCGTGGTCTTTCTCTTGGCCCGCGGTTTCCTCGTGTCCGTGCCCGGCCTGCGCCTGGGCGGTCAGCGGCGCCGCCAGACCCGCCCACAGGCAGGCCAGCAACAGGCCGTTCGTAATGCGTCTCGTCATGATGGGTTCTCCAAGAATCGTGGGTTCTGTATCCGGCGGCTCACTGTGACGTGTCGCCGCCGCCGAGCCAGGTATCGATCTGTCCGCCGGTCACCAGCCAGTCGGCCCAGGCCGACCACAGGCGGCCCCGGACTTCCAAGGCGTTGGCGCGGGTGTCGAGGGTCTGGTTGAGCTGTACCAGGTAGTCGGATGCGCTCATCTCTCCGGCCCGCCAGATGCGATCGAGTAGCTCCACCTGACTGCTGAGACTGGCCTGGCCGGCGCGTAGCCACGCCTCCCAGGCGTCGCGGCTCAGCCGATAACGATCGGCGGCGGACAGCAATCGCGCCCGTGCCCGGCGATAGAGGTCTTGTCCCTCGCGCTCCGCCTGAAGCAACTCGGCATTGGCCGTGTCCACCTCGGCGCGGAAGCTGTTGCGCACGTATAAGGGAACGCTCAAGGTCAGACCGACGGCGCCGTAGGCATCGTCACTGCCATTGCGAAACCCGCGCTCCTGACCGGCGCGCACTTCGACGGTCGGATCGGGTCGGCGTTCGCGCATACGCAGTGTGACGGTAGCCCGTGCGGCGCCGATCCGGGTCTGTTGGACGCGCAAGGCGGGTAGATTCGCGAGCAGGGCGTCGGTATCGAGGTCTTGCAGCGCCGGCAAGTCTTGGGGCAAGACCGGCCAGTTCCGGCGCGACTCGCCGACGACGGCGGCAAGGGCCTGTTCCGCCTCGACCCGATCCGCCACCGACTGGGATAGCTGGAGTGTGGCCTGGGTGTACGCGAGCCGCGCCAGATCCAGCTCGACCTGGTTCACATCGCCGGCCCGGCGGCGCTGTTCCGCCAGTTCGAGAAAGCGTTGCATCAGTTCAAGGCGTTGCTGTGCCAAGCTCTGGAGATCAGCGGCCGAGTGATAGCGGCCCAGCGCCGCGAGCAGTTCCCCGGCCAGGCGCTGACGCAGGTCGGCATATTCCGCCCGCGCCCGATCGAGCTCAGCGCCCGCCACTCCGGTGCGCGCGCCGCGCTTGTCGGACCAGTCGATGGCCTGGCTCAGGCCCACAGTCGCCGTGCGGGTCTCGGCCTGCTCGGCGTCCACCGACAGCTCGGGGTTATAGAGGGGCCGATCCGCGCCCCGCACCCGGGCCTCGGCGGCCTCCACTGCGGCACGGGCCGCCTGGATGCTGGGGTTGTCGTCCAGCGTCTCCCCGATCAACTGCCGCAGTGTCTGATCGGGTGGTATTGCAGAAGATTTTTCTTGCGCCGCGGCGACGGCGGCGGCGCATAACAGCAGTGTGCCCAGCAGCCGGACCGGCACCGGCATTCGCAGTGTATACATGAATCCAAGTCTCCATACGACAGATCAAGGCCACGCGCTCGCGTGCGCGCGAGGCGTTACGGCAACGGACGAGAGAGACTTAGATATTGGGGGGTGGGACGGGGGGTTCTTGGTCGCGGGAATGCCGTGCGATCACCCGCTGCGCAGGGATGCAAGAAGCGTTGTCAGCGAAGACGGGGGAGGCCGTGTGAGGGACACCGACATAATGCGCACTGCCATGACAGCAATGATCGCAGCCGACGTTCTTCGCGCCGTCGTGACCGAGACCACCATCATCGGACGAGCCGCCCGGTCCATCGACCGAGGATGTGAACACCTTGGCAGCGTCATGCGCAATGCCTAGCTCATCCATGTCCGCGGCCCAGGAGAGGTTCGCGAACAGGATGAAGAACATGAGTGCTTTGACGACGGCTCGGCGCATAGAATCACACGATACCCGGCTTGAGTTTGATTTTCAACCGTAATCACGTCTGCATCGAGAAAGCCCGCGATTCCGCCTATCAGCTGAGCGATGCCTCGCCATAGACAGGACCAGATCAAGGAAAGCGCCCCACACGTGGCGGGGCGTTGTAGTTGATTACGACTCGGCTTCCTGGAACACCTCCTCGAGATCGATGGCGGCGTACTCCACACGATGCTCGACGACCAGCGCCTTTGCCTTGCTGCCATCCGATTGCGTAATGTGACGTAGGTCCTCGGGCTCAAAGCCTTCGGTGTCATAGTCAATCACGGCAACGGCGGGTGCGACATCGGGCCGATCAGCCACGACCGCCTGCACCAGTCCGCCCTCGATGATGACGACCAGGCGTTCACACGCCTTTCGAGGACTGCGGCGAGCCCTGTCCCCTGCCGCCCCGGATGCTTCGAACGCGACCCGATAGGCCTGATCCAGTTCATCCCAGTCGATACTGCCGCCGCGCTCTTCGCCGTGGCGGTAAGCTTCCACGAGCAGACGGGCGGCCTGAAAAGCCGCGTCCCGGCGGCGGATCGCCGTGACGCTGGCGTCGGGTTCCGTTCTATGACCTGGTGTGCACCCGTGCCATCGAGCGCATCGACTACCATCTCGCCTTCGATGTCGGTGGTGAGCGTAATCCCAGTATGATCACTTCAACCCATTGGGAAGCGCTCGCCAGTGCCTGCGACGTGCGGCCGCAGTTCCTCGGCAATCTGGTGCGTGAGACCGCGGCCGCTTTGCAGGAAAGGCTCGGGCCGGTACGCGAAGCATTCGAGGCACGATACGGCGCCTATCCGGCGCTACAACGCGTCGAAAAGATTGTTAACCAACAGTGCCGACGTAGCGCGAAGAGGTAGCAGGATCACAGCGGTCAAGGGACGCGACAAGCTCCAAGTCGATGATCCTTCGTGACAGGCACTCCGTATAACAGGCCGGTACGGCTTCCGGGCAGGCCACCACCTGCGTCACCGCAGCGCTTTGAACAGATTATCGATGAACTGTTTGCTGGCGCGATGCCCGCAATACTCTTCATTGGCTAGCAATGCGCTCATGTCCGACGTGCGACTCAATATTTTGTCTGTGAGATTTGCCGTATCCCACCGCAGGCCCCCGAGAATATCTATCTGAGTTCCCGAACTGATCGGATTGTCGATATCGGCAGCCATGGTAGCCCCTATGCCGGGGTTCTTCGAAAAAAACGGGAGAAAGTGGGGCTCCATCTCTACCGATTCGGCATCCTCCGTCACCCAGTTGCGAGTCGTTCCTTCCGGAGTGGTCTCGATGCTGTCGAGCATGGTAACGCGAAAAGTGTATCTCGCTCGATCGGGGGGCAACAGTTTTCCGCAGCGCCGGTGAAATAGGGTTATGTAGTCGCTAAACAGGTTATAGAGTTCGGTACGATCTGTTGCCCGGTTCACCCTCCCATGATAAATGTCCGCGACGAGGCCGCTCCGGTTCAGGAGCCCCGCTCTTGATCAACTGCTCGGGGCCGGGGTTCTTCGCATACTCCGCCAATTTCTATTGCCGGGCGTTCACTTGCAGTTGAGCCGGGTTGAACATCTCCGGGCGATCGATGTTGCGTATGAGAGACTGCAACTCGTTGATTGCGCAGTCCGGGCAATGCATCCTGTTGAAATGGTAGACCATGTCCGCGCCGATACGCGCACGCTTATGTGGCGGATTGCTCCAGCCGTCCTGTCTGCCGGCAATAGGGGCGCCTCCGGCGCCGGTGGCATGACAGCCAGTGCAGGCGTTCAGAAGTTGAGCGCGCGTCAGTCCTGCCTGCGGACTGCGGTGCACACTGCCACTGCCCAGCTTTGACACGCTGTAGGACAGGTGATCATAGGCAACGCTTTCCCCGGTTCGGTAGGTGAGCATGGCTACGCTGCTGATCGTGGGGCACTGTTTGCGCAATTGCGGCAAGAGCGTTTGCTCGACGAAGCCGCGATAGGTTCCGCCGTCGCCGCCGGTCAATGCCTTGAGGCGCTCTTTATGGGGCGCGTCGTAGGTAAGGCTGAACTGACCGCCGTTGTTGGTGCACCACAACCTGTCGTCCGTGGTCAGGCGCCAGCTGGCCCCTTGCGCGACGACGATCGGCCCCGATGGGGCCTGGGGCTTGGTCTTGGCGACAGTGACAATGGAAAACGGGTTCGAGTCGTCGATGTAAAAGACGCTTTAGAAGGTTTGGCCCGCGCTGTTCGCCTCGGCGCACGGCCAATGCGTGCCACCCGCGCCTTGCCACATTCGCCCCGAAATTCCTTTCACCGTGCCGGTTGGGTGAGTTTGATGCGGCGGATGATATCGTCGATTTCTGGGCGGAAGGCGTCCGTATCGGCGGGGGTGAAGTGGAGCTGGGCGCTGCCCGCGCTTTCGAAGGCGGTAAAGACGCTTACATAATGTTTGCCGTATCCGTTGAGATTGACCCAGTATTCGAGGATATGCCACGGATGCCCGTCCAGCGTCAGGGTTTTATCCGCCGTGACCTTCACCCCGTATTGCCCGCCGGATGCATGCGCCTGCGCATCGCGCAGGATCGCCGCGCGCTGGATATCCGTACGCACGACCTGCTTGGAGGTGATCAGGGCGATCTGTATCTCATTGGCGGGGCTTTTGAAGAACGCTTCAATTTCTTTTTGCGGGGCGCGCGTTTCCGACCAGAAGCTCGCGTTATAGCAGAGCGTAACCGGCGCAATGGCCGAAGACCGGCAGGCGTAAGAGTCTTCGCCGGCACGCGCGGCGGGCGGCTCGCGCAGGATGCCGTTTTCGTTCAGATTCAACTGCGGCAAAGGCTGCTGCCACGGGTCTATACCGCCGGGCGGAACGGGCGGAAACGGTTCGGCTGCTTTTTTGGGTTGCTGTTCCTTTGCCTTTTCGTTTGCCAGATAGGTTTGCATCGCCTTTTCTGCGAGCCTGTCGCCGGTTTCAAGGATTGCGATCCGGGCCTTGCATTGATTGTACGCGGCCCGTGCTTCCGTCTCCGAAGCGTCCTTCATCAGATCGAAGGAGGTCTTGCTGATTTCCCTGAGGCGTTCCATGGGTTTATTCGCTTCGAGTGCTTTTATTCTTTTCGTCCAGCGCGCGGTCAAAGCGTAATCTTCAAAACGGTTGGCCGCCATAAAAGAACAGTAACGCGCCTCGAACGCCGGATCGGGATCGACGGAAAGAGCGACCTGTTCGGCGGCGGCTGGCCCGGCGATCAGGACGATGATCGAAGCGATGATCAGAGTGGCGATCAGGGAAGAGGGGCGTTTCATGACTTTAATCCTTAATCCTTTGATTTTTGTTGTTGGAGTTTTTGCTGTTGAACCGAAACGTCCCGGCTCGGCTCGCTTTTAGAAACCGGGCAGGAAAAAGGCGGATTCATTCCGGGAAGCGCAGGTGTACAATCTTTCGCGTCTTGCTTGGGCTCATGTGACGCGCATCCGCCCAGAACGGCGCAGAGAAGAGGAAGGGTTATCGTTTTCATCGCGGCGGCGGATCGCTTTCCTGCTCTGCGCCTGGATAACGAATACCTTCATCTTGCGCCGAGCGTTGCGAATTGGCGGCGCGGAGCAGGTTGTCGCGCATCTGGAGCATTGTTGCGCTGGTGCATTTGTGCTGCCTAAAGAATTCTGACCACATCGTCACGTTCGTAGTGTCGACTCCATTGCCGAGGTCTTCCATGCTCGAATTCAGGATGCTGCTGCTGATTTGTACAGCTTTGCGCGACCAGATACCCAGGTACATGGGCAAGCCGACTTTACGATAAGCCTCGTAAAATGGAGCGAAGCGCGAATCGATATCAACGGTAATGATCGTAGTCCCATAAACATTCTCTACGTGTCCGTCCGCGTAGGTGCGCGTTCCCACAATCGCGGGTGACGGGATCTTGAAGCGCGTGAAGTTGGGGATTTCAGACTTGCACTGCCTGCTGTAGTCTGAAGAGAATAAGTACACATGCGCCTTGAAGTAATCGCTTTCTTTCTGGCGGGCAAAGTCGCCGTCAAACACACGCCGCACCGTGTCCTTACCCTCATCATATCCGCCATCATATTTCTTGTACTGCCGCCAATAAGGATCGAGCTTGTAGACAATTCCCGGCTGGCGCTTGGCGGCGGTTTCATAATCCTTGCGGTAGACGGCGCTGCGGCGGCCGGTTTCTATTGACCGGGCTTGGTTTGAAGCTTGCAGCCCGGCAAGGGTCAGGCGCGGATTGCGGACCGGATCGTTGTTGATCCTTTGCGTTTCCCCAAAATATTCCGGGGCCTTGTTCAGGGAAAGATTCCCCGCCCGCAGGATATAGCGGAACATGATGATGTGCGGGTCGAGTTGCGCTTGAGTCCCCTTCTTTCCGAACGGAGTCGCGTCCCGGAAATAATGCGCTGCTGAAACCCAATCGCTGTCCGGGCAGGTGGAGAGAAACGGCCGCAGGAGCGCGTTCAACTCCGCAACGAAGGCGGAAGAGGGGGCAATCCCTTCGAGCGGAACGATGGTGGCGTTCGGATCACGGGGCGCATGCTGAAGATAAAGCGTGATCGCATGCGAAGCGGTACGGCGGGAGTTGGCCCATTCCTCCTGAAGCTTTTTATCCTCGGCATGGGCCTTTAATGCGATTTCTTTCTCTCTCGCCTGCAAGGACGCCCACTTTGGCGCAAATTCCTGATCGGACATCGGCGGCCGCGCGCGCCGCGCATTCATCAGGGCCGCCTTCTCCTCATCGAGCGGTTCTCGCGCCCTGGCTTCGGTTTCGCGGATGGCGTTCAAGCGCGCGTTGAACGCTTCATCGCTCATGGCGTTGCCGGTCTGCACCGCGCAGCGCACAGTGTTTCCCGCGCGCGCCGCCTGCGGCGAATGCACCGTGTAATCCGCGCCGGCGGCAATCACCGGCCCCATATTGGCCTCCCGCGCCGCCCGCAATGCGGCAAGGTCGTCATCGGCGGCTTCGCTGAAGGTGGGGGCGGCGATCAGGCCGCAGATAAACAGGCGCGCGAAAACAGGGTTCATATCAACCGTCCTTAAAACACTCCGAATTGTTCTTGAAAAGAAGCGCGCGTTCACCGGCGCGCCGGTTGCTGCGTCAATCCCGGTAATCGCTGTAAGGGACGATCCGGTCAAGCTCTTCCCCTGCACGCAGGGCACGCCTGACGCCGCGCCGGAACGCGCGTTCTTCAAGGCGCATCAGCCTTTTTTGCGCGGCCGTGCCTTTGCCGTTCTTGCAGGTCCGGCACGAACAGGATTTGGGGGTCGCTTTCATAATCATAAAGGTAACCTTCTATCTGGTACTAGCTGATATAGTCCCCAACCATCTTGGGTGTCACCTTGCCCTCGAACTTAGGGCTCCAGCCATAGCCCAGCGGAAATTGTCCCGTCACCTCGCCAGCCTCGCTCACCCGGATGTGCCCCGGATACTCCGGGTGGCCTGCCCTGAAACCGATGTATCCAGGCGGAACCGTGTTGCCGGGGACGACGTTCAGGCACCAGCCGTTCGCCTCCGTTAGCTCGCCTTTCAGCCATTTCATCGCGGGATTATTACCGGTTATCCCCACGTCGATCCGTTTAATCTGCGAGCACTCCGCGCGCACGGTCTTCGTTGCGTCTTGCATTAACCGGTCGACATCTTCGGAAGCCTCCGCATAAGTCCTGCTTCCCATGTACGACATGGAGAACGCCACGTTTTCGGCGCAGGCGTCCGAGTAATAGACCAGAACGGAGGTCGCCCCTTTTGTTGCGGTCGCTGCCTCCTTGAATTGGGCTATGACACGAGTGAACGCCGACGCCTGAATCGGCGCCAGGGACAACATGGCTGAGATGATAATGAGTGTGCATCGGCACGTGCTGCCGCTTAACCCGGCAATGCAATGAGTATGTCTGGAAATCATGGCCTCACTCATAGCGATTGGCCCAGATGTCGTCGTAATTTGTGCTGTTGTCGTGCTGCATCCACACCGCGATGGCATTACCGCTGCCGTCGACCGCAATCCCGGGTGAATACGCATGGCCCACGCCGTTCTCGATCATCTGTGCAGTTTCCCAAGCGCCGCTCTCGGCACTGAAACGGTTGGCCCAGATACTGTTTCTGTAGGCGTCGTCGATTTGAACCCACACGGCGATGGCATTGCCGCTGCCGTCAACCGCGATCTGGGGAGGGCCTCCGATGAAGTCAGCTTCGCCCACGCCGGTTTCGATCAACTGCGCTCCACTCCAAGTACCGCTCACGGCGCTGAAACGGTTTGTCCAAACGTCGGCGTTCTGATCGTTCTGAACCCACACGGCGATGGCATTGCCGCCGCCGTCGACCGCGATCTGGGGAGAGTATGCATGGCCCGCGCCGGGGTCGATCAGCTGCGCCGTACCCCAGACACCGCTCGCGGTACTGAAACGGTTGGCCCAGATGTCGGTGTATGTACTTCCGTCGTGCTGAGACCACACAGCGATGGCATTGCCGCTGCCGTCAACCGCGATCTGGGGGGAGTATGCATCGCCCACACTGGTCTCGATCAGTTGCGGCGCATCCCATGCGCCACTTTCGACACTGAAACGGTTGGCCCAGATGCTGGCGTATGGAGTGCTGTGCTGAGGCCATACGACAATAGCATTGCCGCTGTCGGCGACCGCGATCTGCGCAATCTGGGGAACAGAGTAGAGGGCCGTATCGCCCGCGCCGATCATTTGTGCCGCACCCCAGGCACCGCTCTCGGCGTTGAAACGCTTGGCCCACGTGCCGCCGGCATAACGGTAACGTCCACTTTCCTTGTGACGCCACACCGCGATGGCATTGCCGCTGCCGTCGACCGCGATCTGGGGATCGGATGCATCATAGCCCACTCCGGCGCCGATCAACTGTGCCGCGCCCCAGGCGCCGCTCTCGGCGCTGAAACGATTGGTCCAGATGCTGGTGTAAAGACCATCGTACTGAGACCACACGGCAATAGCATTGCCACTGCTGTCGACCGTGATCTGGGGATCGTCCGCATTGCCTGCGCCGGTCTCGATCAGCTGTGCCGCACCCCAGGCGCCGCTCTCGGCATTGAAACGGTTGGCCCAGATATCGTGGTTCTGACGCCACACGGCAATGGCATTGCCGCTACTGTCAACTGCGACCTGGGGATCGTCCGCGTTGCCCGCGCCGGTCTCGATCCGCTGTGCCGTGCCCCAACCCGTGGTCGTGCACGTGATCGACACGTTCGTCACGTCCGCACCCGCAATCGTGCCGCCGCCGTTGGCTACGGTACAGGTCTGTCCTGCGGGTTGGTTGAGTATGGTGACACTATACATCGCGCCACCACTCAGGGGGTTAGCAAAGGTGAAATCGCCGTTGGCTGTTATGCTCAGATCATCGCCGCCGTTGTTCTGCAACACCAGCCCCGTCCCTGTCAGGCCCGAAACCGTCCCGCTGATGGTGTAGGAAGTAGCGAGTGTCACACAGATCATTGCCACGTTACTCACATTCGCGCCTCCGATGGTACCGGTACTGTTGACCACACCACACGTCTGGCCGCTCGGCTGGGCGGATACCGTGATGGTGTAGGCCGTGCCATCGGCCAAAGGGGTGGAAAAGGTGAATACGCCGTTGCTTGAGAGTGAAAGACTGTCCCCGCCGTTATTCTGCAGAACCACGGTGCCGGCAAGCCCGCTCACCGTGCCGCCGAGGGTGTAGGACGTCGTCGTTCCGCCCCCATCGCCGCCGGAGCCACCGCCGCCGCAGGCGCACAGAACCGCCGTCAAGACGACAATGACCGAAAAACGTAGACCACAGAGGAACGCAGTGGTGTATTTCATGGCCTCTCCTTTTTCTTGTTGATTCGTGGGCGATATGATATATTACAAATTAAGATATACTTTGATAAAGCGCCGGTCAATATCCCGGGACGATTAATCATGTAGGGTGGTTGCCACCCTTGCCTGGAGCGACTTCCAATGACCGATACCCCAGCCACGAAACTCAGCCTGACCGAGGCGTTGATTGCGCATTTGCTGCGGGAAAGCGCGCCGGCGCCGTTGTTCGGGCTGGAACTGGTGCGCCGATCTTCTTCTGGTGACCTGAAACTGAAAAAAGGTACGATATACGTCACCCTGGAGCGCATGGAAAAGAAGGGCTTGGTCACCTCCGAACTCGAAACATCACCGCCGCCGCACTTCAAGGAAGGCGATTTCTATATCCCCCGGCGCATGTACCGGCTGACGCCCGCGGGGGAACAGGCGCTCATCGCCCTGGAACAGGCCGTCGCCCGCATCCCCGGCTTTCTGGTGAGATCTTGAGATGGAACAGGCACACCTCTCCGCCGAATCAGCCCTTGATCACCTGGACCGGGGCGTGGTGCTGTTCACGCTGGGCGGCGTGGTTTTCAACGCCACCGAGGCGTCCCTGGCCGGGGTGCTGCTGACGGCGCTGGCGACGCTGCTCTACGCAGTGACGCGCAACCGCATCGCCAATCTGGAGGATTTTGAGTTCGCCGAGTCCTTGCCGTCGCCGCCGGGAATCGATCTCGGGCGGTTCACGCTGATATGCCAATGGCTGGGGAGCCGGCAGTTGTTCGAAGGACTGCTCGGTGATCTGGTTGATCCCGAAATCGGAGGCTCGGCCGAGGCGGCGCGCCGCCACATCCGTGCGGCGCTTTGGCCCGCGCTATGGGCGCGCCTCCGGGAAAAGATCCAGGCGCTGTTTTGGATGGATCGGTAATTAAGGGGGCGTAACGGCATGCCGAACCGCAGGGAGCGCGATTTCTTTCCCTATATTCTCGTCGCCCTCATCGCCGCGGCGCTGTTTTTCCTGCTGCTGATGGACCGGCGTTCCCCGATCTTCTCCACCCCCGCGGGCATGGCGCCGTTCTTCTTCATCGTCCTGGCCATCGCCGCAACCCTGGCCCTCTACGCCATGCGCGCGCCCGCGCCGGCAAGCGAACAGTCCGATGGATTGTGGCTGAAGTGGCACCGCTCGGGGCCGATCGGCGGGGCGCTGACCGGGCTGATTTTTCTGTGGGTCTATTGGGCCTATGATTGGCCGGCCCCGAACCGCTACGAGATCAGCGAGCGGCGGGTCAACGAGATGTGCGGGATCGATCCGCCGGTACCGGATGATCTCATCATCTGGACCACACCCGATCCGCTCACGCTGATCCCCGGCTACATGCTGGTGGGTATGGCGCTCGGCGCGGTGGTCGGTTTTTTCTTCCCGCGCTGGCACAAGACCATGAACCAATATGCCCGACTCACGCCGGCGGGACCATGGCTGACGCATCCTTATCCGTCGGGCCTGCTGTTCGGGCTGATCTTCGGCGCCCTGATCGGCACCTGGTTGTGCCCGATGATCTTCAGCATCAGCGACGGCCGCCCGTTCATCCGCCTTTCCACCTCGGCCATCTCGGTGTTTCTCGCGGTCGGATTTTATCTTTTGTTCGAAGTGACGCACTACCGCCACCGCATGACCCGCGGCGCCTATGCCACACTGGCCACCGTGCTCGGCGTCGGCGTGCTGCTCACCAGCCTGGTGTGGTTCCTGGACGCGCAGCTCGGCATTTCCGCCACCGCCTACTGCTTCTTCTACGATACCTGGAATACCCAGACCAACGAGCTGCAACCCGGCTGGCTGCCGGCCACCGCTGGGGCGGCCTATGGCGCGATGTGCGGTGCTATCACCATGTCGGTCGCCTCGGGATTCATGATCATACGCGCGGCGCTCACGGGGAACAGAGACTTGAGCACTTAGAATGTGCTCAACTCCTCGGCGGGCCTACCACTCAGCCGTGGGAAGATGCAGCAGGCGTTCGCTGCGCCAGACGCGGACAATCCTCACCCGCCGGGAATCACGCCGGTACACAATGCGAAATGGCGGATGTATGAGTTCCCGCAGAAAGGGCGCCACTGCGCGCGGCGATGCCGTTCAAGTGGCCCCGCCTTTGGCACGCGAGTTAGAAACTCGCGTTGCCGTGGCGGGCACGGCCTGGGGACTTAGTGGACAGCTATGAACAGGGCTTATAGGGCGCAATCTAACCAGCGTTCAACCTAGCCTGAAACTCACCCACTACCGCCAGGATCTCATCGAATGTCGGCACATCACCATAAAACATCTCATGCCGCATTCCTTCGTAATCGGCTTGCCAGTCTGGCCGGTCGGCTTCCGCTGGCAACAACCTCAACTGGCCGGGATTCAGCGTCGAGTAATCGACCCAGGTATGGCGGAAAAAGACCTGGCGGTGGGCGGCAACCCGTTCGAACAGATCGAGATCCTGTGCAGATTCATCGCCGATGCCAGCGAGGATCAGCCGATAGAGGTCATAGTAGTGGCGGGCCATGGCTTCTCCACGCCGCTTGTCTTCCGGCCGGAAGGTTTCCTCGTGCAGGAGCATTGCCTTCTCCCAGAAAGTACGTCTAGGCATAACCGAGCGGACACGCACCCCCGGCTCCGACAGCAAATCCGGAAAGGCGTCGCTGATATAGGGTCTGATATCGATCGATTCGGCAGGGTCCGTATCCGAACGGGCGCCCATTTCGATCTTGACAGCACGGCGGAGATAGGCGGCCTGCTCCGGGAAGGCTGTCGGATAGACCAACAGCAAGGTCTGTCCATCAGGATCGTCGGGGTCAGGCTCGAGCGCCCATTCGAGATCCCCCGGCAGTTCCGATGATATCGCTTCGATAAGTGCTGGCTGTATCCTGTCCCTGATTGTCTGCTGACAGGCTTCTTTCAGCGCCTTGAGGCGCTTTGTCGTCTGTTTCTTGCTGGGCGCCGTTTCCGGCGCATTGTCTCCTCCAAAGCCCAGGACACCCCGGTCGATGACGATATCGATATCTTCGGAAAAGCGTTCGATGAGATTCCAGCACTTGGACAGTGATGTACCACCTTTGAACGACAAGTGTTCGCCCCATTCGGGTAACTCGAACAGCTTGCGCAAGGTCCAGCACACCCAGAAGTCCTTTTCGACGGCGATCTCGAACAGGTTCAGTTTTGCACCGGTTTCCGTACAGACCAGCCGGCGTCGTTCTACCGGCAGTTCAATGAATTCTTTCATGCGGCGTTTTTCTTGTCTGCAAGAGTACGAATGATATCGGCGATCCAGGCGGGAGCATATCGAATATCCTTCATCAGTTGCTTGCGTGCCGCGTCATCGAGCCTATGATCGAGCCGCTTGATGATCTGCTGATCGACATTCTTCCGCCCGATGTGGCGCAGGGCCTGAATGACCAGTCCACTGACCTTCCCCGCCGTGGCCATATTGCGGGGCGTGGTGTGCTTCAAGAGAATCTGGCGCTTGCCAACCTGGACAGTCCGCGTACGACCATCCGTGAGATAAACGACCTTCATGGGGACTTGCGTGGAGAGCCCAAGGAGATTGGCGGCGTAGGCCCCGGAGGGCTGCAAGCGGGTCGCGTCACGGCCTGCCAGAGCGCGCCCGATGTCATCCGTCGCCGGCTGCAACGAGCCCAGCTGGGGGTCGACTTTCGGGTAATCATAGAGCCCCCGGGCGAGCTGACGGATAAGGCCGCTGTCCCGATGTCGCATCAGTGCGAGATCGATCGCACGGCGGGTTCCGAGATCCGTGAAGCTATCAGGCGTAAAGACCCAGCCCCGCTTGCGGGACTGAATCCGCCGGAGGATCTTGCTGTCAGTGCTGTCGATGTGCTTGCCCATATGTAATGAAAGAAATATATATACGTTTTTCTTTCAAAAGTAAAGCGGCATGTAGGGTTCTGATCTAGATGCGCAACTCTTTCCTATTGTTTTTACATGAACTTTCTTGGATCGACAAGGTTCGCCCCGCGCGAGGCGGGGCGTGAAAGTGATTACGCGTCGATGGGCCGGAATACCTCATCCAGATCGATGCGGGCCGGCTCGACCCAGGGTTCGACGACATACGCTTTCGAGTGGCTGCCGTCGGATTGCGTGATGTCACACAGATCTTCCGGCGCCTGCCCCTCGATATCGTAATCGACGACGGCGACCGCAGGCGCGGCCTCCGGCTGATCGGCAATCACCGCTTGCACGATGCCGCCTTCCATGACGACGGCAAGCCGCGAGCAGCGCGGACTCGACTCGGGACGATCCGTCTCCGGACTTGCTCCAGATGCCTGAAGCGCCGCCTGGTAGGCCCGATCCAGGTCCTCCCAGTCGACGCTGCCGCCCCGTTCTTCACCGCGGCGGTATGCCTCGATCAGTAGGCGGACTGCTTGAAAAGCCGCGTCCCGGCGGCGGATCGCCGTGACGCTGGCGTCGGGTTCCGGCCAGTCACCGCATATCTCGTCCTCCACGGTAAACTCGAGGGGAGTACCGGCGTCACCCTTTTCCTCAAAGTCGTCGTAGAGAAGCGGGACTTCTACCGAGTCCTGCCAGATATCGCCCTGATCGAACAGCTCACCGGCCTTGGCGATGGCGGCATCACGGCTTTCGGCCTCGATGCCAACCATGACCCGGTGTTCGTAGGGCAACGCGTATTGAATGATATATCTCATCATGGTTTCTCCTCTTGGTTCCTCGATTGGAGAGACCATCACCCACCGGGGAGAAGGTCTCCCCGATGGGCTTGGTTGTGGAATCGAGTCATGGACTCGGTGGAGTGAAACGAGGGTACCGAAACGCTCTTCAGTCCTCGTCAGGCAACAGGATGGTGTTCACGGGTTCACCGTGATCACCGGGGCCGATGATCAATTTCAGCGTCACCAACTCCGCCTTCACCGATTTCCCATCGCGGGGCACGCGATAGAGTTGATATAGCAGGCGGTTGCCGGTGCCAGTACTGGTGCGGATGGCGTGCACGGCCATGAACAACACATCCCACAGCCGGCCGGCCTGATCCTGATAGACCTGTTTGTGGTTGTCCTCGTCGGTCCAGGCCACACAGTCGGCCCAAGCGGCGGCGGTCAGGGCAACGGGATATTTGAAACCCGCCTCCTGCGCCATGGGCCCCGCATCGGTCAGCACTCCGTCTTCGATGGCCTGGGCGCGGGTATAGCTGGAAATGACGTCACCGCAAATCACTTCGTGAATACGATTGTTTGATGAGTTTGACATAGTGTGTCTCCTTGATGATGTGGACACCGGGCCACACCTCCTTCCCCGCCGGGAAGAACATGCTTTCCCGGTGGGGTCTGTGAAAAAAAACGAGTGTCAGAGCAATCCGCGTTCGGCGAAGGACACGCTTTCACCACCGGCCACCACGAAGTGGTCGAGCACGCGTACCTCGACCAGTGCGAGCGCCTCTTTCAGCCGATGGGTGATCATCTCGTCCGCACGGCTGGGCTCCGCGACCCCGGAGGGGTGATTGTGGAAAAAGACCATGGCGGCCGCATTCACCTCCAGGGCTTGTTGCACGACGACGCGTGGATGGATCGACGCGCCGTCGATGGTGCCCTGGAACAACTCGCGCACGACGATGATCCGATGCCGGTTGTCCAGGAACAGACACCCGAACACCTCGTTACGATGATCGGCCAGGCGAAGACGCAGGAAACTTCGCGTCTCCTCCGGGCTGCTCAAGGTCTTGCCGGGTCGATGTCTGTTCGCCAAGACGCTCATCGCCAACGTGACCACCGATCGTTTTTCCGCATCGTTGAGTTCCGACGGTTTGAGACCGGCGAACCGGTCTTCCGTATGGTTCATGACTGATCTCCTCGAATCGACGGGGAGACCAGCCCCGCGGGGGAATGATCCCCCGATGGGTTGGAAGGTGGCCGGGTAACGCGGTTACCCGGCCGGGTGTGGAACTACGCAGCGCTCTCTTGCTCCGTGAAGAACGGCTGGCCGTCGACCTTGGCCCACGACACGCGAAGCAGGCGGGCCTTCAGGCTGACGCCGGTCTCGCCGGCCTTGTCACCATTCTTGTAGGTGAAGGGCTCCGCATACAGATCACTGAGCGTGAATCCGATGAGCACCTTCGACTTGCCCTCCACGGCCGACTTGAGCCGACGCACGACTTCTTGCGCCTTCTTGCCGGACACGGAACACTCGAATTGCGTGTACTGGGCGTTGTCGACGCTGCCGCGTAATGCGGCAATGGTGACGCTGAGGAAGGGTTTGCCTTCCTCCGGCGTCACCTCCCGGATCCGGTTGAGATAACCGATGCCGGCGGTGTGAAGATCGAAATACTTGGTACTTTCGTTGTTGGACATGGCACTTACTCCTTCGGGTTGATGGCATCCGGAGCAAGCGCGTCCCGACGGGAAGGCTTCCCCGGCAGGGTGGTTGAATAACGGAAACACGAGGTTTCCGTGTTGCTGGACCGAGGCTCGCGCCGCGACACCTGTTGCACGGTCCTAAGGTGTCTTGTTCGTCACTGAAACCGCAGTGACCACGGATGAAACCGTCATCAGGCCGCGTCCGACTCGTCGCAGACGTATTGCAGATACTTCAGCATCCCGCGCGCATTGGCGAAGGCCGGATGTTCGGCGACGGACTGGTTGGGAAACCAGTCGGCGATGTGTTCCACCAGCGCGACGGTACCGCCGCCGACGAACAGTACGTGATCCAGTTCGGTACCCAGACCGAGTTGTCGGCGGGTCTCCGCGTAGAGCCGCTCGACCAGCTCGCGCTTGGCGATATCCACCAGCCCCGCGACGTCGTGATCCCTCCCGTGCAGTCGCACGGTACCGCGTTCGACGGCATGCGACACGAGCTGCTCGCCGACGTTCTCCAGATCGAAGCGTTCCTGGATGCCGTTGGCGACGCGCTGCTTGACGTCCAACATGCCGCCCTGCAGGGAGCCCGACGATGCGTGGATGACGCCCTGGTCCTTTACGACCACGTAATCGGTGGTACGGCCGCCGATGTCCACGACGGCGATCGGCACCGACAAGCGTTCCTCGTCGAGGGTGACGCCGTCGTCCTTCGTGACGATGACGTAGTCGTACCACGCGGCCAGCGCCTCCGGGATCACTTCATGGAAGGCGATCGCGGCCGGCAGCCGCTCGTTCAACGGTCGTACGGCCTGCTTCAGACTGCGGCGTTTGTGGTCGATCGTGTCGCGGCGCTGCTCGCCGTTCTTCTTGTAGAAGGCGCTGACGGGCAGTCCGGAGACGGCATGCACGGATCGGCCGGCGAGGCCCGCTTCCTGGAGGGCGTGTTGGACGATGACGCGATTGAGCCCCGACGTGGCATAACCCTCGAACCGGGTCGGCGCACCGTCGACGGCGCCCACCGAATACACCGCGCCTTCCGTTTCGTACTCGAAGATGCGCGGCCGGCCGCCGTGGATCCAGGTCACACCGGACTCGCCGACCCGGGCGCGCGATGGAATGGCGACCAGCCGCCCGTCCGGCAGGGCGACCTTGGTGAACGCATAACCATCATCGAGTCCCACCGGGATGGGTGTCATCGTATGGGCATCCGACATCGTCTCTCCTCCATTTCTCAAAAAAGCCTGTTTATGGGCCGTTCTCAGCCGATCACCTTTCTCAACCCGGCGAAGGGTTTCATCCGGCGATCGGCGGCTTTCTCTTCATCGACCACCCCTACCGCCTCGATCGCGCCGTCCGGTCGAGATGCGGGTTTCGCCAACCAGGCGGCGAACGCGGACCGGGGTCCGTTCGGCGACACGACCCGTCCTGGCGCGGGTGTGATCCGCCGCGGAGCGACCTCGTCCTGGGCCGCCTTCAGGCCCTGACACTCATGACGGAATCCCTGGACCAGAAGACCACGCAACCACTCTTGGCGGCGGGCCTCCGGGATCCGCTCCAGCCGGCTCAGGACCAGGGCCTCGAACGCCACACGCGGGTCGAGCTGGAGCACGATGCGTCTGCCGCCCGGCACCCTAGCCATGCCGATTCGGCCCGATCGGTGCGCATCGTGTCCTCGCGGGATCATGGCGGCGAAAGTGCTCCATACCAGCTACGAGTGGATGCCACCGGCGGCGTCGTTTTCCGGCTCAACTTCCGGCGCAACGAGGTTCGGCTTCGGCGTCGCTTCGATGGGCTTGAGACCAAGGTGCCTGGCCGCCTCATCGGGGAAGCGGACTTTTCGGGGAGCGAGCGGCGCCTGGCGCGCTCCGCTCATCACCTCGCCCGGGACCTCGCCCATGAGTTGACGGGCGCGGCCCGCATTGGCCGTTCCTCGCTGCATCGCCGCGCGATCGAGCCCGAGGAAGTGATATCCTTGGGGTACCGCAAGCGCACCACGAATCTTGCGCGCACAGGCATTGAGCAGACCCTCCATCGAGGGTCCATCCAAGAGTCCCACGTGGTGGGCCGTCAACAACGTGCGCACGAACGTGTCGTACTCGGCGATCATCTGTGCACCTCGATAGGCGTAAGGATTGGCGAATTGCAACGCGACCCGGTAGGGCTTCATCGATTCGGCCACCGCCACTTCCAGGGCGGTGAGTTGCCGCAGCTGGACATCCAACGCCGTCCGTTCATTCCCGATCCGTTCGCGGACCCGCTCGAGCGCCTCATGTACCTTGATCAGCCACCAATCGGCATAGGGATCGTCACTTCGTGCCGCGTGCCAGATCACGCGCAAGCGGTCGGCGAACCCCACCAGGCCGACGATCGCCGGTTTATCGGCCGAGCCGTTGCGCCCGCGGATCAAGCGCTGCGCCTGGCGGGTCTGCACGACCAGCCACGTATGACCGCGCAGCGCACCAGGTCCGGTATCGCCGGGTGATGCTCCGATATTCTCCGTTTGCTGTTCTGGCTCCGATCGATCGGGAATCATGGGGCGCGTCCTTCATTCCAGCGGCTGTGAATGCAGCCACCATGAATCCATGACCTGAGCCCGCCGGACAAGCGGATATCCCGCCATGGCTCGTCGTGGTTGACGCGGTGATGTGAAATCGGAGGATGTCGAGGGTGGTTACACTGTAACCACCCTCGTTTCAAGCTTACGGTCAGCACGACTCGCCATCCGTGTCGGCGCGCGCCGGAAGATTGAGGGATCTGCGGATCGCTTCCAATTGCCTTCGCCCCGACTGGATCGAACCGTCGCGACGTTTTTCCTCGGCCACACTTTCTTCTCGATGCTTCCGGTACTTCAGCTGCTCCTTCTCCCGCTCGATGCGTTCGTCGCGCACTTTGATACCGAGGTTGGGCACGAAGTCACCCTTCTTGGCGGCCCGGCACAAGTAGTGCAGAAAGCGCATCTCGTCGTACACGGGGCTCATGCCTTTCTGCTCGGAACGAAGTCGTCCCTCGAGTTCGTCGAGGATGCATTGCCGCTCATGCGCCGCAACGGTGGACAGATATCGATCCGCCAATGCGCGCTGATTCTCCGATAGCCGCTTTGGATAGATCAGGACTGGTTCCACCTCCGGGTGGTCGACGATTTTCGACGCATCGCTGGTTTGTGTAGTAGTAGTTTCATTCATATCACTACTACAACTACGTGCCTTCGAATTTTGCGCGCTCGAATCCTGCGGCGCGTCCTCATCCGCCTTTGAATTTTGGTCCCGGTGATCCGGACCGTCCGCCTCCACCGTGTTGCGCAGCCGGCTCATCACTGTTGCGCTGAATGCGAAATAGCGACGGGGCGTGTCCTGCCGGATCGCTTCCGCGGTTTGCATGCGACGTTCGAGCAGATGTGCCTGAGCGCAGATGTCGACGCCGTCGTGGATGTCCTCGTCGATGGTATCCAGCACTCCCTTTGCGACCAGGCGCACCCGTGCGTGATGATGCGCGAGCGACTGGCGCAGGAATTTCATGTAGTCGGGGTCCAAATGCAAAGCATCGGCCAGCAGCAGAGGCTCATCGTGCAAGGCGTAGACGTTGCCGCGGAAACGTCCGCTCGCCTCGCGCAGCCGTGCGCACAAGGTCAGCCAGCGGGTGGCGCGCAGAATGGCGATGGCCCTGGAGATGGTCGACGTGGAGGAGACGTTGGTCGTCCGGGCGAGGTACTCGTAGCTGGGAAATGCGGTGGCGCCGCCGGTCTCGGTGGCCTGCAGCATGATGACCATCCACACCAGCTTGTCCACGGGTTCAAGCACGGGGTCCCGCACCACCAGCGTGGGAAACGCCTGATGCCGGTTCCCCATGAACAGCATCGTGTCGGTGTGCGTATCACCCGACTCCCGTCGTACCCGTGCTATGGTCGCCTGTATCAGCGCGTCCAGTGCGTGGGTCTCGGGGCGGAGTCCGCGAGAACCCTCACCCATCCCGACGCGCCCGCTCCGAGGCGCCGTCGCTTCGCCGTCCGGTCGGGTCACCGTACTGACTCCAGCGCTGGGTCAAACCCCAGATCGCCCGCATCGAGACGCCGGTTTCACGGTGGATGGCGAGATACTCGCTCGGCGGCAGCGGACCGTCCGCTTCGTGTTCCTTCCGCTGGACCCATGCATGCCAGAGTTTGTGCGCGCCTTCTTCGTCGGGTTCCGCCGGCCGGCCGACGGACGGAGCGACGGTCAACATGCGCCGCAGCCGCGTGTAATCGCGCGAGCCCAGGCCGAACAACGTCTGCATCATCTCCAGCGGCGCATCGGCGGTGATCAACACCTGCTGTATCTCCTCGGATTCGCGCTGCCGGCGGAGATGTTCGATCATGGGCCAGTACACGTCGCGATTGAGCACGATATCCAGGCAATGGGCGCGCAAGGACTCGACACGATAGAGATCGGCGAGGTTCATCTCGCGCAACGCCTCGATCTCACGCGGGCCGAAGTTCATGTTGCGCAGCGCGGCTTGATCCCCCTCGGCCAGACAACGGATCGCGTAAATCAGCACGGCCGTGATCAGATCGGACTCTTTGGTTCCGTCCATCGCATCTACTCCCAGAGCCGGATCTGTTCGTCCGCCGCCACGCGGTGGATGTGACGGTAGGTATCCATCAGATTGAGCAGGTCCCGCCAGTCCTGCTCGCCGAGTTGCCGCCAGAGCCGATAGCCCGTGTGCCCCGGGTCCAGCGTCCAGACACTGTTGAACAGCAGGCCGGCATCCTGGTTCTCCAGTGCACGGCGAAGGATCGAATCGTCGGCAAGGGTGGCGATGACGGCCTCCAGCGGCGCCACCGTCATCTCCGCGCAGGCGGCCAGATGCCACCACAACATGGAGATCTGGCCCAGCGTGTCGGTGTCCAGTTGGTCGGCCAACGATGCATCGGGGACGTCGCGCAGAATGAAACCGAGTCCCTTGCCCGATAGCGGCGCGACCAGCCCGCCGATGCCGTTGCGTTGAGCGAGACGCGCGGCCAAGGTCCAGGCACGCGCCCGCAAAGACTTGAGGTCCATGGCGGGAGGCTTGCCGAGCGCGATCGAACCTTCGATAGCGGACACCGGCGATTCGACCTCTGTGGGAGGCGGACTGTCCGCCTCATCATCACAGGTATCGGGTGACTTGGAGCGCGACACGGGTGGACGATCGGATGACGCACTACCAACCGTCACCTCGATGTCATCGCCTCGCGATGTGTCGGCAGTCGCCTCGACGTCGGCGATCTTACTTGCGCTCAAAAGCCGGGCAGCCGAATCAGCACCCGTTTGCTCGCGTTTCTCCGGATCGTGTTCGCCCTCGGGCGCATTGATCTCGACGTCGCGTCCGAGCAGGCGTGCGTCCAGCTCGACGCGAACGGCATGGATGCTCACTTCGAGCGCCTCCGCGATCTCCGTCTCGATGGCAGTGCGCAACGGTTCGAGGTCCCACTCGGGGCCATCGTATCGTTCACACAGTGCCGCGAACACCGCATCGAAGCCCTGATCGTCGCCCAGCCCTCGCTTCTTCCAAATGTTGCGCGCCGCCCTATCCAGCGCGCGGATCCGTTCCACCTGGGGCCTGCCCAGCCCCGACTGCAGGGCCTGGGGAATCACGGGGAACAAGGTGTGCACCGCGTAACCCATCTGCGAGATCAGTCCGTGGCTCAGCCCGAAACCACGCTCCCGCAGCAGCGTCTCGAGACCCCGTTGCGAGATGTCGACGGTGCCGGTTTCCTCTTCGAGCAGGCGCTTGGCGTCGAAGACGGCGCGTGCCTTGTCGATGAAACTCAATCCACTACGCAGGTCGTTTTCACGCAGGTGCGCGAGTAGCACGTCCGATTCGTGGTTCCAGGGCTTGAACAGGCAATCGACCCAATAGAATCGCTCGTCGCCCGTTTCCTGGTACAACGCCTGCAGGATATGTAGCCGCGTGTTACCTCCGGCGCCGACGATATAGGCCGTTTCGCCCGGTCGGCGGGTGACGACCAGCGGCTGATCCATGCCGCCGGCGCGAATCGAGGCCTCGATACGGTCGTGTTCCGGGTTCTCGCTCCGCCGCGGATTGCGGTCATAGGCCTTGATGCGTGTGATCTCCAGACGCATCGGGGTCGGCGTATCCGGAGTGGATGAGGACGAAGGCCTCGACGCCGAAACTGCTTTGTCTGCCGTCCGTCTGCTCATGATGAGGCGTCGTACTCGGGGGGCGATTCTTCGTGCACGCACGCGAAGATCTCGGGATACCTGACCAGGCTTTCTCTCGGCACCAAGGCCAGCCGGCCGTTGGAACGTCTCGCCACCCGACGGGTCAGCTGCTCGATCCGGGTCGCCAGCAAGGCGCTGGCATAACGATGCCGCCCCGCCAACTGGTAGAGATATGAGACCGAGTCGTTGCAAACCTCGGCTATTTCGGCGCGTTCCCGCTTGGTCGCCGCTCTCAGGAATTGTTTTAGCTCCATGCAGAAAACATTAGCACCGTGCAAATTGACCGACAACTCGGATTGCCGCCAATATGCTTATCACGATGCTAAATATCTCACAAAAGTGCTGCTATACTGTTTCGCATGAAGCGAAAACCCGAACAGGTCAGAGTCCGGAACCTCGAGCTGCTCATCGCCGAGGCGGGATCGGCGGCCAAACTCGCCCGTATCGCCGGCACCAACAGCTCCTATCTCAGCCAGGTCCGCAATCAAATGCCCACCAAGAAGGGCACACCTCGAGGTGTCGGGGATGATCTGGCCGAGAAACTGGAGCGCGGCATGGGCAAACCGGCGGGCTGGATGGATGAGCCCCACGAGGACAGTCAAAAACAGCCAGTCACCTGCAAAGAAATGAATACTCATGCCGGGCCGGACATCTGCAGTCTGCACCCGCTCATTTCCTGGGTACAGGCCGGCGAGTGGTCGGAAATCTCCGAGGGTTATGTACCGCAGTACGAAAGTGAATTACTGCCCTGCCCTGTAAGGTGCAGCGAGGAAACCTTCGTTTTGCGTGTTCACGGCGTCAGCATGGAACCCAAGTTCCATGAGGGCGACCTGATCTTCGTCGATCCCAATGTCACGCCGTCTCACGGTAAATACGTGGTCGTACAACTCGATGAGTCGAACGAAGCCACCTTCAAGCAGCTTATCGTCGAAGAGAACCGACAATACCTGAAGGCACTGAATCCCGACTGGCCCAATCGCATTATCGAAGTCAATTCGGCCGCGACCATCGTCGGCGTCGTGGTATTCAAAGGGGAGGTCGTGTGAACGTACTCGCCTCCTTCGAGAACGGGTTCAGGACGAGCTAAGTATGTATCGAGTCGTGGATGCAACGTTCACGACACGTCTCGCGAAACCTGCCCGGCTGTCCTCTTCGACATTTTCTGGTTTAGCAAAGCGTTTATCACTTTGCTAAACATTCGCCTTTGTAAGAAAGATTCGCACCATGCTAATGTTTATGGCATTGCACAACCGGAGCTCCGGGATTCGCATTGCCGGGACAGAGAGAAAATCTATGGACGATGGATACCGAACCCTACCGAAGAAGACCTTGATCAATCGAAAGACGCTGCTGGCCATGATCCCGCTGTCGGAACGCGCCATCTTCAACATGGAGAAGCGCGGAGACTTCCCCTGCCGAATCGTACTCACGAGCCGTAACGTCGCGTGGGATCTGGCTGAAGTGGAGGAATGGATCGAATCGCGAAAGCGATCCGGAAAACAAGCTTACCGCCCCGGCGTTACTGCCGTCGCCCGATAGTCCACTCATCGATCATGTCGGCCCAGTCTTGCAACATCGCCGCGCGCTGTTCTCGATACTCGGCTTTGTTATAGACGGCCCTCACCCCCTTCTGCTCATGGGCAAGACATTTCTCGATCCAGTCCGTATTGTAACCAGCCTCATGCAGTAGCGTGCTGGCCGTGCGGCGAAGATCATGCGGGCCGAATTTGGTGAGCGGCTCGCCTTTCTTCTGAGCGGCCTGGTACGTCAAAGTCATGACTCGATTCAAGGTTGCGGCGCTCATGGGCACGTCCGAATCGTACCGTGACGGGAGCACGTATTCAGAGCCACCTGCAAAGGTCTTGAGCGCGATGAAGATGTCGAGCGCCTGGCGAGACAGGAACACCAGATGCGGGTTCCTTCGTTTCATACGTTCCTTCGGGATGGTCCAAAGCGCCTCGCTGAAATTGATCTCTGGCCATTTGGCATTGGACAGCTCCGATTTTCGAACCATCGTCAGCAATAGCAGCTTGATCGCCGCTCGGTATTGCGGCGAAGTCCCCACTCGATCCATGTACCGGAACATCAGACCGATCTCAGACGGTGCCAGCGCGCGGTCGCGCGGCTCGAATCGAGCGATGCTTGCCGGGCGCACCATTTCCGCCGGGTTCTCCACTTTCTGCCCGCGTTCGATGGCCCAACGATAGATTTGCAACACCACTTCACGGGCATGCACCGCCGTGGCCGGCGCGCCCCTGTCGACGATGGCATCGGTCAATGCGCGTAGATCCTCATGGGTGATTTCGGCCAACTTTTGATTACCAAACCGCTTTTCCAGTTCGCGTGTATATACCGACTTGCGCATGTCGCGTGTCGAGTCAGCCATCTGATAGCCACGTAGCCACTTTTCGGCCCATGCACCGAACGTCTCGGCATCCTTCACGCGCGCCCTGTCACGCGCCTTTTCCCTGGCCGGCGACTTCCCGGCTGCGATCATCTTCTTCGCGTCGTTGAGTCGTTCCCGCGCTTCCGAAAGCGTGATGCCACCCGTGCCATACCGCCCTATGGTCAGCGTCTCTTGGCGCCCGTTGATCGAGTAGTTGTATCTGAAGGAGATGGCTCCTGCCGGTGTCACCGCCGCATAGAGCCCGTCGCGGTCGTTCACCTTGTAGAGCTTGTCTCCAGGCTTCAAGTTACGCAGCTTGGTATCCGTCAGCATGACAACGTCCTCCCTTGAGTATAAATACCATGATTCGATATGGCATGTTTTTCGAAAAAAAACACTTCAATTTCAATATCATGTGCATTTTAGATACCATGAACTGCCAGAAAAACACGGCATGGTATTTTGTCGAGATCATGGCATGGGATATGACGATACCATCAAACATACCATTAAAAAAGGCTGCTTGGGCGTGCTCGTCAGTGCCGGCAAGTGCCAGACGCAAACACAAAAAAGCCCGCAATTACGCGGGCTTAGGTGTGTTTTGATGCCTTCAGGTGCCAGTGGGTGCTGGACGCGGGATCATTCCCACTCAATCGTCGCCGGCGGCTTGCCGGAGATGTCGTAAGTCACGCGCGAGATACCGGCGATCTCGTTGATGATGCGGTTGGAACAGATATCCAGCAGTTCGTAAGGCAGGCGCGCCCAGCGCGCGGTCATGAAGTCGATGGTCTCAACGGCGCGCAGGGCGACGACGTAATCATACCTGCGCCCATCGCCCATCACGCCGACCGAGCGCACCGGCAGAAACACGGCGAAAGCTTGGCTGACCTTGTCGTACAGATCATGCTTGCGCAGTTCTTCGATGAAGATGGCATCGGCGCGGCGCAGCAGTTCGGCGTATTCGTGTTTGACCTCGCCGAGGATGCGCACGCCAAGGCCCGGCCCCGGGAAGGGATGGCGGTAGACCATGTCGTACGGGAGGCCGAGTTCAAGTCCGATCTTGCGCACCTCGTCCTTGAATAACTCGCGCAGCGGTTCGAGCAGCTTCAGTTTCATATCTTCCGGCAGACCGCCGACGTTGTGGTGCGACTTGATCACATGCGCCTTGCCGCCCTTGGTGCCGGCCGATTCGATCACGTCCGGATAGATGGTGCCTTGGGCAAGCCAGCTGACATTGGTCAACTTGGCCGCCTCTTCGTCGAAGATCTCGACGAACAGGTTGCCGATGATCTTGCGCTTGCGCTCCGGATCGCTCTGGCCTTTCAGGGCGTCGAGGAAGCGCTGCTGCGCGTTCACGCGGATCACCTTGATGCCCATGTGGCGGGCGAAGGTCGCCATCACCTGATCACCTTCGTTGAGGCGCAATAGGCCGTTGTCGACGAACACGCAGGTCAGCTGGTCGCCGATGGCGCGGTGCAGCAATGCGGCAACCACCGAAGAATCAACACCACCGGAGAGACCGAGCACGACCTCGTCGCTGCCAACCTTCTCGCGGATGGTCTGAATGCTGTCTTCGATGATGTTGCCGGGCGTCCACAGCGAGGGACAGCCGCAGATCTCGTGCACGAAACGCTGGATGATACGAAAGCCCTGATGGGTGTGGGTGACCTCGGGGTGGAATTGCAAACCGTAGAAACGGCGGCTCTCATCAGCCATGCCGGCGATCGGGGCGCTGGCGGTACCGGCAATCACGACGAAGCCCTCCGGCATGCGGGTGACGTGGTCACCATGGCTCATCCACACATCGAGCAGGCCGCGGCCCTGGGCGTCGGTATGATCCTCGATGCCGCGCAGCAGCTCGGAACCGTTGTAGGTGGTGACCTGGGCATATCCGAACTCGCGGTGCGCGGCGGCCTCGACCTCGCCTCCCAGCTGCGCGGCCATGGTCTGCATGCCGTAGCAGATGCCCAACACCGGCACACCCATCTCGAAGACGATATCCGGGGCCTTGAGGGTATCGGCCGCGGTCACCGACTCCGGCCCGCCCGAGAGGATGATGCCCTCGGGGGCGAACTTCTCGATCTCGGCCGGCGAGACCTCGCAGGAACGCAGCTCGCAATACACCCCGGCCTCGCGCACGCGGCGGGCAATCAGCTGGGTATACTGCGATCCGAAATCGAGGATCAGGATGCGGTGGGAATGGATATTGGTTTCGAGCGTCATAGGATTCCGATACTGAAAAAACAGCGCGGCCTGATGAACCAGGCCGCGCGGTGTGACTGAATTAAACGCGGTAGTTGGGCGCTTCCTTGGTGATCGTCACGTCATGGACGTGGCTTTCGGCCATGCCCGCGGGCGTGATGCGCACGAACACCGGCTTGGTGCGCATCTCCTCGATGCCGCGGCAGCCGGTGTAGCCCATGCTGGCGCGCAACCCGCCCATCAGCTGATGCACGATGGTAATCATGGTGCCTTTGTACGCCACGCGGCCTTCGATACCTTCCGGCACCAGTTTGTCGGCCTCGCCACTTTCCTGGAAGTAACGGTCGCTGGAGCCCTGTTGCATGGTCATCGCGCCGAGTGAGCCCATGCCGCGGTACGACTTGTACGAGCGGCCCTGGTAGATCTCGACCTCGCCGGGGGCCTCGTCGGTGCCGGCCAGCATGCCGCCGACCATCACCGCATGGGCGCCGGCCGCGATGGCCTTGGCCAGATCGCCGGAGAAGCGGATGCCGCCGTCAGCGATCAAGGGCACATCGGTCCCCTTCAATGCCTCGGCCACATTGGCCACCGCACTGATCTGCGGCACACCTACGCCGGCCACGACGCGGGTGGTGCAGATCGAACCCGGTCCGATGCCGACCTTCACGCCGTCTGCGCCGGCCGCAACCAAGGCCTTAGCCGCCTCGCCGGTGGCGATATTGCCGCCGATGACCTGCAAATCCGGGTATTGACGCTTGACCCAGGCCACACGATCGAGCACGCCTTGCGAGTGGCCGTGCGCCGTGTCGACCACGACCACATCCACCCCGGCCTCGACCAAGGCAGCCACGCGTTCATCAGTTCCCGCGCCGACACCAACGGCCGCGCCGACCCGCAAACGACCCAGTTCGTCCTTGCAGGCATTGGGCTTGTCGGTGGACTTCTGGATGTCCTTCACGGTAATCAGGCCACGCAGCTTGAAGCCATCATTGACCACCAGCACCTTCTCGATGCGGTGTTTGTGCAACAGGGCAAGGATCTCTTCACGCGCCGCCCCTTCCTTGACGGTAACCAGTCGCTCCTTCGGGGTCATGATGGTGGAGACCGGGGCGTCGAGCTTGGTTTCGAAACGCAGATCGCGGTTGGTGACGATACCGACCAGTTCCTCGCCATCGACCACCGGCACACCGGAGATATTGTTTTCGCGGGTCAGGATAAGCACATCGCGGATGCTGGTTTTGGGTGAGACGGTAATCGGGTCCTTGATCACGCCGCTTTCGAATTTTTTCACCGCACGCACATGGGCGGCTTGCTCCTCGATCGACATGTTCTTGTGGATGATACCGATACCCCCTTCCTGGGCCAGGGTGATCGCCAGGCGCGACTCGGTCACCGTATCCATGGCCGCCGAGAGCAGCGGGATGTTCAGGCGGATGCCGCGGGTCAATTTCGTCGCCAAATCAACCTGTTTCGGCAGCACGGTCGAGTGCGCCGGGACCAGCAGGACATCATCAAAGGTAAGGGCATCTTGAACAATACGCATGTGTGGAATTCCTACACAATTCATTAGATTAAATAAACCGGCTATTATATAGTCTTCGTCTGTCTCAACCAACCACTATCGACAAATTCATCTCCGGGCGCCGATGCCACGCGGGCGGCCGTACATGGGACCATGCTATGCGCGATAGACACTTGATCTTCTGGATGCTTCTTGGCGTGAGCGGATGCGCCTCGGTCGGCTCCATCGCCGAGTATTCCGACCTCACTATTCAGGTGGCGGAATACAAACTGATGCAGGCCGAGCAATCCGGCGGCACCTGGCTGGGCAGCGATGAGTTGTTGTCACGGGCCCGCGAGGCGTACGCACGCAAGGACTACCCGCTCGCCCTCAACCTCTCGCGCCAGGCACGCTTCGAAGGCGAAACCGCCCACGCCCAGAACCTCTCCCAGAAAGACGCAGGGCCTTGGCAGTATTGAGCAACACCACCCCAACCACCGAACCCCCGCGTTTCGTCTACAGCGTCAGCCACCTCGCCACCGAGGTGAAGGAACTGCTGGAGGGGACCTTCCCGCTGATCTGGGTGGAAGGCGAGATCTCCAACCTCTCCGCCCCCGCCTCCGGCCACTGGTACTTCAGCCTGAAAGACGCCAACGCCCAGGTACGCTGCGCCATGTTCCGCATGCGCAACACGCATGTGCGCTTTAAGCCGGAAAACGGCGTGCAGATCCTGATCCGCGCCCGCGTCAGCCTCTACACCCCGCGCGGTGATTTTCAGCTCATCGTCGAACACATGGAAGAGGCCGGCGACGGGGCCCTGCGCCGCGCCTTTGAAGAACTCAAGCAACGGCTAGAGCAAGAAGGGCTGTTTGCCCCCGAGCGCAAGAAACCACTGCCCGCCTCGCCCGCGCGCATCGGGGTGATCACCTCGCCGACCGGCGCGGCGATCCGCGACATCCTCACCGTGCTCAAGCGCCGCAGCCCCTGGATACCGGTGCTCATTTTTCCCGTGGCAGTACAGGGCGACAAGGCCGCGCAGGAGATTGCGCACGCGATCCGGCGGGCATCGGAACGGCGCGAATGCGATGTATTGATCGTCGGACGCGGCGGCGGTTCGCTGGAAGACTTGCGCGCCTTTAACGAAGAAGTGGTCGCGCGCGCCATCGCCGCCTGCGAGATTCCGATTGTCAGCGCCGTCGGCCACGAGATCGACTTTACCATCGCCGATTTTGTCGCCGACCGGCGCGCGCCCACGCCCTCGGCCGCCGCCGAGCTGGTCGGCCCCGATCGCATGGAACTGCTCACCCGGCTCAAGCGCGATCAGTCCCGCCTGATCTACAACCTGCGCAGCACCCTGCGCCACAAACAGTCCACCTTGAAGTGGCTGCAACAACGCTGCCAGTTGCCGCAGCAGCGCTTACAGATGCTGGCCCAACGCCTCGACGAGATCGAACGGCGCCTGCTCGATGCCCTCAGACACCGGCGGCGTGAGGCCGCGCACCGGCTGGCCACCTTGTCCGCGCGCCTCAAACACCAGAGCCCGTCTCAGCGTCTGCAACGCCTGGCGTTGCGCTTTGAAAACGTCTCGCTGCGACTCAATCGGGCCATGCGACACCGCCTGCAACTCAAGACTGAACGCCTGACTGCCGTTAGCCATCATCTCGACGCCGTCAGCCCCTTAGCCACTCTAAGCCGCGGTTATGCTATTGTTGAAAAACTGCCCGAGCGCATCCTGGTGCGCAGCAGCCGCCAAATCAAGCGCGGCGACACGGTCGAAACCCGGCTTGGCACCGGGCGCATACAGTCAGAAGTCACCGAGGTCATCGATGAATAGAGTTTTTTGGTTGTTCTGCCTGTGGCTCACCGGCGCACCGGTACATGCGATCGATCTGCCGATGGAAAGCCGCGTGCCCGGCGGGCTGGCCCTCGTCGAACTCGGCGTCCCCGCCTCCGAGGCCGCGCCCGAAGCCCGCTACGACAACCGGCGCGTCCTGCTCGTCCCGCGCCAGGATCAATGGATCGCGGTGGTCGGCATCCCGTTGACTGCCGCGCTGGGCGAACACAACCTCATCATCGCCGGCAAGAAAACGGGCAAGATCGCCTTCCAGGTGCAGGACAAGCAATACACCACCCAGCACCTGACCGTAAAAAACCAGCAGCATGTCACGCCGGATGAAAAGAATCTCGCGCGTATCAACCGCGAGACCAAGGTCATCAATGACGCCCTGCAGACCTGGAATGGGCAACCACCCGCCTCGCTGCTGCTCGATCTGCCGGTGCAAGGCCCGCTCTCCAGTCCCTTCGGCTTGAAGCGTTTTTTCAATCAACAGCCGCGCAAGCCGCACAGCGGCGTGGACATCGCGGCCGCCCCCGGCACCCCGATCACGGCCCCCGCCGAGGGCGTGGTCATCACCACGGGTGAGTATTTCTTCAACGGCAACACCGTCTTCATCGATCACGGCCAGGGGCTGATCACTATGTATTGCCACATGCAGCGGATCGATGTCACCCCCGGCCGCCGGCTCAAGCGCGGCGAGCTCATCGGCACCGTCGGCAACAGCGGCCGCGCCACCGGCCCGCACCTGCACTGGGGCGTGAGCCTCAACAACGCCTTCATCGATCCCTTTCTCGTCACCCCCGCGCTCCGTGCGCTGGCCAGCCGTCAGTGAGGCGAATTCTCACACCACTCCTCTGATAACTCACTCAAGTCTCGCAAAATAAAGTAATTCCGTCCCTCGTCGATATACCAGAGACCCGTGCGGGGTATTTAGGCGTCCCGCTCATGCCTTTCCGGGCATTGGCAGCCCGAAAGAAAAGATCCAAGCACAAAGGACGATGGCGTGAACTCAGAAAAATTCGACATCACAAAAAGCAAGATCCTGGTCGTCGACGACTTCGGCCAGATGCGCAGCACCTGCAAGCGCATGCTGGCGGATTACAAGGCCTATGATGTCGACGACACCGGCAGCGGCGAAGATGCCATTGAAAAGATGCGCATCAAGAAATACGACATCATCCTGTGCGACTACAACCTAGGCGAAGGCCAGGATGGGCAACAGGTACTCGAAGAGGCCCGCAACGAGGGCATATTAGACATCGCCTCGGTGTTCATCATGCTCACTGCCGAAAACACCAGCGGCATGGTGCTCGGCGCCGTGGAATACGAACCGGACGATTACATCACCAAACCCTTCACCAAAGAGGTCCTGCGCCTGCGACTACAACGCGTCATGGAACGCAAGGCGGGTCTTAGCAAGGTTGCCTTGGCCATCAAAAACAAGGATTACAACGCGGCGATCAATTACTGCAATCAACTGATAGTCGAAAATCCGAAAAACGCCTTGTTCCTGATGAAAACCAAGGCCAACATCCATTTCGATCTCGCCGAATATGACATGGCCGAGCAGATCTACCAGAAGGTGCTGGAAAAATATCCCGTTGCCTGGGCGAAACTCGGCTGGGGCAAGATCCGCTTTTTGCAACAGGATTATTTTGCTGCAAAAACTATTTTCACCGAGCTGATCGGTGAATTCCCGAACCAGATCGAGGGCTACGACTGGCTTGCCAAGACCCATGAAGCCTTGGGTGAACTCACCAACGCCCAAGCCATTCTGCAGCAGGCCAGCAGCAAATCACCGAAGGTATTGGTGCGCCGGCAAAACCTCGGCGACATTGCGCTGAAGAATAACGACCTGGAAACCGCGGAACTCTCGTTCAAGGCGGCGGTAAAACTCAGCACCGGCTCGAGCTACCGGCGCGCGGAGGACTTCACCAAGCTGGCTCAGATCTTCATTGAACAGAAGAAGGATCAGAAGGCGCTGCAATTCGTCAAACAAGGCCGCGATGTGTTCAGAAATGCCCCCAAGGATCTGCTCCACCTTACAGTCACCGAAGGCAACATCCATCATTCATTCAACCGCCCGCGCGATGCGGGCGAATGCATCGCCCGCGCCGCGAAGATTTACACTCAGCATACCGAGGCCCTGCCCAGCGACTCCCATTTGGAATTCGCCGAAGGTTGTCTGATCTACGGTGACAAACAGAAGGGTGTGGAGCTCATGAAGGAAATGATCTCCAACAATCACGATGATGAAAACTTTCTCAACAAGGTCCGCAGCACCTTCACCAAGGCCAGCATGGCGGCCGAGGGCGAGGAACTGGTCAAAAACGCGGTCAAGATGATCATCGACATCAACAATGAAGGGGCGCGCCTGGCCAATGCCGGGAAGTTCGAGGAGGCCATCACGCTCTTCGGCAACGCCGCGCGGAAGCTGCCCAAAAACAAGATCATCAATCTCAACGCCGCACAGGCCTTGATCATCTACATGGAAAAAAACAGCCCGGAAAAAGCGAAACTGTCCGCCTGCCAGCATCACCTGGAGACGGTCAAGCAGATCGATCCCAAAGACAAGCGCTATCGCAATCTGCTGAAGTCTTTTGAAAAACTGACGGAAAAACTGGCAGCGAAGGGTTGACCGGAGAGGAGCGGAAACAAGATGGGCGGCAAAGCGACACTCGATTTCTCCACACTGCTGGCCTCGGCGGCCCACGACATGAAGAATTCCCTGGGTTTCATGCTCAACAGCCTGAATGAGATCGGCGCGGAATACGAAGCGACTGATGCCAACCTCAGCGGCAAGCTCAATCTGCTGCGCTACGAAACCAAGCGCGTGAGCAATGACTTGGTGCAACTGCTCACGCTCTACAAGCTCGAGAGCCGACTCTATTCACTGAGCATCACCCAGCACTCGGTCTACGAGTTGCTCGAAGAACAGCTCGCCTATTTTCAGGCCGAACTCACCGCAAGAGACATCAGCACCGAACTCTCATTCGCCGAGGATCTGGAGTGGCATTACGATAGCGGGCTGCTCGCCGGGGTGATCACCAATGTCATCAACAATGCCATCCGGTATACCCGAGACAAGATCCTGCTTGGCGCCGCCATCGAGGGCGAGTTCCTGGTCATCACCATCGCAGACAACGGTCCAGGTTATCCCGCCAGCATTTGCGCCCAGGCGCCGGGAGAAGGCGGGGCCGTGGATCACATCAGCGGCAGCACCGGCTTGGGGCTCTATTTCTCCTCGCTGATCGCGCAGTTGCATAGCACCAAAACACTCACCGGATACATCGCGCTCGCCAATGATGCCGCCCTGGGCGGTGGCAGTTTTAAAATTCATCTGCCGCGTCATTAATTGGCAAAATAACGGTGAATTTGTCAGTAGGCCGGGATAAGGCGCAGCCGTTCCCGGCAGGGCATAACGGATGCCGGCAACGCTGGCGCTTATGCCGGCCTACGAAGTTCGTGGAGTCTCGGAACATGCTTCTTCGCAGGCAAGCCCGCTCGTAGGTTCAACATCACTAAAAAGCCCGCTGAGCGGGCTTTTTGTTTATGGCATATTGTCGGCCTCGACCTCTTCCTTGGGCGGGGGCAACAAGTCCGCCCGGCTCACGCCCATCATCAGGGCAAAGGCGCTGGCGACATAAATCGATGAGAAGGTGCCGACCACGATGCCCACGATCAGCGTCATGGAGAAGCTGTGGATGATGTCGCCGCCGAACAGGAGCAGCGCGATCACCGCCAACAGCGTCACCCACGAGGTGATGGTGGTGCGGGAGAGGGTCTGGTTGATGGCGTCGTTCATCACGGCGACGGTAGACATATCACCGCGTTGCTTGCGGAAATTCTCGCGGATTCGGTCGAACACCACCACCGTGTCGTTGACCGAATAACCGATCACCGCGAGCAGGGCGGCCACTACCGTCAGATCGAAATCGAGCCCCGTGATGGAGAAAAATCCCAAGGTGATGATGATATCGTGCAGCGTGGCGATGACCGCCCCGGCGGAGAATCGCCACTCGAACCGCAATACCAGATAAATAAAAATCCCGATCAGAGCAAACAGCACCGCCAAAAATCCATCGTTGGACAAGTCCTCGCCCACTTGGGGGCCGACGAATTCCACGCGGCGCAGCTCCACGCCGCTGTGTGCCGTTTGCAGGGCGGCGAGAATCTTGTTGCTGAGCTGGGCGCTATTGGTCTCTTCCTTCGGAGCGATCCGGATCAACACATCGCGGCTGGTGCCGAAATGCAGCACGACCGCCTCGGGGAAGCCGGCGTCGGTCAGTGTCTGGCGGACTTCCGTCAGATCCGCGCTCTCCGGATACTGGACCTCAATCAAGGTACCGCCAGTAAAGTCGATGCCGAAATTGAAGCCCCGGGTCGCGATCGCCACGATCGAGAGGATCGCCAGCGACAGCGAGATGATCACGGCAATCTTGCGCTTGCCCATGAAGTCGATATTGAGATCATTCAGAGTAAGTCGAGTCATGGCAGATACCTTATTAGATGGAGAGGCGCGCTACGCGACTCTTGCGGCCGTAGACCAGCGCGACGAGCACGCGGGCTCCCGTCAATGCAGTGAACATGGAGGTAAGTATCCCAAGACACAGGACCACCGCGAAGCCCTTCACCGGCCCGCTACCCAGCGCAAACAGGAATACGCCGGCGATCAGGGTGGTCAAGTTGGAGTCGGCGATGGTGCCAAAGGCGCGTTCATAGCCGGCCTCGATGCTCGCCAGCGGCGTCGAGCCGTTGCGCAATTCCTCACGGATGCGCTCATTGATCAGCACGTTGGCGTCCACCGCCATACCGACGGTGAGCACGATACCCGCGATGCCGGGCAGGGTGAGCGTGGCTTGCAGCATGGAGAGTAAGGCCACCAGCAGCACGAGATTAGCGAACAGCGCGAGGCTGGAAAACACCCCGAACAGCTTGTAGCGCCAGATCATGAAGGCGATGACGAAGATGAAGCCGATGATGCACGACCACAGCCCCTTCTCGATGTTGTCCTTACCCAGGCTGGGACCAACGGTGCGCTCTTCGACGATGTCCACCGGCGCGGCCAAGGCGCCGGCGCGCAGCAACAGGGCCAGATCGCGCGCCTCGGCGGGGCTGTCCAGACCGCTGATCTGGAAGCGCTTGCCGAGCTGCTCGCGGATGCGCGCGGTGTTGATGACCTCTTCCACCTTGCGTTTGGTTTTCACCGTTTGGCCGTCGACCACGCGGCTCTCGGTCTTGGTCTCGATGAACACCACGGCCATCAGCTTGCCGACATTGTCCTTGGTCGCCTGGGTGAAGAGGCTCGCGCCCTTGCCGTCGAGGGTGATGAAGACGGCAGGTGAGCCGGTATCCTGCTCCATGCCGGACGAGGCATCGACGATATACTCGCCGGTCAGCATCACGCGATTCTGCAGCAGCACCGGCGCGCCGCCGCGCTCGAAATAGAGTTTGCTGCCCGGCGGTACCCGGCCGGAGGCGGCGGCCTCCTGCGAATTGCCCTTCTCATCTACCATGCGGAATTCCAGCGTCGCGGTCGCGCCAAGGATCTCCTTGGCCCGCGCCGTGTCCTGGATACCGGGCAATTGCACGACAATGCGGTTCTCACCCTGGCGCTGCACGACCGGTTCGGCCACCCCGAGTTCGTTGACGCGGTTATGCAAGGTGGTGATGTTTTGCTGCACCGCCATGGTCTGCACTTCACGAATGCTCGCTTCGGTGAGGCTGGCGAAGATATACGGGGAGCCTTCCTGCTCCAGGTCCACCAGCACCAATTCAGGGTAAGTCTTGCGGATCAGTTGGCTGGCGCTTTCGCGATCCTCCGCGCTGCGCAGCTTGACGAACACGCCATCCTTCCCGTCACGGGCGTCGCGTTCGATGGTCAGATAGCGGATCTTCTCTTCGCGCAGCAGGTTGCGAAAATCGCTGACATAGCGTTCATAGGCTTGCTTGTTCGCCGCCTCCATATCCACTTCCATGAGGAAATGCACGCCGCCCCGCAAGTCGAGACCGAGATACATGGGCAGGGCGTTGATCGCCTTGAGCCAGCCCGGCGTGGCCGGCGCCAGATTGAGCGCCACGGTATAACCGTTGCCCAGTGCGCCGGTGAGCAGATCCTTGGCCTGGAGCTGAATGGATTCATCCGCGAAACGTACCAGCACGCCGCTGGCATTTTGTTCGATGTTTTGAGCGGCAAGCCCTGCCTCCTGCAAGTGCCGATTGATCCGGTCGGCGGACAGCTTCGCGGCGTCTTCTTCCCGGACGCTGTTGATCTGCAATGCCGGATCTTCGCCGTACAGATTGGGCAAGGCGTACAGCACGCCCACGACCATCACTGCGACGACCAGCAAGGTCTTCCACATGGGAGCTTGATTAGACATGACCTACCACTCGTTGTTATTAAGGGAAGCACATCCTTGTGCTGCACGGATCTCTGAATGAATCAGAGGCTCCTCAGTTCGCCGCGTCGATGGTGCCCTTGGGCATCAGGCTGGCGATATAGTTCTTCTGCACCTTGATGGTGGTGCCCTGCGCGATTTCAAGGGCGATGAAATCCGGACCTATGTCGACGACGCGACCGAGCACGCCGCCGTTGGTGACGACTTCATCGCCCTTGCCCAGGGCCTCGAGCATCTTCTTGTGCTCTTTGACACGCTTGGACTGCGGACGGATGAGGAAGAAGTAGAAAATCACGAACAGGAGGATGAAGGGGATCAGGCCCAGGAGCGGGTCGCCGCCGCCCTGCGGTGCAGCGGTTTGTGCCATGGCGTCAGAAATAAAAAAACTCATCGTGCTCTTCCTCGGTTTATGTATTGATCTAGCGGAACCCCTTTGGCTGACAGGGGTTTGAATTGATTTGGCCCGGTATTATTACACAGACGGCGGCGTTTGTGACCTCAGGGCGTAAAACTCGCACACGAACGCCTCCAGCCGCTGCGCGGCGATTGCCTCCCGCAGCCCCTGCATCAGCTCCTGGTAATAATGCAAGTTGTGGATGGTATTGAGCCGGGAGCCGAGCATCTCGCCGCACTTGTCCAGATGGCGCAGATAAGCGCGACTGTAGTGACGGCAAGTGTAGCAGGTGCACTGAGGATCGAGCGGCGTGTTGTCGAACTCATAGCGGGCATTGCGGATCTTGATCACGCCATGGCGGGTGAACAGGTGGCCGTTGCGGGCGTTGCGCGTGGGCATCACGCAGTCGAACATGTCGATGCCGCGGCGCACCGCCTCGACGATGTCCTCCGGTTTGCCCACACCCATCAGATAGCGCGGCTTGTCCTGCGGCAGGCGCGGGGCGGTGTGGTCCAAGATGCGGATCATGTCTTCCTTGGGTTCACCGACCGACAGTCCGCCGATGGCATAGCCATCGAAGCCGATTTCGGTCAGGCCGGCCAGCGACTCATCGCGCAGATGTTCGTACATCCCGCCCTGCACGATCCCAAACAGGGCGCTGGGATTGCCCTCATGGGCCGCCTTGCTGCGCTTGGCCCAGCGCAACGAGAGGCGCATCGAGTCCTCGGCCTGCTGCACGGTGGCTGGATACGGCGTGCACTCGTCGAAGATCATCACGATGTCCGCGCCGAGCGCGCGCTGCACCGCCATCGATTCCTCCGGCCCCATGAAGACGCGGCTGCCGTCGACCGGCGACTGGAAGGTCACCCCCTCCTCCGTGATTTTCCGCAATTGCCCCAGGCTGAAGACCTGAAAGCCGCCGGAGTCCGTGAGGATCGGCCCATCCCAGTGCATGAAACCGTGCAGGTCGCCGTGGGCCTCGATGACCTTCGTGCCCGGGCGCAGGAACAGATGAAAGGTATTGCCGAGGATGATCTGCGCGCCGATCCCGCGCAGTTCCTCCGGGGTGACGGCCTTGACCGTGCCATAAGTGCCGACGGGCATGAAGGCGGGGGTCTCGACCACGCCGCGCGGAAACTGCAGACGGCCGCGGCGCGCGCGGCCATCGGTCTGCAATAAGGAAAACTGCATGAACGACAAAACGTGCCCTCCTATCGCGGCGCCAGGGCCTGGGGTGAGGGAAGTATGAACATCGCATCACCGTAACTGAAGAAACGATATTCCTGCGCCACAGCATGGCGATACGCGGCCATCATCGTCCCATGGCCGGCAAAGGCGCTGACCAGCATCAGCAGGGTGGATTCGGGCAGGTGGAAATTGGTGATCAGGGCATCGACGACGCGGAACTGAAACCCAGGGAAGATGAAGATGTCCGTCTCCCCCTGGTAGGGCGCCAGTCGCCCGGCGCGTGCGGCGGTCTCCAGACTGCGCACGCTGGTGGTGCCGACTGCGATCACCCGCCCGCCGCGCGCCCGCGTGCTGGCAATCTGCTGGCAAACGCGCTCGTCAACCTCCAGATACTCGCGGTGCATCACATGCTCGCGGATATCGTCGGCGCGCACCGGCTGGAAGGTGCCCGCCCCCACGTGCAGCGTGACATAGGCGAACTCGACGCCTTGGGACTTGAGGGTATCGAGCATCGCCTGATCGAAGTGCAGGCCCGCCGTCGGCGCGGCCACCGCGCCCTTCTTGGCCGCGTACACCGTTTGATAACGCTCGGTGTCCGCCGCCTGGGCGGAACGTTCGATATACGGCGGCAAGGGGATGTGCCCGAAACGTTCGAGCTGCGCCAGGGCGGTTGCCTCCCCAAGAAAGCGCAGCTCGTACAACTCCCCTTGCCTTCCGAGCACTTCGACCACCACCCCGCCTTCCAGCAACATACGGCCCCCCGCCTTGGGCGACTTGCTGGCGCGCACATGCGCGAGCACCCGATGATCGTCAAGGATGCGCTCGACCAGCACCTCCACGCGTCCCCCGCTCTCCTTGGCGCCGAACATGCGCGCCGGAATGACGCGGGTATCATTGAACACCAGCAGGTCGCCGAGGCGCAGATAGGATGGCAGGTGTGCAAACCGCGAATCCTGAAATTGACCGGTGGCACCGTCGACACACAACAGGCGGCTGGCGGCACGCTCCTTCGGAGGGTGCTGCGCGATCAGATGGGGCGGAAGGTCGTAATGAAAGTCGCGTCGCTTCATGGGGCGACATGGTAGCAAAAACGGCACGCTAATGGTTGCCGTTTTGATGAAATTCCTTATAATGGCGGCTCGTCGGCGCGCACTGGCGCCCGATCATTCCAAATGGCTTCCTGGCGAAATTGGTAGACGCAGTGGATTCAAAATCCACCGGTAGCGATATCGTCCCGGTTCGAGTCCGGGGGAAGCCACCATCATCCTCGATGTCGGCCCGTCAAAATCCTGAACCTGACGCACTCTTGGCCAGCACGCTCGGATCGCGCTCGCCGCTGTTCGCCATGCGCTCCAGACCGTCGATCACCTCCATGCTCGCTTGTTCCATCTGTTGCGCCGCTGCCAAGGCCTCATATGGCTTACCGGCATTGAAGGCCTTGATGGCCTCGACCCCCGCCGCGTGCACTCGCATATGCGGTTGCTCGATCTGCTTGTAACCGGCCAGATGTGCATATAGCTTGGCGCCCTCACCCTGGTAATACCATTTGCCGAGGCGACAACTCGTGTGATTAGCGAATTCGTCGGGGCGTTTTTCGGAAATCCCCATCAGGATCTTGTAGATCTCGAATTTATAGACCAGGTGATCGGTCTTCGCGAGTTCGACGAAACTGCGCAGGGCGCTGGCCGAGATAACACCTTCGATACGCTGTGCCAGATCGAAGGCCGCGCTCATACCGTTGCTCGACTGCTCGCCGACCTCCTGCAAATGACCGGCCTGCTCCGCCATATTGATCATCTGCTGGCGCGCCTTGCCGCCGGCCTCCTGGATCATCGCCACCTCTTGCGAAATCTCCTTGGTGGCATCGTTGGTGCGGTGCGAAAGATTGCGCACCTCATCGGCCACCACGGCGAAGCCGCGCCCGGAGTCCCCGGCCCGCGCCGCCTCGATGGCGGCGTTGAGCGCCAACAGATTGGTCTGCTCCGAAATCTCCTTGATCATATTGAGAATCCGGCTGATCGCCTCCACCCGTTGATTGAGGCTTTCGACAATATCGACGGCCGCCTTGCTCACATCCACCACTTCCTTGAGGCTGCTCACCATCTTTTCACTGCCGCCACGGGCCGCCGTCGAGGCCGAAGCGGTTTCCACCGCCGTATTCCGCTCCGCCTGCAGCACCCCTGCCATGGAATTGAGGCTGTGCTGCAATTCCGCGAAACTGCGCCCGAAAAACTGCATGCACTCGAATATTCCCTGATTTACCCCGGCCGCTTCCTTGAGCCGCTCGCATTCCGCGACCGCCGAATGCTTTTGATCTTCCAGTGTTTCCAAACGCTGTTTCAGACTGGCGACCTCCCTATCTCGCTGATCCAATTTATCTTGAAGTTCAATGAGTTGTTGTTTTGATTGGAGACTGAACATAGATTGCCTTTACGGGATCACCTGATGGTTATCGTGATTGCATTGCGTTCAATGAGCGCCAGCTCTGCCAATGCTATCGGCATGATTTATTCGCCGGATTAATCACCCAATGAAATAAATCCTTGAATGGCTATCACGTAGAACTTACGGAGTTTTGGACTAGGCTTTTGCCTGCCCAGCAAAGCAACCTCAATTACAGACATGGAGGCGATCATGTACACCGTACCCGAATCCGTAACATCACTGAGCTTTCAACCGCCCCAACTGTGCCACCCCTCTCCGCTCGACTGGCGTGACCAATTCATCTATTTCCTGCTGGTTGATCGCTTCGACAACAACGCGGACCTTCCCCCTTTCGCCTCGGAAACCGCGGCACGTGGCCGCGCTCATGAACAAGGCCGGCGATTTCAAGGCGGCAATCTCAAAGGCATCACACGCCGGCTCGACTACATTCAAGGGCTAGGCTGCACCGCCATCTGGCTCAGCCCGATCTTCAAGAACCGCACTGACCTTAATGACACCTATCACGGCTATGGCGTGCAGGATTTCCTGGATGTCGATCCCCGTTTCGGCACCCTGGAAGATCTACAGGAACTTACCCGCAAGGCCCACGCGCGCGGGATGTACGTCATCCAGGACATCATCTTCAACCACACGGGCGATGTCTGGGCCTATCCCAAGGGCAACCGCTATTACTACTACCAAGGGCAGCAATTCCCCTTCGGATTCTGGCGCGAGACCGATCCCGCCCCCGAACTGCAGCGCAACGATGGGGTATGGCCGCGGGAGCTTCAATCCCCGGATGTCTTCAAGCGCCAGGGCGAGATCCGCTCCTGGGATGACGATGCCGAGGCCATGAACGGCGACTTTTTCAGCCTCAAGGAACTCGATATCAATCAGCACCGCGTGCTCGATACCATGATCAAGGCCTACAAACACTGGATCTCGCTCGCCGACATCGACGGTTTTCGCGTCGATACCGTCAAGCACATGGAGCACTCGGCGGTGGCCATCTTCTGCAACGCCATCCGCGAATACGCCCAGCGCGTAGGCAAGCATAACTTCTTCCTGTTCGGAGAGATCGTCGATGATGACGCCACCATCCAACGCTATCTGGGGCGCAACGCACGCATCGACGGCACCAACGAGCGCTTCCCGTCGCTGGATGCCGCGCTGGATTTTCCTCTGTATTTCAATCTCGAAGATGTGATCAAGGGATTCAAGAATCCGGCTGTGCTGCGCGAGCGCTACGAGACCATGCGCAACAACTACACCGACCATGGCGAGGCCGGCCGCTATTTCGTCACCTTCATCGACAACCACGATCAGATGGCGCGCCCCTACCGCCGTTTCATGCACAACAATCCACACCCGCAGCAGGCGGTGCTGGCCATGGGTTATCTGCTCACCAGCCTCGGCGTGCCGTGCATCTACTACGGCACCGAACAAGGCTTCGACGGCGGCGGCGACAGCGATATATATGTGCGCGAATGCATGTTCGGGGGGCAATGGGGCGCCTTCGATACCACCGGCGTCCACTTCTTCAACAAGCAACACCCGATCTATCAAGGCATCAAGGCCATCGCTCAGCTGCGCCACCGGGAACCCGCACTGCGCTACGGCCGGCAATACTTCCGCGAAATCTCGGGCGACGGCAGCAGCTTCGGCCACCCGCTGGACAGCCATGCCACCCTGGCCTATTCACGCATCCTGGATACCGAAGAGATATTGATCACCATGAATTTGGACGGCCAGCCGCGCAGCGATTTCATCACAGTGGATTACTATCTCAGCAGCCCGAAACAGAAGATGCGCAATCTGCTCAATCCCAATGCACAGCCGCTGGAGATTGTCGAACGCAATAACCGCGCCTGCGTGCAGGTGCCATTGGGAGCGCATGAGATCGCAATACTGAAAGTCTAGCCCGGATGTTTCACCACGGATCGTCGCGAGGGTGCGTAAGGCATTGAAGATTCGGGACGCACAGAGCTTTTGACGGTGAAGGCATAGTCGACACTATGTCGAACCGGCAAAAGCGAGTACGTCACGAAGATTCAATGGATTACGTGGCCGCAGTAGATTCGTGGTGAAATATGCGGACTAGAGTACACCACCCACCCTGAGCACACAGATTCTGCACTTAAAAAAAGAGGGGGCCCTGCTTCAGGGCCCCTCGTTACATACAACAGCAGAGTTAGGGACTATTCCTCATTCACGATTACATCCTCGACACGACGACTAGCCGCGCGCCCTTCCAGCATCTCGTTGCTGGCAACCGCTTTTTCCTCGCCATTACCATGTGTCGTTATGCGTTCGCCCGGCGCCCCTCCACTTCTCTGAGATACTTCACGACTTTGTCAGCGGGATGTTGATGGGTATCCCGACGCGTGCGGAATCAGCGCCTAGCCCTGCACAACCTCCAAGCAGACAAAAAAAAGCCTGCGGGTTTAGCGCAGGCTTTCATGCATATTGAACCGGCACGGCCGGCCGGCTTCATCACCATCATGGCGGGTTCGAGCAGGTATTGCTCATCCAACCAACGCCCACCGCTGTTCCGCCAGCCGTGGTATATCCACCGCAATCCGCCGGCGTCCACTCCCCACTCCGTTTGAAGTTGATGATCCCGAGCATGGCGTTGATATAGTACGGCTCTGAATTCACCGGACTTGTCATCGCAACGCCTTTGATTGGCCAAGGCGACCCGGTGTTGGGGTTGACCGCCTCTGGTCCAATGTCATTGATATTGACCAGCAGAGCCTTGTTCTTCCAGCCATGCGGCACCGCCGCGTGACACCAGTTGCATTTCAACTGTCCGCCACCACCACCGCCTCCCATGCCGCCGCCACCGCCACCCATGCCGCCTACAATTTTTGCATGGCCGATGTGGAGATTGGTTCGCGCCAGCGCGGTGTCGATCGAGCACATGCCCATCCCCATACCGGTCCATGTTGCGGGAGTGCGGAAACCGCTCGGATTTGGCGCTGCATTCGTAGGATCGGCATAGTCGGCGTACTTATGGCACTTGAAACATAAGCCGTCTTGCTGGTTGGTGCCGGTCTGATTGTTCCACGGCCCCTTGAGTATGAAAGGATTGTTGGACCCATGCGGCCCCCAGTTTTCACCGATGTTTGGCACCACCGTTCCTATAGCAGTCGTCGAGCCGTGACAATCGGAGCAATACATTGTCTGATTACCCAAGGCGCCAGGCGCATTCCACGGTGATACAAATGCATTGGCTACCCCCGTGCCCCGGGCTGCCTCACCCCGGCCCGTTCCATCGATCACCGGATGCCAGCTGCGATGGTTATTGGTTGTGAAATTACAGTCGGGGGGACATGTCGCAACATCGGTGGCCCAACCACCATTTGTCGGCGCCGTCACCTCCCCTTTGTGAGTGGCCGGGGGATAAAACTCCTTGGCCTGATCCGTGTACTTATTAAGACCGTTTTGCCCGATCGATGCCCCTATGGTCGGCGGATTGGTGCCGAACGCATAGGATGAATGACACTTCAAACATACTTGGTATTCCTTGCTGACCGCATCCGCCCCTAGGCCTTTCTTGACGGTATAACCCGTCGTTTGGTTGAGGGTGGTGATGAACTCATTGTCCACCAAAGTAGCGTAGTTCGGCTCGACGCCCCAGGCGCCACGCAACACGCCGGACGCTACGTTTGTGTGCACCACGCCATCTTGATGTTGGTGAGTCGCCGCGAGATTGGAGCCGCCAAGATCCGCCTGGGTATTCTTGGCCACGCGGTGCGGATTGTGGCAATCGGTGCACTCGGCATGGCGCATGGTGTTGTCGTTCGCGGGACCAGACAGTGTGGCGGCTGATTCGGTGAAATCGCCGTCCAATATTTTGTGCATTTCGGTGCCGTCGCCGTTGTTCTTATCCAGCGGCATCTTGTAGGTCAGCTGAAAGTCTTTCTCGATATTCGGCACCTGCGTTGCATCGGTGAGTATCGGTGTATTCGAGTGACACTGATAACAGGTCTGCTCGGTCTTTTGCTGGCGTTGCAGACGCTGCGCCCCCTGCACGGTGTGCGGATCATGGCAGTTCAGACAAGCTGCACGATAGACCGGCAGACCCGTGGGAAAACCACGCGCCGTGGCTGCGGCGTCGGTATAGGTCTCATTGGCGATGCCCGCATCGGCATGTGCTGAACCCGCCCAACCCTCTTTTTTGTGGCAGGCGATGCAGATGATGTCGTTGGTAGCGCTGAAGGTGCCATCCCCGCTGGGCGCGGTAGTGCTCTGGAAGCGGTTGAGGCGCAGGAATTTAATGTCTTCGGCGGGATCGTACAGGTGCGGGTCATGGCAGCTGGCGCACTCCACCTTGCCCTTATTCAAGGGCATGACGTTCGTAGTACGGCCTGAATATGTATTGACAATATGGGGGGCCGTCGCGGGATCGTGCAGTTCTTTGTCGGCCCCTGACAGCGCAGTGTCGTAGGTAATCGAAATCGGGTGGTCATTCGTCAGGTTGGTCCCCAGATTTGCACCAACACCTGAAGCTGGATCACCAGGCATTTTAGCGCCAACACCACCGGCCATGGGGATCTCGGCACCAATGCCGCTGCCCGGGGCATTGCTCACCGCACCGAGGGCCTGGGTTCCATCATGACAGGTGAGACACAGCTTGGAAGGCGTCGCGATATCGGTGATCGTGCCTGCCTGCATCGAACCCGAGCCATACAAGGTATAGGTACCAGAGGCCGGGATGGATCGGTTCCACAGTGGCGCGCCCTCGGCATTTGCCGCACCGTGCGGGGTATGGCAGAACACGCAGATCCCGCTTTCGGAGGTAGCCTTCACCGTCCCGGGAGAGGTTACCGACAGGTTGTGTTTGGTCATCGCGACGTTGGATTCCTTGGCCGCATGAGCTGTACCAAAGGCAATACCCAACAGAATGGCTGATAGTAATCCGACTCGCATTATGCCCCCTTAATAGCCCCCGCTATCCCCACAGCCCGCACGCTCTATTGCTTTAGGCTCACGCTCGCAATCTTAACATATACAATCGGATAAATTCGGGGAAAGATAAAAAATCATACCCCAATATTGGAGTTTTCGACAATGGAGTTAGTCCCATTAAACTTTTGATACACATACGCGATTGCTCCATTAAAAAACAACCAAAATCAACTGCCAAAAATCGGCAACCCCAAGAATCAGCATGTTGAATTCCAATAATAAACATGCAGATAGCATTCATGCGTAGTGTTAAATAATCACTAAAAAATGTTAAACATTGTCGGAACATGGCCGATAAAGGGAAAACACGTTATCAGGCCAAAGGCCAAAAATACCTTCGACTAATTAATATTTGTTATATTTCAAACAGTTAAATAAAACTTAAATACAACATGGAATAATGAGAAAGCACTACGGGCACGCACCCGAGGATATAACTATCAACATCAATGGGGAAAAATGGGATGAATATTCTGGTTATCGAGGATGACGAGGGTCTGAGAACCTGTATCGCGAAATTTCTCGCCCTCAAGGGGCATCAGGTCAATGCCGTGGGAGATGGGGTGACGGGTTTGCATCTGGCCGTGGTGAATAGCTACGACGCGATCGTGTTGGACCTTTCGCTGCCCGGCATCGACGGGCTGGATGTCTGTGCGCGCATCCGCAGCGATGCCAGCAAGGACACTCCGGTGCTGATGCTCACCGGCCGCAGTTCACTCGATGACAAACTGGCCGGCTTCGATACGGGCGCCGATGACTACATGGTCAAGCCGATCGAACTCGAGGAACTGCTGGCGCGGCTGACTGCCTTGTCCAAGCGTGTCAAGGCCCAACCGCCGCAAACGGTCCTCAAGGTGGGCGATCTCAGTCTGAATCTCGACACCCTGGAGGCCAAACGCGCCAATCAGCAGATCAGTCTCACGCCGATCGCCCTGCGCATCCTGGAGACCCTGATGCAAAACGCCCCGCACGTGGTCAAACGCGAGCAGTTGGAAAAGGCGATTTGGCAGAAGAAGCCGCCCAGCAGCAATTCGCTTCAGACCCACATCCACTATCTGCGCGACGTCATCGACAAGCCCTTTGACAAACCGCTGTTGCACACGGTGCACGGGATCGGCTACCGGATGAGCGATGCAACCGATTCATGCTGAAGCCGGTGTGTTCTTGACGCATCACAACCATCTTGCGACGGCGTTTGCGCAGATCACAAGCTAAAGCCTGCTCCTATGGCTTGGAGATCTCATTCCCACTGCTTGAGGCGTTTCAGTAATTCCGCCTCGTCGATCATTTCTATGCCCAGACTCGCGGCCTTGTCGGCCTTTGAGCCGGCCTCCGCCCCGACAACTACGAAATCCGTCTTGTTCGATACGCTGCCGCTGACCTTCGCCCCCAAGGCCTGCAGGCGCTCCTTGGCTTCATCCCGCGTCATGCTGGCAAGTGTTCCCGTGAGCACTGCCGTTTTACCGGCCAGGGGCTGCGCCGCCGCAGCCGCCTTTTTCACCTTGGGCCAGTGAATACCGCCTTGCTCCGGCGCGGTGAGTTTTGCGATCACCTCGAGATTGTGCGGCTGCTCGAAGAAGTGTTTGATGCTTTCGGCGACGACCGGCCCCACGTCCGGCACCTGCATCAAGGTATCGAGATCCGCTTCGATCAACGGCTTGAGATCGCCGAAGTGCTGGGCCAAGGTCTGCGCCGTGGCCTCGCCGACTTCACGAATCCCCAGCGCGAAAATGAAACGCGCCAGCGTGGTGGACTTGCTCTTCTCCAGGGCATCGATCAGGTTCTGCGCGGATTTCTCGCCCATCCTTTCCAGACCGGCGAGCTGCTCTTGGGTGAGGCGATAGAGATCGGCGACATCGCGGACGAAATCCCGCTCGACGAGCTGATCGATGAGCTTCTCGCCCAGCCCTTCGATGTCCATCGCGCGACGCGAGGCGAAATGATGAATTGCCCCCTTGCGCTGTGCCGGACAATAGAGCCCGCCCATGCAGCGCGCAACGGCCTGCGCATCGGGTCGCACCACATCCGAACCGCACTCCGGGCATCTGTCCGGCATGACGAATTCCTTCGTATGCTTGGGGCGGCGCTCCCTGACCACCGCCACCACCTCCGGGATCACATCGCCGGCGCGGCGCACGATGACAGTGTCGCCGATACGCACGTCCTTGCGGCGGATTTCGTCTTCGTTGTGCAGCGTGGCGTTGGTGACGGTCACGCCACCCACCTGCACCGGGGCCAGCCGCGCCACGGGCGTGAGCGCGCCGGTGCGACCGACCTGCACATCGATGGCGAGCAATTCGGTGAGTTCTTCCTGCGCCGGGAACTTATGCGCCGTCGCCCAGCGCGGGGCGCGCGCGACGAATCCCAGGCGCTTTTGCTGCTCCAGATCATTGACCTTGTACACCACGCCATCGATCTCATACGGGAGCTTGTCGCGGCGTTTGAGGATGTCGCGATAATATTCCAGACAACCTTCGATGCCGTGCACCACGCGGATCTCGCTCGAAACGGGCAGCCCCCACTCGCGCAGTCGCGCCAGGATGGCACTGTGTTTATCCGGCATCGATGCACCGCTCACCGTGCCAATGCCGTAACAATAAAACGCCAGCGGGCGTTGCGCGGTGATGCGTGAATCGAGCTGGCGCAGGCTGCCGGCCGCCGCGTTGCGCGGATTGGCGAAGGTCTTCTCGCCCTTCTCGGCCTGCATCGCATTTAGTTTTTCAAATCCAGCCTTCGGCATGTAGACCTCGCCGCGCACCTCCAGCAGCGGTGGGAAATCCTTACCCAACAGCGTGAGCGGAATCGCCTTGACGGTGCGGATATTCTGCGTGACATCCTCGCCGGTCTCTCCATCGCCGCGTGTGGCTCCGCGCACCAGATGGCCGTTTTTATAGATCAGGCTCATCGCCAAACCGTCGAGTTTCGGCTCGGCGGTGTATTCCACGGCATCGATGCCCAAACGCTCGCACACCCGACGATCGAAATCGCGCGCCTCTTCATCGGTGAAGGTATTGGCCAGCGAGAGCATCGGCAGTTCATGGCGCACACTCGCAAACGCGGCCAAGGGAGCGGCGCCCACGCGCTGCGTCGGCGAATCCGGCGTGATCAGTTCGGGGTGTTGTTCTTCCAGCGCCTGCAAACGGCGGAACAAACGATCGTATTCGGCATCTGGGATCTCGGGGGCGTCGAGGACGTAGTAGCAATAATTGTGATGAGCGATGCGTTCGCGGAGATGCGCGATTTCCTCCGCGACCGTGTGAGGGATCTTCATGGATTACGCAGACATCTGAGCGATGGTTTCTGCATACCAACGCTCCAGCTGATCGGCATCCATCGGTTCGCGTTGCGCGTTGCAGACCTGGGCGTTGAGTTCCCGGCTGAGCTGTTTGGCCGCGCGCATCATCGCATCCAGAGCCACGACCTTGTTTTCCTGCTCACCGGTATTCATGAACAACACAACACCGGGTGTTACGAATGTCTCCAATGTGGCCAGGTCGAAGGTGCCGGGTTCGATCACATTGGCCATACTGTAAAGCGGTGCGGCACGCTCGGCGACGTGATGATGGAATATCGACATCTCGCCAAAGCGCAATCCGGCGCGGTTGGCCGATTGCACCAAGGGCGCGCCGCGCAGTTTTTGCTGGTTCTTCGCCAGGACCAGCAGCGAGACGATCTGAAATTTCTGCTCGCGCAACTCTTCCGCTTCTTGCTGTGTCTCGGATACGCCGGGCTGTTCCAGTGCAGGCTCCAGCATCGGCTCTTGAGTCACGACAAAATCACCCGCCGCCACATCCAACACCGGCTCGCGCCGGGAGATATGCGTGCGCTGCATCGTCTGGCGCCGGCTCCAGAGGTAAACCACCGCCAGCACGGCGATTCCGGCCAGAATCAGGCTAATGCGCAGGGTATCCACGGCTGCCTCCTACTCATCATTGTTTATTACCATTACCCCGGCAATCAAATATATCTGCCGCACATTCAAACACGTCCCTTCTCCCCTAGGGAGAAGGACAGGATGAGGGGATATAACCAAACGCTTGCAGCGTATTTACCCCCTCACCCCGGCCCTCTCGACTCGTGTTCCGGACTTCGTCCTACCGACTCCATCCCTGGAGTCGTCCCTGAGGGAGAGGGAGTTTTTTCAGCAAGCTTCTAACCCACCGCCATCTCATACGCCTCGTCCACATCCACCGCCACCAGGCGCGAGACGCCGGGCTCGTGCATGGTGACGCCGTTGAGCTGCGCGGCCATCTCCATGGTGGTTTTGTTGTGCGTGATGAAGATGAACTGCACGCGTTGCGACATCTCCTTCACCATGGTGCAGAAGCGTCCGACGTTGGCTTCATCGAGCGGTGCGTCCACCTCATCGAGCATGCAGAACGGCGCCGGGTTGAGTTCAAAAATGGAAAACACTAACGCCACCGCGGTCAGGGCCTTTTCACCGCCCGAGAGCAGATGAATCGAGCTGTTGCGCTTGCCGGGCGGGCGCGCCATGACGCTGACACCAGTCTCGAGCAGGTCCTCGCCGGTGAGTTCAAGATAGGCGTGACCACCGCCGAAGAGTTTCGGGAAGTTGGTCTGCAATCCGGTGTTGACCTTGTCGAAGGTCTCCTTGAAACGGGTGCGCGTCTCGCGGTCGATCTTTTGGATGGCGTTTTCCAACGTCTCCAATGCCTCGATCAGATCGGCGTGCTGGGCATCGAGGTATTCCTTGCGCTTGGATTGCTCCTCGTATTCGCTGATGGCCGCCAGATTGATCGGGCCGAGGCGCGAAATCCGCTCGCCGACCTGCTCGACCTGTTTCTCCCACTCCGGAATCGTGGCCTGCTCCGGCATTTCCTCCAGCAATTGCTTGAGCTCCCAGCCGGTCTCCTGCACCTTTTCCACCAAGGTCTGCAAGCGCACCTTCATGCCTTGGAAGTTCATGCGCAGCTGTTCCATCTGGGTGCGATGGTCCTGCACGGCCAATTCGGCCTGATTGCGTTGCGTGGTGCTTTCGCGCAGATCGTGTTCGATGCCTTCGACCGTGCGCCGCACTTCGGTCAGCTCGCGCTCCACTTCGATGCGCTTGTCGAGCTTGCCACGCAATTCGAGATTCATCGCATCGATGTCGTCGCCTTGCGCGAGTCCTGCCTTGAGACCTTCGCGGCGCTGTTCCAGTTGGATCAACTGGTCCTGCATGCGCACGAGATGCTGGCGCGTGGTGTCCAGCGTGCTCTGCATGGACTGGATGCGCAGGGCGATCTCGTGGGCGCGGTCGCGATCGGTGCGCGCCTTCTCGCGCGCTTGCAGCAAGGCATCGCGCAGTTGGTCGCGCTGACCGATGAGCCCTTCACGCGCGCGGCTGAGATCATCCATCTGCGCCAAGGCTTGGCTCAGGCGTTCGTTCGACGTGTCGAACTGTTCCTGGTCGCGCGTCAATTGTTGTTCGAGTTCCTGGCGCTCGTGGACGATGCGCTCGTTGCGGCTGCGGCGCTGATCGAGCCGCGCCTGGCGCGCGCTCAGATGGCCACGGACCTCGGCCAGCTGGCGATTGGCCAGATTCAAATCACGCTGCATTTCATCGCGCTGCTCTTCGGACTTGCGCACCGCCGCGCGGGTCTCCTCGAGCGTGTTTTGCAGGCCCTCTACCTTGAGCAGCAGCTCATCGATCTCGGCGGCGATCTCTTTTAATTCCTGTTCACGGTGCAGCACGCCGGCCTTCTCGTCGGCATCGCGCACCACGCGCAACCAGCCGTTGCCAAGCCAAATCCCCTCGCGGGTGATCACGGATTCATGCGCCGCCAGCGAGCTGCGCATGCCCAACGCCTGATTGAGATTGTCGGCGAGATAGACGCCGGCGACCAGACCATCCAGCCGCCACGGTGAGTCGACCTTCTCCAGCATGCGCGGATAGGCGTTAACCTCGGGGGCCGAAACCTGGGCCGTGGTGTCGAACACCGCGAGCGAGCCGTGTTCGAGCGATTGCAGCACGCCGGCGACCGGATCGAGCCCGGGTACGCAGACGGCCTCGAGATGAAAACCGAGCACGCATTCGACGGCGCGCTCCCAGCCGTCCTTGACCTTGATGCCTTGCGCGAGGCGCTGGGCATTGCTCAGCCCCTGGCCTTCCAGCCACTGGCTCACGGCGCCGTGGCGTTTGCCGAGGGCCGCTTGTTGGAGGGCCTCGAGCGAGGACTGGCGTCCGCGCAAGGTCTGCAGGCGGCTGCGCGCCGCATCGAGTTGCGTGGAAAGATCGTGCTGTTGTTCGCGTTGCTGATGGATACCGAGCTGGCGTGACTGCAATTCGTCGTGCAGGCGCGTGGTCTTCTCTTCCCCGATGGCCAGATCCTCGGCGTAACGCTCAATCTCCGCGTCCAGTTCGTCGGTCGACAGTCCGCGCTGTTCTTCTTCCAAACGTTGCATGCGTTGCTTGGCTTGCAGCATGTGCTGCTCGAGCTGTTGCATGCGGGTGCGCTCGACCTGCGCCACCTGCGAGGGCTCGGCGGCACGCTGATTGAACTGCTCCCAATTGGTCTGCCAGTCGTGCATCTGTTGCTCGGCCAGGGTCAGCGCTTCGGCCGACATCTCCTGCGCCATGCGCAGCTCCTCGTGCTGCGACTGATTCTCTTCCATGCCGAACGAGAGTTCCTCGATCTTGAGCTTGTCCGCCTCGATGTGGCCGAGCAGATCCTGGTAGGCGCGCTCGGCCTCTTCCAGATCGCCCTGCAACTGGGCGCGGCGGTCCTTGGCGTGCTGGATCGCCTGTTCGATGCGCGCGATCTCCGCGCCTTGGGCGTAATAGCGCCCCTGCACCTCGTTGAATTTCTCGTTGGTCTCGTTGTGTTCTTCGCGCAGTTTTTCGATGCGCGCCTCGATATTGCGCTGCTTGGCGATCATCGCCTCCTGCGCAATTTCGCCTTCGCCGATCAAGCCCTGTTGTGCCGCGCACTCATCTTCCAGCGCCTTCCAGCGCAGGGCGGAGAGCTGGCCCTTGAGCAGACGCTCCTGCTCCTTCAATTCCTTGTAACGCTCGGCGGTCTTGGCTTGGCGCTGCAGGTGGGCGAGCTGTTTGTCGAGTTCCTCGCGCAGGTCGTTGAGCCGATCGAGGTTCTCGCGTGTGTGACGGATGCGGGTCTCGGTCTCGCGGCGGCGCTCCTTGTATTTGGAGATCCCGGCAGCTTCTTCCAGGTAGATGCGCAGCTCCTCGGGCTTGGCCTCGATCACGCGCGAGATCATGCCCTGCTCGATGATCGAGTAGCTGCGTGGGCCTAAGCCGGTGCCGAGGAAGAGATCGGTGATGTCGCGGCGGCGGCACTTGGTGCCGTTGAGAAAATAATTCGATTGCCCATCGCGGTGCACGGTGCGCTTGACCGAGATTTCGTTGTACTGGGCATATTGGCCGCCGATGCTGCCCTCGACGTTGTCGAAGATCAGCTCGATGGTGGCCTGGCCGACCGGCTTGCGCGCGGTCGAACCATTGAAGATGACATCGGCCATCGAGTCCCCGCGCAGATTCTTGGCGGAGGTCTCCCCGAGTACCCAACGCACGGCGTCGATGATGTTGGACTTGCCGCAGCCGTTGGGCCCGACGACCCCGACCAGGTTACTGGGCAACGGTATGGTGGTGGGGTCGACGAAGGATTTGAATCCTGCCAGCTTGATCTTACTTAGACGCATCTCGGGCCATTAATCCGTGCATGGAAATATCGTTTCAAAGCGGGGTAAAATACCCCGCTCCCCAATGAGCGAAACAAGTTACCACAGAGACGAAACCATGCCTAGCCGACCCAGCCGAGACTTAGAAACCTTCGACAATCCGAACCCGGAGCGCGATTACACCATCCGCATCGACAGCCCGGAGTTCACCTGCCTGTGCCCGAAAACCGGCCAGCCGGACTTCGCCGAGATGAAGCTGGAGTACGTGCCCGGCAGAAAATGCATAGAACTCAAGTCACTGAAACTCTATTACTGGTCCTACCGCGACCAGGGCGCCTTCCATGAGAAGGTGACCAACGAGATCCTCACGGATCTGGTCGACGCCTGCCAGCCCCGCTTCATGCGCTTGACCGCGATCTTCAATGTGCGCGGCGGCATCTACACCTCGGTGGTGGCCGAACACCGCGACCCCGCATGGGTCCCGCCCACTCCCGTCACCCTGCCCTGATGAACCCCGCCGCCAGCGATGCCCTGTATCTCGGCATCGACATCGGGACCTCCGGATGCCGGGCCATGGCCATCGATGAGGGCGGCGCCCTCCACGGGGATGCCCGCGTCCCGCTTCCGGAGCCCACGCGCGAGGGGGCGTGCGTCGCGCAGGACCCCGCCCTCTGGTGGGATGCCTTGGCCGCACTGCTCGATACCCTGTTCCGGGACATCCCGGCCGGTCGCATCCGGAGTCTGGCGGTCGACGGCACATCGAGCACCCTGCTGCTGACCGACAAACTGGGTACAGCGCTCTCTCCTGCACTGATGTACAACGACGCCCGCGCCGTGGCCGAGGCCGAGCGCATTGCGCGCATCGCCCCGCGCGAGACCGCCGCCCACGGCCCCTCTTGCGGCCTCGCCAAATTGTTGTGGATGCAGCGGACCTATCCCGGCGAGCATGTCGCTCATGCCCTGCACCAGGCCGACTGGATCAGCGGCCGGCTGTGCGGGCGCTTTGGCATCAGCGACAGCAACAACTGCCTCAAGCTGGGCTACGATCCGGTCAGCCGGCAATGGCCGGGCTGGCTGGGGCAAACCGGCGCCTACAAGGATTGGCTGCCGCGTGTGGTCGAGCCGGGCTCGGTGCTGGGGCCGGTCACACGCGAGATTGCGACACGCTTTGGTTTTTCATCCCACACCCAGGTGGTGGCCGGCACCACCGACAGCACCGCCGCCTTCATCGCCACCGGCGCCCACGAGCCGGGAGAGGCCGTCACCTCGCTCGGTTCAACCCTGGTGATGAAGGTGATTTCCCAACGGCCGATCTTCGCCCCGGAATACGGCATCTACAGCCAACCGCTCGGCGATCTCTGGCTGGCTGGCGGCGGTTCGAACAGCGGCGGCGCGGTGCTGCGGCAGTTTTTCAGCAATGAACAATTGCGCGAACTGAGTCAGCGCATCGATCCCGCCCGGTCCTCGGGGCTGGACTATTACCCGCTGCCCGCGCCCGGCGAGCGTTTCCCGGTCTGCGATCCGCACCTCGCCCCCAGACTCACGCCGCGCCCCGCGGATGATGCCGCGTTCCTGCACGGGCTGTTCGAGGGCATGGCACGCATCGAACAGATGGCCTATCAACGCCTGGCCGAACTCGGCGCCCCGTATCCCAGCTCGATCCGCTCGGCCGGCGGGGGGGCGCAAAATCCCGCCTGGCGCACGATCCGCGCGCGCCTGCTAGAAGCGCCGCTCATCGAGGCGACGCAACAAGAGGCCGCCTACGGCAGCGCCCTGCTCGCGCGCCGTCCGTTCACAGGAGAACAATAAAATGAACCCACTGTTTGGCGCACGGTGTTTTCTGCGAGGCTTCGGGCTGCTGATCAAGCCCGGGGTGTTCCCGTACGTCCTCATCCCCTTGCTGATCAACGTGGCGCTGTTTACCGTGGTGCTGATCCTCAGCATCGGGCAATTCGAACACCTGATGGCCTGGGTGATGTCTTACCTACCGGACTGGCTGCAATGGCTCTCCGGCCTGCTCTGGGTGCTGTTCGGCCTCACGGTGTTACTGGTGATCTTTTTCACCTTCTCGCTGGTCGGCAATTTCATCGCCGCACCGTTCAACGGCCTGCTCGCGGAGGCCGTGGCGCGCCACCTCGGGGGCCAAGTGGCCGCCGAGGTGAGCTGGAGACAGGCCCTGGTCGAGACCCCGAAGGTGGTTTGGAACGAAGGGAGAAAACTGGGTTACTTCGCGAAACTGGCCATTCCCTTGTTGCTACTGTTCATCATCCCCGGCCTGAATCTATTCGCGCCGCTGTTGTGGTTTATCTTCAGCGCCTGGATGCTGGCGGTGGAATACAGCGACTATCCCCTGGGCAATCGCGGCCTGTCATTCCCGGACCAGCGCGCGCTGCTGCGCCAATATCGCGGCAACAGCCTCGGCTTCGGCGCCACCGCCTTGGTCATGACCATGATACCCTTGCTCAATTTCATCGTGATGCCGGTGGCCGTGGCCGGCGCCACCGCGATGTGGGTGGATTATTACCGCAGACTGAAGTAAATCAGCCCCACAGTTGCTCGGCGCTGACAGGCCGTTCGATCAAGTCGATCGAGCCCAGTTCCTTGATCTTGAATTCGGCATGCTGGGTATCGCGGATCACCGGTTTTTCATACGGGCCGCCGCGCGGACTGATAAAACTCATCACCCGTGGCGCGCCCCCCTTCACCCCGCGGCGCACGACGATGCCGACATCGCCGTTGAACAAGCGCACGCACATTCCGGGCGGATGCAACCCGAGCATCTTGATGAAGGCCTGGGCCAGCAGCGCCTTTTTGGAATCCTTCAATGACAGATACAAGCTGCGCAAAGACTCGATCGGTGACATCGCCTGGCGGTAATCGCGCGCGGAAATCATGGCGTGATAGCGGTCGGTCATGCTGACCAGCATCGATTCGCGGCTCAGCTGGGTCTCATCCAGTCCGCGCGGATAGCCGTTGCCATCGTGTTCCTCATGATGCTGGAGGATGGTCTCCAGCCATTTCTCATCCTTCACACCCACGGCGCGCAACAGCTCGATGCTGCGCTCGGGGTGTGAGCGGACCGCTGCCCGTTGCTCGTCGCTCAGCGGTTCTTTCTGTGCGTGCAGCTGCTCTTGCAACTGACGCATGCCGATATTCGAGGTCAACACGGCGCAGACCATGCTCAGGCGATCGTCTTCATCCATGGTGAAGGTGCGGCTGGCCAGTTCGCACAGGATGGCCGAATGCAGCGGGTGGCGCACGGTGTAATTGCCGCGCTTGTCCATGTGAACGACGCCCAGCGCGGCATCGGGGTTCACCCAGCAGATATCCTGGACCTGTTGAGCCAGTTCATATACACGATGTGAGATCTTGTTACGGATGCCCCGCTCGATGTCCTCGAACACGCTGGCAAGCTCGGTATGCAGATGAGTGACTGTCTCGAAAAAGCCGATCTTCAGATTGCGCGGGCGGCGCACCGGCGGGGCCACCTCGACCTCGCCTTTGTGAGCAGGCGTGGTCTGTGCGTCGGCCGTCGCGGGGGCGTCCACAAAATCACGATAGACGCCCTTGCGCACCAGCGCCACGATCCGCCCGAGCATCGCATACGTCACCTCTTCGCCTTGCTTGAACAACGCGGTGCCGCCATTTTCCGCATCATAAAGCATCCAAGGCAGGCCGCTGCCCACCTTGATGTTCTTGGTATCCGCTTCGACGAGTTTGATGCGTGCCATGGGGGTGACTGTCTGTGGTTTGGTGTTCCCAGTGTCCACTTTGGTTAAAAAGCCTTTAAGTGGATATCGTCCGTGTTTTAGTAACCTTTACAGCGACGCGGGAATCACTTGCTCTTGAGATAGTGCCCGATCCGGCTGACGGCTTCCACGAGATTTTCCAGGGAGTTGGCGTAAGAAAAGCGCACGTAACGGCGCGCATCGTTGCTGCCAAAGTCCAGCCCCGGCGTCACCGCCACCCCGGCCTTCTCCAGCAAGTCGATGACGAAGGGATAGCTGTCGCCGACCAGCCGGCTGCAATCGGCGTAGATATAAAATGCGCCCTGTGGTTCACACGGCACCCCAAAGCCCAGTTTGCGCAAGGCGGGAAGCAGAAAATCACGGCGCCGTTGGTATTCCGCGCGACGCCGCTCCAGCTCCACAATGGTCTCTGGCAAGAACGCCGCCAGCGCGGCGTATTGCGACACGGTCGAGGCCGCCAGAAAGAGGTTCTGCGCCAGCTTGTCGACCGCCTCGACATACGCCGGCGGCACCACCAGCCAACCCAGGCGCCAACCGGTCATGCAGAAATATTTCGAGAAACTGTTGATGACAAACAGCTGATCGGAAATTGCGAGCGCGGTTTCATCCTGCTGCCCATAGATCAGCCCGTGATAGATCTCATCGACGATGAGGCTGCCGCCGCGCTGCGCCACTGCTGCATGAATCGCGCGCAGCTCATCTGTACTGACCACGGTGCCAGTGGGATTGGAAGGACTGGCCACCAGCGCAACCTTGGTCCGCGCCGACCAGTGCTGCTCGACGTGTCGGGCGCTGAGCTGAAAATTACTCGCAGCATCCACCGGCACACTCAGCGGAGCCCCCTCCAGAAACCGCACGAAATTCCTGTTGCAGGGATAGCCGGGATCGGCCAGCAGGACCTCCTGCCCCGGATCGACCAGCACCCCGAGCGCCAGCAGCAAGGCCCCGGAGGCGCCGGGTGTGACGATGATGCGCTCAGGCGCCACCTCCACCTGGTGGCGCTGCCGATAAAACGCGCTGATCGCCTCGCGCAGCGCCGGCAGTCCCAGCGCCGGAGTGTATTGCGTCTGCCCGGCCTGCAAGGCCTGGCTTGCCGCGGCCACAACGGCCTGAGGGGTCGGGAAATCCGGCTCGCCGATCTCCAGATGGATGATGGAGCGGCCTTGGGCCTCCAGCGCCCGGGCGCGGGCCAGCAGCTCCATGACGTGAAACGGCTGGATGTCCCGCATCCGCGCAGCGAGCCGGTCAGCCATGCGCCGCCTTGTGGAGCTTCCGAATCAGCGCAAGATCGACATGCTTATGACCATGGGCATCACCCGCCAGCAGCTTGAAGGGCGCTCCCGGCTCGCCGAACTGATCGACGACGATAGCCGCGCCGCTGAAGTCATCATCGGCGGTATAACCGTTGATGGTGATGACCGTGGGCAGCCGCGCCTGCCTCGACGCCAGGATGCCGTTGCGCGAGTCCTCGAAGGCCATGCAGTCTTCAGGGGCCAGGTTCATCTCCTGCATCACATAATGATAGATATCCGGCGCCGGCTTTTTGGCCGGGACGATATCGCCCGCGCCGATCACCTCGAACCAATCCAGCGAATGCTCGCCAAGGGTATAGGCCAAAAGCGCGGAGACATTTTCCGGGGTCGTGGTCGTGGCGATCGCCAGGCGTATGCCCTCGGCGCGCGCCTCATCGAGCAGCCGCGCCACGCCGGGACGCAACGGGATCTGACCGCGCGAGAGCAGTTCGGTATAGAACGTGGTCTTGGAGGCATGCAGACCCGCCACGAAATCGGAGAAATTGCTCGGACGTTGGAATACCGTGTTGTATCGATCCAGGTAATACCGGATGCGCTCCTTCCCGCCGGTCACCGTGAGCAACTCGCCATACAGTTCCACGGACCAGTCCCAATCCAACCCGGCATTGGCAAAGGCCATGTTGAATGCCACCCGGTGGCCGTCCCGTTCGGTATCGGCCAGTGTGCCGTCCACGTCAAAAATCAAAGCCTTCAAACTGCTCATTTTCAATTCCTTAACTATTTTCAAAACCTGCCATATGTTACCCAAATGCGCCCCTTTTACCAGTTTTACGACGCATCGGACGGCATGCAATCCATTGAAACTAAAATATTACTCGAGCCGTCCCGGCAAACCATACAGCCCTCGCAACCTCATGCCGTTTTATTGCGCTTTCATTGTGATTCTGGTATAGATGCACGCTTACATTTTATTGGACAGGTAGGAGGCCTCATGGCTCAAGCTAAAGCCAAAAAGACACCCTCAAAAACAGCCCCGGCGAAAAAGGCAACGGCCTCTGCGACCAAAACGGTGAAGAAGGCTCCGGCCAAGGCAACCGTGAAAGCGCCCGCGAAAAAAGCGGTCAAGGCGCCCGCTAAGCCTGTTGCGAAGGCTGCCGCAAAACCCGCGCCCAAAGCTAAATCAGCGGCCAAACCAGCCGCTAAAACCACGGTAAAAACACCCGCTAAAACCTCTGCCCCGAAGGCCGCTCCGGCTGCGAAACCCGCCGCCAAGCCCGCGGTTAAAACCGCGGCCCCGAAGGCAGAGCCACCCAAGAACAAGGCTATGACACAGAAACCTGCTGTTAAAAAGACACCCGCCGCAACCGGTATTCAGGCACGCGAAACATCACCGTTGGATACCTTCACCAATTTCACCCCCTACAATCTGAAGAAGGGTGAAAACTATATGAACGACAGCCAAGTCGATCACTTCCGCAAGATCCTCGCGGGCTGGAAGCAGGAATTGATGGTGAAGGTCGACGAAACCGTTCATCACATGCAGGACGAGTCCAGCAACGTGCCCGATCCCAACGATCGCGCCACGATCGAATCAGATTTCACCATGGAACTGCGCACCCGCGACCGCGAACGCAAACTCATCAAGAAGATCGAAGAATCGATCAAAACCCTCGACAGCGGCGAGTACGGCTACTGTGAGAACTGCGGCGAGGAAATCGGCATCCGTCGCCTGGAGGCGCGCCCGACCGCACAGCTGTGCATCGATTGCAAGACGCTGGATGAAATCCGGGAGAAACACATCAATCGCTGATGCGTTCCGATTGGCAATCAAAAAGGGGAGCATAGGCTCCCCTTTTCTTTATCTGCCTGTTTTTATGCGTTCACGGCTTCTCATGGACCCGCAATTTATTGTCGCGGGCAAAGGCCATGATGTAATTGTAACCGTCGGGATTGATCTCCCGGAATTTCTCGGCGACCATCAGGCATTTGGTGCCATTGACCATGCAGGGCTGCACCTCATCCGAATAGTGCAGGCGATGGTCTCGACCGAACCGGCCCATCAGGCCTGAAATACGCTCGATCCAATCGCTGGGACGGAATTGCCGACCGTCCTCACGCACGCTTTCGATAACCCATTTGATCTGCTGTGAGGCCATATCCAAAACCCTATCAATATATAACCCAATACTTATCACCCTTCTGGGTTATATATCTGGACTAAACCTGAAAGCTTTAGAGGTAATAAAGAAAAAAGCCGCAGGGCGTAAACCCTGCGGCTTTTGGCCTTGGCCGGTGACCGGCGACCTTACAGCTCTTTGGAGTGCTTGCTCAGATAGCTGGCCACACCCTTGGCGTCGGGCTTCATGCCTTCCTCGCCCTTCTTCCAGCCGGCGGGGCAAACTTCGCCATGCTTTTCAGTGAATTGCAGTGCATCGACCAAGCGCAGCATTTCGTCGACATTGCGACCCAGCGGCAGGTTGTTGACGATTTGGGCCTGCACCACGCCTTGCTTGTCGATCAGGAACGAGGCGCGCAGCGCCACGCCTGCCGGATGCTCGATACCATAGGCTTGGGCGATTTCGTGTTTGACGTCGGCGACCAGTGGGAACCCGACCGGGCCGATGCCACCCTTGTCGACCGGTGTGTTGCGCCAGGCGAAGTGGGTAAACTGCGAATCGATGGAAACGCCAACGATCTCGACGCCCAGTTCCTTGAATGCCTTCAGGCGATGATCATGAGCGATGATCTCGGACGGGCACACGAAGGTGAAGTCCAGCGGATAGAAAAACAGCACGACATACTTGCCGCGCAGGCTTGAGAGTTTGAAATCTTCTTTGATGCTTCCGTCGCCCATCACGGCGGCGGCGGTAAAATCAGGGGCTTGTTTGGTTACCAGTACGCTCATTTAATTGTCCTCCGGAAATGTCGTTGGTCGTTTTATTCAATTAATGGGGAATCATAACGCCACCCTTAGACCAAGTCTAGAGATGCATGCAAATTTTCAACATGGGCTTGGGAGGTTGGGTTTATTATGGACAATAGTGTCAAAATTGTCATATTGATCAGCATGCATCACGATTATCGCGGGCGCTTCGCCCCCTCCCCCACCGGCCCCCTACACTTCGGCTCTCTGATCGCCGCCCTCGGCAGTTTTCTACAGGCCCGGGCGCTGCGCGGCTGCTGGCTGGTTCGAATCGAAGACCTCGATCCGCCGCGCGAGGTGGCGCGTGCCGCCGATGAAATCCTCCGTTGTCTTGATGCCTTTGGCCTGCATTGGGACGAAGAGGTGTGGTATCAAAGCAGGCGCAACGAGGCCTATAGCGCTGCGCTGGAGGAATTGGGCAGGCTGGGGGTAACGTATCACTGTGGATGCAGCCGCAAGGAGCTCGCTGGACATGAGATCTATCCGGGCATCTGCCGCGCCGGCTTGCCAAATGGAAAAACACCCAGGGCGGTTCGGCTGTGCGCACCGACGGTATCGATCGAATTCACCGACTTGGTACAGGGCCGGCAGCACCAGGATATCGCCCGCACCCTCGGCGATTTCGTCATCCGCCGTGCGGACGCCCTCTTCGCATATTCACTGGCGGTCGTCGTCGACGATGCCGCGCAAGGCATCAGCGAGATCATCCGCGGCAGCGATCTGCTGGAACTCACCGGCGGACAAATCCACATTCAACGACTGTTGGGCCTACCCACCCCGCAGTACGGACATCTGCCCATCGCCGTCAATCAGCAGGGCGAAAAACTCAGCAAACAAACCTACGCCCCGCCGCTCGATTACAAAAATCCCACGCCCGCGTTGTGGCGCGCCTTGGCATTCCTGGGGCTGACCCCACCTCTGGAACTGCGGCGGGAATCTGCGCGTCTCCTCTTGGACTGGGGGCTGGATCAGTGGACGATCCAATCGGTCCCGAAGGTCAGGGCGATGCCACTCCTGGAATCGTGATTTACCACTAGCAGCCCGGTGCTAACCGTAGGTGCGAAACTGGCCCACCAGCACGCCCTGTATCCGCACGCGCTCGGCGCTATAAATCATGGTCGGCATGCCGGCATTGGCCGGGATCAGTTCGATATAGCCATCCGTTCGATATTTGATACGCTTGAGCGTGGCCTCTTGATCATCGATCAGGGCGACGACGATATCGCCGCTGCGCGCCCGTTCGCCGCGGCGGATGATCACGGTATCGCCATCGAGTATCCCCGCCTCGATCATCGAGTCGCCCTTGACCAGCAGCGCGTAGCGATCAGGCCCCAGCAGGAACTCCATCAAATTGATCTCCTCCTGATCCGGGATCGCCTCGATCGGCTGTCCGGCGGCGATGCGCCCGAGCAGCGGCAGTGTCGCGGCCCGGCTGGCGTGTTCCTCGCCCAGGCGCATCGCGCGCCAGCCGTGCGATTTGCGCTCCAGATAGCCCTTTTCGGTCAAGGCCTGGACATGGCGGTGCACCGCGCCGCGCGAGCGGATGCCCACCGCCGATCCGATCTCCGCGAGCGTCGGGGCCTTCCCGCTGCGGAGCAGGGTCTGTTCGATGAAGGCCAGGATGTTCGCCTGTTGTGCGGTCAGCATAAAAGTTCTCATAACGTTCTCGCGCAAGCATAGAAAACATTTCAAGAACATTCAAGTGCGACAATCGCCTCCCTCGCGGTTTGAATTGCGCCGGTTGCCTGACTAAGCTTTTTCCTATGCCAGCGGTATCGGCTCGATCCGGGAGGAGCTCATGAGATTGGGATGCGTAGTACCGTGCTGCAACAAGGGGGATGCCCTGCGGGCAACGGTACGTCCGGACCACCGCCGCAAGATCGGCAGCAGCAAACGCCGCCCGGTGCATCACGCGTAATGCTGGAGAAAAAATCTACCTTCGTTGTGTACGCGCTGGGCTGCATCGCCCTGAATCTCGCTTTGACGTTTTCACTGACACACGGCGATCAGATCTCCTACGCCGATTGGACCGGGCACCTCCAGCGCCACGGCTTTGCCGATTTTCCCGGCAACTATCCCCCGCTGTATGTGGAGTGGCTGTGGGTGGTCGGCCAATTGTTCGAGCTGCTGGGGTTACCGCCCAAGGCCGGGATCGCGCACAAATTTTTCATGCTCTGGCCGATCTATGCCGCGCATCTGCTGCTGGTGCGCCTGATCTGGAACGAACTGAAGGAATCGCGCGTCGCCCCGCCTACCACAACGGCCATACTCGCCCTGAGCGCCTTCAATCCCGCCCTGCTGGCCGGCGGGCCGGCCTGGGGCCAGGTGGACCTGTTCCCGGCCATGCTGATGGCCGCCGGATTTTATCTGTGCCTGAAAAAACGCGGTGGCTGGGCGGCGCCGACGCTGTGGGTCCTGGCGCTACTGACCAAGTTCCAGATGATTGCCTTTGCGCCGGTGATCGGGGCGCTGGTATTGCGCGATGTGCGCCGGTATGGGCGCGGCCTGCTATTGGCGGGGATGATCGCGCTGCTGGTGCTGCTGCCATTCATCCTGGCAGGCGGTCTCGCGCATGCCCTGAGCAATGCCTATCTGCACACCACCAACCTCTATCCCTACGCCACGCTCAACGCCGCGAACCTCTGGCTGCTGCTCGTGGGAAATTCGACGCCGGACAGCCAAGCACTGCTTGCATCCGCCGCCGCGGCTGGCGGCGGCCTGCAGTTCCTCGGCACCCCCAAGGGCTTGGGCATGCTGCTGTTCGCCCTCTATTGCCTCGGGATCTTCATCGCCGCATTTCGCATCCGGGATCGCGCCACGCTTTGGAAATATGTCCTGTTCTGCGCCTTGGCCTTTTTCGTGCTGCTGCCGGGCATGCATGAACGTTACCTGCTCCCGGCGGTGGTCATGGCCTTGTTCTGGGCGGCTACTGCACCCGGTGCGTTTCCCTGGGCGCTGGTGATCACCGTAGCCGCCTTCTTCAATATTCAACTCGTGCACGGCGTACAGGGGGATGCGATGTGGTGGCTGCTGGCGCTGGTGATCACCGGCGGTTTCGTTCTGCTCAATCTGTTCAGCTTTTTCCCGCGAGGCTGGGCGATCTTTATGGAGAACGCCGCCACGAGATCTCGTTTCACCTGGCTGCCGGAGGCCAGTCTGGCGCTCGTGCTGATCGTCGGCGCCACGGTGCTGGCACATCACGCCAACTCGGACGAGTTTCGTCCGAACGGCCAGGAGCGGCTCATCCAATCCTTGACCCGGCTCTCCGCCACCCAGTCCTACAAGGCGCCGCTCATCGATCGCTCGGTCGACGGCAATGTGCTTTCGGTCAACAATGTCACGTATAACCACGGCATCGGCACGCACGCGCCGTCGCGCTTGGAGTACGCGTTGCCGCCGGGGGCGCGAGGTTTTCGATTCAAGGTGGGTGTGGATGATGAGGCCTATCTGGGCAAGGTGGAGTTCCTGGTCCAGGTCGATGGCCAAACGCTGTGGCGCAGCGGCGCCATGACCGGCGGCCGCGGCGCGTTACCGGGCGAGGTCTATTTCAACAACGCTCAGCGGATCGCCTTGCTCACCGATCCGCTCGAACAGGATTTTTATGATCACGCCAATTGGTTGAATCCGGTGATCCTGATGGAATGAATTCGATGGCTGCAAGCCACTGAAAGTAAGGACAGCAAAAATCGCATTTTTTGCTTTCCGTACTCTAAGAATGACTGGATGGAAATGTTCAGAGCCTCCTTCAGTCGCAATAGCGCGCATTGAACACGAAAAATTTGTGCCCGAGAAACGACATCACAGCCACCAGCGGCACCAGCACGGCCTGCGCCAGATAGCCCGAGGCGCCGAGGTCCATCAAGGCCTTGAGCGCCGCCCAATTTACGACAAACACCACGATATAAACCGCGAAAAAACGCAAGAGCATGCGCGCATCGAGCCGGCGAAACACCAGGCGGCCGATGGTCTGAAAATTGAACAGGATGCCGCACACACTGGCGATCAGCAGCGCGGCAAACGCCCCGAACCCAAGGAACAAGAGCAGTGAAAACACGCAATAGCTGAACAGGGTGTTCACGACACCCGTTAACAGAAAGCGTATGAACTGCGCGTGAGTGCGATCCCCGGCGAGGAGCGCCATGCAGGATTTATAGAGCTCCATCACACTTGCTAGCCGATACCACCGAGCGCATCCTGCACCGCCTTGGCATCGAGGTTCACCGTGCGATCGACGATGCACAACGGCCGCCGCTTGGTCTCCTTGTAAATATTGCCGATGTATTCGCCCAAAATGCCGATCCCGAGCGACATGATGCCGAGGTTCCACAACAACAGGATCAAGATGGTCGGGATGCCACGCGGGGGATCGTCGATGTTGAAGATATAGGTGGAGGCGTAGTAGATGGATAGAACAATAGAGAAAACGACCACCCCAAAACCAAACACCGTGAACATCTTCAGCGGCTTAGTGGAGAAACTGGTAATCGCGTTCAGGGCGAACTGAAAACACCACCACCACGGCGCCTTGCTTTTGCCCCACTGGCGCGGCCGTCGGCTATAGGTGAGCGGAAATTTCTTGAACCCGACCCAATGCACCAGACCGCGCACATAGCGCTCGCGCTCATCCAGACGATTGAAGGCCTCGACCACGCGCCGGTCGAGCAGGCGAAAATCGCCGGTGTCCGGCGGAATCTTGATATCGGAACAATAACCGATGAGCCGGTAGGCCGCCTTGGCCGCCAGCCCGCGCAAGGGATGGTGATCGTTGCGCTCCTCGATGACGCCGTAGACGACATCATATCCTTCTTCCCATTTCTTGATGAAATCCGGGATACGCTGCGGCGGGTCCTGCAGATCGGAGAACACCGTGATCGCCGCATCGCCGCTGATCACGCGCATCCCGACGGTGATCGAGGTCTCGCCGCCGAAATCGCGACTAAACCGCACATACTTCCAGCGCGCATCGCGCGCGCAAAGCTCCCGCACGCGCCCCTCGGTTTGATCGGTGCTGCCATTGTCGACCACGATGACCTCATAGTCATACTGCGGGATGGTCGCGAAGGCCGCGGTCAGCTCCTGGTACGCACGCGGAATATTACCCTCTTCGTTGCGGGCCGGCATGATCACGCTGATCTTTTTCTGCTGTGTTTCATTCATGGATTACGTTCCGTGATTGATCGCCAAACAACAGGGCCGCGCGTTGCCCATCCTCGTGCTCGATGGCCAAGGAAAATCGGCCGGCGATGTTGACGCCCTTGATCCCGGTCGAAAACTCCGCAAGGGCCGACATCACCCCGCCGTTGCGCTGATGATCCTCGATCACCGTCACCTCGGCATACTGTTCAAACAGCTTCGCGAGATCGGGTTCCGGCAAGGGATTCACCCGGCACAGCGCATATAGATCCGCCGTGCGCTCTTCCGCGAATCTCACCACGCGATCGCAGATCTTGCCGACCGCGATCACCGCGCGCTCCGTGGAACCCGCTGCGCCGGCGCGCACCAAGGTGAGACCGTTGTGCGCGACATCATCGACCGCCTTGCCTTGGCGCCCCAAGCGGATATAAGCCGGGCCGGGCTGTTGCAATACCTCGTCCAAGGCCAGCTGTGCGGAACGCTGCGAAAACGGCACAAACACGCGCATCCCCGGCAGGGTACGCATGATGCCGATGTCTTCCGTGGCGTGGTGGGTGGGCCCGAGATAGCCATACATATAACCGCCGCCGACTGAGACCACGCACACCGGCAGCCCGTGATAACACACGCCGTTGCGGATCTGTTCCAGGCAGCGCAGCGTGGTGAAATTGGCGATGCTGTAGGTGAACACCTTGTAGCCTTCACGCGCCAGGCCGCAGGCCACCGCGGTCATGTTTTGCTCGGCCACGCCCGCGTTCAGAAAGCGCTCGGGGTAGCGCTCCACCAGCGGCTCGACCACGCTGTAGCCTAGATCGCCCACGACAAGAAATATGCTCTCATCCTGCGCCATATGCGCCGTCAAATGTTCGATGAAGGCGTTCCTCATCGCCGCTCCTCCTGGGCGCCTTGCGCGAGCTGTTCCAGCGCCAACTCGAACAACTCGCGTGTGTGCGGAGCGCTGTAATGCCATTTGAGATTGTGCTCCATGTAGGCCACGCCCTTACCCTTGACGGTATGCGCTACCACACAGCGCGGCTTGCCCGCCGGCGGCGCGGACAAGGCCGTCACCAAGGCGTCGAGATCATGGCCGTCGACCTCGCACGCCTCCCAGCCGAAGGCCTGGATTTTTTCCGCGACGGCGCCCAGATCGAGTATGCCGGCCGTCACGCCCATCGCCTGCTGGCCGTTTTTATCGATCACCATGCAGAGCTTTTCCAGGCGATGGTGACCGGCGAACATCACCGCCTCCCAGGTCGAGCCTTCATTGAGTTCGCCGTCACTGAGCAGCGCGTAGACACGCCATGCGCTGTTGCGCAACTTGCCCGCGTAGGCCTGCCCCGCCGCGAGGCCGAGGCCCTGCCCGAGCGAACCGGTCGACCACTCCACGCCGGGGACTTTGTGACTCGCGTGCCCCATGAGCAACGAACCGGGTTGCGCGTAGCGCTGCAGGCGCTCGGTGGAAAAAAATCCCCGCAACGCCAGCGCCGAATACAAGCCGACACAACAGTGGCCCTTGCTCATAACGAAACGATCGCGCTCCGGCCATGCCGGTTCCTCCGGGCGTACCTTGAGTATGCGCCCGTAGAGCGCCGCCAGGATGTCCGCGGCCGAGAGCGCGCCGCCGATGTGCGAGGCATTGGCCCGGTGTACCATCTCCAGCGACCACCGGCGAATATGGTGCGCGAATTCGCCAAGGTCGATCTGCGCCGTGGCGGACGCCTGCTGACTAAGAAAGGGAAAGCTTGGCATCTGCTCGGCCTCGCGCTCGTGTGTCATCGCCATAACTCCGCACCATGCGGCTGAAACCTTCGCGTATCGAATACCGCGGCGACCAACCGAGACTCCTCAGTCGAGTAGTGTCCGGGCAGATGCGCTGCACATGACTCTTGAGATAACCGCCGCCTTGCGACTTGCCGTGTCTCAGTTTCAGTCCCTTCTCGGGAAAGGCGTCAATAAGCGTCTGCGCGAGTTCCGCCACGCTGCACTCGGCCTCGTCGTTGCCCAGGTTGTAGGCCACGGCGGGATCGCCTTGCAGCAGAATTCGAAACAGGCCGTCGACCGCATCGGCCAGATAACAATAAGCGCGGATGGCGCTGCCATCACTGCGCATCACGATATCGCGGCCGGCCACAACATCCGCGACGAAGTCGGCGAATACGCGCCCATCATCGAGCGCCATGCCGGGGCCGTAGGTGTGAAAGACGCGCGCGATCTTGGCCGGCACGCCAAACTCGTGATGCCAGGAAACACACATCGTCTCACCGATGCGCTTGGCTTCGGCGTAGCACGAGCGCAGCGCCGCCGGGTCTACATTACCCGTGTAGGACTCGCGCACCGGGATCTCCGAGGGAGGCGGCGCGCCATAAATCTCCGCGCTGCTGATAAACAGAAATCCCGCGACCTTTTTATCATGCGCCAGTTGCAGTAAATGATGGGTGCCGAGCACGTTCGGCGCCATCACCTCCACCGGATAGGCGCCATAATATTTCGGGCTCGCCCAGCCCGCCCCGTGAATGATGTAATCCACCGGACCCGAGAGATGCAACGGCGTAGCGACATCCTGTGCAATGAACTGCACATCGCTGCGGGCCATGTCCCGCGCAAAGCGCTTGTGAAATTTTTCCTGACTCCTGCCCATGGCCAGCACCTTCACATCGAACTCCGGGCGGCATTGATTGAGATGGAGCAGCGCCTCGATCATATACGCGGGTATGGAACCATACGCACCAGTGACCAGCACGGTCTTGCCGGAAAATTTCTCCCAGGGCAGATCGCGCGCGACCAATTCCTTCATGTCGTCTTCGATGATGCGATGCCTCATGCATTCCCCCCATTATGATCCGCGCCGCAGATGGCACGGCGCTGCCTCGGCTCGTCAAACATCCACGCGCCGCACATCTGCGTTCGCTGCATGCATGACATGCCACTCCCACGGCGCATGATCGCGCTGCGTATAGGCGTGGATATCCGCCAGACATAGCTCGCGCGCATCCGCGCCCTGCGCGAAATCGCGGTACCACTGCGCCGTGCGGCGAACGGTCTCGGAAAAGTCCCAGCGCGGCCACCAGCCGAGCCGGTCCCGTGCCTTGCGATTGGAGAGCGTCAAATAAGCCGCCTCGTGGGCGGAGGTCTTTTCCTGCTCGAATTTCCATGCGCCCTCGCCCCAAGCGCGGGTGAAGGCATCGACGAGATCCGCAACCGTTTTGGTGTTCGTCGGATCGGGACCGAAATTCCATGCGCCGCTGACCGCGCGATTGCCCGCCAGCAGTTCGCCGCCCAGCGTGAGATAGCCGCTGAGCGCTTCCAGCACATGCTGCCAGGGCCGCACCGCCGTCGGATTGCGGATCACGATGGTGCGCGCCTCCATGATAGCGCGCACACAATCCGGAACGACCCGGTCTTCCGCCCAATCGCCGCCGCCGATCACATTGCCGGCGCGCCCCGATGCGGTCCCGACCGTGCTCGCCGGTGATGAATAAAAGCTGCGCCCGAACGAAGAAAACGCCAGCTCCGCCGCCGCCTTGGATGCACTATAGGGATCATGACCGCCCAGCGCATCATCTTCGGAATACGCATAGTGCGCGCCTTTGTTTTCATAACACTTATCGGTGCTCACATGCACCACGGCGCGCACGCTGGGAACATGGCGCACCGCCTCCAGCACATTGACCGTGCCCATGAAATTGGTCTCGAAGGTGGCGCGCGCCTCCCAGTATGAACGGCGCACCAGAGGCTGCGCCGCCAGATGAAACACGATCTCGGGAGACACGGCGCGCATCGCCGCGACCACGGCGCCGTAGTCAGTGATATCGCAACGGATATCCGTGACGTCCCGCGCCACCCGCGCAGCGCCATACAGATTCGGCTGAGTATGCGCCGCCAGCGCCAACCCCGACACCCTTGCCCCGAGTTCACTCAGCCATACGCACAGCCATGCACCCTTGAAGCCCGTATGTCCTGTCACCAGGACGTTGCAATCGCGATACTGCCGTAATGCCTCATTGACGCAGTCCATAGATCCTCCCCGGAATCCGCTGTGACCTCACCAAACCTTCCATGGCGCTTCCTGACGTTTCCACATCTCATTGAGCAGCGTGTATTCGCGGAAGGTATCCATGCATTGCCAAAATCCACGATGCTCATACATGGCCAACTGCCGGTCAGCGACCATGGCCGGGAGCACCTCCTGTTCAAGATTCAGCTCCTCGCCATCGTGTAGATACGACCACACACGTTCGGCGTCAAACACCATGAAGCCGCCGTTGATGCAGCCGGCGCGCGCATTGGGCTTTTCGTGGAAACTGGTCACCACATTGGCTTGCAGCTCAAGCTCGCCAAACCGTCCCGCCGGACGCACGCCGGTCAACATGCCGACCTTTTCGCTGCGCGCATGCGCCTCGAGCAAGCTGCGCACATCGACATCCGCCACGCCATCCCCGTAGGTCAAACAGAACCGGTCGGTGTCATCGAGATAAGCGCGCGCATTCCAGAGACGCGCGCCGGTCTGCGCGTTCAGGCCCGTATCCACCAAGGTCACGCGCCACTGCGCCTCATCGGAACCGTTGTGAAACTCGATTCGATTGTGATGGCCCAGCTGGATCGTGAAGTCCGAAGTCATCGCCTTGTATTCAAGAAAAAACTCTTTGATCTGCCAACCCTTGTAGCCGAGACAGATCACAAAATCGGTGATGCCCGCGTGGGCATAGATCTTCATGATGTGCCAGAGGACCGGGTAATTGCCGATCGGCAACATCGGCTTGGGCACGATCTCGGAGACGTCCCGAATGCGTGTCCCCTGCCCACCGCAAAGGATGACTGCCTTCATTCTCCAACCCCAAAAAATGAATTTATTTTTTACGACTTGTGCTTATATGCGTTGTACGAGATTTTTGAACTATTTATCTCGTTAAATGTGTGCGCGAATATCCATGCCTACCACAAGTTTCGCCCCGCATCATCGAACGATTTCACCCCGCCCCAGCGGATGATTCAGCCGTAATTTACTGACAAACCGCCGAAAAACCGGCGCCACTCACACGATTTATTTACGCCAAAATACGCAGGCATTATCTAGTTGAACTATAGTTTTATAGCCAATGTTGTTGGTTTTCGCCATAAAGCGATTTGCGCCTCAGCACATGGATATACCAAAAATCAATAATCGTGATCGACGAGAACTAACCATGCTTTCCGGATATATAAAAACGAAACTGCTTCCTGCGCTCGCAGTCCTTGCCTATCTCATCGGAATCAGCTGGCGCTATTACTACATCTTCATCACACATCGCGCCACGGATTATGTGTACAGCGACATGCAGCTCTATGTAGAGCGCGCCCTGAATTTCATCAATCCGAATTACAATGCCAATATCGCCGATACGATTTATCCGCCGGGCATGCACATGCTGCTTGGCCTTATCTACACCATCGACTCCTCCTGGGAGCCGGCCCTCTGGATGCAATTTGTTATCTCGTGCCTCATTCCTCTACTGATTGCCGGCCTCGGCTATCTGCTCTACGGAGCGCGCGTCGCCTACCTGGCGCTGATATTTGCCAGCCTGTATTTCACCTTCATCGATTACGCCGGATTCTTTCTTGCCGAAAATCCCTATCTATTTTCCGTGTGCAGCGCCTTGCTGTTGCTGGTGCTGGCCTTGCGCGCCCGCGCAAGACTGTGGCGGATCATCGCTGCAATCTGCGGCGGGGTAATGGTGGCGATCAGCGCGGCACTCAAAGAAGCGATCATCGTGCCGGCGGCGTTGATCGGCCTGTTCCTGCTGTATCTGGCCTGGCGCAACAAGTCATCGTCGATCTTCGTGATCCTGATCGCCTCTTCGCTGAGCACCGTAGCGGTGCTCGCCCCGTTTTCCTACCGCTGCACCACGCTCAGCGAAGGCGCCTTTTGTGTCACCTCCAACAGCGGCGCCCTCACCATGTTGGAAGGCCATCACGGGGAGTACGTCAAGGTCTGGTACCACGACCACGAACGCAATCTGCACTTCTGGTTCGGCCCGCCGCCGTTTGCCAAGCGCGGTTATACCGGCGAGCTGCATTTCGATTTCGGCGCCTATGATGCGCGGGCCAATCGTGCCGCGGCGTGGGCCTGGATCAAGGAGCACCCGTGGCAGGCCTTTTTGCTCTCCACCCAGAACGTGTTTCAACTGTTCGTGGGCCCCACCCCGTGGCCTTCTTCGGACACCGCCGAGAAGCACCTCGCCACCTTCGCGCAGGAGCTGTTTCTGGTGATCGTGCTACTGCCGGCGCTGGTGTTTGTCTGGTGCCACTGGCGCGCCTTGCTGCGGCTGGAGCAGCGTTACTGGGCGGACATCCTCGTCCTGCTACCGGTGCTCGGACTGATGGCCGCGGTATTCCTCTCGCTGGGTGATCCGCGCTACCGGATTCCCTTTGACGGCTTCATAATGCTCCTCGCCGCCCGCATGTATCTGCGTCAAGACGGTCGGCTCGCGCTGCCCCGCGCCGGCTGAGCCTCGCTAACGGCGGTCGTCAGCCACGATTTTCCATGCTGCTTTGGCGCTCTTCGGTTATAATTGCCGGCTTTCACATCCACTCAGGGGAAATCCGATCAAAAGCTGGCGGTTACCCCGAACAAAGGTACATTCTTGATGACATCCCCCATTGCGAGCTTCGCGCAACTTGCGCTTGCCACCCCCATCCTCCAAGCCCTGGCCGAGATCGGTTATGAAACCCCGTCGCCGATCCAGGCCGAGGCCATCCCGCATCTGCTGGCCGGCCACGACCTGCTAGGCCAGGCCCAGACCGGCACTGGCAAGACCGCCGCCTTCGCGCTGCCGTTGCTGAATAACATCGATCTCTCCGTGCAACAGCCCCAGGTGCTGGTGCTGACACCGACGCGCGAACTGGCCATCCAGGTCGCTGAGGCCTTCCAGGCCTACGCGCGTCACCTGCCCGGTTTTCATGTGCTGCCGATCTACGGTGGCCAGGGCATGGACACCCAATTGCGCCAGCTCAAGCGCGGGGTGCATGTGGTGGTGGGCACGCCGGGGCGGATCATGGATCATCTGCGCCGCAAGACGCTCTCGCTCACCGGACTGAAGTCGCTGGTACTGGACGAGGCCGATGAGATGCTGCGCATGGGTTTCATCGAAGACGTGGAGTGGATCCTGGAACACACCCCCAAAGAGCGCCAAGTCGCGCTGTTCTCCGCCACCATGCCCGAGGTGATTCGCAAGGTCGCGCACCAGCATCTCAATCAGCCCAAAGAGATCAAGATCAAATCGACCACCGCCACCGCCGCCAATATCAATCAGCGTTATTGGCAGGTCAGCGGACTGCACAAACTCGATGCGCTGACCCGCATGCTGGAAGTGGAAGACTTCGATGCGGCGATCATCTTCGTGCGCACCAAGACCGCCACCGTGGAGCTGGCGGAAAAGCTCGAGGCGCGCGGCTACGCCAGCGCCCCGCTCAACGGCGACATGACGCAGCAATTGCGCGAACGCACCGTCGAACAACTGAAAAACAAGGCGCTGGACATCGTCATCGCCACCGATGTCGCCGCCCGCGGCCTGGACGTGGCGCGCATCACCCACGTCATCAACTACGACATCCCCTACGACACCGAGGCCTATGTGCACCGCATCGGCCGCACCGGCCGCGCCGGACGCGAGGGGAATGCCATCCTGTTCGTCTCACCGCGCGAAACACGCATGCTGCGCGCCATCGAAAAGGCCACCAAACAGCCCATCGAACGCATGCAGCTGCCCTCCACCGAGGTCATCACCAATAAGCGTATCGCGCAATTCAAGCAACAGATCGTCGACACGCTGGAATCCGAGGATCTCGATTTTCTCCAGGAGGTCATCACCCAGATCGAGCAAGAACACGATGTGCCGCCGCACGAGATCGCCGCCGCCTTGGCCTTTCTCGTACAGCGCGAGCGTCCGCTACGCATGAAGGAAACCCAGCCTGCCGCTGAAAAAGAATCGCACGCCCGCCGCGGCAAAGCCGAGCGCGCACGCGGCGAGGCCTCTGACCGGGCCGACCGCGCCCCACGCTCCAAAACCAAACCGCAGATCGAAATGGTGCGCTACCGCATCGAAGTGGGCCGCATGCACGGCGTGAGCCCCGGCGATATCGTCGGCGCGATTGCCAACGAAGCGGGTATCGACAGCGAATTCATCGGCCACATCAAGCTGTTCGATGACTTCAGCACCGTCGATCTGCCCGAAGGCATGCCCAAGGAAGTCTTTCAACAGCTCAAGCGGGTGCGCGTCCGGCAACAAGCGTTGAACATCAGCGTGGACGCCGGCAAAAAGCCGGCGGCGCGGAAAAAACCTGCTGCACGCTGATCGCAAAACAAGAGACGCGCCGACGCGCGTCTCTCATTTTCCGAACTGGTCTCTTGCTTAAAACGACACCGCCAACTGCGCGGTAAAGTTGCTACCGTTCTCGCCCGTCCCGCCGACATCGGTATCGTAATCGGCATCCCGAGCGTATTCGAAGCTCAGCCGGGTGTTCTCATATATCCCCATACCCAAACCGAGCAAGATACGTGATTCCGGCAGCCCAAGGCCGAGGGCCTCTTCCGTGCCCTGATAGGCCAATGCCACGGTGGACTCCGCCCCCTTCATGTCAAAGGTGTAATCGATCTCAAGATTATATGCGTTGGGTTCGGCCCCTAGGATACTGCCGGAATCGAGTTCTCCCGGGGCAAACCTGTCCAGCGCCGTGATGTATTCGCCGATCGCTGTCACCGGACCAAGGTTGCAAACGGCATGCGCCGCCGCGCCGGCGACATACTCGGCGAGCGCCGTGGTAACGAGGTGGTCGGTCAGAGTATTGCTCTCCCCGATGCTGCTGATGTATCCGATACCTACAGTCAGATTGTCCGTCGTATAGCCGAGATTGGCGCCGTATTCGAACACACCGTCATCCCCGTTCTCTGAAGTATCGCCATTGAAGGCATATACCGAACCATAAAAACCCCCAGCCTCCATTCCCCACTGAATCGCCGCCTCCTGGGTTTCGCCCAGCTCCAGCGTCAGCGGATCGGAGATCAGATTGCTCTCAAAGGCGCCGAACGGCACAAAGAAACGCCCGGCCACAAACCTGCCCGGAATCGTCCCGGTCTCCAGCGTAATGGTGCCTTGATCCAGCACGAAATTCTCGCCGTCTTCGTGCAACAACAAGGCGTTGGCGGTCACGGCATCATTGATCTTGACATCGAAGGCCAGCTCGACGGTCGCCAGTGCCACCGCGCCGCTCTTGTCCCCGGCGAAATCCTTTGCCCGGTTGACCTCGACCTCGACGAGACCGCTGATGGTCGGCGCATCCACCCCCAGCGCCTGACCGCTGCAGGCAAACATCGCGGCAATTACCCAAGGAATAGCAGTGTATTGAATCGTTTTCATTTTAGTTTCACTCATGCAGGTTGACCTTACTTCAAGGCAACGATACCCCAGGAGTTATATAAATGCAAATCATTATCATTTAGTTTTACAAAGAATCGACGCTGCGTGTGCATAGCCTGCCTCCCCGGAAACAGTTCAAATTCCTTGATCAGAGACTTAGAATATCGGCCCCAAATCCAAGAGAGTTAACCTGCCGTGGGCCAATCCGAGGTGATTTTCGAGGCAACCAACGCCAATTTTCAGGAAACGGTACTTGCAGCCTCACTGCGGCAACCGGTCTTGGTCGACTTCTGGGCCGGCTGGTGCGGTCCCTGCAAGATATTGATGCCGCTGCTAGAAAAGATCGTCCAGGACTACGGCGGGAGGATTCTGCTTGCCAAGGTGGACACCGAGGCGAACCAAGCCCTGGCGGCGCAGTTTGGCATCCGCAGTATCCCGACGGTCATCTTGTTCAAAAATGGCACGGCCGTGGATGCCTTCAGCGGGGCGGTCCCCGAGGCACAGATTCGGGTCTTCATCGACAACCACCTGCCGGGCGAGGCCGATGAGCGGCTGGCAGAGGCGGCGCAGGCTTTCCAGCGGGGCGAGCACGATACGGGACTTGCCTTGATTCGGCAGGCGATGGAACTCGCGCCAGGACGACTGCCTATCCTGAGGAGCGCCGCGACGCTGATGATCGAGCAGCACCACTATCAAGAGGCGGCCGCCATCCTCCAACAGCAGCCGCTCGACATCCAGCTCGATGCCACGATTGCGCCCCTGCTAGCGCGCCTGAGCTTTCTCGACATCCTCGCTCACGCGCCCTCCTTGGAAGAAGCAACGGCGCGGCAAGCCGCCAATCCCGAGGATTGCAGCGCCAATTACATCCTGGCTGCGCATCACGCCCTTGCGGGGAGGTATGAATCCGCCATGGAGCTGCTGCTGAACGTCATGGGCAAAAATCCCCGCTTCGAAAACGGCGTGGCGAGAAAGGCCATGATCACGATCTTCGAGATCCTCGGAAATACCGGCGAACTGGTGCATCACTACCGCAGTCGGATGTCACGGTTGTTGCTCTGACGCCCGCGCTAGTGTGACCCGGTTCACGGTTTGGGGCCCACACACACACCTATACTGCGTCTTCATTGTGGTTTTTATCTGATTCACTTGATCATGGGGGAAATAATGAAAAAATCCTTGCTCGCTCGCCTCGTCCGGAACGCCTGCCTCGGCAGTGTCATCCTGCTCACCGCCTGCGGCGGAGGGGACTCCAAGCCCAGCGGCACCTTGAGCCTCAATATCACCGACGCCCCGGTGGACGAGGCATCGGAAGTGGTTGTGGCATTCACCGGCGTGACCATCAAGCCGCAGTCCGGTCCGGCCTTCGACATCGATTTCGTCGACGAAAACGGGGCACCCGTCGTCAAAACCATCGACCTGTTAGACCAGCAAGGCCCCAACAGCGAGCCGCTGCTGCTCAACCATGAGCTCGATGCCGGTCATTACAACTGGATGCGCCTGAAGGTCGATATGGACCAATCCTTTATCACGCTGGAAGAAGGCGGTGCGCGGAAACAGCTGTACATCCCCAGCGGCGATGAAACCGGCCTCAAACTCAATCGCGGCTTCGAGATCACCGACGGCGGCGCGGCCACCTTCACCGTCGATTTCGATCTGCGCAAATCCGTGCTTGCACCCAGCAACGGAAGCGATGTCTACAAGCTCAAACCCACGCTGCGCATCGTTGAAAATGCCAATGTCGGGCACTTGAGCGGCACCGTTGATTCCGTAGCGCGGAGCGATGCCAGCTGCGCCACAACACCCAACTACGCGGTGTATGTCTTCGAGGGCGATGTCACGCCGGATGATGTCGATGGAGATGCGGTCGATCCAATCAGCAGCGCGCTGGTGAGCGTGGACACCTACAGCTATGCGGTCGGCTTTCTCAATCAAGGCACCTACACCGTAGCCTTCACCTGCGAAGCCGATCTGGATTCGAACGAAGGCGACGAGGCCATCACCTTCCTCGGCACGACCACAGTGACCATCACCGCCGGCGCCACCACCACCCACGATTTCGAGTAATCGAAAACAACAAGGGCCTCCGCGGAGGCCCTTGCTCTGTTAGGATTTCCAACGCTCGAATCCTATTTACCCTCTGCCAATGCCTCCAACAAACGCTGCGCATCGACGTAACCGGGGATGATGCGGCCGTCGGCCAGAACAATCGAAGGCGTACCGCTGATCCCCAATTCCCGTCCCGCCTCCAACTGTTTTTGCACCGGGTTGTTGCAGGTTGCCGCGGTGACTTGCTGACCGGCCTTGGCCTTGGTCATGGCCTCTTGCTTGTTCTTGGAGCACCACACGGCCACGGCCTTGTTGAAGGACTCCGACCCCTCCCCGGCGCGCGGGAAGGCGGCATAGCGAACCTCGATGCCGTTTGCGGTATAGGTATTGATCTCGGAGTGCAGACGGCGGCAGTACACGCAATCGATGTCCGTAAACACGGTGACGGAGTATTTTTTCTTGCCCTTCTCGGGTGAGAACACCACCATATCGGCGGGTTTCAGCGCATCGAGCAGTTTCTTTCGGCCGTCGACACGCACCTCTTCGGTCAGATTCTTCTCCGACTGCAAATCGAAGATGTCACCGCGGATGAAATACCGGCCGTCGCCGCTCATATACATCACGTTGGTCCCATCGACGATTTCATAGATTCCCGGCAATGCCGAGGGTTTGATGCTGTCGGGTTCCATGCCAGGGATAATCCTGCTCAACTCCGTTTTGATCTTCGCCGTCTCATCGGCAGCCACCGCCGTGGAGGCGCACGCCAGAAAAATCATTGCACTCGACAGATATCTTTTCATCTCACACTCTCGACAATATGTTTCCAATCAAAAAAACCGCGATTCGTAGTCGGCGGCCATTCGCCAGCCTCATCAATACCACAAAACCGCGAAAAATTCCCAATGAAATCTCCGCGCAGGATATCATCAGCCGCGCGGATGATGACGGGCGTGCAGCTCCTTCAATCTCTCACGGGCGACGTGGGTATAGATCTGCGTGGTCGACAGATCGCTGTGCCCGAGCAACATTTGCACCGCGCGCAGATCCGCGCCGTGATTGAGCAGATGGGTGGCGAAGGAATGGCGCAAGGTGTGCGGCGAGATGGATTTGTGGATGCCGGCGGCCTGCGCATAGCGCTTGATGGCATACCAGAAGGTCTGCCGCGTGATCTGGCCGCCCCGGTTGGTCACGAACAAGGTCTCGCTCACATTGCCCTTGATCAGGTCAGGCCGCGCCTCATTGCAGTAGCGCTGCAACCAATCTGCCGCCTCATCGCCCAGGGGCACGATCCGTTCCTTGGCCCCCTTGCCGAAAACCCGCACCACGCCTTGGCGCAGATTCAATTGCGAGATCTGCAAGCCCACCAGCTCCGACACGCGCAACCCGGAGGCATACATCAATTCCAGCATGGCACGGTCACGCAGACCGTTGGCCTCGTTAAGCTTGGGTGCCAACAACAAAGCCTCCACCTCGCTTTCCGTCAGAGACTTGGGCAGACCCCGGCCGAGCTTGGGCGCCTCGATGCGCGCGCTGGGGTCTTCCGTCAGCCGCTCCTCGCGCACCTGATATTGATAAAAGCGCCGGAGACTGGAGAGCAGCCTGGCGCTGGAGCGTGGTTTATTACCCTGAATCGCGCGTTCGGCGAGGTAGGCCAGTACGAGTTCGCGCTGCGCGCCCAGCAAGTGGGTGCGATGCACGCGTTGCAGCCACTCGGCCAGTCCTTCCAAATCATTGCGGTAGGCCACCAGCGTGTTGTCGCTGAGTCCGCGTTCCATCCACAAGGCATCGAGGAAGGAGGCGATCACTGCCTTATCTTCTTCCGCCAATTCCCGCTTGCTCATGTTCCAATAACCACCGCTTGATCGCTATTCCATCCCCCGTCGTTTCACCACTATAACCACCGATGCCGGAGGCACCTACTACTCGATGGCATGGTATGACGATGGGGATGGGGTTGGCGCGGCAGGCATTGCCCACGGCACGGGCACTGGAGTGAAGCTCCCGCGCCAGCGCTCCGTAGGTCATCGTCGTACCATAGGGAATCTGCATCAGGGCCTGCCAGACGCGCTGCTGAAACACCGTGCCGCCGGCATGCAAAGGAAAGGTAAACTCTGTGCGCGTGCCCTTAAAATATTCGACCAGCTGTCGGCTGACCTCTAGTGCGAGGGACATGGGCACAAGTTCGAATTGCTGCGCAGCGGTAAGATAATCAATTTCGACGAGCGCTTGATCAACACACCGGATACCGAGCCGAGACAACGGCCCCGGTCTACCCGTTTGACACACCGCATGATAAAGCGGCTTGTGTATCTTCGGTGCTGAGATCATGGCGGATTTTCTCCTGCGCATAACAAAACAGGTGTCATGTTACCATGACACCTGCCCTGTAATTTTGTTTCAGGCACTCTGCACATGGCCGAGTCCCCGAGAACCAAGCCGCTCTTAGAGCTTTTCCTTGATACGCGCAGCCTTGCCTTCGCGCTCACGCAGATAGTAGAGCTTGGCGCGGCTGACATCGCCACGGCGCTTGACGACGATTTCAGAAACCGTCGGGCTGTAGAGCGGGAATACGCGCTCAACGCCTTCGCCGTGAGAGACCTTGCGCACGGTGAAGGAGGAATTCAGACCACGGTTGCTGCGGGCGATGACCACGCCTTCAAAGGCCTGCAGACGCTCGCGGTTGCCTTCCTTTACCTTGACTTGCACGACGACCGTATCGCCCGGCGCAAACTCAGGCACTTCACGGGTCATTTGTTCTGCATTGATTTGATCGATGATGTTGCTCATGTTTCGCTCCCAAAATTTGCGCGAAGTATACGCTAAATTTTTCAGTTTTGCTCGTTTTCTTGAATAAATTCTTGCAACAAGGCCTGTTGTTCCCGGTCCAGTTCGATGGCGGCCAGCAGATCGGGCCTGCGCCGCCACGTCCGGCCCAGCGACTGTTTCAGCCGCCAGCGGGCAATCGCCTTGTGGTCACCGCTCAACAGCACGGCCGGCACCGCCTTGCCCTCCAGCACCTCGGGGCGAGTGTAATGCGGGCAATCGAGCAGGCCGTTGGTAAACGAGTCCTGCTCGGCGGAATCCTCATGCCCCAAGACGCCGGGCAACAGGCGCGCCATCGCATCGATCAGTGCCATCGCCGCGACTTCCCCGCCGCTCAGCACGTAATCGCCGATCGACCATTCCTCGTCGATCTCCGCCTCGATGAGACGCTCATCGATGCCTTCATAGCGCCCCGCCACCAGCACCAGGCTGGGACAGGCGGCCAGCTCGCGCACACCCTGCTGATTCAACAAGCGGCCTTGCGGCGAGAGGTAAATCACCTTGGCCGCGCCACCCAGTTTCTTGCGCGCGGCCTGGATCGCGTCACGCAAGGGCTGAACCATCATCACCATCCCCGGCCCGCCGCCATAGGGGCGGTCATCCACCGTGCGGTGTCGGTCCGTGGTGTATTCGCGTGGATTCTCATACCCGATCTGCAGGATGCCGCGCTCCACCGCGCGTCCGGTCACGCCGTAATCTGTGACGGCAGTGAACATCTGCGGGAATAAAGTCACCACTTCTACCCGCATCGGGTTCCTCCACCTGCCAACCGCCCGAAGGCCATCGGCTAAAAATCTTCCTCCCAGTCGACCTGGATGACTTTTTTCTCCAGATCCACGTTCAGGATGTAAACCTCGGTTACATAGGGGATCAGCAACTCCCCACCCGACGGGTTGCGTACCACCAGCACATCGTTGGCGCCGGTGGGCATCACATCGGTCACTTCACCGAGGCGGCTGCCCGCCTTGTTGAGCACGCTCAGACCAATCAGGTCGATCCAGTAATATTCGCCTGGCGCCAGCGGCGGCAGTTGCTCGCGTTTGATCGCGATGTCGGCATTCAACAGGCTGGCGGCCGCATCCCGATCATCGAAGGACTCGATCTTGGCAACCACGGCCTTGCCGTGCCCCTGCCCCGCCTCGACCTTCACGGCTCGCCATTGTCCGTCAAGCCGCAGGTACCAGGGGGAATATTCCAGTATGTTATCGGTGGGATCGGTGTGGGATACCACCTTCACCCAGCCTCTCACGCCAAACAGGCCGGATATCCGGCCCATTGGAATCAGATTGTCTTTGCCTTGTTCCATACCACTGAACTGCAATGTGGTGCCGGAATTTCCTGGCGCCACATGTCGCCGGATTAGGCGGCTTTCTTGGCTTCCTTCACCAGGGTAGCAACACGCTGAGAGGTCTGCGCACCCTTGGAGATCCAGTAGTTCAGGCGCTCTTGGTCCAGACGCAGACGCTCGGCATTGCCGGAAGCAACCGGGTTGAAGAAACCGATGCGCTCGATGTAACGGCCGTCGCGCTTGTTGCGGCTGTCGGTCACGATGATGCTGTAGAAGGGCGTTTTCTTCATGCCGCCACGCGTCAGACGAATGGTTACCATGTATCTAAATTCCTCAATAATTAAAACAAGTTAAGCCCAACCCAGGAGAGTTGGACCCTGATGTGGCCGCGTATTTTAGCCATTTTGATAGAAAAATGAAACACTCAGTGCGAAAAACGCCCCTAGAAGCGCATACCAGGGGGTAAGCCGCCGCGCAATCCGCGCATCAGTTTGCCGATGCCGCCCTTCTGCGAGAACTTCTTCATCATCTTCTGCATCTGGTCGAATTGCTTCAGCAGACGGTTGACGTCCTGAATCTGCGTGCCCGAGCCGGCGGCGATACGGCGCTTACGTGAGCCGCGGATGATGTCGGGCTTGCGCCGCTCCGCTGGCGTCATGGAGCGGATGATCGCCTCCAGGCGCACCAGTTCCTTGTCGTTGACCTGGCTCTTCACGTTCTGCGGGATATTGGCCATGCCTGGCAACTTGTCCATCAGGCTGGCCAAGCCACCCATGTTCTTCATCTGTTGCAGCTGCATCAAAAAGTCTTCCAGATCGAACTCTTTGCCCTTCTGGAGCTTTTTCGCGAGCTTCTGCGCCTCCTCCTGATCGACCTTCTGCTGCACTTCCTCGATCAGCGAGAGCACATCCCCCATGCCGAGGATGCGGGAGGCGACGCGGTCAGGATAGAAGGGCTCGAGCGCAGTGGTCTTCTCGCCCACGCCCATGAACTTGATCGGTTTGCCGGTGATGTGGCGCACGGACAGGGCGGCACCGCCACGGGCATCGCCGTCCGTTTTGGTTAAGACCACACCGGTCAGCGGCAAGGCATCATTGAATGCCTTGGCGGTATTGGCGGCGTCCTGGCCGGTCATGCTGTCGACCACGAATAGGGTTTCGATGGGCTTGATGGCCGCGTGGATGCGTTTGATCTCATCCATCATCTCGGCATCGATATGCAAGCGGCCGGCGGTGTCGATGATCACCACCTCGATGGCCTTGAGGCGGGCATGCTGGATAGCGTCCTGGGCGATCTTGACCGGGTCCTGATCCGGGCGGCTCGGGAAGAATTCGACGCCGACCTCCTTGGCCAGGGTTTGCAGCTGGTCGATGGCCGCCGGACGGTAGACGTCGGCGCTGGCCACCAGCACAGACTTTTTCCTGCGCTCTTTGAGCAGCCGTGACAGCTTGGCCACGGTCGTCGTCTTACCCGAACCTTGCAGGCCGGCCATCAGGATGACCGCCGGCGGCGTGGTGGCGAGATTGAGGTCCTCGCACTGCGCCCCCATCAGGGCGACCAGCTCGTCATTGACGATCTTGATCAGCGCCTGACCCGGCGTGAGACTTTTCATTACCTCTTCGCCGACCGCACGGTCCTTGACATGATTGATGAAGTCCTTGACGACCGGCAGCGCGACATCGGCCTCCAAAAGGGCCATGCGCACTTCACGCAGTGATTCCTTGATATTGTCTTCGGTCAGCCGCCCTTGGCCGCGCAGGCTCTGGAGGGTACGGCTCAACCGTTCGCTGAGATTCTCAAACATGGATAGTGATGCCTAGAACGAGGTTGGCGCGAGATTGCCCGGCAATTATAGCGTAAAACTCTCGTCACCCTTCAAACATATGAGCTGGCGATTGGGAATATCGCGGGCGAGCTCCTGTTCGATGGTCTTCTCGACACCAGGTTTGTGGTGGGAAATATAGATCTTGGGCTGATGTTGCAGCTTTTTGATGTCCTCGGCCAAGAGGCTGGGGCAATAGTGATAGGCCGCCTTGGAAAGCTCCCTTTCAGAGTTCGGAAAGGCCACTTCGATGATCAGCACATCGAGCTTTGGACGCATGTTCAGCCCGTCCCAGAACGTATCGTTGGTGGTGGTATCTCCACTGAAGGCGAGCGCTTTTCCATTGTCGCTCCGCAGGTAATACCCGACGCTGGGGACGGCATGATTGACCGGGATCATCTCCACATGCCGGCCGTTAACCGAAACCACCTCTCCGGGCGACATCTCGCGGAACGCCAGCACGGGATTGTTGTTGTCCGGCAGACCGGTGAAGTCCGGCCAGATCACCCAATTGAAGATATGCTCTTTGAGCGCCTTGATGGTGGAGGGCAATGCATAGACGGTGATCGGGGTGCCGACATGATGATTGAGGTGCTCGAAGATGCTGTCGACCAGCAAGGGCAGGCTGGCGATATGGTCGAGATGTGAATGGGTAAGAAACACATAGCGTACCTGCTTCATATCCGCGATCGTGAGGTTGCCCACCCCGGTACCGGCATCGATCAGGATGTCGTGATCGATCAAAATCGATGTGGTTCGGAGATCTCCTCCTATGCCGCCACTACAACCTAAGACACGTAAATTCATAATTCACCGATTGTTCTTCCCAGCGCATCAAGACGCTTTTTCTTTTTTATTAATGGGTTAGCGCGCCGCTCGATCTCAGTAGTATATATAACAGAACAAATCGCATGGGAAGGATTTTCTATAAAAAACGCCAAGCTGCATCACACTTGACTCTTCTATGCAGGGATGAGTTATGCGATTATTCATCTAGAAAAATTCCAGGCACCCTAATCCAACATGAATAGTTCGTTATTTAGTATCGTCTCGATCGTCCTTTACCTGACGACCACCGCCTTGTTTGCCTATCGCCTGTCCAGCGCCAAGGCGGGCGGCTCGACCCCGCCCTTCCTCAGCAAATCCGTACTGGTCGGCATCGGCTTGCTGGCGATCATGCTCCATGGAATCGCGCTTTCCCACGACTTGTTCGCCGCCCCAGGGCTCAATTTTGGCCTGACCAATGCCGCATCGCTCGTCACCTGGCTGATCGCCACCCTGATCGTGCTGGCCTCGATCTCCATGCCGCTGGAAACCCTGAGCATCCTGGTCCTTCCCTCGGCCGCCTTTAGCTTGTTGATCGAATTGATATTCCCCAGCACACATATGGTGTCGGCAGAAATCAGCAATGAGTTAAAATTGCACATCATCGTCGCCATCATGGCCTACAGCATGCTGAGCATCGCGGCGATCCAGGCCTTGGTGGTCGCCTTCCAAGAGAGCCACCTGCGCAACAAGCATCCGGGAGGCATCATGCGCGTCCTCCCGCCCCTCCAGACCATGGAAAGCCTGCTGTTTCAGATGATTGGCATCGGGTTCGTGCTGCAAACCGCCGCCTTGGCGACCGGGGCCTTCTATATCGAGGACATGTTCGCCAAACACATGGTCCACAAGACCGTGCTATCCATCATCGCCTGGCTGGTGTTCGGCATTCTGTTGTGGGGACGTTATTACCATGGCTGGCGCGGGCGCACCGCGATCCGCTGGACGCTGACCGGTTTTGTCATCATGTTCCTCGCCTACTTCGGCTCCAAGTTCGTCATCGAGTACCTGATCCAACCCTGATGTCCCGGCCGCCCTCGCGCACTTGACACGGGGGCGGCGGCGTAGAGAATGGATCTCCCGCAAATACACAGGAATCCCATTCTTGGACGATATCCCGTTAAGTGTGCTTTGGGGCACACTTGTGGCTTGTTTAGTGCTTTCCGCCTATTTCTCCGGCTCGGAAACCGCCCTGATGAGCCTCAACCGGTACCGCCTGAAGCACCTCGTCAGGACCGGGCATCGCGGCGCGAAACGCGCAGACTTCCTGCTCAGCCGGCCCGACCGCCTCATCAGCCTGATCCTGCTCGCGAGCAATTTCGCCGACATCGTGGCCTCGTCGATCGCCACCATCATCGCCCTGCGGCTGTGGGGCGAGACCGGCATTGCGATCGCCGCAGGGGTGTTGACCCTGGTGATGCTCATTTTCTGCGATGTGGCGCCCAAGACCCTCGCCGTGCTGCACCCCGAACGGGTTGCCTATCCGACCACCCTGCTGCTCGTCCCGCTGCAGAAGCTGCTCACCCCCGTCATCTGGCTGGTCAGCATCCTCTCCAACAGCGTGCTGCGGATGCTGGGCGGCAGGATCAACCGCACGACCACCGACATGCTGACCCGCGAGGAACTGCGCACCGTGGTCAACGAGGCCGGCGCCATGATCCCGCAACGCCACCAGAAGATGCTGATCAACATCCTGGACTTGGATCAGGCGACGGTCGAAGACATCATGATTCCGCGTCACGACATTGCCGGGATCGACCTGGAGGAGGACAAGGACAAGATCCACAAGCAGCTCTCCAGCTCGCTGCACACCCGGATTCCGCTCTATGAGGGCGATGTCAACAACATCGTCGGGGTTCTGCATGCCAAAAACGCCATGCAAGCCGTCTTGCGCGGCAATACCACCAAAGAGGCCCTGCGCCAGCTCGCCAGCGAGCCCTACTTCGTGCCGGAAGGCACGCCGCTGTACACCGTGCTGTTGAATCTCCAGAAGGAAAAACGCCGGATCGGGCTGGTGGTGGATGAATACGGCGAGGTCCTCGGCATGGTCACCCTGGAAGACATCCTCGAAGAGATCGTAGGAGAGTTCACCACCGATCCGACCGCCACCCACAAAGGCATCTTTCCGCAGGAGGACGGCAGCTATATCATCGACGGCGGGATGAACATCCGCCAGCTCAACCGCACCATGCAGTGGGAACTCCCGATCGACGGCCCCAAGACCCTGAGCGGGCTGATCATCGAATACCTGGAAACCATCCCCGAGCCCGGCACCGGGCTGCGCCTGGCCGGTTACCCGATCGAGATCCTGCAAACCAAGGATAATATGGTGAAGACCGCGCGCATCTATCCCCATCTGCGCAGCCCATAACCAATAACTGTGAGCACATCATGAGCAAGACCACCCCTTATCTCCTCCCGGCCGAATGGGCGCCGCAGTGCGCCGTGATGCTGACCTGGCCCCACGGCCATGGCGACTGGCAACCCTACCTCGCGCGCGTCGAGCCGGTTTTCGTGGAGATCGCCCGGCACATCTGCCGCTTCGAAAAACTCCTGATCACCTGTTTCGATGACGAACACCAACGCCACATCCAACAGCGACTCAATCAGGCCGATGTGGACCCCAGCCGCGTGCGGTTTCATATCGTGGAATCCGATGACACCTGGGTGCGCGACCACGGCCCGATCACCGTGTATCAAAACGGCCGGCCCGTGTTGCTGGATTTCATCTTCAACGGCTGGGGCAACAAGTTCGATGCCCAGCTGGACAACGAGATCAGCGGCAAGCTGCACACCCAAGGCGCCTTTGGCAAAACGCCGATGGAACACATCGACCTGATCCTGGAAGGCGGCGGCATCGAGGTCGATGGCCAAGGCACGCTGCTCGCCACCTCGCGCTGCCTGCTCGCCCCCACGCGCAATCCGCAACTCAGCAAGGCGCAGACCGAGGCGAAACTTGCCGAGCTGTTCGGTCTCAAGCGCGTATTGTGGCTCGATAACGGCTATCTCGCCGGCGACGACACCGACAGCCATATCGACACCCTGGCGCGCTTCTGCGATGCCAACACCATCACCTACGTCGCCTGCGACGATCCGGCCGATGAGCACTACCCCGAACTCAAGGCCATGGAAGAGGAACTCAAGGCCTTCCGCACCCTCGACGGCAAGCCTTATCGCCTCGTGCCGCTCCCGTGGCCAGAGGCCAAACACAACGAACGCGGCAAACGCCTGCCCGCAAGCTACGCCAATTTCCTGATCATCAACGGCGCGGTACTGGTCCCCACCTACGAGGACCCGGCCGATGCCATCGCCCTGGAGCGGCTCAAAGGATGTTTCCCAGGACGAGAGATCGTCGACGTCCCGTGCCTGCCGCTGATCCTGCAATACGGCAGCCTGCATTGCGTGACCATGCAATTGCCGCGTGGGGTGATTTAGGAACGACAGGCCGTCGAAACCGATCTCACGTAGGAGCCTGCCCTGCAGGCGATTTCTTCTCATTCGCGAGCAGGGCTCGCTCCTACATCGATCTATTCGACTTTCCCGTAGGAGCCATCTTTAGATGGCGATTGTCCAATGCGCGGCGACTGCAACTGTTTTTGGCACTGCCCCATGGACTATAATGCGCTGAATCGCACATACGGTACGCATCATGAGCACACAACTCACCCTTGGCCTGGTCCAGCAGAAAAACGCCGACAGCTACGAGGCGAATATCGAGAACACCCTCGCCGGCATCCGCCAGGCGCACGCGCAAGGCGCGCAGCTAATCCTGTTGCAGGAGCTGCACACCGGCCCGTACTTCTGTCAGACCGAAGATACCGAGAACTTCGAGCTGGCCGAATCCATCCCCGGTCCGACCACCGAGACCCTCGGCGAGATCGCCAATGAACTCGGCGTGGTCATCGTCGCCTCGCTGTTCGAACGGCGCGCCCCCGGCATCTATCACAACACCGCCGTCGTGATCGAGGCCGATGGGAGCATCGCCGGCCTCTACCGCAAGATGCACATCCCAGACGATCCGGGCTTTTATGAAAAATTCTACTTTACTCCCGGTGATCTCGGCTTCGAGCCGATCGAGACCTCGGTCGGCAAGCTTGGCGTGCTGGTCTGCTGGGACCAATGGTATCCGGAGGCCGCGCGCCTGATGGCGATGGCCGGCGCCGAACTCCTGCTCTACCCGACCGCGATCGGCTGGGACCCGCGCGACACCGAAGGCGAACAAGAACGCCAGTTGGATGCGTGGATCACAATCCAGCGCGCGCACGCCATCGCCAACGGCATCCCCGTGGCCGCCTGCAATCGCACCGGACTCGAATCCGACCCGAGCGGGCAGTCGCTCGGCATTCAATTCTGGGGTTCGAGCTTCATCTGCGGCCCGCAAGGCGAGTTCCTGCTCACCGCCGGCACCGATGAGCCGCAAGTGCTGTGCGCCACGATCGATAAACACCGCACCGAGCAGGTCCGCCGGATCTGGCCTTACTTCCGCGACCGCCGCATCGATGCCTACATCGATCTCGTGCGCCGTTATCGCGACTGATTGCGCTCGGTGTAGGAGCGAGCCCTGCTCGCGAACCATGAAGAATCGCCTGCAGGGCAGGCTCCTACGTTCTAACAATTTCTACCGCATCGAGGACCGCCATGATCGTCATCTTGAATCCCAACCTGCGCAAAGAAGATCCCGAATACAAACAACTGATGGAGCACCTCACCAATCTTCCGCGCGTGCAGATCCGCCTGCACGAGGAGGTCGGCGCGCAAAAGACCCTGACCGAGGTTTACCTGATCGGTGACACCAGCTCACTGAGCATGGAAGAAATCGCCAGCCTCCCCGGGGTGGAAAACGTGGTGCGCGTCTCGGAAGAATACCGCGTACTGGGGCGCCATCGCGGCGACACCCGACCGGCGCATTTCGAGTACAACGGCATCCGCTTCAGCCAAGATAGTCTGCACATCTTCGCCGGCCTGTGCGCGGTCAGCACCCCAGAGCACGTCGAGACGATGTTCAAGGCGCTGCGCGACAACGGCCAGGTCACCGCGCGCATGGGCGCCTATAAGCCGCGCACCAGCCCATACGCCTTCCAGGGTCACGGCAAGAACTGCCTGCCCTATGTCTTCGAGTTGGCGGGAAAATACGGTATCAAAGTGGTGGCGATGGAGATCATGTCCAAGACCCACCTCGATGAGATCAACGAGGCCTTGGAGAAGACCGGCCACCCGACCGGCGTGATGTTGCAGATCGGCACGCGCAACACCCAGAACTTCGAGCTGCTGAAAGACGTCGGCCGCCAACAGAAACACCCGGTACTGCTCAAGCGCGGCTTCGGCATCACCTTGGAGGAATCGCTCAACGCCGCCGAATATCTCGCCAGCGAAGGCAATCGCAAGGTGGTGTTCGGCCTGCGCGGCATGAAGACCAACATGGGCGATCCGCACCGCAACTTCGTCGATTTCTCGCATGTGCCGGTGGTCAAGCGCCTGACGCGCATGCCGGTCTGCGTCGACCCCTCGCATTCGGTCGGCACCCGCGCCGCCTCGCCCGAGGGCATCATGGATATCTGCCATGTCACCGCCCAAGGCGTGATCGCCGGGGCCAACATGATCCTGGTCGACTTCCACCCCGAACCGAGCAAGGCCCTGGTCGACGGCCCGCAGGCCCTCACCCTTGCTGAATTGCCCAAGTTTATCGAGGATGTCGCCATCGCCCGCGCGGCCTACGAAAAACGCGCCGCGCTCTGGAAGGCCTGAGCCGACTCGCACCCCGCCAAATCCCGACTATACTTATAAACTATAGTCCCGATGAGGAGGTGAGTGTCATGAACTGCAATGTCGGCAATGCGGACCGTATCATCCGTGCCATCGTGGGTCTGGCCTTGATCAGCCTGATGTTTTTCATGCCCCAGACCGTCTGGGGCTGGGTCGGACTGGTTGCGGGCATCGTCCTGCTTGCCACGGCCGTGCTGAGCTGGTGCCCGGTCTACGCGGCCCTGGGCCTGAAGACCTGCCATACCGAGGATGATTCTAGCCACGGCGGACATCCGGTGGCTTGAGGCCGTTCAAGCGCGCAAGCACAATCGGCGCGTCATTCCGGCGCGAACCGGAATGACGCATCCATCAGATACCTATACCACCAGATCGAGCTGTTGCACGGTACCCGCCCGTCCATCTTCCTTTAGATAGATCCCGGATTGCACGATCTGCCCTTGCAGACTGTTGGCCGGATCCTTCAGTTCGAACGGCGTGGCGATGCGCCCGAGATAGATCGCGCCCACCCCCGCCTTGCCCAGCCCGATCAGTTGATCATTCCCGTTGCCATCCTTGGTCCAGATGCGCAGGCGGTCATACACCGCATCCGCGGCATCGATCCATTGATTGCCGTCCTGATCATAGTGCGCCAACTCAGCAAATCCCGCCCCGCTCTGCGGACCAAACAGCTCGCTGCCGTTGTTAATGCGTCCGTCATTGTTTTTGTCCAGCGCCAGAAAACCGCTGCCGGGGGCGACAAAAGAAATCTGATCCTGGTTGCCGTCAGAATCGATATCGAAACTGAATTTAGTTTGCGTCAATTGCGCCGCCGTGCCGGCGAAATTGATCACCAGGGGGTCCTTCACTACGGCATCGCCTTCACGGATGCGGACATGCTGTTCGCGCATGAATTCGCGGCTCATGTTCAACTCCACCGCGATGGCGATCTCTTTACCGTCGGCGGTACGCACCATTCCGGCGGCCTTGAAGCTGGTCTGCTCTGATTCGTAATGCTGCTCGTGATAATCGTATTCGATGCCGTAGCCGGCGCGCTGCCGTGCTGGGTCAGCCGTTTGTTGCAGCGCATCCAGCTCCGCAGCCTGTTCGGCCTCAAGCTGGAGATCCTCCTCCGTCACAAAGCGCAGCGTGCGCCCGGTCAGCTCGTGATAGAGCCGGGCGATGATCTGCATATTGAGGGAATCTTGAACGGAAGCGCCCTTGGGCGCGTCGCTTGCCTCGTGTGATTTCTCGGCCGAAACGGCCGCCCGCGCAGCCGGGGAAATAGTGACCTGATCGGCCAGGCCGGTACCGGCGCGCTGATTTCCCTCGAAATCGGGCCGTTTGTCACCCACCCATGCCCGCAGCGATTCCTCCTGGGTATGGCGCACCTCCGCCCGGCGTTGGCTGAACAACTGAATATCGGAGCCTTGGATCTTCATGGCGCGCACCACCCGCAACTGCTTAGCCTCTGTCTCGATAGCGTCTGCGCGCTGCATAACCTTTATGCCATTCGGCGTTGCGCATGGCGCCGTGCAGCGGTTTTGAATACCATAGTCCGATCGCAACCCTGTCTGATGAAACGCTTATGCCCACCCCCCGCACCCTGCTCGGCGGCCTGCGCCCCGAGGAATTCCTCAAAGACTACTGGCAGAAAAAGCCGCTGTTGCTGCGCGGCGCGCTGCCCGATTTCCCCTCATTGATCGCCGCCGACGAACTGGCGGGCCTGGCCTGCGAGGATGACGTGGAATCCCGCCTGGTGCAGGAACGCGGCGCGCGCCCCTGGCAACTCAAGCGCGGCCCGTTCGTCGAGGAGGATTTTCTCTCCCTGCCCCCCACGCACTGGACCCTGCTGGTGCAAGAGGCCAACAAACATCTCCCCGAACTCGCCGAGCTGATCGGCTATTTCGATTTCATCCCGTCCTGTCTGTTCGACGATGTGATGATCAGCTACGCGCCGGATCAAGGCACGGTGGGGCCGCACTATGATTACTACGATGTGTTCCTGCTCCAGGTCGAAGGACAAAAGCGCTGGCGCATCAACACGCAACCGATCGTGGAAGACAATTACATTCCCGGCATCGACCTGCGCATCATGAAAACCTTCGAGGCCGAGCATGATTGGGTGCTCGAACCCGGCGACATGCTCTACCTCCCGCCCGGTGTCGCGCATTACGGCATCGCGCTCGGCGAGAGCATCACCTACTCGGTGGGCTACCGGGCGCTGAGCCACGCCGAACTGCTCTCCAGTTACCTCGAAGATCAAATCGGCAAACTGCCGGCGCATCGTTACCTCGATGCCGCCGGGCTCAAGCAACCGCGCCACAGCGGTGAGATCGACGCCGATATCATCGCGCGCGTGACACGCATCATCCGCACGCTGCCGATGGATGAGACCGCCATCGCCCGCTGGTTCGGCCGTTACATCACCGAACCCAAGGGTTGCCAGGAACTGTTGTCGCATGATCACACGCTGACCGCGAAGCAACTGCTCAAACAGCTCAAGCAAGGCGCCACACTGCACCGCAGCGAATACAGCCGTTTCAATTTCGTGCATGTTGCCAGCACCGAGGCCTGGCTGTACATCGACGGCGAGGAATATCCGTTGACCGCGCCACAGATCGAGCTGGCCGCGCTGTTATGCGATCAACACCGGTTTGACTGGCAGGCACTCGAGGCGCTGCTCGCAGAAGCAGCGTGCGTCGATTTCCTGTGCGCGCTTTACAACCAAGGCAAACTCTATTTTTCCGACGAAGACGCATGAGCAACGAATCGCCGATCAGCATCACACCCGTCACCTGGGCCGAGGCCAAGGACGCACTGATGTTTATCCGCGAGACGGTGTTCATGCGCGAACAAGGCGTGCCCGTCGAATTGGAATGGGATGGCTTGGATGAGGATTGCGTGCACGTGCTGGCGCGCTGCGACGGGCAACCCATCGGCACCGCACGACTGCTGGCCGACGGCCATATCGGCCGTATGTCGGTATTACCCGCTTGGCGCGGCCGCGGCGTCGGCAGTGCGATGTTGCAGCGCTTGATCGAGATCGCGCAACAACGCGGCCTGCCGCGTGTGATACTCGATGCCCAGACCCACGCCATTCCGTTTTATGCACGCCATGGTTTCACCATCGCCAGCGATGTCTTCATGGATGCCGGCATGCCACATCAAACGATGCTACGCGAGTTTACCCATGCGGATCGGTAAGGGGTGGTCACTGGTTGTGATGGGCGGCTTGGTTGCTGCCCTGCCGGGTTGCGAAGGCAACTACCCGAACGCGGCGGGCTGCCCGCCCGACCATCCTTATTACGCCGTCTGCACCCACGGCGATCATCGCCAGAAAGGCTGGTTCGGCCCCTGCCGCGCGCAAGCGCAAGAGGCCGAGCATGACGCCGCCGAACATGCCGCGCAGGCCCATGACGGCAAGGATCGTTGGACCGGCATCGGCAAGGCGCAACCGTAATGCGTCGTCCCGCGCCGAGGTCTGCGGCCCAAACGAAAACCAGCAAGCCGAACGGCGTCAGCCTCGCGCGCGCCTTGTCAAAACTCGGCATCGCCTCGCGCACCCAAGCCGTCTTGCTCATCGAGGAAGGACGCGTCGCCGTCAACGGACGCGTTACACGCAATCCCAATCAGCGGCTCGACATGAACGTGGACACGCTAACCCTCGACGGCAAACCGCTCAGCACCCAACCACGACGCTACATCGCGCTCAACAAGCCGCGCGGACTGGTGACCACCACGCGCGATGAAAAAGGCCGCCAAACCGTTTACGCCTGTCTGAAGGACGCGGATAAACAGCTCTCTCCCGTCGGGCGGCTCGACATGGCCAGCGAAGGCCTGCTGCTGTTCACCAACGACACCCGCTGGGCGCAACAGATCCTCGATCCCGAAAGCCACCTGCCCAAGACCTATCATGTGCAAATCGATCGGCTACTGAATCAAGCGGAAGTGCAGCGGCTTGCCACCGGCATCGAACTGGAACCGGGCGTGATCACCCGCCCCGCCGAAGTCACACTGCTGCGCGCGGGCGAAAAGACCTGCTGGCTGGAAATCACACTCCACGAAGGCCTCAACCGCCAGATCCGACGCATGCTCGAAACGATCGGCGCCGAAGTGCTGCGCCTGATCCGCATCCGCATCGGCCCGGTGGAACTTGGGGATCTTGCCAAGGGCGAGACTCGGGCCCTCTCTGAAACAGAAGTTGAACAGATCAATAGACATTATTACTAACCCGACGGCGAAAGACATCTGTTTTGTCCCCTCTCCCTCAGGGAGAGGGCTAGGGTGAAGGGATTGATTTATGTCTCTAGAAGGCGTGACTGATAGATATATTTGATCGCCGGGTTAATAAAATCAGCATCCAACACCACTAATGTTATTCCCTCTCTCACCGGGCTAGCGTGAGGGGAAAACATATTTTAAATGAATCCATACTAGCCATCTCAACTAAGTGCCAGGCATTTCGAACAAGCTTCGTATGTAAGCATTTTCCTACATGCATAGGGTTACACTGGCTCACTGTCACTAAGGTACGCTGCCTATTCCAGCAGACATGCATTCTGTATAGTATCGGCATATAGGTGCTAGAAGGATTCTGTCTAACACCATAATTAATATTTCTGTCTAATAGACTGTTAGAATTCATCGCTTATTTAATGACGAATGGGCCTAGCCGCGCACAACTGGTGCAGAAAGCGCTTTGGTTTGTTCAAAACCCGCCAATGGATGATCACAGGCGGTCGGACAGTGCAGTGAAGGTT
>JBFMHP010000021.1:0-188029 GCA_040752855.1 Pseudomonadota bacterium | reverse complement strand
GGCGCAGGCGGGGCTCGCGCATCCCAAGATCGCGGTCAACCTCTCGGCGCGCCAGTTCCGCGACAAGCAACTGGTGGACAAAATCACCGCCATCCTCAACGAAACCGGCCTGCCGCCTAATTTTCTGGAACTGGAATTGACCGAGAGCATCGTGATGGAGGACGTCGACAACAACATCAACACCCTCAGGCGCATTCATGATCTCGGCATCCGGCTGTCCATCGACGACTTCGGCACCGGCTACTCCTCGCTGAGCTATCTCAAGCGCTTCCCGATCCACACCGTGAAGATCGACCGTTCCTTTGTCAAAGACATCCATGACGACAGCGACGATGCGGCCATCGTCACCGCCATCATCGCCCTCGCCCACAGCCTCAAGCTCAACGTGGTGGCCGAGGGTGTCGAAACCGGGGCGCACCTGGAGTTCTTGAGCAGCCTGAAGTGCGACCAGGCGCAAGGCTATTTCTACAGCAAGCCGCTGCCGGCGGCGGAGTATCTGAAATTCGTGCAGAACCGGCAGCTCACCGGCAACGACTGAAAACGACGGGCGGGAAATTCACCGACGCGCGGCGCTATTCCCGCAGCGCCCGCTTGATGATGTCCTTCATGTAGATCGAATCGAAAGGTTTGTCGCAGATGGCGGAGACGCCTTCCTTGTAAACGGCGGCGAGGATTTCTTCATCGTGCTCGGCGGTGATCATCAAGACCGGCAGCGCGCGGTGGTCCGGCGAGTGGCGGATGTAGCGCACCAGCTCGCGCCCGTCCATCTCCGGCATATTGTAATCGGTGATTACCAGATCGAAGTTTGTCCGCGCAAGCAGTTCGACGGCCTGCGCACCGTTTTCCGCCTGGACGATCTCCTCGATGCCGATCTTGTGCAGCAAGCGGACGACCATGGCGCGCGAGATGTCGCTGTCATCGACCACCAGCACGCGCAGCTCCGCCATATCGACATCCTCCGGCTCGCTGTGCGGATCGGCGAAATCGGCGGCCGTCATCAAGGCGCGCTTCATGTCCCTGGGATCGAACGGCTTGGGCAGGATGGCGATGACCCCGGCTTGGCGGATCGGCTCCAGGCGGTATTCATCGGTCTCCGTGGAGATCAGCATGAACATCACATCTTCAAACCGCGGCTCGCGGCGGATGGCGTAGACCAGATCGCTGCCGGTCATGTCCGGCAGATACATGCCGCTGATCACCAGATCCGGCCTCAGGTGCGCGATGCCCTGCAGGGTTTCATCGCCTTGCTTGAACCAATGCAGATCGGTGACCCCCTGGTCACGCAAGTGGCCAGAGATGATCCGCCACTGCGCATGGGAAGGCTCGACGACGACGATGGAAAGCTGGCTGATATCCATGAGAGATCCGCTGACGGCACACCCCGCCAGGCGTTACCACCCGCCCGGCCCCTCAGTACTATGTCGGCGGACCAGCGAAAAACTCGACTATTTTTTGGCCGGTTTCTTGGCCGCCACGAGCGCGGCGATCTCCGCCTCCACCCCTTGGCGCGCCTCGACCATGACCGCGATCAGGGCGTTGATCGCCTCGCGGTTGAACCATTGCAGGGCGCTGCCGCGCAGCATGCGGATATAGAGGCGCAACTGGTCTTCCGGAACGTCGGCCAGCGCCTCGAGATATCGGGTCTTGATGCTAAACCGGCTGGCCTCCAGATACTGCGCATACATCTGGCCGAGGATGGCCTCCTGCTGTGCCGCGCCCGGAGGCGCCTCTTCATTGACGGTCTGCATCATGTGCAGCAACGCCAATGTGCTCAGCGCCTGGGTGCCCGCCAGCCATTCGGTTTCGGCCGCCGCCCGGTCGAGTTCATCGAGCAGGGCCTCGCGCTGCTCATGCTTGCGCTGGCTGCGCGACGGTTTGGCTGCGGGCCGTGCTGCGAGCTTGGCGGTGTATTCCCGGAGCTGCGGTGAATTCAAACTGCTGTTGATGATGGTGAACCGGTTGGGATCATACAGCGGACGCAGCCGTTCGATCAGCTTGCCGGTCAATTGTGCTGGATCGTAGTGCTTGGCCAGCACGCGTTGCAGCTCGTCATAACTCAGCGCCTTCAGCGCCATCCCCTCCTGCTCGCGCTGGCGCAGTCCCCAGCCGATGGTCTCGGTCATCTCGCGGATGCGCTGCTCGATCTGCGCCGCCGCTACGGCGCTGCGGATCGGATCGCTGGCGGGCTCCTCGGCAGACACCGCGCCAATCCAGAACAGCAGCAATAAAAAAACCGTCTTGATACACGTCATAACAGCCATTCCTCAACGTTGCTCGACTTGGTAACACTGCCCGCCGCGCGATTGATAATTGCGCAGCAGATAATCGCGCACCAGCTGGTTGCGCCCCTGATCGAAGGACAGGTGCAGGAAATCCTGCCAATGCACGGCGGCATTGGCGCAGTCGCCCAATTTTTCATAGGTCTTGGCGATATTCCAGCGGTACTCCGGCATCCAGGGCATCAGCTTGATCAGATCGAGGAACATCCCCAGCGCCTCCCGGTAGCGACCCTGGCGATAGAGCAGTTCGCCGTAGCGGTTGAGCAGATTGACCTTGGTCGGGCCGATCAGGGCATAGGCGCGCATGAAATAGTCCTCGGCCTTCGGCAGGTCGCCGAGGTTCATCCAGGCCACGCCGAGATTGACCATGGCCAGATCCTGTTGAGGATCGAGCTTCAAGGCCTGTTCCGAGGCCTTGATCGCCGTTCTGAATTGATTGGCCTCCACCAGCGAGAGCCCGTAGTTCGACCACAGCCGCGCGGAGGCGGGCGCATTGTCCAGCGCGCTGGCATAGAGGGTAACATCATCCTTCCAATCCGGCACACGCGCGTGCGTCGCCCAGGCGGCAAATCCGATGAACGCCGCGCTCAACGCGAAGGCCGGAACGCTCCAGCGCTTACCCAGCGCGAGGCAACGCGCCAGGCCCAGCGCGAGCAAGATCACCAGCCCGACCGACGGCAGATACATGCGGTGCTCGAAGACCATCTCCAGCGGCACGAAGCTGCTTTCGATCGCCAGCGTGACCGGCACCCACAGCAGGGCAAACCCGAAGAGGCGCATGGACTGACGCAACAGCAACCACACCCCGAGGGCGCACCAGCTCAATACCGCCAGCCAAGCCGGAAGCGTGGTCCACGGCGTCAACAGTCCGGTCGAGACCGCGAAATCATGTTCAATCGAAAACCGTTGCGGCAGCGGCCACAGCACTTGCGAAAAGTGAAACAACACCACGCGCGGCTGGGTGAGCACACGCTGCTCCAGGGTGAAATCGCGCTGCGCGTAATCCGGTGCGAAGGCGCGGGAGAGCGGCCCCGCGCCCGAAACCATATCAACCACGACAAAGAGCAACCCGAGCAGCGGCAGGACGAGCAGCGCGTAATCCACGCGGGATCGGATCAGGGGCTGTCGATGACGGACCACGCCGTACTCTGCCAGCAGGATCAAGAGCGGCGTGATCCAGGCGATCTCTTTGCACAGCGCCCCCAGCGCGAAGGCGAGCAGCGAAAGTCCGTACCACCCGATGCGATAGCGCCCGCCGCGCCGCGCCATGAGATAGGCCAGCACCGAGAGCAACACGAACCAGGTCGCCATCGAGGCCATGCGCTGGACGATATACGTCACGCCCTGCACATGGATCGGATGCACCGCCCACGCCGCGGCGCCCAGCGCCGCGATTCCGATCAGCGCCGCGCGCGCGATTTGCATCTGATGCAACGTCAACAGCCGCGCCAGGAGCACAAACACCGTCAGGGTTACGGCCAGGTGGAAGAAGAGGTTGGTCCAGATGAAGGGCCGCGCCGCGCCCTGGCCGCGCCACCAGTCGTAGGCGAAGGTCGCGCTCGGCAACGGGCGCGTGGACATCCGGGCGTGCTCGGCGGCGTGCCAGAGCCCCTGCAGCGAGAATTCCTTCATCCGCACCGGATCGTAGAAATTGATATTGTAATAGTCGTCGAAATGAAAGCCATTCTGCGGCGCCTGCTGATAGGCGAGCAGCACCAGCGCCCCGAGCACCAATCCGCCCAGCAGATAGGCCAGCCACGCATTCTGGCGTAACGCAGAGAAAAAAGTCATGAGCTTGAACATCGAACCCCGCCGCTGAAATCCAGGGCTATTGTTGCACAATACGCGGCTCGATATTCAACGCTGCGGTTAGTCGTCGTCCGGGGAAACGTAGGATTCATCGGTGAGAAAACTCACCAACTGCTCTTTTCGCTGCATCGCGTCCTTGTAGCCGAGATTGATCAATTCGCGGCAGTATTCCTTTTCAAACAGCAGATAGCTCAGGAAGTTCCCGCCGCCGCGCTTGTAGACACCGATGCCGCTGAACAGGAAGGCCACCGGCTTGGGCAGGAGATGCGCATATTTGGCGGCGATTTCGTCCAGCGGCGCGCTGGGCGAGATCACCAGCGACTCGACCCGGCGCAGCGGGATGTTGTGGTCCACCACCTTGCCGAGCATAGTCACCGTGTTGTTGATACGCTGCAAACGTTCCAGATCGGCCTCCAGCGAATCGAGGAAGATGCTGTTGAGGCTGTGGCCGGCGATCTGCGCGATCGAGGGATAATTCTCCCCCGCGGCACGCTCGAACGCCGGCAGCTGCTCCACCCGCACGCCGATCACGAGCAGGCGATCGGCCCCCAGGTGCAGTGCCGGACTCAAGGGAGCGATCTGGCGCATGGTGCCGTCACCGAAATACTCCCGGTGCAGCTTTTCCGCCGAAAAGATCAGCGGCAGGGCCGAGGAGGCCATCAAGTGATCGACGGTGATCTCGTCGGCGATGCCCAGCCGGCGCACCCGCTGCCAGGGCTTGATGCTGTCCACGCCCTGATAAAAGGTCACGGACTGCCCCGAACTGTAGCCGGAGGCGGTGACACCGAAGGCGTGCAGCGCCCCCTGCTCGATCGAATAGCGGATCGCCTCGCAGGGCAGGCGCGTCGTGAGCAGGTCATGCAGCGGTTTGCGGTCGAGCAGCGAGCGCGGATTGTATTTCCCGAGACCGCCGGTCAGCAGGGCCGCCAGCCACCAAGCGCTGTTGCGCAGCACGCCCAAGGCGTCGGCGCGGAAGACGTGATGCACGTGGAAGTGTTCCCAGACGTAGCGCAGCCGCTGCACCCCAGTGTGAAACTGGGTGGCGTAGATCGCCAACGCCGCGCCGTTGATCGCCCCGGCCGAAGTGCCGCTGATCACGGGAAAGGGATTGGGCTCGTCGCGGTCGAGCAGCTCGGCCACCGCCTTCAGCACACCCACCTGATAGGCGGCGCGTGCGCCGCCGCCGGCGAGTACCACGCCGGTCTTGAAGGGGCGCATCGGGCGTTGCCCGGATTGTCTCTTGTAACTAGACGGCTTCATAACCCAACTTCAAGTCTTCTCATTGTCTCATGCCCCTTGAGTATTCATCGGCACAACCCTGCCTTTGGTTTATGACCATGGCTTCCAGGGCGTTTTCAAGAGACTTGATCCGCTCGGCAAACCGGGGCAAGATCGCAACTCTATACCAGGGGTGACGGCGCCTCGGGCCGTCACCCCGGAGCCAACCTCAAGCGGGCAGCGGCGAGCGATCACCATGAACAGCAAACACATCAGTCTGCACGAACTCATCGACCTCATTTACGAGGCCGCGGTCGATCCTCAGAAATGGCTGGAACTGCTCGATGCCCTGGCGGAGTTCGCCGAACAAGGCGCCGGCGATGGCAACTCGATCGCGCAACTTGGCGTCGCCCCGACAGACGTCGGCGAGGCCGAGGCCACGCGCCAGCACGCCTCGATGATCGATGCCCTGAAAAACCTCAACAGCCTCGCGGCGGACCAAGGCTGGCTCAGGCAGCCCTCCGCCAGCCAGCCCGGCGGCATCCACGACATCCTGATGGAACACTTCAAGCGCGCGCTCATGATCTCCAAGCGCCTGGCGGACATGGAAGAGTCGCACGACATCATCGCCTCCCTGCTCGATCAACTGCCCATCGCCCTGGTCATCGTCAACAAGGACGCCCGCATCTTGGAGGCCAATTCCCGGGCCCTTGCGCTGCTGGCACAAAAGGCCGGCCTGCGCGAGAACCAGCACCGGCTCTCGTGCGCGAAGTCCGACATGACCCGCCGCCTGCACACCGTCATCGGCGAACTGTCCTCCAGCGGCGTTCCGGAACTGCGCAGCGAAGCGCTGTATCTCTCCTGCGAGGATGACGATCACACCGACCTGATGGCGGTGCTGGTGCCGATCAAGCCGCGCCTGGACGAGGCCGAATCCACCGTCGCGGTGTTCATCTCGCCGCGCAAGCAGCAGCCGTTCAATCTGCCGCAGGCGGTGGCCGAGCTCTATCACCTGACCGCCAAGGAATCCGATATCGTCAACATGCTGGTGCGCGGCCACAGCATCGGCGAGATCGCCAAACAGACCTGGGTCAGCGAACACACGGTGCGCACGCACGTCAAATCGATCCTGGCCAAGACCCACACCCGGCGCCAGGCCGAACTGGTCAGCCTGATGCTAACCGGCCCCGGCTCGCTGATCAAAAACACGCTCCAGGAATTCACCAAACAGGACGTCCGGCTGGGACTGATCAAGCCACGGATGCCGCATAGCGGCAGCCCGCGCACCCTGCTACTCTGCGATGACCGGATCATGGCCTACCAGGAGTACGGCGACCCCAAGGGCCAGCCCGTGATTATCTGCCACAGCGTGCTGGGCTGCCGACTGGAACTGCCGGTGCGCGGGCATGAGCTCGCGGCCGAGCGCGGCCTGCACCTGATCATTCCCGACCGCCCCGGCTTTGGCGGCTCGGACGCCAAGCCCTTCAACGGGTTCACCGAGTGGTGCGCGGATCTGGGCCAACTGGCCGATGCCCTGAAGCTCGATGACTTCCATCTGGCCGGTTACGCCATGGGCGGCCGTTATGCCATGGCCGCCGCCACCGTGATGCCGCAACGGATCAGGAAGCTTGCGCTGGTCAGCGTGGGCCTGGCCCCGCAGACCGAGGCCGACCTCAAACTCACCATCCCGATCTACCGGATGAATCTACGCCTGGCGCGCGACCTGCCGCAGGTCCACCGCATCTTCGTCTCGCTCATGCGCAAGGGCATCATGAGCAATCCCAGACGTTTTCTCAATTTCATGGCCACCAAGATGGGCCCGACCGATGCCAAGGTCTTCCAGACCCAGGATTTCGAGGACAGCTTCTACACCATCCTGTCCGAAGGCATCCATCAGGGCGGATTGGGCTTTGCCCATGAGGTGGCGGCGTTGATGCAGCCATGGGATTTCGATCCGGCAGCCATTACGGTTCCCTTGGACCAATGGCACGGCGTGGAAGACAACCATGTGCCGTTCGTGCTGGCCAAACGGCTGGCGGATCAATTGCCGCAGGTCAAGCTCCGCACCGTGCCGAAAAAAGGGCACTACTTGTATTTCAGCCAGTTTGGGGAGATTCTCGATGCGCTGCTCAGCGCATGAAGAGAGGGTTGAATCCGTAAACAAAAATTCGTGCGCGGAGGCGAGCTCCTTAACGCTCCGTACTCGTCACTCCGATATCCCCCCACAAGGCCTGGAGCGCAGAGATCGCGGTAACGGCCGCCGTCTCAGTGCGCAGCACCCGCGGGCCCAGACACACCGGCGTGAAGCCCGCCGCGATCGCCTGCTCGATCTCCGCCTCGCTCAGCCCGCCTTCGGGGCCGATCAGCAAGGTCAGTCTGTTGTCATCAGGCTTTAGAGTGCGCAGCCCCTGATCGGCGCGATGATGGAGCACAAGCTTCAATCCGGCGGGGACCTCGCGCAGCCAGGCGGCATAGCCCTGGATCGGCTCGACGGCCGGCAACCGATTCCGCCCGCATTGCTCGCAGGCCGAGCGCACCACCCCCTGCCAATGCAACACACGCTTGTCGGCACGCTCATCACGCAGATTGACCACGGTGCGCTCGGTCTGCAACGGGACGATCCGCGCCACCCCCAGCTCGACCGATTTCTGAAGGGTGTAGTCCATGCGCTCACCCTTCGAGATCCCTTGCGCCAGCGTGATCCGCAACGGCGATTCCGCCTCGCGCGGCGAATGGGCCGCAATTTCAACGCGCGCCTCGCGCTTCCCCGCCGCCACGAGCCGTGCCGCATACTCCCCGCCCTGGCCATTGAACAGCACCAGCTCCGCGCCCTCTTTCAGGCGCAGCACGCGCAGACAGTAATTGGCCGCTTCGGCCGGCAGTTCGATCTGCGCGCCGACCTGCAATGCCTGTTCGATAAAGATGCGGGGAATACGCATGTCATCCTCTTTGACCGTGCCCCTAGCGACGCCCTCTCCCTCAGGGAGAGGGTGGGGGTGAGGGGATTAAATCGATAATTTATTCGCCGCGATTATACGGAATTGCACCCGGTTCACACATTCCCGGATGAGCCACCTCGCGAAAAATGGCATACTGTGCCCATTCTTTGAGATAACCGAAAGACGCCCGTGGAAACACTCACCCTCACCCGACCCGATGACTGGCACCTGCACGTGCGCGACGGCGCGGTGCTCGCCGACATCGTCAAACACACCGCCCGCTGCTTCAAACGCGCGATCATCATGCCCAACCTCAAGCCGCCGGTCACCACCACCGACGCAGCCTTGGCCTACCGCGCGCGTATCCTGGCGACCCTGCCGGCCGGCCATGGCTTCGAGCCGCTGATGACGCTATACCTCACCGACACCACCTCGGCGCACGAGATCCAACGCGCCAAGGCGAGCGGCCTGGTCCATGGCGTCAAGCTCTACCCCGCCGGGGCGACCACCCACTCCGACAGCGGCGTGAGCGATATCCGCCACACCTACGCGGCACTGGCCGCGATGGAAGAACTGGGCATGCCGCTGCTGGTCCACGGCGAGGTCACCACACCCTCGGTCGACATCTTCGACCGCGAGGCGGTGTTCATCGAGCAGGTGATGCAACCGCTGCTCGCGCGCTTCCCCAAACTCAAGGTCGTGTTCGAACACATCACCACCGCCGATGCCGCGGCCTTCGTGCGCGCATCCGGCCCCAACGTCGCAGCCACCCTCACGGTGCAACACCTGCTGCTCAACCGCAATGCCATGCTGGTCGGCGGCATCCAGCCACACCACTACTGCCTGCCGGTGCTCAAGCGCGAGCAGCATCGCGTGGCGCTGCTGGAAGCGGCGATCAGCGGCAGTCCGAAATTCTTTCTCGGCACCGACAGCGCCCCGCACACCCGCAACACCAAGGAGACCGCCTGCGGTTGCGCCGGCATGTTCACCGCACCCGCCGCGATCGAGCTGTATGCCGAGATCTTCGAAGATGCCGGGGCGCTCGCTAGGCTGGAAGGTTTTGCCAGTTTTTACGGCGCGGATTTCTACGGCCTGCCGCGCAACACCGGTACGATCACCTTGCGCAAACAGCCGTGGTCGGTCGCCGAGAGTTATCCGATGGGTGATCAGGTCGTCATCCCTTTCCGCGCCGGTCAGAACGTGCGCTGGCAGGTGGCAGCCTGATGGCTAACGACAAAGCGCCCATCGCCCAGCGCTTTCGCGGCTTTCTGCCGGTGGTGGTGGATGTCGAGACCGGCGGCTTCAACGCCAAGACCGATGCCCTGCTGGAGATCGCCGCCGTCACGCTCGGGATGGACGAAGGAGGCGACATCCATTTACGCGAGACCATCCACTGCCATGTCGCACCCTTCCCAGGGGCGAACATCGAACAGGCCTCGCTCGACATCACCGGCATCGACCCCTATCATCCCTTTCGCATGGCGGTCCCCGAGCGCGAGGCCCTGGAGCGCATCTTCAGCGCCATCCGACGCGAATTGAAGGCCACCGGCTGCACCCGCGCCATCCTGGTCGGCCACAATCCCACCTTCGATCTGGCATTTGTGCATGAAGCGGTGGAACGCACCAAGCTCAAACGTAATCCCTTCCACAACTTCAGCACCTTCGACACCGCCACCCTGGCGGGCTTGGCCTATGGACAAACCGTGCTGGCGCGCGCCGCGCAGGCCGCGGGCCTAGGCTGGGCCGAGAGCGAGGCGCATTCGGCGATCTATGATGCGCAGAAGACCGCCGAGCTGTTTTGCATCATCGTCAACAACTGGGACACCATGAACAAGACCTTCGGCGCGCTGGATGGCGGCAAGATGCCGTCGATGGGATTCTAGAAGCCAAAAACAATGAATCCCGCACCGGGCGGGATTCATCTCATCAACCAAACCACACTAGGCTAGGCATTGGATTCCGTGCTGGAATGCATCGCTTCCTTCACCATCTTCTGCAGCTCACCGCTACGGAACAGCTCCAGGGTAATATCACACCCGCCGATCAACTCACCGTTGATGTAGATCTGAGGGAATGTCGGCCAGTCCGCGAATTTGGGCAGGTTCTCGTAGATTTCCGGGTCTTCCAGCACATTCACGTAGGCGAACTCCTCGCCACAGGCCATCAAGGCTTGAGACGCGCGGCTGGAAAATCCGCACGAAGGCAGCTGCGGCGTACCCTTCATGTAGATAATGACCTTATTATCAGTCACTTGTTTCTTAATGCGCTCTAACGGAGTCATATAACATTACCTCACAATACGTTAATTTCTTAGTATTTTTATCAAGTTTGAATGTAATGCCTATCATCATCCGTGAGCAAGACAATAATACCCGACTATTTTAGAAGGTAAAGACGGATTTTCCTATCATGACAAATGTGAACTACATCACATTTATTAAAAAAGTATATCTCGGAATGTAGGCATTTTTTTACAACAATTTAGTCCCGCACCCGCTTATCGACATGTGTTTGCAGCCAAAACTCCAGCAAGGCGCTGTGCCAAAGCTTGCTGCCGCGCAGCGGGGTGAAGTGGTCTTCCGGGCTGGCCAGCAGCTTATCGATATAGCGGCGCGAAAATACCCCGCGCTGGTGACAGGCCGATGAATTGAGTGTATCGCGCATGAAGTCGAGGAATTCCCCGCGCACGTACTTCAACGCCGGCATCGGGAAATAGCCCTTGGGCCGGTCGATCACCTGGGCCGGCAGCAGCGGGCGGGCGATCGCCTTGAGCAAGTGCTTCCCGTCGGACTTGAGCTTGAGTTCGGGCGGCGCCTGAAACGCCAGCTCCACCAACTCGTGATCCAGAAACGGCACCCGCGCCTCCAGGCCCCAGGCCATGGTCATATTGTCGACCCGCTTGACCGGGTCATCGACGATCAGCGTGGTCACATCCAGGCGCAGCACGCGGTCGAGGAAGGTATCGGCGCCCGGCAGGGCGAGCAGTTCTTCGATCAGCGCGCTGGTGTGATCCGCGCCTTGATACGCGGGGGTGACGGTCTCAAGAAACTCGGGATGCCGCCGGTCGAAATAATGCTTGGCGAAACGCTCCAGATCGATGCCGCTCTCCGCGTCCATGCGCGGATACCAGAAATAACCGCCGAATACCTCGTCGGCCCCTTGGCCACTCTGCACCACGCGCACCTCTTGCGACACCCGCTCAGCGAGCAGGTAAAACGCCACGGCGTCCTGTCCGACCATGGGCTCGGCCATATTGGCCACCGCCTCGGGCAGGCGTGGCAGCACCTCGCTGTTGGGGATGTGATACTTCTGATGCCGGGTCTGATAGCGCGCGACCACCTGATCGGAATACTCGAACTCGCTGCCGCGCTCGTCGCCGATGTCCTCAAAACCGATGGAGAAGGTGCGCAGATCGCGCACCCCGGCCTCGGCCAACAAGGCGACCAAGAGGCTTGAATCCAAGCCGCCGGAAAGCAGCACGCCGACCGGCACATCGGCGATCTCAAGCCGCCGTTTTACCGCGCGGCGCAGGGAATCGTGAATGGCGTCGACCCACTCCTGCTCGCTGCGCGGCGCGGCGGGGCGCTGTGCCTGGAGCGTCCAGTAGCGCTGAACACTGATCCGCCCGTCCAGATCGACCGTCATGGACGTGCCCGGAATCAGCTTCTTCACCCCTTTCAGGATCGTACGCGGGGCGGGGATCACCGCATGCAGGGTCAGTTGATGATGCAGGCCGATGGGATCGATGGCACGGTCCACATCCGCGGCCTCGAGCAAGGCCTGGGTGTTGGAAGCAAAGCGAAACGCCGTGGCGGTCTGGCTGTAATAGAGCGGCTTGATGCCCATCCGGTCGCGCGCCAGGAACAGCCTTTTGGCCTTGAGATCCCAGATCGCGAAGGCGAACATCCCGTGCAGACGCTTTACGCACGCCGCACCCCAGGCGTGATAGGCCTTGAGGATGACCTCGGTATCGCCGCTGGAAAAAAACCGGTAGCCGAGTGCTTTGAGCTCCTGGCGCAGCTCCGGGTAGTTGTAGATCGTGCCGTTGAATACGAGACTCAGCCCCAGGTCCGGGTCCAGCATCGGCTGATTGGCCTTCTCGGACAAGTCGATGATCGACAGCCGCCGATGCCCGAAGGCCAGCGGCCCGTCGGAATAACTGCCCGCATGATTCGGCCCGCGCCGGGCGATCCGCGTCATCATCCGATCGATCAACCCCAGGTCGGGCGCTCGATCATCCAATCGCAATTCACCACAGATTCCGCACATAACTCGTGTCACCCACCCGCCTGCTCCAAGAGCTCAAAAATTAACACATTATTAGCCGATGCCGATATAACGAAAAGTTAACCAAATCTCACCTTTATCCGCACACTTCAGAGGGCTTTATGTTCAAAAAGAACGCCTCCTCAATGGATCGAATCGCGCGCATCGTCATCGCCGCCATCTGTATTTATCTTGGCTTTATCGACAGCAGCATCATCGGCGACCAATTGCTGGCCATTGCACTCGGTGTTTTCGGCGTGGTCAATCTATTCGTGGCCTTCAGCGGCTTCTGCCCGGTCTATGCCCTGGCCGGGATCAGCACCTGCAAGGCACCGAAAGAATAAAGTCTGGGCATGAATGTCAGAAAGCGCCTGGTGACCGCCTTTGTGCTGGTCGCGTTGTTCGTGCTTGTGTTGTTCGGACTGGTGGCCCATCGCGCCGCCCTGGATGCCAACAATGTCCAGGAGCTTGTGTTACTGGAACAGGTCGTCACCACCGAGGTAAAAACCCATCTCACCGCGCTGCCAAAAACGATCAGCCTGGAACAGATCCGCGGACTCCTGCCCCACAGCGAATCACCGGAGTTCGTATTCTTCGCAACGGATCATAAAAACATCATCATGAACCAACGCGGCTCCCAAGCCGTGCTCGACGAGTTGACCGCGACCTTTCCGCTAAAGGAAGTGCTGGACAGCCCAAGCCACAACGGCAACATCACCACCGAGCAGTACGCCTTTTCCTGGGCCAAATCCGCCCTGCCGGCCCTGCCTTACACCCTGGTGCTGATCCATCGCAAGGACCCGGAGCTGCCGACCTTTTCCGTTACACTGGCCAAACGCCTGGCGATCCTCGCCTTCGTCATCACCTGGCTTGCGATCTGGATCGCCCTGATCGCCTCCAAACGCATCGTGGCGACCATCGATGGGCAAAACGCCGCGCTGCACCATCAAGCGTTACACGACAAACTGACCGATCTGCCCAACCGTTATCATTTCACCAGCGAGCTTGATGCATTGATCGCGGGTAAGCGCGCCCTGACCTTGTTCATCATCGATCTGAACAATCTGCGCGACATCAACGACACCTTGGGCCACACCGCCGGCGATCAGATGCTGCGCTTGGCCAGTCAGCGGATTCTGGCGCTCCTGCCCGCGGGCGCCATCGCGTCACGGTTCGGCGGCGACGAATTCGCCGTCACGGTTCACATCGGCTCGGATGATGAGATCGCGCAACTCGCCACTCGGCTCAACCAGGCAATCAACCAAGCCTACGCGATCAACGGTCTGGAGATCATGACCCACGCCAGCATCGGCGCCGCCCTGTATCCGAACGACGCGGAGGATGCCGCCACCTTGATCAAACGCGCGGAAACGGCCATGTATCACGCCAAGCAACAGCGGCTCGCCTTTCAGCAATACGATAGCGAGATCGATCCCTACAGCGTGCAGCGCCTGGCGCTGATGGCGGAGATGCGCCACGCCATCGAGGACAATCAGCTGGTCGCCTTCTATCAACCCAAAATCGATCTGCAAACGCTCAAAACCACCAGCGTCGAAACCCTGGTGCGCTGGAAGCATCCCACCCGCGGCATGATCCCGCCGAACGATTTCATCTATCTCGCCGAAAAAAGCGATCTGATCGGCAAGCTCACCTTGTGGGTGCTGGAGGAATCCTTGCGTCAGTGCCGGCGCTGGCAGGATCAGGGCATCCACATCAGCGTGGCGGTCAATCTCTCCGCGCGCAACCTCTACGACCAGCACCTCGCCGAGCAGGTCGACCGGCTGCTGAAAAAGTGGGCGATCCCCGCCGAACAGCTGAAACTCGAGATCACCGAAAGCGTCATCATGGCCGATCCCGAGGCGGCGCTGGCCACACTCAACCGCCTGCATGCCATGGGCATCAAGCTCTCGGTGGATGATTTCGGCACCGGCTATTCCTCGCTCTCCTATCTCAAGCGGCTGCCGGTCTCCGAGATCAAGATCGATCGTTCCTTCATCATGGACATGCTGAAAAACGAGAGCGACAGCGTGATCGTGAAATCGACCATCGACCTGGCGCACAACATGGGCTGTATCGTGGTGGCCGAAGGCATCGAGGACGAACCGACGCTGCACCATCTGATCAAGCTTGGCTGTGACATGGCCCAGGGTTACTTCATCTCCCGCCCGGTCGCTGGCGCGGATCTGACCCCGTGGTTGAGCGATTCGCGCTGGGCGGCCTAAGCCGCACCAAACCCGCCGCCACCCGGCGTCTCCACCCGCACCCGATCCCCCGGATGGACCTCGAACTCCGTCTTGCCCGGCAGCGGCTCACCGTTCAATGTATTGCGCCCGCACTGCCCCGAACCACCGCCCTCTAAACCCCAGGGCGCATGCCGGCGTCGCTCGGTGAGCAAGGTGACATGGGCCGGCGCGAGAAACTCGAATTCACGGATCAGCCCGTCGCCACCGCGCTGCCGTCCTTCACCCCCGGAACCACGGCGCACGGCATAACGGCGCACCCGCACCGGATAGTTCATCTCCAAGGCCTCAATCGGCGTGTTGAGGGTATTGGTCATGTGGGTCTGCACCGCGCTCAGCCCGCCGCCATGCAACCCGGCGCCCATGCCGCCACCGAGGGTTTCATAGTAGTCCCAACCCGTGTCGCCCGATCGCGCGCCCATGGCAACGTTGTTCATGCTGCCGTGGCTCGCGGCAGGAATCCGTTCCGGGATGGCCTGCGCCAGGGCGCCCATCACAACGTCCACCACCCGGGTGCTGGTCTCCACATTGCCCGCCGCCACCGCCGCGGGGTAGCGTGCATTGAGCAGGCACCCCTCCGGGGCCTGAATCGCAATCCGGCGGAAGGCCCCGGCGCAGCCGGGGGTCTGTGAACTCATCAGGCAACGGAAGACGTAATAGACCCCGGCGGCCGCTACCGAGATCGGACAATTGACATTCCCCGCCGCCTGCGGTGCCGTCCCGGCGAAGTCCACCACGATGCCCGACTCGCCCACCGCAATCTCGCAGACAATGACCAGATCCCGCGCATACCCGTCATCATCCAGCACATCGGCAAACCGATAACGGCCGCGCGGCAGGCTCGCGAGCCCGCTCCAGGCCAGACGTTCGGCGTAATCATTGAGCTCTGCCAGGCCCGCGCGAAACCCCGCGCTGCCCAGCTCCTCGATCAACTGCGTGAGGCGGGCGACCCCGACACGGTTGGCGCTGATCTGCGCCATGAAATCCCCCTTGGCACGGGCGCCATGATGCAACCGCGCTATAAACGAAGCAAACAAGGCCTGATTCGTCACACCCGCCTCGATCAGCTTAACCGGCGCAATCACCAAGCCCTCCTCCTCCAGCGAGCGTGACAGAGGCATCGACCCCGGCGCATTCGCCCCGATATCCGCATGATGAGCGCGATTGGCCACAAAACCGAGCAGCTCGCCCCCAACAAGCAAAGGTGCGATCAGGGTCACGTCCGGCAGGTGCGTCCCGCCGAGGTACGGATCGTTGACGATCACCATATCGCCCGCCCGCCACTCGAAGCGGCGGACGATCCCCTGCATCGCGTAGGCCATGCTGCCCAAATGCACCGGGATGTGGGCCGCCTGCACGCACAGCTGGCCGTCCGCATCAAACATCGCACAGGAAAAATCCAGCCGTTCCTTGATGTTGGGCGAAAAGGCGGCCCGGCGCAGCACCGCGCCCATCTCGTCGCAGACGGCCTCCACACGGCTCGAAAATATCCCGAGTTCGACAGGATTCATACGCGCACTTCCCCCTTTCAAACATCACAAATGCACTATACTTGATGGCAGTTTGCTCCGCCCATAATAATCCAGTAGAGTTGTATACTATTTCGCTTAGCGGCCTGCCCTTGATATATTGCACGCAGGCCCCAACACTCAAGCATCGAATCCAATACACCATTCACCGAGGAGAGAAAAACAATGGCCTTCGAATTGCCACCCCTGCCCTACGCCAAGAACGCCCTGGAACCGGTCATCTCGACCGAGACCATCGATTACCACTACGGCAAGCATCACCAGACCTATGTCACCAACCTCAACAACCTGATCGCCGGCACCGAATTCGAAAAGGCTTCCCTGGAAGACATCATCAAAAAATCCACCGGCGGGCTGTTCAACAACGCCGCGCAGGTCTGGAATCACACCTTCTATTGGAACTGCCTCAAACCCAAGGCCGGCGGCGAGCCGACCGGCAAGCTTGCCGAAGCCATCAACAAGACCTTCGGCTCGTTCAGCGAGTTTAAAACCAAGTTCAGCAACGCCGCTGTGACCAACTTCGGCTCCGGCTGGACCTGGCTGGTCAAAAACAAAAACGGCAGCCTGGAGATCGTCAACACCAGCAACGCCGCAACCCCGATGACCGATGGCAAAACCGCGCTGCTGACCTGCGACGTTTGGGAACACGCCTACTACATCGACTACCGCAACGCGCGCGCCAAATACGTCGAATCCTTCTGGACCATCGTCAACTGGGACTTCGTCGCGAAAAACTTCGCCGCCTGACCACCATCACTCGAGGGGGCTAAATCGCCCCCTCAAAATTCAGCATTCCCTTCTAAAGCTTTTCTGCCGCCACCCGAAACCCTAGCCAATGACCCTTGTTTTCTGAGGTATTGGATATGCTAAAAGGAAAGGATCGCAGACAATCCGTACGCTACAAAGCAGGAAAGCTTGTCGTGAGTGTTAAACCCATTGACAGCGACCAGCGACCCGACCGGGTCCGCGCCATCGACTTCAACTGCAATGGCCTGAGTTTCACCACCTCCGCCCCGCACTATGCCGCCGACCAGCCCATCGTCCTCGACATCCAACTGGACGATATACAACTGCATGATATACAAGCCGTTATCCGTCACGCCGACAACGGACGCATCGGAGTGCAATTCGATTTCAGCAGCCCCCACATGCAATCCCTCCACATCCTGGATGCCCTCGAGAGAATCGAAGGCCTATTGCACACCTCGCGTGCTGCAATCGTACCCACGGGCGTGCGAAAAATGCGCAAGCGTGACCGTTACAGCGACAAACACTGACAAAAAAACTCACGCTGAACAATGACTTTCAAGCCAATGCTCTGTTGCTGTTGATCGGCGCATTTGACTGGTGTTAAGATTTGAACTGTTTGTTTGGGGGATACTAATAAATTTTTTTTGGCTTTTGCCAAGGGGGTATCGAATGTTTCAAATGAAAACGATCACGGTCGCTGTCATCAGCTGTGGTTTGCTTGCCGCAACCGCCGCAGTTGAAGCGCAATTTACAACGCCAGTGAAAGATGGCAACAACTACACCAAGGCTAACCGCCTAAGCACCGGCGGTATTACCAACACACGCCACAACCTCACCCAGAGCTACGTGGGCCTTGGTAAAGCCGCAATGGACCAATACCGCAACCAATACAATGAAGTTTGCGTGTACTGCCACACGCCTCACGGCACTAGCACTAATGTCGAGGCGCCGCTGTGGAACCGTTCGAAGTCCACTACGACTTACACCCTCTACAGTACGCTCAACACTACCAGCCTGTCAGGTTCGGTTCACAATCCTGGCCTGAACTCGCTGACCTGCCTGTCCTGCCACGATGGTACCGTCGCAATCGACTCAGTCATCAACATGCCCGGCTCCGGCGGCTTCAGCGCAGCCCAGATGCTGGTCAATGCAGACAAGACCTCCGGTGACTGGGCAACCTCCCAGACCTTCCTGGATTCATGGGGTAGTGTCGCAGGCAACGCAGGCCCGAGTCCTTCAGGAAAGCACTTCGTGCTCGCCGGCGATACCGGCTTCAGCAACTGCAGCAACTGTCATGCTAACGATCTCTCAACCGCTGGTCCTGTTGGCGACTTCAACGCCTATTTCATCGGCACCGACCTGCGCAACGACCATCCGGTAGGCATCGACTTCCCGCTGAGCGGCAAGAACGGCGAGTTCAATGTGCCGCTGGCCACCCGCACCAAAGGCACCTACGGCGTGAAGTGGTTCGACAGCACCACCACCGGCAAGGTGGGCAGCATGGATAAGAACGAGGTCCGCGTCTACAAGACCGCTAACGATGGCTACAAGGTCGAATGCGCCTCTTGCCATGATCCGCACGGCGTTCCCAAGGATCCGGCAATGGGCCCGTCGCAGATGATCTCCAGCTTCTTGCGCGTGAGTAACAGTAGCGCGGATTTCGCTGGGCAAAAGAACTCAGGGCTCTGCCTGACTTGCCACGTCAAGTAAGCGTCAAATACACACAGTAGCACGTTTGCAGGAAGGCCGGTTCACACCGGCCTTCTTGTTTTTTAAGCGCGCCGATAAAAGCACGACTCACCTTATACCTGAACGGCACTTACTTAGGGTATGAGGTTCGAAACGGATGAAATTTGCCGCTGCTGGGATGGCGAACGTTAACCCGGATATTTCACCACGGATCGTAGCGAGGGTGCGCAAGGCATTGAAGATTCGGGACGCACGGAGCTTTTGACGGTGAAGGCATAGTCGACACTACGTCGAGCCGGCAAAAGCGAGTACGTCACGAAGATTCAATGGATTACGCGGCCGCAGTAGATTCGTGGTGAAATATACGGGTTAAGTAAGCGCCACACTCCGCGCTTTGCCCGAATTGCAGTTGATATCGCGCAAGGCCGCCGAGGCAGCCTGCGCTGTAAGGCCGGAAGGAACGATTTCCGGTTTATTCGGTGATATCAGACAAACTGGTGTGGCGCACATCCTTGCCCATCACCAGATAGATGATGTATTCGCACATATTGCTGGAGTGGTCACCGATGCGCTCCAGCGCGCGGGCGGCCCACATCAGGTCGAGCACCCGGCGGATACTGCGCGAGTCTTCCATCATATAGGTCATCAACTGGCGCATCAGCGCCTCGTATTCGCGGTCGATCTTGTTGTCTTCCTGCGCCACCTTCACCGCCGCATCGACATCGGTGCGGGCGAAGGCGTCCAGGGTGTCGTGCAGCATGCGCCGCACATGATCACCCAGATTTTCGATTTCGTTATAACCTTCCTTGCCGCGCTCCATGCCGGAGAGTTGCGCGGCCATGCGCGCGATCTTCTCGGCTTCGTCACCCATGCGCTCGAGGTCGGTAATGGTTTTGATGATCGCCACGATCAAACGCAGATCGCTGGCGGCCGGTTGGCGCCGGGCAAGGATCTGAGTGCAGTTCTCGTCGATGGCGACTTCCAGGGCGTTGATCTTGTAATCGTTGTTGATGACTTGCTCGGCCAGCTGACTGTCGTTTTTCACCAGCGCGGTGATGGCGTCCTCAAGCTGCTTCTCGACCAAGCCGCCCATGGCCAAGACGCGATTGCGGATGTTCTCCAGATCCTCGTTATAACGTTGCGAGATGTGATGCCCAATATCGATTTTATCCATGATCTATCCCCTTGGAAGCTCGCGCCGCATCAACCGTAGCGGCCGGTAATATAGTCCTCGGTCTGTTTTTGCCGAGGATTGGTAAACAACGTGTCGGTGTCGGCGTATTCGATCAAATCGCCCATGTACATGAAGGCAGTATAATCTGAAACACGCGCCGCCTGCTGCATGTTGTGGGTGACGATGACGATGGTGTAGCGATCCTTGAGCGCATAGATCAGCTCTTCGATCTTCAGGGTGGAAATCGGGTCGAGCGCGGAGGCCGGCTCGTCGAGCAGGATCACCTCCGGCTCCACCGCGATGGCCCGCGCGATGACCAGGCGTTGCTGCTGGCCGCCGGATAATCCCATCGCACTGTCATGCAGGCGGTCCTTGACCTCATCCCACAGCGCGGAACCGCGCAGCGACTTCTCAACCACCTCATCCAACACGCGGCGGTCCTTCACCCCCTGCAGGCGCAGGCCATAGGCGACATTTTCATAGATCGACTTCGGAAAGGGATTCGGTTTCTGGAATACCATGCCGACCCGACGACGCAGATCGGCGACGTTGACCGATTTGTCGTAAATGTTTTTCCCCTCGAGCAGTATCTTGCCCTCGACGCGCGCGCCATCGACCAGATCGTTCATGCGGTTGAAACAACGCAGCAATGTCGACTTGCCGCATCCCGATGGGCCGATGAAGGCCGTTACGCGGTTCTTCGGGATTTGCATGTCGATGCCATTCAGCGCCTGTTTTTGGCCGTAGAATAGCCGCAGCTCCTTGACCTGGATCGAGATCTGCTCGTCGGTGATTTTACGCTTCTCGCCGACGCGCTCGAGCGCCTCCAGGTTGATGCCATGCGTCAGGGTTGTCGGATTGCTCATTATTTCCACCTGCTAACTTTCAAGTGCGCGATATTTTTCGCGCAGCCGATTTCGGATGGAGATCGCCGTGAGATTGAGCACGACGATGACCACGACCAGCAACAAGGCCGTTGCGTACACCAGCGGCCGGGCCGCCTCCACGTTCGGGCTTTGGAAGCCGACGTCGAAGATATGGAATCCAAGATGCATGAATTTCCGGTCAAGATGAAGATACGGGGCCTCGCCATCCAGCGGCAACGATGGCGCCAGTTTGACCACGCCGACCAGCATCAGGGGCGCCACTTCGCCGGCGGCGCGCGCCACGGCCAGGATCAGCCCGGTCATCAACGCCGGGCTGGCCATGGGGATCACGATGCGCCAGAGCGTCTCGGCCTTGGTCGCACCCAGGGCCAGACTCCCTTCGCGCACCGAGCGCGGTATGCGCGCCAGGCCCTCTTCGGTCGCCACGATCACCACCGGCAACGTAAGCAGTGCGAGGGTGATGGATGACCACAGCAGTCCGGCCGTGCCGAAGGTGGGCGCCGGCAATGCCTCGGGGAAAAACAGCTGATCCACCGTCCCGCCCAGGAAATACACGAAGAACCCCAGACCAAACACCCCATAGACGATGGCGGGCACGCCGGCGAGATTGTTCACCGAGATACGGATGATCTGTGTAAAGGTGCCTTGCTTGGCGTACTCGCGCAGGTAGACCGCCGCCACCACGCCGAGCGGAGTCACCAACACCGTCATGATCATGACGAGGACGACGGTGCCGAAGATCGCGGGAAAGATCCCGCCTTCGGTGTTGGCCTCGCGCGGCTCGTCGCTGACGAACTCCCAGACCTTGGCAAGATAATGACGGGACTTGTCGAACACGCCCATCTGGTTGGGATAATAGACGCGGACCACCTTGGACAATGCAATGGTGCGCTCCTGGCCGTCTACCGTGGCGACCACGATGCTGTCGCGATCGGCCTCCTGATACAGGGTAACCAAGGCCTCCTGGTGTGTTTCATATTCGCGTTGCAGCTCGGCCTTGCGCTCTTCGATCTTCGCGTAGGCGGCGGGATCGGTGATTTCATCGAGCTCCAAGCCGCGTCGCTCCAGGCGCAGGCGCTCCATCTTGTAGTTGATGCCGCCGATCTCCTGCTTCTCGATGCGGCGGATCTTCTCGTGGAGCGCCAGTGCGCGCTCCAGGCGCGCTTCGAGCGCCGCGCGGGCCGCCTCGCCTTCGGCGATGATCGCGCCCTGCTCCTTCACCGCGCGCAGGGTGCCGAAGAAATTGCCCCACTCGCGCCGCTCGACCACCATCATCTCAGCAGGATAGCTGCGCGATACGATGTACGGCTCGATGATCCAGCGAAAATCCTGGCCAAGCACATCGCGGTTGCCGACCTTGAACAGGTGGCGCTTGATGAGTTCCTCGCCTTCCTCCAGCTCGATCCCGGCGGAGCGCAGCTGCGCGGCCGGCACCATTTCGTGCTCATGGAATTCGCCGAGAATCACGGTCTGCTGACCGTGCTCTCGGTACTCCAGCTGGACCAGGTCCGCGGGCCAGAAGTAGCTCAACCCTTTGAACATGATCAAGGCGAGCACTCCGAAGACCATCAGCAAGGAGATGCTCACCGCCCCGCCACACAGCCAGATCCCGGGAGCGCCGGACTTCCACCAATCTTTGAATGCGATCTTCGCCATAGTCGTGTCTTAGAGTGAGCTGTATTTCTTGCGCAGGCGCTGACGCACCAGTTCCGCAATGGTGTTGAAGAAGAAGGTGAAGATCAACAGCACCAGCGCCGCCAGGAACAGGATACGGTAATGCGTGCTGTTAACCTCTGACTCCGGCATCTCCACCGCGATATTCGCCGAGAGGGTGCGCAGCCCCTGGAAGATGCTGAAATCCATCACCGGGGTGTTGCCGGTGGCCATCAGCACGATCATGGTCTCGCCCACCGCGCGGCCCACACCGATCATGATCGCCGAGAAGATGCCGGGGCTCGCCGTCAGCAGCACCACGCGGACCATGGTCTGCCACGGCGTGGCACCCAAGGCCAATGAGCCGTGGCTGAGGTGGCGCGGCACCCCGAATATGGCGTCCTCGGCGATCGAAAATACCATCGGCACCACCGCAAAACCCATGGCGAGCCCGACGACCAGGGAGTTGCGCTGATCGAAATCGATGCCCATCTCGTTGGTGAGCCAGCTGCGGATGTCGCCTTGGAACAGGGCGGCCTCGACGTGGGTGCTCGAGGCCAGCGCGGCCCACCCCAGCAGCACCACCACCGGCAGCAGCAGCGCCGCCTCCCAGCCTTCGGGGACGGCGTGGCGCAGGCGGCGCGGGGCATACTGCCAGAGAAACGCCACCACGATGATGCCGATGGGCAGCAGGATCAGCAGGCTGACCACGCCCGGGAGATTCTTCTCCAGAAACGGCGCCAGCCAGAGGCCGGCGAGGAAGCCGAGAATGACGGTGGGCAGCGCCTCCATGATTTCCACGCTGGGTTTGACGATGCGGCGCATGCGGGCCGACATGAAATACGCGGTGTAGATCGCGCCCAGGATTGCCAGCGGCATGGCGAACAGCATGGCATAGAAGGCGGCCTTGATCGTGCCGAACGAGATCGGCACCAGGCTGTACTTCGGTTCGAAATCGTTGCTGGAGGAGGACGACTGCCAGATATAGTCGGGCTTTTCATAATGTTCGTACCAGACCTTGCCCCAAAGTGCCTTCCAGGAGACCTCGGGATGCTTGTTCTTGACCTCCCAGAAGTGGATCATGCCATCGGCATCCGCGATCAACATGGCATCGGCGCGCGGGGCCACCGCCACCTGGAGCAACGGCTTCTTGCTCACACGTTCGACCAGCAGGGTGCGTTCCGAAGTCGCATGAAAAATCCCCACATTGCCCTTGCCGTCGACCGCGAGAAAGCCCTTGCGTCCGTACTCCGTCGATAAGGCGGCGACCGGAGATTCGCGCAAGGAAAATTCGCGGATCTTGGTCAACATCATGTTGTTGTTCTCATCGCGCACCGCAAACCATTGGGCGACCGTGCCGGCCGAATCGCCCACCAGCAGCGAGGCATGGCCGATCAGGAATTCCAGGGAAGCCAGCGTGCGCCCCGCCTCGACCACATGCAAGCGCTGAATCAGCACGGGGTCGTCCTTGTTGGAGATGTCGTAATAAATGAGCTCGCCCGCACTGTCCACCGCGTAGAGCTTGCGTTGCTCGTAGTCGAGCAGCAGGCGGCTGATCGGCGGCATGTTCTCCGCGATAACCGCGCTTGCCTGCGACACGGTGACTTCGTCATCGAGGAAGGAGCGTTCGGTGGTGTAATAGGTCATGACCAGGCGGCCGTCAGCAGTCGCCGCCACGAGCGTCGACCCTTCCTCGCCCTGCTGCACCGCCAACTGGGTGATCGCCGCACCCGCCGGATCCACCACCACCGGCGCCTCCCCGAAGGGGAACTCGAGACCGGGTGTGATCACCCGCTTGTTCTCGGGATAGCTGAGCTGATAGGTGTGCCGCGCGACCACGGCCCGTCCATCCGCCAGCCCGTAGGCCACCAGCGCCCGGGTCTTCTCGCCCTTGGAAAACGCGGAGATCGCAATCCCCTCGGGGATCGGCAGCGCCTTGCGATCGATGATAGCGCCATCCTTGAGCCGGAAGAATACCGCCTCGCCTTTGCCGGTAAACCGCACGCCGATTTCGGCCTGCTCTTCCATGGCCAGGTACACGGTCTCGTCCTCGGCCGCGCCGGGCGAGGCAAAGCTGGCGACACGGGTGATCTCCGCGCCGGCGAACAGCGGGAATACCACGTAGAAGAGATAGAAGAAGATTAAAAGGATGGCGACGATCGTGCTCATGCCGCCGATTGTGACCAGATAGCGCGCCATTCCGTCCTTGAAGTTACGCCACTTTCGCATGCGTTCGGATTTTACGAGTGTCGTCATTGGAGGGCGCACCTGGGGTTGACAGCAAAGCGGGACAAATTTAGCGAGGAATTATGACAGAAATATGACAGCCCTGCCGCCCTGTTTTTGGAGCCCCCAAAACGCCACAACCCCGCGAGGCGGGGTTGTGGGCGGCCGAGCCTGGAATCAATCCAATTTCTTGAGATCTTTTTCGGCCATGGTGGCCAGCACCGGGACGTAGCCATCCTTGACCACGACTTCCTGACCGGCCTTGGAGAGGACCAGCTTGATGAACTCACGCTCCAGCGGCGGCAGGGGCTTGTTGGGGTGCTTGTTCACATAGATGTAGAGGAAGCGCGCCAGTGGATATTCCCCGCTCAGGGCTTTCTCGTTGGTGGCCTCGACAAAGGCTGCGCCGTCTTTCTTGGCAATGGGAACGGCTTTGACGCCGGCGGTCTTATAGCCGATGCCGGAGTAACCCACCGCGTTCAAGGAGGCCGTGACCGATTGCACCACGGAGGCGGAACCCGGCTGCTCGTTCACGTTGCTCTTGAAGTCACCCTTGCAAAGGGCGTGATCCTTGAAGTAGCCATAGGTGCCGGAGACGGAGTTACGGCCGAACAGCTGGATGTCACGCTTGACCCAGTCGCCCGTCAAACCCATATCACCCCAGCGGGTGATGTCGGTCGAGCCGCCGCACTTGCGGGTGGAGGAGAACAAGGCATCCACCTGCTGAATCGTCAACCCCTTGATCGGGTTGTCCTTGTGCACGAAAACAGCGAGGGCATCGACCGCCACGCGGATCGCCGTGGGCTTGTAGCCATGCTTCTTCTCGAAGGCCTCGATTTCGTTGTCCTTCATCGCCCGGCTCATGGGACCGAGGTTGGAGGTGCCCTCGGTCAACGCCGGCGGGGCGGTGGACGAACCCGCGGCCTGGACCTGGATGTTCACATTGGGATAGAGCTTCTTGAAGTCTTCCGCCCAGAGGGTCATCAGGTTGGCCATGGTATCGGAACCCACGCTGCTCAAGGTCCCCGCCACGCCGCTGGCTTTGGTGTACACCGGCAGGGCCGGATCAACCTTGTCCTCCGCCGCCCACAGGGCGGTGGCGCCCAGGGCAAACCCGGCGCCCAGCAGACCCGCGATCACTTTCTTCATTACTATCTCCTCGTAGAGTTGAATAACAGGGTACGGTGTTGATGCTGCGCATTCTCTCCCGCGCCTGTGAAAAGTCTATGACAGAAATGTGAATAATTTATGACAGACGGGCGGGCGGGTTTGCATTCGCCGCAAAGCGGCAACGGAACAGACTGCCCTTGCCCGGCTCGCTTTCGATGATCAGCGTGGCGTGGTGGCGCTCCAACACGTGCTTGACGATGGCCAGCCCCAGTCCCGTGCCGCCGCTCTGGCGCGAGCGGCCGACATCCACACGGTAGAAGCGCTCGGTCAGGCGTCCGATGTGTTCCGGACGGATACCGATGCCGCTGTCCTTCACATCGAAATAGATCCCGTCGTCGCCTCGATACCAGCACATCGCGATGGAGCCGCCTTCCGGGGTGTAGCGCACCGCGTTGTTGACGAGGTTCGAAAAGGCGCTCATCAACTCGCCTTCATTGCCTTCAAGAAACAGGCCCGGCTCGGCCTCCAGACTGATGCGATGATGTTTCTCGCCGCTCAGAATCTCGGCGTCGTGCTTGATGCGCTCGAGCAACACCGGCACATCCACCCGGGTCTTGACCGGCTCCGGGCCATTCTCCAGGCGCGAAAGCAGCAGCAGATCCTCCACGATGCTCTGCATCCGCCCGCTCTGCGCGAGCATCTGATCGAACATCTTTTGCTGTTCGGGGGTGAGACTGCCGCTGTCCTGCATCGCCTCGAGATAGCCGCGCAACACCGTCAGCGGCGTGCGCAATTCATGCGAGACATTGGCCACGAAGTCGCGGCGTATCTGTTCGAGACGATGCAGACGCGTGATGTCCTGCACCACCAGCAGATATTGCTTGGTGCCGTACGGAATGAGCCGGATGGAGACGTGCACGTCTTCGTTGCGCGGCGAGGTGATCTCGACCGATTCGGAATAATCCCCCGCGGCGAGATACTCGACAAAGCACGGATCGCGCACCAGGTTGACGATGGGATAGCCGCGGTCGGCCGACATGCGCAGGCCCAGCAGCCGGGCGGCGCTCTCGTTGAACCACTCGATGACAACGCCTTCCTTCAACAGCACCACACCGTCGGGGTGCGCGGCGTTGAGCTCGTGGAAGCGATTGAGATAGGCGGTGAGGCGCTTCTTGCTTTGCAGGTTTTTTTCCTGGAGGCGATGGATGTGATAGGCGATTGCCCCCCAGACGTTTTCCCCGATCTCTTGCGGCTGGCGGGCGCCCTCGCGCAGCCAGCGTTCGAGCTGGACCAGCTGGCGCAGGTGCCAGATCCCGTAGCCCAGAAACGCCGCCGCCAGAAACGCCCCAATGGCGTTGAACATCCAGCCCAGCAGCAGGGCAGCAACGATCAACCCGGCGAACCGCCATCTCTCGAACGACCAGGGATTTATCAAGACTCACACCTGTGGGAGAACCGATAGCCGGTGCCGCGCACCGTTTGAACATAGTTTTCCAACTGCACCGGTTCCAGCGCCTTGCGCAGGCGCCGGATGTGGACATCCACCGTGCGATCTTCGATGTACACGCCGCTCCCCCATACCTGATCCAGCAATTGGCTGCGAGTATAAACCCGCTCGGGATGGGTTACAAAAAACAAAAGCAGCTTGAACTCCGTGGGCCCCAATTCCAGCAACTGCCCCCCCGCCGTCACCCGATGCCCCGCCTTGTCGATGCTCAGCCCATGGAATTCGATCAGATCCTCCTCGGCGTGCGGCGAAACGCGGCGCATCACCGCCTTGATCCGGGCAAACAGTTCGCGGGTGGAAAACGGCTTGGTGATGTAATCGTCGGCGCCGATCTCCAGCCCGCGCACCTTGTCGGCCTCGTCATCGCGGGCGGTCAGCATGATGATCGGGATGTGCTTGGTAGCCTCATCCTTCTTTAAGCCGCGGGCGAATTCCGGCCCGCTGATCTCCGGCATCATCCAGTCGAGCAGGATCAGGTCCGGCAGGCGCTCGGCCAGTTTGCGGCGGGCTGCGCGGACGTCCTCGGCCAAGGAGACCTCGTAGCCGGACTGGCCCAGGCTGTAGCTGAGCATGTCGCGAATCGCCGGCTCGTCGTCGACCACCAATATATGCATAGACATAATGAATCCCCGTGTACCTTTTGTGACGGCACGATTACACCGTGCCAATATTACACTCCCATGACAGCACCCTGGGGCGATTATTGATATCCAGGGACATTCCCCATCACATGGCGGCGCGCATCGCTATTTGATTTTTGGGCCAATCGATATAATATTGAGCCTTGCATGTGGGCAGCCGACCGAGCTGCCTTTTTGTTTTTGAGGGAAGAAACCATGTCAGATGTTTTGATGACCACCTATAACCGCCTGCCGGTGACGTTTGCGCGCGGCGAAGGCGCCTGGTTGTGGGACGAGGCCGGCAACCGTTATCTGGATGCGCTCAGCGGCGTGGCCGTTTGCGGACTGGGCCATGCCCACCCCAAGGTCGCGCAGGCGATCTGCAAGCAGGCGCAGACCCTAGTGCACACCTCCAATATCTACGGCATCGCCGCGCAACAGCGCCTGGGCGAGCGGCTCACCGCCCTCTCCGGCATGGACCGGGTGTTCTTCTCCAATTCCGGCGCGGAGGCCAACGAAGCGGCCATCAAACTCGCGCGCCTCTACGGCCACAAAAAGGGCATCGAGCAGGCGGAGATCATCGTCGCGCAAGGCAGCTTCCATGGGCGGACACTCGCCACTTTGTCGGCCACCGGCAATCGCAAGGTCCAGGCCGGCTTCGAACCGCTGGTGCGCGGTTTCCTGCGCGTGGACTACAACGACATGGCGGCGATCCACACCATCGGCGAACACCACAAAAATGTGGTCGCAATCCTGATCGAGCCGGTGCAGGGCGAGGGCGGCATCAATATCCCGTCGCCGGACTATCTGGTCCAGCTGCGCGAGGTCTGCGACCGCCACGGCTGGCTGCTGATGCTCGATGAGGTGCAGACCGGCATGTGCCGCACCGGCACCTGGTTCGCCTTCCAGCACACCCCGATCAAACCGGATGTCATGACCCTGGCCAAGGGCCTGGGCAACGGCGTGCCGATCGGCGCCTGCCTGGCGCGTGGCGCGGCGGCCGAGGTCTTCGCCCCCGGCAATCACGCCTCCACCTTCGGTGGCAATCCCCTGGCATGCGCCGCCGCGCTGGCGGTGATCGATGCCCTGGAGGAAGGCAAACTGGCGCAACGGGCCCAGCAATTGGGTGAGCGGATGGTGAAGGGCTTCAAGGATCGCCTGGGCGCCACGCCCGGCGTGACCGAGGTCCGCGGCATGGGCCTAATGGTCGGCATCGTGCTGGATCGGCCCTGCGCCGAGCTGGTCAAACGCGCGCTGGCCGCCGGGCTGCTGATCAACGTGACCGCCGACTCGGTCATCCGTTTGCTGCCACCACTGATCATCAGCGATGCCGAGTGCGACCAGATCATCGACGGCGTCAGCCACCTGGTGCTGGATTTCCTGTCCGCTGGCGTGAGCAAATAAAGGGAGTTTCGATGTCCGTTCGTCATTTTCTCACGCTGCTGGACCTGTCCCCCGCCGAACTCGAAGGGCTGATCCAGCGCGCCATCGAACTCAAGGCCATGCTGCGCCGCGGCGAGCTCTACGAGCCGCTCAAGAACAAGGTGCTGGGCATGGTGTTTGAGAAATCCTCCACCCGCACGCGCGTATCGTTCGAAGCCGGGATGATCCAGTTCGGCGGCCAGGCGATCTTCCTCTCACCGCGCGACACCCAACTGGGGCGCGGCGAGCCGATCGAGGATTCGGCGCGCGTGCTCTCGCGCATGGTGGACATCATCATGATCCGCACCTTCGAGCACGAGAAGATCGAGACCTTCGCCGCCCACTCGCAGGTGCCGGTGATCAACGCGTTGACCGACATGTATCATCCCTGCCAGCTGCTGGCCGACGTGCAGACCTATGTCGAGCACCGCGGCTCGATCCGTGGGCGCACCGTGGCATGGATCGGCGACGGCAACAATATGTGCCACTCTTACATCAACGCCGCGCGCCAGTTCGGCTTTCATCTCAACATCGCCGCGCCGGCGGGCTACGCCCCGAACGCCGCACTGCTCGCCGCCGGCGGCAACGTCACCCTGATGGAAGATCCGCGCAAGGCGGCGAAGGGCGCCGATCTGGTCGTCACTGATGTGTGGGCCAGCATGGGCCAGGAAGATGAGCAAAAGATCCGCGAGCAAGCCTTCGCCGATTACCAAGTCACCGACGCGATCATGGCGCTGGCCAAGCCGGACGCCCTGTTCATGCACTGCCTGCCCGCGCATCGCGGGGAAGAGGTCGCCGCCTCGGTCATCGACGGCCCGCAAAGCGTGGTCTGGGACGAGGCGGAAAACCGGCTGCACGCGCAGAAGGCGTTGCTAGAGTTCCTGATGAAAAAATAACGCAGGCCACGACCCCCGACTCGAATGGCACTTACTTAAGACGACGCTTTTCCCTCCCCCTTGACGGGGGAGGGTTAGGGTGGGGGTGGAATACTAACCATTGCACTGAAATTTCAGCGCGATCACCCTCCCCCTAGCCCCCTCCCGTCAAGGGAGGGGGAATGTTTAGTCTTAAGTAAGTGCCATTTACCCCCGACTCCGAAAAGCGCCCACCGGCCACGTTGGGCGCTTTTTATTTGGCTTACCCCTGTTATCTGCAAATGATATTGATTACTATTAAACGAGCAGGGGTATTCAGGATTTATGAATTCATTATTGAACGTGAAGAACATCGAGGTGCACTACCAGGGGCATCGCGCCCTCGACGATGTCTCGTTTCACATCAATCAAGGCAGCCTGGTGAGCATCCTCGGCCCCAGCGGCTGCGGCAAGACCACCCTGCTGCGCGCCATCGCCGGTTTTGAGTCCATTACGCGCGGTGAAATCGACCTGAGCCATCGTTGCATCTCCCGGTCCGGCTTCACCCTGCCGCCGGAACAGCGGCGCATCGGCATGGTGTTTCAGGATTACGCCCTGTTTCCGCATCTCACCGTCAGCGAGAACGTAAGCTTCGGCCTGCGCGGACTCGGCAAGAAGGAAAAAACTGTCATCGCCGACAGCATGCTTGAACTGGTGGGACTGGCGCAGCTTGGCCGGCGTTACCCGCACGAGCTCTCCGGGGGGCAACAGCAGCGCGTGGCGCTGGCCCGCGCCCTGGCCCCAAAACCGGATCTAATCCTGATGGACGAGCCGTTCTCCAACCTCGACGTGGACCTGCGCGAGCGCCTGAGCACCGAAGTCCGCGACATCCTCAAGCACCAAGGCATCACCGGGGTGCTGGTCACCCACGACCAGAACGAGGCCTTCGCCATGGCCGACCACATCGGCGTGATGCAGCATGGCCAGCTCCAGCAATGGGACACGCCGTTCAATCTCTATCACGAACCGGCCAACCGGTTCGTCGCGGACTTCATCGGCAAGGGCATCTTCCTGCCGGGCGTGATGGATTCGCACGAGGCCATCCGCACCGAGATCGGCCTGCTTCAAGGCAACCGCGCCTATCCCTGGGGCCAGGGCACGGAGGTCGACATCCTGATCCGCCCGGACGATATCGTCCCCAATCCAAACAGCGGGCTGCGCGGTCGCATCACCGCCAAGGCCTTCAAGGGCGCGGAAATCCTCTATACGCTGAAACTTGAGACCGGAAGCACGGTCCTATCGCTTTTCCCCAGCCATATGGACCATGAGCTCGGCGAGACGGTGGGCGTCGATCTCAACCTCGAACACATCGTGGCCTTCGCCCGGCCGCAGCGCCTCAGCGGCTGCTGAGATACTCGGCCAGCGCCTCGATATCCTGATCAGCCACCGAGGAGAAAAAGAACGGCTTCACGCCGTCGCGGTCGTTGCGGCGCTGGCCGCTTTGGAAATCCTTCATCGCATTGATCAGATACTGGCGGCCTTGGCCGCCGAGGCGCGGGATTTGACCGTCCTGTAGATTGCCTTCGCCATCCACACCGTGGCACAGCCGGCAATTGCGTTCCTCGAAATAGCGCCGCCCGTCGGCCACCGCGTAGACGTTGCCCGGCGTGCCCGCGCCGCGCGGCAGGTGCGCGTAATGCGCCGCCAGCCCCTCGATCTGCACCAGCGTCAGCGGCTCGAATCCGCCCGCCGCGCCATGCTGGCGGCGACCGTGACGGATGTCGAACATCTGCTTCACCAGGTAGGCCTCCGACTGCCCCGCGAGCCTCGGCACCCCGGGCTTATCATTCCGTCCGTTACCCTCGCGACCGTGGCAGTCCGCACACGCCCCCGCCACCTGCTCGCCTAACCGCGCATCGCCCGCCGCCGCGAGCCCTGCGACCAATCCCAAAGCCAATCCAACACTTAACACCGCATTTGAAAGACGCATGACCACTTCCCGATCGAGCTTGACACCAAGATCATATCGGCACAAAAAGTGGAGTTTTGATGGAAGGGGGGGATAAAAAACGCCGGACCGCAATCCAGCGCCGATCGGAAGAGGTAGGCCGGGATAAGGCGTAGCCGTTCCCGGCAGCCCGTGCCGGCAACGCTGGCGCTTATGCCGGCCTACATAGCAGGCGACACTACAGCGTCGAAAGATACTCGGCGACAGCCTCGATCTGCTTGGCGTTGAGCTTCTTGGCGAGCGGCGCCATCATCATCGTCGTATCGTTTTTGCGCACATCGGTTTTCAGGTCAGTAAGGGTCTTGGCGAGGTAATCCTTGTGTTGCCCGCCGATGACCGGGAACAGACTGCCCTTGCCCTTGCCGTCATCCCCGTGACAGGTGTTGCACTTGAACTCCAGATAGATCTCCTTGCCCTTGGCCAGCGCCTTGGCATCCGCCCCCTCGGCGCTGCCCTTCATCACCGGCTGGCTGGCATAAAAGGCGGCGATGTCCAGCACATCCTGCTTCTCGGTGAGGCCCATGGCCATGCCGGCCATGGTCTCATCGGTGCGGCCACCCTTCTGGAAATCCGCGATCTGTTTGACGATGTACTGCGCCTTCTGGCCGGCGAGCTTCGGGAAGGTGGGCACTTCGCTGTTGCCGGTCTCGCCGTGGCAGCCGCCGCAGGCAGCCGCGAGCTCCGCGCCCCGTTTCGCATCACCCTCCGCCGCTGCCGCGCCACTGGCCGCCGCGAGCATCGTCCCCATCAATACCGCCCATGTTTGCTGCTTCATCTTCCCCTCGTCTTTTTTCTTGGTTGCAATGATCGAAAAGCCCGCGTGAGCGGGCTTTCAATAGGTTTATATCATCGAGCAGACCGAGCGTCAAAAGCGGGATTACTTCTCCACTTGCGAGACATCGCGCACCGCGCCGCGCGAGGCGCTGGTGGTCATGGCGGCGTAGGCGCGCAACGCGGCCGAGACCTGGCGCTGGCGCTTGGCCGGTTTCCAGGCCTGCGCGCCCTTGGCCTGCATCGCGGCGCGGCGCTTCGACAACACGGCATCGGCGACAGCAAGGCGGATGGTGCGGTTCGGGATGTCGATCTCGATGATGTCGCCTTCCTCGACCAGGCCAATCGCCCCGCCCTCGGCCGCCTCGGGCGAGACGTGGCCGATGGAGAGCCCCGAGGTGCCGCCAGAGAAGCGGCCGTCGGTAAGCAGCGCGCAGGATTTGCCCAGGCCCTTGGACTTGAGGTACGAGGTCGGATAGAGCATCTCCTGCATGCCGGGACCGCCCTTGGGTCCCTCGTAGCGGATGATCACGACATCACCCGGTTTGATCTGATCATTCAGGATGCCGGCGACGGCGTCGTCCTGGCTCTCGAAGATACGGGCAGGGCCGGAGAATTTGAGGATGCTTGCATCCACGCCCGCGGTCTTGACGATGCAGCCTTCCTCGGCGATGTTGCCGAACAGCACCGCCAGGCCGCCGTCGCGGCTGTAGGCGTGTTCCAGGTCGCGGATGCAGCCCTTGGCACGATCTTGATCCAGCGTGGCATAGCGCTTGTCCTGACTGAAGGCCACGGTGGTCGGTACGCCGCCGGGGGCGGCCGCGAAGAACTTCTTCACGGCAGCATCGCCCGTACGCTGCACATCCCACTTGGCCAAAGCCTCGCCCAGCGTTTTACTGTGAACGGTGGGCACCTGGGTATTGAGTAGACCGGCGCGATCCAGTTCGCCGAGGATGCCGATCACGCCACCGGCGCGGTGCACGTCTTCCATATGGTATTGCTGGGTGCTCGGGGCGACCTTGGCCAGGTGCGGCACCTTGCGCGAGAGACGATCGATATCTTGCATGGTGAAGTCCACCCCGGCCTCTTGCGCGGCGGCGAGCAAGTGCAGCACGGTGTTGGTGGAACCGCCCATGGCGATGTCCAAACACATGGCGTTCTCAAAGGCGGCGAAGCTGGCGATCGAGCGCGGCAGCGCGCTTTCATCATTCTGCTCGTAATAACGGCGCGCCAGCTCGACGGCGATCCGTCCGGCCTTGAGGAACAGCTCCTTACGATCGGCATGGGTGGCGAGCAGCGAGCCGTTGCCCGGCAGGCTGAGGCCCAGCGCCTCGGTCAGGCAGTTCATGGAATTGGCGGTGAACATCCCGGAGCAAGAACCACAAGTCGGACAGGCCGAGCGCTCCATGATCTGCACGTCTTCGTCGCTCTCCTGCGGGCTCGCCGCGGCAACCATCGCATCGACCAGATCCAGATGCACCACCTTGCCGTGGATCACCGCCTTGCCAGCCTCCATCGGCCCGCCGGAGACGAACACCGCCGGGATATTCAGCCGCAGCGCGGCCATCAGCATGCCGGGGGTGATCTTGTCGCAGTTGGAGATGCACACTAAGGCATCGGCGCAATGGGCGTTGACCATGTATTCGACCGCATCGGCGATCAACTCGCGCGAGGGCAGCGAATACAGCATGCCGCTGTGGCCCATGGCGATGCCGTCGTCCACGGCGATGGTGTTGAACTCCTTGGCCACCGCGCCGGCGGCCTCGATCTCGCGCGCCACCAATTGTCCCATGTCTTTCAGATGCACATGGCCCGGCACGAACTGGGTGAAGGAGTTGGCGACGGCGATGATCGGCTTGCCGAAGTCTTCATCCTTCATGCCGGTGGCGCGCCACAGCGAACGGGCGCCGGCCATGTTGCGGCCATGGGTGGAGGTCTTGGAGCGATAATCGGGCATGGGGGTTCCTCGTGGACTGGCTACAAACTACTACGGCTATTTTAGCCCAGCCCAACGCAGGATCACCACAAAGAAAAAACCCTGCTTCCTTCGAAGCAGGGTAATCACCAGGAGGAGAGAGTTTTTATCTCAGCCGCAGTCACTGTGCGGCTGTATCAAGTAGATCGGCCATGGCCTGCCGGACTTTAATAAAATCTGAATAATATTTTCGGCGCGGTTAAACCCGGAACACGGCCACCTTTTTCTCCAAGTCGGTGGCCAGACGCGCCAGTTCCTCGCTGGCCTGCGCACAATGGCAGGCATTGTCTGAATTGTGATTGGAGATCTCGGAGATCTCGGTAATGTTACGGTTGATCTGATCGGTGACGGTCGCCTGTTCTTCGGCCGAGGTGGCGATCTGCTCGTTCATCGAGCGGATCTGCTCCACGGCTTGATTGATCCGCGACAAGGCCACCGCCGTCTGCTGCGCCTGAGTGACACAGGCATCGGAATAGCGCTTACCCTCGCGCACCGCCGTCACCGCCTGCGACACGCCGTTTTGTAGTTGGGTGATCATCTGGTGGATCTCGGCGGTCGAGTTCTGCGTGCGCTGGGCCAAGGTGCGCACCTCGTCGGCCACCACGGAAAAGCCTCGGCCTTGCTCACCAGCGCGCGCGGCCTCGATCGCGGCGTTGAGCGCCAGCAGATTGGTCTGGTCGGCGATGCCGCGGATCACATCCAGCACGCTGCCGATGCCTTCGGCCTGCTTGCTCAATTGCGCTATCACCACGGCGCTGGCCTCGATCGCGTTGGCCAAGGCATCGATGTCCTTGATGGTCGACTGCACTTCCTTCGATCCTTCGGCGGCCGCATGATCGGCATCGCTGGCCGATTCGGCGGCCACGGTCGCGCTCTTGGCCACCTCCTCGACCACGGCCAACATCTCATTGGCCGCCGTGGCAAGCTGGCGGGCGCGGTCCTTCTCTTCCGTAATGCCCGCGCTGGATTCATGCAGGGAGGTGCTCATCAGCTGCGCCGACTGTGAAACACGCTCGGTGGACTGATTCACCTCCTGCAAAACCCCCTGGAACTTGCCCAGCATCTGATTGAGGGAGTGCGCAATGCGCGCAATTTCATCCCGGCCCCGATCCGGTAAACGCGGGGTCAGATCGGAATTGCGTTCGATGTGCTCGATGGTCGCGACCATCTCTTTGAGCGGCCGGGTCATGCTTCTGGCCATCAGCACCGAGAACACGCCGCACACCAGCAAGGCAATCACCGTCGCCGGCAAAAAGGTCATCAGAGACTCATAGCCCAACTGCGAGAGCTCCGTCCCGTCGACCACCAGCCATACCTCTCCACCCCCTGGATTGTCGACATCCAGACGCAGATGGATCAGCCAGTTCGCCTGGTCCAGATAGTAGCCCTCGGCAAGACTCTTCTGGTCGGGCCGGTGGTATTTATCCAACAGTGCCTTTGCACGCGCGTCATCGGCGCCGTACTGCTCCAGCGCCGCTCGTTGCTCATGTACCATCTGTTCGACCGTGAGCCGGCGCGGGTGATCAGCGGGCAGATTGGCAAGGGCGGCATTGGCGCGCTCGATCTTGTCCTTCAGCTCACTCTCGTAATTCGCCGGGTAATACGTGCGTACGATGCGATTATCCCCGGCCTCATAGATGAATCCGAACGGCTCCCCGGACTGATCGGTCTTGCCTTCGACGGAGAAGAACTTGAGAAGCCCATTGCTCTTGTACAACTCGAAAGCGGCTTCGTCCTGGACATTGGCGTAGTTGCCGCCGCCGACGCTCTTGCGCATCAGCAGCACGATCGGCTGCGCGGCGATGCGGGCCTCGTTGATGGTATGCTCCAAATGATCATCGTAGGTGTAAGAATAAAAGATTGTTCCCAACACCATGCCGAGCAAGACCATCAAGATAACCGGTCCGGCCGTGACCTGCTCAGCAATCGTGAATCTCGAACGCAGAAAATCCATATTCCCCCCGGGAACCAGTTCACTTGGAGCAGACCCCGACCACGCAGGCCTCGCCGTACCCTGAATGACAGGTCTTGCACACCTGGGGCTTCAATGAGGCATGGGCATCGCTGATGTCCTTACCCTCGTAGGTGTAGGCCCCGTAGACCGGCTCGCCCAAGAGATGTTCGGTGACCAGGATCGCTTTGATGTCGGTAAGCTCCAACACCGCGGTGGGACCGTCGCCGAATTTGCCGGAGCGGGCCTTGTAGGGGCCGTCCTGGGCCGGATTCACGCGCACGTTGTATTTGGAACCCTTGCCGTCCTGGACCCAGTTATAGGTCTTGACCGTTTCCTGCACGATCACGGGAACGCCGCTCGGGATCGGTGTGCTGCTGCCGGGGATCGCGCCGGTGTGTTTGATCGGCCAATCCTTCCACCCCTTGGGAAACGCGGCGTCCGAGGCCGCCATTGCACCGGCGGCCGCAGCCGCTAAACCTAAACCGAGAACTGCTGAAATGATTTTGACTGACATAAGAAGTGATTCCCCTTCAATTCATTTGAACGCCATCCGCTGGCGCGGATGACCCGGGGAAAGTGAATACAGCGACTTTCCGCAGTGGGGAATATCGACATATTTCATAGGGGCTTTAACACGCTGCAGATTTCTCGTTTCTGCCGCCCCATGCAGACAGCATTCCCTTGCCGTGCGAACAACGGGATGATGAAGTTCAGCCCGCCAGCGCGGCGCGCACGCGCATGAGCTTTTCGCGCACCTGCCCGGCGAGTTCGTGCAGTTCCGGTTTTTCCACCAGCCCGAGCACGGCCGCCGGGTCCATGAAGCCGACGGTGATCGAGCCGTCGGCCTCGGCGCGCACCAGCACGTTGCACGGCAGCAGCAGGCCGATGTCGGGCTCGGCGCTGATGGCCCGATGCGCCAGCGGCGGATTGCAGGCGCCGAGGATGCGATAGGGGCGCATCTCGACATTGAGTTTTTTCTTCAGCGTGGCCTGGACGTCGATGTCGGTCAGCACCCCGAAGCCTTCCTGCTGCAAGGCCTGCGTCACCCGTTCGATGACCGCGTTGAAATCGCCCTTCACACTCACATGAAACCCGTACATGGTGCCTCCGGTGGAATAGTTCATTGACGATGACTTTCGAGTTCGATCTGGTACCAGACCTCATAGGCCTGCTGGGGCCAGAGCGACTTGAACCAGTCGATCACGGCGGTGATCTCCTGATCGCTGAGCTTGTCCTGCCAGCCCGGCATATTGCCCAGACCGCCCGGGCTGCCGTGCTTGATCACATCGAGCAGCACGGCGTTGGTATGATGCCAGGCATGGCCGGAGCCATCGAGCGGCGGCGGGGGATATCTGCCGTCCGGTCCTTGCATGCGCCAGTTCGGCTGGCCTTCGGCATGTTCACCGTGGCACTCCTTGCAGTGCGCCATGTACACCTTCCGGCCCAGCGCAAGCTGCGCCGGATCGGTAACGCGCGGTGGTGGTGTGACCTGTGCTTGCTCTGGAAGGGTTGGCGTCCCCCGGTCACACGCCGCGAGGAGACCGCCAAGTGCCAATACTGCGATGAGAATACTGCGTACCACGTAAAACCCGTTGATCACTCTTGTTTGTGCCGGATGAATTCATCGAGCGTATCGGCATCGATCGCCATATCCTCGAGATTGGGCGCTGCGCCGTGCCCATGGGCATGATCGCTATGGTCATGATGACCGACATTCGGCAGCGCCATCACCCCCAAGCCATGGCGGTACACCAGCTCCGCCCCGTGCCAGGCGGTGGCCAAGACCATGCCCACCGTGACGATCATCACCGCCAGGAACCCATAGCCGAGATGTTTCCGGCGCAGGCACCGCGCAATCGACCAGATCGTGATGATCTCGATCAGCACGACGGTGGTCACCGCCCAGTTGCGGTGTTCCAGCATCGCACGGTGCGAAACGTCATCATGCTCCACGGAATTGAAGGCCAGCCAACCGGTGAACACCGTGATCAGGGTGATAGCGCCGCCCAGCCATAGGGTCCAGCGCGCCGTGGCACGCCATTGCTCGACGTAGGGCGGCTTGGGATAGATCCACTTCAGCAGCATGAACAGCAAGGACGTGCACAACAGTGCAATCGTGAAGTGCACGAAGATCGGATGCCAATTCGGGATAATTTCCATAAAAGTTCCTGGTATCACTTGTTTATTAGCACCTTCTTACCCATGCCGCAACCGGGATTATTCCGGATAATACACCCCGGCCTTGTGTTTCTCACCGTCGGCCGTCTTGAACAGGATCATCAGTTGATGTTTTCCGTCGTGGGCCAAGTCATAGCCGTTCATATACCAATCGCCCATGCGCAGCAGCGGCTTGGTCTCCGCCGAACCGTTGGGGTGGACCACCTTGGAGTTGATCACCACATCCTGCAGGGCCTTGCCCTTGGCCTCGATCTTCACCATCAGGTTGTGGCTGCCGCCGTGATCCATTCCCGGGGTCTTGCCCATGACATGGAAGCTCACCTTGTAGCCATCCACCTCCTGTTCCTTCAGGAAGCCATGGGCCATGCCGGCCGGGTTATGGCCTGCCTCGAGGGATTCATGGGCGCCATGATCGTGACTGCTGTGATCATGGTGTGTGTCTTCGGCGGCCCATACCGTGCTTGATGCCCACAGACCGGCTGCGATCAACATTGGTATTGTGTAACGGATTTTCATACATCGTCTCCTGTTGGTGATTACATTTTTGTCGCGATGATGGGTTAGGCTGCGCTGCCCCCATCCTACACTGTCTTTTTGCGCCATCGCCGGATCGTAGGCCGGGATAAGGCGCAGCCGTTCCCGGCACTAGGTTAACGCGGACGCCGCCGGCAACGCTGCGCTTATGCCGGCCTACGATTTCTGTTCCCGCCATTGCAGCACATAGCCGTAGATCACCGGCAGCACCAGCAGGCACAACACGGTGGTGCTGACCATGCCGCCGACCATGGGCGCGGCGATGCGGCTCATCACCTCCGAGCCGGTGCCCCCGCCCCACATGATGGGCAAGAGGCCGGCGATGATCGCCGTGGCGGTCATGGCGATGGGGCGCACGCGCTCGGCGGCGCCGGTGTGCACCGCCAAACGGATCTGCTCGGCGCTGAGCCGTCCGTGTTGCCGGCGCATGCGCTCGACCTCGTGGTCGATGAAGGTCAGCACCAGCACGCCGATCTCGGCGGCCACGCCGGCGAGGGCGATGAAACCCACGGCCACGGCCACCGAGAGATTGTATCCCAGCCAGTACACCAGCCAGATACCGCCGATCAGGGCAAACGGGATGGAGCACATCACCACCAGCGGCTCGACGATGTTGCGGAAATTGAAATAGAGCAGCAGGAAGATGATCAGCAAGGTGAGCGGCACCACGATCATCAGCCGCGCCTTGGCCCGCTCCATGTACTCGAACTGGCCCGACCACACCAGGCTGTAACCCGGTGGGATCTTGACCTGATCGGCCACCAGCTGCTTGGCCTGGGCGACGTAGCCGCCGATGTCCGAGGAGGTGATGTCGACATAGACCCACGCGTTGGGACGCGAGCCTTCGGTCTTGATCTCGGGGGCGCCGCGCGCGAGTTTCAACTCGGCGACCAGCGACAGCGGGATCTGGCTGCCGGTCGGCGTGGGGATGAGCACGCGCTGCAACTGTTCGAGATTGTCGCGCAGCTCGCGCGGGTAGCGCAAATTCACCGGATAACGCTCCAGCCCTTCGACGGTCTGGGTGATGTTCATACCGCCGATGGCGGTCTGGATCACGTCCTGCACATCGCCCACCGTCAGCCCGTAGCGCGCCGCCGCGTGCCGGTCGATGATGAAATCGATGTAGGAGCCGCCGATGGCGCGAGCGCCGAAGGCCGAGAGGGTCTCGGGCAGGGTCTTCAGCGCGCGCTCGATGTCCTCGGAGACCTGTTGCAGCACCGCGAGATCCGGCCCGCTGACCTTGATGCCGATCGGGGTCTTGATGCCGGTAGAGAGCATGTCGATGCGCGTCTTGATCGGCATGGTCCAGGCGTTGGCCAGCCCCGGGAAGCGGATCGCGGCATCCATCTCGTCCATCAACTCGCGCGTGGTCTTCTCCGGATTTGGCCACTGCTCGCGCGGCTTGAGCCGGATGGTGGTCTCCAGCATCGACAGCGGCGCCGGGTCGGTGGCCGTCTCGGCGCGCCCGGTCTTGCCGAAGACGGTCGCCACCTCGGGGAAGCCGGTGATGATGCGGTCGGTCTGCTGCATCAGTTCCTTGGCCTTAGTGATGGAGATGCCGGGATAGGTGGTCGGCATGTAGAGGATGTCGCCCTCGTCGAGCGGCGGCATGAACTCGCTGCCGAGCTTGGTGACGGGCACCACGGTAACGGCCAGCAACACCGCCGCCAGCAGCAGCGTGACTCCGCGCCAGCGGATCGCCTGCGTGAGCAGCGGCGCGTGCAGCGCGTGCAGCGCCCGGTTGATGGGATTTTTCGCCTCGGGCAGGATGCGCCCGCGGATGAAATAGCCCATCAACACCGGCACCAAGGTGATCGCGAGGATCGCGGCCGCCGCCATCGCATAGGTCTTGGTGTAGGCGAGCGGCGCGAACAGCCGCCCCTCCTGCGCCTGGAGGGTGAACACCGGCAGGAACGAGACGGTGATGATCAGCAATGAGAAAAACAGCGCCGGGCCGACCTCCTTCGAGGCCTGGGCGATCGTCTCCCAGCGCTCGTCGGCCAGCAGCTCCCGGCCCTTTTCCAGCACGGCCTGCTCTAAGCGTTTGTGCGCGTTTTCGATCATCACGATCGCCCCGTCGACCATCGCGCCGATGGCGATTGCAATCCCGCCGAGCGACATGATGTTGGCGTTGATGCCCTGCCATTTCATGATGAGAAATGCGGCGAGGATGCCAAGCGGCAACGAGACGATGGCCACCAGGGCGGAACGCGCGTGCAACAGGAACAGGATGCAGATGATCGAGACGACGATGGACTCTTCAATCAGCTTGAAATTGAGATTATCAACCGCGCGCTGGATCAGGTTGCCGCGATCATAGGTCGTCACGATCTCCACCCCTTCGGGCAGGCCGGCCTTCAGCGTCTCGAGTTTGGCGCGCACCCGCTCGATGGTCGCCATGGCGTTCTCGCCGTAGCGCATCACCACCACGCCGCCGGCCACCTCGCCCTCGCCATTGAGATCCACCGCGCCACGGCGCAGCTCGGGCCCGAGATGGACGTGGGCGATGTCCTGCAACCGCACCGGCACGCCATTGTCATCCACGCCGACCGGGATCGCGTTGAGATCGTCGATGGAACGGATATAACCCAGGCCGCGCACCATGTATTCGGTCTCGGCCATCTCGATCAGCCGGCCGCCCACATCTTGATTGGAGCGCTGGATCGCCTCCTTGACCATGCCGAGCGGGATGCCGTAGGCGCGCAGGGCGTTGGGATCGACCTCAACCTGATACTGCTTCACATACCCGCCGATCGAGGCGACCTCGGCCACGCCCGGTACGGTTTGCAGTTGATAGCGCAGATACCAGTCCTGCAGCGAGCGCAGCTTGGCCAGATCGTGCTTGCCGCTGCGATCGACCAGGGCGTATTCGTACACCCAACCCACGCCGGTCGCATCCGGCCCGAGCGTCGGCGCCACACCTGCCGGCAGCTGGGCGCGCACATAGTTGAGATATTCCAGCACGCGCGAACGCGCCCAGTAGATGTCGGTGCCTTCCTCGAAGATCACATACACGAAGGAGCTCTCGAAGAAGGAAAAGCCGCGCACCACGCGCGCCTTCGGCACCGAGAGCATCGCCGTGGTGAGCGGATAGGTCACCTGGTCCTCCACCACCTGCGGCGCCTGGCCGGGGTAATCGGTGAGGATGATCACTTGCACGTCGGAGAGATCGGGGATGGCGTCGAGCGGCGTCTGTTTGACGGCCCATACGCCCGCCGCGACCAGCAGCACCGCAGCGATCAGAATCAGGAAGCGATTGCGCAGCGAGGCATCGATAATCGCCTGGATCATAGCGCCACCCCCCGTAGGTTGGGCCGAACGCAGTGAAGCCCAACGTGTACGATCATGACTGCGATTTGTTGGGCTTCACTGCGTTCAGCCCAACCTACAAATGGTGTATTTGAGGCATCAATGCTGGTGATCATGCGCTGCCTCCTGTTTGGGTTGCTTGACCGGTGCAGGCGGCGTATCCAGACGCATGTCCTCCATGTCCAAGTCCGATAGGTCATGACCGGCATGTTCGTCAGCCGTTGTACTTCCCTGCGCCTCCAACATCTTCGCCGTCGCCTCGCGCAGCTTGGACTCGGAGTCGATCAGGAATTGACTCGAGGTCACCACCCGCTCGCCGGCCGTCACGCCGGCGAGGATCTGCGTCATGCCCTCAGAGCTTAGGCCCAGACGCACCTCGCGCGGTTCGAACTTGCCCGGTTCGCGTTGTACGAACACCTGATTGCGGTCACCGGAGCGCACCACCGCCTCGCTCGGCACCACCACGGCATGCGTCTGGCGCGCGGCCTGCACCTGCACCTCGGCGTACATATCCGGCTTGAGCAGTTGCTCGCGGTTGTCAAACTCGAGGCGCACACGCGCGGTGCGCGTCTTGGCCTCCATGTAGGGATAGATGTAGCTCACCTTGCCGGTGAAGGTTTTGCCCGGCGCGCCAGCAACGGTCATCTGTGCCTGATCGCCGACCCGCACCCACGGCAGCTCGTCCTCGTAAACGTCGACAAACGCCCACACCTTGGAGAGATCCGCCAGCATGTAGAGCTCGGTCTCGGGCGTGACGTATTGGCCTTTGCGCGCGCCGACATTGATCACGACGCCATCGAACGGCGAGTGGATGTGCAGGCTCTTCTGGATGCGCTGATTCTGCTCCAGCTCATGCAACTGATGCGCAGGCACATCGAGCAGCTCCAATCGCTCGCGCGCGCTCTGCACCAGTTCCGCCGCGCCTTGGCGGATGTCTTCATACGGACTGTCCTTCAGCGCTTGGTGGTTTTTAACCGCCAGCAGATACTCCTGCTGACTGCTCACCAGCTGCGGCGAGTAGATGCTGAGCAGCATGGCGTCGCGCGCGACATGCTCGCCGGTCTTCTCCACATACAACTGCTCGATCCAGCCTTCGGTCTTGGGATGCAGCCGCGTGAGCCGCCCCTCGTCGTAGGCCACGCGCCCGAGGGCGCGGATCTTGCGCGCCAATGCCTGTTGGGTGGCCTCGGCGGTGCGCACGCCGATGTTCTGCACCGTGGTCGGGTCGATCTTCACCGTGCCGGTGGCTTCTTTCGCCTCCCCCTCATCGGCGTAGACCGGCAGGTAATCCATGCCCATCTCGTCCTTGGTGAAGACCGGCGAGGTGATCGCGGGATTCATCGGATTGCGCCAGAACAACACCTTGCGCTCGGCGCTGGGTTGCGCGGCGGACATCTCGCCCGTGGACTGCTGCGGCCGCTCGGCCAGGAAATAACCGCCGGCCAGACCGGCCGCCACGGCGATCACTGCGGTCAATACGAGTTGCTTATTCATGAATCGACTCCTCGCCGACCTCGGCCTGCAAGGCGGCCAGGGTCTGCTGCGCCTCGCTGTAGGTCTGCCAATATTGGGTTTCATAATCGAACTGGGTGACCTCGGCGCCGGTCAGCGCCAGGAAATCCACCTTGCCCACCTGATAGCCGGCCAGCATCGAATCCACGGTCTGGCGCGCCTGCGGCAGGATGCCGGTCTTGAGCAGCGCTACCCGCGCCCGCGCCTCGTCGTAACGCGCCACCAGCTCGCGCACGCGCGCGGCGATCTGCGCCTGGATGTCTTCCAGACGATACCGCTCGCCGAGCACCTCGCTGTTGCGCTGGGCGAGCATGGGATCTTGCTTACGCGCGGTGTAAATCGGGAGATTCATCGAGAACATCACGCTGACCATATCGTCGTAGCCGCTGCGCTGTCCGTAACTCGCGCCGACCTCGAAGTCGGGATAGTAATCTCGGCGGGCCAGTTCCACCCCCTTCTCGGAGGCGCGCACCCGCGCCTGTTGCGCGCGCAGTTGCGGCCGGGCCGCCATGGCTGCCTCGACCAACTGCGCTACGGGCCGCAAATTCGGCAGCACCGTATCCGTTTTTCCGGGCAACCACAGCTCCGCCTCGGGCGCCTGCCCTATGAGCCTATTGAGGCGGTACTGCAAGGCAAGGGCCTCGCGCTTGAGCATGAGATCGCGTTCGAGCAGCTTGGAGAGTTCGAGCTGCGCGAGCAGCACATCCTGTTGCAGGCCCTGCCCCACCTTGTACTTGGTCTGCGCGATGCCGACGATCTGGCGCAGCAGTTCCTGGTTGTAGGTGAGGATCTCGCGTGCGCGATCCACACCGTAACGCGCCCACCACGTCTGGCGCACCTCGCTGGCGACTTGCAGGCGCGCCTCGCTCAGCTCCTGCACACCGGCCTCCTGCATCGCGCGCGCCTGCCCCTGCAGCAAGCCGCGCTTGCCCGGATACGGCAAAGGCTGGCTCAGACCGATCTCCATCATGGTCATCGGTTCCTCGGACAGCGACAGACTGTTCACCGGGACATTGGTCAGGCCCAGACTCAGGCGCGGATCGGGCAGGCTGGTCTGCTGGACCACGGTCTGTTCCAGCGCCTGGACGCGCACCTGTTGCTCGGAGAGCGCCGGATAGTGTTGCAGGGCCAGTGCCACCGCCTGGTCCACGCTCAATTCGGCCACCTCGGCGGCCCCCGTCGACAGCCAGAGACCGCCGACGGCAGATAAGAGAAATCTCAAAAACGTACGTATCATCGCCATACCTTTCCATTGCAAATCGATTCCCCGCTGACGCAAAGGTCACGGGACGGATCAAGGCATGCCGGGATTTAAGACAACGCGCGCGGGGCGCGCAAGTGTGTGGATTTCACATCGCTCAGCATGCCTTAGGCATGCAGGCTTCTGGGAGGCTCACCCAAACGGGGAAGATCGATGAGATAGAGACGGGCGTGGCCGCCCGGTGAAAAGTCGTTGGCGGGCGCGGCCACGATAAAAGGCGCCCCGCCGAAGAATACGCCGCAGCAATGGCTCATGCTGTGGCAGGTGCCGTCGTCCTGATCGGCGTTCGCGCCTGAAATGGCGGAGGCATCATCCATCGTGCCATGACACATCATGACGGCATGATCGTGCGCGTCCGCCGCGGCAATGGCGGCAAAGACGCCTTGCACCGGCGCGGCGAGCAGCGCCAGGATCAATAGCCAATGAATGCGTCTGGAAAGTGGTTTCATGTATAAGAGGATAGGCCAAGCGGTCGAAAATGTCAACGCCTGTTCCACTCATCGAGCGATGTGACGGTGGCGGGCCGGTCATCGTGCCCCGCGTGCAGGCGCTCGTTCAAGAGGGCTTCCAGCGTCTTCCACAGGCGCGGCAGCAAGACATCGGTGCGGGCATGATAGTGGCGCAACTGGCAGGTGACCGGCGCCTGGAGATCGCTGCGCTGGTGGTCGTCGAAGACCGTCCAGGCCAGGATGGGCAGATCCAGGGCGGTGCGGTCGACGCAGACCCACAGATCGGTGTCCAGCAGCATGTCGAGCCCCCTCAGGCCCGTGAGTTCCAATCGCAGCGGCGTGCCTAGGCGACTCAGCGCCAAATGGATGAGATTGTAGCGCGCAGCCTCCACCGCGATGGTCTCGACATGATAGGCGGGCACCTCATGGATACGTGTACGCATAAACCCTCTCCGATTCGCCCGGGCCCGCAGGCCCATGATTTAACTATCGGCGTTTATGCGCGAATTTCAACCCTCGCCTGGCCGCTTGGACGTCGATTCTTCCAGATACGGGAATTTGGTGTGGCCATAGCGGTGCAGCAATACCGTCGCCGCCAGCAGGAAAATCGCCCCGGCAACCGCCAGCATGCGCCAGTTGTCCATCGCCTTCATGTCCAGGATCAGATACCGGGCGAGGGCCACCATGGCGATGTAGATCGGCAGGCGCACCGGCAGGCGATGCGCCTTGAGGTAGATACCGATCATGGCGAAGATCTCGAGGTAGATGAACAGCAGCAGGATGTCCGCCAGCGTCACCTTGCCCGCATTGATCATGATCATCACTTCCTGACCGGTAGCCACCAGCGTGGCAATGGTCACGATCAACAGCCCGATGCCCTCGATGATACTGAGCGAACCATGGGCGAAGACCTTCACGTCGCGTTTCATAACTCTCCTTAACCGGGTGTTTGAACCCTATCCAAAACCATAAAACTAGCTTATGTTTATAATTATATTCATAGAGCCAGCATTATGCATCTGACTATTCGCCAGCTGAAGATCTTCGACTCCGTCTGCCGCCACATGAACTACACCCGGGCGGCGGAGGAACTGCACCTGACCCAGCCGGCCGTTTCCATGCAGGTCAAGCAGCTTGAGGATCAGGTCGGTATTCCCTTGTTCGAACAAATGGGTCGCAAACTCTATCTGACCGAGGCCGGCAAGGAGATCCAGCACTACAGCCGGCGCATCATCGAGCTGCTCGACGAGGCCGACGCCGTGATCGACGATCTGCGCGGGGCGCGCCACGGCCTGCTCGATATCTCGGTGGTCAGCACCGCCAACTACATCATCACCCCGCTGCTCGCCATCTTCGCCAAGCGCTTCGAGGGCGTGACGATCCGGCTGGATGTCTCCAACCGGCAGACCCTGTTGCAGCAGCTGGAAGCCAATGAAAAGGACCTCGTCATCATGGGGCAACCCCCCGCCGATCTCGACTTAATCGCCACCCCCTTCATGGAAAACGCCCTGGTGGTCATCGCCCACATCGATCATCCCTTGGCCCAGAAGCACAAGATCCCGCTCTCCCGCCTGGAGCGGGAGACCTTTGTCGTGCGTGAAAAGGGCTCGGGCACCCGTATCGCCATGGAGCGTTTCTTTGCCGAACGCGATATCTTCCTGCACACCGGCATGGAGATGACCTCCAACGAGGCCATCAAGCAGGCGGTCATGGCCGGCCTCGGCTTGGGCATCGTCTCGATCCATACCCTCGGCCTGGAGCTGCACACCGGCTGCCTGGCCGTGCTGGATATCGAAGACTTTCCGATCGTGCGCCAGTGGTGCGTGGTCCACCGCCAGGGCAAGCGACTCTCAGCCGTCTGCCAGGCCTTCAAGGACTTCATGATCAACGAAGCGGCGATCCTCAGCAGCACCCTGCCGGTGATACCGGGGCGGCGTTAGAAATTCTTTTGAGCGCATACAAAAAACGCGGGATGGCCCGCGCTTTTATCTTTCAGGTATGCGAGTTGAATTACCAGCCGCTGAAACTCACGTCGCCAGTTCCGATAGCATAACTTCCAGCATACCTGCTACAGCCCTCGAAAGTAACCGAGACCGTGGCTCCATTTGCATCCTCGATACTAATGACGCCACTGCTCGGACGGTGATTGCGACAGCCGAATTTGACACCGCTAGCCACAATGTTTACCGATCCGTGACTGGGATGGTAAAACGTCGCACCTACATTCCAGCCATTGGTGCCATCGCCGGAAACGACTGGGTTCATGAGCTGGTAGGTATTTCCATCTTCGCTTCGATAAGGAACAAAAGTTAGAGTGGAGCTGGTTACCGATATGAATCCCTGGCTGTCCTTGCCGCCGAGAATAGGCGAAGGAAGGGTCAAAGAACCGCCTTCACCGAGGGTAAGGTCCTCTGAATGATTGAGGGAAACATTGCCACCATTGGTAGTTAGGTTATTGGGAAGCTCTGAAAAAGAAACGCTGCCCGTGTCGAAGACCAACACATCATCGGTGGCGATCGTGCTATCAACAGAAACAGGGGCACTGCTCGTATCGATGATGATTCCCCCGTCGGGTGCATCGAAAGAAGAAAGAACAGTAATGGTGCCGCCGCTGATCATGATCCCTTGGCCGCAGGCATCGAGCGAACCGGAAATCGTGATGTTGTCGCCACTAATCACGATCCCTTGGCCAGGAGCATTGTGATCGCCCGAAATGGTGATATCTTCCCCACTAATGGAGACGCCCTGACCGCAGGCATCAATGGAATCAGAAACAACAATATCGCTTACCGCAGCAAGGGGGTCACCATTCTGAACGCCACCATCAGCAGTCATCATGACACTGGCGGCTGCGCCCGCTGGTTCATGGTTAACGGCTTGGTAAACCGCTTCCGCCGATGATTCAGCGATGGATTTTACATTCTCTGCAGTAATCGCCGCTGCATTGGTTGCGCCCGTATAAGTGATATCGTTACTGCCAACGTTATTCTCACCACCGCCGCAGCCGGCCACGATACCGCTCAGCACAAGGATTGATGCCGCGCTTAATTTGTTCATATCGACTCTTCCTCTTAGTCTTTTCCATGTGACTCGGCCACACAGGGTGACCGCCACACGCCGGCCAAATTTATCCTGTTTTTTATGAGAATTCAATGACGACCAAAGACAGTCGGCGCTGGACAGGCCGGCCGATGGATCACTCGGGGAACCTGGGCCGCCCGTAGAGCGTGATGCGAAACGCCGTGCGCTCGTCTGCGGATGTCACGTCGATGCCGCCGCCATGCGCATCGATGATCGACTTGACGATGGCGAGCCCCAGCCCAGTGCTTTCGCCGCTGCGCTGGCGCGAGGGGTCGGCGCGATAGAATCGGTCGAACAGTTTCGGGATATGTATCGCCGGGATGGTGGGGCCGGGGTTTTCGACGCTGATGCGGGTTTCATCGTTGTCCCCAGACTCCAGCCGGACCCGCACCGTCTGCCCCGAGGGCGTATGGCGGATCGCATTGGAAAGCAGGTTGCTCAGCGCACGCCGCAACATCAACCGGTCACCGAAGACGACGGCCGCGCCTTCGAGCGCCAGCAGCACACGGCGCTCCTCGGCCAAGACCTCGTAATAGTCAAACAGACTCCGCACCTCCTTGCCCAAGTCGACCTCGGTGGAATCGGGCTGGCACAAACCATTGTCCGCCTTGGCCAGGAACAGCATGTCGCCGATCATCTGTGTCATGCGTTCGTATTCCTCGATATTCGAGTAGAGAATCTCCCGATACTCGTCGGGGGTGCGTGCTTGCGCGAGCGCGACCTGGGTCTGCGTCATCAAGGTCGTCACGGGGGTGCGCAGTTCATGGGCGATATCGGCGGAAAAATTCGAGATACGTTGAAAGGCCTCATCCACGCGTTCCAGCATCTCATTGAAGGAACCCGCGAGATCGGCGAGTTCCGCCGGAACGCTTTCCGCCGCAAGACGGGTTTTCAATCGGTTGGCGCTGATTTGTCTGATCTGGCTCGCGACATCATGCAAGGGCGCATGCCCCCGGCGTACCGCGATCCAGCCCATGAGGCACATCACCGCGATGCCGGCAGCGATCATCAACCACAAGGCGCGGCGAAATTCGTCGAGAAAGTGTAGATGATGATCAATCGCAACCGCCACCGCCACGGTGTAAGGCGCATTGCCCGCGGCGCCCTCCTCCATGCGTAGTATCAGCACGCGGTAGTGGTTATCACCCTCGCGCCACTCCCGCGTTGTATCCTTGCTATTGTCGGCCATCGCGGCCTTGATGATGCCGGAGAGATCCGGGCCGGGGCTGGCATAGATCGTTTGTCCATCATGCGCGGTGAGATACAGCGATGCGTTGTGATGCCCGACCAGAATGTCGTTGATTCTGCCTTCGATAATCGGCAGATCGTCTTCACTGCGGACGGCGGCCCAGGCCCGCTGAACGGCCTGGGCGATGACGCGGAGTTCGTTGATATCTTCCACGCTGAAGTGCGCTTCGATGGAACGGTTGATGAACCAGCCGAATACGGGGAACACGACTGCCGCGGCGATGCCGAAGAGCAGTGTGACGCGCAGTGCGAGGGAGAGGGGACGGCGCATCGACAGCTCAGAGTGCGCCGGTCTCGTCGAGCATGTAGCCCATGCCGCGCACCGTGTGGATCAGCTTGAGCGCGAAGTCGTCGTCGATCTTCGCCCGCAGGCGGCGGATGGCGACGTCGATGACGTTGGTGTCGCTGTCGAAATTCATGTCCCAGACCTGGGAGGCGATCAGGGAGCGCGTCAACACCTCGCCCTGGCGGCGCATCAACAGTTCCAGCAGGGCAAATTCCTTGGCGGTGAGCGGGATGCGCCGTCCCGCGCGGGTGACACGGCGGCGCGCCAAATCGAGCTCGAGATCCGCGACCTTGAGCGCGGTCTCGACCGGCGCGCCGGCCCCGCGCCGCAACAAGGTGCGCACCCGTGCCAGCAACTCGGCGAAGGCGAAGGGCTTGACCAGGTAGTCATCGGCGCCCAGTTCCAAGCCCTTGACGCGGTCGTCCACACTGTCGCGCGCGGTCAGAAACAGGACCGGCGCATTTTTTCCGGCCTCTCGCAGCGATTTCAGTATTTGCCAGCCGTCGAGGCTCGGCAGCATGACATCGAGGATGAGCAGGTCGTAAGACCCGGTCATGGCGAGGTGGTGTCCATCCAACCCATTGCGAGCAAGATCGACCACGAAACCCGACTCGACAAGCCCTTGTCGAATATAGTCACCGAGCTTGTTTTCGTCTTCGACAATCAGGATCTTCATTGCCTGCCCATAAGGTTTTGAATGGCGTCGCCAACGGACTTCATCCCACTGTATCCGCCACCCGGTTCCAGAAAGATGACAGCCGCATTACGAAATTGTAATGCGCTCGTCACCTTTGGGACAGAGGAACATGGCTATGGTGGCCGGAAAGCCATTATCCGTCGGCGATAGAACCGGGATAGAGCACCCTTCGCTGACAGGATGTTGAAAAAGACCGTCCAGGTCCTTTTTCAACGGCGCACCCGTGCGCCGCACGCAGTGCTGTTCTTCAAAAAGAACTTGAATGAAGTATGTGAGCATTTGTTGTTAGCGACCATCGGTTTTTGTGCGGTTGCGCCGGTATACCTGGTGAGCCTGACTGATCCGTCCCGGAGTAGTGATCATCCGGTTCGTAGACTATGTTTTTAGGAGGAACCCACGCGCATCGCGCGGGCAAATCCGATCACCGCTGCAATACTCCTGCGGAATTTCCTGCCCGGTCTGGTGAAAGCCTACGGTTGCGGCGGGCGCCTCGCGCTGGTACGGGTGTCGCTGTACCACATCTTTAAGGCGCCAAGCGGTGAACGACACCGACCGGGGAGCCACGAGTCACGTCACTTTCGGAGGAAAGCGATGCACACAACAGTGAAAGACCCGGTGTGCGGGATGGAAGTGGAACCACACCGGAACGAAATCATTTATTTGCGAATGCATTTCGCATTCTGTTCGCCCCAATGCAAGGAACGCTTTCTCGCCCACCCGCACGCGTATATCGGTTACACCGGCCAACAGGCGCCGAAGCAGGAGGGACGGGAGGTGCTGAAGCGGCGACGATTGCATCTTGCGGTGTCGCTGTCCCCACCGGAGGTGGAGATGCTCGTCGAGGAGTTGAAGACGATGATGGGGATAAGAGACGTGACCGTAGCGGAGAATACGGTGGAGATTACCTACGACCTGATGCAGGTAACGAGCGAACAGATCGAGGCGAAGTTGGCGCAAATCGGCGTGCACTTGGGTGAAGGGTGGGCGGAGCGTCTGCGCCGGGCATTCGTGCACTATGAAGAAGAATGCGAGCTGGGAAATCTGGAGGTCCGCGACCCGCATTTTCATGGCTAAGAAATGTCCGGCATGCGTGTGACCTTGTACCGCATCGGCAAACTGGAGAGGATCGCACATGAAGAAGAATAAATTCATTGCAACTACCGCAGTCCTTTTGCTTGTCTTGACGGGTGCCGGATGGCTGCTGTGGCAGCAGCTCTTTCCGCCGGGGTTGCCGGACGGCATCCTGGAGGGCTATGGGCGGATCGAAGGTACCGAAGTCACGGTGAGCAGCAAAGTGACGGGGCGTATCACCCGCTTGGCGGTGGCGGAAGGCGATCACGTCGAGAAAGATGCGCTGATCGCGGAGCTGTCGGCCGAGGAGATCGACGCGCGCCTGGCGCAGGCCACCGCCCACGTAGCAGCGGCCGAGAAACAAATCACACAGGTCTCGGCGCGCCTCACCACCGCGGAACACCACGTCGCAAAGGCACGGCAGGATTACCAGCGGATTCAGACCTTACAACGACAAGGCACGGTCTCAGCGCAGCAACTGGATCAGTCCGAGAATGCCCTGCGCGCCGCGGAAGGTGAATTGCAGGCCGCGCAGGCGCAGCTGGCGGCGGCGCAGGCGGAGGCGGTCGCTGCCCGTGCCGCGCGCGAGGAGGCGCAAGTGGCCTCGACCGAGACGCGCATCACCGCGCCGATTGCAGGCACCGTGGTGACCAAGGCTGCGCAGGCCGGTGAATTGATGCTTCCCGGCGAGCCGCTGGTGGTGCTGGTGGATCTCACCCGCCCCTATCTGCGTGTGTATCTGCCGGAGAAGGACATCGGCAAGGTGAAGCTGGGCGATGCCGCGCGCGTGTATGTGGACTCTTTTCCAGAACAACCCTTCGAGGCGGTGGTGACGGAAGTCGCGAAGAAGGCCGAGTTTACGCCTAAGGACGTGCACATGCCGGATGAGCGCGTCACGCTGGTCTACAGCGTCAAACTCGAGATCAAGAATCCGCAGGGCCTGCTCAAGCCGGGAATGCCGGCCGATGCGCTCATCCGCTGGAAGCCGGATGCGGCTTGGGAAAGATAGCCATGAACGCGCCACCCGTGATTCAGACCGAGGGACTTGCCAAGCATTACGGCGCGCGGGTGGCGGTGCAGGCGCTGTCGTTTTCCATCAATCAAGGCGAAGTGTTCGGGCTGCTGGGCTCCGACGGCGCGGGCAAGACGACCACGCTGCAGATGTTGTCCGCTATTCTCGATCCCACGCACGGGCGCGCCACGGTGCTGGGACGTGACACGGTGCGCGAGGCGGCGCAGGTCACCGCGCGCCTCGGTTACATGTCGCAGACGTTCAGCCTGTATGGGCGCTTGTCCGTGGATGAGAACCTCGAGTTTTTCGCCGACCTGCATCGCGTGCCGGAGACAGTGCGGCGCGAACGCAAACAGCAGTTGCTTGAGTTCGCCCGCCTGCACGAGCACCGGGATCGGGCGGCGCGCCAGCTCTCCGGCGGCATGCAGAAAAAGCTCGCGCTGTGCTGCGCGCTCATTCATCAGCCGGAACTGCTGATCCTCGATGAGCCGACCACCGGTGTGGACCCGGTATCGCGGCGCGAATTCTGGAACATCTTGTATAAAGCGCTCGCCGAGGGGATCACGATCGTGGTTTCGACGCCGTACATGGATGAGGCGGAGCGCTGCACACGCGTGGCACTGCTGGATCAAGGGCGTCTCATCGCCTGCGATGCGCCCGCGCGGCTGCGCGCGGAGATGCCAGGCCAGATGCTTGAACTTACCGCTCGTCCCCAGCGTCAGGCGCTCGCGCGTCTGCAGCAGGCGCTGCCGCAGGCGCGGCCTTATGTCTTTGGTGACCGCATCCATTTGCATCTGGAGAGCCATGATGAGAATAAAGATGCGAATCAATTTGCAGTGAATGAATTACTGCAACCGCACGGAATAGAAATCGAGCACGTGCGTACCGTCGCGCCCAGTCTCGAAGATGTCTTCGTCACACGCCTGACGCAGGCCGTCGCCGCCCCGGTTTCCCCTGTTGCAGTGGCGGCGGCGAACCGCGATGAGATCGTGGTGGAGGCGGTGGATCTGACGCTGCGCTTTGGCCGTTTCACCGCCGTGGACAAGGTGAGTTTTTCGGTGCGGCGCGGTGAAATCTTCGGTTTTCTCGGCCCGAACGGATCGGGCAAAACCACGACGATCCGAATTCTGTGCGGCTTGCTCGCGCCGTCGTCTGGCGAGGCGCGTGTCGCGGGCCATGTTGTAGGGCGGGACACACAAGCAGTGAAATCGCGCATCGGCTACATGTCGCAGCGCTTTTCGCTGTACGAAGACATGACCGTGAGCGAGAACATCGAGTTTTTCGCCGGCGCCTATGGCGTGCCGCGGGAGAAGCTGGCAGTGCGCCGCGACTGGGCGTTGGAACTGGCGGGATTGCACGGACAGGAAACCATGCTGACGCGCTCGCTCTCGGGCGGCGTGAAGCAGCGTCTGGCGTTGGCCTGCGCGGTGCTGCACGAGCCGGAAGTAATTTTTCTCGACGAGCCCACCGCCGGCGTGGACCCACTGTCGCGGCGCCGGTTCTGGGAACTCATCTACAGTCTGTCCGATCAAGGTGTCACGGTGTTTGTCACGACGCATTACATGGATGAGGCCGAGCATTGCCACACACTCGGGCTGTTGTATTACGGGCGGCTGATCGCATTGGACTCGCCGGATGCGTTGCGCTCGGGCATGCGCGCCGGGGAGATACTGGAGCTGGAATGTGACCAGCCGATCGCCGCACTGTCGATCTTCCGCGAGACCGAAGGCATCCGCCCTTCATTCTTCGGCGACCGCTTGCATCTCTTGGTGGATGATGCCGAAGAAGCGCGCCCGCGCATCATCGAACACCTGCAGCGCGCAGGTCATCATGTCCACCGCGTGGAGCGCGTACCGCTCAGCATCGAGGATGTGTTCATCGCGTTCATCGAAATGGAACAGACGCGTCTGGAAGCCGCTGCACCGCGCGCAAGGAATGCGGTATGAGAAGCTTGATCTGGGCGGTGGTATGGAAAGAAGTACGCGAGATCCGCCGCGATCCCGTTACGCTCTCGTTCGCCATTATCCTGCCGCTGCTGATGCTCTATATGTTTGGTTCCGCGCTGTCGCTCGATGTGAAGGACGCGGCGCTCGCGGTCTACGATCTGGATAAAAGCCCCGCGAGCCGCGCCCTGATCGACGCCTTCCCGCACTCGGGCTATTTCGTGCGGGCGCACGAGATCCGCGCGGAAGCCGAAATCGCACAACAGCTCGATGAAGGCAAGGCGCGGCTGGTGCTGGTGATACCGCCGGATTTTTCCGAAAAAATCGCGCGCGGACAGACCGCCAGTGTGCAGACGCTGGCGGATGGCTCGTTTCCACCGACCGCCATGGTGGTGGCCGGCTATGCGGCGGCCATCATTCAGAACTATAACTTGGAGCAGATGAGCAAGGCACTGTCCGCCACGGGCCACGGCGCCGCGCATTTCTCGCCGATCGAGTTGAACAGCCGGGTGTGGTTCAACGCACCGCTCAAGAGTGTGTACTACATCGTGCCCGGATTACTCGGCGTGATCCTGATGGCGTTCCCGCCGCTGCTGACGACGTTGGCGGTGGTGCGTGAGAAGGAGGCCGGCTCGGTACAGCAGATTTTCGTTTCACCCATCCGCCCGTACCAGTTTATCGCCGGCAAGATGATCCCCTACGCCGTGATCGCCTTCCTCGAGATGCTGATGATTCTGGCCGCCGGCGTATGGGGGTTCCATATCCCCTTTCTCGGCAGTCTGCCGTTGTTCCTGGGGGCGACCACGCTCTACGTGTTGTGCACGGTATGCCTGGGCCTGTTGATCTCAAGCATCACGCGTAGTCAATTGGTGGCGATGTTGCTGGCCCTGATGGCGACACTGATGCCCTCGTTTCTGTTTTCCGGGTTTCTGTTTCCGATCTTCGCCATGCCGGAGATGCTGCAAATGTACACCTACATGTTTCCGGCGCGTTATTTCATTGAAATCACCCGAGGCATCATGATGAAAGGCATCGGCCTGGAGATTTTGTGGCCGCAATTTCTGATGCTGATGGCGTACACCGCGGTGGTGTTTACCGCCACCACCCTGCTGTTTCGCAAGAAGGTGGTCTGATGATGCAGCGGGGACGCATAGCTGCAGTAGTTCGCAAGGAGATGATCCAGTTCCTGCGCGCGCGGTTCATGCTGATTTTGATCCTGTACATGTATACGGGCGAGGTGCTGATGTGCACCTATGCCATGTCCTTCGACGTGCGCAACCTGCCCACTGTGTTCGCCGATTTCGACCGTTCCGCCGACAGCCGCTTGCTGGTCGAACGGTTTCAGAGTTCGGGCTACTTCAATATAGAGCATATGACAACGCGTGAGGCGGAAACGGCGCGCCTGCTCAACCGCGGCGAGGCCATGGCGGCGATCATTGTGCCGCCGGGATTTTCCCAGCGTCTGGCCGAAGGATCACCGGCGCCCATGCAACTTCTGCTCGATGGCTCGAACGCCAACACCGCGGCGGTCGCGCAAGGTTACGCCCAGCGCATCGTCATGGATTACGCCCTGGAGCGCAGCCGGGCTTCCGCTGCGACACCGCTGCCGTTGGCGGTCGAGCACCGTCCGCGTGTCTGGTACAACTCCGAACTGCGCTACGCCTACTTCATGGCGCTGTCCATGATTGCGCTCGCCGGGATGATGGTGGGTGTGATCACGGCCGCCGCCGGGATCGTGCGCGAAAAGGAGTCGGGCACCATCGAACAGATGATGGTGACGCCGGTCACCGCCACCGAGTTGCTGCTGGCCAAGATGCTGCCGACCTTGCTGGTCGGATTGTGCGCCCTCGTTCCCAGCCTCGTGATTGCGGCGTGGATCGGCGCACCCATGCGCGGGAGTATCGCGCTGTTCTTTCTGTTTTCCGCCGTCTTTCTGATCGGCAGCATGGGTATCGGTATTCTGATCGCGACGGTGGCGGAAACCATGCAGCAGGCGCTGCTGGTCTCTTTCCTCATCCTGTTTCCCATCCTGTTTCTTTCCGGCACCGTGGTGCCCCTGGAAAGCATGCCCGTGGGTCTTCAGTATCTGGCAGCGCTCAGCCCGCTGCGTCATTACATGGATGCGATCCTCGGCATTTTCTTCAAGGGTGTGGGACTGGAGATATTGTGGCCAGACCTCGCGGCGATGGTCTTGATCGGGGTTGCGCTGTTTGGGGGGAGTATTGTGAGATTCAAACGGCGTATGCGTTAAATAACGTAAAACTTCACAAAGGAGCAACCACTATGGAAAAAGATCCAGTCTGCGGCATGTTGGTCGATCCCAAACAGGCGGCAGGGCAACGCAATCATGCAGCCAAGACCTATTATTTTTGCAGCCCGAATTGCCTGGCCAGGTTCGATCAGGCGCCTGCGCGTTATATCGGGCAGAAGACGGAAGAGAAGAAGTGAGGTTTATAAGATCTGCTGAGCAATGTTATTCACCCAGCATCCAAATACATCTGGTGCCGCGGTGCTGGAATTGTGGTGGGCGGTGGGATCCTGCGTTCGAAAATTTTAACGTGCGTTTAGCGGACTCTGAAATTACATAATTGTAATGATCCTGTCACGCCAGAGATAGGCGTATCAGCCTACTCTTGTACTGTATCCGTAAGTGGGACGATAAACCAAGATGAAACGTATTCCACAAGTGAACTCTGTGCCCTCGAAAGTCTGGACAAGATCGAGCTGATTCGGAGCAGCCAACGCCGCGAGGGTAACTTTGACTGCTTTGCCAAGACTTGTAGATGGCTACTGTGATCAGTCGGCTGCCGGTGGCGTGACAACTGCCTGCCAGTCGCAACGCAGAACCTGCGAAACATATTGAGGAGGCCACATGGAATTTGCTCTATCTGAAGTCGGGGCAAACTACGCCAAACGCGTGGTGCGGCGCGTGTTCCGGGATTACCCGGGAAGCCTCGCGGTGCGCTTATGGGACGGCCAGACCTTGGTGTTCGGCGAGCGTGCGCCCGAAGTCTGCCTGAATTTTCGTGATCCCCGCCTGTTCCGCGATCTGGTTTTGTTCCGCGATCCGCTGCGCCTGGCCGAAGCGTATTTCCAGGGCGGACTGAACGTGGAAGGAAACATTTACGCCGCCCTGCGACTGAAAGACCATCTGCAATCCCTCGTCTTATCCGCTGCAGAAAAGATGGCCTTCGCGGCCGGGGCGCTGTTTCTGGGCAAGAGATTGAACAGCAATGGCCGCATTTTGGAAGCGCCGCGCCAGCCGCTGTCCCTTCGTGTGGGGCGCATACATTCTAAGGACACCAACCGGCAGGCCATCGCCTTTCACTACGATGTCTCCAACAATTTCTACCGACTCTGGCTCGATGAGCAGATGATCTACTCCTGCGCCTACTTCGAGGACGTGCAGGACAGTCTGGATGTGGCGCAGCGGAACAAGCTGGAGCATATTTGCCGCAAACTGCGCCTGCGGCCGGGCGAGCAGCTGCTGGATATCGGTTGCGGTTGGGGCGCGCTGATTCGCTGGGCCGCAAAGCACTATGGCGCGCATTCTCACGGCATCACTTTGAGCCGGAATCAGTATGAATACAGCCACGCAAAAATCAAGGAAGAAGGGCTACAAGATCTGGTCAGCGTGGAACTGAAAGATTATCGCGACTTGGAGGGCGAGGCCATGTTCGACAAGATTGTCAGCGTCGGCATGTTCGAGCACGTCGGCTTGAAGAACCTCCCGATTTACTTTGGCATGGCCCAGCGCCTGCTGAAACCGGGTGGCTTGTTCCTAAATCACGGGATCACTCACGATGTAGAAGGGTGGCGTACGACCGTGTCAACGCGGTTCATCAACCGTTATGTTTTTCCTGACGGCGAACTAGACTCCATCAGCAACGTCCAGCGCGCCATGGAGCGATCAGGTTTTGAGATCCTGGACGTGGAGGCGTTGCGTCCACATTACGCGTTGACGCTGCGGCACTGGGTGCGGCGACTGGAGGACCGCAAAGCCGAAGCTCTGCAACACGTATCGGAGGCGGTGTACCGCGTCTGGCACCTGTACATGGCCGCCTGTGCGCTGGGCTTCGAGGAAGGTACTGCCAGTGTTTACCAGATTCTGGTGGCGAAGCGCGGGGCGTGGCCGCTGTCCGTGCCTCTCACGCGACGCGATCTGTATAGTTGAGCCATGAACGATGCACGAGAGCCTGGTCCAATGGGTGGGGTACGTGGTGCCACCGATCGAGGCGGTCGGCATCGCTGTCGTGCTCTGGGGAATCGTGGAGGGTTTTACGAAACTGCTACACCACAGTGTGCAGGTGATACGGGGTCGGCCCGCCAGGTACGGACTGGACGATATCCGCCAGTCGATCGGCGAAAAGCTGGTACTAGGTCTGGAGTTTTTTATCGCGGGCGATGTGATCCAGACCGTTGCCGTGCCGAGCTGGCAGTTGTTGGGGATGCTGGGCGCTATCGTCGCGATTCGCACCGTGATCGTTTATTTTCTGGACAAGGACAAAGTAATGAAACAGTAAAATTACTTAGTGGCGAGTTTTAGCGACAAAGATACCGGTGCGCGACTGATTTACGATGCCGGTCACTCGCAGTTGATGGAGAAGCTTGCGGCGGCGTACACGAATCATGCTTATCGACGCCCTTCTTTCGCTGCGATCGCCGAGCCAAGGAAGCAAAGCGAAGCGAGCGAGGCGAGAAGCCAAAAGTAGCCAGGTGTGATTTCAATGTGGCTTGCCATATCGAACCACCTGTATCCGGCGTCGAGTCATTTGTGGGAGTGGTGATGCCTGGCTTTAGTCAGGCATCGGCGCGGACGCAGGACGGCTGAGATTAATGGACTGTCGCCAGCGCAGGGCACAACGGTTGACTCGGATATCCTGTTTCGCTTACCGAGCACGGCGACACGCTTGGAAATGGCGGCCGAGTGATTTTGCTTTCGATAATCAATAGGAGAAACGTTATGGAATGGTTAGCGAAAAACTGGTTCTGGGTTGTGGTGTTCATCGCGTTCTTTGCCATGCATCTGTTTGGTCACGGCGGGCATGGCGGGGGTGGCGGCTGCGGAGGCGGACATGGAGGACGCCGTCCTTCGGACAAGGATGAGAACAGGCCGCAGACACCCGCGGGTCATCAACACTGAGGGAGGCGCTATGTTGCGGACAAGATTGGTCGCCTGGGCGCTGGGCCTTTTCAGCGGAATCACATTTTTAGTATGCGTCGTGTGGGGGCTGGTGACGCCGGAGAGCCTGCACATGAAGGCGTTTCTCGAGCAGGCGCTGCCGGCGTTCAAATGGCTTACGTGGTCGGGCTTTCTGCTTGGCCTCGCCGAAAGCCTTCTCTACGGTGTATATGTCGGGCTGGTGTTCTGCCCGATCTATAACTGGCTCTACCGGCGCTGGGGCACAGCATGAATCGGAGCAGATACGTGAGCTAGATCGATGGAAAAGAAGCAACAGCAATTTTCGCTCTGGTATTTTCTGATCGCCTTCCTGGTGATGTTGGCGATTCAGAATTTTCTATTCGGGAAACATGTCGAGAATCTCGCATACAGCGATTTCAAAACGCTTCTGAAATCCGGGAAGCTTCAAGACGTGGTGCTCGGCGAGCGTTTTATTACGGCAACCCTGAAGCCAGAAGGACTGGAAGACTTGCTTCCCAAGGAAAAGCTCGAGGAGATCAAGCGGCTTGGTCAGGGTGAGCATCGCATTGTCACCGTACGGGTGAATGACACGGCCTTGATCCAGGAACTGGAGGTGGCGAAGGTGCGCTTTGCCGGGCAGGTAGAGAGCAAATGGATTTCGACGCTGCTGTCCTGGGTCATTCCCGCTGTCATCTTCATCGCGCTGTGGGGCTTCTTGATGAAGCGGATGGGGGCGGCGGGCGGTTTCATGGAAATCGGCAAGAGCAAGGCCAAGGTCTACATGGAGAAACAGACCGGCGTGACCTTCGATGACGTGGCCGGGGTCGATGAAGCGAAGACCGAGCTCATGGAAGTTGTGGAGTTTCTCAAGAACCCGCAACGCTTTCGCGGTCTGGGGGCGCGCATGCCCAAGGGCGTGCTGCTGGTGGGGCCGCCGGGCACGGGCAAGACGCTGCTTGCGCGCGCCATGGCCGGGGAAGCGGGCGTGCCGTTCTTTTCCATCAGCGGCGCGGAATTCGTGGAAATGTTCGTGGGTGTTGGGGCGGCGCGGGTGCGCGACCTGTTCGAGCAGGCGCGCCAGAAAGCCCCCGCCATCATCTTCATAGACGAGCTCGACGCCTTGGGGCGGGCGCGCGGCGCCTATCCGCTCGGCGGCGGGCACGACGAGAAGGAGCAGACTCTGAACCAGCTGCTCTCGGAGATGGACGGCTTCGATCCGGGCACCGGCCTGATCCTGCTTGCCGCCACCAACCGCCCGGAGATTCTCGACACGGCGCTGCTGCGCGCCGGGCGCTTCGACCGGCAGGTGCTGGTGGACCGGCCGGACAAGATCGGGCGCGTGCAGATTCTGAACGTGCATCTCAAAAAAATTCAGCGCGCCCCGGACCTCGATCCCGAGAAGATCGCCGCGCTCACGCCGGGCTTCTCCGGCGCCGACCTCGCGAACCTGGTGAACGAGGCCGCGCTGCTCGCCACGCGCCGCCGCGCCGCGGCCGTCGCGCTCGACGATTTCACGCGCGCGGTGGAACGCATCGTCGCCGGCCTCGAGAAGAAGAACCGTCTGCTCAACCCCAGGGAGCGCGAGGTCGTCGCCTACCACGAGATGGGGCATGCGCTGGTGGCGCTGTCCCTGCCGGGCGCCGACCCGGTGCACAAGGTCTCGATCATCCCGCGCGGCATCGGGGCCCTGGGATACACCATCCAGCGTCCGACCGAGGACCGTTACCTCATGACCCGCGAGGAGCTGGAAAACAAAATGGCCGTACTGCTGGGCGGCCGGGCCGCGGAGCACGTTGTCTTTGGACACCTGTCCACCGGCGCGGCCGATGATCTTGCCAAGGTGACCGATATCGCGCGCAGCATGGGGATGCGCTACGGCATGCACGAACCACTCGGGCATGTCACATACGAGGCGGCGCGCCCGGCATTCTTGCAGGTTCCGTCGCTAGTCCCCGGTCAACGCGAGTTCAGCGAAGAGACCGCACAGGCGATTGACCGCGCGGTTCGGGAAATTACCCAGGCTGCGTTCGACAAGGCGGTCGGCATCATTAGGCCGCAACGGGAGCGCCTGGAACAGGGCGTGCGGCTGCTGCTGCAAAAAGAAACGCTCGGCGAAGGCGAGCTTGCGGAACTGAGGAATGCGATGCTGAAGCAGACATGATCCACCGGAGCGAATCATGATCGGTTGAGCGCGTTTATCGTTGAGGAGGTGAGCCATGCATTTTCTTGAAGGAGGTTGGTTCTTCGGGATGCACCTGTTCTGGTGGCTGTTCTGGATTGTGCTGATCGTGGCGTTGTTTGGCTTATTCGAGCCGGTACCGCGCAGCAAGGCACGCGCGACGCCGCTCGAACGGTTGCAGCGTCGCTATGCGGATGGAGAAATCTCCACTGAGGAGTACGAAGAGCGCAAGAAACGCCTCGAGCAGGACACGCTGAAGAAATGAGGAGAGACAACCGTGGAAAAAGATCCGGTATGCGGCATGTTGATGGACCCCAGACAAGCGGCGGGGCAACGTCGCTATCAGGGGCAGATTTATCACTTTTGCAGCCTGGACTGCCTAGCCAAGTTTGATCAGGCACCGGCGCGCTATGCAGAGCGGGAGGCAGAAAAGGAGAAATGATGCCTTTGCGAGCAGCGCCTAGCTACTCGAGACACCGCATCCGCAGACAGATTAACCTGCCCCCGGCAAGACAACACATCCATTACAAAATTGTAATGCGCGCGTCACGCCAGGGACAGGGGCGATAAGTATCTTTGATTCATCAAGGCGATGGTCCGCGGAGAGACACGCGGGCGGTGACCAGTGCGGCGTTTGGTTGTGATGTTTCTGAGGGTGCCTTACCCGTTCGACCTCTTAAAGGACGGGAGAAGTGGGCAAAATCCAGAGAAAGTAAAAATCCTGAGCATGAAGATCCGCACAAATGAATGGAATTCAAACAAACCGTGGCGCGCTGGCGCCACCGCCAATAGTCGCTTCGCTATTGATCATGGTTTTATTCGCAATCACTAAAGGGGATTAGAGCATGTTGAATGACTCGTTTTTTTGGGCTCGTCTTGGGGGTAGGATGTTGCGGTGTCTGACGATCGCATTATTAGCAATAATCTCGGTCGATGCGCAGGCGGTGCCGAGCTTCGCGAGTCAGACCGGTCTCGAGTGCGGTTCTTGTCATACGGTCTTTCCGGAGTTAACCGCGTTGGGACGCTCGTTCAAGCTCAATGCCTACACCATGAGCGGCAATGACAAGAGCCCGGCTATCCCTGTGGCGGCATCGCTGCAGGTGTCTCGGACATCGACCCGCGACACCGACACCTCCGGGGCTATGCCGTCCGATTTTCCGAAGGACAGCGACATCATCGTTCAGTTGGCAGGGCTGTATTATGCCGGGAAGATCACCGACAAGTCAGGCGCCTTCGTCAACGTCGTGTCCGAGTATGATGGCGCGAATCAAAAGCGGGAAACGCAGCTGGAGATGACGGATATACGGTTTGCGGACGCCACTACCGTGAACGGAAAGAATCTGGTGTACGGCGTGACGCTGAACAACGACCCGACTGTGCAGGATGTGTGGAACAGCACGCCGACTTTCAGCTTCCCCTATGCCTCCTCCAATGTGGCCCCAATGCCCATGGCGAGCCCTTTGTTGGACATGGGGCTATCCTCGCAGGTGGGCGGACTGGGGGCCTATGCGCTGTGGAACGACCTGCTCTATGCGGAGCTGAGCATATACCGCACCGCGGACTCCGGCATCATGCGCCCGCTCGGCGCCGGAGCGGATATCACCAGCGTGGTAAAGGGGAACGCGCCGTATTGGCGTCTGGCCTTGCAGCGTGAAGACGGAACGCATTCCTTTGCGGTGGGGACATTCGGTCTGTCGGCGGACATCTACCCGGATAGTGAGAACAAGAGCGGTGCGACGGACAATTTCAAGGACATCGGTGTAGATGCCCAATACCAATATCTGGGCGGCGACCATGTCTTTACAAGCAGGGCGTCATGGATACGGGAAAAGCAGACGTGGGATGCCCGCTTCCCGGCGATGCAGACCGATAATCCGTCGGACACGCTGAAGGCGGCCAAGCTGAGCGCAAGCTACTTCTACCGGCGCCAGGTCGGGGGGACACTGGGGTACTTCGCGACCACAGGCGACACCGACGCCATGTTGTACGGCATGGGGGCCATGACACCGGTGATGGGCAATATGGCGGGGCGTCCCGACACCAGAGGTTACGTAGTGGAGGTGAACTATCTTCCCCGGCAAAACGTGAAGCTCGCGATGCAATACACGGCCTATAGTAAGTTCAATGGCGCGAGCAAAAACTACGATGGATTCGGCCGGGATGCAGCCGACAACAATACGGTATATTTATTGGGCTGGCTCATGTTCTGAGGCGAAAGGACAACGGTAATGAAAAGATATCTCGGCAGTTTATTGTTCGTAGTCATGACTATTCTGGGCGGTTGCACTGATTTGCCGGCTCAGACTGGTTCCGACAGAGAAACCAGATCCGGCGGTACGTCGCACCACCGCCATTGAATGCTGAACCATCAGTCAGCGCACCGGCGGCAGTGTACCCCATATTATGGGGACTGCCTCGGCTGCCGACTGAGACGGTTTCAGTAATTGAGGAGGTAACCCATGCACATTTTCGACGGCGGGTTGTTCTGGGGTATGCACATGTTCTGGTGGCTGTTCTGGATCGCGCTGCTCGTCGGGTTGTTTGCGTTGTTCGAGCCGGTACCGCGCAGCAAGACACGCGCAACGCCACTCGAACGGCTGCAGCGTCGCTACGCCGACGGCAAGATTTCCACCGAGGAATACGAAGAGCGCAAGAAACGTCTCGAGCAGGACACACTGAAAAATAAGGAGGGATAACCATGGAAAAAGATCCGGTATGCGGCATGTTGGTAAACCCCGAACAAGCGGCGGGACAACGCCATCATGAAGCCAAGACCTATTATTTTTGCAGCCCGAATTGCCTGGCCAAGTTCGATCAGGCACCCGGGCGCTATGCAGAGCGGGTGGCGGAAAAGGAGAAATGATCCCGTTGCGAACGAGCGCCTTTTTCTTCTTGATGATGGGGGGGCTGGTGGTAGCTATGGGATATGGCGTCGCGTTGCCGGCGCTGCCCTTGTTCCTGGAGGGCCTCTTGGCCGACCCGGCTCGTTCCGTACCGTGGCATACCGGCCTGTTGACGGGCGTCTACCTGCTCGCGCTGTTCTTATTCGCGCCCTTGTGGGGACGGTGGTCCGACCGCTACGGGCGCCGGCCTGTTATCTTGATCGGTCTCGCCGGCAGCGCCTTGGCACTAGTGATATTCAGTCTTGCTCAGGGCTTGGCGGTCGCTTACGTCGCGCGCGTCTTGGGCGGCGCATTCGCCGCGGCCGTGCTGCCCGTGACCTTGGCCTACGTGGGCGACGCGAGTGCACCGGGAATGCGTGCGCTTCGCTTCGCATGGATCACTGCCGCCAGTGCCCTCGGCTTCTTGTTGGGGCCGGTGTTGGGCGGTTGGCTCTCCGGCACCGATGCAGCGGCGCAGGTGGGAGTGGCTACTCCATTGGGCAGCGTACTTTCCATTCCCCTTTTTGTGGTCGCGGTCATCACTGCCGCTGTAGGCGTGAGCAGTTACGTGCGGCTACCCGAAGTGGCGGAGCCCGGTGGCCCGCGGTTAAATGACAGGCCACGCTTGCCCGGCACTCGCAGTCCTTTCCTCGCGCCGCTGCTCGTCTTGGGATTCTTGGCCACCTTCGGGCTCGGGGCGTTCGAGGTCAGTGTCACGTTGCTGGGACGCACAATCCTTGGGCTCAGTCCCTCGGGAATTGGCTTGTTATTTACGACCTGCAGCCTGGTGATGATCGCCGCACAGCTGCTCGTGTTTTCGCCCGGGTCGAGGCGCTTCGACGGCACTTGCCTCCTGGCCCCAGCCTTTGTATTGATGGCGGTCGCGCTAGTGTTGCAGCCATTCGCGGCACAGATCCAGACCCTGCTGCCCTTGGTTGGCTTGCTGGCGGTGGCCATGGGTGTGCTGGCCCCCACGCTGGTTTTTTTGGTTTCGTTAAGCGCCGGGGTAGCCCAAGGCTCCGCGTTGGGCACGCTGACGGCAGTATCCAGCCTGGGCCAGGCTCTGGGTTCGGTGAGCGCGGGTTGGCTTTTTGCGATTGTGCCGCAGGCAAGCTTTTGGTTCACCGCAGCGTTGCTGCTGATCGGGGCGGTCATCGGTCTGATCACGGGGCGTAAATTTCAAAAGTTCGTGGGAGATGGCGCGTATACGGTCAAGCGACTGCAAGGCGATGGAGCGAAACAATGAAGACCAGCACGGTGGAAGTCGGCGGTCTGACCTCGGTGCTCAGCGATCTTGGCGTGGAAAAACAGTTGTTGCGTCTGCCGGGCGTCAAGCACGCCAGTGTCGATTACGTCACCCAGAGCGCCACGGTTGTTTACGATGAAACGGTAACCGATCTCAAGACCATCAAAGATCAGGTGCGCGCGTGCGGATTTCATTGCGGCGGCGAGTTAGTGCCCAAGCACGTGTGCACGCCGGAAGACCCGCCGGCGGAAGCGGTAACGATAGATGTGGGCTATGCCCCAACCAGTCCCGACCGGCATGCCGCGCACAAAGAACATGGACACGGCTCAGAGGTCGCGGCAGTCACGGGGCACGTGGCGGAGATGTCTCACGAGATGGGACATGGGCCGGGCATGGACATGCAGGCCATGGTGCGCGACATGCGTAATCGCTTTTGGGTCGCGCTCATCTTTAGTGTGCCGATCTTTCTCTATTCGCCGATGGGCGGGATGTTTGTGCCGCCGGCACCGCCCTTTGGGCTGCGTCTCGATCTGTGGCTGTTCTTCCTCGCCAGCGCCGCGGTGCTTTGGCCGTGCTGGCCGTTCTTTCTCGCCGCTTGGCGCGCACTCAGAAACGGCGTGCTCAACATGGCCGTGTTGGTGGTTCTAAGCGTTGGCACCGGCTACGTGTTCAGCGTCGGCGCGACCTTTTTCTTCCCCGGCGTGCAGTTCTACGAGGCGGTGGCGGTGCTGCTGGTGTTCATCCTGCTCGGCCACTGGCTGGAGATGCGCGCCCGCGCCGGGGCCTCCGCTGCCATCCGCGCCCTCATGGATCTCGCCCCGCCGATCGCAACGGTGTTTCGCGACAACCTCGAGATCGAGGTGCCGACCGCCGAGGTACTGAAAGACGACGTGGTCGTGATCCGTCCCGGCAACAAGATCCCGGTGGATGGCAAAGTGTTGGAAGGTGAATCGCAGGTGGACGAATCCATGCTCACCGGCGAGTCGATGCCCGTGGGAAAAAAGCCGGGCGACACGGTGATCGGCGCCACCATCAACAAGAGCGGCACGTTCCGTTATCGCGCCACCAAGGTCGGTGCCGACACCGCGCTGGCGCAGATCGTCAAGCTGGTGCAGGAGGCGCAAAACTCCAAGGCCCCGGCGCAACTGCTGGCCGACAAAGCCTCGCAATGGCTGATCGTCATCGCCATCATCATCGGCCTGCTGACCTTTGCCGTGTGGTTCTGGTGGTTGGGCGAGGAGTTGTTGTTCGCGCTCACGCTCACCATCACGGTATTCGTGATCGCCTGCCCGGACGCGCTGGGTCTCGCCACGCCCATGGCGGTGATGGTGGGCACCGGGCTTGGCGCCATGAACGGCATTCTGTTCAAGAACGCCGCCGCGCTGGAGGACGCGACGAAGCTCGATGTCATCGTCTTCGACAAGACCGGCACGCTGACCATGGGCCAGCCGGAAGTCGTCGAGGTGGTGCCCGCCTCGGGGACGAGCGAACCAGCGTTATTGGCGCTGGCGGCCGCCGTGGAAGAAGGCTCCGAACATCCGCTGGCGCAGGCGATCTTGCGCAGAGCGGCGCATCTTTCCTTTGCCAAGGCCAGCGGATTTGCAGTGCTCGAAGGCAAGGGCGCGCGTGCCGAGGTGGGTAAAGCGACGGTGTTGCTCGGTAATCGCCGACTCATGGACGAGCAGCAGATCGATATGGCCGGACTGGAAGAAAGCGCTCGGCAGCTGCAGGGCGCCGGCCGCACCGTGGTGCATATCGCGCGAGGCGGCACGCTGGTCGGACTCATCGCCATCGCCGATACCGTGCGCCCGACGTCGGTTGCCACCGTGAAGGCGCTGCAGGCGCGCGGCGTGCAGGTGGCGATGCTGACGGGCGACAACCGCGGCACCGCCGAACGCATTGCGGGCGCACTCGGCATCGATATCGTGTTGGCCGACGTGCTTCCCGGGCAGAAGGCGGACAAGATCAAGGAACTGCAACAACAGGGCAAGAAGGTCGGCATGGTCGGCGACGGCATTAACGACGCGCCCGCGCTCACACAGGCGGACGTGGGCTTCGCCATCGGCGCCGGCACCGATGTCGCCATGGAGAGCGCCGATGTGGTACTGATGAAGAGTGATCCGTATGACGTGGTTGGCGCGCTCGAATTGTCGCGCGCCACGCTGCGTAAGATGCATCAGAATCTCTGGTGGGCGGTGGCCTACAACGTAGTGGCGTTTCCAGCGGCGGCCGGCGTTTTCTATCCGCTGGTGATCAGCCCGGAGGTGGCGGCGCTGGCCATGTCCGGCAGCTCGGCGCTGGTGGCAGTGAATGCACTGCTGCTAAAACGTGTGCGGCTCTCGGGCCTCCCCCGTGTGGCCGCGGAAAGGAGGGCTGCGGCATGAGTGCGACGATAAAAGCTTCTGCGTCCACTGGCCACTTTCCCCTGCGCGAGACGCCGCGGCTGCTGCACATCGCGCGCGTCGCGCTGCGTCACGGTTTCGGGCGTTATGTCGAGCGCCTGCCCTTCGGGCACGCCGAAACCCAGGGCGTGGCGCCGGACACCGCCGTTTCCGATGCGCGGCGTTTTCGGCTGATGCTTGAAGAGCTGGGGCCGACCTTCGTCAAGTTCGGACAAATGCTCAGCGTGCGCCAGGACTTATTCGCCACCGAGGTCATCGCAGAACTGGCATCGTTGCAGGATCACGTGCCGCCGTTTCCTGGAACCGAGGCGCGAAATATTATCGAGCAAGCGCTCGGGCAGCCGGTTTCCGCAATTTACGCCTCTTTCGATGAAGAACCATTTGCCGCCGCCTCCATCGCCCAGGTGCATGCGGCCCGGTTGTCCGATGGCCGCGAGATCATCGTCAAGGTACAGCGGCCGGGCATCGACGAAGTGGTGCGCGCGGATATCGAGGTCTTGTATCTCGTCGCGCGTCTGGTGATGCGCTGTATCCCCGAGTGGCGGCGCTTTGACCCGCCGGGCCTGGTCGGCGAGTTCGCCGAGACTATCCTGCGCGAACTCGATTTCAACGATGAGGGGCGCAGCGCCGATCGCTTCCGCCAGGAATTCGAACACGAGCCGGCTGTCTCTGTGCCGCGCGTATACTGGGAACTCTCGGGACAGCGCGTGCTCACCATGGAACACAGTGTCGGCCAACGCATCACGGCGGACTATCCGAGCGATGCCGAGACCCGCGCGCGGCTCGCGCAAACGCTGGCGCGCCTGTTGCTATCGCAGATATTCGAGCACGGCTTCTTTCATGGCGACCTTCATCCCGGCAATATCTTTCTGCTGCCCCACGGTCGATTGTGCTTCCATGACTTCGGCATCGTCGGCCGCCTGTCGCCGCTCGATCAGGAGCACCTGCGGCAATTATTCCTTGCGCTCATCTTGCGTGATGCAGAGTGGATGGCCGATCTGTATTTCGAAATGGGTGTCGCGGCACAGGACCTCGACCGCCAAGCCTTCGTACGGGACTTAGACAATGCCCTTGATCAATACTATGCGGCGGCTGGCAGCACGTCTTCGTTCGCCGAGATCCTGCGCCAGTTCATACTTTTGGGCAGCCGACATGATATTCACGTGCCCCGCGAATTGTTGCTCGTCGCCAAGGTTTTTATGCAGGTTGAGTCGTTGTGTCTCACACTCGATGCACACTTCAATATGCTCGCTGCTTTGCACGCCTACGTGCCGCGCTTGGTTGGGAGGCAATGGTTACCACCAAACGCCGCCGCTGGACTTGCGCAAGGATATCGCGCCGCCCACGCGCTGCGCGGGATCGCCGGAGTCCTGCCGCGTGTCGTGACGCGAGCGCTTGGCAGCCTGGAGCGCGGTGAGCTGGGGGTGCGAGTACATCACGAACATTTGGATAAAATGCAGGAGCATCTTGACCGCGCCAGCAACCGCCTGAGCTTCAGCCTGATCATTGGCGCGATCGTGATCGGCTCGTCCATCGTCATGGCCTTCCACACCGGGCCGCACTATGCGGGCATTCCGCTGCTCGGTCTCGCCGGCTATGTGATCGCCGCCGTGCTAGGGTTGTGGTGGGCGGTGGCGATCCTGCGTTCAGGAAAGTTTTAGCGTGCGTTGCCGCGCCGCCCAAATTACATAATTGTAATGATCCTGTCACGCCAGAGACAGGCGTATCCGCCTACTCTGGTACCGTATCCATAAGTGGGACGATAAACCAAGATGAAACGCATTCCACAAGTGAACTCCGTATTACCCAACCTGCCGCGCCGCCGCTTCCTGCAGGGGCTGGCCGCCGGCGGCGTGCTGCTTGGACTCACTCCTCTGATCAAACCGGCCTGGGCGCGGGAAACAGCCGGGGCGCTGACCGGCTCGGCGCCGGTGCTCCGCGGCACTGAATTCGACCTGTCCCTCACATCCGTGCCGGTCAATTTCACCGGCGCGCCGCGCATGGCCACGGTGGTCAACGGCTCACTCCCCGCCCCCACGCTGCGCTTCCGCATGGGCGATACCGTCACTATTCGCGTCACCAATCACCTGGCGGAGATGACCGCCATCCACTGGCACGGCCTCATCCTGCCCTACGAGATGGACGGCGTGCCGGGGATAAGCTTCCCAGGCATCGCGCCGGGCGAGACCTTTGTCTACCGCTTCCAGGCACGACAAACCGGCACGTACTGGTATCACGCCCACACGCTGCACGAGCAGACCGGCCTCTACGGCGCCATCATCATCGACCCGGCGGGCGATGCTTCGATCCAGGCCGAGCGCGAGTATGTCGTGCTGCTGTCCGACTGGACGGACGAAGACCCGCTGACTGTGCTCAAGAAACTCAAAAAGCAGAGCGACTACTACAATTTTCGCCAGCCCACCCTGGGCGACTTCCTGCGTGATACCGCCGACGATGGCCTCGGCGCCGCGCTCGACAAGCGCCAGATGTGGAACCAGATGCGCATGAACCCGACCGATCTGTCGGACATCTCCGGGTATACCTATACCTACCTCATGAACGGCGTCACGCCGGCCGGCAATTGGGCCGGCCTGTTCCAGCCCGGCGAGCGAGTGCGGCTGCGTTTCATCAACGCCGGCACCGGCACGTTTTTCGATGTGCGCATCCCCGGTCTGGCGCTGACCGTGATCCAGACCGACGGACAGGATGTCGAACCCGTGACGGTAGACGAATTCCGCATCGGTCCGGGCGAAACCTACGACGCCATCGTGACGCCCAAGGACCAGGCCTACACACTCTTCGCCCAATCGATGGATCGCAGCGGTTATGCGCGAGGCACCCTCGCTCCGCGCGCGGGCATGGCTGCTGAGGTGCCGGCCATGGATAAACCCGAGTGGCTCAGCATGACCGACATGATGGGGAGCATGAACCACGGGGACATGGCCGGGATGGAGCATAGCGGCCACGGCAGCATGGCGCACAGTGGTCACGGCGGCATGGCCATGGGGCCGGCTGCGGTGAAGGTGCGCCACGCCAGTACCGAGTTCGGCCCCTCCGTGGACATGCGGGTGGATACGCCGCGCACCAACCTTGACGATCCAGGCATCGGCCTGCGCAACAATGGCCGGCGCGTGCTGACCTATGCCGATCTGCACACCATCGGCGGTCCGATGGATGCGCGTGGACCCGGGCGCGAGATCGAGCTGCACCTTACTGGCAACATGGAACGCTATGCGTGGTCGATCGATGGCCTGGATTTCAGCCAAACGAAGCCGATCCACTTCCGCCGTGACGAACGGCTGCGCGTAATTCTCCATAACGACACCATGATGACCCATCCCATGCACCTGCACGGCATGTGGAGCGAGTTGGAGAGCCCGGACGGAAAATTTCAGGCACGCAAACACACCATCAACGTTCAACCGGCGCAGCGCATCACCTTTCTCGTCACCGCCGATGCGCCCGGACACTGGGCCTGGCACTGTCATCTGCTGTATCACATGTCCACTGGCATGTTCCGTCAAGTCGTTGTGTCATAAGGCAGGAGAAACGGGATGAACCACAAAAAAGCATTGCTCGTCGCCGCCATGATGACCGTGAACCTCGCAGCTGCCTGGGCACAGGAAGCGGAACCGATGGATCATGACGACATGTCGCATATGAATCACCAGAATATGTCCGACATGCAAGATATGAACATGGAAGATATGAAAATGGATGACATGGAGATGAGTCACGATCACATGACGAACGAATCCGCCCCCGCCGCGCCGCGCGATCCCCATGCCTACGCCGATGGTTACGACTTCAGCCAATTCCCGATGCGGCACGAGAGTCACGAAATCATGACCGGTGCGCTGCGGGTCGATCGCCTGGAAGCCGTGCGCGCCGATGGCAACACCGCAACAGCGTATGAGTTACAAGGATGGTTTGGCGGCAGTTTCGAGCGCGCGGTGGTCCAGGCGGAAGGCGAGGTCGACGGCGGGAAACTGCAAGAGGGTCGCGCCGAGCTGTCATGGGCTCACGCAATCGCTCCGTTTTGGGACGCACAACTCGGTGTGCGCTACGACCATGGCGTAGACCCCGAACGTGGTTGGCTGGCGTTCGGTGTCCAGGGGCTCGCGCCCTACTGGTTTGAAACGAGCGTGACGCTGTACGTAGGCGACGCAGGCCGCACCGCGCTGCGCGTGGAGGCAGACTACGAATTGCTGATCACCCAGAAGCTGATCGTGCAGCCGCGCATCGAGGCGAACCTCTACGGCAAGCGCGATGCCGAGCGCGAACTGGGTTCGGGGCTCTCGGATCTGGCGGCCGGAATCCGCTTGCGCTATGAAATCCGGCGCGAGTTCGCGCCTTACATCGGTGTGGAGTGGGCAGGAAAGTATGGCGGCACGGCCGATCACGCCCGTGCCGCGGGCGAGGCAGCAAAAGAGACGCGGGCGGTGGCGGGGCTGCGCCTTTGGTTCTGAAGCCCGTCGACGTTGGTCACGCGCTGCGAGGTAAATAAATGTTCGAAATCATTCCCAACTGGCATCCCATCTTTGTGCACTTCACCGTCGCGCTGTTCTCATTGTCCGTAGCGCTCTTCGTGGTGACGCCGTTGATCAAGGCACCACTCAAGGAACAGTGGCAGACGGTGGCGCGCTGGGCATTGTGGTTTGGCACGGGATGCACCTTAGCAACCGCGCTGACCGGGGTCTATGCTTATAATACCGTGGCCCATGACACACCTTCCCATGCCGCGATGACGGAACACCGCAATTGGGCGATTGCCACGATCAGCGCGTTTTTCATCCTGGCAACCTGGTCCATCGTTCGCATTCGCCGCAAGAAGACTCTCGGAGCGCTCTTCACCGTCGGGATGTTGATCGCAGGCGGAGTATTGGCCTCCACCGCGTGGCACGGCGGTGAATTGGTCTATCGCTACGGGCTGGGCGTCATGTCCCTGCCCAAGGCGGAAGGTGAAGGCCATGCGCACGCGCACGCCGGTGAACCGGACCACGACGACGAAACCGATAAGAGCCGCGATCGCGAGTCCGTGTCACACGATTATCACGATGACGATCATAGTCACCAACACTAATTCGAGGAGAGCCATCATGAAAAGATTCGCGCAAGCCGTCACCATCGTATTTGCATTAGGCCAACCGTATGCGCAGGCCGATGAACGCCATCATCCCGAAGCCGGCAAGCAGGCGGAAACGCCCACTGCCGCATCGTCCAAGGGTATGGGCATGATGGACATGAATGCCATGCAGGACATGCACAAGACGATGGAGCGCATACGGCAAAGCAATGATCCCGCCGAGCGGCAGCGTCTGATGCAGGAGCACATGGAGCAGATGCACAAGATGATGAATGACATGCACGGCATGATGGGCATGGGCGGCATGTCCGGCGGAGAGGCTCAGCAAACAATGGAGAAGCGCATGGACATGATGCAGGGCATGATGGAGCAGATGATGGAACACATGATGGCGCAACAAGGGATGCAAGCACCCGGTGGCGGCAAGGACAAAGGCCAGGATAAAGCCGATCCGCACAAGCACACTCCAGCGAAGTAATTCCGTGTGATTCGGGGCGGCGAGGCCGCCCCACGTCAAGACCACAGGAGACGGAGATGGCCACGGCAACCGATCCGGTATGCGGCATGAAAGTGGAGCCGGCGCGCGCGGCGGCGCGGATGGACTATGCGGGCGCGACCTATTATTTTTGCTCGCCCGGCTGCCATGCAAAATTTCAGGCCAATCCGCGTCAGTACGTCAGTATCCCGGCCGCGCCGCCCGCGCCATCCGTCATGCAGGATGTTGCCGCCACCGGCCAGCCCGCCAAAGACATGGCTAAGGACCCCATCTGCGGCATGGTGGTGGAGAAGGCCACGGCGCTCAAAACCGAACGCGGCGGGCGCAGCTACTATTTTTGCAGCCCCGCCTGCCAGCGCACCTTCGAATCACCCGAACAAGAATTGAAATCCATGCGCACGCGCGTGACCATCGCGCTCACCGGCGTGTTGGCGCTGGCCATGTTGCGCGCCGCGGCCTTTCTGTTTCTTGCTACAGGCGCGACCATCGTCAGTTGGGCGCCGATTCCGCAACTGCCGTGGTTCACCTGGGGCATGTGGCTGTTCATCCTGGTCACGCCGGTGCAATTCATCGGCGGCTGGAGTTTCTACAAAGGCGCGTGGGCGGCCATGCGCACACGCCAAATCAACATGGATTTCCTCATCGCGCTCGGCACCTCGGTGGCCTATTTCTACAGCGTCGCGGTGATCTTTTTCCCCGAGGTATTGCCGGTGAAGGTCGAGGAACGCGATGTCTATTTCGAGGTCTCCGCCGTCATCATCGCCTTTGTGCTGCTCGGCAAGTACATGGAGGAGTTGATCAAGAAGCGCTCCTCGGCCGCCGTGCGCAAACTCCTGGACTTGAAACCGGCGACCGCGCACGTGATCCGCGCGGGCCAAGAGATGGAAGTCCCGGCGGAGAGCGTGCTGGTGGATGAAACCGTCATCGTAAAACCCGGTGAGAAGATTCCCGCCGACGGCAGCGTGCTCGAAGGGGCTTCCAGCGTGGATGAATCCATGCTCACCGGGGAATCCATGCCGGTAGAGAAGCGCGCCGGTTCAACGGTGATCGGCGGCACGCTCAATCGCACCGGACTGCTGACCTTCCGCGCCACGCGCGTGGGCGCGGAGACCGCACTGGCGCAGATCATCAAGATGGTCGAAGAGGCGCAGGCCTCGAGCGCGCCGATTCAGCGCCTCGCCGATCAGGTGACGCGCTATTTCGTTCCGGCGGTGGTCACAACCGCCCTCATCGCCTTTTTCGGTTGGTGGCTTGCCGGTAACTTTCCGCAAGGGCTGCTCGCCTTCATTGCCGTGCTCATCATCGCCTGCCCCTGCGCGCTTGGCATCGCCACGCCGGCGGCGTTGATGGTCGGTGTCGGCAAAGGCGCGGAGGCGGGAATACTGATCCGCGGCGGCGAGGTGCTGGAACGGGCGCGCAGTTTGACCACGGTGGTATTCGATAAAACGGGCACGCTGACGCGCGGTGAGCCGAATGTGACCGATGTTATCGCGCTGGCGGATTTTAACGATACGGAAATACTACGTTTGGCGGCGGCGATCGAGGCCGGTTCCGAGCATCCGCTCGGCGAAGCAATCGTGAGAGCAGCGCAGCATCGCAACATTGCATTGCCCAAGATAACTGACTTTGAGGCTATCGCCGGACATGGCATCAAAGGGAATGCCGATGGCAAAACTCTGTTGCTCGGTAATCGCCGCCTGTTCGCGTGTGAAGGTATCGATATCACCACCGCGGAAGAGCCGATGACGCGCCTGGAGCACGAAGGCAAGACCGCGATGCTGATCGGCATCAACGGCGCCTTGGCGGGTGTCGTCGCCGTCGCCGATACCCTCAAGCCCGAGGCGCAGGAGGCGGTGGCGGCCTTGCACAGCGCGAAGATCGAAGTGGTGATGCTGAGCGGCGACAATCAACGCACCGCCCAGGCCATTGCCCGTGAACTCGGCATCGCGCGTGTCATCGCCGAGGTGCTACCCGCCGACAAGGCGCGAGTGATCCAGGAATTGCAACAGCAACGCAAGGTCGTGGCGATGGTCGGTGATGGCGTCAACGATGCGCCCGCACTCGCCGCCGCCGACATCGGCATCGCCATCGGCTCCGGTTCCGATGTGGCGAAAGAGACCGGCGGCATCATCCTGGTGAAGAACGATGTGCGCGATGTCGTCGCCAGTATCCGCTTGTCGCGCCTGACCTTGCGCAAGATCAAGCAGAATCTGTTCTGGGCCTTCGTTTACAACAGCATCGGCGTGCCGGTGGCGGCGTTGGGATTTCTCAATCCGATCATCGCCGCCGCGGCGATGGCCTTGTCCTCGCTGTCGGTGATCGTCAATTCCGCCACGCTCAAGCGTGCGCGGCTGACCGTGGAGTAGGCCATGGGCACGGCATTCTGGTTATGTACCTTGGTGGCGGTTGCGATTGCGGCGGCGCTGCTGCTCTGGGAAATCTCCGTGTGGACCGTAATCATTGCCCTCATCGCATTGGCATGCCCGGCGATGATGCTGTATTCCCGCTGGATCATGCGCCGCGCGCTGGCGGCCCTCGATGAGCGAGCGCCGCCGCATACCCACGGCGTCACCATGAGTTGGGCCGCGCCGTTCTACGACCTCTATTGCCCGTGGCTGGGACTGGGACCTGGTTTTCGGCGCGAGACCCTGCATCACGCCGGTTTGCGCAGCGGCGAGCATGTGCTCGATGTGGGTTGCGGCACCGGTGTGTTGACGCGCCTGGCGGCCGCGACCGTGGGCTCCGCGGGGTATGTGGTGGGCATCGATCCTTCACCGGGCATGCTCGCCAAGGCGCGGCGCAACGCGACCGGCACACCGGTGGAGTTTCGGCTCGGGGCCATCGAGGCGCTGCCATTCCACGACGCATCGTTCGATCTCGTGTTATCGAGTTTCATGATGCATCACCTGCCGCCCGAGGTGAAACGTGCGGGACTCGCCGAGGTCTACCGGGTGCTAAAGCCCGGCGGACGATTGCTGGTGGTCGACATCGATAAGCCTTCAAATCCGCTCTGGTGGTTGTTGTGCTGGCCGCTGTTGTTTTTCCATTTCACCGCCACCAATCTGCGCGGCGAGGTGCCCGCATATCTGCGCGCGGCGGGCTTCGCGCCGGTGGAGCGCTGCGCGCGCAAGGGCGGATTGCTGAGTTTTTGGCGCGCGAGAAAACCAGATCGATCTGAATAGGAGGGCTTTGAACCATGACCGAGATCATGATTGTGATGATGGTGGTGATGCTTGTCGCCGTATTCGGTTCCGGGCACAAGGGGATGATGGGCCACCACGAGGCTGCCGACACCGAACAGGTTGGGCACTGTGATCAGCGCGGTCAGGCGGACTGTCCGCCGCCGTCCGTCCCGAGGGACGATGAGAAGTTGAATGAGCAAGAAAAATCTGAAACAGGAGAAAAGCCATGAATCACCAACACCCGCCTCATCAAGAACCGCAACGGCAGAAATCGCGATCCACTTGGGTTTTTTTGGGCTTTCTCGCCATCGCGGCCTTTTTTCTGTTCAGCGAACACCGGGCCCATGCGCTGGGCGCACTTCCCTTTTTGCTGCTGCTCGCCTGCCCGCTGATGCACCTCTTCATGCATCGCGGCCACGGCGGAGGACACAAACATGACTGAAGCCTCGGGATACGGCCTCTGGTCACTGGTGATCATCAACTCAGCGATCTTCATCCTCTTCGCCTTCAGCTTTTTCAAGCCGCAGACCAAACGCGACTGGCGCTCCTTCGGCGCCTTTTCCGCCTTTCTGGTGGCGCTGTTCACGGAGATGTATGGTTTTCCCCTGACCATCTATTTTCTTTCCGGCTGGTTGCAGAGCAATTATCCGCAAGTCGATTGGCTGTCGCATGACGCCGGCCATCTGCTCGAGATGCTGTTCGGCTGGCGCGCCAATCCCCACTTCGGGCCGTTTCATGTGCTGAGCATGCTCTTTATCGGCGGTGGCTTCTGGCTGTTGTCCGCGGCGTGGCGAGTGCTTTATACCGCTCAACAGGCGCACGTGCTAGCGACCAGTGGACCGTACGCCCATGTCCGTCACCCGCAATACTTAGCCTTCGTGCTCATCATGTTCGGCTTCCTGTTGCAGTGGCCGACCATCCTCACGCTGCTGATGTTCCCGATACTGGTTTATATGTACACGCGGCTGGCCCGATTCGAGGAGAGCGAGGTTCGGAGGGAGTTCGGTGAGGTATATCACCAGTATGCAGCGCATACGCCCGCGTTCATTCCAGATCTGGTACGGAAAGCCAAGATTCATCCCGGATGAACTCCGGAGAGGCAGTAATCTGGTGATTGTTACGCTCATCTGTAGTTTGAAAAAGGAGTGACGCTGCACAATGATGGTGTAAACGAAACGCGATGAATCAGTGCCATATGAAGGAGAAAGGTAATGGCAACACAAAACAAAGCGGGTAAAAAGCAGACACCCACGGTGAAAGATCCACAAACCGAATCACGCGGCAAACAGACCGCATCGGATATCGGAACATCGGCCTGCACCGCCGAGGAACGCCACCGCATGATCTGTGAAGAGGCATTTTTCATTGCCGAGCAGCGTGGTTTCCAGGGTGATGCGGCCTTGGACGATTGGCTGCGGGCCGAAGCGAAAGTGGATGCCCGATTGGCGCTCGGTGAATAGAGAGGAACCATGGCCGGCCTCGACGATTTCATCCATACACCGCGCATCGCCTACTTCTCCATGGAGATTGCGTTGCAAAACGAGATTCCCACTTATGCGGGCGGTCTCGGTGTGCTCGCCGGGGATACCATTCGCTCCGCGGCCGATCTCGAGGTACCGCTGGTGGCCGTGACGCTGGTGAGCACGGCCGGCTATTTCCATCAGGCGCTCGGTGCCAACGGGCGTCAGATCGAAAGCGAGGCTCCCTGGGAGCCCGCCCGCTGGGCGGAGCGGCTGGGAGCGATGGTGGCGGTGGACATCGCAGGCCGTTCCGTCTGGGTCGGCGGCTGGCTGTATATCCTGAAAGGCCACATGGGCGGTGAGCAACCGGTGATTATGCTGGAAACCGATCTGGAGCAGAACAGTGTGGATGACCGGCAGATCACCCGTTACCTCTACGGCGGAGACAATGTATATCGACTGAAACAGGAAATCGTGCTGGGTACCGGTGGGGCGCGCATGCTTCAGGCGCTCGGCTTCACGATACATAAGTATCACATGAACGAAGGACGTTCGGCACTGCTCGGGGCTGAGTTGCTGCGCCGTTATTCCTATCCTCCCGAAGACCTGCGACCTGGCGAGACGCCTTATGATATCCCGCGAGTGCGCGAGCTGTGTTGCTTTACCACCCATACGCCGGTAGAGGCCGGCCACGACCGCTTCCCCTACGATCTGGTGAAGCGATTGCTCGGCGACTTCATCGAACTGGCGACGTTCAAGCGCCTGGCCGGAGAGGAGGCACTGAACATGACCCGGCTGGCGCTCAACCTGAGTGACTATGTCAATGGCGTCGCCAAACGCCACGCCGAGGTTTCGCGCCACATGTTTCCGGGTTACCGGGTGCACGAAGTAACCAACGGCGTACATCCATTCACCTGGACCGGCGAGAGCTTCCGCCGCCTCTACGATGCCGTGCTGCCAGGCTGGTGCCACGAGCCGGAGCTGCTGCGCCGTGCGGACTGCTGCATTGCCGACGAGGCGATATGGGAGGCTCATCTCCAGGCCAAAAAGGCGCTCATCGACAGTGTTCGACAACGCACAGCGGTAGCATTGGAACCGGACCGCTTGACCATCGGTTTCGCCCGCCGCATGACCGCGTACAAACGACCGGATCTGCTGTTCTCGGATCTGCAACGCCTCAAGGCCTTGGCTGAACGCTACCCCATCCAGATCGTGCTCTCGGGCAAGGCCCATCCGCGGGACGGACAGGGCAAGCGCCTGATCGAGATCCTGCACGCACATATCGCGGCACTGGCTGGGACAGTGCCAGTCGCCTATCTGCCCGATTACGACATGAACATTGCGTTGACCCTGGTCTCCGGCGTGGATGTCTGGCTGAACACCCCCTTATCCCCGATGGAGGCCAGCGGTACCAGCGGCATGAAGGCCGCCTTCAACGGCGTGCCGCAGCTTAGCGTGCTGGATGGCTGGTGGGTCGAGGGGTGCATCGAAGGCGTGACCGGCTGGGCCATCGGCGAGGATCGGGAATCCGCCGCTCTCGATGCCGATGCGCTGTACCGCAAACTCGAAGAAACCGTTGCTCCGCTTTATTACCAGGATCGGAGCGTATGGATCGCGGTGATGAAGGGAGCGATCGCCAAGTCCGCCTCGTATTTCAACAGCCACCGCATGATGCGCCGCTATGCGAGCGAAACCTATGTGCGATAGCGAAAGACGAATGCGGCGAATATCATTAAAGGAACGGGAGGAGGATCAGAGCATGGTTATTCAATTCGAGCGCTTTCTACTATTCCTGATGTTTCTGGCTGCCACCACGGTGGTTACTCCCATGGCGCTGGCATCCGATTCCGAACGTCATCAAACCGCCGATGGCATGGACATCTATCTTGGCGTCATTCCAAGCGTATTTATAACTGAGCATCCCGATATGCATGGGAAATCAAAAAAGCAACATCGCTATCACGTGTTGGTTGCCCTGTTTGACAGTATTACCGGCGAGCGGATTACAAATGCGAAGGTTAGAGCCAGGGTGTCACTTCTCGGGCTGGTCGGTCCGGAAAAGACTCTCGAAGCGATGAATAACCACAATGTCATGAGTTACGGGAATTATTTCATGATGACCGATCCAGGGCAGTATCGCATCGAGTTCCGGATCAAACGGACTGCCGAGCAAAAAGAAGAGACTTTGGTGCGCTTTCTTTACCGGCGCCCCGGAGATTGACCGTGCATTGCTTCAGTGGAAACAAACATTGTTACTTACGCAGAACGTGTTCTCGATAAGGGAGCACCAGGGCGGTTAACCTGGGTTGCGAATCTAGAAGCCAGGCAATGCCCCGCGCTCATTAGACCATCAAAGGAGAAACATCATGAAAAAACGCAGCTACATGTTTATTGCACTGCCCATCATGTTAGCAGCCTTTCCCGCCATGGCGGAAAAAAAGGACCATGTGGGCTGTGATGAGATCCTGGTCAAGGCCGACAAGATGGGCATGATGGATGAGGCGGCCATGCAAAAGATGATCGATCGCATGGAAGAAGCTATGAGCCAGGTCAAGCGCAAGGCGGCTCGGCGAGAGGAACGCCGCGAAGGTTTACGGCTGCACTATGCCGAGATGCAAGAGGCGATGAAGGAAATACACAACATGAAGTTAATAAGCGGCTGTCAGGCCGCTGCCCACGGCGCCTCACTTGAAACACGGATTGGCATGATCGAGAAACGTCTCGATATGATGCAAGTTATGATGCAGCAGATGCTCGATCACCAACAGGAGAGCGAGCGGGAATAGGCCCACGAACAGGATATGAAAACAGCGATTGAGATCGTGGGTGCAGGACCGGCAGGATTGGCGGCCGCCATTACCTTGGCCGCTGCGGGGCGGCGGGTGATTGTACACGAAGCCCGCTCCGGTGTCGGCGCCCGTTTCCGGCGTGATCTGCAAGGACTGGAGCACGGAGCAAGATGTGCTCGATGACCTCACCAAGCCCGGGCGGACGACCACCTTTGCCTATCTTCCTTGCCACGAAGGCGTCGTCTTCGATGCCTGGGATCACGCCTACAAAGTACGGAGTCGCACGCCTGTTTTCTATATGGTGGAGCGCGGGCCTGGGCCGGAAAGTCTGGACGCGGCGTTGCTGAATCAGGCGCTTGATCTCGGGGTGGAAGTGCGCTTCAACAGCCGGCTGAAACATATACGGGGCCCCGGCATTGTCGCCACCGGCCCGAAGGCGGCCGACGCCATCGCCGTGGGTTATCACTTCGAGACCGCGATGGAGAACGGTTTCTGGGTGATCTACGACCGCGTTCATGCCGCGCTGGTACGGTCCGCCTGGTTTACGCCGTGACTGAACCTGGTTGAGTCTCAGGCCAAATTACCCTTCAGAATCCCATGGCCCTGGACGATAGCAAGGCTTACGGACCTGAAACCGATGACATCGTTCAACATTCCACCCGATGACACGGGGATACGGAATCTGCGCTCGGCCAATGCACAACCCGCGACTACCGCGCAGGTCGATTCCGTTCCCGCCTATCCGCGCGCCGCAAGCGTGCGGCCGGGCGTGCCTACGCCGGTCGAACGCGCCGTGCAGCAGGCCTTGGCCGCGGAGCGCCATCCGGGGCGCGATGCGCCGCTCGCGGATACGGTGAACGGCGCCTTGGCGAGCGTCTCCAATCGGCGCCAACGCATCGAGCGGCGTGTCCGCCAGGTGCCGGTGCTGTTGGATACGCGCAGCGGCCGGGAGCGCCGGCAAGTCACTTCGCCGGGGAATAGTGCCGAAGAGCAAGCGTCCGAAAACCCACCGCGTCTTGGCATCGATATCTACACCTAATCCTTAACCCACACGCCGCTGACGTACGATGCTGTCTTGGATAAAGCGCGCGATGAACAATTGCGCGGCCTGCTCCAGTTGGTCGAACTCCACCCCGTGATGCACCTTGTCTTCTCCGCGCTGGGCCTGCACATGGCGGATGATGCACGGCAGGGTCAAGGTCTCCTCGCCGGCGGCGGGGATCTGCGGCATCTCGATGCTGAAGGTCTCGCCGATCTCGCCCAGGCGATACGGGGCGATCAGGCGCGCGCCGTGGATGCTGATGTCGGCCATCACCACGGAGATCTTGCGTCCGCGATCGAGCATGGCGAGCGTCATGCACGGCCCCTCGATCGGCAAGCGGGTGCCGCGGCGGGTGAGCACGCCTTGCACGCCTTCGGGGAATGCCAGGTGCAGATAGGGATACGGCTCGGCGCAGACGCACAACACACGGCTGTAGAAGGCATAGCTGTTGTCGCCGCCCAGATAGCGGATGGCGACATCCTCACCTTCCCCGACGGCCAGACGTCCGCGTTCATCATAGGGCGCGGTGACCAGAATACTCTTGTCGGTGAGATACCCGATCATATCCACCAGATAGCAGGCATCGCCGCCACGCGCCTCCAGTTTCAGCCCACTCCCGACCAACATGTTCAGTGCCCGTGAATTCATCTGCGCCCCTCCTCCGATGTGTTGTCATCTTTGTTGTCGGAAGCTCAGCGAATTTCGTGACCACCACTCATACTCATGACACAATGGCGCGCATGTCAGTACTCAATTGCAAAGAAATCGATCCACAAGCGTTTGCTGAACTGCTTGCCCGGTACGGGATGGCGCTGGAGTGGGTCCCCGACGGGGCGGCCATCCCCGGCAGCTACTGGGGCGAGCGCGAGGCCGGCCTCATCGACCATCGCCTGCTGGTGCGCGGGGATACGCCGGTGCATTCCGCCCTGCATGAGGCCTGCCACTACATCTGCATGGACCCGCAGCGGCGCGCCGCGCTGCACACCGATGCGGGCGGTGATTACACCGAGGAGAATGGGGTATGCTACCTGCAAATCCTGCTCGCCGACTTCATTGCCGGTTTTGGGCGTGAACGCATGTTTGCGGACATGGACGCTTGGGGCTATACCTTTCGGTTAGGCTCGGCCTCCAAGTGGTTTCACCACGATGCCGATGATGCGCGCGACTGGCTGCAACGCCATGGGCTTATCGATGAGACCGGGCGCCCGTGCTGGCGCGTGCGCTGCTTGTAACAAATGTTCACCCCCGGCTCCGTTGAGCCAGGCGAGCGGATAGCCGACTATATTTATAGGAAGTCATATGGTCAGTCCCATGCGCCACTACATCCGGCATCCATCCGAAATCCCGATCCAGTATCGCATCCGGGAGCAAGGCCAAGGTGATGAACGCTTGTCGAACATCAGCCGCGGCGGCTTGTCGTTTTACTCCAAGGTCCCGATCGAGGTCGGCGTCGATATCAGCCTGAGCTTTCCGTTGATCAACGGCGGAGTCGAGACCCATGGCCGCGTGGTCTGGTGCCGCAGCATCGAGCGTCGCTACCTGGTCGGGGTCGAATTCTTCGATCCGAGCGAGGCCTACAATACCCGCATGGTCGAGCAAATCTGTTACATTGAACACTACCGCCAGGAAGTGCTGGCCTCCGAGGGGCGCAACCTCAGCGCCGAGGAGGCCGCCAAGGAGTGGATCGAGAAATACGCGGAAAAGTTTCCCGACTTCAATCAGAGCTGATTCGACTGGATGCAACCGTCATGTTTACCCTAGACCCGATCCTCCAGCGGGATACACTCGTGCTGGGCGAATTCCCCCTCTCATTGCTGCTGCTGATGAACGACCGCAATTTCCCGTGGTTCATCCTCGTGCCCCGGCGCGCGGAGATCAGCGAGATCTACCAGCTCACGCCAGACGATCAACGCCAACTGATCCAGGAGTCCAGCCACCTCGCCCAGCAATTGGCCGCGGCGTTCCAGGCCGACAAGATGAACATCGCCGCCATCGGCAATGTGGTCAGACAACTGCACGTGCACCACATCGCCCGCTACCGCCACGATCCGCTCTGGCCCGCGCCGGTCTGGGGCAAGCTCGATCCGGTACCCTATACGAAGAAGGAAATCGCCGAACTCAGAGAGAAGATCCTCCCGTCTCTCGCCTTGGGCTTCGTCTCGCGTCCGAGCCTATGACGCGCAAAACCCGCCCCTTCTGGGAGATCAAGTCACTGGAGGCCATGAGCCAGCAGGAATGGGAATCGCTCTGCGACGGCTGCGCCCTGTGCTGTCTGCACAAACTCGAGGAAGAAGACACGGGCGATATCTACTACACCCGCGTAGCCTGCCGCCAACTCGATGCAACCAGTTGCCGTTGCCGCGTGTATCCCCAACGGCAAGCGCACGTGCCGGACTGCGTGCAGATCACTCCTCAGCTCGTGCGCACCACCCGCTGGCTACCGCGCAGCTGCGCCTATCGCCGCCTGGCCGAAGGACGGGGACTACCGGACTGGCATCCGTTGATCACCGGAGATCCTGCGAGCACGGTTCAAGCCGGCGTGTCGATACGCGGCAAATTCATCTCCGAAAACAAGATGGGAGATGCGGCCTTGGAAGACTGCCTGCTCGAAGACCGCACCCTACTCGCCCTCATCGGCGGGTAACCGGTGCCATGAAGATCCACCAACTCTCCCCGGACGAGGCCATCGCCAGCCTCAATAGCGATCCCGGCGGGCTGAGCCACGCCGAGGCGCAGCGACGCCTGAGCGAGTTTGGGCCAAACCGCGTGGAGCAGGCGCGGCGCGAGCACCTGGCACTGCGCTTCCTGAAAGAGTTCACGCATTTTTTTGCCTTGATCCTCTGGCTCGCTGCCGGCCTGGCGTTCGCCGCGGAATGGAACGATCCGGGCAAGGGCATGGCGCTGCTGGGCGGGGCCATCATCGGCGTGATACTCATCAATGGTGTGTTCTCCTTCTGGCAGGAATACCGCGCCGAGCGCACCTTGGCGGCGCTGCGCCGCCTCCTGCCCCAAAACGTGAAAGTGCTGCGCGCGGGCGGCGTCGTGCAACTGCTCGCCGAGCAGCTGGTGCCCGGCGACATGGTGCTGCTGGAGCAGGGCGACAACATCCCGGCCGATTGCCGCCTGGTCGAGGCCTTCTCGGTGCGCGTCAACAACGCCACGGTGACGGGTGAGTCGGCGCCCATCGCACGCGACATCAAACCATCGAGCGAGGAGGATGTGTTTCAGGCGACCAACGTGTTATTCGCCGGCACGACCCTGGGGGCCGGCGAGGCCAAGGCAGTGGTGTTCGCCACCGGGATGCACACGGAATTCGGCAAGATCGCGCATCTCACCCAGACCGGCGGCGAGGTCGTCTCGCCGCTGCGCAAGGAGATCGCGCACCTCTCGCGCGTGCTGGCCTTGCTCGCGGTCGCCATCGGCATCGCCTTTTTCATCATCGGCCAATTCATCGGCATCGGCTTCTGGGAAAATTTCATCTTCGCCATCGGCATCATCGTGGCCATGGTGCCGGAAGGACTGTTGCCGACGATGACATTGTCGCTGGCCATGGCCACGCAGCGCATGGCCAAGCGCAACGCCCTGATCCGCCATCTGCCGTCGGTCGAGACGCTGGGCTCGACCACCGTCATCTGCACCGACAAGACCGGCACGCTGACGCTAAACCGCATGAGCGTCAAACAGGTACTGCTCGGCGCGACCTTACATGAGTTCGAGCACAACACACTCCCCGACGCGCTCATCGAGCGCTATCGGCCTTTTTTTCAGGCAGCGTGTCTGTGCCACAGCCTGAAGGAAACGGAAAACAACGGCGCCAAGTCCTTCCTGGGCGATCCGATGGAAGTGGCGCTGGTTAACATGGCGCACGCGGCGTGGCCGCAGTGCCCGGTCTATCCCAAGATCAATGAACTGCCGTTTGAGGCCGAACGCATGCGCGTCTCCACGGTACACACGACGCCCGAGGGGCCGGTGCTGTACTGCAAAGGCGCGCCGGAGGCCGTGCTTCCGCTCTGCACCCGCAGCGCGATCGATGGCGAACTGCGCGCGTTTGATTCCGCGGCGCGCGCCCGGGTGATCGAGGCGCAAAACGCCATGACCAATCGCGGCCTGCGCGTCTTGGCCATCGCCTACCGCATGCTCGAACCCGACCAGGCGCGTGCACCACGCGAAGAGCAATTGGTCTTCGCCGGCCTGGTCGGACTGGAAGATCCGCCCCGCCCGGAGGTGCCAGAGGCGGTGCGCAAATGCCACGAGGCCGGCATCAAGGTCATCATGGTCACCGGCGATCACCCGCACACCGCCACGGCGATCGCCAAGGAAGTCGGCCTGGCGCGTTCCAATCACCCGCGCGTGATCACCGGCGACAAGTTGCGCAAGCTCACCGCAACGCAGCTGCAATTGGCCCTGGACGCCCCGGAGATCATCTTTGCGCGCGTCAGCGCCGACCAGAAGATGCACATCGTCGACGCGCTGAAGAAAAAAGGCCACGTGGTCGCGGTGACGGGCGACGGCGTCAACGACGCCCCTGCACTCAAGAGCGCGCACATCGGCATCGCCATGGGGGTATCTGGCACGGATGTCGCCAAGGAATCGGCCGATATGGTGCTACTCGACGACAACTTCGCCAGCATCGTCAACGCGATCGAAGAAGGCCGCGCGGTGTTCGACAACATCCGCAAATTCCTGACCTATATCCTGACCTCCAACATCCCGGAACTGGTCCCCTATCTGGCGTTTGCCTTATTCAAGATCCCGTTGCCGCTGACCATCATCCAGATCCTCGCCGTGGATCTAGGCACCGACATGCTCCCGGCGCTGGGCTTGGGCGCGGAAAAACCGAATCCACGCATCATGCAACGCCCGCCGCGCCCCCGGCACGAGCGGCTGCTCGACTGGCCCTCGCTCACGCGCGCCTATTTATTTCTCGGCGTGATCGAGGCGAGCGCCGCCATGGCGGCGTTTTTCTTCGTGCTGCATGGCGCGGGCTGGCAATACGGCGAGCGCCTGGCCCACGACGATCCGCTCTATCTCCAAGCCACCGCCGCGTGTCTCAGCGCCATCATCGTCATGCAGATCGTCAATGTATATCTGTGCCTGAGCGATCGTGAATCGCTGTTCGCACGCTGGCCGCTGGGCAATCGACTCATCCTCGCCGGCATCGCCGCCGAGGTCATCCTGATCCTGCTCATCGGCTACACGCCCTTGGGCAATCTGATCTTCGGCACCGCGCCGCTCGATGCCGCGGTGTGGCTCTTCATCATCCCTTTCGCGCTCGTCCTGCTGATCCTGGAAGAACTGCGCAAACGGCTGCTGCCGCGATGGCGGAGCGCGCAGTAAAGAACTCGAACGGAGAGCGGCTGCGTTGTGTGGTGAAAACTAACAGACTGTTGGAAAATTATTTTCAACAACCTGCTCAGTGTTAATCAAGACAAAGGACGAACATGGATACCCGAAATTTGTTACTGACCGCAACCGATATTGAGCGGATGCCCGGTGAGCACAAAGTGCACTTTCTCAATCCCAATGCCGTGCGCATCAACAAATCGCTGAGCGATGCCGTCGGACTGAGTCAGCTCGGCGTACATATGATTTACGTGGAACCGGGTCGTGACACCACGGAGTTTCACATTCACCACTACGAAGAAGAGTGTGTTTACGTAATATCAGGCCATGGTACGGCGATTATCGGCACTGATCGCTATCCAATCGGGCCGGGCGATTTCCTGGGATTGCCGCGCAATACGGTCGCGCACAACATCGTCAATGACGGCGATGAAACGTTGGTATGCCTGGTGATGGGACAGCGGCTGGCGCAGGATGTGACCGATTACCCCAATCAGGGCAAACGCCTGTACCGCAACAGCGGGCAATGGAATCTGGTGGATCATGACGCTATTACCGATCCTCGCAAGAAGTGAAGAAAGGGGAAGGAAACAATGGCGAAATCGGCCGGATATGTGAGCGCGGAATACTTGCGAAAAGTGGCGGCACTTGGCAAGCAAATCAAGCAGCGCAGTTACGAGCTGATGACATTAGCGCCGGGGCATCATGTGCTGGACGTCGGCTGCGGGCCGGGGATCGATACCGTGCCGCTGGGACAATTGGTGGGGCCACACGGATGCGTCGTAGGTGTGGATATTGACGAGGACATGCTGCAACAGGCTGATGCCGCGGCGCAGCAGGCCCAACTTGGCGACATCGTACAGCACCAGCAAGCAGATGTAGCTGCTCTGCCGTTTGCCGATGAGACGTTCGATGCCTGTCATGCCGAGCGGCTGTTTCAGGTGTTGCCGTCGAGCTATGACCGCCATGCCGTATTTACCGAGCTAGTGCGCGTGGTGCACCGCGGGGGACGCGTGGTGGTGGCCGATACCGATTGGGCGACGGCCTCGGTGGATTATCCCGGCGCCGCGCTCGAACGGCGCTTGATGAATTTCTTTGCCGGTTGCATGCGTCCCAATGGTTACGCCGGCCGTCAGCTCTACGACATGTATCGACAACAAGCCTTGCAGGACATCCAGATCGAGGTGTTCCCGTTGGTTCAGTCGGATTTTACTCAATCACCCTTTGGCAGCTGGCTGGTGGGAGAAGCACTGGCGGCCGGCGTGGCGACGCAATCCGAACTCGACGGCTGGATGCGTGAACTCACTGCGCGGCATGAACAAGGCAGGTTTTTCTGGAGTGTGAACCTGGTATTAGTCGCGGGCGTAAAGGGTACATAATCTGTAAAAGTCGCGATTTCATCTTGCAGACAGTGTCAGATGGTCTTGCGACTTAGAGGGGCCGCTATCGACCGAAACCGGCCATCTGTTTAAGGACCGCGATGTGACCTCAGCAGTCATTTGAGATAAATGATCAACTGTCTGCGATCGACTGCGGATTCAATGGATCGTTGCAAAATATCTGTTAAATCTATCAGCAGGCATTTCACAATCCAAAACAGCGCCGGATCATAGGCCGGAGCGCCGGTTTCATCATTCTTATAGCGATGCTCAAAAACAGTGAGATCGAGTTCGTGGTCGACGAGATAGGTGAGGGTGTATTCGAAGGTGCCGGGGAGGATCTGGCGATCAAAACTGAGGGGGATGAGTTTTTGCTGGTGGTAATTGTAATCCTTGTAGCGCGCCATTGACTTAACCCCTCCGTTGCTAAATCTATCGGCCTATCTTACGCCTATTTCTCGGGAATTTGGGTGTCCTAGTCATTTGGCTAATCATTTGGGCCGCCGCAGATATTGCAAATGATAAGTATTTTCATTAAGATTGAAAAAGATTGACCATGCGCGTCCTCGCGCGCCAGCCAACGGGCCTCTCTGCCCCAGTAGCCAGCAGGGTCCGGTAAAGCGCCCTTACCCGTTACCAGGAGAAGACCGTGGATTCCGCGCGCACAACACACTACACCGCAAGCACTGGGGTACGCTCATGAATGTCCCCCAAAACCGCAAATCCGGCGTAGCGCCCGCCGCCTCCGCACCACTACCCCAGTATGAGAGCAACCTGCTTTTTGGCGCTGGCAAGGAAATCGTCATCCGTCATGCGGGCGAACTCTACCGTCTGCGCGTGACGCGCCAGAACAAGCTGATCCTGACCAAATGAGCCCTGTTACGCACCCCCACCTGAATGAACGGGAGCCTGGCGGCAGGTGGGTGCTGGCCGCAGTCATCGCCCTGCACGGCGTTGTGCTGGCATTGCTGATGCAGCCTTCACAGCCTCCGCAGGCACAAACGCCGCCAGCGGTGCTGGCGGCCGCGATCATTCAGGAGCAGGCAGTGCAATCCGCCACGCCCGCCTCTCAGCCCCGCGTCATCACGCCGCCGCCCGCACGAAAGGTCGCCACGCTCACCCCGCCGCTGACCACCACTGCCGAGACTGCGGTCACAACAGCGGCAGCGGAGACTGAACCACCGGTCGAGCCGGCCGCCGCTGAAGCGGCTGACACGATGGCCGCGCCATTCGTCCCGGCAGAGGCGCCCACGACGCAACCCGGCCCGATTCAGGGCCCCAGTTTCGATGCGGACTATCTCGACAACCCCGCCCCCGCCTACCCCTCACTCTCGCGCCGCCTGCGGGAGGAAGGGATCGTGCTGCTGCGGGTCTATGTCGACGCTGGCGGGTCGCCGGCCCAGCTCGAGCTGAAGCAGTCGAGTGGCCACGACCGCCTCGACAGGGCTGCCCTGGAAACGGTGCGGCACTGGCGCTTCGTGCCCGCGCGTCAGGACGGCGAGGCGGTAGCGGGCTGGGTGGTTGTCCCGATCTCTTTTACGTTGAGGAGCTAACAGATGCAGCATACCCTGGGTTTCGCCCACTTTCTCAGCCAGCTCGACCTGGTGGGACAGTTTCTGCTGGCGGTGCTGACCGTCATGTCCATCGCCACCTGGTATCTCATCGCCGTCAAATCCCTGCGACAGTGGCGCATGAAGCGCTCAGGCCGCGCCTTTCTCGATCATTTTTGGGAGGCGGGCAGCCTCGACGAGGTAGCCCGCCACCTGGCCGAGCGTGGCGTGCGCGATCCCTTCTCTCACCTGACCCATCACGGCCTGCGCGCCGCGGAACAATACCGCAACCGCAGCGGCAACCGCCTGGTGGAGGCCGGCTCGGCCGATGAGTTTCTCACCCGCGCCCTGCGCCGAGCCATCGAACAGGACACCGCCCGCCTCGAATATGGCCTGACGGTGCTGGCCTCGGCCGCCGCCGCCGCCCCCTTCGTCGGCCTGTTCGGCACCGTCTGGGGGATCTATCACGCCCTGGTCAATATTGGCATGAGCGGTCAGAGCGGCCTCGACCAGGTGGCCGGACCGGTGGGCGAGGCGCTGCTCATGACGGCCCTGGGGCTGGCGGTGGCGATCCCGGCGGTGCTGGCCTATAACGCCTTCACCCGCCACAACCGGCTGCTGCTGGCCGAGGTCGATGGCTTTGCCCATGACCTTTTCGCCTTCATGGCCACCGGCATCCGTAGCGACCACCGCCTGCCGTCCAGCGGCGCCTCGACGCTCAGGAGCGCATGATGGCCTTCGGTGGATTTTCCAGCGGACAGGGCCAGCAGCCGCTGGCGGAGATAAACATGGTCCCGCTCATCGACGTGATGCTGGTGCTGCTGATCATCTTCATGGTCACCGCGCCGCTGCTGACCCACGCGGTCAAGATCGAGCTGCCGCGCGCGGCGAGTGCCGTGGATGCGCCGAAACCGGGCCATGTCGAGGTGACGCTCGATGCCCGGGGCCAGATCCACTGGGACGGCGCGCCGGTCGATCAGGCGCAGTGGCGCGCGCGCCTGGCCGAGGCCGCCTTGGCCACGCCGCAACCCGAGCTGCGCCTGCGCGCCGATGGCGCACTGGCCTACCGCCAGGTGGCACAGGTGATGAGCGATGCCGCTCGCGCCGGCCTTACCCGGATAGGATTTGTCACCGATCCCCACGAATAACTTCCGATTCCCAGCCAGCCAAACGGCCATGCCGTCCAGCCAGCCAGCAATTTAGCCTATGGAGCATGACCCATGTACGAATACACTCTCCGCAAGAGATCCCTAAAACCCTTGGCCGCGCTGCTGGCCCTCTGCGCCGGGCCTGCCCTGGCCGAGGAGCGCGAGACCCTCATGCCGCGTCTCGATGTCATCGGCGGCACGGAAAACCTGCCCCACATCAGCGGCGCGGCGCAGACGCTGGGCAGTGACGAGCTGGAAGCCAGCCACGTCTTCACCGTCAATGAGGCGCTGCGCAAGGTGCCGGGCGTGCACGCCCGCGACGAGGAGGGATTCGGCCTGCGCCCGAACATCGGGATGCGCGGCCTCAACCCGACGCGCTCGACCAAGATCACGCTGCTGGAAGACGGCATTCCGCTGGCCTACGCGCCCTACGGCGACAACGCCAGCTACTACCATCCGATGGTCGATCGCTACGAGCGCATCGAGGTGCTGAAGGGTTCGGCCTCGCTGTTGTTCGGGCCACAGACCGTGGGCGGCGTGGTCAACTACATCACCCCCGTTCCACCGCAAGAGTTTGGCGGCTACGTGCAAGGCACGCTCGGCAACCGCGACTACGTCAACGGCAAGGTGAACGTGGGCGGCAAGGGCGTGTTGTTCGACTACACCCGTAAACAGGGCGAGGGGGCGCGCGACAACATGGAGCACGCGCTGGACGATATGAATCTCAAGTATGTGACGGCTATCGGCGACAACCAGGCCATTACATTGCGCGCCAATTATTACCAGGAAGATTCCACCATCACCTATTCGGGGCTGACGCAGGCGGAATACGACAACTTCGGCGCGGATTACAACCCGTTCAAGAACGACAAGTTCGAAGCCGACCGCACCGGCTTGTCCGCCACGCACGAATACGACTTCGGCGGCGGCGCCTTGCTGCTCACCAACGTTTATTACTCCAAGTTCGACCGCGACTGGTGGCGGCAGTCGAGCAACAGCCAGGACGGGCAGCACACGGGCTGCAACACGACCTTCACCGTCGATGGCGTGTCGGACACCTTCACCGCACACCGGCTCGCCGGTCGCGCGGTGGACCCGAGCAGCCAGTTCAATTGCAATCAGGGTCGCCTGCGCAGCTACACTACCTGGGGCGTCGAACCGCGCCTAAGCCTGAATCACCGTTTGGGCGAATTCCAGGCGGGCGTGAAGGCCCATTTCGAGGAGCAGGATCGCAAACAGATCAACGGTGCCAGCCCCACCGCGCGCACCGGCACCACGGTGGAGGACAACCTGCGCGAGACCACCGCCTACAGCGTCTTCCTCGCCAACCGCTTCGACCTCGGCCAGGTCAGCGTCACGCCGATCCTGCGTCATGAATCGGTGGATGCCGACCGCAGCAACCGCCTCACCGGCGCCAAGGGATCGACCTCGATCAGCGAGACCATGCCCGGCATCGGCGCCACCTGGAATCCCGGCGAAACGCTCACCGTCTTTGCCAGCCTGCACAAGGGCTTCGCCCCGCCCCGGGTCGAGGACCTGATCGGAGGCACCGGAACCGTGACCGAGGTGGACGCGGAAGAATCCACCAACTTTGAACTGGGAGTGCGCCACCAGCCGCTGCCATCGACCTCCGTGCAGGCCGCCTATTTCCGCAACGACTACCAGAACCTGATCGCCGTCGGCTCCATCGCGGGAGGCAGCACGCCGCTGTCCCAGGGTGAAGCGCTGTTTCAGGGACTGGAACTTTCCGTCCTGACCGAAGCTGAATCTGGCCTCTTCGGCCGCCTCGCCTGGACCTGGCTGCCCACCGCCGATCAGGAATCTCCGTTCCGCAACGTGGCCAGCGGCGCCATCATCAGCGGCAGCGCCGAAGGCCTGCGTCAACCCTACGCGCCGAAGCACACCGCCACAGCCGCGGCAGGCTACAGCATCGGCGCGCTGCGCGCAGAGGTCGAGGCGCAGTATGTGGGCGAACAGTTCTCCGATTTTGCCAACACCGAAGCGCCCACGGCCGACGGCCAGAAGGGAGTGATCGATGCTTATACCGTCTGGAACGCCGCACTCAACTACCGCGTCAATGACGCCTTCAGCACCTTTGCCACGGTGAAAAATCTGGGGGACAAAACCTACATCGTCGATCGTACCCGCGGCATCCAGGTCGGCATGCCACGACTGGTACAGGTGGGTATGAAATACAGTTTTTGATATCACGCAAATGACTAAGGGGGCATCGCCCCCTTAATCATTTCTACGTGAACGATACGATGCCGGCGCTACAGCTTGAACCGCGCCATGTTATTTTGCAAATGCTCCGACATCTGACAGAGCTGGCGACTGCTCTGCGTCAGTTGCCCCATCCCCTCGGACGTGTTCCTGATATCCATGATGTTGGCATTCATTTCATTGGCAACCGCGCTCTGTTCCTCGGTCGCCGAGGCGATCTGACGGCTCACGTCGCTGATTCTGGTAACAGCCGCCGAAATCGAGTGCAGGTTGCACCTTGGCCTGTTCCACCTGCGAAACCAAGTAAACATCAAGTAAAAAGTAAAAGAGTAAAACTCAAACATTCATTCTGAATGTCTGCAACGAGGACGGAGCTGCCACCTGACTTGCACAGCCAACTGAATGATCCTAGCTGTACAGAAACATAAAATAGAAAGTTCGTCTGACAATGTCAGTCAGGTCAAGTCTGATCTGTTACACATGATCTTTTAACCTGTCCCGTACTCAATCTGCGCAGATTCATTGCATTGTTCGTTCACAGTGGGTCGCTAACGGAATATCTAGGATTGTGTCTAAGCGCACCCGATCCTGGCACAATAGGCGATGCGCCGCCGGCGCTGCCAAGGTATTGAGGAGATAAACATGGCCGCTTTTATTGAACTGGGCCTGATCGTGCTGATCTTCGGACTGGTGATCTGGGCAATCCGCCGCAAGGATCCCAACAGAACCAAGGGCGACAAACGCAGCCCCGATTGATTGGAAAAGCTCTGAATAATTCCATCCTAGAACTCTCAGAACACGGAAAGCAAAAATGTGATTTTTGCTTTCCTTCATTTTCAGTGGCTTGCAGCCGCCGAAAATGGCGGTACTTCCATGTGCCGCACGGAGCCTCTAATAAATCAGAGGCTCCTTGCTTTATTCCGCCTTCGCCGCCGCCGGCTCAGCCAGGTACTTGGCGCGCAGGCTGTCCGGGATGCGGCCGTGCAGGGCGTGATTGAGGGTTTCCGACTCCATCACCGTCAGCACCAGCACCATGACCATGGTCGGCAGAATCCCCAAGCCACCCACGATGGCATAGGCCATTTCCTTGATCGGCATGACGCTGTGCAGCATCCAAGCCAAGCCCACCGCCGCGATCATCAGTGCATAGGCCAACAAGAAGATCTTGGTGCGAGTCAGCGCCACACGCCAATGGCAGCGGACGAATTCACTGGTGTGATTCTTCTGCTTGCTTCCCATGATAAAGGTTATTGCGAAGATGATGCAGGAAAGGATCGGCACGCCGAGTGCAACCCACGGAATGGCCGAATTGCTCAGGGCGATGATGCTCAACAGGATATGGTTGCCCACCATATTGAACAGGAATAACTGGTGCGGAAACTGACCGCCCCGGAGCTCCTCGTGGGTGTACTGCGGATGTTCTGACATAGGTTTCCTCAAGATCAACGAGCTGCAGATTAAGGAAACTCTGAATAATTCCATCTTGGAATTCTCAGAGCACGGAACCTCTAATAAATCAGAGGTTCCTTAACGTTTGGCCTCATCGTCGGACTTGCCCTGGCCATCCTCGCGCATCTCGCGCGGCAACAGCGGATCGTCGTCGTCATCCAAGATACGGTGGGCCGGCCCTTCCATATCTTCGTACTGCCCGGACTTGGCAGCCCAGAAGAACACCACCACACTGACCAGCGCCAGCAGGATCATGGCGGGAAGCAGTGAATAGATCATCTCCACGTCATTTTCCTCATCAACTCACTTTGGCGCGCCGGCGGATCAAGATGGCATTGCCGATGACCAGCAGAGAGCTGATCGGCATGGCGATGGAGGCGAAGACCGGCGTCAGGCTCGCGCCCATGGCTGTGGGTACTAGGATAACATTATAACCGAGCGAGATCGCAATATTCTGACGGATGGTGCGCATGGTATGGCCGGCCAGCTCGACCGCGAACGGGATGCGGTCCAAAGCATTGCTCATGAGGATCAGGTCCGCGCTGTCGAGCGAGACATCGGTACCCGAGCCCATGGCGATGCCAACATCGGCGCGCACCAAGGCCGGGGCGTCGTTGACGCCATCGCCCACCATCGCCACCTTTTTGCCCTGGGCTTGGAGTTTAGCGATCACCTTGTCCTTGTCCTGCGGCAGCACCTCGGCGATGACCTCAATATCAGCGCCGAGCTCCTGCGCCACTCGTTCGGCGGCGACCCGGCTGTCGCCCGTCAACATCGTCACCCCAATCCCGCGCTGGCGGAGCGCCGCGATCACTTCTTTGGCCTTGGCGCGCACCTGATCCTGCACGGCGATCACGCCGATCACCCGCTCGGCGACAACCAGATATACCGCGACCCCCATCGCCTGTTCGATGCCCCGTTGGAGGGATTGCAGGGATTCGGGCGCATCCAGCGCAAGCTCGCGCAACCACAAGGCGCTGGCGGCGCGCACCGTGATGCCGTCGATCTGCGCCTGCACGCCGCGGCCGGGGATATTCTCAAAGCCGCGCACGTCGCGGCCTCGGTAGTCGATGCCCTGCTCGTCGACATAGCGGACGATCGCTTTGGCGATCGTATGCTCCGAACGCGCCTCCAGCGCCGCGCACCACGCCAGCACACTTTCACGCTCCTCGCCGGGGAGCACCTCGCAGCGCACCACGCTCATCCGCCCTTCGGTCAGCGTGCCGGTCTTGTCGAATACGATGTGGTTGACGCCCGAAAGGGCTTCCAGCGCGGCGCCGTTGCGCACCAGCACGCCATTGCGCGCCCCATGGCCCACGCCGACCACGATGCTCATCGGCGTCGACATACCGAAGGCGCAGGGGCAGGTAATGATCAGCACGGAAACCGCGGCCATCAGCGCGGTATCGAAATCCAGCGCATTGATCCAATACAGGAAGGTCAGCGCCGCCAGGCTCAGGGTTGCCAACACAAACCACGGCACAACGCGATCGGTCAGGCGCTGAATCGGCGCGCGTGTGCCCTGCGCGACCTCGACCAGATGGATGATTTTGGCCAGCGCGGTTTCCTGCCCGAGCTGCTCGACTTCAACTACCAGCGCGCCATGCCCATTGACCGTGCCTGCCACCACCTTGGCGCCGATGTCCTTGTCCACCGGGAGCGATTCGCCCGTGAGCATCGACTCGTCGATCTGCGAACTGCCCTCGATCACGCGGCCGTCCACCGGCACCTTCTCGCCGGGGCGGATCAGCACTCGGTCACCGACCGCGAGGCTGCGCACGCTCACCAGCCGCTCGCCTTCCCCGGTCTGCAACAGCGCCGAGCGTGGCTGCAACTCCATCAGGCGCGCGGTGGCCGACGAGGCGTTGCGTCGCGACAACGATTCCAGATAGCGTCCAACCAGGATGATGAAGAGGAAGGTGACGACCACATCGAAATAGACATCGGCGATGCCGGTCAAGGTGCCGTAGACCGAATAAGCGTAGGTAGCCAACACGCCGATGGTGATCGGCAGGTCCATGGTCATCTGGCGGTGCAGCAGGCCGCGCGCGGCCGCGCTCATGAACGGCCAGCCGGAATAGAGCAGCACCGGGGTCGCCAGCAACAGGGCGACCCCGTGCAGAAAGGCCCGGTGTTCCATGTCCATCCCGGAGGCGGAGAGATCGGCGGCGTAGATCGAGATCGAGATCCACATCATGTTCATCGCCCCGAAGCCGGCAAAGGCCATGCGATAGAGGAGCGATTTGCTTTGCCGCGCCGCCGCGCCCTCGGCGCGTTCCGGGTCGTACGGCACGGCGGCATAGCCGATGGCATGCAGGCGCTTCAGGATATGGGAAAGCTGGATGCGGCGGCTGTCCCAGCGCAGGCGCAGGCGATGATGCGCCAGATTGACCTCGGCGATGAGCACACCCTCGAGCGGGCGCAGGGCGTGCTCGATCAGCCACACACAGGCCGCGCAATGCACCCCTTCGACCAGCAGCATCGCTTCGCGCAGGTCGCCCTGCCGCGTGACGAACTCCGCCTGGATATCCGGTAGATCGTACTGGGCGAGATCCTCGGTGACCTCCGGCGGCGGCGCGAGTTCCGCGATGCGCACCTTGCGGTAAAAACCCTCCAGACCCGAATCGTGAATGGCCTGGCACACCGTGGCGCAGCCGCTGCAGCAAAACGCCCGCGCCGCACCCTGAATAGTCAACTCTTGCCGCTGACCCGGTGGGATCGCCAGACCACAATGAAAACAGGCGCCCTCAGCGTGCGACATCGGCAAACATTCTTGGCGTCAATTATTTCTCGATAAAGACCCGTTGCGCGATATCCATCTTGTCCTCACCGCGCTTGGCGGTGACGATCAAATCCCAGTTGCCGGGAAGCGGGAAGGCTACCTCGGTGGTGTATTCCCCATCGCGCACCTCCATCATCCCCAACGTAAAATCCTTCTTCGAGTCGTTGGGACGGAAGGCGGAAAACTCCACCTCGGCGCCTTTTACGGGAAAGCCCTCCTTGTCGCGCACGACGAAATGATAAGGCTGCTGCTCGTTGAGTTTTAAGGCCCCCGGCGTGGTCAGCTGCATTTGCCAGCCGAGACGACTCGCATCCTCGTATCGCTTGGCCTCATTGTTGAAGTAATTCTTGCCGCGGGCGTAGAAGTCTTCCACCACCAGCCCCGGATGGGTATTGAGGCCGATGGTGATCATTACGAAATTCGCTGTTACTGTCGCCACCACGATCGCGGCGATACCCCACACCCACGGGCTTTTCCATGCCGGCACGAACTCTTCATTACGCTGGGTCTTGCTCATAAGCACGCCTCTCAATCACTTCATCGAAAACGCCACGTTTTTCACTGCACCGTACGCCTCAGTGTGCCGGACCTGCAAAGAAACTTTCATAGGTCTGCTGCACCATCACACTGCCGCCGCCGCTGACTGCAAAAACCACCGGCACCTTGTCCGCCGGCACATTCTCGGGCATCGCCCGTAGACGCACCACGTACGGTACCATTTTGTTGGGCTGCAACACTATCTCTTCAGACGCGCCCATCACCTTCAGATCGCGAATCCCCTCGGCGGAAATCCTGACCGAGATATCCTGCTGCGTCTTGTTCAGGATCTTGAAGGTATAGCTGTTCTGGATGCTGCCATCCGACATCATGGTATAGAGCGGTTGCCGATCATGCAGCACCGTCATTTCAAGCGGCGGGATGTTCGCCAGGCCATAGACTATCGCTGCCAGTGAAACAATGAAGATCGCGCTGTAGATGATGACGCGCGCACGCTTGAACAGCGGCGGCACCTGGGCGCCTTGCATCTCGAGCTCCGATGAATAGCGGATCAGACCGCGCGGTTTACCGATCTTATCCATCACGCTATCGCACGCATCGATGCACAAACCGCACATGATGCATCCTTCCTGCAACGCGCTATTGCGGATATCCACCCCGGTCGGACAGACGGCAACACATTGCATACAGTCGATGCAATCCCCCTTGCCGGCATCCGCTTCGCCTTTCTTGCGCTTGCCGCGCGGCTCGCCGCGCTTGGCATCGTAAGCCGGGATGATCGTATTCTTGTCGACCATGACCGACTGAATACGCGCGTACGGGCAGAGCCACAGACACACCTGCTCGCGCATGAATCCCGCCAGAATGAAAGTGCCCAGGAAGAACAGCAAGAACGTCACCCACGCGGCCGGATGCGCTTGCAGGGTGAACACGTCCCGCCACAAACCGAATGCGTCGGTGAAATACGCGGCGAAGGCAAAACCCGTGTAAAACGATATCAACGCCCAGATCAGATATTTAGTCGAGCGCTTGGCAATCTTTTCTCCGGACCAGCCCGCCTGATCGAGCTTGCGCCGCTGCAAGGGGTTGCCTTCGATCTTTTCCTCGACCCAAGTGAACCAGTCGGTCCATACCGTTTGAAAACAGAAATAACCACAGAATACGCGGCCAGCCACCGCCGTGACGCCAAACAAGGTCATCGCCAGCAGTATCAAGACAAAGGAAAGCATCCAGATGTCCTGCGGGTACACCGTCGCACCGAACAAATGGAATTGGCGATGGGGGATGTCGAACAAGATGGCCTGCTGACCATCCCAGCGCAAATACGGTCCCAACAAATAACCGATCCAGAAGATCCAGCCCAGGTATTTGACGTTGCGAAATGTGCCACCCATGCGCTTGGCGTGGATCGTCTTACCGCCAACATTCACGTGCCAGTGCACTGCCTCGTCATACAAGCCTTTGAGGCTGTCTTGATCGGTCTGTGTGGTTGCCGCCTGATTCACACACCCTCCTGTCTGCTACGATTTACCCCTGCCACATTCTAATGCCGAATATGCATCCACGGTATAAAATAAAGGGGCCTTTCAGCCCCTTATTTTTATATTCACTAGCTTTTGGTTACTTCTTCTTCGGCTCTTCGTTGATCAACTTATAGCCTTTATAAAACAAATAGACCAATATGACAATGGCACCAATGACCGAAGCCCAGGCACCAAATTCTACTGCATCCATCACGCTCTCCTCATCATTGGGTTATTGAGAGGGGCCAGCGACCCCTCTCAGCTGAACACAAAGATTGATTACTCGGTTTGACCGCCACCCAAGTCCCAAACCGTCACTGCCAGCAATTTGATGTCGTTGGGTGACAGCTTGCCGCCAAAGGCCGGCATCACGGCGTTGCGGGTGTTTTCCACGCCATCCTGGTTCACACCATGTTTGATGGTGCGCAGTACTGCCTCACGGCTGCCGCCGAAGCGCCAGATGTTGTCGGTCAGGTTGGCCGCGCCGACATACTTGTTGCCCTTGCCATCCTCACCGTGACATCCGGAACAGCCCGCATTGTTGTAGGCGTCCCAACCGGCCTGATCCGCCTGCCCCTTCGGCAACGCTATGACGAAGTCCGCCAACGTGTTGATATCGGCTTCACTGACGGTTCCAGCATGGGCCGGCATGATGCTTTGGCGACCATCGGTGACGGTGGTGATGATGTCGTCCACCGTGCCACCGTACAGCCAGTCGTCATCGTTCAAGGTTGGGAACAAGCCCGGAGTACCTTGACCATTGGCGCCGTGACACGAGGCGCATTTGTCGCCGAACAGAGCCTTGGTGTAGGACTTCGCGAAGTTGAGCATTTCAGGATTCTTGAGAATTTCCTGAGCGCTCATCGCATTGAGCTTTTCAATGTATGGAGCGCGGATCGCGTCATACTTGGCCACCGCCTCCTTGTATTCACCCAACGCCGTCCAGCCGGTCAGACCACGGGTGTAGTCATTGACCAACGGAATCATCGGATAAATCAAGGCATAGGCGGCCACCCATACAAAGCTGAGCACAAAAGCGATGCTCCACCAGCGCGGCGGTGAATTTTTGAGCTCGCGAATACCGTCCCACTCGTGTCCGGTATCCTGAGCCTGGTTTGGATTAATGTCTGCCATGGTTATTTCTCCCCGTCATTCAAATCATCTTTAAGGACAAAATCTCGGTGTGATTCCAGCTTTTCCTTATTTCTGGGTGAAAACACCCAGAAATACAGGACGACCATCAAGAGGGTGAGGGTGACGACCGCGACCAGCCCGAACCAGTCGGTGCTGGTCATGGCCGCCCAATCAGTATGAAAATACTCCCTCACCGCATCGATCATTGACGGTAATCCTTGCCTTCTTCGAAGTTCACCATCGTCCCGAGCACTTGCAGATAAGCGACCACTGCCTGCATTTCGGTCTTACCGACCACGGCATCAGAGGCGCCTGCGATGTCGGCGTCAGTATAGGGAACACCTACTGAACGCAACGCCTTCATCTTGGCTGCAGTCTTCTCATGATTGACTTTGGCAGTCACCAGCCAGGGATAGTTGGGCATCACTGACTCGGGCACCACGCACTTCGGACACATCAAGTGCTGTATGTGCCACTCGTCAGAGTACTTGCCACCCACGCGCGCCAAGTCTGGACCGGTGCGCTTGGAACCCCACTGGAACGGGTGGTCGTACTTGGACTCCACCGCCAGTGAGTAGTGGCCGTAACGCTCCTTCTCGTCACGGAACGGACGGATCATCTGTGAATGGCAGGTGTAGCAGCCCTCACGGATGTAGATATCACGTCCTTCGAGCTCCAACGCGGCATAAGGACGGATGTTGTCCTCTTTCTCGGTCAGCTCTTCCATGGTTTGCGGCAGGTAGAACAGCGGAACGATTTCCACGATACCCGCCACGGTCAGACCGAGTGCCAGAACGATGGTCAGGAACCATACGTTGGTTTCGGTCTTTTCTTGAAAGCCCATGTTTTCGTTATTGTGTGCCATTGATACCTCCTCCTCAAGCCTTGGCAGTTGCCATCGTGGTTTGACGCTCAGCACCGCGAACCGTCATCACGACGTTGTACAACATCACTACGGCACCCAGCAGGAAGATTACGCCGCCGATGGCGCGCATGGCATAGAACGGATGCATAGCAGCAACGGACTCAACGAAGGTGTAGGTCAGGTTGCCGTATTCATCGGTCGCCCGCCACATCAGGCCTTGCATGATGCCGGAGACCCACATCGCGCAGATGTAGATGACCGCGCCGATGGTGGCCAGCCAGAAGTGGGCATTGACCAGGGCGGTTGAATACATCTCACGGCCCCACATGCGCGTGACCATGTGATAGATCGCGCCGATGGAGACCATCGCCACCCAGCCCAGGGCGCCGGAGTGCACGTGACCGATCGTCCAGTCAGTGTAGTGCGACAGGGCGTTTACGGTCTTGACCGACATGACCGGACCTTCGAAGGTGGACATTGCATAGAAGGCCAGCGACACGATCAGGAAGCGCAGGATGTAGTCATCACGCAGTTTGTGCCATGCGCCGGACAGGGTCAGCAGGCCGTTCAGCGCGCCGCCCCAGGACGGAATGATCATGGCGATGGAAATGGCCGCGCCCAGTGATCCGGTCCAGTCCGGCAGCGCGGTGTATTGCAGGTGGTGCGCACCCAGCCAGGCATAACCGAACATCAGGGCCCAGAAGTGCAATACGGACAGGCGGTATGAGAAGATCGGCAGGCCGGCTTGCTTGGGGATGAAGTAGTACATGATGCCCAGGAAGCCCGCGGTCAGGAAGTAGCCTACCGCGTTGTGGCCGTACCACCATTGAATCATGGCGTCTTGCACGCCGGAGAACATGGAGTACGACTTGGTCATATCAACGGGCACCGCCAGCGAGTTGCCGACGTGCAGGTAGGTGATCATGATCATCATACCCAGATAGAACCAGTTGGCGACGTAGATGTGAGAAGTCTTACGGATCGCCAGGGTCATCAGGAAGTTGATCATGTAAGCCAGCCAGACCACGGCGATCAGGATGTCGATCCACCATTCCAGCTCGGCATACTCCTTACCTGAGGTCATGCCCAGCGGCAGGGTGATGACCGCCAGCACGATGATCAGGTTCCAGCCCCAGAAGGTGAACCAGGCCAGACCATCGCTCCACAGCCGGACGTGGCAAGTACGCTGTACCACGTAGTAGGCAGTGGCCATCAGGGTGCAACCGCCGAAGGCGAAGATTACTGCATTAGTGTGAAGTGGACGCAAGCGTCCAAAGGTGATGTACGGGATATCGAAATTCAGGACCGGCCAAGCCAGTTCTGAAGCGATATACACACCTACCAGCGCGCCGACGACTAGATAGACGACAGCAGCTATGGTAAATGCACGCACAACATCGAAGTTGTATGTCTTGTCATCTGTTGTGATAGCAGACACGAAGCCTCCCTCCATTTTTAGTTGATAAATCTTTACGCCTTACCCGCCCAAGCCCACGTGATCAGGTCAAGAACTAGCTGTGATTATTATTCTCCACCCGAGCACGGGCCACCCTTGTCATTCGCAAATAGCCGACAGCCATATGCGCAAAGCAAGCGTTGTCGAGAGCCTACTTGATTTTGTATAGGGGCGCAACCATGTTTTGAGAGCAAAACCAATTTAGAATCAAGCCAATAAACCTATCAAAATGATCAGGAAATAAGGCCGAAAAACTCACTCTTAAGAGTGAAAGTCAACCTCATTCGCAACCAATGAGTATAGACTATTTTCCGTGAAGGTATTCTTCGTCTGAAAACGTCACTAAGGCCTGGGGTAGAAAACAGACCAACAATGAGGCAAGCATGGTGCTGATCATTGCCTCCATCCCCCCCATCATGAACAAAATAAGGCTAAAGTTTTGGAGGATTTCGTGACTGGGATAGGCCGTGAAGGCGAAGAGGTGCAACGTCAGCGCCACATCCACCGCCCACATGCACAGCAGATCCCCGATCCCGACTTGGATGATGTACACCGGAAAGGTGCGCGGCAGTTTGTAGTAGGAAAAGACATGGACGCCCGCGGCCACCGCGGTGGGCAGCAGCACCGACAATGCGATATTGAAGCCCAACGTCTCGGGCGCGCCGACATGAAAACCGAAGGTCAGCATCAAGTGCACCGCCGAGAGCAGCACGATGGCCAGCCACGGCCCGAACATCATCACTGAAAGCATCACCCCGAGGAAGTGCACCTGCATGCCGGGCTTGACCCCGGCGCTGAGCATGTACAGCCCACACAGAAAAATGAAGGTGGCGCCGATGATCATGCCTTGCTGGAGATCCTTGAGCACGCTCTTGTTCATGCGCCAGAGGGCCACGCCGATGAGCGCAGCGCTGAGCAGCCCATAGACGATCAACATCCAGGCGGGAATGATACCCAGCGGCATGTGCATATAAAGCCTCCTCCCGGCAGGCTTAGCTCAGATCACCCGATCATTGCCTCCATCGATCGGCACTTGGGCGCCAGTGGTCTTGGCAAACAGCGGCCCGCATAGTTCCGCGCACAGCTCGGCCACATCGCGGCTACTCACTTCAGTTTTCAGTATATTCTTGCGTTTGTATTCGTCGACGCTCAGACCATAGTGCTTGGCGCGCGCCGCCAGGACCTCTTCGGTCCAGATGCCGGTGTCGAACACACAATCCGGGTGCAGCGTGTTGATGCGGATACGATCCGCCCCCCACTCCAGCGCGGCGATGCGCGCGACCTGGGTGAGCGCGGCCTTGGAGGCCGAATACGCCGCGGCCCCGGGCCCCGGCGCGGGCACGTTCTTCGATCCCATCACCACGACGCGGCCGCCGTTGGGCGCGCATTTGAGCAGCGGATGGGCCAGGCGCATCAGGCGCAGGTTGGCATCGAGATTGACGGACAACACCTTGCGCCATTGCTCATCATCGAGTGAATCGATGCGACAGCCGCCGGGAAAAATCCCGGCGTTAAGCACCAGCATATCGAGGCCGCCGAAGCGGCGCACGCCGCGCTCCAACGCCTGCTCGATCTGCGGTGCATCGGTTACGTCGCACGTCAGCCCCAGCACATCGGGACGCCGCCACAGTTCAGTGACCTTGGCGTCGCGATCGAGCGCCACGACCGCCGCGCCACGGGCGAGCATCGCATCGACGCAAGCCTTGCCGATGCCGGAGGCCGCGCCCGTCACCAGGCAGACCTCGCCGGCGAAGGCCGGTGATTTGCCGCCCTTCTTGAGCTTGGCCTGCTCGAGCTCCCAGTATTCCATGTCGAAGATGTCGGAAGCCGGCAGCGCCTCGTAACCGCCGATGGCCTCGGCGCGCAGGATGATCTCGATCGTGTGACGATAGATGTCACCGACGATCGCCGCATCCTGGGCGCTGCGGCCCGCCGCACAGGCCCCGAGTTCCGGATCGAGCACCAGGCGCGGCGCGGGGTCCAGCATGGTCTTCGGTTCCCTGGCATCTGGAGCATGAGACGCAAAATAGGCGCGGTAGTCCGCGACATAGTTCGCAACCTCGCGTCCGAGCAGCGGCAACCGCTTGGTGCGGATCACATGATCCGGCGTGGCCGGCCCCTGGCGGGCGATGCGCGCGAGATCGTCGCGCTGCGCGAAGGCCGTGAGCCTTTCGTTATCCTGATGACACAACAACATCGGCACACCGGCGGCCTTGGAGATCTGCGCGCGCAACTCGGCCTGTGCCTGGCGCAGCGGTGCGGCGGGCTTTTTCGGCGGCGGCAGGGAAATGCTCCAGGCCTGGCGCCGTTGCAAATATTCCTCGGCGCGCGCCACCAGCGTGATCATGCGCTCGTAGGATTGGCGCGCATCATGGCCGAAAGAAAACACGCCGTGTTTGAGCAACACCATGCCGATGGTGTCGGCCGTGGCCTGGCGGGCGAATTCCTCGGCGCACAGGCGCGCGAGATCGAATCCCGGCATCACGTAGGGGATGATCACCGTGTCGGCCCCGTAGAGCTCGCGCACCAGCGCCTCGCCGTGGGCGCTGTTGCTGATGCTCAGGAAGGCATCGGCATGGGTGTGATCGACGTATTTATACGGCAAGGTCGCGTGCAGGATGGTTTCAACCGAGGGCGCGGGCGCATTGGCCTGGGTGCATTGGGTCTTGAGTTCGTTGACCATCTGCGAATCGGAGAGGCGCGGCAGCTTGGCGAGCTTGAGCAGATGCCCCATGCGCACGGGTGCGAAACCGCCGGCCTCGATGCTCACCAGATCCCAGCCGCTGCCCTTCACATACAGCAGTTCCTCGCGCTCGCCGACCAGATTGGTCTCGGTGATCTTCACCGAGGTGTTGCCGCCGCCGTGCAGCACGAGTCCTGGATCACGCCCCAGCAGGCGCGAGGTATACACCCGCTGCGCCAAATCACCCTCAAACTGCGCGGCTTCCTGGTCGTTCCAAAGGCTTTTCATCACACACTCCAACGGCTGATATATACGATATTAAACCTACAACATTGCTATACTGATCCGCACCATCATCGACAGCGGCGGAAATCCAAGATGCAAGGCGAATCACCATACAATATCTCGGTCGACGTGAAAACGGCCTATATCAGCGAGCAGTCCGATCCCGCCACCGACCGTTACGTCTTCGCCTACACCATCCGCATCCAGAATCGCGGCAGCCTCCCGGCGCGCCTGCTGACCCGGCATTGGATCATCACCAACGCCAACGGGTCGGTGCAGGAGGTGCACGGCGAGGGTGTAGTCGGCGAACAACCCTACCTCGGCCCGGGCCAGGCCTTCGAGTACACCAGCGGCACGATCCTCGATACCCCGGTGGGGAGTATGCGCGGTACCTATCACATGCTGGCCGATGACGGAAAAACCTTCGATGCGCCGATTCCGGTGTTCACGCTTTCGCATCCGCACATGCTGCATTGAAAGCGCTGCACATTCACGCGGCAATTTTACGATGGCATAAAAAAATCGGCCCAAGGCGGGGGGACGCCTTGGGCCAGTTAGGGGCTTGGTGCTGGCTCGAGCCAGTTCTAGTGATTATCGCGGTTCATTATCATTCATACACAAGAAATCGCAACAGAATTTTACCTAACCCCGAGTTTATTGGAGATATGATGCGGCAATAGATTTGCGCACGGACTCATAACACATCGACGCACACAGCCGCTCCCTCCACCCGCAGCGCGCGCTCGCCCTGCAACATCGCCAGCAATTCATTACCCAACAATTCCCGGCGCCACCCGTGCAGCACCTGCGCCTCGCGATCGCCGCTGATCACCTGTTCGATCTCCTTGCGCGAGACCAGTGCGTTGATGCTGATACGGTGCTTCATGGCACAGACCCGCGCCACGGCCATCAATACATCCACCAGGGGCTCTTGCTCCTCAGGCAGATGGGCGATCCGGGGCAGTTGCGGCCATTGCTCCTTGGGAAGCGCGGCCGCTTGGCGGATCAACTCCAGGATCTGAATACCGTGATGGCGCACCACCGCTTCGGAAATGCCGCGGATGCGGCCGAGCTTGGCGAGATCCTGCGGGATGAGGCGCGCGATATCAAGGATGATGTCATCCCCGAGCAGCCATTTGCGCGGTTTGTCCTGCGCCTGCGCGGTGTGCTCACGCCAGACCGCCACGGCGCGCGCCACCGCGAGCTGCCGGCCTCGGAGGTGTTGCACGCCCTTGAGCCGGCGCCAGATGCTGTCGTCATCGCGCCGGTAGCGGCGTTCATCGCAGAGCTCGGCGAAGTCCTCGCGCAGCCAATCCTCGCGACCCAGCGCCTGCAACGAGGCGTGCAGGGCGTCATACATCGGGATCAGATAACGCACGTCATCCAGTGCGTATTCGATCTGCTGCGGTTCGAGCGGCCGCCGGCTCCAATCGGCGCGAGTATGGGTCTTATCCAGCGTCACACCGGTGAGACTTGCGACGAGATTGGCATAGCCAACCTGATCGCCGTGCCCGAGCAGGGCGGCGGTGATCTGGGTGTCGAACACTGGCTTGGGCAATTGGCCTCGCAGATCGAAAAACAGCTCCAGGTCCTGGTGGCCGGAGTGCATGATCTTGAGGATGTCCTCGCGGTAGAGGATGGCGAGCAGCGGCTCCAGATCCGGCAGCGCGAGTGGATCGACGCAGGCGAGCAGGTCGTCAGTGGCCAACTGCAGCAGGCAGAACTGCGCGTAATAGGTCTTCTCGCGGACGAACTCGGTGTCCAGTGCGATGCGCCTGCAGCCCTGCAAACGATCGCACAGCCCCCGCAACGCGGTGGGATTATCGATGTATAATTCTTGCATTGAACCTGACTTCCTCGGTGGACGACGTTGTTACCGCGCCAAGATTAACACCATCCAGCTGAAAAACCCGAACCATAGAGGTTCCCCGTTGACACACACCCAAGGCTACCATAGCGTTGAGCGAGAACAATGAAGTTCCGGCTCGCGAGAAGATCTCCGCAGAGATGAAGTGACATGACCAAACCAAAGTGCACCCATGGGAGCACCAGCACATCGTGCGCCAGCCATGACCTTGCCCCCCTGATCGAGGCGCTCAACCGCAGTTGCTACTGCATCACCCTGGATCGCGATGCCTTGAAGCGCGCGCTGGAGGAAGACTTCGCCCTGCATGATCTCTCCCGCTCGCTTGCCGGGAGCCATCCGCATCTGTTCTCCAATTTGCCGGTGTATGTCACGCGCCATCATGTTGAGCGCATGGCGGAGATCATCCGCGCGGTCGAGTCCGTCGTTGCCCTGCCCGCCTATCGTGAACACGTGATGCAGTGGGCGCCGGAGATCGGGCTCTTAGATCCAGGGCCGCTCGGCGTGTTTCTGGGGTATGACTTTCATCTGGGCGCGCTTGGTCCGCAACTCATCGAGATCAATACCAATGCCGGCGGCGCGCTGCTGAACACCGTGCTCGCCCGGGCGCAACGCGCCTGCTGCGCGGAGGCGGAGGGCTTAACGGCAGGGCCGGTCGATCTGGCCTGGCTGGAAGAGCATTTTTTCCAGATGTTCATGAGTGAGTGGCGGCGCCAACGCGGCGATCGGCCATTGCGCAGCCTCGCGATCGTCGATGATGCGCCGCAGACGCAATATCTTTACCCCGAGTTTCTGTTGTTCCGGCAATTGTTCGAACGCTTCGGCGTGCAGGCATTCATCGTCGATGCCAAAGACCTCGCCTGGCACCCCGGCGGCCTGCGCCATGGCGATGTGGTGATCGACATGGTGTACAACCGTCTCACCGACTTTTCCTTGGCGCAGCCGGAACATGTGGCCTTACTCCACGCGTATGGTGCAGGGGACGTCGTACTCACGCCCCACCCGCGGGCCCACGCCCTCTACGCCGACAAGCGCAACCTCACCGTCTTGAGCGATCAGGCGCTGCTGCGTTCCTGGGGTGTCAGTGACGCGGTGCTAGAGGTGCTCGCGGCCGGCATCCCGTACACGGTCATTGCCGATCCGGCGCATGCCGACGAACTTTGGGCGGCGCGCCGCACCTTGTTTTTCAAGCCCGCGGCCGGCTTTGGCGCCAAGGCCGCCTATCGCGGCGATAAGCTCACCCGGCGCGTCTGGGCCGAAATCCTCGCGGGGCAATACGTAGCGCAAGCCTTGGTGCCGCCCAGCGAACGCATCGCGCGGCACGACGACACACCGCTGACGCTGAAACTGGATCTGCGCAATTATGTCTATGACGGCAAGGTGCAGCTGTTGGCCGCGCGGCTGTATCAAGGACAAACCACCAACTTCAGAACGCCAGGTGGTGGCTTTTCACCGGTGTTTTATCCAGGCTGACAGGAATGGCACTTAATTATGATCCAACATCCCCCTCCCTTGACGGGAGGGGGCTAGGGGGAGGGTGAATACACTGAAATTGCAGCACATCGTTCACCATTCCACCCCCACCCTCACCCTCCCCCATCAAGGGGGAGGGAATACATCGTCTTACGCAAGCATCATTTCGGTCTGACAGGATCTGTTTCAGTATCGTAACGTCTCGGGTTACCATGGCGGCTTTATAACAAGCCTCGACATTTCACTCCATGCACGCACTGATCAAGGTTTTTCTCGAAATCTGCTGGTTCCGGCGCGGTCCGCAGGATATCCCCACCGCCTCGGTGCTGCGCAATCTCGCCGTCATCGTTTACACCCTCACGGGCACGCTGGTGGCGCTCGGCGCGCAGGAAACCCCGGAGCGGGCCATCCTCGGCGGCCTGATCGACGCGACGCTGATCATTCTGCTGACCACGGCGCTGCTGTGGTTTCTCGGCAAGCCCGAACGCCTCACCCAGACGCTGACCGCGCTGACCGGCTGCGGCACGCTGCTCAACCTCATCAGTTATCCGATGCTGTTGTTGTTTTACGCCGCCGGCGAAAGTCCGTTCGTCTCGCTGCTATTGTCAGCCGTGGCGATCTGGAACATCATGGTCGTGGCCCACATCCTGCGCCACGCCATCGGTCAGCCCCTGTTCGTCGGCATGGCGCTGGCGATCGTGTATGTCGTCACCATATTATTGACCATCAACTGGACCATTAAGTCGTTAACGTAGTCATCATGCATATCCATATCCTCGGCATTTGCGGCACCTTCATGGGAGGGATCGCCATCCTCGCCCGCCAGATGGGCTTTCGCGTCAGCGGTTCGGACGCCAACGTCTACCCGCCGATGAGCACCCAGCTCGAGGCGGCCGGCATCACCCTCATCGAAGGTTACGATCCGGCCCAGCTCGAACCGGCGCCGGACCTGGTGGTGATCGGCAACGCGATGTCGCGCGGCAATCCGGCGGTGGAATACGTGCTCAACCGCAATCTGCCCTATTGCTCGGGACCGGCCTTCCTGGCCGAGCACATCCTGCGCAAGCGCTGGGTGCTGGGGATCTCCGGCACGCACGGCAAGACCACCACCAGCAGCATCACGGCGTGGATTCTAGAGGCTTGCGGCCTGCAGCCGGGATTTCTGATCGGCGGCGTGCCGGGCAACTTCGGTGTCTCGGCGCGACTCGGCCATGCGCCGTTCTTCGTCGTCGAGGCCGATGAATACGACACCGCCTTCTTCGACAAGCGCTCGAAGTTCGTCCACTACCGGCCGCGCACGCTGGTCATGAACAATCTCGAATTCGATCACGCCGATATCTTTGAGAATCTTGCGGCGATCCAAAAGCAGTTTCATCACCTGGTGCGCACCATCCCGGGCAACGGGTTGATCATCCATCCGGCCAACGATCCGGCGATCGATCAGACCCTGGCGATGGGCTGCTGGACGGCGCGCGAGGCGTTCAATCACGCCGCCGGCTGGCATGCACGCAATCCGAGCGATGATGGCAGCAGTTTCGATGTCTGTTTCGGCGCGACCTGCTACGGGCGCGTGCAGTGGCCGATGATCGGCAACCACAACGTGCAAAACGCCCTTGCCGCCATCGCGGCGGCGCGCCACGCCGGTGTCAAACCGGAGGACGCCATCGCCGCGCTGGCCCGATTCGAAGGGGTCAAACGCCGCATGGAGGTGCGCGGCGTGGCACGCGGCATCACCGTCTACGACGACTTTGCCCACCACCCCACCGCCATCGCCACCACCCTGGACGGGCTGCGCAAGCGCGTGGGGAATGCGCGCATCATCGCGGTGCTGGAGCCGCGTTCCAACACCATGCGCATGGGCGTGCATCAACATGAGCTGGCCGAATCGTTGCGCGGGGCCGATGAAATCCTGATCTTCCAACCGCCGAAACTCGCGTGGGACGCCGCAGGCATCACGCGCGCCGTCGGTGACAACTGCCGCGTCTTCCCCCAGACCCAAGCCATCATCGACTATATTTACGGAATGGCCCGCAGCGGTGATCATGTCCTGATCATGAGCAACGGGGGCTTCGAGGGCATCCATCAGCGGCTGCTGACCCGACTCGAATCCGCGGCATAACATCCACGACAGATAACCGATGACCCAGACCTGGAACCGCGCCGACACCCTCTCCCTGGCACTGACCGGCGCCTCCGGCGCGGAGTATGGTCTACGGCTGCTGCAATGCCTGATCGAGGCGGACCAACGGGTGTACTTGATGGTCTCGCAACCGGCGCAGATCGTGCTGGCCACCGAAACCGACCTCAAGCTCAAGGCCAATCCGCAGGAACTTCAGGCACAGTTGAGCGAACGCTATCAGGCCGCGGCCGGACAATTGCAGGTCTTCGGCAAGGAGCAATGGATGGCGCCGGTGGCCAGCGGTTCGAACGCGCCGCGCGCGATGGTGATCTGCCCCTGCTCCACCGGTAGCCTCTCGGCCATCGCCTGCGGGGCGAGTAACAATCTGATCGAGCGCGCGGCGGATGTGATGCTCAAGGAACGGCGCCAGCTGATCCTGGTGCCGCGCGAGACGCCGCTCTCGGCGATCCATCTGGAGAACATGCTCAAGCTGGCGCGCCTGGGCTGTACCATAATGCCGGCCGCGCCCGGGTTTTATCACCAGCCCAAGCGCATCGAGGACTTGATCGATTTCATGGTTGCGCGCATCCTGGATCACTTAGGGCTCGAACATCAACTGCTGCCGCGCTGGGGTGAAGATCACGATGAGTGAACAGACGATCCCGCTGTTTCCACTGCACACCGTCCTGTTTCCGGGCGGGGCCTTGCCGCTGCGCGTGTTCGAGCCGCGTTATCTCGACATGATCAGCAGCTGCATGCGCAACGGCTCGCACTTCGGCGTGATCCTGATCAGCGAGGGCTCCGAGGTGGGCAAGGCGGCCAAGACCTACCCGGTCGGCACCCTCGGCGAAATCACCTATTTTCAGCAACTCAAGGACGGTTGCCTCGGCATCACGGTGCGCGGTGTGCAGCGTTTCAATGTGCGGCACTCCGAGGTGCAGCCCAACGAACTGACCGTGGCCACCGTCGAACTCATCCCTCAGGAGGCACGCCATCCCCTGCCGGCGTGCTATGCCCGGATGCAGAATCTGTTGGAGGAAATCTTCAATCAACTGGGACAGCCCTTCACCAGTCTGCCCAAGGATTATGACGACGCCTGCTGGGTCAGCTCCCGCTTGGCGGAACTGCTGCCCATCTCGCTGATGCAGAAACAAGCCTTGCTGCAACTCGACGATCCGCTGCACCGGCTGCAAAAACTCGACGAACTCCTCGCCAAGCTCGACTACCGTTGATTCGCCGGAACCGGCCATTCGCGAGCAGGACTCGCTCCTACGGGGGGCATCCGCCGGTTCAACCCAATTCCGACCACACCATCAACCCCGCCACGATCAGCGCCACGATGCTGAGGATCAACACCGCGGCCGCCGCGCAATCCTTGGCGATCTTGATGGTGGGATGGATCTCGGGATGCAGGTGATCGATGAGATGCTCCAGCGCGGTATTGAACAGCTCCGCCGCCAGCACCAGGCCCACCATCACGCCGACGATCGCCCACCAAAACAGCTCCGGCTGGAGCCAGAGCATGAACGGCAAAAGCAGCGCGGTCAGAATAACCTGGGTGCGGAAACTCCGCTCGCTGCGCCAGGCCGAGGCCACACCGGACCAGGCGAACCCGAGGCGGGCCAGAAAACTCCGGTTCTTCACGGTTGGCTCCGAGCCGACGGCCGCAGCAACACCACCGCCGTATGCGTCGCATCGAGCGGATGCGCGAAAGCCGCCGCCTGCATCTCAAACCCGGCCAAATCGTTAGCTAGGATAGTCATGGCTGCGTCTGGCGCGATCTCGAGCCGCGGCACCGAGAGCACGCCGAAGGGATGCGCCGGCACCAGATGCCCCGCATAGCCGATCCACAGGGCGGAACCGTCGGCGAAGCGGATGGAGGTGCGCCAGAGCCGGATGAGTTCGAACCGGTGCGGATCATCGGTCGGGCGCACCCGCACGATCTTCTCATGCCTTCCGTCATAGACCTGCGGCAACACCGGCAGGTCTTCGAGATTCGAGTCGGTCAGCAGCCAATGCAGCGCCGAGCGCAGGTTCAAGTCCACCGGCTCGCGCCAGCCATGCGCCGTAAAATACGCGTGCAGATCCGCTTCGGCCCCCTGCCACTGGAGATTGAACGGCTGGCGGGCCTTGCCGAGCATGTCGATGCGCATCTGGGGCAGCTCGGCCCAGCGCTTCGTCCACCACTCCTCGGCCACCCATTGCTGCTCGGTCTGCGGGAATTGATAACGCTGCTCATCGCGCACGTGCTGCTGTTGCAGATGCCACGGCCAGACCATGCACCAGGCCACCAGGATGGCGCCCAGCACCGAGAGCCGCGACACCCCCTGCACCACATGGCGCCGATAGGCGATCCCGAGCACCGCCACCCACGCCATACCCAGGGCGATGCCGCCCAGCACATCGGAGATCCAATGCACGCCGAGATACAGTCGCGGGAAGGTAATCAGCAGCACCACCAGCGCCGCGCCGGCGTAGGCCAGCCAGCGGCGCGACTCCGACATCTCGCGCGCGACCATCACCGCGAGGAACCCGTAGAGCACGGTGTTCATCGTCGCGTGCCAGCTGGGAAATCCATAGGTCGTCACCCCGGCACCGAAGACCATCGGGCGCGGCAGCTCCAGCACCTCCTTCAACAGGATCGGTACGAAGAAGGCAAACATCATCGCCGCGAACAGGTGGGCGAATGCCAGCCAGCGCCGCGCCCACAGCAGCCACAGCCCGATCACCGCGAAGACGGTCACCCCGATCACTCCATCGCCGAGCGAGGTGATCATGATCATCAGATGATCCGCCCACGGGGTGCGCATCTCCTGCATGAAGCGCCACAGGCCGTAATCGAGCGGCAGCGGCATGCCGACCAGCACCTTGCTGAGCAGCATGCCGAACCCGGTCACCATCAGCACGAGCAGCATCGCCCAGATGATCAGACCGCGGAACTCCGGCGCATGCGGATCGATCACCGCCGCGACCAGACGCCCGCCGATGGGGTGACGCTGCATCCAGCGTATCGCGCTCATCAGCATCACATTGGCGCGGGGCTCCATGAACAGATAGATGCGACGCGTGAGCCACAACAGCAGCCAGATCACCAGCACCAGCATCAGGACGAGCACCACCAGGCGCGTGGCCACCTCTGCCGCCAGCCCCAGGGAGGCGGCGAACACCACGCCCGGCAGGATGTACGCCGGGGCCCAGAGGATCGCCGAGACCACATTGACCACATAGAAGCGCCCCGCCGGCATACCCATCATCCCGGCCACCACCGGGATGATCGGGCGCACCGGTCCGGCAAAACGGCCGATGAGCACGCTCTTACCGCCGTGGCGCTCGAAGAACGCATTGCCCTTGTCGAACAGCTGAGGATAGCGCGACATCGGCCAGATATCGCGCAGGCGCTCCTTGAAATGCGCCCCGAGCCAATAACTGATCCCGTCGCCGACCACCGCGCCCAGCATCGCCATCAGCAAGGTCATATCGAGCGGATAGGCCCCGAGCGCCACCAGCGCGCCGATGGCGAACATCACGATCGTGCCGGGCACAAACAGCCCCACCACCGCCAGAGACTCGCTCAGTGATATCAAAAAGATCACAAAGCCCGCCCAGTTGGGGTGCTGCTGACACCATTCAATTACGGGTTGAAGAAAGCCGAATTCCATCGAGCGAAAGCACAGAGAGATTGCACGTCAAAAGTCCGCGCCCCAAAGCTTATCACTAGTGACCGGGGCTTTCATACGCTCTTCAGTCGGCCCCCGCACTGCGCTAGCCCAGCGCGGGATAATCGGTGTAGCCCTTCTCCCCCGGCGTGTAAAAGGTGTTGAAGTCGGGTTGATTCAAGGGCGCGTGCGCGCGCCAGCGGGCGGGCAGGTCCGGATTGGCGAGAAACGGGCGCCCCACCGCGATGAGATCGGCCTTGCCGGCGGCCAGATCACTTTCAGCGCGCGCGGCATCATAGCCGCCCGAGAGGATCAAGGTACCGCGAAATTGCTTGCGGAAGGTTTCTTTGATCGACGGCGCCACCGCGGGCGCGCCCATCGCGGAATGATCGACCAAGTGCACATACAGCAGCCCGCGCGCATCAAGCGCCCGCGCCAGGTAGCTGTAGTCGGCCTCCATCGCATCATAAAGCGGCATATCGTTGAACACGCCGTAGGGGGAAAGCCGGATACCGACCCGCTCCCTGCCGATGGCAGCGATCGCCGCCTCCGCCACCTCCAGCACGAAACGCGCGCGCTGCTCGATCGCGCCGCCATAGCCGTCGCGCCGCTGATTGGAATTGGGGCGGATGAACTGTTCCAACAGATAACCATTGGCCGCATGCAGCTCGATCCCGTCGAACCCCGCCTTTATGGCGTTGCGGGCGGCCTGAGCGTATTCACCGATCGCAGTCTGGATATCTGCCTCCGTCATCGCCTGCGGCACCGGCTGCGGCTGCATGCCCTGCGCATCGGTGTACATCTCGCCGGCGGCGGCTACCGCCGATGGGGCCAGCACGCGCGCGCCAGCCGGCAGATTCAGGGCATGCGACACCCGTCCGGTGTGCATCAATTGCATGAAGATCTTCGCCCCGCCCTTATGCACCGCCGCGGTGATCGGCTGCCAGGCCTCCACCTGTGCCTCGGAAAAAATCCCCGGAATGCGCGCATAACCCAAGCCATTGGGGGAAGGCGAGGTGCCTTCGGTGATGATCAATCCCGCCGAAGCGCGCTGCTGGTAGTACTGCGCCATCAGCGCATTGGGAACATTGTTGATCGCGCGGTTGCGCGTCATCGGCGACATCACCAAGCGATTCTGCAACGCGATCGCGCCCAATTGATACTTCGAAAACAACTGCGACATTACCGTTTTCCTCCACGTGATTTCAGGATTTTATGATTATATCTGAGCCCGCCCACACATCGAGCCCCCTCCGGCTCGCACGCCGAATCATTCCGCCAAGCCGACAATGGCCATCCCCGTCCGCGCATCCAGCTCCACCCACATCTCGCAATATTCCGTGATCGCCTCGACCGGCGTGGGATCATCGGCACAGCTGCACCCGGCGATGATGCTGCTGAAAAACACGCCGACCTTGGCGCGTATCACCTCGGGCCCCTCGTCGACCGAGAGGATCAATACCGTGCACTTGTCATCAAGCACCTGATTGCCGCGCGCAAGCGCCTGCTGCAAGGGAAGCTGATCAAGCGCCAGCGCCTCCAGCTCGCGCTTGAGCACGGTGGCGAACTCGGGCGTTGCCCGGGCCTTGCGGGATTCAAGAAGTTGGATCATTGGATAAGCGTAAAACAAAGCACGGCGCGAGGCGAGACAAACTAAGACAATCGGCATTACCGGTCGTCTTAGTAACGCAGCCACGCGCCTCTCGGCTCATGCGCGCGCAAGGCTTGTTGCCACGGCGGACAGCTTCCCATCAATCCCCAAATACATACGTGCCGCGATGATCATCAGGAACCCATCAAATGGAATCCGATAGCGCGGATCGCCCAGGGATAGAAAGACTGCGGCCATCAACCCTATCACCGGCAACAAAATGAAAATATCCGCACAGTATTTTGAGTCGCAGCGCAGCAGCGCGCCCGCGTTATTCCACACAAACACACAGACCGGGATAAGCACCACCAGCAAAAATAGCTGCTGAAAGAAAATGGTCATATACTTGCCATCCGTATGCGAGGATGGCCAAGGGACCGACCCCCAAAATAGCTGAAAAACATTCCTAAGTGACAGGAGCACGGCCTCGATTGGATGCTCTGCCACCCAAGACCATGCCGCAGCCCGATTTGACTCGGCATCATAGGCGCCAAAATCAAACTTTTGCACACCCTGATAGCCCAGTTGCACAAAGGGCGGAGGCTGAAAACCGTGCATATAGCCTCGTTTATTGTCATAAAACTCTGTTGTCATGACTTCGCCATGGTGACCTAACAGCATGGTGAGAGCGCCGTTGTTCGACGTCACACAAAACGCCCCCTCACTCAGGGTGGTGCACCGTTCTGAAAGAGGAGCCAAAACCACAGTCGCTCCGAGGCAGGAGGCGATCACCATGATGAAGATCTTTCTCGAGTGTCGCTCCCAGGCGAGATAGAGCAGAAACAAGCCGACCAAAGCCGCCGGCACCAGGATCGCCTCTTTCAACGAGGCGCTGACCGCCAGCATGACTCCCGCCGAGAGAGCCGCAATCAGCCAGAGAACGTTTGACCTGGCGCGCATTGAAATCACCAGCAGCAACACCGCCGCCACGATGCAGAAGGTATAGGCGTTTTCCGCCAGGAAATACCCCGCGTAATCTATGAACCCGAAATAGAGGCTAGAGAGTATCAGCGCAAGATAGGCAACGTTTTTTCCGTACAGCAGATAGGCGATGCTCGCAACCAGCAGTGGGATCAAACAAGACAGGATGAGCTGCACCCAGATGGCCAGATTCCAAGAAGGATCGAGTACATAAAGAACCCCGAGCAACATGTGCATGCCCGGCGGATAAACGGTATCGGCGATCGTTTCAACATAGTGCGGATTGATGAAATTCAGGGCGCGATCTACATAGCTCTTCATGTCGCTGTAAATATAATTCGTCGCCCGGTGGTCAACGATAACGTAGGAATAACGCCAAATAAGCCCGACAAGCAAACTCAACACAGCAATGATCCACAACGCATGTTTCCTGACATGGCCCATGAACATTCCTCGTCTCCGCATCAATGTGGTTTACATAAACCGCGTGGCCTCTCTTTGCGAAGTATAGGAACCGGATTGTTAATTGCCAGCCTGCCAAACAACAAAATATTTACACCTTCCTGTCGCCACAAATGTTTTTCGGCACCCCAACCAAAGGCGCATCAGCCGCGAGGAAATCGATTTATGAAGCGGCAATTCCCCTTGTTGCGACAGGACGTCAAGTCCGTCTAGCCAATTGCTTGTAGCGGAAGCAGTCGACGGTGTGATCATTCACCATGCCGACCGCCTGCATGTGGGCGTAGATGATGGTGGAGCCGACGAAGGTAAATCCGCGCTTCTTGAGATCCTTGCTGAGCGCATCCGACTCTGCCGTGCGGGCCGGCACTTCCTTCATCTGCGTCCAGCGGTTTTGGATCGGCCAGCCGCCCACGAACGGCCAGAGATATTTATCGAAACGCCCGAATTCCTCCTGCACGGCGAGAAACGCCCGCGCATTCTTCACAGCGCCTTCGATCTTCAGCTTGTTGCGCACAACGCCGGGATTCTTCATCAGCCGCACGACTTCGCGCCTGCCGTAACGCGCCACGCGCTCGGCATCGAAATCCGCAAACGCCTCGCGGTAGTGTTCGCGCTTGCGCAGGATCGTAATCCACGACAGCCCCGCCTGCGCGCCTTCCAAAATCAGAAACTCGAAGTGCTTGCGATCATCATGGACCGGGACGCCCCATTCCTCGTCGTGATAGCGCACATAGAGCGGATCGATCCCGCACCATTGGCAACGCGGCTTGACGGCATCGGCCACGCGCGCCTTGAGGTCAAACTTCACGTCTTCAGGCAACCGGTTCCACGCCACGCCGCGCAGCGCCCCCTCGATGGCATACACGAGATTGAGTGAGACGTTATATCCCTGCCCTTTAAGCAGCAGATAGGCATTCACCGCGCCGAGCTGCTCGAGATCGCGCCGGGTGCGCACGCCGATGGCGTTCAACCATTGCATGGACCGCGGTCCGAGGTTGGCAAGCTGTGCGAGGTTCGCAGTGCGGGATGTGGTGGTCATGGCTGCTGCTCCGGACGGTCATTCGATGAACGCATGGGTCGTTGGTATTCCAGCGCGCCGATCCAGCGCTGGCGAGGCTTATTACGCAACATAGCATCGAGCGTTCCAGGCGCAAAATCCCCTCGGACTTCTTGCCACGGCAACCTCGCCTAGCTACCGCCCCCGCCCGTCCCGCGTTTCATGTCGCGATAGAGGCTGCGCGCGATCAGCAGCATCGCCGCTACGCCGAGCAGCAGCACTACCCAGAGCAGCCACTTCTTCCATGGCAATGGCGGTGGCGGGGATTTCAGCCGCGCCTCGCCGCCCAGGGTGCGCACCTCCTGCGCCACCGCTGGGCGCACCATTGATGCGTGCTCACCGCCGCTGCCCAGCGAGGACAGCATGCCGTGCAGACTGCTGTCGACCGGCAGCGCTCCGACGGAGACGCTGCCAAACGCGAGGGTGAACGGGCCGTTGCCGCGCGCAAGGAAAACGAGCTGCTGCGGCCGCCAGCCCAGCTTTAGTTGCGGCTGGCCGCTGCCCAGGCCGCCAGCCTGTTGATCGACAGCGATATCCCAGTAGCGATCGTAGGTGCGGTTGATCGTGATCGGTCCGCTGGTAAACACCTGCCCTTCCTGCTGCAGCGCATAGATCACGCCGTGATAGTGTTGCCGCCGGTGCGCGCCCTGCTCATCGGGGCTCGAGGCGATGCGCGTCTTGACCACGGTGTTCTGCTGCGGCAGCACCACCTCCAAACGCTCGATCGGGTAGTGGCCGTCCGCCACGAAACGATAGCGCCCCGCCGTGACCTCGCTGCCAGCGGCCTGCGCCGCGGTCCAGTGCAGCGGCTCCTCCTGCCGGACATGGGCGATCCGCGCCGTGACACTGCTTAACCGCACGTGTTTTTCCCCGGGCGGCCAGCTGATGCGCAGATATTTCCCCGTCTCCCCCGCGAGCTGGAGCGCCTCACGCTGCAAGTGATAGTCGCCGTAGAACAGGTCGGCCAGGGTCCCGCCGCCGATGTTGCGCCATTGCCCCATGTCATCGCTGGTCTCGACCGTCACATTGGCGATGAAGGTCGCGCTGCGCTCCTGCCACTTCAGATGCAGCTGTTGCAGCGGAGCGCGCACGGCGCTCACCTCGATGACGTAGTGGCTGATCGTTTTGTCGGTCTGCGGCCCGCCGTTGTGCACGCGGAGGTCGACATGCGGACCCTGCGGACCGGGGATAATGCGCACGGCGGCCGCGCCACCCTCCCGATCCGATTCGATGTAGAGCGGATAAAACGGCAACGATACCGACTGCGGCGGTTCAGGTTCAGACTCGGATGCCGGCTGCCGCAGCACATGCGGCACCACCTCGCCCGCGGCGTTGAAAACGCGCAGATCACCGAGATCGGCGCGCGTTACTCGGCGATAGACCTCTTCCGGCAACTCGAGACTGTAGAGCGCCGCACTCTGCCGCTCTTGCAAGGTCATGCCATAAGCGAAGTCGCTCGGCCGCAGTGGCGCATCCGCTGCGAGTGACACTTGCGCCACGCACGACAACAACACAACGGCCAGCGTTCTCATCGCGGCTGCACCTCCGTCTGCTTGGGCGGCAGCGGCGAGAAGTACCCGATCACCAGCATCAGGCCGCCGACCGCCATGAAGGAAACGATGCGCTCCACCGTACCGCTCTTCGCCAGGTCGATGAAAAAGAGTTTGAGCACCACCAGGCCAAGCAGCAATCCACCTGCCATCCAGAGCGTGCGCAGCCGCAGCCGGGTGGCGCTCACCGTGACCACCAGCGCCACCACCGTCCAGGTCACGGACAGCGCGGTCTGGAACAAGACCGAGCGGTGCAGCGCAGTAAGCGTGTACGGCACCTGCGCCCAGTGGTGAACCGCGTGCGCAATCACGCCGTTTAGCCAAACGAAGGCGAGCAGCGCAAACAGCCCGACGATCATGCGCCGTTCCGGCATCCACGCCAGCAACCGCTCCTCGTTGCGCATCGTCCACCACCATGAAATCACCACGATCAGCACCAGCGCCTGCATCAGCTCCAGCGGATTGAGCAATGGAACAAACGGCAGCGGCGCGGGGTCGCCATCAAGGCGCAGCGTCAGCAATCCCCACAGCAACAGCGCCAGCGCCGGCGGCAGCAAGGCCTCGATCTGATAGAGGGTGTCGAAACGCGCCACAGGCCAGCCGGGCACCCAGCGCCGTCCGCCGAGCGCCACCATCGCCAGCACCGCCGGAATCACGCACGCCACCGCTTGCCAGGACGGCGCCAACGCCAACAGTTGCTCGGCCGTCCACCACAATTCGTAACCCAGCAACGCCAGCAGGAACCAGAGCGTTATGGCATGCCCCCACCGGAGCAGGCGCTCGCCGAACACCCCTTCCATGCGCCACAACAGTCGGTACTGCACCGCAAACAGCAGCGCCCAAGGCACGATGCCCCAGCGCGCAAAGAAATGTGCGTGTCGATCGAAGACGATCTCGAGTGACATAACGATGGCCGCCGGCAGCAATGCCAGCGGCGGATAGCGCAGCATCGGCCATGCCAAGCTGCGCCAAGCCAACAGCAGCGCCGCGGCGCTGGCGACGACAAAAAGCAGCGTGCTATTGAACTCCTCCGCCCTGGGAAGGTGATGGCCGATTTCGCGCACGCCGAAGACCAGCCACCACAGCAATCCCCATGCGAGCATCACGGGCTCGAATCCCCGCTCGAAGTCGCGCACGTGATCGCGGTGGCGGTAGATCTGGAAGGCGGAAAAAACGCCCGCCGCGCTGATCAACATCGCCCCGAGAAAGATCCCGTTGAGCAGCGGCCAATCGCCGGCGGGACGGTGGAGCTCCAACACAAAGAAGAGACCGGCGCCGACCTGCAACAACAGCCCGGCGATGCGCGGCAACAACCGCCGCTGGTGAATACCGATCCAGAGCAGGGCCGCGCCTTCCAACGCCCAAGCGGCCGAGGTCCAGCGCCCGCTGGTGGCAAGCGGTATGGCGAGTGTGGCAAAGACCACGCCGAGCGCCAGAAAGCTCTCGGTGAGCAGTCGCATGCCTTCCCGCTCGCGTCGCCACAGCACCGCCGCCAGGGTGATATAGAAGCCGCCGAGCGCAAAGGCGCTGATCGCCAAGCCGTATTCAAAGTCATGCACCAGCCCCGCCTGCAATGCAAAACCGACGACCGGCACACCGAACACCAAGGTGCCATCCACATAGCCGCGCAACGCCAGCGGCTGGCGCAGCGCAAACAGCACGGCGATGGCCACATAGAAGAGGAAGAACAGAATCAGAAACGGCTCGGTGGTATTGAAGTGCTGCGGCTGATAATAGTTGAGTCCCCACGCCGCCCCGATCACGTAGGTGAAGAGAAAGCCGAGCAGATTGAGTTCGCGCCACGCACGAAACCAAGCGAGGCCGAGGATACCCGCGTTGAGCAGCGCGTAATAGGAAAAAAGCATCACATGGCTGCCGCCGCCGGAGGACGTCAACACCGGGGCAAGAAAGCCGCCTGCGATACCAAAGGCGGCCAAGGCGCGCGAATTCTGCCACAGCGCCAGCACCGACGAGAGCGCCACCACCGCCACCATCAACAGCAGCGCCAAACCGAGCGGCAACAGCTGGTAGAGCTTTGCCGCGGCAAAAACCGTCAGATAAAAGATGCCGATGCCGCCGCCTTGGATGAGCAAGGCATACCCGCTGCGCCGCTCACGCAGGCGCCAGCCGAGCCCGATCAAACCGATGGCGCCGAGGGCCGTGGCGGCGAGACGCAACTCGATGGGTAGCAACTGCTGCTCGATGGCATATTTGAGCAGAAAGGCGACGCCGAAGAAGAGCACGATGATGCCCACGCGCACCACCAGGTTGCCGTCGGTGAAAAACCTGCGCACGAACTTGAAGGGATCAACCCCGGCCACATCGGCTTCCGCCCAACCGGATGGCGCTTCCACAGGGGCTTGCCGCGCCGCGGGCTTTTCTTCGACCGGCTTGGGCTTGTCCGGGGCTGGCTGCGGCGCAATCCATTCGCTTTCGCGCGGTTGCGCCGGCGCATGTACCCGAATGACTTCCGGCGCCGCCGGCGCTGGTTCTGCCACCCGCGCGGCCGCGGGCGCCGGTGTTGCCGCCGGCGGTTTGGTGAGTTTACGTTCCAGCTCCCGTACCTTGGACTCCAGCGCGCGCGTGCGCTCCGCCAGGAGCATCACCCAGCCCAAGACAAAGCCGACAGCGGCTCCTATCACCCCTCCTGACAGGGACTCGAGTGCAACGGCACCGAAGAACAAGCCGACCACCGCCAACATCCACGCCAACGCCATTATGCTTCTCCCCTCGACTGCGTCATCCATTTACCTTTCGGCTTGCCAGGCGCATTGGTTTAGCCAGCCACTCCACATCGAGCACCAACATCGCATTCGGCGGGATCACACCACATGCGCCGCGCTCAGCCTACCCGAGCTGCGGAAGTATAATCAAGGTGCGCCGCCCCCGCCTTCACACCCGGATTCCATTTCGCAATCACATGGCCCGCGCCCCTCGCCCTCTCTCCCATAACGGGGCGCGGGGAGAGGTGCGGCCGTCATCCGCGGGCTCCTGGACAGGCGCCCGGAGGCCTTTTCACCGCTCGCAAAGCATGCGGCTTTTTTGTGTAGTTCGCAGCAACCCTTTTGGGTTACAGTACTCCCGGATGAATCACGGCGTGAACAGTGTGGTACCTGACAAGAGTCGTTGGCCAGTCGAATGAAGAGATTCCTGTTACTTATTTTTGTCCTGTTGCAAAGCCCGGCGTTGCATGCCGCCATCAGAGTAGAGTTTAAAAGGCCGGATGGAAGCACCAACTGGCAGCACATCGCCAACTGGTCCGCCGGCATTCTGATCCTGTTGTTGACTGCTGCGGTCATCTCGCTTTTCTTTACCTGGCGCAAGGCTCGCAAGGCCAATCGCGAATTGCAGGCCATCCGCAATGATTTGGAGTTGCGGGTGCAGGAACGCACCGCCACGCTGGATGAGGCCAATCGCCTGCTCAAAGAATCCAATCAACTGCTGGAGCGTGAGATTACCCAGCATGTGACGACCGCCGCACGGCTGCGCGCGTCGGAGTCGTATATCGCGGACATCCTGAAGTCCATGCCCCTGATGCTGATCGGACTCGATAAGGAAGGGCGGATCACCCAATGGAATAAGCAGGCGGAGGACGCCACCGGCTTGAAGGCGGAAAACAGCCTGGGCAAGAATCTGTGGGATGCCTATCCGGAGATTACGGTATCGCCCGGCCAGATCGGCGCGGCGATTCAACAGAATGAAGCGGTCACGATCAAACACAGTCAACGCGGCCAGTACTACTACGACATCACCATCTACCCGCTGCAGGCGCAGAGCGAGCCCGGCGTGGTCATCCTGATCGATGATGTCACCAAGAAAATTCTCGCTGAAAACATGCTGATTCAGAACGACAAGATGGCATCGGCGGGCGAACTGGCGGCAGCCATGGCGAATGACGTCAACACCCCGCTCCAGTCGATTTTGTTCGACCTCAGAACCTTCCAGCACTTGCTTGCCGACAGCAGCCAGAATCTCAATGAACTCGGCAACGCCGGGACATCGGAAAAGCTCAGGGGTTTGCTGGCGGATGCCTACGAAAAAGGCGAGAACATGGCGTCGATCGTCCACAACTTGCAGGAGTTCGCCCGCGGCCGCAGCAACCGCAAACAACTTTCCAACATCATCGACATCATGGAGCACACCCTCGAACTAGCCGGCGATGTGTTAGCGGTGCCCTCGCGGCTGCGGTTCAAAGACATCCGGATTGAAAGAATCTACCAGAAGGACTTGCCAAGCGTCCCCTGTTACGTCGCCGAATTGCAGCACGTGTTTCTCAGCCTGTTTCGTCACGCCTGTGACGCCCTGGGGCGCGCGGAACGTCCCGGCCATACGCCCACCATCATGATTCAGATGAACGTCAGTTACGACAGCTTCTGGATACGAATCCAGCACAACGGCGTCGGCCTGAGCGATGAAGAGCAGATGTATCTGTTCGAGCCGTTTTTCCGAAAAGATTCTTCCGAGCTCAACTACGACCCCAGCAAGCGGCTGTCATTTGCCTACTTCATCATCACCGAGCAACACCAAGGGCAAATGGCGGTGACCTCCGATCTCGAAGCGGGCACGACATTTCATATACAAATGCCGCTGAAGTAAAACACGCGCAACCGCAACACGACTGAAGCTTGGTAAGCTTTGCGGTTGGGCGCGTCGGCTGAGCATATTGACGCGCAACGACCCTGGATATGCTGCAAAGCCAGACAAGATGCCAACTAAAGCAGCCAAGCCAATGTTGTCAATCCTCTCAAGATCGCTTCGCCACAAACAAAACAAGCTTATCAGCCCGATCATCAAACCAATCGCCTTAGTACCACTTGCACAGTCGCCGAAAGCAACTAAGTTTACCAATGCGGCAGATCGTCCGCGGCAATGATGAGAACGAACTGGAGGAGAGTCACATGAACAAGGTACAACATTTCGAAATCCCGGCGAGCGATGTCCCGCGTGCGCGTAAATTCTATGAAGGCGTGTTCGGATGGAAGACCCAGGTCTTCCCGATGCCCGGCATGGAATACGTGGGCCTACATACCGGCCCGGTGGATCAAAACAACATGTGGCAGGAAGCCGGCTTCATCAACGGCGGCATGTTTGAGCGCAACCCGAAGTTCCCGCTGCAAGGCCCGACGATTGCAGTCACCGTGGATGACATCGATACCTCGCTGGCCAAGGTCAAGGCATCCGGCGGCAGTGTCTTGATGGAGAAGATCAAGATTGCCGACATGGGCCTCTACGCCTACATCAAGGACACCGAAGGCAATGTCATCGGCGTGTGGCAGAACTTGCAGGCGCCGCAGTAACCAAAGGCAGGAGCACTTGCGTAACGGCTGGCAATGCCGGTCGTTCAATTGAACCGAGGTTACCCAAAGAGGATCACGTCATGCTGGATCACATCGGGCTCGAAGTGCGGGACTACGCCAAGAGCAAGGCGTTTTATATCCAGGCGCTGGCGCCGCTCGGCTATGAGCTGATCATGGAAGTGGAGGGCCACGCCGGCTTTGGTGTTGAAGGTAAGCCTGACTTTTGGATCAACGGCGCCAAGACGACCACGCCTCCCGTCCATATCGCCTTCCGCGCCGCCAACCGCGCCCAGGTCAGGGAGTTCTACGCCGCGGCGCTGGCCGCCGGCGGCAAGGACAATGGTCCGCCCGGCATACGCGCGCTGTATCATCCCAACTACTATGGCGCCTTTGTGTTCGACCCGGACGGCCACAACATCGAGGCGGTATGCCATGCGCCTGAATAGCCCTCACGGGTGTGCTGGCACACCTGCCATCGGCATCGCCCGCACGATCTTTGTTGCTTTCATTTGGTCGCGTCACAGCGGGAATATCGGCGCTACTTGTCCCCCGCTCCGGCTTGTCGATGATGCACGATCGTCATCCCGATCAAGCGCGACACCACCACGGCGATGTAGGCGATCCCGGCGAACTGTTCCAGCATCACCAGCACCCGCGCCATCGGCGAGATCGGCAAGACATCCCCCAGCCCGGTCGAGGACAAGGTAGTGAAGCTCAGGAACAGGAGTTCGAGGAAGCTGCGCGGCGCTTCGGGCTGGGTCGCGCCGACAAAGCTCCCCGGCCACCCGATTTGGCACACTAGATACAAATAGGCAAAGCCCCAGGCGATCAAGGTGAAGGTGGCGCCGGCGGCGAACAGCTCGTCGGTCGTGACGCGGTGATCTTCCATCATGTAGGCGATCAAACTCCCGGCCGCGCAAAAGTACAGCGTGGCGTCCACCAGCGCCGACCACACGATGAGCCGCGGGTCGTCGGAAAATGCCGTCAGCGACGACAGGGCAAACGCCGGCACGGCCAGTGCCCACAACACCCAGCGCGCCACCGCGCCACGACTGATGACCCAAACCGCCAGCATCAGCACCAAGACGCCGAGCGCGCCGAGCAGCGCGTTCCCGCCGGGGATGACGTCATTGAACGCATACAGCAGCAAGCTCAGCAGCTGCGCGGCGAGGAGAAAAGCGGAGGGATGGTAGCGCAAGAGCGAGCGCGGATGCGGGAGGGAAATGCCTTCGTTATTCATGTGCAAAATACTTTGAACCATTCAGCGGATATTCGAATCGCGGGGCATTATCGCAAATCCGCGAACTAAACGCCCGCGTCCTGACGCCCTCTGAAAAGATCGCATTTCCGTCATTCCGGCGTGTGCGTACTTTACCGCCGCCGGCCACGGTGCCGATTTTGATGGCTGCGCTGCATGAAGGCGCGGTAGAGCAGCGGGATGACGAACAGCGTAAGGGTGGTGGAGAAGGCCAGACCCCAGACGATGGAGGAGGCGACCGGCCCCCACAGCAGCGATTTGCCGCCGATGCCGACGGCCAGCGAGAACAGGCCGGCGATGGTGGTAAGGCTGGTGATGAGGATGGGTACGAGGCGGCGGCGCGCGGCGTAGATGATGGCGTGCTGCACGGTCATGCCTTCCTCCAGGCGGCGGTTGGCCGCGTCGATCATCACGATGGCGGAGTTGACCGCGACGCCGGCGAGGGCCACCACGCCGTACATGGTGAACAGGCTCAGCGGATTCTGCGTGACGAACAGCCCGAAGACCACGCCGGCGAAGGCGAGCGGAACGGTGACCAGGATCATGAGCGGCTGGAAGTAGCTCTTGAACTGCGTGCCGAGGATCAGATAGATCAGGCCGATGCCGAGCAGGAACAGCAGGGCCATGGCATCCAGGCTTTCCTGGATGTCGTCGAGCTCGCCGGTGAAATCCAGGTCGACGCCGGGATACTTCAGGCGCAGCCCTTCCCAGCGTTCCGCGCGCGTGAGGTCCACCTCGACACCCGGATAATCCAAGCGCGCCCCGTCCCAGTATTCCTGGATGCGCGCGTTGACCGTGACGGTATCCAGCCGCTCCTTGTCGAGATCGGCCTCGACGGTGATGGCACGGCGGAATTCGTAATGGCGGATATTGGCCTTGCCGCGATAGACCTCATAACTCGCCAGCGCCCCGAGCGGGATGCTGCCGCCCTCGGGCAGGGCGATCGGCGTGCGCAGGATGTCCTCGATATCGGTGACGCGGTCCTCGAGCCCGCGTATGCGCACCTCGACCTTCTCCCCTTGTAGCTGCATGCTGGCGACCACCTCGCCGTCGAACAACAAGCGCAGCGTGCGGCTGACCACCGCCGGGTGCAGACCGGCGCGTTCGATGGCATCGCTGTCGAGCTTGAGGCGCAGCTCCTGTTTGCCGGGGCTGTCGTCGTCGGTGATGTCGCGCACTTCCGGGATCGTGCGCAGAAATGCGATCAGATCATCAGTGGCCGCGCGCAGTTGCGCGAAGTCATCCCCGCGCACCTTGACCTTGATCGGCTTGGTGGTCGGCGGCCCGCCGCTCATGCGCTGAAAATAGATGCGCGTCGGGCCGGGGGTGGCGAGCACGGTTTCGCGCAGATCCGCGATCATTTCATCCACGCCGCGCAAAGCGGCGGTCTTCGGATGCAGGCTCACGAACACCTGGCCGTAGCGGTCGCCGAACAGCGGCTCGGTCTCGGTGAACATCTGCCCGGCATACGAGGCGATGCCGCGCACCTCACCTGCACGCACGCCTTCGCGCACCTTGGCCTCCATCCGCTGCATGGTCTGCATGGTGTCTTCCAGCGTCGCGCCCGGCGGCATTTCCACATTGATGTAGAACAGCCGGATCGGATCGAAGGCGAAGAACTGCACGCGCACCCCGCCCGCCGCAACCACCGCCACCGCCAGCAGCAGGATCAGCCCGGCGCCGGCGAGCGAGGCCTTGGGCCGGCGCAGCACCGCGATGAGCAGGCGGGCGTATTTGATCTGCAACCAGTGCGTGGCGGCCACGCGGTATTTGTGGATGCGCGAGGGCTTGTCGAAGCTCACGCGCGCCGCGGCGATGTGCACCGGCAGCATCCAGAAGGCCTCCGCCAGGCTGATCAGCAGCGCCGAGGTCACCACAAACGGGATGATGAACATGAAATCGCCGACGATGCCCGGCAGCAGCATCAGCGGCAGGAAGGCGGCGACGGTCGTGGCCACCGAGGCGGTCACCGGCGTGAACACCTCGCGCAGCGCCTCGGCCGCGGCGCGCAACGCATCCATGCCGCGCTGCAAGCGGTAGTAGATCGCCTCCACCACCACGACGGCGTCGTCGACCAGCATCCCGAGCACGATCACCAGGCCGAGCAGCACCGAGACGTTGATGGTCTGACCGGTGGCGCTCAACAGCCAGAAGGTGGCGGCGAGGGTGAACGGGATGCCGATGCCGACGAAAAACGCGATGCGCGAGCCGAGGAAGGCCCAGGTCACCAGGGTGACGAGCAGCAGGCCCAACACGGCGTTGCTCTGCATGATGCCGAGGGCCTCGCGCGTCTGCGTGGTCTGGTCGTCCATCAGCACCACCTCGACGCCGCTCAACTGCGCCACCGGGTTCTGGCGCTCGAGATATTGCTTGATCCGCTCGACCAGCTCCAGCGTATTGGTGCGGCCCTTCTTGGAGACGGCCAGCATCACCGCGGGCTTGCCGTTATAGCGCGCCAGGATCTCGGGCGTGCTGCGGCCGCGGCTGACCTGCGCGACATTGCCCACCGGCACCTCGCCCTGGGCGCCGACCACCGGCAGGCCGGCGATGTAGTCCGGCGCGGGATCGGTGCCGACCAGGCGCACCAGCCAATCTTCCTCTCCGACCTGCACCGTGCCGGCGGAGGTGTCGCGGAAATAGCTGCCGACCGTCTCGGCCAGCGCCACCGGCGTCACGCCGTGATCGCGCAGCGCCTGCGGGGAAAACTCCACCAGGAATTCCGGGTCGTGCAACCCCATCGCCACCACGGCATCGATGCCGGGGATGCGCTCCAGATCCTGTTCCACGGTGCGCGCGATGCGGCGCAGGTGCTCGTCATCGGCCTGTCCGCCGACGATCACCGTGGCGGTGGGAAAGGCGTTGCTGGTGGTGATCTCGATGATGCGCGGGTCTTCGGCCTCCTCGGGCAGCTCGCTGTTGGCCTTGTTTTGCAGTTCGCGGCGCAGGTCGGTGACGCGCTTGTCGAACACCGGCGCGCTGATCTCGTTGAAGCGCACCAGGATGCTCGACATGCCCTCGCGGCTGGTGCTGATGACAAAGCGCACGTCGGAGATCTTGCCGATGGCCTCCTCCAGCGGATCGGTGACCAGTTTCTCCACATCCTCGGCCGAGGCGCCCGGATACGGCGTGGAGATGTCGATCCAGTTGAAGTTGATCTCCGGGTCCTGCTCGCGCGGCATGGCGAGATACGACAGGATGCCCATGACCATCACCACCGCGAAGGTGAGGTTGGCCAGCACGTGGTGCTTGATCAGTCTTTCCAGCATGACTATTGCACCTGCACCTTATCCCCATCCTGCAGACTGTAGCGGCCCTCGACGATGATGCGCGTCGTCGGCGGCAGATCCACGCGCACCGGACGGCCCTCCTGGGCCTGCGGCAATGGGACAAACTTCGCCTGCTCGCCCTCGAGCACGAGCGCACCGAGCCGGCCGCCGCGCTTGGAGATCAGCTCCGAGGGCAGATGCGCCTGCTGCGCGCGCCAGACCACCTCGCCGACGCTGCCGGGCAAGGCCTTCTCGCCGGTAAACAACAGCCGCGCCTCGCGCGTGCGCTCGCGCGCATCAAAGGCGGGGCTCACCACGCGCAGCCGCAGCGGGTAGCGCGCGCCCTGCGTGATGAATTCCGTACCCTTGCCGCCTTGCAGCGCGGCGACCTCCTCCCCACGCAGCTTCGCGCTCACCTCGATGGCATCGCCCTCGACCAGGCGCACCAGCGGCGAACCGGGTTGGGCCAGCTCGCCGACCTGCCCCAGCCGCGCGGTCACGATGCCGGCGAACGGCGCGCGCACCTCGCAGCGGACCACATTCTTTTGCGCCAGCGCCACCGCGGCGGTCTGCGCGTCCTGCTCGGCGTGGGCGGCCGCCGCTTCGGTCTCGCGCTGCTTGACCAGTTCGGCGGAGACCGTGTCCGTCGCGCGCAGCGAACGCGCGCGTTCCAATTGAAAATCGGCCAGGGCCACACGCGCGGCGGAGGCCCGCTGCGCCGCCGCGGCTTGCAGCGCCTGATTCTGATAATCGTGACACTCGAGCCGCGCCAGCACGTCGTTCTTACGCACGCGCTGGCCGACCAGCACTGGGATCTCGCGGATCACGGCGCGGATCTCCGCGCTCAGCTCGCTGTCGTTGAGACTGATCACCTCGCCCGACACGCTCACATTGGGATACACCGCCAACGCCTCGAGCGGCTTGACCGTGACCAGCGGCGCGGCGTGAACCGCCCATGGCAGCGCAAACAAAAACGCAGCGCGAAGGCTGCGGTGAAGGATAGTCAACACCTTTGTCCTCCTGGATTTTGGATCATCCTATCTCAACCACACGAAATCATGCGCGTAAAATTTAGTTAATTCCGCCGTCTTGCCGCAACCGATGCCGGGAACGGCTGCGCCTTATCCCGGCCTACGACTCACCGACGTAGGCCGGTATAAGCAACGCTTGCCGGCAACCCACGGGAAAGCGAATCACTGCGCGCGTCGGAACACCGGCTGCGTGCCGGCGTCGATGGTGCTCACCGGGTCCTGGTGGATCACCACATCGGCCGTCGGCAGCGCCTGCATGATCTTTTTCTCGACCTCATCGGCGATGGCATGGGCCTCGATCAACGGCAGGTCGTCATCCAATTCCAGATGCATCTGGATGAACTCGGTGCGCCCGGAGAGGCGCGTGCGCAAATCGTGGATGCCGCGCACGCGGGGATTTTCCGTGGCCAGCGCGATGATCGTGGCGCGCTTCTCGTCAGACAGTTCCCGGTCGAGCAGATCATGCACCGCATCCCGCCCGATGCCCCAGGCGCTGTAGAGGATGTAGACGGCGATGGCCAGACCAAACAGCGGATCGACGCCGAACCAGCCGATCTGCGTCAGGACTAATGCGGCGATGGTCGCGCCGTTGGCCAGCAGATCGGTCTTGTAATGCAGCGCATCGGCACGGATCGCAGTGGAATGCGTGCGGCGGATCACGTAGTACTGGATCGCCAACAGGATCAGCGTAGCGGCAATCGCGAAGATCATCACCGCCAGACCGATGCCCAGATCGTCCAGCGGCTCGGGATGCACGATGCGATCGATCGCCTCGACGATCAGAAACAAGCCCGATCCGGTGATGAACGTGGCCTGCGCCAGCCCGGCGATCGACTCGGCCTTGCCATGCCCGTAGCGGTGCTCGGTATCCGGCGGCGCGAGCGAGTAACGCACCGCCAGCAGATTGATCAGCGAGGCCCCCGCATCCATCAGCGAATCGATCAGCGAGGCGAGCACGCTCATCGAGTTGGTGAGCAGATAGGCCGCAAACTTGGCGGCAATCAGAATAACCGCCGTGACCATCGAGGCGGTGGTGGCCAACTTCAACAGGCGTTCGGTCTCGGTTTTAGAAAGCGGTGTGGTCATGATGTTGTTATTGATACCGTTGATTAAAAATATTATTAACTCGAAGGGGAAAAGATATCTATTTTTGTCCCCTCTCCCTCAGGGAGAAGGGACTTTTCTGGAATGAGTGACAGATACCTTGGATCGCCCGGGTTGATAATTATAAGCCAGCCTGTTCTGTCTCCCTAATCACCGCCAGGAAGTCTGCGCCGTAAGCGACGAGCTTGCGTTCGCCAACACCGGAGATCTGCCCGAGTTGCGCCAGGGTTTGCGGTTTTTGCTCGGCCATCTGCAGCAGCGTCGCATCATGAAAGATGACATAGGCCGGCACGCCCTGCTCTTCCGCGAGCCGCCGGCGACAGGCGCGCAGCGCCTCCCACAGCGCGCCGCCGGGGACCTGACCCGCGGGACCGGCGCGACGCTTGTTCTCGCGTTTGTCGCGTTTCGCTTGCTTACGCAGCATGAGCTGAGTGTCACCGCGCAACACCGGCCGCGCCGCCTCGGTGAGATGCAGTCCGCCATGGCCTTCGAGATCGACCCGCAGCAGGCCGCGTGCGATCAACTGACGAAAGACCCCGCGCCAGTCGTTGACGCTCAGGTCGGCGCCGATGCCGTAAGTACTGAGCTGCTCATGGCCGAACTGTTGGATGCGCGCATTCGTGCTGCCGCGCAACACCTCGATCAAATAGTTCACGCCGAAACGCTGGCCGGTGCGATGCACGCACGACAGCGCCTTTTGCGCGGCGACCGTGGCATCCCAGGTCGCCGGCGGATTGAGACAGTTGTCGCAATTGCCGCACGGCTGCTCCAGTTGATCACCGAAATACGCCAGCAGCGCCTGGCGCCGGCACGTAGTCAGTTCACACAGGCCGAGCATGGCGTCGAGCTTGTGGCGCTCGACGCGTTTATGCTGCTCGTCGGCCTGGGACTCCTCCTGCATCTGGCGCAGGGTGATCACATCCTGCAATCCATACGACATCCAGGCGTCCGACGGCAGACCATCGCGGCCGGCGCGGCCGGTCTCCTGATAATAGGCCTCGATGCTTTTGGGAAGATTAAGGTGAGCGACGAAACGCACATCGGGCTTGTCGATGCCCATGCCGAAGGCGATGGTGGCGACGATGATCACGCCGTCTTCGCGCAGAAAGCGTTCCTGATTTTCCTGGCGCGCGGCGGCGTTCATGCCGGCGTGATAGGGCAGCGCGTGCAACCCCTTGGTGCACAGCCACTCGGCGATCTCGTCGACGCGCCGGCGCGACAGGCAATAGACGATGCCGGACTCGCCGTCATGTTCGTCGCGGATAAAACGCAGCAACTCCTCGCGCGCATTACCCTGATTTTCGGTGATGCGATAACGGATGTTGGGGCGGTCGAAACCGCTGTTGAAGATCTTCGCGTGATCGAGCGCCAGGCGCTGGATGATCTCACGCCGGGTCGGCACATCGGCGGTGGCGGTCAACGCGATGCGCGGGATATCCGGGAAACGCTCGTGCAGTACGGAGAGCTGGATGTATTCGGGACGAAAATCATGCCCCCATTGCGAAACGCAGTGCGCCTCATCGATGGCAAACAGCGCCACGTTGAGCTGACTCAACAGTTCCAGGGTACGTCCGTTCAACAGGCGCTCGGGGGCCACATACAGCAGATCCAGCTCGCCGCGGCGCAATTGGTTTTCCACCGCGTTCATCTCGGCCGGCGTGAGACTGGAATTGAGATAGGCGGCCTTCACACCGTTTTGCCGCAATGCTGCAACTTGATCCTGCATCAAGGCGATCAAGGGCGAGACCACCACCCCCACGCCCGCGCGCACCAAGGCAGGAATCTGATAACACAGCGACTTGCCGCCACCGGTCGGCATCAACACCAGCGCATCGCCGCCGCTGATGACCTGGGCGATAATCGCCGCCTGCTCGCCGCGAAACTGTTCGTAGCCGAAGACACTGCGCAGGATGTGCAGTGCGGATAAATGATCGTGTGCTGAAACTGTCATAAGTGAATCTGCGCTCTCCCTAGCATGTAGGGCGCAATAACCGCAGGGCATTGCGCCGGGTGTCAATCTTCATAGCCCAACCGTGCCTCATCGCCACCGGCCCAGTCCAGCGGATACACGCCACTTTCAACCAATCGATGAAAGGTTGAATACGGCCAGTCACGCACTCTCCGTACTAAGCCATGTTTAACTGGATTGATGTGCACGTAATCCATGTGCGCAGAAAAATCCTCATCATTAGTAATCAGGTGTTCCCAATACCTACGCTGCCAGATACCACGCTCCCCGCGCCGCTGCCGCACCGGTGATCTTCGCTCGGTGAGTGGCAGCATTTTTCCAAAGTCGGATTTGATCAACCGCCAACGCGTCGCAAAGTCGGCATCCCCCGGCGGCAATTTAATGACACAGTGCATGTGCTCCGGCAGCACCACCCAGCCATGGATCACAAACGGATGACGGATTTGTACCGATCGCACGACGGCGCGCAGATTGTCGATGCGTCGAACGAGCAGATCGCTGCCCTGTCTTTGCAGCAAGTTGACCGTGAAGAAGTATGTTCCTCCTGGATACCAGGCGCGGCGGTAATTGGGCATAATTCCTTTGCCTTTCAATTTCACATACGGCGCAATGCCCTTCGGTTATTGCGCCCTACGTGTGATTCCTCTCACCAGTGTTAAAGCCTCGCAAACACGCGCTCAGCCGCATCCAGCGTCGCATTGATCTCGGCGTCGGTGTGGGCGCTGGAGACAAAGCCGGCCTCGAAGGCCGAGGGCGCGAGATACACACCTTCGTTGAGCATCTCGTGATAGAACAGCTTGAAGCGTTCGAGATGACACTGGGTCACTTGATAATAGGTGTTGACCTGTTTTTCTTCGGTGAAGAAGAAGCCGAACATGCCGCCGACCTGATTGGTGGTGAGCGGTATCTTCGCGGCCTTGGCGCGCTCCTTCAGACCGTTCATGAAGTTCTTCGCCAGTCGGTCGAGGTTGGCGTGGAAGCCGGGCTGAGAGAGGATCTCCATCGAGGCCAGACCCGCGGCCATCGACACCGGATTGCCGGAGAGCGTGCCGGCCTGATACACCGGACCGAGCGGGGCGATCTTCGCCATGATTTCTTTCTTGCCGCCGAAGGCGCCGACCGGCAGACCGCCACCGATGACCTTGCCCAGGGTGGTGAGGTCGGGCTTCACCTTGTAGTACTCCTGCGCGCCGCCGCGTGCGACGCGAAAGCCGGTCATCACCTCGTCGAAGATCAGCACCGCGCCGTATTCATCGCAAATCGAACGCAGGCCTTCCAGGAAGCCGGGCACCGGCGGGATGCAGTTCATATTGCCGGCCACCGGCTCGACGATGATGCAGGCGATCTGCTGGCCGACGTGCGCAAAGGCCTCTTTGACCGAATTGATGTCGTTGTAGTTGAGCGTGATGGTGTGCTCGGCTAATGCCGCGGGCACGCCGGGCGAGGTCGGCACACCCAGGGTCAGCATGCCGGAACCGGCCTTGACCAGCAGCGAGTCGGAGTGGCCGTGATAGCAGCCCTCGAATTTGACGATCTTGTCGCGCCCGGTGTAGCCGCGTGCCAGGCGGATCGCGCTCATGGTCGCCTCGGTGCCGGAGCTGACCATGCGCACCATCTCGCAGGAGGGCACCAGTTCGCAGACGCGGTCGGCCATCACGGTTTCGATGCGCGTCGGCGCGCCGAAGCCCAGGCCGTTGGCGATGGTCTCGCGCACGGCATCGAGCACCTTGGGATGGGCATGACCCACGATCATCGGGCCCCAGGAACCGACATAGTCGATATAGCGTTTGTCATCCTCGTCGATGACATAGGCCCCTTCGCCCTTCTTGAAGAACACCGGATCGCCGCCCACGCCGCGGAAGGCGCGCACCGGTGAATTCACTCCCCCCGGAATGTGTTTCTGGGCCTGGATAAACAGATCGTGAGATCGCGTCATGGTTGTTTCCTTTGTCACTTCGTTATTGCTTTGATCGATGTTGGGTTGCGCTGCGCTGCACCCAGCCTGTATTTCTAAATGAGCGTAGGCCGGGATAAGGCGCAGCCGTTCCCGGCATCGGTTGCCGGCAACGCTAACGCTTATGCCGGCCTACTCATCTGGTTTTTTTCGGATTCCAAACAAGGCCGCGTAACGGGCGGCTGTTGCCTCTATGTTCGCCGGACCGAACACACCGTGGATCACCGCCAGCATATCCGCCCCGGCCTCGACCAGTGACCGGCCGTTTTCCGGCGTCACCCCCCCGATGGCCGCCACGGGTATACGCAGTTCCCGCTTGGCTTGGCGTAACAGATCCAATGATGCCTGCACGGCATTCGGCTTGGTCTGCGAGGAGAAGAACCGGCCGAAGGCCACGTAATCCGCCCCCGCCTCTTGGGCCGCCTGTGCCAGATCCAAGCGATTGTAGCAGGATACCCCAATCATGGCCTGTTCACCCAGCCGGGCGCGCGCCTCCGTCAAGGCGAGGTCCTCCTGGCCGAGATGCACGCCGTCGGCCCCCACCCTCTGGGCCAGGTCGACATCATCATTGATCAGCAGCGACACATGGTAGCGCCGGCACAACGCCAGCAAGGCCTTGGCCTCATGTTCGCGCCGCGCCTGATCCGCGCCCTTGTCGCGATACTGGACGATGCGCGCCCCGCCCCGCAGCGCCTCCTCCACCGCCTCGATCAGCCGGTTCGCGAGCAATTCACGGTCGGTGATGACATACAGGCCGCGCAGAATGGTCATTTAGACGCTGCCTTCATCCTCGCCGACATCCTCGGTCTCGCCGCGCGCCCAGAACAAGCGGTTGGGCAGCAACTGGCCCATGCCGAGACGATAGCCGTTGTTGAGCGCCTCCCAGACGTACTCCTGCGCCTCGTGCACGGCGGTAAACGGGTCCAGGCCATGACCGAGCAATCCGGCGATGGCCGATGAGAGCGTGCAGCCGGAGCCATGGTAGACCTCGGGCAGGCGCTCCCAGGTGAAGCTCTCGAGCAGGCGATGATTGGCGTAAAGTGAGTTGATGACATGCGGGGTGTTTTCGTGGGTGCCGGTGATCAGCACGTACTCGCAACCCATGTCGAGCAGCTCGTGGGCGCAGGCATCCAAGGTATCCGCCTCGTGCGCCAGCTGGCGCGCCTCCTGGCTGTTGGGCGTGAGCACCGTGGTCAGCGGGAACAGCAGTTCGATCATGGCGTCGATCAGCTCCTCGTCGGCCAGATCAGTGCCGCCGCCGGCGCGCAGCACCGGATCGAGCACGACCGGGCAATCCGGGTAATCGACCAGAATGGAATGTACCGCCTCGACAATCTCCACGCTGCCGAGCATGCCGATCTTGAAGGCCGAGACCGGGATATCCTCCAGCACCGCGCGCGCCTGTTCGATCAGCAAACCGGCGTCGACCGGCTCGAAACGCTTGACGTTCTGCGTATCCTGCACCGTCAGCGACGTGATCACCGGCAGCACATGACCGCCCATCGAGACGATGGTTTCGATGTCGGCGCTGATGCCGGCGCCGCCGCTGGGGTCGTTGCCGGCGAAGACCATCACCGTGGGCAAGGGTAGGGTTTGTTCCATCGCGATATCCTCGGGAGTAGTTCAGGCCATTATGCGCTCAAGGGCTTGAGCTCCACCAGAAAGATAATGACGAACAACAGGATCACCGGAAATTCATTGAACCAGCGGTAGAACACGTGGCTCTTGGTGTTGCGGTCATGCTTGAAATCGATGAGGTATTTGCCGCACAGGATGTGGTAGACCACCAGCAGCGCCACGCACAGCAACTTGATGTGCAGCCAGCCCCCGGCGACGAATTGATCCTGATAGCCCCACATCACCCAGAAGCCGAACACGGCGGTGAGGATGAAGCCCGGCGTCATGATGCCGTAGAACAGCTTGCGCTCCATGATCTTGAAGCGATCCTTGCTGACTTGGTCCTCGGCCATGGCGTGATAGACATACAGGCGCGGCAGATAGAACAGCCCCGCGAACCAGGTCACCATGAAGATGATGTGCAACGACTTCACCCAAAGCATGTAAACTCCCCCTTTCTGGTTTTTTTGGTTATGACTCGACGCCTTGACTCCTTCCCCCTTGTCGGGGGAAGGTTGGGATGGGGGTGCATGCGTGGATGAGCCACACCTTTATCACCCCCGCCCCAGCCCTCCCCCGTCAAGGGGGAGGGAGCCAGCGGGTTTTGATGCCGAATCGGCAGTGATTATTCGGCCCTCACTATAACACACCAATCTTGCGGCCCATGACGATCGATGCCGACACCAGCCTGTGGGGATTGTTCCTCAGCGCCTTGCTCTCCTCCACCCTGCTGCCCGGCGGCTCGGAGATAGTGCTTGCATTGCTGGTACATCAGGGCGCGCATTCGCCGTGGCAATTGCTGTGGGTGGCGGCGCTGGGCAACACGCTGGGGGCGATGAGCACCTGGCTGATCGGGGTGTTGATTGCGAAGAATCTGCTCAAGCAGGAGGGTTTGCCGAACAAGCATCAGCGCGCACTGGCACAAATCCGGCGCTGGGGCAGTCCAGTGTTGTTATTGTCGTGGTTGCCGGTGATTGGCGATGCCTTGTGCCTGGCGGCGGGAGTGGCGCGTACGCCACTCGGGCGCACGCTGTTGTTCATCGCGGCGGGAAAAACGGCGCGTTACGCGGTAATTATTCTTTCGGTAAACGGCCTCAGCGGATGACGAATGACGGCGGCACGGCGTCGATGCCGCCCTTCAACACCGCGGCCTTGAGGCCGTTTTGCGCCAGGAGGAAGGCGGCGGCGGAGCTGCGCCGGCCGGTGCTGCAATAGCAGATATACTTCACGTTCCCATCCAGCTCGCCGATGCGCTGGCGCAGTTCGAATAACGGAATATCGATCGCGCTCGGCAGGTGGCCTTGCTGGAACTCGCTGGCCACGCGCACGTCGAGAAATTGGGCGTCGTTCTCCAGCGCCTCGACGGCCTCGCCCAGCTCCACCCAGTCGAGCATGGGCTCCTTGAGCAGCTCGATGAAATCCTTCTTTGCCAGACGACGCACCTGGCCGTCTTCCAGCATCGTGATCGAGGCGTTACGCGGATTGTCCGAGATCAATGCCTCTTCACCGAAACTGGCGCCGGTACCCAGCACGGCCAACTCGATCACCGGGCCATTCGGTTCCATCTGGCGCGTGACGCGAACCTGCCCCCGATCCAGGATGTAATAATAGTCACCGGGATCACCCTGACGGATGATCACATCGCCGGTTTTCACCGCGAGGGTTTCCATGCGGCGGAACAGCGCTTCGATGTTGGCCGCGGGCAGATTGGCGAAGGTGGCCGATTGTGTCATCTTGCCGGCGGCGTTCTGCGCGCTGCGCTTGGCTTGGCTGTCTTGTCCGTCGTCGGAGGCGGCCATCTGGTCCCAGGCGAGCAGGCGATCGAATTCGTCGATATCGATGCGGATCACCTCCACGTAGCCCACCGCCGTGGCGGTCATCTGCCGCGGCTGGCGATTGGCGAGCGGCCGCCACGACTCGGGCATGCCGGCGGTGATATAGAGCGGCTCGGGCTTGAGCTCGGAACGCAATTCGATCTCGCCATCGAGCAGATAGACCAGGCAACGGTCGTACTCCCCCTCGCTGAACAGCGCCGTGCCCGGGGCGTAACCTTCGACGATGGTCTTTTTCGCCAACTCCTCGATGCGCGCGTGCGAGAGTGATGCGATCGGTTCCAGACCCTTGAGGGTGTCAAGATCGACAACGACTTGCGTGGTGGACATGCGACTCTACTTTTCCTTGCGAATCATGTGTTATTAATCAATTCTTGTTACCGGTAAGGCCTTTATCGGCCGCCCCCCAATTTTCATTAAATCAGGTCTCAATATGCTAAACTGGCCTACCTCTCAAAACCGATGTTAAGCACCGCGCAGTAATGACCGCTACCACACAACGCATCCGGGAAATCCCGTACAACTACACCTCCTTCTCCGACCGGGAAATCGTCATCCGCTTTCTCGGCCAGGACATGTGGGAGGTGCTCAACACCCTGCGCGAGGGGCGCCGCACCGGCCGCTCGGCCCGCATGCTGTTCGAGGTGCTGGGGGACATGTGGGTCATCAAGCGCAATCCCTTCATCCAGGACGACCTGATCGAAAACCGCAAGCGTTGGCAGTCGCTGGTGCATGCCCTGCACCACCGGCTCGACCAGATCGTCAACCGCGCCGGCGGCAACGATCTCGCCATCGAACTGACCGACCGCGCCCGCCAGGCGGTACATGAATTCGAGGACTGGCTGCAGCGCCAGAACACTCTGCGCAAGGTCGCGCTGAAAAAGCTCGCGCGCCTCACGCGCAAGGACAACATCCAGTTCGACGGCCTGGCCAAGGTCTCGCACGTGACCGACGCCACCGACTGGCGCGTGGAATTCCCGTTCGTGGTCATCTCGCCCGACACCGAAGAAGAGGTGGCGTCCATCGTCGCCGCCTGCATCGAGCTGGGGCTGACCATCATCCCGCGCGGCGGCGGCACCGGCTATACCGGCGGGGCGATCCCGCTTTATGAACACAGCGCGGTGATCAACACCGAGAAGCTCGACAGCCTCGGCGCGGTCGAGCTGCGCACCATCCACGGCGTGGCCCAGCCGGTGCCCACCGTGCGCACCGGCGCCGGCGTGGTCACCAAGCGCGTCTCCGAGCGGGCGGAGGCGGCCGGTTACGCCTTCGCCGTCGATCCCACCTCGCAGGATGCCTCCTGCATCGGCGGCAACATCGCCATGAACGCCGGCGGCAAGAAGGCGGTACTGTGGGGCACCACGCTGGACAATCTCGTCTCCTGGCGCATGGTCACACCCGATGCCCAGTGGCTGGAGGTCGAACGCCTCAACCATAATCTCGGCAAGATCCACGACGTGGAATTCGCCGAATTCCGCATCACCCGTTATCAGGCCGACGGCAAGACCCGCGCGGGCGAGCCGACCGTCCTCACGATCCCGGCGCAGGACTTCCGTGCACGCGGCCTGGGCAAGGATGTCACCAACAAATTTCTCGGCGGCCTGCCCGGCATCCAGAAGGAAGGCTGCGACGGCCTGATCACCTCGGCGGTGTTCGTCCTGCACAAGATGCCCAAGCATGTGCGCACCGTCTGCCTGGAATTCTTTGGCAGCGACCTCTCGCGCGCCGTACCGGCGATCGTCGAGACCAAGGACTACATCGACAGCCTGCCCGAGGTGCTGCTCGCCGGCATGGAGCACCTCGACGAACGCTACGTGCGCGCGGTGAAATACTCCACCAAGGCCCCGCGCCCAGAATTGCCCAAGATGGTGCTGCTGATCGATGTGGCGAGCGATGACGAAGACCGCGTCGCCGCGGCCGCCTCGACCATCGTGCGCATGGCCAACAAGCGCGACGCCGAGGGCTTCATCGCGGTCAGCCGCGAGGCGCGCTACAAGTTCTGGGAAGCCCGCACCCGCACCGCCGCGATCGCCGCGCACACCAACGCCTTCAAGATCAACGAAGACGTGGTCATCCCGCTCGACCGGCTGGCCGAATACAATGAAGGCATCGAGCGCATCAACATCGAACACTCCACCCGCAACAAGCTGGCGATGATCGATGCGGTATTCGACTACCTGAGCGGCGATATCCCGGAACTGCGCCTGAGCGGCGCGCAAATGCTCAGCGCCGAGAACGAGGCGATCCTGGAGGGCAAGAAACAGGCCGCGCGCGACCACCTGCTCGCTACGCGCAACACCTGGAACGCGATCCTGGCGTCGATCGACGCGCCGGCCGCCGCGCATTTGGCGCTGCTCGATGAGCCGGCCACGGCGGCGCTGCAACCCAACGACACGCTGTTCCACCTGCTGCAACGCCGCGACCTGCGCATCTCCTATCGCCAATCGGTGGAACGCCCGCTCAAACAGATCTTCAGCGGCCAGGAGATGGCCGCGCTGCGCGAGCGCCTCGACAAGATCCACGCCGAGCAGCGCCGCCGCCGGCTATTCGTCGCCACGCATATGCACGCGGGTGACGGCAACGTGCACACCAACATCCCGGTGTACTCCAACGACTACGACATGCTGCGCGAGGCCGACCGCATCGTCGACCGCGTGATGGATCTCGCCATCGCGCTCGGCGGTGTGATCTCCGGCGAGCACGGCATCGGCATCACCAAGATGCAGTACTTGAGCGGCAAATCGGTCGAGGAGTTCGCCACCTACAAATCGACCATCGATCCGCACGGCCATTTCAACCGCGGCAAACTACTGCCCGGCTCGGGCCTGGACAACGCCTACACCCCCTCGCTACAACTGGTCAAGCAAGAGGCGCTGATCCTCGAGGCGAGCGATCTCGGCGCACTCAACGACGCGATCAAGGACTGCCTGCGCTGCGGCAAGTGCAAGCCGGTGTGCAACACCCATGTGCCGCGCGCCAATCTGCTGTATTCGCCGCGCAACAAGATCCTGGCCACGGGACTGATCATCGAGGCGGTGCTCTACGAAGAGCAGACCCGCCGCGGCATCTCGGTGCGCCATTTCGATGAGATGAACGACGTGGCCGATCACTGCACGGTCTGCCACAAGTGCGTCACCCCCTGCCCGGTGAACATCGACTTCGGCGATGTCAGCATCACCATGCGCACCATCCTGAAGAAACAGAACCAGCGCCGCAGCAGCCTCACCACGCGCGCCTCGATGGCGTTTCTCAACGTCACCGATCCGACCACGATCAAGATCATGCGCAAGACACTGCTCGAATGGGGCTACAAGGCCCAACGCCTCGGCTACAAACTGGCCAAGCCGCTGCTCCGCCTCAACAAGGAGAAGCGCCCGGCCGCCACCACCGGCAAGATGCCGATCAAGGCCCAGGTGATCAACTTCGTGAAAAAACCGATGCCGGCCAAGCTGCCGATGCAGACCACCCGCGCCATGCTCGCCCTGGAAGACGAGAAGACCGTGCCGATCCTGCGCGACCCGCACAAGGTCAGCGAGGAATCCGACGCGGTGTTCTATTTCCCCGGCTGCGGCTCGGAGCGCCTGTTCTCCCAAGTGGGACTGGCCACCCTGGCCATGCTCTACGAGGTCGGCGCCCAGACCATTCTGCCGCCGGGCTATCTGTGCTGCGGCTATCCGCAGACCTCCGCTGGCGATGAGGCCAAAGGCAAGAGCATCTCCACCGCCAATCAGGTGCTGTTCCATCGCGTGGCCAACACGCTCAACTACATGGACATCAAGACCGTCATCGTCTCCTGCGGCACCTGCATGGACCAGCTGATGAAATACCAGTTCGAGCAGATCTTCCCCGGCTGCCGCCTGCTCGACATCCACGAGTATCTGATGGAAAAGGGCGTGAAGCTCGAGGGCGTGAAGGGTGTACAATACCTGTATCACGACCCCTGCCACACGCCGATGAAGCAGTACAACCCGACCCAGGTGGCCAGCACCTTGATGGGACAAAAGGTCCTGCTCTCCGACCGCTGCTGCGGCGAGGCCGGCACCTTCGCCGTCTCACGCCCCGACATCGCCACCCAGGTGCGCTTCCGTAAACAGGAAGAGCTGCACCAGGGCATCGAGCAACTCACCGGCGCGCCGGTGGCGCGCAAGGGCAACGTGAAGATGCTCACCTCCTGCCCGGCCTGCCAGCAAGGCTTGTCGCGCTACAGCGACGACACCGGCATGGAGACCGATTACATCGTGGTCGAACTGGCCAACACGCTGCTGGGTGAAAACTGGCAATCGCGCTTCATCGAGCGGGCCAAACAGGGCGGGATCGAGCGGGTGCTGCTATAAATAAATAACGGAAGGCACACCTGCTTATAGATCTGGCGGACTCAGCCACTAAAATTACCTGAGCACGACGCACAAGACAGCGATTACCATGGACAATCCCCAATACACGGAAGCAGACAGCTATAACGCCCCCACCTTGGGCGACAACGAGGCGATGCTGCGGGCCTTCGCCTCGGTGCTGCCCGATCTGGCCTTCATCCTCGACGAGGACGGCCGCTATGTCGATGTGCTCAACCCCGCCAGCCGCCTGCTTTATTCCGAGGCGAAAAATGTGAAAGGCAGACGCATCGCCGAGATCCTGCCCGCAGATATCGCTACGAACTGCCTTAAGGTCATCCATCTGGCACTGGATACGCAACAACCCCAGACCTTTCGCTATCAACTCGATGTCATCGCCGGCGTGCGCTGTTTCGAGGCCCATGTCGCACCCCTGCCGGGTGTCAGTCACGGGCCGCGCAAGGTCGTCTGGATCGCGCGCGACATCACCGAGCAGCGACAGGCGGAAGAGGCCCTCAAGGCCAGCCGCGCGCATTACCAGAACCTCGACCGGATCTCGCGCGTGCTGGCGCGCAGCACCGGCACCGAGGAGATGCTGCAAAAGGTGGTGCAGGAGATGCTCGCCATCTTCAAGGCCGATCGCGCCTGGTTCCTCTACCCCTGTGATCCGAACTCGGCCTCCTGGCGCGTGCCGGTGGAGGCCAACGTGCCGGAGTATCCCGGCGCCTTGGCGCTGAACCTGGAGGTCCCCACCGACCCGGTTTCCGCCAAGATATTCCAGGCGGCGTTGGCCAGCGACATGCCGGTCATGTTCGATTTCACCCAAAAGGATGAGGTCGGCGAGGTGTTGCGGCAGTTCAACATCAAGACCCAGATCGTCATCGCCCTGCGCCCCCTGCTCGGCGAGCCCTGGCTGCTCGGCATGCACCAATGCGGCCGTCAACGTCTCTGGAGCGAAAGCGACCAGAAGCTGCTCAAGGACATCGCCGAGCGTATCGCCGACTCCCTGACCAGCCATGTGTTGTTCAATCAGCTGCAAGAGGATATCGCCCGGCGCAAGCAGATCGAGGCCTCGCTCAAGGAAAGCGAGGCGCGGCTGCAGGCGATCCTCGATCACTCCCCGGCGATCATCTACGTCAAGGACCGTGATCTGCGTTTTACCCTGATCAACCAGCGTTTCGAAGGGCTGTTCGGTATCAGCCGCGCGGACCTCATCGGCAAGACGGTCGATGAGTTATTTCCGCCGGAACTGGCGGAAGCCTACACCCGCAACGACCGTCAGGTGATGGCGCAGCTGAAACCCATGACCTTCGAGGAGCGTGCCCAGCAGCACGACGGTATACATGTCTATCTTTCCACCAAGTTTCCGTTGCTCGACAGCGCCGGCCGTCCCTATGCCCTATGCGGCATCTCGACCGACATCACCGAACGCAAGGCCGCGGAGGAACGAACCCAGTCGCTGCTCGAGCAAAACCGCCGTCTGACCCAGCGCCTCTATTCCGTGCAGGAGGAGGAGCGCCAACACCTCGCCCACGAGCTGCACGATGAGTTGAGCCAATACATCGCCGCGATCAACCTGCATGCCCAGGCGATCGCCAATCTGCCCTCCGATCAGATCGACAAGATCCACAGCTACGCCGAGATCATCAGTTCGAGCGCGCGCCATATCCAAAGCGAAACCCGCGACTTGGTGCTGCGGCTGCGCCCCGCCGCGCTGGATGAACTCGGCCTGCTCAGCAGCATTCAGGAGCACATCGATTCCTGGTCGCGGCAGTATCCCGACATCCGCTGCAAGTTTGCCTACGACACCACCGTAGGCGAACTGGGCGAGACGATCAACATCGCACTCTATCGCATCATCCAGGAGGCGCTGACCAACATCGCCAAGCACTCCCACGCCAACCAGGCCTCCATTACGCTCCGGCATTGCCGCCGCAACGGCGACCCCCGCAACCGCCTGTGCCTCATCATCACCGATAACGGCATCGGCTACGATCCCGGCTCGCGCCACAACGGTTTCGGCCTCACCAGCATGCGCGAACGCGTGGTCGCCCTCGGCGGCGACGTGGAGATCCGTGCCCTGCCCAACCAAGGGGTGACCATCGTCGCCGAGATACCATTGCCCGCCACGGCGGCGCACCGCTCCGGAACCGCACCGGCGGGTGTATAGTAGATACACCGCTGCACCAATCTCGTGGGATACAACACTGTGGATTTTTCAAGCTGGGTACTCGCGCACGAAGCACCGCTGCGTCTTGGATTCTTTTTCGGCATCCTCGCCGTGATGGGATTGTGGGAGGTGTTCGCTCCGCGCCGGCCGTTGACGGTCTCCAAGCCCCTGCGCTGGACCAATAATCTCGGCCTGGTGTTTCTCAACACCGCGCTGGTGCGACTGATCTTTCCCGCCGCGGCCGTGGGCATGGCGGCGTTCGCGGCGGATCAGGGCTGGGGGTTGTTCAATCACTTTGATGTGCCGTTTGCCCTTGCCGTGATCGCGAGCGTCGTGGCGCTGGATTTCATCATCTATCTGCAACACGTGATGTTCCATGCGGTGCCGGCGCTCTGGCGGCTGCATCGCGTGCATCACGCCGACCTCGATTTCGATGTCACCACCGGCGCGCGTTTTCATCCCATCGAGATCCTCCTGTCGATGCTGATCAAGTTCGCGGCCATCAGTGTGCTCGGCCCGCCGGTGCTGGCCGTGATCATCTTCGAGATCCTGCTCAATGCCACCGCGATGTTCAATCACGCCAACGCGAAGCTGCCGCTGGGGCTCGATCGCATCCTGCGGCGCTTCGTCGTCACGCCCGACATGCACCGTGTGCACCACTCCATTGAGGAGGACGAGAGCAACTGCAACTTCGGTTTCAATCTGCCGTGGTGGGACCGTCTGTGCGGCACCTACCGCGCCCAGCCGCGCGCCGGCCACGACGGCATGACCATCGGCATCAGCAGCATCCGCGATCCCAAGGTGTGTGATCGGCTCGATGGCATGCTGCTCATCCCCTTCAAGGGCAAGATCACCGGTTATGTGATCAATCGCCGCAAGTGGACCAATAACGAATAAACACCACCTCCGTGCCGCATCCCCCGGCGGCCGCCCATCGCCTCGGCCAGCGCTCCGCCATTCTGCTTTGTGATAAGATTGCCGGTCATTTATCAGTATCGCCCGACATGACCGAACCACTCCATTTCTTCGCCGCCACCGCCACCCATCTCGAAGCGCTGCTCGCCGAGGAGCTGCGCGGCCTCGGCGCGCACGACATCCAACCGCAACGCCGCGGCGTGGCCTTCACCGGCACGCTGGAGACGGCCTACAAGGTTTGTCTGTGGTCGCGCCTCGCCAACCGCGTGTTGTTGCCGCTCGCGCACTTCGAGGCCAAGACGCCCGAGCAGCTCTACGAGAACATCCAGGCCATCGACTGGCGCGCGCATTTCACCCCGGAGCAAACGTTAGCGATCGATTTCAACACCGCGCGCTCGCGCATCGCGCACAGCCAGTTCGGCGCGCTCAAGGTCAAGGACGCCATCGTCGACCAACAACGCGAGCAATGCGGGGCGCGTTCTTCCATCGACACGCTGCGCCCCGACATCCGGCTCAATGTCTATCTGCTGAAGAATCAGGCCACACTGAGCCTCGATCTCTCCGGCGAGAGCCTGCATCGGCGCGGCTATCGCAGCGAAGGCGGCGAGGCGCCGCTGAAGGAAAACCTCGCCGCCGCGATCCTGCTGCTAGCCGGCTGGCCGGAGATCGCCAAGAACGGCGGCAGCCTGTTCGATCCGATGTGCGGCTCGGCGACGCTGCTGATCGAAGGCGCGCTGATGGCCGGCGATGTCGCACCGGGATTATTGCGCGACTATTTCGGCTTCAACGCCTGGAAGCAGCACGATGCTCCACTGTGGGCGGCCCTGCGCACCGAGGCCGAGGCGCGCCGCGCGGCAGGTCTTGGCGGCATCCCGTCCATCCGTGGGTGTGACATGAATGCGAAGACCATCGCCCTTGCACGCGAAAACATCGCCCGCGCGGGCTTGAGCGATTTCATCGGCATCACCACGGCTACGATGCAATCCGCCCGGCCCGATCACCTGACACCCGGATTGCTCGTCACCAATCCGCCATACGGCGAACGTCTGGGCAAATCCGCAGACCTGCGCCTGCTCTACCGCCAGCTGGGGAACCAGCTCCAGCAGAGTTTTTCCGCGTGGGCGGCGGCCATCTTCACCGGCACGCCCGCCTTGATGGCCGACATCGGCCTCTACGGCGCGCCGCCGGACACGCTGTATAACGGCGCGCTGGAATGCAAGCTGTTCATCTATCCGCCGCGCGCGGCACAGGTCTCGTCTGAGTCGGCCACGCCAAGCCCCGGCGCGGAAATGCTGATCAACCGGCTGCGCAAGAACCTCAAACATCTCGCCAAGTGGGCGAAGCGTGAGAATGTGAGCTGTTATCGCGTCTACGATGCCGATCTGCCGGAGTACGCCTTGGCCATCGATCTCTATCAAGGCGAGGAACGCTGGGTGCACGTGCAGGAATATCAGGCCCCGGCAAGTGTAGATCCGGCCAAGGCCGCGCAGCGTTTGCAGGAATCACTGCCGGCGATCTGTCAGGCGCTGGAGGTGGCGCCGCACAATCTGTTTCTCAAGCAGCGCCGCCGCCAGAAGGGCACGGCGCAGTATGAAAAGTTCGATCAAAAGGAAGAGTTCCACGTCGTCAGCGACGGGCGCGCCAAGTGCTGGGTGAACTTCAGCGATTACCTGGACACCGGCCTCTTCCTCGACCACCGCCTCACCCGTCAGATGCTCGGGGAGGTGGCCAAAGACACACGGTTCCTCAATCTGTTCGCCTACACCGGCGTTGCCACGGTGCATGCGGCCCTCGGCGGGGCGCGCGCGACGACCACGGTCGATATGTCGAACACCTATCTGGACTGGGCACGGCGCAATCTCGCGCTCAACGGCATCACGGGCGACCAGCACCGCTTCATCCAAGCCAACTGCCTGGACTGGATCGTCGAAGCCGCGGATAACCCGTATCTGCGCTTCGATCTCATCTTCCTCGATCCGCCCACCTTCTCCAATTCCAAGCGCATGACGCAGGAGTTCGACGTGCAGCGCGACCATGTGGAACTGCTGCGCGCCACCGTCAAGCTGCTCGGCCCCGGCGGCGTGCTGATCTTTTCCAACAACCACCGCAAGTTCAAACTGGACACGGCGGCGCTCAGCGAGCTGAACATCGTCGGCATCACCAAGCAGACCATCCCCGAGGATTTCGCCCGCAACCCGCGCATCCACAATTGCTGGAGGATCACCCGCTAATGGAGATCTCGATGGAAGACCGCATCATCGAACTGGAGACCCGTCTCGCCTTTCAGGAAGACACCCTCCAGCAGCTCAACGACATCGTGACGCGCCAGCAGGATCAGATCGATCTCTTGCACCGCCGCCTCCTAACGCTTACTGACCAGATGCGCTCGCTCGCCCCCTCGAACATCGCCCCGCAGAGCGAAGAGACCCCACCGCCGCATTATTGACAATTCGCAAATGAGAATTATTTGCATTTTGCAAAAAAGCCGTGCATACTTACTTACACAACGACACCGATCCCCCCAAAAACGGTGTGCAGTTTCACCGTTCGGCAAGCCCCACCCCCGGGTTTGCCGTTTTTATTTGTACGTCGCAAAAAAAAGCCGGCCTCGCGGCCGGCAACCCCCCTTGTGTTAAGACGGACACATCAGTCCGCGAATGGATGCAAGGTATACGGATAGTCCGCGGGAAACAGTGCGAACTGGTAAGCAATCAGTAGCGAATACACCGCCAGGATAAGCCCCAACAGGGTGCGGGTGCGCAACCCGAACCAGCGCGCGTGCCGGTAGGCCACCAGCACGATCAGGCATAGCCCGGTCAACGCGACCTTGGTGAGGACAAACCAGCGGTGATCATGACGAACCAAGATATCCATCAAAGGATTGAGTTCACGCGCGCCAAGACTCAGTAACTGGGTGGTATGAAAGGCGTCAAGCACGCAGAGCAGCAATATGCTCAACACGCAAAGCAGTAACAGGAAGGGATAATGATCGAGTGCCGGGTTCAGACCGGCGGTATCAGAGGCGCGGCGACCCAGCTTGCGGCGGCCAAAAACACCGTGCAGATGTAATGGCTGGGGTTGGTTGCGCCGGTCCGCTACCCGCCTGCAGTGTCCTTGATACATCGCACCCTCGCACACCAAAATGAAACGAGACTTGCTTCACACTAAATCAAAGTCACATTTTTTTCAATATTTTGATGGCGCGATCAGCCACCGGAGGAAGGTCGATCAGGCATCGAGATCAGGGATGAGCTTGCTTTGGAGTTTGGCGATCTGGTCTTTGAGGGCCAGCTTGCGTTTTTTAAGTCGTTGTATTTGAAGGGTGTTAACCCAACGTTCCTGCGACAGACGTTCGATCACCTCGTCCAGGTCACGGTGCTCCAGGCTCAGTTCGGCTATCCATTGCTTGATCGTTGCAATCTCGCTTTCGTGCATAGACTTCTTAACAGGATTTCGAATGCCTCACCCAACACACCCCCAGTTTACACGGGATTACAGAAACAGCGAACTCAAAGATATAACCGCAACGGCGGCTCCTCCAGCAGGGCCGTTTGTTCGCGCAGGGCCTGACAATGCTCCTCCCAGTAGCGCGGTGTGTTGAACCAGGGGAAGTTGTGCGGGAAGGCAGGGTCCTGCCAGCGGCGCGCCAACCAGGCGGCGTAATGGATCAGCCGCAGGGCGCGCAGTGCCTCGATCAGACCAAGCTCCAGCGCATCAAACTCGCGAAACTCCTGATAGCCCTCGACGATCGCCATCAACTGCTGCTCCTGCTCATGGCGCGCGCCGGAGAGCAGCATCCACAGATCCTGCACCGCCGGGCCCATGCGGCTGTCGTCCAGATCGACGAAGTGCGGGCCGTGCTCGCCCCAGAGGATGTTGCCCGGATGACAGTCCCCGTGCAGGCGCAGGGCGGTGCAAGGCCCAACCGCCTCGAACACCGCGCGCACCTGCCGCAGGAGGTCCTCGACCACGCTGCGATAGACCTTACTCAGATAAGCCGGGAGAAAATCCCGCTCCAAGAGAAATTGGTATGAATCCTCGCCGAAGCTTTGGATGTCGAGCGACGGGCGATGCGCGAAACGCCGAGCCGCCCCCACTGCATGGATGCGCCCGAGGAAACGCCCCAGCCAGCGCAGTTTTTCCGGATCGTCGAGATCCGGCCAGCGCCCGCCGCGGCGCGGAAACAAGGCGAAGCGAAAGCCCTGATGGTGATGCAAGCTCTCGCCTTCTTCATTGCGCAGCGGCGCGACAACCGGGATCTCTCTTTCCGCCAACTCCAGGGAAAAAGCATGCTCCTCCAGGATCGCCGCATCGCTCCAACGCCCCGGCCGATAGAATTTCGCCACCAGCGGCTGCGCCTCCTCGATGCCGACTTGGTAGACGCGGTTCTCGTAACTGTTGAGCGCAAGCAGCCGCCCGTCGCAGAGATAACCCACGCTCTCCACGGCGCGGAGGAGGACCTCGGGTTCCAGGCCTTCAAAGGGGATTTCAGCGCTCATGGCCATCGTAAGTTCTTTCCAGATTCACTTGTCTCATTATTGACCACAACACTTTTTGAACTTCTTCCCGCTCCCGCAGGGGCATGGGTCGTTGCGGCCGGTCTTTGGTGTCGTAACCGGCGGGAGCATATCACCATCAGTGTAATACCAGCGCCCTTCTTCCTTGCGATAACGGGCGCGCTCGTGCAACTGGCCCGGCCGGCCATTCGCCGAATACCTGGCGATGTATTCGATCACGCCTTCTTCATCTTCTGGTTCGCCCTGCTCCTTGCTCAACACCTCCAGGCCTTGCCAGTGTATCGACGGCCCCGCAGTCACCGGTGCGTTCGGGTGAAAATCCGGGTGCCAGCTGTGGCGCAGGTAATCCTCATCACCCAGTACAAACGCCGCATAACGAGCGCGCAGCAGGGCCTCAGTGGTCGGCGCCTGCTCGCTGCCCTGGTGATAGCGGCCACAGCAGTCTGCATAATCGCCTCCCGAACCACAGGGACATGCCAGGGCCACATGAACTTTTTGCATCGAAGGCAAACCCGATTAATCTATAGTTAGAACATTTACGACGACGAGATACTACCATGAACTCACCGCTGCACATCCGCCCCGCCGTCCCGATGGAAGAAGGCGCCGGTGCCCAGGTCAAACGCCTGATGCCGCTGGCCGGCTTCCGCAACTACGATCCGTTCGTGTTGTTCGATCACTTCCAGATCCAACCCGGCCACGGCTTTCCCGATCACCCGCATCGCGGCTTCGAGGCGATCACCTATCTGTTTCGCGGGGCGATCAGCCATGCGGACAACCTCGGCAATCGCTCGACCGTCACCCCGGGCGGGGCGCAGCGCTTTACCGCCGGACGCGGCCTGGTGCATTCCGAGATGCCGGGGGCCTCGGGCGTGACCGAGGGCATCCAGCTCTGGATCAACCTGCCCAAGGAACTCAAGGGCATCGAGCCGAGCTATGAACAGGCCGACGCCGCCGACATCCCGGAGGATCTGACCGACTTCGGCCTGGTGCGCCACATCGTCGACGGCGGCTCGCCCATCTTGCTGCAAACCGAGGTGCGTTATCAGGACATCACCCTGCGCCAGGGCAGGACCTTCACTGCCTCTATCCCCGGCGGCCATCGCGGCCTGGTGTACGTGGTCAGCGGCGAGATGAGCGTGAATGAACACCGCCTCACCGCCGGCAGCGCGGCCTTCTTCGAGGAGATTTCTGAGCTAGAATTCAAGGGCACGCGCGAGACGCGCTTCATGCTCGCCCATGGCATACCGCATCGTCAGGAGATCATTCAGTACGGGCCGTTTGTGGATTGATTTTTCAATCGCAGGGGCCAGCGTCCGTAGGCGTAGGAGCGAGCCCTGCTCGCGATAACCGCCGGGGCCGGCTTCTACGATTCGCCAGCAGGGCTGGCTCCTACGATCTAATATTGGGACATGACCGATCACTGGGAACACTTCGAACACGAGGCCGATATCGGCGTGCGCGGTATCGCCACCACCCTCGCCGGGGCCTTCGAGCAGGCCGCCACCGCGATGACCGGCGTGATCACCGACATCAGTACGGTGCAGCCGCGCGAGCCGGTTGCGATCGAATGCACCGGGCCTGATGCGGAATTCCTGCTGGTCGACTGGCTCAATGCCCTGATCTTCGAGATGGCCACGCGCAAGTTTTTATTCTCGCGCTTCGAGGTCAGCATCGAGGGCGAGCAATTGCACGGCCGCGCCTGGGGCGAGGCGGTGGACATCGCGCGTCACCAGCCCGCCGTCGAGATCAAAGGCGCCACCTTCACCGAATTGCGCGTGACACAGACCGCCGACCGGCACTGGCTGGCCCAATGCGTCATCGACGTTTGACGAGGACCTCATGGATATCTCACAGCTCAAGCAAATCGACGATTACCAATGGATGATCCCGCCGCACGGCAAGATGCGCGTGCCGGCGATCCTCTACGCCGATCGCCCGTTGATCGAGGCGATGGACGAGAAGGTCTACCTCCAGGCCAGCAATGTCGCCACCCTGCCCGGCATCGTGCAGGCCTCCTATGCGATGCCGGATGCGCACTGGGGCTACGGCTTTCCCATCGGCGGTGTGGCGGCCTTCGATCCGGACCAAGGCGGGGTGATCTCCGCCGGCGGCGTGGGTTTCGATATCTCCTGCGGCGTGCGCACCCTGCACACCGGGTTGAAGAAGCCCGACATCATGGCGGTGCAGAAACTCCTCGCCGACAGTCTCTACCACCACATCCCGGCAGGCCTGGGCAGCACCGGCAGCATCACGCTGTCCATGCCCGAGATGGACCGCATGTTGCGCGGCGGCGCACAGTGGGCGCTCGAACAAGGCTATGGGGACGCCGCCGATCTGGAGCGCACCGAGGAGCGCGGCTGCATGATGGGTGCGGAGCCCGCGCGCGTCTCGGGTCAGGCCAAGAAACGCCAGCACAAGGAGATGGGCACGCTCGGCTCCGGCAATCACTACCTCGAGGTGCAGGTCGTGACGAAAATCTATGACGCGCGCATCGCCGCGGTCTACGGCTTAGAGGAAGGCGATGTCGTGGTGAGCATCCACTGCGGCTCGCGCGGCCTCGGGCACCAGATCGGCACCGAGTACCTCAAGCAAATGGCCATCGAAGCAAGCCGCCACGGCATCGAACTGCCCGACCGCGAACTGGCCTGCGCCCCGCTCAAGTCCGACACCGGCAAGGCCTATCTCGGCGCGATGCGCGCGGCGATCAACTGTGCCCTGGCCAATCGGCAGATCCTCACCCACCTCACCCGCCAGGTATTCAAGATGATCCTGCCCGAGGCGCGGCTCACTATGCTCTACGATGTCTCGCACAACACCTGCAAACTCGAGGAGCACGAGATCGACGGCGTCAAACGCCCGCTGTATGTGCACCGCAAGGGCGCCACGCGCGCCTTCGGTCCGGGCAATCCCGCCGTCCCCGAACCGCTGCGCCAGGCCGGCCAGCCGGTGCTGATCGGCGGCTCGATGGGTACCGCCTCGTACATCCTCGCCGGCACCGCCGAGAGCGAGCAGCGGGCCTTCAGCTCCGCCTGCCACGGCGCCGGACGCAGCATGAGTCGCCACGCGGCGACCAAGCAATGGCACGGCCATCAAGTGATCGACGAGCTGCACGGGCGCGGCATCCTGATCCGCAGCCCCAGCTTGCGCGGCGTGGCCGAAGAGGCCCCCGGGGCTTACAAGGACGTCAGCGCTGTGGTTCAGGCCGCCGACCGCAGCGGCCTGGCCCGGATGGTGGCGCGGGTGGAGCCGTTGGTGTGCGTGAAGGGATAAGCATCCAGCGCACACCTTGCACCCTCTATTCTTTAAACCGACGACCCTTTAGCCGATTTCGATTGCCGGCGACTCCACCCGCGAGCAAGCAGTAGAGAGATCGCGCCGATCATCACAAGCAGCACTGCGTGCGGATGCTTAACACCATAAACAACCGGCGTGAGCGTCCAACGCGTGACGGTGCGCAACGGCTCGTGGCCGCGGATGTAATCGGCAATGGGGGGTGAGACGCGATAATACAGCGCGACGAAACGACGGCCCGCCGCATGGGTCATCAAGTGCTGATCACGGAACTCGCGCAGCACCTCGACCTCCGGCGCCAGATAGCTGCCATACGCCGCCGTGGCAATGAAGCAAGGACCACCTCCGCCGCCCCCGCCGGAAGACGGCGCCGCGACCACCGTATCGATGGCGATCGAATCGTTGGTGTTGTTGCCGTCGATCTCCGTGGCACGCACCACCGCCGTGTTGGAGAGGGTCCCGGCGGCCGCAGGCGTGATCACCACGGTGGCCGTGGCGCTGGCCGCGTTGGCGAGCGCGCCGAGCGAGCACGTAATGACGCCGGCGGCATGGGCGCAGCTGCCTTGACTGGCCGTGGCCGACACAAAGGTTATTCCGGCTGGCAAGGTATCGGTGAGCGTCACCCCGGCGGCATCATCCGGGCCATTATTGGTTACGGTGATTTGATACGTCAGATTGTTTCCCGACGTGACCGGGCTCGGCGTGGCCGTCATTGCCACGCCGAGATCGGCATAGGCCGGCACGGTAATGGTGCGACTGTTGAGCAGCCAGCCAGTGGGCGCGCTCGGTGTGACGGGCGCGGCGGCATCGGCCGTTACTGCGCTTATCTCGGGCGGACTCAGCGCCAGGCGGAAGGTCTTGAGATTCTTGATGCCGGATGAGAGGTCATACGTGACCAACACATGGAGCGGGATGAACTGCTCGAGCGTATGGGCCGCACCGATGGCGAGATCCACGTCCCCCTCATCCGCGATGTATGCGCCCGTGGCGAGCAAGACATCAGCGGCATCCACGGCGTGATCGGCATTTTTGTCCCACCACAGCTTGACTGCGGTGATATCCGTCGCGTCTTGGCCCGTGCCCGCGGCGCGCAATTTGAGCGTGTTGACCTTGATCGGCACCGGCCCCTGGTTGTAGAGCTGGTAAGCGGCCATCGGGACATTCGTGGTGCCGCGCACGATATCGGCGTCGGCGAACTGGCCTTGCGCCAGGATCTCGAAATTCGCTTGCTCCGGTTCGGCGTAGGTGAAGAGCTGGGCCTTCCCGTTCGGATCACCAAAGCCTGTCTCGGCCCAGGCGGCGTGTGTGCGGTCGAAGGCCCAGATGTCCATCGCTCCCAGCCCCGCGCCGCCCGCTGCTTGGTAACGCCAGGTCACGCCGCCATCGTAGGTGACAACCGCCGGGCCACCCGCTTGGGCGAACCCCTTTAATTGCGTGGTGAAGTCGAAATCTTGAGGCAGGGCGTCGGAGACCTTGTTCCATGTCTGACCGGCGTCGAGGCTACAGTACATCCCGTTAGGCTGGGTACCGTTGGCGCTGATGATCCACGCCTTGTCCCCGACCATCGCCACGTCGCGGCTTTCGTTGTGGATGCCGCCATTTGCGCGCGTCGTCCACTTGCCCTGGGCGTCTCGCAGCACGAATTCCTGAACCAAGGCGTTGCGATAGGCAACGGCGCGCCCACTTGAATCCGCGTCCACGCCGATGAACGTACCCCATTCGTCGCGCGCCGAATACCAATTGAGCGTCCAGGTCGCGCCGGCGTCTGCGCTCTCCCAGATCGCATCGTACGCGCCAGCATTGTAACCCTGGACACCGCATCCGACTCTACCCGCCGCGATGAGATGATCCATACCAATACGCGCATAGCGCATCGAATCTGAATAACTAATGGAATACCCTGTTGGGGTCAGCGGCAATCCCGTGGTTCCCCAGTGCTGGCCCCCGTCATCCGTATGGAAATATCCCGCTCCACAGGCGCCGCATGGGATGCAGGAGATTGCGGCAAGCACGACGCCGCGGTCCGCATCGAGGAAGTGAAAATCTAACCACCATGCCGGATAGGCCCACGTACGAGTATCCCATTGGGTCTGATCAAACTCCCACTGACCGATCATGTTCCAGTTCGCACCGCGATCAAGCGTGCGGTAAAGTTCGATGCGTTCGGGCGTCGTGCTGAGCCGAAACATCATGAAGGCGACCTGCTCGCTGACAAAGTGCGCTTTCCATCCAAACATTGTCGGCGTCTGCCACGGGGGCGGATACCCGGCCAGTTCGCGCCAATGGTAGACAAAACTAAAACTCACGCCGCTGATGGTATCGGCATTGACATCAACCACCGTACGTTTCGACGCTTGGGTGAAGGCATCCAGCAGCGCGTCGTAGTAAAAGGGATTCACCCCCTCCTCGAACAACAAGGTCACCGTGCCGCGCGGCACATCAGTCAACGAGAACGTACCCGTGGTGGCACTGGTATTCACCACCTCCGCCGTGATGTCAGTCCCCTCGACCCGGACCTTCGCCTGTGACAACGGCGACGTCCAGCCCATGTCGGACTCCGGGATGGTGACTAGCCCGCTCACGGTGGCCGCATGCAGCGGCACTCCCCCTAAGAGCAGCAACAGCGTGCTTCCCGCCGCCGCAAAACAGCGTCGTCGCACTCCACCCCGGTTGTCATGACTGAAAAATCGAAGAACCGCTGCAAAGAATGACCGTGAGACGCACGCCTTCTTTAACCGCTTCATTCCCGAGTCTCCTCATCAACCACTATCTTCCGCAGGCGACGCTGCCTAGCTCATAAATTCAGTATAGATCACAAGAATATGCGCTGACTTCTGCGGCGAGAAAAAACCCGGATGGCGACGCGGGCGGAACCGTTGGGTGGGCGTAAGGGATGAGTCTTGAGGCAGGACAACGAGACGAGGCCGCATTACGCGGCCTCCGAAACCTCGTCGACCTTGGAAATGACGCTCACGACACTTGCAATGGGTTTGTCCACGACTGCCTGAGATGCGGCAAGTGCCTTCGCCTCGCGGCGGGCCTGCATGGCCTGCCAGGCGGCCAACAGATCTTCCCGGCTCTCGCCCACGCCAACGAACGTCTTGATGGCATAGGCCATGAACAGCGCATTCATCAGGGCGAAGGCCGCCAAGAACCCATAACCCTTTGTGTAGGTGATGATGGCACCGAACACCCATTGCAGGCACAAGGCGTAGGCGGCGAGGATGTATAGCGCGCCGGCAGCGGTGCGGCCCTTGATCTTAGGCGTGCGGCCAAACGGAATCTGCTTGCCGGTGATGGCCTGCTCCAGCGATTTGAACACCCCGCCGAGATTCACCGGCACCAGCAGCAGGTTCAAGGCATAGACGCGGAACAGGTCACTCAGGCGATAACCGCACAGCCTCAAGTCGCGCGCATAGGCGACGAAATACGGCAGCGCAGTGAGCGGCAGCCAGATGCTGCTGATCTGCTCGCCAAAGGGCAGCGAGAGCAGCAGCAACAGGCCGATATTGACCGCGGCGATCGATATCAGATAGTGCACCCGGAAAAAGCCCTCGGCCAGCCGCGCCAACGGGGCCTTGGCGAGATAACGCAGCAGTTTCGGCAGGATGATCAGCCCGCCGTTGGCCCAGCGCCGACGCTGGATGATCAGCGAGCCAAAATCAGGCGGCGTGGCGCTGTAGGCCATGCGCTGCGGATAGTTGTACAGACCCCAGCCCACACAGGCCAGATCGACGCTCGACTCGGTGTCCTCGATCACGGTGCGGTCCTGGATATAACGGCGCACCGGATAGCCGCGCTCCATGCTCGTGGTGACGATATCCTGCAGGGCGCGGGCGCGGATCAGGGCGTTGGCGCCCACCCAGTAAGTCGCATTGAAGCGGGTGAAGCCCTGATGGATGATGTATTGGATGTCGGTGGTCGCCCCGGCGATGCGCTCAAGACTTCCCTGTGCGCCCGGCACGGCGCTGTAGGGAGTCTGCATCACCGCCGTGCGCGCGTGAGCGGGCTGTTCCATCTCGCGGATCAGGCGAATGGCGTAGTCCGGCAGCAGCAGGCTGTCGGCATCCAGGGTGATGAAGTAATCGGTCTGCGGGACGGACCACTGCGCCTTGTGCGCCGCGCAGCTCTCCAACAATCGGCCGTGTTCGGTTTGAGATTCGCGGAAGTGTCCGCCGACCAGGCCGATGTAGCTGTTGAGATTCATCGCCTTGTTCGGCTCGTGCGACAGATTCACATAGCGCTTGCGCTCGAAGCTGCCGATCTCGACATCGAACATGCTGGCCAGGCGGCGGTAGTCGCGCGCCAAGACATTGAGACTGAGGTCGCTGCGCGCAGCGATAGCCTCGGCGCGGCGCAGGCAATCATCGCGGCGCGCGCGCAGGATCTGGTCGACGAACAGACGATCGGTGTGATCTTCCACCGCGTGCGCCTCCGCCTGTGCGGCAAACCACGCCGCGGCGGCGCGCCAGGCATCGGCCAGACGCGCGGCCTCGGCTGACACATCGATCTGAAAATCGGCGGCGCGCTTCAGGAACCCGCGCTCCGCCTGCACAAACTCCGCCAGCGGCCGCGCAAACATCTTTTGGATATCCTGCGGCAGGGCGCGCGCGGCGGCCAGCTGCTGACAGTCGGCCAAGGCCGTGGGGCTTGGCGGATCATCGATCAACAACATGACCCGCCGCTTGGGATAATCCTGCAAGGCCGCCGACAGCAGGGTCTGCAACACCACCTTGCGGTCTTCCTTGTAGGAAGGCACCAGGATGGTCAGGGAGGGGGCGTCTTCTTCGAAGAAGACCGCCAGCTCCTCGTCGCTCGCCGGGCCCAAGGCGAGACGGCGACGCAAGTAACCCAGGCGGGTGAATTGATAGAGCAGCCCCCCGTAGATCAATGCGGCGATGATCATGAGAAACAGGCCGTGCAGGACCAGACCGCCCCAAGCACGCTGCTGGATTTCGGCGGCAATAATACCGGACTGTTCCCAGACGACGAGCGCGACGGCGATGAAGGTGGCGCAGAGACACGCCCAAGTGAAGATGATCTCGTTGCGAATCCGACGTGGTGCTGAAAGCTCAGACACCAGCCCCTCTGAAACGCCAGAATGACTGGATTTCATATTCCCCCCGTTTACTTACTTAGGCCAGCCAGAGGCTGAAAAAAGGCAGATCTTATCACAAATGGCTTTCAACAATGTGGCCTTGTTAGCAAGTTCGATTTTTTCCGGAACCGGACACGCTGATCCAAGTAAACATCTGATTTAGCCAAGTCTGATAGACTAGTGCCTGACACATTTGCACCCGTTCGAGTTTCACATGCCCAATGCATTGCGCATCCATCATCTCCGCAAGGTCTACAGCAACGGCGTGATCGCCCTCAAAGGGATCGATCTCGAAGTCAAGCAAGGCGACTTCTTCGCCCTGCTCGGCCCCAACGGCGCGGGCAAATCCACCACCATCGGCATCATCACCTCGCTGGTGAACAAGACCAGCGGCACGGTGGAGGTCTTCGGGCATGATCTGGACAAAGAGCTCGCACAAGCCAAGGCCTGCATCGGCCTGGTGCCGCAGGAATTCAATTTCAATATCTGGGAGCCGGTGATCGAGATCCTGGTCAATCAGGCCGGCTATTACGGCATCCCGCGCAAGCTCGCCTTCGCGCGCGCCGAGCGATATCTGAAGCAGCTCGATCTGTGGGACAAGCGTTTCGACATAGCACGTAATCTCTCCGGCGGCATGAAGCGCCGCTTGATGATCGCCCGTGCATTGGTGCATGAGCCGCGACTGTTGATCCTGGATGAGCCCACCGCCGGGGTGGATATCGAGATCCGCCGCTCGATGTGGGCGTTTCTACGCGAGTTGAATCGCGCCGGCACCACCATCATCCTTACCACCCATTATCTGGAAGAGGCCGAGAGCCTGTGCCGCAACATCGCCATCATCGATAACGGCGAGCTGGTGGAAAACACCAGCATGAAGGCGCTGCTCGCCAAGCTGCAAATGGAAACCTTCGTGCTGGATTTAGCCCGCCCGCTCGACACGCTGCCGCCGCTGCCGGTGGAAGCCCCGCGCCAGCTCGACCCGACCACCCTGGAGGTGGATATCTGCAAGGACAACGGCCTAAATCCGCTGTTCGCCGCACTTAACCAACACGGCATCGAAGTGCTGAGCATGCGCAACAAATCCAATCGACTGGAGCAGCTGTTCATGAATCTGCTCGAAACCAATCAACGGCACGGCTGAACATGTATTACCAAGCCTTCAAGACCATCGTCGTCAAAGAGTATCTGCGCTTCATCCGCATCTGGATTCAAACCATCCTGCCGCCGGTGATCACCACCGCGCTGTATTTCATCATCTTCGGACAATTGATCGGTTCGCAGATCGGCGAGATGGATGGCTTTCGTTATATCGATTACATCGTGCCCGGTCTGATCTTGATGGCGGTGATCACCAACGCCTACGCGAACGTGGTGTCGTCTTTTTTCAGCGCCAAATATCAGCGCCACATCGAGGAGATGCTGGTCTCACCCACGCCCAATTACATCATCCTGCTCGGCTTTGTCGCCGGCGGTGTGGCGCGCGGCCTGGTGGTGGCCCTGGCGGTCACCCTGGTGTCGCTGTATTTCAGCGATCTCGAAATCCAACACTACGGCATCACGCTGAGCATCGTAGTGCTGACGTCGGTCCTGTTCGCGCTGGCGGGCTTTACCAACGGCATCTTCGCCAAGAGCTTTGATGACATCTCCATCATCCCCACCTTCGTGCTCACCCCGCTCACCTATCTGGGCGGGATCTTCTACACCATCAAGATGCTGCCCGAATTTTGGCAACAGCTTTCGCTGATCAATCCCATCCTGTACATGATCAACGGGTTTCGCTACGGGATACTGGGCAGCTCGGACATCAACATCGTCACGTCGTACCTGATCATCCTGGCATTCATCGCCGGACTGTTTCTGTTCAATCTGCGCCTGCTGAACAAGGGTTACGGCATCCGCACTTAGTTCAAGTATCCAGCGCGCCTGCCGATTTCCTTAGTCTCAACCTTGGCAAGAATACGGCAGCGACGATGGAGAACATCAGCATTCACGAATTATCGCTCCTGGTCATCGAACCCTCCGGTGTCCAGGCGAAGATCCTGCGTGAGCGGTTCAAACGTCTGAATATCCAACACACTCGGTTCGTCGACAACGGCCAAGCCGCGCTCGAAGCCATGCAGCTCGATGTACCTGATCTGGTCATCAGCAGCATGTATCTGCCCGACATGGATGCCGTCAAGCTCGTCCACAGCATGCGCACAAATCCCACCCTGCAAGACATCCCCTTCATGCTGATCTCAAGCGAAACCTCCTTCGCCATGCTCGACCCGCTCAAGCAGGCCGGCATTATCGCGATCCTGCCCAAACCCTTCGAACTCCACGAACTCAAGCAGGCGCTGTCGGCGACCATCGACTATATCTCCGTCGACGAAGAGGCCCTGGCAACCATCGATATCGATCAACTCGCCCTGCTCGTCGTCGATGACAGCGCCATGGCGCGCAAGCACATCACGCGCGTGCTCAACAATCTCGGCATCAGCAACATCACCACCGCCGAAAATGGCAAAGAGGCGGTGCGCTTGATCGAGGCCAATTACTATGACCTCGTGATCACCGACTACAACATGCCTGAGATGGACGGAGAAGCGCTTACCCGCCACATCCGCGAACGCAGCTCGCAGCGGGCCATCCCCGTCCTGATGGTCACCAGCGAAGAGAGCGGCAGCCGCTTGTCCGCCGTCCAGCAAGCCGGTGTCTCCGGCATCTGCGACAAGCCCTTCGACCCGCAAACCGTCAAGCAGATGATTTGCAGCCTTCTCGCACATACCTAGACCCACCGGCCAGAAAATCTTACAAATTACTTTAACTGCCCTACCTAATGCTTTAACCCATCTATTGAATTGAATCTTATTCACAAAAGCTGTGGATAAGTTTGTGGATTAATAATTAACAATTGCATAAAACGCTGAGCGCAGTTGGATTTCTTATGCCTGCTCAAAAAACGAGCACAATATTTATTATATTAATTTCAATAGGTTGTGAAATCGTGGTCAGCAACTCGGCTGCCGACCAATCAAACGGCCAGACTCGCCACTGCACCACAAAGACGCGTGAATAACTTACCAAGTTACCCGAGGGAATGAGGGTTCAAACGAGAGCGCTAAAAAAATGGCCGATCCTTAAGGGGTAAGGATCGGCCAAGCTCAGTCATGCAAAAAGGAGAAGAATCATTGAGTGTCTTGGGTATCGAGACCACGGGGGGATGTGATTTCGCCCCAAGCCACGCAAGGGTAAAAACACAAATCATGCCAACCCAATAAATCTATATATAACAATCAGATAAAATCTTTTTTCTTTGAGGGATCGCAGCATTTCGCGCAAGGCACGCGGCATTTGGCGCAAGTCTCGATGTCAATCGGGAGGGCTAAAAAAGAAGTCAATCGGTGTTCGGGGGGGGAGGGGTGAACACCGATTGACGGGGTTGTAGCAGTTTGGAGAAGAATCATTGCATTGCGTTTTCGAGTTCACTTATGAGGGGGAAGTGGCTCGAAAACTATTTACTCATATACAAACCTCGTGCCAAAAAAATATTTACCGAATTATCAATATCTTACAAAAACACCATCCCAACCGCATCGCCGCATATCACTCACTCGCCGCGGCAAATGCCGCACTTTACACGGCTCGCGTCGCCCGGCAACATCAGGTACTCTATCGAAACACTTTTTCCACTACTTTCAACCTATGCCAATCAGGAATCCGCATGAGTAACCCCGATGTTAATGCCGTAAAGAGCTATCTTCTTTCCCTGCAGGACCGCATCTGCTCCGCGATCGAGGCCGAAGACGGTGCCACCACCTTCATGGAAGACAACTGGCAGCGCGAAGCCAGCGGCGGTGGCGGCGGGCGCACCCGGGTCCTGACCGACGGCAAGGTGTTCGAACAGGCGGGCATCAATTTTTCCCACGTCAGCGGCGGCCAATTGCCCGCCTCCGCCACAGCGCACCGGCCCGAACTGGCCGGGCGCGACTTCGAAGCGATGGGTGTGTCGCTCGTCATCCATCCCCAAAACCCCTATGTGCCGACCTCGCACGCCAACGTGCGGTTCTTCATCGCCAACAAGCCTGGCAGCGAACCGATCTGGTGGTTTGGCGGCGGCTTCGATCTGACGCCCTACTACGGCAACCGCGAAGACTGCAAGCACTGGCACCAAGTCGCAAAGGCGGCATGCGATCCCTTTGGATCGGATGTCTACCCCAAGTACAAAAAATGGTGCGACGAGTATTTCTATCTCAAGCACCGTAAGGAGCCGCGCGGTATCGGTGGCTTGTTTTTCGATGATTTGAACGACGGGGGCTTCGATAAATGCTTCACCTTCATGAAGAGCGTGGGCGATCACTACATCGAGGCCTACCGCCCCATCGTGGCGCGACGCAAGAACACCCCGTACGGCGAACGCGAGCGCGATTTTCAGCTCTACCGGCGCGGCCGCTATGTCGAGTTCAATCTCGTATTCGATCGCGGCACCTTGTTCGGGCTGCAAACCGGCGGACGCACCGAGTCCATCCTGATGTCGCTGCCGCCGCTGGTGAAATGGCGTTACAACTGGCAGCCCGCACCCGGCACGGCCGAGGCTGAACTCTACGATTACTATCTCAAGCCGCGCGACTGGATCAACGGATAAGTCCATCGCCCAAAGAAAAAAGCCGCCTACTGTAGGCGGCTTTTTCGCTGACGCTGCGATCCCAGGCTACTTGTTGAAACCGACATCTTGCTCGGAGCTGGCGCTCACGCGATGGATGCTCAAATCCGCGCCGTTGTATTCCTCCTCCTTGTCGAGCCGGATGCCGAAGGTGGCCTTCAACACACCGTAGACGATAAACCCGCCGCCGAGGGCGATGGCCACGCCCAGGGCCGTGCCGATCACCTGGGACATCAGGCTCACCCCGCCGAGCCCGCCGAGCGCCTGCGCGCCGAAGATTCCGGCGGCAATGCCGCCCCACACGCCGCACAGGCCGTGGAGCGGCCACACGCCAAGCACATCATCGATCTTCCAGCGGTTCTGGGTCAGCATGAAGGCGTAGACGAACAAGGCGCCGGCGACCAGCCCCGTGGCCAATGCACCGATCGGGTGCATCACATCGGAACCGGCGCAGACGGCCACCAGCCCTGCCAACGGGCCGTTGTGCACGAAACCGGGGTCGTTCTTGCCCACCGCCAGGGCCGCGAGGATGCCGCCCACCATGGCCATCAGGGAGTTGATCGCCACCAGCCCGCTGACCGCATCGATCTTCTGGGCCGACATGACATTGAAGCCGAACCATCCCACCGTCAGTATCCAGGCGCCGAGCGCCAGGAAAGGGATACTCGACGGCGGATGGGCGTAGACCACACCGTCCTTGCCGTAACGCCCGTAGCGCGGCCCGAGCAATAGCACGGCCGCCAAGGCGATCCAGCCGCCTACCGCATGCACGACCACCGATCCGGCAAAGTCGTGGAAAGCGGCGCCGAAGGTCTCCTTCAGCCAGTCTTGCACCCCGAAATTGCCGTTCCAGGTGATGCCCTCGAACAACGGGTAGATCAGCGCCACCAGCATGAGCGTGGCGGCCAACTGAGGATAAAACCGCGCACGCTCGGCAATCCCGCCGGAAACGATGGCCGGGATCGCCGCAGCGAAGGTCATCAGGAAGAAGAATTTCACCAGCTCATAGCCGTTTTGCTGGGCCAGGGTCTCCGCGCCGGAGAAGAAGTTGATGCCATACGCGATGCTGTAGCCGACAAAAAAGTACGCCGCCGCCGACACCGCCAGATCGCTCAGGATCTTGACCAAGGCGTTGACCTGGTTCTTGTGCCGCACCGTGCCCACCTCGAGAAACGCAAAGCCCGCGTGCATCGCCAGCACCATGATCGCGCCCAGCAAGATGAAAAGGACATTACTCCCCGCCTGCAAACCTTCCATAACACCTCCGAATACCCAAAGTCACAGATGCGCGGCATTAACAAGTTTCATGCCACGAAATAATCACTTTAAATAACAAAGAGGTACAGTGAACCGCACAAAAACATGGCATTGAATTGCACCAGTTCGGCCCACGCTCGGGCAAGACATGCACCATATTTGTGCAATCCGCGAGCAAAAGCGCCAAAATCGATCTACGGCTTGCAGGACTCAGGGAGGAAGACCGCCGCGCCCGTTTCGAACGCGGCGGCTTACCAGATGACAAGCCTCAGTGCGCGATTTGCGGCCAGTACTGGTCGAGATTGAACTCTGGGCTGTGTTTCTGCACATGGCATTGGGCGCACATCCGCTCCCGGGGCCAGCCGCTGTTGGGCATTTTTTCCTTGCCCTTCGAGTCGACATGCGCACGCCCCGCGCCATGGCAGTTCTCACACTGCACGTTGGCGAGGGCCGGGGTGGTCAGCGTGTCGATATAACCGCCGGGTTGCTCAAATCCCACGGTGTGACAGCCGATGCAATCCGGGTCGAAGGACTTGCTCACCTCCTCCAGCTTTGAGAAGGCCTGGGAGTGGAGCGTCTGCGTCCATTTGTCAAATTGCGGCGCGTGACATGCCTTGCAGGCTTGAGCACTGGCATATGGACTCGTCCCGGCCTCCTGGGCCTTTTTGGATTCCACGCCGGCGAGATACGCCTCCTTGACCTTGGCGTTGTATTCGTCATACCAGGCGGTCAGCTCCGGGGCGTCGTCCATCGTCTGCGGCATATCCAGCACGGCGTGCTGCCATTGGCTGATGCGGTTATTATCGATCGTCAGCACCAGTTTGCCCACGCGCATGCCGCGCGAGCCCGGCTTCAAGACCAACGTATTGCCCGCCTGCTGCGGCTCGTCGTAGACCTCATAACCGGCGCGGACGATGAGGATATCCACATCATCGAGCTTGAAATCCTGCTCGATCTTCTTCAGCGGCAGCGTGGTCGACAAAATGGTGAGCATACCCGCACTCTTTGCCTGCCTGAGCTGGCGCAGCAATTCAGCCGTATCATCGCTCACTCCCTGATGCATGCCGGCCATCTCCTTGAACGGCGACTCCTTGGGGTCCAACCAGCTGAAAAACGCCAACTTCGCCTGCGGGCGCTCGATCACGCGCTGTTCGAGGAAATCCCCGCTGTGCAGCCAGTTGGTCGACACCCACGGCAAGGGCTGGGATTTCAGGAGATCATGGCCATAGGCCAAGTCGCGCCATTGGACGCCGATGGCGTCGTACTTGAAGCTGGCAAATCCTGACAGGATGTACTCGCTCTTCAGCCGATCCCGCGGGGACTCGCTGGAGATGAGGCCGCCGGCGGAAACCGCCACTAGCTGCGGATCTTCCGCACGCAACGCCTTGAGCAGGGTCAAGCGGCGCTTGATGCCGCCATAGTTGCCCCCGTCGCTGCACCCGCACGGCTCCAGCTCACCGTTCAGATTGCCGGAATAGATGAGGGTCAAGGTCTTGGGTTTGTCGGCGTGAGGCATGGTGACGCCACACGCGCCCACGCCCAGCGTGGCGATCAGAACAATAACATAGCGTAGCATCTCGTACTTCCACCTTAGAAAACAGGAAGAGACATCATACTGCACGCACACCGGGGTTTGACAATCGACGATTCAGAAGACGCAGGGGAGGAATACTCCGCCCCTGCGCATGGGAACGAAAATCAATGATGCAACGCCATTTCCACTTCCGCAAAACTCGTGGCCACCTCCGGCACCTCGATGCGCTGGTTCATCATCCGCGAGATGTGGGTGGTGGAGAAGATCCCCCGGATGCGATGCCTGAGCGACCCCTCGTCGATGTCCGCGATCAGCGCATGCTGACGGCCCGCCCGGGCCAGCGTCTCCAGCACATCCCCAACGCTGGCGCGCTCCACATCCACCAGATACAGGATCTCGATGCTCTCCAGCGGCGTCATGATGTCCTTGACCAAGATGTCACTGTAGGTGCAACTGACGGACTGCATATACTTCACCGGGCGCTCGCCCAAGATGTCGCTCGCCGTAATCAAACCGATGACCGAATCATTGCCATCGACCACGAGCAACAACCGCACCCCATGGCGGATCATCTTCGCGTTGGCGCTCTCGATGGAGACAAAAGGGGTGATAGTCACGGCGTCGACCACCGCGAGGTCGGTCATGACTTCCAGCGCCGGGCTGTCCAACGTCGTGACGGCCCTTGCATGTTGCGGCGGCTTGACGTAAGTCGCTTCTTGCTTCAACGAAACACAGGACAACGGGGTGTATTTCTTCTGCATATGTATCCTCCACTGGATTGCCTACGGGCTACCTCCTAATAACACTAGATCACAATTCCCCACTTCTCAACTCGGAATTGAAAGACGATGGGGTAGGCTGAGACCAGGCAGCGGACGGGAACGGAATCAAGTGAATGACAGCACCTGATCCCATATACATATAATACTCATGGTATATAATGTTTAAAAAAATGTGTGATAGAGGGAACAAATAAGGAAATACCCTATCTAATTCTGTGATTCATACCTTGAATATACTGAGTTTTATTTATATATCTTTATGTGTCGACACAAAAGCCGCAGATTCTGCGCCCTTCAATGGAACACATAATCAATCACACAGGAAATACCGTCGGGGAGAGGAATTATGAAACTATCGAAAAAAGGCCGTTACGCCGTAACCGCCATCATGGATTTGGTGCTCAAGGCACCTTATGGGCCAGTTACCCTGAACAGCATCTCGGTCAGTCAGGAAATCTCCATGTCCTACATGGAACAACTCTTCGCCAAACTCAGAAAGTCCGGCTTGGTGAAAGGCACGCGCGGACCAGGTGGCGGATACCGCCTCGCTAGACCCCCCGAGCAAATCACCGTTGCCGAGATTCTCAAAGCTGTCGATGACAGCGTCGAAAGCTTAAACAACGATGATCGGAAGGTCAGCGATCTGAGTCACATGCTCTGGGACGAGTTGAGCAAAAAGGTATTCAAATACCTGGAAAACATTACCATCCAGGAATTGCTCGACCAAACCGCCTTGGCCAATACCGCAGCCTATGCAAGCGCGGCGAGCCATCAACCGCGCCCCGGGCAGAGCGAATACAAGCGTCCCGCGAAAGAGACGCTGGCGCACTGAGTTTAAGCCCACCTTCTCGATCATCCGGCGGAGCCCAGACTCCGCCGGCCTTCATATCCAATGACCGGACCACTGCTTCATGAGCTGCCGCCACAGGCTCTGAGGGGCATCCGACAACACGTCCACCGCGGCTGCGGGCACGACCAGCCAATCACCGCGCCGGATCTCCGCCTCCAGCTGACCGGGCGCCCAACCCGACAACCCAGCATAAACACGCAGTTTCTCATCGGCCGTGACTTGCCCCGCGATATGCACAAAGGCGCGCGCGCCTGCCGCCACATAGATATCATCCAAGATCGCTGACATGGTTGGGTGCGTGCGTTTCGTCCTGATCAGCATGAACAGGTTAAAAGGTTGGAGGGGACCGCCCCGGTACATCACCCGATCCGCAAGCGGGGCCTGGTACTGCGGCAGAATCCTCGATAACTGCATCTCCGTGGGCTGATTCAGAATGACTCCGGCCGCGCCGCCAGCGCCGTGAGCAATAAGCAATACGACACTTTGCTTGAAGACAGTGCCTTGCACCTGCTCAGTCGCCACCAACAGCCGCCCCCGTTCTGGCGCCAAGGCACTCTCGGCCACTGCCCACCCGGAGATCAGTAGAAAAACGCACGAGAGCCAGCAGCTGACTCCAGTAGTCACCATTTGTCCTCCCCACCTCGAACCACGCCGCCACGACATGGACACGGCGCTCTTGGCATATTTTCACTATATATCATTTGCTGCGCCCATGCCGGAGGCGCGCCGCCCCGAAAAAACAATTCAAGGAATATCAAGCTGCTACCGATATCCAGAGACGCACAAAACAACTATTGGACCGTATTGAGAGAGATGGACTATGTGGATCGTGCAGCATACGCAAAAATTCATCAAAAACCGCAATATTGAGCATTGCGTCCATAAATTTCCGCCGCTCCAGGAAGTCGAGGACGCTGAAATGCTCGCCCGGCTCCCCGGCGGCTCCGCCATCAAGTCTCTGCTCCTGAAGGACCAGTTCGGACTCGTACTCGCGGTAATACCCGCCGCGAACAAACTCAACCTCGGCAATCTGTGCGGACAAATGCGCCGGCGCCTGGAGGTTGTGGGCGAGGAAGAGCATCGCCGCGTCATGAAGGGGATGCATCCCAAATTCACCCCGCCCCTGGGTGATGCCTATGGCATCAAAACCATCATCGACGAAGCCATACTCAATGCCAAGCGGGTCCTCTTCTCCGCAGGGGACAACACCAACTTCATCGAAACCAGTTTGCAGGGCTACCTCGCGCAGGCACAGAACGCCACATTTTTAAAAAACATCTCGATCGAAGAAACACGCAACTTCACACCGACACTTCAGCATGAAATAGTCACCGCCCTCACGCCGCAGCAGGCCTTGCAGGAACGCCTGACCCGGGTATATGAACTTCCCCCCATGCCGGAAATGACCCGAAAGCTCCTCTACTTGCGCAACAATCCCTACTCGCATGTCAACGACCTGCGCGAGATCGTGGCCCTCGATCCCAGCCTGACCCTTCAAGTCATCCACTATGCGAATTCCCCGTTTTATGGCGTGGGGCGCAGCACCACCGATATCGGTCAAGCCATCCAGATCCTGGGCTTCGATATGGTGCTCAACCTCTGCCTGGGATTGGCCGCCACCAAGGCCTTCAACCTTCCGAAGGACGGCCTCTTCGAAATACACACCTACTGGTATCAAACCTTATTGAGTGCGACCATCATCCAGCACATCGGGAAGCTGCTGCCGCGGGAAATCCGGCCGCAACAGGGCGTTTCTTATCTGTCGGGACTCCTGCACAATTTCGGCCAGCTCCTGCTCGGGCACATACTCCCGGCCGAATTCACCGCCCTCGGCCAGTTGGCCCGCGCCAATCCCGACCACCCCATCGAGCAGATCGAGCTCGACTTGCTGGGATTTCACCACGGCCATCTCGACGCCGCGCTGCTGGAACACTGGGGCATGCCCGATGAACTGGTCGTCTGCTGCCGCGAACACCACAACGCGCAGTATCACGGACCACACAGCACGCTGGTGCGCTTGAATCAGCTCACCGACATCGCCATGTGCGAGTTCGGCGCCCTGTCCAACTGCCACGCCGAATCCGACCACAAACGCAAGATCATGGATGCCCTGCAGATTACCGATCAGCAAATCACCGAAACCACTCAGTCAGTGATCAAACAAACCAGCGGGCTGTCATCATTGGCGCTGAAGATTGTTGCGTAATTATCTTGGGATGACTGATGCGAGCAGCGCTGCCGCTAAAACGACGGTGAAATGGAAGGAACCCTGTATCTGGTCAAAAAAAAAGCCCCGCGATGCGGGGCTTTTCTAACCAGGCGTCAATCGCGCTCTTATGCAGATTTGCGACGCATGCCGGCCATCGCCAACAGGCCCAGACCCAACAGAGCCAGAGGCGCTGGTGCAGGTACGGTACCTGAAGAGAAGGCAAAACCGCTTCTGGTGTCGTCGATCGACATGCTCCAAGAGCCCTTCGTGTCATCGAAGCCGGCGCCAGAGAGGATGCCGGAACCCTTGAGTACCAGATTCGTGCTGTCACGATAGCTGACTGACACGCTGTCCAGACGGAAGCTGAAGCCGCCGACCGCCCAGAGCGGATTAACCACTGGCGTCGCAGGAGTGGTGAAATCGAACTCCTTGAATGTGGCGATAAAACCATCAACCGACGCGAAATCACCCGACGTAGTCACGACGAGTGGCTTTGCAGTGTCGTTCAAATCCCCATCACCGTTGAAATCAATGACGGTGGCGGTAAGAGGATTGAACGAAGAGTTCTTGGCACCACCCGCGAAGGTAATATCCCCCGAAATAAAGGCAGCATTCGCCACCCCCGCAGCGCCGGTCATGGCGATGGCCAGTGCCAGTTTCTGCATATTGCTGTTCATATTCCAAATTCTCCTCAAATCAAACTGCATCCAACTAAACCCCCATGGGCTTCTTCACTGGCAAGCAGGATCTGTGCCACCTGAATAACGCACTGATTCAATTAATAATATACTCACCTCAACGTGGCGAGATGTAAAAAATTTCGACAATTTAAAAGTCCATCGAAACGACGCGTCAGTCACAGAGTTTTTATTGGGGCTAAACAGTATGATTTTTGATTGCCCTTTCGCACAATGATTTGTTTAAAAAATGGCCGCTCCGATGCACATCGAAATCTGTAAAAATTACCGACACATCATGACAGCCGGCATGCCATCCACTCACATCGGCGCCGGATAATCCTTTAGAAAGTTTGGCGCGCCGTGAACATAACCCTGGGCATAGTCCACGCCGATATCTGCCAGTAAACTCAGCACGTCTTCGTTCTCGACAAACTCCGCCACGATTTTCTTGCCCATGAAGTGCCCGATCTCGGTGATGGACTTGACGACGGCATAGTCGGAGGGATTCTTGTGCATTTCCTTGACGAAGACCCCGTCGATCTTGAGATAGTCGACCGGCAGATTCTTCAGATAGGCATAGGAGGAGTGGCCGCTGCCGAAATCATCGAGCGAGAACTTGCAGCCGGTCTGTTTCACCTGACGGATGAATTCCGTCGCGCTGGAGAGATTGGAAATCCCCGCCGTTTCGGTGACTTCGAAACACACCCGATCCATGGGCAGGCCGGTCTTGCGCGTCTGCTCGAGCACGAAGCCCATGAAGCGCTCGTCATTGAGCGAATCGCCGGAGAGATTGATCGAGATCGATTCGATCGATTCCAGGATCTTGAGGTTCGCGCTCATCCAGGTGAAGACCTTCGTGATCACCCAGCGGTCGATATCGGCCATGCGGCGATAATATTCCGCGGCGACCACGAAATCCGCCGGGGACATTATGCTGCCGTCCTCATCCCGGAGACACAGCAACAGCTCCATGTGCTCGCGCTCGCCCGGCTGCGGATTGATCGGCACGATGCGCTGGTAACGGATGTCCAGGCGATTGCTGGCCAGCGTTTCGTCGATTCTCGAGGCCCAGTCCATGAAGCGCTTCTGGCGCTGGAGTTCGAGATCGTCTTCCTGATAGACCTGGAGCTGGTTGGCGCCCTTGGACTTCGCCAGCCGGAAGCTGGACGAAGCCGCTTGCAACAGCTTTTCGGGAGTCATGCCGATGGCCAGGGCAGCGACACTGGCGTGGAATGAGATCTTGAGGATGTTGCCATCCCACTCGAAACGATATTCTTGGAATTTCTTGCGCAGCAGATCGAACAGGCTCAGTGTTTCATCCAAGCCACAGCGGCACAGTATGCCGAATTCATCGCTGCCGATGCGGGCCAGCGTCACCTCCTTGTCTTCGATCTCTTTAAGCAGATTGACCACATCGAGCAGCAACTTGTCGCCCGCCTTGTAGCCAAAGTTGCTATTGACCAGCCCCAGCTGTTCGATCCCGAAGAAACACAGACAGAGACGAGCCCCCTCGTCATCCACCCTGACATTGGCGATAGCGGTTGCGACCACAACCTCGAACTCGCGCCGGTTGATCAGTCCGGTGAGTTTATCGTGCGTGGTTTCATACACCAGCTTCCGATTCAGCTCTTCGAGCATGTTGTATTGCGCGCGGTCGAGCACCAGCTCATCCATGTCATCCGGGGCGATGGCATCTCCGTCGCGGAAATGCTTGGCCAATTCATACAGGCCGTATTCCCCATCCTTGAGCCCCTTCTTGTTGACGAAGACGTAGCGGACAAAATTCTTGGCCACCCAGGCCAGGCGGATGCGCTTGGGCGTATCGGTGGTGAGCCCGATCACGACATAGGCCCCGGCGCGCAGACGCTTGATGCGCCTGACCCACTCCGCAAATTCCGGATCTTTGGCCGCTTCCAACTCCAGCGCCTGCTCATCGCTCGACTTGACGTATCCCTTTGCAGCCTGCTCGTTCTGACAGGCGGTGATCAGATCCTTGATGTTTTCCGAGTAGGCCTTGTGCTGAACGCGCACCAGCATATCGACTTCCTTGAGCGCCTTGTCCAGCGATTCAGGCGTGATGACGACCTCACCGGCGATCTTTTCCAAAAGACCATTGATCCGGGTCTGAATGCCGCTGATACCCGCATTACCCTTCTCGTCGCTGTAAAATTCGAGCTGGGCGATGTTGTTGACCAGATGCCGCGCCTTGTGATTTTTGTCCGTGAAAAAACTTTCATCACGCAACGCGATCTTCACTAATGGGATGGAGAGTTTCTGCAACCAGGGCTTGACGCTCTCGGCGACCATCCGGTCGGTGATGAGGGCGTCATATAGATTGCCCGCCACGTCCATCAGTCCGCGTTCACGCTGCGGGATTTGTTTGCCTCCCTGACCCAGGCCCTGGCCATGGAGCTGATCAAAAACGTGTTCCACCAAACGTTTGCCGGAGGTGATCTTCGCAGCGGTGTCCAGGGCCGGCACCCCGGTCAGCGCCGTCATCAATTCATCCTGGGAGCAATACTGCATCGCCACAGGCGCCGCGTGCGGCTGCAGGTAGGGAGACGGTTGAACTTGGGCGCCAGGTTGCTGCGGCTGGGGCGCCGGCTGAACGCCGGCCGTGTCCCCGGCGCTCGATGTTCCGGGAAATGTTTGGGTGATATTGGACACCTGGCTCTTGAGGTTGCTGAGATGCTCGACGAGCGAAAACCAGTTGCGCTTTGATCCGGAACCCGCCGCTCCTGCATTGCCGGCTGGCGGTTGTGTCGATGCATCGCCTGCGACGGCTTGAGGAGCGCCTCCCTGCATGTCAGGCGCCGCTCCAGGCGTCTTGGGCGCGCCGCCAGCCCCAGCCGGGCTTGCTTCACCGGCCAGGGATGACTCACTGACCGGCTTTTTCTGCGCCTCCCCCGTATCGGTCGCTTGTTTTTTCTGCGCTCCGCCTCCGAGCTGGCGGATCTTGTATTCCGGCACGATCTCGGGCAGGACGTGATGATCGATCAGCACCTGGTTGAGCGCCTCCATCAATTTGCCCGAATGCTCGGAGAGAATATTTTTGAATACACCGGAGCAGATCTGCACCGCCTTGCGCTCGATCGACATCTTGCCGATGGCCTCCTGGAAGGCATGGCAGAACGCCGCCGGGGCGAAGGGATTGTTGATCTTGTCCACCATCACGCCGTAGACCAGCGAGAGGCGCTTATCCAGTTTGTTCAGAACCTCTTCGTGCAGGGTTTCCGATTTGTTGGCCATGTCCTGGAAGGACAGCCAGTCCTCGAGGGTATCTTCCTGCACCAGGGACAGCGTTTGCGCCGAGGTTGCCTTGGTGGCGTTCTCACCGACGTCATCGATGTAATGCACCCCTTTGGTCCAATAAGAGGTCAGCGTTCCGCGAAAGACTTCGGCGAACTCCAGCCGATTCTTATTGAGCACTCCCAGGGCCGTGAAACTGGCGTTTTGCTCCGTGATGTCCTTGGACGAACCCGCGGTCGCAAACAGCTTGTCGGGGGCATCCTTGAGGAAGGCCTTGCTGATCGGTTCGATATAGGTGGCGGCGACGTCCTTGCAGCGGGCGATGATCGCCTCCGGTTGCGAGATCCCTTCAACCGGGGGGGCGCCGGTTGCCGGCGAAGACGGCACTTCAGCCGCCGCCTCCTTGACCGGATGGCGTTTGGCGTAGGTGGTCAAATCATGGAGCATCTCGAAATTCAGGCCGATGAAGTGCACGCCGAGGCCGAATTTGTCTGCGCGCACCACCTTGGCGGTGAACAGTAGCTCTTTGGCAGCCTTCTCGTCGTTGACCTGACAACGGATCTGGACTTCCTCGCCGACCGTGGGATGGAGCGCCTCGACACCCTGCCGATCCTCGGGAATCTCCGCGATAGACAGGAACATGCCCCCCATGCAGAAATCCCGCACCATGGCGGGACGTGAGAGACCGCCGCGGGTGATTTCGCCACGGATGTTGACCGCCATTCGCTTGAAGGCCCGCTTTTCCATCCATGCGGTGTTCGTGGTAGTCATTTAGGCACTGATTCCGATGCTGTTGTTTTGATATTGGCCCGTATTAGTCAGTCTGGCGCTGATTCTATCTTTATCGACCCAGAGGACTGGCCCTTAACGTCATATACTAATCCAACACCCGCCGGGTTCCTCAATCATTTTGGCGAATCCGCGCCCCATCGGCGGCCACGGCTTCCACCCTGAACACGGTCCCGTCCACCGCGACCACCCGCACCTTCGTCCCTGCCGGGGCATCCGCCCCCATTGCCTTCCAGGTGGAATCGTCGACATGCACCTTGCCAATCCCGTTTTGGATCGGCACCGTGAGGACAAACACCCGGCCGACATATTGCTCACCGCGCCGGTTGAGCGCCGGCTGGTCGGAGCGGATCGGATGCGTGCGCAGATATTGGCGCAGCACGGCGATCGAGACGATGGACAAGACCGCGAAGGCCATCACTTGGTATTGCCACCCCAGCGCGGGAAACAGCCACGCGACCCCGCCCACCAGCAAGGCCGCCGTGCCCATGCCGGCGAAAAACAGTCCCGGCACCAAGATCTCCACGATCATCAGCACCACGCCGAGGATCAGCCAATGCCAAAACGCGATGTCATCCATCAGGCGTTTCCTTTTTGTTGAAAGCTCGACTTGGCGATCTCCGCGATCCCGCTGATCGCGCCGATCACCCCAGAGGCCTCCACCGGCATCAACAGGATCTTCTCATTGGGCGAGGTAGCGAATTGCTGCAAGGCCTCCACGTATTTGAGCGCCACGAAATAATTCACCGCCTGGATATCGCCCTTGGCGATGGCCTGCGAGACCATCATCGTCGCCTTGGCCTCGGCCTCGGCCAGACGCTCGCGCGCCTCGGCATCGCGAAACGCCGCCTCCTTGCGCCCCTCGGCCTCCAGGATCGCCGCCTGCTTCTCGCCTTCGGCGCGCAGGATCTCAGACTGGCGTGCGCCCTCGGCCTCCAGCACCGAGGCGCGCTTATCACGCTCGGCCTTCATCTGGCGCGCCATGGAGTCGACCAGGTCGCGCGGGGGCGCGATGTCCTTGATCTCGATGCGCGTGACCTTCACACCCCACGGCGTGGTGGCGTCGTCGACCACGTTCAGCAGTTGCGCATTGATCTTATCGCGCTGGGAGAGCAATTCGTCCAAATCCATCGAGCCCATCACGGTGCGTATGTTGGTCATGGTGAGATTGAGCGTGGCGTATTCCAGATTGCTCACCTCGTAGGCCGCCTTGGCCGCATCGAGCACCTGATAGAACACCACGCCGTCGACCCGCACCATGGCATTGTCCTTGGTGATCACCTCTTGCGAGGGCACATCGAGCACCTGCTCCATCATATTCAATTTGCGCCCGATCGCATCGATCAGCGGCACGATGATGTGCAGCCCCGGCGACAGCGTGCGGGTGTAACGCCCGAACCGCTCGACGGTGTACTCCATCCCCTGGGGCACGATCTTGACCCCCATGAAGACGATCGCCACCGCCAACCCGAGCAGCGCCACTACAAAACCTGAAAAACCCGACATCTCGCCTCCTGATGGTGATTATGTTGCCGATTGATTCGCATTCGCTAAGAAATATCGAACCAATTTAAAGGAAATTAAGGGCGGAGGATATCGGGAGGCAAGGGGGTTTAACCGCGCAGCCCCCGATCCGCGTGCGGATCGCGGTCCATAATGATGCAATATGAATGATGTTCTTGATCGGTGGCTTGCCGCGGACGGGGAGAGCGACCGCTATATTCCGGGAATATCCGGGGCGGTAAATACATATATAAGAACGCGACTTTTATTAATCTGGCGGCCAAAAATATCTTTTTGTCCCCTCTCCCTCAGGGAGAGGGCTAGGATGAGGGGAGTGATATTACCCGCTCATCCCAATCGCGCATAAACGACATAGCGCCACGGCCCGCCGGGGATCAGGGCATCGAAGGGATAGCAGGTGATCATGATCAATACCGAGTCTGCTGGATCCGCACGCAAGGCATCCGATTCATGCACGACCTCGGCGCCGGTCACGTAGTAACGGTGCCACTGGCCGCGCGCATCTTGCAGCTCGATGTCCTCGCCTGCCTTTAGATCTTGCAGAAAACGGAAGTGGGTGTCGCGATGGGCGCTGATCAGCACCGGGCCGCGCGCGCCCGGCCCGGCCGTCCCCAGGTGCAGGCCGGGGCCGAAGGCGAGCGTGCGGCCGCTGTCGCCGGCGAGCACCATCAAATCGACATCCTGCGCCGGTGCCTTGAGACGGGCCACCGGCCAAGTATCGGCCCACGGCCAGGGCTTGCGCGGTTGCTGGTCTTCCAATGTTTGTGACCACGCCTGCCGGATCAGCACCTGGGCCAGCCACGCCTTGGCGTGGATATAGGCGCCGTGACCGGTCAAGCCGAGCCCGGCGCCTGCCAGCAACAAGATCACATACCAACGCACGCGCGTCATCCGCGTACCTGCAGCGGTTGACGCCGATAGATCATCAGCGCGAGCAGCAACAACATGCCGCCGATCATTAGATGCAAAGGCGCGGCGGTGGCGGTCTGCGGCATGCGGCCGAAGATCTTCTCATGCACCTGCCCCTGGGGCAGATTCACCGGCAGGGCACGTGTGTCGAGCGCGGCGTTCTGCGGCCGCACCGGGGTGACATCCACGGCGACCAGACTCGTGTATTTACTCACCAGATGATGTTGCAGCGCCACACTGATGACCTGCTCGCGGATCTGTTGCGGATCGCCGCCCTGCACTTGCCGGTCCATCAGATCGGCGATCTTGCGCCGCGCCCAGAGCACACCAACTCCTTTACTTTGCGAATCGCTTTGCAACGCGATGCGGCTTTGCCAGGCGTGTTGCTGACGCTGACCGCTTATCGTCACGCTCTGCACCTCCGCCGCGCCCTTGGCGGTGATGATCAGCGGCTCGCCTTGGTACAGATCGGGCAGGCGCTGCGGATAGATCTCCAGCGGCGCGCCACCGCTATCCACCCGCAGATCGCTCATCATCGGTGACTCCAGTTTCGCAAACAGCGCCGCCATCTTGGATTGCACCTCGGCGACATCGCCGATGTACGTATAAGTACCGCGCCCGAATTGCGCCGCCTTGCTCATGAAATGGCTGTTGGGCGCCGAGCCGATGCCGATGGTAAACAACCGGCTTGGTCCGAGCTTGCGATCGATGAGACCAAACAGCGCGTCCTCGTTGCCGACGCTTCCGTCGGTGAGAAAAACCACCTGACGAACGGCGTTGCTCTCCTCTTGATTGAGCAGCGCCGCCTCCAAGGCCGGCATCATCTCCGTGCCACCGTCGGCTTGCAATCCGCTCACATAGCGTTGCGCTTGTTGCAGAGGCTGCGCATCGGCGGTCACCGCATGATCGAATAATTGATCGGTCGTGGAATTGAATGAGATGACATTAAAGCGATCCCCCGGGCGCAGCCGTTGCAGCGCGAGCAGCAGCGCCTGGCGCGCCTGTTCGATCGAAGTGCCGGCCATGGAGCCGGAGGTGTCGATGATATAGATCACCTCGCGTGCGAGGGTCTGCTGCACTTGATTCGCATCCGGCGGCAGCACCATCAACAGGTGATAGCGTTCCGCGCCGACCTGATCACTGAACAGCGCCGCGCGCGGGGCCTGGCTGGGCACGGGCGCCCAACTGAGCTCGAAATCACGCTCGGCGAATACCTTATCGCGGAAGGTGATCTCCGTGATGCCATGGGCGGCATCGCGATCGGTGCGTTGGATGGCATGTGTGGGGCTAGACAGTTGCGCCAGCGGAAACCCGGCATTGAGATGCAAGGTGAGCGCGACCGGATTGATCTTCGTTTCTCTGCTCACCACGGGCGGCGTGATGCGTGCAGCATCCGGCACTTGATCGGTATTCAGCGCCCAGCCGTGGCCGTCGAAATGACTGACGCTCTCCTCCGCGCGCACCGGAGCGCCGGGGATGTAGCGCGGCGTGATGGCCATGGGGAAGCGCAGATGGAATGCGCCGCTGTCGTAGCGCAGGATCTGTTGATATTCGATCTCGACGACCACCGTTTCGCGCGGGCCGATATTGGCGACCGAATTGGTGAACAGATTCGGCCGTTCCTGCTCGATCAGCGCCGCCTTCTGCCTGGCGGCCTTGGCCTGCTCATAGGTGCGTTTGGCCTCGGCACGCTCCTTGATCTGGCCTTCGATGATGCGCTCGCCGATCGCCATGCGCATGTGGTCGACTGCCGCATCCTCCGGCAGCGGGAAGACATACACCCCCTCGACCCACTGGTCATCGCGATTTTCAAAGCGCTGGCGCACCTTGGCGCGCGCGACCATGCCGCTGACATCGATCTCCACCTCGGTATTCAACGCGGGCGCGGGGCGATAGTGGCCGTCTCCGGTCTTAAACAAGAGACTGCCTTGCTGCACCTCATCGAGTCCGATGTAATCATCGCTGACATTGGCCTCCGCGCTGGAGGCCAACACCGTCAACAACGCGAAGTACAGCCCAAGAAACACGACAAACATGATCACCAGCTCGCCCACTTCGTGCCAGAAGGTCCTGGGCTCGCTTGATTTGGCTGACTTCTTTTGTTGCTTATCCATTGGTATTCCCCTTTTCTGAGTTTGACCCAGCGTGTCGTCCGTGACCTGCATCACTCCCTTCGCGCGCCGGGATGTATCAAGTAAACACCCCGATTGGGTCAGCGCTGGGGAAGGAATCGGGATTGAGCGGGGATGAAAAATGGCAAATTATGGCAAGCGGCTCACAAGGACCCTGAGCTGTGGTAGCTTAGCCGTATTCGAACCACGAGAGATGTTCATTTGCTTGATGCTTTTCATTCCCTCCCCCTTTACGGGGGAGGGCTAGGGTGGGGGAGCGAAACGGCAAGTCTCGCTGTTGATCTCGGCGATACACCCTCCCCCTACCCGCTCCCGTCCACGGAGGGGGGAATAAACCCGCTTCAAGTGCTGCACCATTTAACAGAGTAACCCTTTATGAACAAAACCATCGCCATCGTCGAAGACGAAGCCGCCATCCGGCAAAACTACACCGCCGCCCTGAGCAAACAGGGCTATCAGGTGCGCGCCTACGCCAACCGCGCTGCGGCCGAGGCCGAGTTCACGCGCCAGTTGCCGGATCTGGTGCTGCTCGACATCGGTCTTGAAGACGAGTTCGAAGGCGGCTTCGAGTTGTGCCGCGCCTTGCGCTCTCGCTCCGCCACACTGCCGATCATCTTTCTGACCGCACGCGACAGTGACCTCGACACCATCTCCGGCCTGCGCCTCGGCGCCGATGACTATCTCACCAAGGACATCAGTCTCGCCAATCTCTGCGCGCGCGTCGGCGCATTCTTCCGCCGCCTCGAAGCCCTGCGCCGACCACAAGCCCCGGTGGAGGAAATCACCCGCGGCGCGTTGACCCTCGATATGAACCGCTATCGCGCGCGCTGGCGCAACCACCCCATCGAGCTGAGTCTCACCGAATTCTGGATCGTGCACAGCCTGGCGCTACACCCCGGCCATGTGAAAAAACGCGAGCAATTGATGCAGGCGGCGCACGTCGTGGTGGACGACGCGACCATCACTTCGCACGTCAAACGCATCCGCAAAAAATTCGCCGCCGTAGACCCGAGCTTCTCCGCCATCGAAAGCATTTACGCCATGGGCTACCGCTGGAACGAGGAATGAGTTTCACACGCCCGCGCATTACGCTACGCACCAAGCTGCTGCTCGCCTCGCTCAGCCTGCTGGTGGTGCCGTGGCTCGGCTATCGTTATTTACAAGGACTGGAAGCCTATCTGCGCACGGCGCAGGAGCAGCGCCTGCTGGATCGCGCCACCATCATGGCCGCGGTGTTGAGCGGCCGCGACAAACCCTTCACCCTTGCACCGCCAGCCAATGATGGTTCCAACACCCATCTCTACGTGCGCCCCTTGCCCGCGCCGATCCAAGTCGATGGTTATCTCGATGACTGGCAGCCGGCAGCAGATCGTCGCCTGCAGCTTTCCGGCACGGCGGATGCGCGTGATCTCGACGTGTATTATCGCCTCGGCATCTGGCAGAATTTTCTCTACCTATTTTTCGAGGTGCATGATGATCACATCGTGTATCGTCCCTCCGACAATCGCCCAGGTGACAGCGACACGCTGCGCATCAATTGGGTAGGCAAGGAAGGCCTCGTGCAGCGCTACGCGTTCTCCACGCTCCTGCCCGGTCGGGTCACTGCCCAACGCCTGAGCGAGGAGACGGAGGACGACACGCCTACGCCGACGGAAGATCCGCGCATCAAGGCGGAGTGGGCTGAAGTCAGCGGCGGATACAACCTCGAAGTGCGCCTCCCACTCGATCTGCTCGGCAACCAGTTCGCCTTTGCCATCACCGATGTGGATGATCCGAAGGCACGCATCATCAAATCGGTGCTCGGCAACGGCGACACCGAGCAAGCCGAAGGCATGCCCAGTCTTGCGCTACCGGCCCCGGAAGTGGAGCAGCTATTGCAGCAACTGCAACAGCCCTACAGCCGCATCTGGCTGGTGGACACCGCGAGCCGCGTCGTGGGCCTCTCCGACAACATGAAGGCAGACGACATCAGCAGCGTCGACGAGGCGCCGGTCACCGCCGCGACCTTTTTCACCGGCCTGCTACACACCGTCTACCGGCTGCTGCTCGATCAACCCACACTCGATTTCACCGATCATCGCGCCAGCGCCACGCACTTCGACGACACAGCCGTACTCCAAGCCCTCGCCGGAAAAGGCGCGGTCAGTTGGCGCGGCACCGCCGATGAGCGTGTGCGCATCATCACCGCCGCGCATCCCGTGTATCACGGCGGCCGCATGGTCGGCGCCGTGGCGATCGAAGAGACCAGCAACAGCATCCTGATCCTGCAGAATCGCGCCATCGAGGCCTTGATGAACATGGGTCTGCTCGCCTTCGTGCTGACCATCGGCGTCCTGCTCGCCTTCGCCACCCGGCTGTCGCTGCGCGTGCGGCGCCTGCGCGACCAGGTCGAGGCCAGCATCGGCCCCGATGGGCGCGTGCAGGGCGGCGTGAGCTTCTCCGATGCCGGCGATGAACTCGGCGACCTCGGGCGCAGCTTCCACGCCATGCACGAACGCCTCGCGCAATACAACCGCTATCTGGAAACGATGGCGAGCAAACTCAGCCACGAACTGCGCACGCCGATCACCATCGTGCGCTCCTCACTCGACAATCTCGACAGCGGCCAAACCGATGACGAGCGGCGTGTTTATCTCCAACGCGCCCATGAAGGCGTGCAACGATTGAGCGGCATCCTCACGCGCATGAGTGAGGCCACGCGCCTGGAACAAACCATCCAGCAGGAAGAGATTAAACCGTATGTGGCCGCCGACGTCGTGGCCGCTTGCGTCGACGGTTATCGTCTCGCCCACCCGCAGCGGCAATTCACGTTTGACTGCGCGCCGTCGCTCATTCACGTCACCGTCCACGGCTCGCCGGAACTGCTCGCGCAACTGCTCGACAAATTGATCAGCAATGCGCTGGATTTCGCCAAACCCGATACCGCGATCGCCATCGCGCTGACGACTGCAAATAAACAACTGGTGCTCAGCGTCAGCAACGAAGGCCCGCGCCTGCCCGTTGAAATGCGCGCCAACCTGTTCGATTCCATGGTCTCGCTGCGCCCAGGCAAAGGCGATCAACCCCATCTCGGCCTGGGCCTCTACATCGTGCGCCTGATCGCCGAGTATCATCACGGCCATGTCGAAGTCGATGACCTGCCCGATCGCGACGGCGTGATCTTCCGGGTCATCCTGCCCGTGTCATAATTTGCCATTTTTCGCCACCGCTTCATCATTCTCCGTCCCCTGTCCCGCCCTTCTGCTCCTGTTAAATAGGTTTGTCGATCAAGACAAACCTCGCCCGCCACGCGCACCAACCACAGGAGCCAACCCATGAACTACATCCTCGAAAAATCCATGACCGGACTGATCTTCGCCAGCGTCCCGCTGCTGGCCGTCGTCGCCTGCACCTCGGAGGACACGACCCTTGCGCAACAGGAACCGCAGATCAAGGGCATGCAAGAGCAGGTGCAGGCCGTGCGCGATCGCATCAGCGAACCGACCGACGCAACGACCACGAGCTTGCAGGAATACGACGATGAAGGGGAGCAACAAGAAGACGCGCACGCCACGATTGAAGAATCACCAACGGTAGCAACCGCAACGGTGGACGCCAAGGAAAACCCCGCGCCACTCACCGCTGATAGCAGTGTTGCCGCCGCTCCGGCGCGTGTCTTCCTCTATGGCTTCGACAAAAAGGAACTGTCCGAGCAAGACCGTTACGCCATCAAGCAGTATGCCGCCCTGTTGCTGCAAAATCCGAACAGCGTCCTCACTATCCGTGGTCACGCCGACGCGCAAGGACCGGCGTCTTATAACCAAAGCCTCAGTGAACAACGCGCGCAAAAGGTGGGCGAACTGCTGGTCGCCGAAGGCGTACCCACCGCGCAATTGCGCATCAGCGGCATGGGTGACCGCATACCGGTGACCGATGCAAAGGCTTACACGCAGAATCGTCGCGTAGAGCTTTCCTACGGTGACACTCAATTGGCGGCAGCACCTTGAGAGTGATTGAAACATCAGGCAGCGCAAGGAAGCGCCGCCTCATTTTGTACTTAGCAGGTCGGGCAGAGATGTTGTTCCCATCAAAGGGTTTTCCATTTGGAATAGACTGCATACGAGAAATGCTCTCGCACTCTGGCGACGAACGATATTAACCTGTATATGATCACCTCCCGCCTTGCTAGTCTTTGTAACATTAATGATCATTGCGGATCACTTACCCGTATCTTGAATGTTAATTGACAGTGGTTAATGAAAAGACTATACCCTTATTGAGGGCGCAACAATTCCTGCATAACAAACCACATTTTTTACGGACCAAAAAAGGAGAAATACCATGGATATGAAACTTCGTTCATTCGCTTCAGCAATTTTATTGTCATTCTTATTAACGCCTGCGCATGCCACTGTCATTACAGTTTTGAATAGTCAACTTGAAGTAAGTCTTGCAGCCTGGCATGACCCAACATCCAAGAACACTGCCAGTTATTCAGGGAGTGGTAGCCCAAACACTGCGTATAACCAATTAGTGGTTAGCACTGACCAAACGCACACGTACGTCTCCGAGGCTAAAATTCATTTATTTGATTCATCGCCTAATAGGGCAACCATACATCTAGACGCCATCGGGAGCGGCATTGGAGGCGCCTCTGCTACTTACGATTTCGATTGGCTTTTTAGGGTTGATGGTTCAGGCTCAGGGCTTTCTATGAATCAGGAAAGCATAGGAGGAGCAGGGACTGCGAGTTATCGGCTCATCGATACAACCCTCGGCACCACGGTGGCTGAGCTTGATCGCACTACTCATGCAGGCGGTGGTGATGAAGTAGTTTTGTTAGACTCACATATTTATCGCCTGATTGCGAATGCAGATTTGTGGACTCCAGGAGACCCATATGTTGCCTATGATATGGAGTTCAAGAACATTGATTCTATTCAGGTACCTGCGCCATTTACCGCCATATGTCTTATTGCGGGTCTGATTGGTTTTATTGGCTCATCGTTCCTTGAGGTCAGGAGGGCATAATCATCGATTGAATGAGCTCACACAATAGGTTTAATACCGATAACTCATTCAGTTGGAACATAGGAACAAACTGAAAATGCAAGAGTTAAAAAGGCCGGAGTGAGGTTACTGCTCATCCGGCCTTCTGCACCCTTTTCGAAACTCCATATTTCTCATCAAACATCAATCCAAACTTGCCCTTGCCCACTGACTGACAGATATGAGCTGTTTTGCACAAAATCAACGTAATCAAACTAAACCTAAGGAACCTCTGATTAATTCCTAAAGTCTGCGATAATGGGGCCAATTAAACAAGAGTGGAAAACGGGAATGAAACAACAAACGCTCGCTGAAGGCAGTTTCGAAAAATTCCGCAAACGCACTCGTAAAG
>JBFMHP010000020.1:0-27018 GCA_040752855.1 Pseudomonadota bacterium | reverse complement strand
CCGCTGAAGCTTTTTATTAGACAAAAAAGCCCCGGCAATTCCGAGGCTTTCATAATCTTGAGACTGAATATACTTAAGCAGCTTTCTTTCTTCTAGAAAGAACAAGCCCTAATAAGCCTAAACTTAAAAGTGCAATTGGTCCAGGTTCAGGTACTGAAGTTGATGTAAGGTTTATTTTGACAAAATCACCCACTGAAACAGGAATTCCGCTGATATCAATATTCACTGAGCTTTCGGTAAATTCAAAGCTGTACGCTAGTGTAGACGAACTATCGAGAACAGCATTGCTAATACTGAAGTCTAAGGAGTCCCATGAGAAATAAAAATGCCCTGGGTTTATAATGTAATTGCTGCTAATTAACCAATCAACTCTTAGAAAATCATCTTCAACATTCACTTCAAACTGATTAAAAGGCGTTAATTCAGGGCCTCCTAATACTGCAGTAAAAGTTTGATTATATGGGGGACCACACTCAGGACACTGAAAATTTACATCGTTCCCAATTAACCCTGCACTAGCGAAGCTAGGAATTAAAAATATTAAGCCCAAAACTAAACTTTTCACTTTCTTACTCTCCTTATAGAAATTTATGCTTTTATGAGCCTTCCCAATACTTGCAGTCAAAAACCGCAGCTTGTCTTCTGAAAATTACTTTTTGAAAGACGTTAGGATGAAGGCAAAATACAGGCCAAATCATAAGATATTGTTTTTATCGTATATGAATTAATTTTATCATGGGTGACGTAAAATAAACCGACACTTTCGATTGGGTCTAACAGACTGTTGAATAACCCTGTCTCCCTCAGGGAGGGGCTGGGGTGAGGGGAATAAACAATGCACATTTGCTTGATTAGATCCCCTCATCCTAACCTTCTACCCCTAAAGGGTATAAATCCCTGAGGGAGAAGGGACTGAAAATCATTTTACAACAGCCTGCTAAATGACATTGCGAAGCTATGACCAACTAGAAGGGCCGCTATCGCGGCCCTCTTCGCATCAACTGATTTGATGTCGATTACTTACGCTTGCTGTTTTCGACTACATATTGGGTCAGCGCGTCCAAACCCTCGCCCTTGATGTTGGGGAATGAGGGCATCATCAAGCTGCCCTTGCCGACCTTCTCGGCAATCGCCGCGGCGTTGGCCTTGTCAGCCGGGATGGCGAATTCGGAGATCGCCTTGTGGCACCCGGAACAGGCATCGGCGTAGATCTTGCCGCCAGGCGCACCGGCCGCCGGCGTGTAGTCATTACTGCCCGCGCATCCGGCCAAAATCACCACCGCACCCAGAGACAACACTATTTGCTTTTTCATTTCTTGCTTCCTTATGCTCTCATTGGTTAGTTGAATATAGATTGGCTAGCAAAGTCCTCGGGTATTTAAGCGCAATTTAAAATCAATGGCAAAAGGCTTTTTTGTTACCGGCACCGATACCGATGCCGGCAAAACCCTCATCAGCTGCGCCCTGCTCGAATGTTTCAAGCAGGCCGGGCTGACAACCTGCGCGATGAAGCCGGTCGCCAGCGGCTGCCGCACAACCAGCGCCGGGCTGCGCAACGATGATGCCCTCGCGCTGGGCGCGCACAGCACCCTTGAACTGCCGTACGACCTTATCAATCCCTACGCCTTCGCACCGCCGATTGCGCCACATCTCGCCGCCGAAGAGGCGGACATCCTCATCAATCTGCCCACCCTGGTGAGCTGTTATGAGCGTGTGCAGGCCGGGGCGGATGTCTGCCTGGTCGAAGGCGCGGGCGGCTGGCAGGTGCCGATCAATGCGACGCAGACACTCGCCGATCTGGCCCAGGCACTGGGCCTGCCGGTGATCCTGGTGGTGCGCATCCGCCTGGGCTGTATCAATCATGCGCTGCTCACGCAGGAAAGCATTCTGCATCGGGGGCTGACATTCGCAGGCTGGGTGGCCAACTGCCTCGATCCGCAGACGGCCCGCATCGAGCAGAACATCGCTACGCTGCGCCAGCGCTTGGCCGCACCCTGCCTGGGTGTGGTACCCTGGGTGCCCGACGCATCCGTTATTGCGGCCGCCGCGCATCTCGATGTCGGCCCATTGCTTACCTGAGGTATCAACCATGAGACGTTTACTCGCATTGTTCAGCCTGGCGCTGCTCGTCGCCTGCTCCAACCCCCAACCCGCTGCCACCGGCTGGGACAAGGCCGCCGAGTCGCTGCCCGATCCCAAGAATCCGCCCACCATCACCGTCTATCACAGCCCGAGCTGCGGCTGCTGCAAGGACTGGCTCGTCCATCTCGAGAAACACAAATTCACGGTAATCAGCAAACCGATGGATGATGTGACGCCGATCAAGCAACAATACGGCCTGCCGGCGGCGATGGGGTCCTGCCACACGGCGGTGGTCGACGGCTACGTGATCGAGGGCCATGTGCCAGCCGATGACATCAAACGCCTGCTCAAGACGCGCCCCGATATCGCCGGGCTCTCGGTGCCCGCGATGCCGCACGGCACGCCCGGCATGGAGACCGGCCGCAAGGACCCGTTCCAAGTGATTTCGTTCGACAAGCAAGGCAACACCGCCGTCTTCAACGACTATCAGAGCTATTGATCCAGGCAAGCCGCGGCCGCCATGTCCGGTTTGTTTTTGTTCTGCCGCCCCGGCTTCGAGGGCGAGTGCGCCGCCGAGATGCAGGATAAATCCGCGCAACTCGGCATCAGCGGTTACGCCAAGGCCAAACCGGATTCGGGTTACGTAGTCTTCGTTACCTATCAGGTGGAGGACGCCGTCACTCTGCATGAGCGACTGGCCTTCGCTCAGCTGGTCTTCTCACGGCAGTGGTTCATCGTGCTGGCGATGCGCAACGATCTGCCGGTCACCGACCGCATCACGCCGATCTGCGAGGCGCTCTCGGCGCTGCCCGGCCCGGCGGCGGATCTGTTGCTCGAAACGCCGGACACCAACGAGGCCAAGGAACTCTCGGGCCTCTGCCGCAGCCTCGAGCGCCCGCTGGCCCGCGCACTTGAACAACAAAATCTGCTGCAACGCCAAGGCGCACCGGACATCACCCTGCATATCTGTTTCTTGAGCGCCACCGCCGCCTACATCGGCTACGCGCGCAGCGCCAACAGCGCGCGCTGGGCCATGGGGATTCCGCGCCTGAAATTCCCGCCCCAGGCCCCGAGCCGCTCGACGCTGAAACTCGAAGAGGCCTTCCTGTGTTTTCTGGATGAAACCGAACGCGAAGAGCTGCTACACACCGGCATGACAGCGGTGGATCTCGGCGCCTGCCCCGGCGGCTGGACCTGGCAGCTCGTGCGACGCCATCTGTATGTGACCGCCATCGACAACGGCCCGATGGCCGACAGCGTGATGGACACCGGCCTGGTCACCCACCTGCGCGTCGACGGCTTCCGCTATGCGCCCGAAGCCCCAGTCGACTGGATGGTGTGCGACATGGTCGAGCAGCCGATCCGCATCGCCGATCTGGTGGCGCGCTGGATCGAGCGCGGCTGGTGCCGCTACACCATCTTCAATCTCAAACTGCCGATGAAAAAGCGCTATCTCGAATATCAACGCTGTCTGGCGTTGCTCGATGAGAGACTGCGCAGCGCCGGCATCGGCTACCGCGTCCGCGCCAAACAGCTCTATCACGATCGCGAGGAGATCACCGTGTTCCTGGCGCGCGACTGACAAGCCACCCCTTGCATGGTATCGTGTGCGCAGCCAACCGCACGCCTCCGGTATCCCCATGCAAAAGCCCAAGCCGAAACTCACGCTCAGCAAAGCCAAGCCCAATCCTTGGGCGGGCACATCCAAACGACCGAGCAAGGAACGCCCCAAGGCCAAGACGCCCGCCAAGGAACGCCCTGAGCCTAAAGCACCGGCCAAGGAACGCCGCGAGATCAAATACCACGGCACCGCCGCCTGCCTGGCGCTCTGGCAGCAACGGCCCGACGATGTCATCCGCATCTATCTTGAAGAGGCGAACATTCCGAAGTTCGCCGCGATGTTGAAATGGGCGGCGGAGCAGCGCAAGGCCTATCACGTCGTCACCCGCGAGGATCTGGAACGGCTGACCGAGACCGAACACCACCAGGGCATCTGCCTGCTGGCGCGCGAGAAACCTTCCGTGACCTTCATGGCGATGCTGCAGAAGCTGCGCCGCGAGGCACGGCCGCATCAATTGATCTATCTGGATGGCGTGGAGAACCCGCACAACCTCGGCGCCATCTTGCGCAGTTGCGCGCATTTCGGCGTGCCGTATGTCCTCGGCGCCGGCGGGCGGCTGCCGCAGCTCTCGCCCTCGGCCTGCCGCATCGCGGAAGGGGCGGCCGAGCACGTCGATCTGGTCTATCTGAATGAGCCTCACGCCCAACTGGTCGCACTCAAAAAGGCCGGCTACGAGATCATCGCCACCCGCGCGCGTGAGGCCGACCCGGTCTACCAGCACCGCTTCAAGCCCCGCTCGGTGCTGGTGCTCGGCGCCGAGGTCGAGGGCGTCTCGGCGCGGCTGCTCAACGAGGCCGACGCCGTACTCGGCATCCCCGGCTCGGGCGTCATGGACAGCCTCAATGTCTCGGTGGCCGGAGCGATTCTCATGAGCGAGTTTTTCCGCAGGCACCGCACATAATCAGGCTTATGTATTTATTAGAATTTTCTTAATTACTCATGGCAAAAGTTGCCGAGATTTTAAGCACGGCGAAAAAAAATTCACTCCGCCCCTCACGACCCGCCCTCGCCTCGGTTTTCGCACCAAATCAAGATCTAAACAATAATCAGTATTATTTCATTTTATTAGAAATCGCTCATACCCCTAGCCAAATTATCATTACAAATCATTTGTATATGATTTAATTGGTATATTTTGTCCACATGAAATACCTGTTTTTTTCGTGCGGCAGCAAACCGATTTTTCGCCCCTCCCGCATACCAATTCCACCCCCCTGTTTCCTCAATAAATCTGATTACAGGCAAATGCTTAAGCTTCGCTAAGCGGGATTAAGTTTTCATTCATCCAACCCGCCCTACGATCGCTCCTCAGGCCTTTTCCGAGGAAGGTCTGACTAATTTTACAAACCAATTGTAGGGGGAATTAATGATGAAGAAGCACCTGATCGCGGCGACCGTCGCCGGCCTCATGCTGGGCTCAGCGACCGCTTACGCGGCGCTGCCGGCCTCTTGCGGCGGCTGTCACGCCATGCCCGGCGCCAGCGCCTATCCGAACATGTGTACGGCAACCGATGCCAAGCTGACCACCATGGCCAGCTATTCAGGCGTCGCAGCGTCCACCGTCCTGGCCGAGCGTACCGCCATATGCAGCGGCGGTGGCACACCGACGGCTACCCCGGCGCCGACCAGCACCCCGGCACCGGTCAACCTGCCCAGCGGCTGCGGCGTGGGCTGCCATGCGATGCCCAGCACCAGCGGCTACCCGAATCTCTGCACCGCCACCGACGCCAAACTGACCACCATGGCCGGCTATGTTTCCGGCACCAGCGTCAGCACCCTCACCGCCGCGCGCAGCGCCGCATGTGGCGGGGGCACGCCGACCGCCACCCCGGCGCCGACGGCTACTCCAGCCCCGACGGCCACCCCGGCGCCGACCGCTACGCCCGCGCCTTCGGCCAATCTTCCGGCGGCCTGCGGCGGCAGCTGCCATGCCATGCCTGGCACCAGCGGTTTCCCGAACCTGTGCACCGCCACCGATGCCAAGCTGACCTCCATGGCCGGCATGGCCGGGGCCAATGCCGCGGACATCCTGGCCGTGCGCAACGCCAAGTGCGGCGGTACACCGACCGCCACCCCGGCGCCGACGGCTACTCCGGCTCCGACGGCCACCCCGGCGCCCACCACCACGCCCGCGCCTTCGGCCAATCTCCCGGCGGCCTGCGGCGGAAGCTGCCATGCGATGCCTGGCACCAGCGGCTTCCCGAACCTGTGCACCGCCACCGATGCCAAACTGACCTCCATGGCCGGCATGGCGGGGGCCAATGCCGCGGACATCCTGGCCGTGCGCAACGCCAAGTGCGGCGGCACACCGACCGCCACCCCGGCGCCGACGGCTACTCCGGCTCCGACCACCACGCCCGCACCTTCGGCCAATCTTCCGGCGGCCTGCGGCGGAAGCTGCCATGCGATGCCTGGCACCAGCGGCTTCCCGAATCTTTGCACCGCCACCGATGCCAAGCTGACCTCCATGGCCGGTATGGCGGGGGCCAATGCCGCGGACATCCTGGCCGTGCGCAACGCCAAGTGCGGCGGCGCAACACCCGCTCCGACCACCTCGCCAGGCCCGACGACCACGCCGGCACCGACCACGCCACCGACCACCGGCGGCGTGATGTACTCGATCTACGGCTGGCGCAACGCCTACGAGCAGCACCGTGACTACTCCGAGCGCTATGGCGTGGTCAACGCCGGCCCGGCCGGTCCGGCCTGCATCGGGTGCCACTCTATGGGCCGCACCACCAGCCCGATGGGGGCACCGGGTTGTCAAGCCTGCCACGGTCCGAAGTTCTGCGGCACCCCAGGCTCCAGCACCCTGCCCGAGTGCAGCAGCCGTTCCGGTTCCAGCGGCAGCTACGGCGGCGGCTACAGCACCCCGCGTCCCAGCTATAGCCCGACACCCAAGCCCACGAGCTCGCCAGCTCCGACCGGCATGATGTACTCGATCTACGGCTGGCGCAACGCCTATGAGCAGCACCGCGACTACTCCGAGCGCTACGGCGTGGTCAACGCCGGCCCGGCCGGTCCGGCCTGCGTCGGCTGCCACTCCATGGGTCGCACCACCAGCCCGATGGGGGCACCGGGCTGCCAGGCTTGCCATGGTCCGAAGTTCTGCGGCACGCCAGGCTCCAGCGCCCTGCCCGAGTGCAGCAGCCGTTCCGGCTCCAGCGGCAGCTACAGCGGCACGAGCTATCGCCGGTAATCTCGATCCGGCTTGCACGACAACGCCCGCATCCCGCGGGCGTTGCCTTTTTCAGGACACAAAAAAACCGCCTTTCGGCGGTTTTTCTTCGAAGCCAAGTATCGATCAAGCCTCGAGGATCTGCCGGACCTTCTTCATGGCGTTGGCCTCGAGCTGACGGATGCGCTCGGCCGAAACCTGATACTCGGCCGCGAGATCGTGTAGTGTGGCCTTGTCCTCGACCATCCAGCGCTTGACCAGGATATCGCGGCTGCGTTCGTCCAACACCTCCAAGGCGTTGTGCAGGCGCTCGATGCTGTCGCTTTCGGACTGTGCATCCTCCAGCAACAGGGCCGGGTTGAACCGCTGGTCGGCCAGATACGCGGCGGGGGCCGGGTTGTAGCCGTGGCTGTCGTCTTCCTGTTCCGGGCCGTCGAAGGACATGTCCTGCCCATGCAGGCGTGATTCCATTTCCATCACGTCCTTGGGCGTGACGCCCAGGTCCTTGGCCACTGCCTCGACCTCCTCGGCGCTGAACCAGCCAAGGCGCTTCTTGGCGCTGCGCAGATTGAAGAACAGCTTGCGCTGCGACTTGGTGGTGGCAACCTTGACGATGCGCCAGTTGCGCAGGATGTATTCGTGGATCTCGGCCTTGATCCAGTGCACGGCAAACGATACCAGCCGCACCTTGCGGTCCGGGTTGTAGCGTTTGACGGCCTTCATCAGGCCGATATTGCCTTCCTGGATCAGGTCGTTGAGCGGCAGGCCGTAGCCGGAGTAGCCGCGCGCGATGTGCGCCACAAAGCGCAGATGCGACATGACAAGCTGCCGGGCGGCGTTGAGATCGTCTTCCTGTTGCAGGCGCGTGGCCAGTGCGTATTCCTCTTGGGCGCTCAACACCGGGATCTGGCGAATCGCTTGCAGATAGCTGTCAAGACTCTCGCTGCTCAATGACAATGCCACTGTGAGGGCTTTGCTCATGCTCTCATAACTCCTAACGTGTGTTATGGGATAGGGTCAAACGATTCTAGCACTCACCCCTTTAGAGTGCCAACATCCTACAAAAGTTCTCTCGCGATCATCGAGTTAGCGCGGCTCGACCTCGCGCAGATAGTACCCCACGGTCAACAGCGCCCCGAGCCAGCCCAGGGCCGCGCCGGCACCGAGGAGGGCCAGACTGCCCTGAAACCCGAGGCCGGTGAGGATGAAGGCACTTTGGTACAGCGCGGCCAGCCGGTCGACGGGGCCCGCCAGCAAGGCCAGACTGACCATGACCAACAGCCAGGCGAGGATGCCGCCCAACAGGCCCTGGAGCATGCCGAGGTACAGAAACGGCCGCCGGATGAAGCCATGGGTGGCGCCGACCAGCTTGCTCACCACGATCTCATCGCGCCGCTGCTGGATGCCCACGCGCACGGTATTGCCCACGATCATCAGCACCGCGAGACCCAGGATCACCGCGATCACCTGCCCGCCGCGTTCGACGAGAACGAGGATGCCGTGCAGCCGCTGCAGCCATTCCAGATCGAGCTGCGCCTGTTCGACGCCGGGTAGATCCTTGATGCGAGAAAATAGTCGTTCGGTTCCCGCCGGACTTGAATCCTGGGGATGCACCACCAGCACCGGCGGCAACGGGTTTTCATTGAGCAGATCGAGCACCGCCTCGAAGCCGGAATAGGCGCGGAACTCCTCCAGCCCGCGCTGGGCGGAGACGTAGTCCACCCGCGCCACGCCCTCGCGTCGGCGCAGCTCCTCGGCCAGGGACGTGATCGCAGACTCGCTCAGCGAGCGTTTGAGAAACAGCGAGATGCGCGCCTGATCTTCCCAACCGGCGGCGAGCTGGCGCAGGTTGTCACCCGCCACATAGAGCCCGGCCGGCAGGGACAAGGCGATGGCGATCACCAGCACGGTAATCAGATGAGAAAGCGGGGCGCGGGCGAGCTGACCGAAACAGCTCAGCAACACCTGAAGGTGACGCTGCGCATAGTTGGCCATCCAACCGCCGGCGCGGCGGCGTGGCGCTTCGGGTGCGGTCTTGAGCAGTTCGTCGTTGCGGCCGGGATCGAGCGGATTCATGCCTGCAACTCCGCGCTGAGGTGCGTTACCCGGCCGGCCTCGAGCCGCAGCGCCGGCAGACCCATCCGCTCGATCATCGCCAGGTCGTGGCTGGCTATCAGCACGGTCATGCCCACACGGTTGAGATCGACGAACAGGGCCATGATCTCGCGGGCGAGATCGGGATCGAGGTTGCCGGTCGGTTCATCGGCCAGCAGCAGCGCCGGGCGGTGGACGATGGCGCGCGCGATGCCCACGCGCTGCTGCTCGCCGCCCGAGAGCACCACCGGTTTGAGCATCTCCTTGCCGAGCAGCCCGACCTTGTCCAGCGCCGCGCGCACGCGCCGCCCGACCTCCAGGTGCGGAAACCCGGCCACGATCAGCGGCAGGGCGACGTTGTCGAACACGGTGTAGTCGTGGAGCAGGCGGTAGTCCTGGAAGATGATGCCCAGCTCGCGGCGGAAATACGGGATGCGACGCTGGGCCAGTTTCCCCAGGTCATGACCGTTGACCGTGGCCTGGCCGCCGCTGGGCCGCTCGATGCAGGCGATAAGTTTGAGCAGCGTGCTCTTGCCCGCCCCGGACGGGCCGGTGAGAAAGGCCATCTGGCCGCGCGGGATCTGGAAACTGATGTTCTCCAGCGCCTGATAGCCGCCGGGATAACGCTTGCCGACCTTGGAAAACTGGATCATCGCGGTATCGTTTTTTTACTCCGTGCGATCAAACAGCGCCGCGACGAACTCCTCGGCCTGGAACACGCGTAGATCGTCGATGCCCTCGCCCACGCCGATGAAGCGGATCGGCAGCCCTAAGCGCTTGGCTACGGCGAAGATGATGCCGCCCTTGGCGGTGCCGTCGAGCTTGGTGAGCGTGATGCCGGTCAGGCCGACGGCCTGATGGAATTGCTCGGCCTGATTGATGGCGTTCTGCCCGGTGCCGGCGTCGATCACCAGCATGATCTCGTGCGGGGCCGTCTCATCGAGTTTGGCGATGACGCGTTTGACCTTCTTCAGCTCTTCCATCAGGTTCGACTGGGTATGCAGCCGCCCGGCGGTATCGGCGATCAGCACATCCACGCCGCGCGCCTTGGCCGATTGCACGGCATCGAAGATCACCGAGGCCGAATCGGCGCCGGAGGCCTGCGCCACCACCTGGATCTCGTTGCGCCGGCCCCATTCCTGGAGCTGTTCGACGGCCGCGGCGCGGAAGGTATCGCCCGCCGCCAGCATCACCGATTTGCCCTCGTTCTGCAGGCGCTTGGCCAGTTTGCCAATGGTGGTGGTCTTGCCCGCGCCGTTGATGCCCACCATCAGGATCACGTAGGGCGTGCGCGTGGTATCGATGGCAAGCGGTCGGTTGCAGGGGGAGAGCAGGGCCTGCATGTCGGCGCGCAGCGCGGCGAACAGGGCGTCACTGTCCTTCAATTCCTTGCGCGAGAGCCGGGCGGTCAGGCCCTTGATCAGGTGCGTGGTGGCATCCACGCCGAGGTCGGCGCTGAGCAGCTGGGTTTCGATGTCTTCGAGCAGCTCGTCATCGATGGTCTTGCGGCCCAGCACCAGGGCGGAGAGCCCTTCGGTCAGGCCGCTGCGGGTCTTGGCCAGGCCCTGCTTGAGGCGCGCGAACAAGCCGGTCGTCTGCTCCGGCGCGGCTTCGGCGGCGGCCGTCTTCGGCTCGGCAGACTCGGGCGCCTGCTCCGATTTAGACTTATTTTTGAAAAAGCCAAACATAGTCAGATATGATCGTTACGATTTTCAGGGTGCCTATCCTACCATCCGCGCACCCTGCGAAAAAACGCCTATATCAAAGAACGCGAGTGAGAGACATGAAAAGATATTTCGCAGTTCCGCTCCTCCTGGCCGCCTCCCTGGGCCTATCCGCCTGCCAGGCCACCGCCCCCAAACCGCTGGCCGCCCCCCAGGAAAGCGCCGCGCCGCAGGCGGTTGTCGTCAACGGCGTGCACGAATACCGCCTCGACAACGGTATGAAGATTTTAGTCAAAGAAGACCACCGCGCGCCGATCGCGGTCACCCAGGTCTGGTACAAGGTCGGCAGCAGCTACGAGCACAACGGCATCACCGGCGTCTCGCACGTGCTGGAGCACATGATGTTCAAGGGGACCCAAAAGCATCCGCCTGGTGAGTTCTCGCGCATCATCGCCGCCAACGGCGGCAGCGAAAACGCCTTTACCGGCCAGGACTACACCGCGTATTTCCAGACCCTGGAAAAGAGCCGCCTGCCGATCGCCTTCGAGCTCGAGGCCGACCGCATGCGCAATCTGCTGCTGCCGCCGGAGGAATTCGCCAAGGAGGTTCAGGTGGTCATGGAGGAACGGCGCATGCGCACCGAAGACGATCCGCATTCGCTGCTCTATGAGCGGTTCAGCGCCGCGGCCTATGTCACCAGCCCGTATCAAAACCCGGTCATCGGCTGGATGAACGATCTGGAGGCCATGAAGGTCGCGGATCTCCAGAAGTGGTACCAGATGTGGTATGCCCCGAACAACGCCACGCTGGTGGTGGTCGGCGATGTCGATCCGCGCGAGATCTATGCGCAGGCGAAGCAATATTTCGGCCCACTCCAGCCGAGCGTCACCGCCGAACTCAAACCGCAGCGCGAGATTCCGCCCAAGGGCCAGCGTCGCATCACCGTGCAGGCCCCCTCGGAACTGCCTTACCTGATAATGGGCTACCAGGTACCCTCGCTGAAGACCGCGCAACAGGAGTGGGAGCCCTACGCCCTGGACGTGCTGGCCGGCATCCTCGACGGCGGCAACAGCGCGCGCTTCGCCAAGGAGCTGGTGCGCGGCTCCCAGATCGCCGCCAGCGCCAATGCCGGGTATGACCTCACCGCGCGTCTCGACACCCAGTTCCTGTTCGACGGCACGCCCTCCGACGGCCGCACCATTCCCGAACTCGAACAGGCCATCGCCGCCCAGATCCAGCGCGTGAAGGACGAACTGGTCAAGCCGGAGGAGCTCGAACGCGTCAAGACCCAGGTGGTCACCGGTAAGATCTATGAACTCGATTCGGTGTTCTATCAGGCGATGCAGCTCGGCATGCTCGATACCGTCGGCCTCGACTGGCGTTTGCTCGATGAGTATCCCAATCGCATCAAGGCCGTCACCGCCGAACAGGTTCGGCAGGTGGCGCAGAAATATCTGGTCGACAACAACCTGACCGTGGCGGTGCTCGATCCGCTGCCGCTCGACACCAATGCCGTCCGCAAGCCCACCATGGGAGGCCGCCATGCGCGCTAATCGTTTTATTGTCGCACTGATCCTGATACTGACCGCGTTCGGCACGCAAGCCGGACCGCAGATCCAGCACTGGCAAACGCCCAACGGCGCGCGCGTCTATTTCGTCCCCGCCCCGGAACTGCCGATGGTCGACATCCAGGTCGCCTTCGATGCCGGCGGGGCGCGCGATGGCGACAAGGCGGGCTTGGCCGCGCTTACCGCCACCCTGCTCGATGAGGGCACCGACGCGCTCAACGCCGATCAGATCGCCGAGCGCGTGGCCGACGTCGGGGCCAGCCTCGGCAGCAGTTCCTCGCAGGACATGGCGGTGGTCAGCCTGCGCAGCGTGACCGATGAAAAACTGCTCAACCCGGCGCTCGACATCTTCACGCGCGTGCTCACTCAGCCGAGCTTTCCCAAGGCGGCCTTCGAGCGCGAACGTTCGCGCATGCTGATCGGCGTGCAGCAGATGAAGCAGTCACCCGGCTCCATCGCCAGCGAAACCTTCTACACCGCGCTCTACGGCCAGCACCCCTACGCCACCAACACCGCCGGCACCATCGAGAGCCTGAACAAGATCAAGCGTGAGGATGTCATCAATCACTACCGGCGCTATTACGTGGCGAAGAACGCCATCATCGCCATCGTCGGCGCCCTCGACCGCAAGCAGGCCGAATCGCTCGCCGTGCGCATCTTCGACAGCCTGCCGACCGGCGAGCCCGCCGCGACACTACCCCCGGCCGCCGACCTGACCGAGGCGCAGACCATCACCAAGGCGCACCCCTCCACCCAGTCGCACATCCTGATGGGCCAGCCCGGCATCAAGCGCAACGATGCGGATTATTTCGCGCTCTATGTCGGCAACCACGTGCTCGGCGGCAGCGGCCTGGTCTCGCGCATCAGCGAAGAGATCCGCGAAAAACGCGGCCTGTCCTACAGCGCCTACAGTTATTTCAGCCCGATGCGCGAGGCCGGCCCGTTCACCCTCGGCCTGCAAACCAAGAACGAATCGGCGCAGGAGGCACTGAAGGTGCTGGGCGAAACCCTGCGCACCTTCATCGCACAAGGGCCGACCGAAGAAGAACTCAAGGCCTCCAAGCAGAACATCACCGGCGGTTTCCCGCTGCGGCTGGCGAGCAACAAAAAGATCGTCGAATACATCGCCATGATCGGCTTCTACGGCCTGCCGCTCGATTACCTCGATGCCTTCAACGGCAAGGTCGAGGCGGTCACCGCGGCGCAGATCAAGGACGCCTTCCAGCGCCGGGTCCATCCGGACAAGATGGTGACGGTGATTGTCGGCGGAAACGGCTAACGCTCAGACCAAGGGGGAACCCAGAATAAGAGACTCCAAGTTAATGATCCATGAGCGCAAGCCCCTCTCCCGCCTACGGAAGAGGGGCTTGATGAGGACTGGCGATATGACAGGAAAAATCAGACGAATCACTCTGGAGCGATCCGGAAAGCTCAAGAGTTTATCGAATGCTAAAAAATTCAATGAGCTTACAGAGGGCGATATCGATAAAATAATTGCCACCGATCCAGACTTGCATCAATTGACTGACGAAGAACTGTCCGAGTTTGAATTAGCAAGGAACCGCAAACATGATAAAGACCGGCAATAAGGTCCGCATCACGCCAGATGACGCAGAAAAATCAAAAGAAAATCCAATCCGACAAAAATTGTTTCCGAACAACGATAGGGCATAATTTCTGCCTGCAAGCTGGATACATCGCTCGACACACTGTCACTCTATATAGCACCCTCACCGAACGGAACCCGCACATGCACAAGATAGAACTGAAGATCCTCGACCCGCGCATCGGCCAGCAATTCCCGCTGCCCAACTACGCCACCGGCGGCTCGGCCGGGATGGACCTGCGCGCCTGCCTCGACGCGGCGCTGGTCATCAAGCCGGGTGAGACGCATCTCATCCCCACCGGCATCGCCATCCACATCGGCGACCCGGGACTGGCGGCGATGCTGCTGCCGCGTTCGGGCCTCGGCCACAAACACGGCATCGTGCTCGGCAACCTGGTCGGGCTGATCGACTCGGACTATCAAGGCCAACTGATGGTCTCGTGCTGGAATCGCGGGCAGCAGGAATTCAGCATCGAACCCGGCGAGCGCATCGCGCAGATGATCATCGTGCCGGTGGTGCAGGCCGAGTTCGACATCGTCGAGGAATTCGTCGCCACCCACCGCGGCACCGGGGGCTTCGGGCATACCGGCAAGCAATAGCCCCCATTCCGCGCAGGGGCCCTCTTTGGAAGACGATATACTTATCGCAAGCAGACCGCTTGCCCGTACAACAGGCCACAATCTGTCAAACCAAACCACGCGAGCCAACCATGACTGATGAGCAATACCCCGAGTATCCACACTCCAGCGCCCCGCGCGAGGACTCCCTCCGAACGCTGACCATGGCGGTGTACGCCCTGCAGGCGGCGTCCTTCCTGCTGGGCGTCACCCTGCTCATCGGCGTGATCATCAACTACGTCAAACGCGACGACGTCAAAGGCACCTGGCTGGAATCGCACTTCACCTGGCAGATCCGCACCTTCTGGTACACGCTGCTGTGGTGCGCTATCGGCTTCATCACCTTGATCATCCTCATCGGCTACGTGATCCTCACCGCCGCGGGCATCTGGCTCATCTACCGCATCATCAAAGGCTGGCTGAATCTCAACGACGGCAAGCCGATGTATCCCGCCGGATAGACACCGCTCCCGCGCACGCCTCGAACACCGATATGCCAGACGCTTTCCACGCCGCCATCATCGGCGGCGGCCCCGCCGGGTTGATGGCCGCCGAGACATTGAGCACGGCCGGTGCGGCCGTCGATCTTTATGACGCCATGCCTTCGCTCGGGCGCAAATTCCTGATGGCCGGCAAGAGCGGGATGAATCTCACCCATGCCGAGCCGTTCGCCGATTTTCTCGACCGTTATGGCGCGCGCCGCGCTTGCTTGCAATCCGCGCTGGAGGACTTCGGACCGGAGGCGTTGCGCGCCTGGGCGTTGGAGCTGGGCATCGAGACCTTCGTCGGCTCCTCGCACCGGGTGTTCACGCACGACATGAAGGCCGCGCCGCTGCTGCGGGCCTGGTTGCACCGGCTGCGCGGCGCGGGCGTGCGCATCCATGCGCGGCATCGCTGGCTGGGGTGGGATGAGCGGGGCGCGCTGCGCTTTGCCACCCCGGCTGGTGAGCACAGCGTCGAAGCAGGCGTCGTGGTGCTCGCGCTGGGCGGGGGCAGCTGGCCGCAGCTCGGCTCAACCGGCGCCTGGGTACCGATCCTGCGCCAGCGTGCGATCGATGTCGCGCCGCTACGCCCGGCCAACTGCGGCTTCGATGCGGGCTGGAGCGAACACTTCCGCACACGCTTTGCCGGGCAGGCCGTCAAATCGGTCGTCTTGAACTGCATGGAACCGACGGGCGCACTGCGGCGTTTATCAGGGGAGTTCGTGATCACAGAGACCGGCGTTGAGGGCGGTGCGGTGTACACGCTCTCGGCACAGCTGCGCGATGAGATCGAGGAGATGGGCGCGGCGCTGCTGTATCTGGATCTCGCGCCGGGGCGCGATCTCGCGCGACTGGAGCAAGAGCTCGCCCGCCCGCGCGGGACGAAATCCCTGGCCAATCATCTGCGCCGCGCCGCGGGCATCGAGGGCGTAAAGGCCGGGCTGCTGCATGAAATCCTCGCCAAGGAGGACTTCGCCGAGCCGGCGCGCCTGGCGCGGCTGATCAAGGCGCTGCCGCTGCGGCTGACCGCGCCGCGGCCGCTCGCGGAGGCGATCAGCAGCGCGGGCGGGGTGCGCTTCGAAGCGTTGGATGATCATCTTATGCTCCGCGCCCTGCCGGGTGTGTTCTGCGCCGGCGAGATGTTGGATTGGGAGGCCCCGACCGGCGGCTATCTGCTCACCGCCTGCTTCGCCACCGGGCGCGCGGCCGGGCGCGGGGCGCTGGCGTGGCTGAAGGAACACGCGGCGCGTCATTTGTCATAGCGTATTTGTGAACCCCGTCGACTTCAGGCGGCGTTCATCATGGCATAAACAATATTGTTTGTATCGATAACAACAAACCGGCACTGACTCGGGCAGATAACATCATGGGCATCACGCCTTCAGACCATCGTGGGTCAACCACCGCATTCATGCCGCGCAACGCCCTGGCCTACATCGTTTTTGTGTGCAGCCTCTGCGCCTGCACCAGCCCGCCGAAGACAGCGCCAGCGCCCGCGCCGGCCGCCACGACCGAAAAGCCCGCTGCCATTGAAACCCCGGCGCCACCCGTAGAAACAGCAAAACCCAAGCCCGCGGAGAACGCCTTTGATGTGGCGACGCTGCCGATCGACAAGATCCCGGAGCGGGCGATCATCAGTCTCACGCTGAGCGATTACGACTACCAGACCATCCAGAAACCCGACGGCGTGATCCACACCACGGATGCGCTGCTGAGCATCAACGGCCAGTCTCTGCACGTCACCAGCCTCGTGACCAATGAGGATCTGAGCCGTCTGCAGCGCCGCAAGAGCTTCAGCCTGTCGGTAAACGCAGGACTGAAGGCCCAGGCCAACGGCCAGCCGCACACCCTGCGCGGTTTCACCCTGCACGCCCTGCAGGAGGATGACGGATATTTCCGGAACTATCTGGCCTTCACGCTGCTGCGGCGCGCCGGCCTGCTGCCGGTGCACTTCGAGCTGATCCTGCTGCGCATCAACAATCATGACGAGGGCGTCTACCTGCTGGTCGAGCACCCGATGCAATACGCCACCGAAGTGCTCGGCACCCCCTTCCTGGGCCAGCTCAATTTTCAGACCGGATTGACCAAGGACATCTGGTATCACGGCGAGCGCACGCCGTTTACCCTCGACGACTATCTCGCGGCCTATCAGGAGATCTACGCGAATCTGGCGCGCCTTTCCGGCAAGCCGCTGGCCGAGTATCTGCAGGCGCACATGAACCTCGCGCATTATTACCGTTATCTCGCAGTGAACTATCTCATCGGCAACGGCGACTATGTCAACGATCCCTACCTGTTCCAGGACGCCGGGGAGGCGGAGCGGATCTACTTCGACATCCTCCCGTGGAAGGCCGACAAGACCTTCTTCTTTCCGCCGCACGAAGGCTGGACGGCGCGCAATCAGGCCGTGCCCAAAACCAGCCTGATCTATTCCGCCGAGAACCTGCTGGACCGCACGATCGCCCAGTCTCCCGAGCTCTATCTGGACTATCTCGATGCCTTCGCGCAAGTGCTCGACCAGCTCACCCCGGAGTTCGTGGCGCAGGCGATCCAACGCACCTATTCCAGACTCGCGCCGTTCTATCAACACGAGGCCGCCATCGCCATGTCCGCCCATGACACCGCCGGGCGCAAGCAGCTCAGCGACCTGCAACACCAGCTCAACGACACCTATCACGCCTACCGCAAACGCTGGCTCGAATCCCAGGAATTGTTACAACAGCAGCGCCGCCCGTGATCGGTCAGCGCACATCAGCCGCCACTTCCCGCCGCATCGTGGCGTAGGCCAGCAGATACAGCAGCAGCCCCGCCAATACCACGACCGCAAACCCGAAATGCACCGCAAGCAGCATCGCCAGCACCGCGCTGAGCACCGAAGCGCAGCCGTTGACGCCCCATACCCAGGGCAGCAGCGCGGGCTGGGTGCGCCCCAGATGCGCGAGCCCCAGGGGAAACGGCATGCCCATGCAGAACGCCAGCGGGGCGATCAAGACGATCGTTAGCAACACCTTGAGCGCGGGGTGCAAGCCGATCAGCGCGGTAAACAGCGGCCCCAACAGTACCAGATATGACAGGCCGCAGAGCGCGATACCGCCCACGGCAAAGGCGATGCCCTGGCGCAGGCGTCCCGCGGCCGCAAAGCGCTGCGCGTAGGCGCTGCCGAGCCCGGCGAAGATCAGAAACGCGCACAGCACCACGGCGATGGTGTAGAGCGGATGAAACAGAAACTGGGTGAAGCGTTGCATGAAGGCGATCTCGAGAAACAAGAACGCCAGCCCGAGCAGAAAGAAATAGCTGAAGGCGGGCAACGGCCGGCGCAGGCGCTCCCCGGCGGCCAGTGCGCGCAACCCCAAGGGCAGCAGGATGAAGATCACACTCGCCACCAGCGCCTGCAACAAGGTGGCAAGCAGGATGAGATAGCCCCACTCCAGCAGCCCCATGCCGCCGCGTTCGCGCAGACTCAATAATTCGCTCAGCGATGTCCATTTCAAAAAGCGATGGAAATACGGACGATCGTCGGTCGGGGCGGTGAGATCGAATTTATAGTCAGCCAGAAACTGCTCGGCCTGATCGCTCAACAAGGCCTGCGCGGCCTGCGCGAAATAGGGCTGCGGCAGCAGGTTGAATTGATTGGCCTCCTCTAAGGCCATGCCGGGATAGTAGACCAGATCGAACCCGCGCTCGCGGCAGAAGTGCTTGAGCTGCGCGATCTGCTCTTGGGTGAAGACGCCGTTTTTCGCCAGGATGGTGGTCGTCTGCCAGCCGCGGATCATCATCAACTGTTGCGACGGTTGCCCATCCAGCGCCCGCAAGGCGTGCACCAGGGTGTTGAACATCTTCAACCCATCGCGCGGCGGCAGATCCACCCAGCGGGTGATCGCCACCAGCCCGTTGGTATTGAGGCGCGAGAGGTACAGCCCCATCGCCTCGACCGTGTAGAGATAGGTTTCGCTCAGGGCATACATCCCCGCGCTGCTGGCGGCGAAGGCATCGAGCAGCGAGAGCTGGATCAAGTCATAGCGCTGCGCGGTGGTGGCGACGAACCCGCGCGCCTCGGCGCTGATCAGGTTCACTTCATCACGGTTGAACAGATCGCCGGTGTAGGCGCTGTACTCGCGCTTGAGCAGATCCACCAGCTGCGAATTGAGCTCGACGGCATCGATAAAGCTCGCTTGATGGTAATAGGCCTGCATCACCTCGGCGCCGCCGCCCGCGCCCAACACCAGGACCTGCTGGGGTTCATGCAGATGATAAGGCAAGGCGGAGGTCAGTTCATCGAGGTAGGCGAGCTGCGCGCGCGACGCCGGCATGGCGGTGATCGCGGTCATGTTGTCGCCGTCGAAAAACACGCCGCGTTGCTCGCCCGGCCAACTGCTGGCGGCCACACTCAACCCCGGAGCGTAACGCAGCGGGATCTGCGGGCTGTCCACCACGCTGAGCAGGCCCAAGGGGCTGGAGCGCTCCTCCACCACCTCCACGCCCGCCACACGCTTCATCTGGCTGAGCCCCTTGTATTCGGACAACTGCGGCGCGAGCCATGCACCGGGCAGGAACACCACCAGCACACTCGCCGCGGCCAGCCAGCGCCAGAGCTGACCTTTGACCTTGAGCTCCCAGGCCGCGCACAGCAGCGCGCACCCCAGGATGATCACCAGCGCGACGATGGCCTGCTGCGCGAACACCAGGAACAGCAGCCCGATGATGAGCAGGCAGCCCAGCCCTGCCCCGAGCAGATCGGCCGAATAGATGCGCGCCGCCCGCTCCTTGAAGTAGATCAGGCTCAAGCCCAGCGCATTGGCGGCGAAGAAAAACGGCAAGCTCAACAACAGATAGATCGCCGCGAGCGACAGCCACTGCGACGGCTGCCACAGCAGCTCCTCGGCGTTGAAACTGATGCGCTGCGCCAGCAGGTAACAACCGAGTATGGCGACGGCAAACGCCGCGATATTAGTGAGATAGGCGCGCGGATAATTTTGCAGCAAGCGCGGCGCGCGCAGACTCAAAAACGTGCCGCTGGCGCCATAGCCGAGCAACGCCAGGCTGATGATCATGTAAGCGAAGTGATGCCACTGAACGATGGAAAACAGCCGCATCAACAGCAGCTCGTAGGCCAGTGCCGTGGCGGAGATCAGCGCGATGGACAGGCGCGGCAATTGGTGCGTCATGCGCCCCTCAATGCGAACCGGTCAGGGGCACGAAACGCACCGGCAGCATCTGGCGCGTGGTGATCTTGTCCTCGGCGTCTTTGCGCACCTGCACCAATTGCTGCACCAGAAAACTGCTGCCGACGGGGATCACCATGATCCCGCCGGGCTTGAGCTGCTTGATCAGCGGCGGCGGGATATGGCTCGCCGCCGCGGTGACGATGATGGCATCGAACGGTGCGTGTTCCTCCCAGCCGAAATAGCCATCCCCCAAGCGCACGCTGATATTGTGATAGTTGAGCCGCTGCAAGCGTTCGCGCGCGGATTTCTCGAGCGCCGGGATGATCTCGATGGAATAGACCTGCGCGGCGAGTTCCGCGAGCACCGCCGCCTGATAACCGGAGCCGGTGCCGATCTCCAGCACCTTGGCGCCGGGTTTGAGGTCGAGCATGTCGGTCATCACCGCGACGATGTAGGGCTGCGAGATCGTCTGTCCGTGACCGATCGGCAAGGGGCGGTTGTCATAGGCGTAGCGGCGCTGGTCCGCGGGGACGAATTCATGACGCGGCACCTTGGCCAAGGTGCGCAGCACCCTCTCGTCCAGCGCCGCCTTGCCGAGATAATCGCGGCTGAATTTCACATCGGCGGCGATCTCCTCGAGCAGCGCCTGGCGCTCGCGGTCAAACTCGCCTGCCGTTGCGGCTGTATAACAGATCAACAGACACAGCCACACACCCACCGATTGTAGACAAAATCGCCGCATCACTGGCGTCCTCGAATCCTTTATGAAATGGCTTCTTAGCCCCCTACCCAGGAACCCGTGGCCGACGAAGGCCATGCCTGTTCCCCTCGCCCGCAAGCGGGAGAGGGTTGCCCGAAGGGCCGGGTGAGGGAACATACTCTGGCAACTCAATGTACCCAGGAATGCCTGGTTTGCATCGAAGTGACGAATTGATCAATTATCCCTGATTTTAACCCAGATTTTCCATCAGCGATCGCAGCGGGCGCGAACAAGGTGCAGATTAAGCACGTAATCCGACCGGAGGAGCGGGGTCAGCGCGGGCGTTTCCCCGCCAGCACCTCGTTGACCTTGGCCAGGAGGATGTCAGAGGTGAAGGGCTTGGCGAGATAGTGGCGCACGCCTTGGGCGATGGCCGCCTGCATATCGTCCTTCTTGTTGTTCGCGGTCATCATGATGAACGGGACTTTTTGCAGCGCCGGATCGTCGCGCATGTGCTGGAACACCGCCAAACCGTCCATGCCCGGCATGAGCCAGTCGCAGATCACCAGATCGACGCCCTGCTCCTTCATGAGCGCCAGCCCGGCCCCGCCGCTGCTGGCGCCGCGCACCTGCGTGTACCCGCCCACCTTGAGGAAGACCTTGGTGATCCCCAGCATCTTGTCGTGATCCTCGATGACCAGGATCTTCTGCGGCTTCTCCGGGGATGGCGTCGTCATGATGGTACTACCGTGCGGGTTGAGGGGTTCATGGCAGTTGATATCGACATCAGACTGGATATATTGGTCCTAGTCCATCCATCCGCCGGACAATTTACAATTCCTTACGATGATCGCCCCGCCGCCGTTGCTGCCGCTCGCCGACCCCGCGCTCGAAGTACGCGGTGTGTCGCTTGCGGTATTGCGCACCGACCTGATCCATCCGGTGATCTCGGGCAACAAGTGGTACAAGCTCAAATACAATCTGGCCGAGGCGCGGCGCCGGGGCCACGATACCCTGCTGAGCTTCGGTGGCGCCTATTCCAATCACATCCACGCCTTGGCCGGTGCCGGGGCCGAGTACAGCTTGAAGACCATCGGCGTGATCCGCGGCGAGGAGCATCTGCCACTGAATCCCACGCTCAGTTTCGCCCGCGACCAAGGGATGCGGCTGACCTATCTCGACCGCGCCAGCTATCGGCGCAAGCACACGCCGGAGATCCTAGCCCGGCTGATCGAAGAATTCGGTGACTTTTATCTCATACCCGAGGGCGGCAGCAATGCCTTGGCGGTGCAGGGCTGCATGGAGATGGTCGAGGCGATCGACCGGCCGTTCGATGTGATCGCCTGCGCCTGCGGCACCGGCGCCACGCTGGCGGGGCTGATCGCAGGACTTGGCGGGGCACGGCAGGCACTCGGCATCGCCGTGCTCAGGGGCGCGGGGTTTCTTCAGCGCGAGGTGGAGGGATTTCTGGCATCCACTGGCCATGGCGGCTTGACGAATTGGTCGATCAACCTCGACTACCACTTTGGCGGCTATGCCAGGCACACACCGGCGCTGATCGAGTTCATCACCCGGTTCGAGGCCGCGCACGGCATTGCGCTGGAGCAGGTCTACACCGGCAAGCTGCTGTATGGGCTATATGACCTGATCACACGCGGGCATTTCGCGCCCGGCACACGCATCGTCGCCGTGCACAGCGGCGGCGTGCAAGGGCGCGCAATACCTATTCACCCTGGTGCATTCCATGCACCACAACCCACCAACGCTGATATTCCAACGGGCGGTGGTAATGGGGCGTTGAACGCACCCTACAAGACTCCGGCACATCATCGAATGTTGATATTGCAATGAACTATTGACCAACATGGTTGAATTAATCTAGATTCAAAAACCCATCCAGCCATCTTCATCCGGATTTCATATCAACGCACAGGGAGGTTCAAAATGCCCCGCCAGATCAACTCGCCGACCGCAGAACTTGTAGCGCTCGTAGGATGCGGTGAGAAACGAACCGCATCGATCGTGAAGACTTGGTTATCAAAAACTCGAATGATGCGGTTCACTGCGTTCACCGCATCCTACTTGCTGTTGTTCGTGTCAATGATGGTCCATTCTCAGGCTAATGCAGATTACTACGTTCCAGCGACCTATAACTGGGCTCAAGTAGGCAATATGCGACCAACTGAGATGCCAATGGAGGGAACTGGTTTCAATAGCAGCTTAGATGCTATCAGCAGTTTAACAACTCAGTATGCGAATAACGCGTCACGAATTTGCGGTATTTATTCATATACACAAGACATGGCGCTAGTAAGTTTTCGTTTTGAAACTCTCAGTGGCGGGTATGGCGCTACCGGAGTACTGTCGTATTGTAAACTATCATATACACGGACGGGTGATGTAGTCGAAACCCCCTCAATCACTTTTAATGTTTATCCGGTTTGCCCATCTAATTCAATAAAATTTGATTTATCCAATCCTAGCGCACCGAAATGCTGGTTTCGGGAAAAATTTTACATAAGTTCTCACACTCAACCTCCATCTATGTGTGAAGGCAACCCCTGTGATCCAGCCACGGGAAATAAGAAGCAAGTTGAAGAAGATATTGACCTAAGCGCTTTCGGTTTATCACTAACACGCACCTACAACTCATTGCAAAATCCACTAACTCGTAATTCCATTGGACGAGGCTGGCAACACTCATATGCATCTTCTTTGGATAGCCGGACTGAATCAACCTATTTGCACCTGCCAATTGAGATGCGCTCCAGCCTCTATGACACTGCCACCCAAGCGTGTACTGCAGGTTGGGCAGAGATTAAAGCGAAAGCCTTTAATGGCGTACTTTCTGGTGCGAACGCTGCATATGTCAACAACGCATGCGAGCTAGCAACAGGGGGCAGGGTTGCAGCTGTTTTGGCGATTGATACAAGCCCGGTAGTTGTAATCCCTGCTGATATGCACACTGTGAGTCGACCCAATGGCATGGTTTACACCTTCCGAAAGCAAGGAACGATATGGGTGCCGATTACAGGAGAAAATATCAAGCTGGAGCAGATCGGTGGCGGCTGGCGCTTAACAAACGAGGATGATTCAGTCGAGACATATGATGCTGCTGGCAAACTAATCAATATAACAGCGGTGAATGGTCTGGCAACATCGCTGCGATACAACTCTGAAGGGCAATTGGCCACTGTCATTGGCCCCTATGGTCATACCCTAACATTTACCTACGAGAGCTCCGGCAGAATTACGACGATCAACACACCTATCGGCGATATTGGTTACCGTTACGACGCTAACAGCAACTTGCAATACGTCGACTATCCGGACAACAGCACACGCGAATATCACTACGAAGATGTCAACTATGTAAACCACTTAACTGGCATCACCGATGAACGTGGCAAGAGATACGCCACCTGGTCTTACAATGCAAATGGGAAAGTCATCCTATCAGAACACGCAGGCGGCGCTGAACGCGTCCAGTTGACCTATAACGTTGACGGCACTACAACCGTACAAACTGGCAACGGCGCGACCCGCACCTACCAATTTGGTGTTAACCGCAGTCTAATGAGTGTTACCAATATCACCGGAGACCTATGCACTACTTGCCCGAACGGCGAGAAAAAAGAGCGCCACTACACCACAGAAGGATACTTGAGCAGTTACACTGACTGGGGTAACACCACCACCCAATACGGCAACTACGACAGCAAAGGCAACTACGGCTACAAGATCGAAGCCTTTGGCACAGCGCAACAACGCCGCTTCGATTACACCTACGACCCGCGCTTCCATTCCAAGATCGCTACGATCACCGAGGCCTCGGTCTATGGCGCCGGGCAGAAGATCACCACCTACACCTACGATGATTACGGCAACCGCACCTCGGAGACCATCGACGGCTACCGCCCCGATGGCACGCCGGTCTCGCGCACCACCGCCTACCAATACAACGGCCCGCTGCATCAGCTGAGCCAGATCGACGGCCCGCGCACCGATGTCGTCGATGTCACCACCTTCGACTATCACCCGTTCACGGCCTACGACCCGGCCTTTCCCACCCCGTATGATCCGGACAACGGCCGCCTGCGGCGCGTCACCGGCCCCGCGGGTGTGTTGCGCGACAACATCCTCTACACCGCCACCGGCAAGATCGCCAGCGAGATGCGCCCCAACGGGCTGAAGCTCAGCTACCGCTATTATCCCGGCAACGACCGCCTGGAATCCTTGACCCAAACCGACACCCTCACCGGCGATGCCAGCACCACGCGCTGGACCTATCTGGCCACGGGCGAGGTGGAAAGCGTCACCCGGGGTGTGGGCACGCCGGAGGCCGCCACCGTCACCCTGCGTTACGATGACGCCCGGCGCCTGACCCGCATCGAAGACGGCGAAGGCAACTACATCGAATACACCCTGGACACCGAGGGCAACCAGGAAGCGGTGAAAACCTACGACCCCTTCGGCCGCCTGGTCACTAGCCTGACCCAAACCTTCGACGCCTACAACCGCCTGGACACCCGCATCGACACCATCGAAGGAATGAACGTCACCACCGACTACAAATTCCAGCCCGATGGCACCCTGGACACCCTCACCAACGGCAAAGGCATCGTCACCGATTACACGTATGACGCGCTCCAACGCCTCACCCACGTTACCCAAAATTACAACGGCACCGATACCGCCACGGCCAACGCTCAATCCCGCTATGACTATGATGCGCAGGATCATCTCACCCGCGTGACCGACCCCAACGGCAACGCCACCACCTACCTGTATGACGACCTCGGCAACCTGCTCGAACAACGCAGCCCCGACACCGGCACAACCACCTACGTCTATGATGCCGCCGGCAACCGCACTGCGCTGACCGACGCGCGCAATGTCACGGTCTACTACCACTACGACGCCCTCAACCGCCTCACCCGCATCGACTACCCCGGCACCGCCGAAGATGTCGTCTACACCTACGACACAGCCACCGGCTGCGCCAACGGCCACGGGCGCCTGTGCCAGGTCGTGGATGCCAGCGGCACCACCGCCTATTCCTTCGATGCCTTCGGCAACACCGTGGCGACGACCCGCACCGAACTGGGCAAGACCTACACCACCTATTACTTCTACGACGCCCTCCAGCGCCTGTTCCGTATCATCTACCCCGACAGCCGCGTCGTGACCTATACCCGCGACACCCGCGGGCTCATCACCGACGTCAGCGCCACGGTCAATGGGACGACCACCCCCATCGCCACCGCGCGCGTCTTTCAGGCCGACGGCCAGCTCGTCAGCCAAAGCTTCGGCAACGGCCTGATCGAGACCCGCAACTACGACCTCCAAGGCCGACTCGCCGACCAAGCCCTGGGCAGTCTCGACAGCCGCCTGCTCGACTACGACGCCAACGCCAACCTCACCCGCGTGCAAGGCACCGCCCAGAGCGGCGACTACCTCTACGACCCCCTCGACCGGCTGCGCCAGGACAAGATCACCACCACAACCACCAGCACCACCGCCTTCACCTACGACAAAAACGGCAACCGCACCAAGCTCGGCAGCACCGTCTACGGCTACACCACCGGCACCAACCAGCTCGTCGCCGTCGGCAGCACCGCACTCACCCTCGACGTCGCGGGCAACACCCGCACCAAGGGCACCTGGGGCTACTACTACAACCAGGCCGGGCAACTCGACCAGGCCTACAACGGCACCACCCTGCGGGCCACCTACACCTACAACCACCTCGGCCAGCGCACCCGCAAGGTCGCCGGCACCACCACCACGGTCTACCACTACGACCTCGCCGGCAACCTCATCCTCGAAACCAGCGGCACCGCCACCACGAAGGTCGCCTACGTCTGGGCCGACGCCCAACCGCTCGCCCACATCGTACGCAGCGGCACCACCGACCGGCTCAGCTACCTGCACACCGACCACCTCAACACCCCGCGCCTCGCCACCGACACCACCCAGCGAGTCATCTGGCGCTGGAACGGCCGCGCCTTCGGCAACACCACCGCCCAAAACAACCCCGACGGCGACACCATCACCACCACCATCAACCTGAGGTTCCCGGGGCAGTATTACGATAGTGAGACGGGGCTGAATTACAACTACTATCGGTACTACGATCCTAACACGGGGCGATATACCACCGCGGACCCAGTTAGTGTTTCTGAGCACGTCCAGAAATCGTCTACGGCTCTGCGTGGAGATTTAGCTTCAAACCAGTCG
>JBFMHP010000019.1:0-332792 GCA_040752855.1 Pseudomonadota bacterium | reverse complement strand
TTGAAGGAGGGCGAGTCTCTCAAGCAACGGGCTACCAATGATCTGCAAGCAATCAAGGAAAATATCGCGCTTGTGAAATCATTCTTTGAACACCAATCTGTATCCTTTGCTGCGGCCTAGGTAGTATATCTCGGTGGATGATGAATATATGGGCACGAGCGACGACTGGGTGTATTACACACTCGGCGCGACCTTTGACAAATTCAATGTCACCTATGGACAGTGGACGGGAAGCGATGCCAACGATTACAGCCACGTCACTGCGAGCTATGCCGCCACGGATGAGTTCAAGTTTGCCATCAGCATAGCATTGGAAGACACCACGCCGGTCGACGAAGACCCGTTGTTCGCGGTCAGCTACAAAAAGACGTTCGATCTCAAATAAAGCGACGATGGCAAGCCATGGATGGCTGGCGGTGTGCAGGACAAAGCATGGCCATTGTTGAACATTTTTGTGTATTGGCTGTTTTCCCATCCATTTACGGAGAAAAATTACGATGACGCTTAAATTTACCAAAAAATTTTTTACGTTGTTGACAGGCGCGGCGCTAGGTGTGTCGGCGCAGATGGCGGTTGCCGCCGACACAATCAAGGTCGGCATTCTGCACTCGCTTTCGGGAACCATGGCAATCAGCGAAACCACGCTGAAGGACACCATGCTGATGCTGATAGAGGAACAGAACAAGGCGGGTGGCTTGCTTGGGAAAAAGCTCGAAGCGGTCGTCGTCGATCCCGCCTCCAATTGGCCGTTGTTCGCCGAAAAGACCCGCGAGCTTTTGACCAAGGACAAGGTTGCGGCGATATTCGGTTGCTGGACTTCGGTATCGCGCAAGTCAGTGTTGCCGGTGGTGGAGGAGCTCAACGGCGTTCTGTTTTATCCCGTGCAATACGAAGGCGAGGAATCATCCAGGAATGTCTTTTACACCGGCGCAGCGCCAAATCAGCAGGCGATCCCCGCGGTTGATTATCTGATGAACGATCTCAAGGTCCAGCGCTGGGTGCTGGCGGGCACCGACTACGTTTATCCGCGCACGACCAACAAGATACTCGAGGCGTATCTGAAAGCTAAGGGCGTCTCCGACAAGGACATCATGATCAGCTACACGCCGTTTGGCCATTCCGACTGGCAGAGCATCGTCTCCGATATCAAGAAATTCGGGTCATCCGGCAAGAAGACGGCTGTCGTTTCCACTATCAACGGCGATGCCAATGTTCCCTTCTACAAGGAGCTGGGCAACCAAGGCATCAAGGCCTCCGATATCCCTGTCGTCGCGTTCTCGGTGGGCGAGGAGGAGTTGTCCGGTATCGATACCAAGCCGCTGGTCGGACACCTTGCCGCCTGGAACTATTTCATGAGCGTAGATGCCAAGGAAAACGACGAGTTCATCAAGAAATGGCACGGCTTTATCAAGAACAAAGACCGCGTCACCAATGACCCGATGGAAGCGCACTACATTGGCTTCAATATGTGGGTGAAGGCGGTCGAAAAAGCCAAGAGCACGGACCCGGATAAGGTCATCGACGCGATCGTGGGCGTAAAGGTCCCGAACCTGTCGGGTGGCGTCGCGGAAATGCTGCCCAATCACCATATTACCAAGCCGGTGTTGATCGGCGAGATTCAGGATGACGGTCAGTTCGAAACGGTGTGGAAGACCAGTGGACTGGTCGCAGGTGATGCGTGGTCGGATTATTTGCCGGGAAGCAAGGATATCGCCGCCGATTGGGTGAAGCTCAAGTGCGGTAATTACAATACCAAAACTAAGAAGTGTTCAGGGCAGAACTACAAGTAACTGTCACCTCACGGGAGGGTGATTTTGCCCTCCCGCTTTTTCCATAACGGGTTCAATCGTGCTGAATCGGGCGGTCTTGATGCGTGGAATGCGAACGAAAATATATATTTTTTGCTTGATGTTTATGCTTCCGTTCTGTGTTCATGCCCAGCGGGATGCCGCAACAGTCCTGGCTGAGCTGCGTGATGCGGAATTCGATGTCAAGTCGGCGTTGATTGGCGAGCTGGAGTCTTCGTCAGATCACGCAGTATTGGCCCTGCTCAAGGCAATGCTCGCGGGCGATCTGTACTATTTAAAAGATGGTGGTCGTCCGGTCTTGGGTTCAGTTAGTGATGAAGGCGTCGTAGTACGCGACGCATTGACTGGCGAGCAAGCAGGTGTCGTTGACAAACGCGAGCTGAAGAAATTTACGCTGAACAATACCTTGCGCGAGCAGTTGCGCGCTGTGATCGCGCGACTCAGTTTGAACAGCAACGATAGGGCGATGCGCCGAGCCGCCGTTAAGGAGTTGATCGGAAACATGGGTGAGACGCAGGCAGAGCAGGTGCGGATATCGATTGCGGCAGAGAAAGATCACGAGATTCGTTCACTCATGGAGATCGCTATCGCGCTGGTTGAAGCAGGTTCGAACGATGAGGCGCGGCAACTGAGTGCGATCTCAAAATTGTCCGACTCGCTGGAACCCGCAGCGCTTGCGCGCCTCAAGCAACTGAGCGACGGGGGCGATGGCGAGGTTAGTCAAGCTGCTAATCGCGCGATTGCGCAGATCGAAGGGCGTCTTAATCTGTACGCCTCCGCCGAGACCGTGTTTTTCGGTTTGAGTCTGGGCTCGGTTTTACTGCTGTCTGCAATTGGTCTTGCCATTACCTTCGGTGTCATGGGGGTGATCAATATGGCGCACGGCGAATTGATGATGATCGGCGCCTATACCACGTATGTCGTGCAACTTTTGATGCCAAATACTATCGACTATTCGCTGTTTGTCGCGGTGCCGTTGGCCTTTATCGTTGCCGGGCTGGTCGGGATTGGCATAGAACGCGGCGTGATTCGATTTCTATATGGCCGGCCTCTGGAAACATTGCTGGCGACATTTGGGATCAGTCTGATTTTGCAACAGGCGGTGCGCACCATCTTTTCGCCCCTCAACCGCTCGGTGGCCACGCCATCCTGGATGAGTGGTTCCTGGGAGATCAATCCGGCGCTGTCGCTGACATACAATCGGCTCTATATCATCATCTTCAGTTTGTTTGTGTTCGCCGCTTTGTTGCTGATCCTAAAGCGCACTGCGCTTGGCCTCAAGGTGCGCGCGGTTTCGCAGAATCGTCAGATGGCTCAGGCCATGGGGGTGCGTTCTGGCTGGGTCGATGCCATGACCTTCGGTTTGGGTTCAGGCATTGCGGGTGTGGCAGGCGTGGCGCTGAGTCAGCTGACCAATGTCGGACCGAATTTGGGCCAGGCGTACATCATCGACAGTTTTCTGGTGGTGGTGCTCGGGGGTGTCGGCAATCTGTGGGGCACGTTCGTCGCGGCGATGTCGCTCGGGGTGTTCAACAAGCTGATGGAGCCGTGGGTCGGCGCGGTGTTGGCGAAGATACTGCTGCTGGTGTTGATCATTCTGTTTATCCAAAAGCGGCCGCGCGGCCTGTTCCCGCAGCGCGGGCGTGTGGTGGAGAGCTGAGATGAACACGTCTCCAAGTCAATATCAAAGTATCTTGGCTCGACTCTATAGCAGCGACCGGGGCGGACGCATTTTGCTGCAGATCCTGCTGGCGCTGGCAATCGCGGTTCCGATACTCAATTTGGCGGTGCCTGAGGGTGCGGCACTTCACCTCTCCACGTATACCGTGACGCTGCTCGGTAAGTATCTCTGCTTTGCGCTTTTGGCAATCGCGCTGGATCTGGTGTGGGGCTATTGCGGCATTCTGAGTTTGGGGCATGCGGCGTTTTTCGCCTTGGGTGGTTACGCCATGGGTATGTATCTGATGCGCCAGATCGGAGAGCGGGGCGTCTATGGCAATCCCGAACTTCCCGATTTCATGGTGTTCCTCAATTGGACGGAGCTGCCGTGGTATTGGTACGGATTCGACCAATTCTGGTTCGCCGTACTAATGGTCTTGCTGGTGCCGGGAATGCTGGCCTATGTTTTCGGATATCTCGCCTTCCGTTCACGCGTAACTGGAGTATATCTATCCATCATTACCCAGGCGCTGACTTATGCCTTGATGCTGGCCTTTTTTCGCAACGAAATGGGGTTTGGCGGCAATAATGGATTAACCGATTTTAAGGATATCCTCGGCTTCGCCTTGCATGAGGACGCTACGCGTGTCGCGTTGTTTGTCATCACTTGTGTGGTGCTGGCGGCCGGTTATCTACTCTCCAGTTTCATTGTGCGTTCCAAGATGGGCCGGGTGGTGGTGGCGATTCGCGATGCCGAGTCGCGCGCCCGCTTCTGCGGCTATCGCGTAGAATCCTACAAGCTTTGGATCTTTACGTTTTCGGCGGTTCTGGCCGGTGTTGCCGGGGCTTTGTATGTGCCGCAGGTGGGCATTATCAATCCGAGCGAATTTTCTCCGCTCAATTCCATCGAGCTGGTAGTGTGGGTGGCCGTCGGCGGACGCGGTTCGTTGTTTGGCGCGGTATTGGGCGCCGTTGTGGTCAATTACGCCAAAACATTCTTTACCGGGTTTGCGCCCGAGGTCTGGCTCTTCTTTCTTGGCGCTCTGTTTATCATTGTCACGATTTTTCTGCCCAAGGGCCTGATCGGGTTGTTTGATCAGGTCAAGGAGAAAGTGCTGGCTCATCGCCGAGCTGGCGGAGGGGAGGCGGGCTTATGACGCATATCGTACGCCCCGGCGAGGTGGATGTCAGCCATGGCCCGATCCTGTATCTCGAAGGAGTGAACGTCAGTTTCGATGGTTTCAGGGCGATAAAAGACCTCAATCTCACCATTGATGACGGCGAGTTGCGTTGCATCATCGGCCCAAACGGTGCCGGTAAAACCACCATGATGGATATCATCACCGGTAAGACGCGACCCGATTCGGGGTCGGTCTACTTCGGCCAGACCATGGATCTTACCAAGATTAGTGAACATCAGATTGCCTCGGCTGGCATTGGACGGAAGTTTCAAAAGCCGACCGTTTTTCCTGAACACACTGTGGTCGAAAATCTTGAACTGGCGATGGCGGCGGACAAGCGTGTTATGGCCAGCCTCTTTTTTTCGCTCAATGGTGCGCAGCGCGACCGTATCGACGAAGTGCTGGGTATTATCAATTTGCGGGAAGAGCGTGATTTGCGCGCGGCCCGGCTTTCTCACGGACAGAAACAGTGGCTGGAGATCGGTATGCTGGTGATTCAGAACCCGCGAGTCCTTTTGGTGGATGAACCGATTGCCGGGATGACCCATCAAGAGACGGAGCGGACCGCGGAGCTGCTGACCAGTCTGGCGGGCAAGCACTCGGTGGTCGTGGTTGAACACGATATGGAGTTTGTGCGGTCGATCGCCCGAACCGTGACCGTGCTGCACGAGGGACATGTGCTGGCGGAGGGGTCCATGGATCAGGTGCAGAACGATCCGCGTGTCATCGAGGTGTACCTGGGTGAGGCGGTATGTTGAAGATCGAGCGGCTCAATCAATATTACGGCGAAAGCCATGCCCTTTGGGATATCGACTTCGAAGTACCCCGCGGCGCTTGCGTATGTCTGATGGGCCGCAACGGGGTGGGCAAGACGACGCTGCTCAAGGCGATCATGGGGCTGCTGCCGGTGCGTGGCGGAAGCATGCGTTACGACGATAAGCACAACCTGGAACAACTAAGCCCCGAACAACGCGCGCGCATCGGTATCGGTTATGTGCCGCAAGGTCGCGAGATCTTTGCACAGCTCACTGTGGAGGAAAATCTCAAGATCGGCTTGTCAGCGCGGCGAGACAGGACGCGCAAGATCCCGGAAAAGATCTACGAACTTTTTCCGGTGCTGCATGAGATGCGCCAAAGGCGCGGAGGTGATCTCTCCGGTGGTCAGCAGCAACAATTGGCGATCGGCCGCGCCCTGGTGCTCGATCCCACCCTGTTGATTCTCGATGAGCCAACGGAAGGCATTCAACCCAACATCGTGCAGCAGATCGGAGATGTCATCCTGAAGCTCAACCAAGAGAGTGGCCTGACGGTATTGTTGGTTGAACAAAAACTACCTTTCGCGCGCCGTATCGGCGACCGGTTCACCATCCTGGATCGCGGTCGTGCCGTGGCACAAGGCGCGATGGGGGAACTGGACGAAGGATTGGTTCGCCAATACCTGACGGTATGACCATGCCTTGCACCAAACGAATGCCGTTTGCGTGCGTATGCGCGAACGCGGTGCACGCGTCCGAACGTAAGTGCCTGTTAGTTCGTGTCTGGGACCTGGCACAGTCCGTGCTTTACAGTAGTAGTGCATAAGAGCTGTCATCGGCGGCGCTGCCAATGATGAAAAAGAAATGGATGGCTAGGGTTCCGGCCTCACGGCGTCTGGACCGAGAGCCATCGACCTGCAGCGGTATTCCGCAACAGGTTACACGGCGGGATAAAAGCCCGGGAGATCACAGCAACCGCGCGTTGATCTCTTTTATGCGAACAAAAACCGTGTAATCCGCTGAGCTGGAGGTATCAATGAAATCCCTATTCAAACTCGTCTTCGCATTAGCGCTTGTCACCCTCTCTACCACTGCCTTGGCCAAGGACCACTTTAAGGTCTGCTGGTCGATCTATGTCGGCTGGATGCCGTGGGATTACGGCGCCCAGGCCGGCATCGTCAAGAAGTGGGCCGACAAGTATGGCATCACCATCGACGTGGTGCAGATCAATGACTATGTCGAGTCGATCAATCAATACACTTCCGGCGGTTTCGACGGCTGCACCATGACCAATATGGATGCGCTCACCATCCCCGCCGCCGGTGGTGTCGATTCCACCGCGCTCATCGTCGGCGACTTCTCTAACGGCAATGACGGTGTCGTGCTCAAAGGCAAGAAGGCGTTGAAGGACATCAAGGGCCAGAAGGTCAACCTGGTGGAATTGAGCGTCTCGCACTATCTGCTGGCCCGCGCCTTGGGCACTATCGGTCTAGTCGAAAAGGACATCAGTGTGGTCAACACCTCCGATGCCGATATGGTGGGCGTCTATACCACGTCGGATGTCACCGCCGTGACCACCTGGAATCCGCTCTTGAGCGAGATCAAGGCCATGCCCGACAGCCACGAGGTGTTCAATTCGAGTCAGATCCCGGGTGAGATCATCGACCTGATGGTGGTCAACACCAAGACCCTGCAGGACAATCCAAAATTCGGCAAGGCGCTGACCGGTGCCTGGTATGAAATCATGCAAACCATGCAGGGCAAGGATAAGAAGGCGGTGGCCGCGCGCACCGCGATGGCCAAGGCCTCCGGTACCGACCTCAAGGGCTTCGAGGCGCAGCTGGCGACCACCGAGATGTTCTACCAGGCCACCGCTGCCGTGAGCTTCACCCAGAGCCCGAAACTGAAGACCACCATGCAGTACGTGGCCGAGTTCAGCTTCGCCCACGGGCTGCTCGGTGAGGGCGCGCCGGATGCCAAGTTCATCGGCATCGAAACCCCCGCCGGTGTCTATGGCAACAAGGCCAATATCAAGCTGCGCTTTGATCCGAGCTACATGGCGCAGGCCGCGCAGGGCAAGCTCTGACAGCCTGTAGAAAGCTACAAACCAACCCGCAATCAGGCCCTCCCAATGCCGGGAGGGCGTAGCAAGCAGGCAAACGATGAAACGCATCATCAATATCAAGCCAGACCACACCACGCGCTTTCTGCTCGGGGCGCTGCCCTTCGTGGTGCTGCTGCTGGTGTATCTGTTCGCCTCCGACGCGCGTCTGGCGCTCAATCCGGACGACAAACTCATGCCTGCCTTCAGCGACTTTGGTGCCGCGATCCAACGCATGGTCTTCGAGCCCAGCGCGCGCACCGGCGAGTATCTGTTCTGGGGCGACACCTGGGCCAGCCTGCAGCGGCTATTTCTCGGTGTGGGCGTCAGTGCCTTGGTGGGTCTGTTGGTGGGCTTGTTCAATGGCGCGGTGCCGCTGGCGCGCGCCCACCTCGCGCCGATCGTCACGGTATGGTCGCTGATCCCGCCGATGGCCATTCTGCCGATCCTGTTCATCATCTTTGGTTTGGGTGAGTTGTCCAAGGTGATGCTGATCGCGCTGGGCATCACGCCGTTTATCATCCGCGATCTGCAAAACAAGGCCCTGGAGTTGCCAGCCGAGCAGCTCATCAAGGCGCAGACGCTGGGCGCCAGCTCCTGGCAGGTGATCATGCGTGTGGTACTGCCGCAGATCATGCCGCGGCTGATCGAAGCGGTGCGCCTGTCGCTGGGCGCGGCGTGGCTGTTTCTCATCGCCGCCGAGGCCATCGCCGCACAGGATGGTCTGGGCTATCGCATCTTCCTGGTGCGTCGCTACCTCGATATGGACGTCATCCTGCCCTACGTGGCGTGGATCACGCTGCTGGCCTTTCTCACCGACTGGCTGCTGCGGCGCCTGTCACTGGCCTTCTATCCCTGGTTCCACAGCAACGGAGGCGGACGCACATGAGTTTCATCGACGTGAGCAATGTGTGGCTGCGTTACGATGATGCCGTGGTGTTGGAGCGTCTCAACGCGAGGGTGGCGCAGGGGGAGTTCATCACCATCGTCGGCACCTCCGGTTGCGGCAAGACCAGCTTCCTGCGCATGCTGCTGGGCGTGGAGCAGCCCAGCAAGGGCGATATCCGCATCGATGGTGCTCCGCTCCGCGATGAGCCGGATGCCGATCGTGGCATCGTGTTTCAGCGCTACTCGGTGTTCCCGCATCTCACCGCGCTCGAGAACCTGCTCGTCGTGCGCGAGTTGGAGCAGGCACCGCTGTTGGGCCGGCTGTTCGGCAAGGCCAGGGCCGCAGCGCAGGAGGAGGCGCGCGCGATGCTGCGCAAGGTGGGGCTCGAACATGCCGCCGAGCGCTATCCCCACCAACTCTCGGGCGGCATGCAGCAACGGCTGGCCATTGCGCAGGCGTTGTTAAAACGCCCCAAGGTACTGCTGCTCGATGAGCCCTTCGGCGCGCTCGACCCCGGTATCCGCGCCGACATGCATGAGCTGATCCTCGACATCTGGCGCGACACCCGGCTCAACATTTTCATGGTCACCCATGACCTGCGCGAAGGCTTTTATCTGGGGACGCGGCTCTGGGTGTTCGACAAAGTGCGCAACGATCCGCAGGCCCCAAACGCCTACGGCTCTCATATCACCTACGACATCCCGGTAGGGCAAACCGAGCACAGCCTTTACAAACGCATCGACCGGGACCTGACGGTCACCCGTCAGGCCCAGGGTCTATAGGAGGATAAAATGACAGAAGACATCCTGTATCAGGACCAACTCGGCGGAGGCTGCCACTGGTCGCTGTTGATGCGCCGCGGCACTGTGCTGCGGTTGACCGACCTGGAAGGCGGCGCCAATGTCGGCATGCTGTTTTACAACCCCAACAATCCTCTGGAGCGCTACAACGCCCCGGACACTCTCAAGTGCCAGCACACCTTCAAACTGCATCAGGGTCATTGCCTATATTCCGACATGGGGCGCATCTTCTGCTCGATTATCACCGACACCGTGGGCTGGCACGACACCGTGTGCGGCAACGCCAACGCGCAGCTGGTGCGCGAGCGCTGGGGCGAACGCCGTTATCAGCAGTATCGCAACGATTGGCAACGCAATGGCTACGACAGCTTCCTGGTGGAGTTGGCGAAATACGGCTTGGGACGCAAGGACATGGCCGCCAATGTCAATTTCTTCAGCAAGGTGGCGGTAGCTGACAACGGTGACCTGCACTATGTCGGCGGCCACTCAATGGCCGGCGATCATGTGGAACTGCGTTTTGAGATGGATACCCTGGTGCTGTTGCACACCTGTCCGCATCCGCTCAATCCTGCGCCGGAGTATCCGCGCAAGGCCATCGGCTACACCATCCGCCGCGCCGCGCCGGTTGCCGCTAATGATGCATGTCGGACGCTGTGCGCGGAAAACACGCGCGGCTTCACCAACATTCAGCTCTATCATCTGGGGTGCGGTCATGATTAAGGAAAGCAGCTTACGCGTGGAACAGGCGGTTTATCGCGAGCGGGTCGATGCCGGCGATTACTGGATGAAGGTGGTCAAGGCGGGGCAGACGTTGCGCATCCTCGATCTCGAAGGCAACCAAGCCGCCGACACCCTGTTCTACAACGCCAACGATCCGGGCGAGCGCTACAGCGCGATGGATACCATCCGCGCCCAGGGCAATGTCTATCTCAGCGCCGGCAGCCGGCTCCTTTCCAACGAGGGCAATGTGATGCTGGAGATCGTCGCCGACACCTGTGGGCGGCACGATACCCTGGGCGGGGCGTGCGCCACGGAGAGCAACACCGTGCGCTACGCGCTGGAGAAAAAGTGCATGCACGCCTGCCGCGACAGCTGGATGCTCGCCGTGGCGCAAAACGAACAGTTCGGCATGAGCAAGCGCGACATCACGCACAACATCAATTTCTTCATGAACGTGCCGGTGACCGCCGAGGGCGGGTTGACCTTTGCCGACGGCATCTCCGCGGCGGGCAAATACGTGGAGTTGCGTGCGTGCATGGATGTAATTGTGCTGATCTCCAACTGCCCGCAGTTGAACAATCCCTGTAATGGCTACAACCCCACGCCCATCGAGGTGCTGGTGTGGGATTGATCCGCAGGACGGCCTGCGCGATCCGTGTGCTCGGCGGGACGGCCCGCCACTTCGAAGACAAACAACCATGTTCAGCAAGATACTGATTGCCAATCGTGGCGCGATTGCCGTGCGCATCATCCGCACCCTGCGCCGCATGGGGATCGCCGCGGTGGCGGTCTATGCCGAGGACGATGCCGATTCGCGGCACGTGGTGCTGGCCGATGAAGCCTACAGCCTGGGCGGCGGGCGCGTCAGCGAGACCTATCTCAACCAGGACAAGCTGTTTGAAATCATGCGCCGCAGCGGCGCCCAGGCGGTGCATCCCGGTTACGGGTTTTTGAGCGAAAACGCGGATTTCGTGCAACGCTGCGCGGTCGAAGGCGTGACCTTCATCGGCCCGACCACCGTGCACATGGCAGCCTTCGGCTTGAAGCACGAGGCGCGCCGACTGGCCAGTGAACATCAGGTACCCTTGCTGTCAGGTAGTGGGCTGTTGAACGATCTGGACGAGGCCCTCGTGTCCGCGCAGCAGATTGGCTACCCCGTCATGCTCAAGAGCACCGCCGGGGGCGGTGGCATCGGCATGCAGCTCTGCCACACCGACGAGGAGCTGCGCGCGGCGTTTGATTCGGTGCGCCGTTTGAGCGCCAGCAACTTCGCCAACAGCGGTGTGTTTCTGGAAAAATTCATCGCCCGCGCGCGTCACATTGAGGTGCAGGTGTTTGGTGACGGCCAGGGCCAGGCTATCGCCCTGGGCGAGCGCGACTGTTCCTGCCAGCGGCGCAATCAAAAGGTTATCGAGGAGACGCCCGCGCCGGGCTTGAAAGAAGAAACCCGCCAGGCCTTGCATGAAACGGCCACGCGACTGCTGCGTGCCGTGGCCTATCGCAACGCCGGCACGGTGGAGTTCGTCTACGATCAGGACACGCGGCAGTTTTATTTTCTCGAGGTCAACACCCGGCTGCAGGTCGAGCACGGCGTGACCGAACAGGTCTACGGCGTGGACCTGGTGCAATGGATGGTGGAACTTGCCGCCGGCGTGTTGCCGCCCCTCGATCGACTCGCGCGCGATCTTCAATCCAACGGCCACAGCATCCAGGCGCGGCTCTATGCCGAGGACCCCAACAAGCAGTTCCAACCGGCCGCTGGCCTGCTCACCCAGGTGGAATTTCCGGCACGGGAGGGGCTGCGCATCGACACCTGGATCGAAAGCGGCATCGAGGTTCCGGCGCAATACGATCCGATGCTGGCCAAGGTGATCGCCACCGCCCCGACGCGTGAGGCGGCTATCGCACAATTGCAACACGCCCTGGGTGAATGCCAGGTCTTCGGCATCGAGACCAATCGCGATTATGTGCGCGCAGTGCTGGCGAGCGATGATTTCGCCGCAGGTGCGATGACCACCCGCGCGCTCAACCGGTTTGCATACGCGCCGCACAGCATCGACGTGCTGAGCGCCGGCACGCTTACCACGATTCAGGATTACCCGGGGCGCAGCGGCTACTGGGATGTCGGCGTGCCGCCGTCGGGGCCGTTCGACAGCTACTCGTTCCGCCTGGGCAACCGGCTGCTCGGCAACGACGCGCAGGCCGCCGGTCTGGAAATCACGCTGACCGGGCCGACATTGCGCTTTAACCATGCCGCACAGATCGTGCTGACCGGCGCGCCGATGCGCGCGCTGCTCGATGAACAGGAGATCGCGTTCTGGGAGCTGGTGACGGTGCGCCCCGGCCAGGTCTTGCGCCTGGACAAGGTGGGGGAGGCCGGCGCGCGCAGTTATCTGCTGATCAAGGGCGGGCTGCAATGCCCGGCCTATCTCGGCTCGCGTGCCACCTTCACCCTGGGGCAATTCGGCGGTCATGGCGGACGTGCCCTGCGCACCGGCGATGTGCTGCACCTGGCGCCCTTGGTCAACGCCGTGGCCCCGCGCAGTGTGCCGCCGGCGTTACGCCCCAATCTCAGTCGCGAATGGCAGATCCAGGTGATCTACGGCCCGCACGGCGCGCCGGACTTTTTCACCGAGGCCGACATCGAGGCCTTTTTCAACGCGCGTTGGGAGGTGCACTACAACTCCAGCCGCACCGGCATCCGCCTGGTCGGCCCCAAGCCGCAGTGGGCACGCAGCGATGGCGGCGAGGCCGGCATGCATCCGTCGAACATCCATGACAACGCCTATGCTATCGGCACCATCGACTTCACCGGCGACATGCCGGTCATTCTTGGACCGGATGGCCCGTCGCTGGGCGGCTTCGTCTGCCCGGCCACGGTGATCGGCGCCGATCTGTGGAAACTCGGCCAGCTCAAGGCCGGCGACAAGGTGCGGTTCATCCCGGTCGCCATCCATGCGGCCGTGGCGCAGGCCAAACAGCAGGACGAGAACATCGCCGCGCTGGGCGGCGCATTGCCCGCCCCGGCGCCGCGCCATCGCCCGGCCACGCCGGTGGTGCGCCGTATCGAGGCCAACGGCGATGCGCCGCAGGTGGTGTATCGTCCCGCCGGTGACAGCTATCTGCTGGTGGAATACGGCCCGCTGATGCTCGATGTGCGGCTGCGTTTCCGGGTGCATGCGCTGATGCTGCAGCTGCAACATCAGGCCCATCCCGATATCCGCGAACTCACCCCCGGCATCCGCTCGCTGCAGGTTCATTACGACAGCCAGCGACTCTCATTGACCGAGCTGCTGGCGCAGCTTGAGGCCGCCGAACAGCAACTGCAACACAGCGATCTGGACGAGGTGCCGGCGCGCATCGTCCATCTCCCCTTGAGTTGGGACGACGCGGCTTGCCGTCTGGCGATCGAGAAGTATATGAAATCGGTGCGCCAGGACGCGCCGTGGTGTCCGAGCAATATCGAGTTCATCCGCCGCATCAACGGGCTGGATTCGATTGAGGCGGTCAAATCCATCGTGTTCGACGCCAGCTATCTGGTGATGGGCCTGGGCGATGTCTACCTGGGCGCGCCGGTAGCCACGCCCATCGATCCGCGCCATCGCTTGGTGACCACCAAGTACAACCCCGCGCGCACCTGGACGGCGGAAAACTCGGTGGGCATCGGCGGCTCCTATCTGTGCATCTACGGCATGGAAGGCCCGGGCGGTTATCAGTTCGTCGGGCGCACCCTGCAGATGTGGAACCGCTATAAACAAACTGAGGTCTTCCGACAACCGTGGCTGCTACGCTTTTTCGATCAGATCCGTTTCTACGAGGTCAGCGACAGCGAGCTGCAGCAGATCCGTCGCGACTTCCCGCGCGGGCGCTATCCCATCCGCATCGAGCAAACCACTTTCAGCCTCAGGGCCTACGAGGAATTCCTGGCGGCCAACGCGGCGGATATCGCCGCCTTCAACACCCGGCGCAATGCGGCCTTCGAGGCCGAGCTGCAACGTTGGGTGGCCAGCGGCCAGATCAACTTCAACGCCGCGCAGGACTTAATCGTCAACCAGGGTGAGGAGGAGGCGATCCCCGCAAATTGCAGCGCCATCGAAAGCCCGGTCGCCGGCAGTGTGTGGAAGTTGCTGGTGCGCCCCGGGCAGACGCTTAGCGCAGGCCAACCCCTGGTGATCATGGAATCGATGAAGATGGAGATTGAGGTCACCGCGCCGCACGCTGGGGTGGTGTACGCCATCAACCGCGAAGAGGGACAGCAGGTCAGCGCGGGGCAGGCCCTGTTGATCCTGCAGCAACCGTAGGGTGGGCACCGCCCACCTGACGGATCGGCCTGATGTCGATGTCGGTGGGCGGTGCCCACCCAAGAAATCTCTTTCTCTTACGGAGAGGATGTATCACAGGAGCGTTTGAACGAATGAACCTATCTATCCCTGCCTTGCACGCGGCCTACCGCCGCGGCGAGGTGACACCACAGCAAGTCGTCGAGTACATCCTGCAACGCAGCCGGGAGACACGCACGCACAACATCTGGATCAACCGGCTCGAGCCGGCGCAATTGCAGCCCTATCTCGATCGTCTCCAGGACCACACGCCCGACACGTTGCCGCTCTACGGCATTCCGTTTGCCATCAAGGACAATATCGACCTGGCCGGTGTGCCTACCACGGCGGCGTGTGCAGCGTTTGCCTATGTGCCGCAGCAGTCGGCCTTCGTGGTGCAACGCCTGCTCGACGCCGGCGCCATCCCCATCGGCAAGACCAATATGGACCAGTTTGCTACCGGGCTAGTCGGCACCCGCTCGCCTGCGCCCTGGGGGGAATGCCGCAATGCCTTCGATCCCGATTACATCTCCGGTGGATCGAGTTCGGGCTCGGCGGTGGCGGTGGCGCTGGGGTTGGTCAGCTTTGCGCTGGGTACCGACACCGCCGGCTCAGGACGCGTGCCTGCGGCCTTCAACAACATCGTGGGACTCAAGCCCAGCAAGGGGCTGCTCAGCATGCGAGGGGTGGTGCCCGCCTGCCGCAGCCTCGACTGTGTTTCTATCTTCGCCCTGGATTGCGACGATGCCAATGCCGTGCTGGAGCAGGCCGCGGTGTTCGACGGGGCAGACGATTACGCTCGACCCAATCCCTTTAACAACAACCAGCGCCACTACGGCGCGTCGCCGACGCGCTTTCGCTTTGCCGTGCCGCGTCAAGACCAACTGGAGTTTTTCGGCAACGATGCCTCAGCCGCCTTGTTTGCAGCTGCGTGCGCGGCGCTGGAACGGTTGGGCGGTGAACGCATCGAGATCGACTTCGCCCCGTTTCTGGCGGCCGCGCGCCTGCTTTACGAAGGCCCTTGGGTCGCGGAGCGTTACGCTGCCATCGAGCCGTTGATCGACAGCCGGCCCGAGGCGCTGCTGCCGGTCATCCGCGAGATCATTGGCGGTGCGGGCGACAAACGCGCCGTCGAGGCCTTCAAGGCTGGCTACCGCCTGCAAAATTGCAAGCGTCAGACTGACCGGGTGTTCGAGCAGATCGATATCTTGGTCACTCCGACGGCCGGGACCCTGTACACCATTGATGAGATCAACGCCGATCCGGTACGCCTCAACAGCCATCTTGGTTATTACACCAACTACATGAACCTGCTCGACTACAGCGCGCTTGCGCTGCCGGCGGGCTTTCTCGCCAACGGCCTGCCATTTGGCATCACGCTGGTGGCTCCGGCGATGCGCGACCGGCTGCTGCTGTCCTTTGGCCGGCGCTGGCAACAACACCTCGATCTGCCCTTGGGCAAGACCCAACAGCACTACCGGCCTGCGCCACTGAATGCGCCACGTACCGATCAATCCTGCATCGATGTGGTGGTATGCGGGGCGCACCTGGCGGGCTTCCCCTTGAATTGGCAGTTGACCGAGCGCGGCGCCGCCCTGGTCGAGTCAACCCGCACGGCGGATCGGTACCGGCTTTACGCCCTGGCCGGCGGACCGCCGCAGCGGCCCGCTCTGGTGCGCGATGAAAACCACGGCGCGGCGATCGCCGTGGAGGTCTGGCGAGTGCCGGCGGCGCAGTTCGGCGGCTTTGTCGCCGACATCCCCGCGCCGCTGGGCATCGGCAAGGTGGAGCTGGCCGATGGACGCTGGTTGAGCGGGTTTATCTGCGAATCGTGCGGCGTAATGCAGGCCACGGAAATCACTGAGTACGGTGGCTGGGCGAATTATCTACGAAGGGATTCGCGTCTGTGATGATGGCAGAAGATCGTGGTTTTTGACCGTGTACAATCCGCCCAGCACTAGGATTTCCTCCTCGCCTTTGAGCAGGCCCGGCAGCAGGGCAGAGCTGACGACGATCTTGCTGAGCGGTACGCAGACCTCGATGACTTGATCGCCGAACTCATCGGCCCGTTCCGGATTGATGCTGAAGGAACTGATGTTGTTGAGCAACAGGATTTGATCCGTTTGTTGCGCCTGATCCTCCATTCGGTCACGGGCGAGGTGGTTGCTGCCGCGATAGAGGGTGCGGTGTGTTTCGCCGGGAGATTGTCTCCGCAATTCATACTGGCAATAGGTGTAGAGCAGGTCGAGTTGTGACTCCAGTGCATTGGTGTTGTACAACCCTTCGGCCCGTTCCTGGCAGAAACGGTGATAGCTCTCGTCGTTCAGCGTGTCGATGCGCCGGTGATGAAAACGTGGGGTGAGGCCGAAGCGGGACTCCACCCAACCTTTCAATACCGCGGCTTCACGTCCATCGGGATTGAAGAACCATCCACGGATGACTTTGCGGTAATTGGCCGCGCGCCGGTCGATCTTGCTGTGCGGGTCATAGCCGATGTCGTCCGGCGATTCCAGCCGAAATTTCACCACCATATAGTCCATGAAGTACTGCGCACGATTCGCCGGTTGAGCGATGACATCCAATCGGCGAAAAAGATCCCGGTGCAGAATCTCCACGCCATCGATGTGCAGCGGTATGGGATGGTGCTGGAACGTGATGCTTCCCAGGATGGCGGCCGGGAGGTTGCAGCGGTTGATCGGCAGCCGTGCATGACGTGGAAGCGATGGCCATGGTGTCTCGGATGTCATTGTCGTGTCTTGTCGTTAAGCCTACAGCCAGCAGGTCTTTTGTCGTGGTTGTTACGCATCCACTGTGGTGACGAGACCATATAAAATATCCATCAAAACAACATCATACGCAGCAATTCAAAACTTGGCACAACGCTTGCTCAACTGGTGTTGACGAACCAATCGTACTTCAACCTGAGGAGAAGCGTAATGTCACTACGTCAATGTGCAATCTATGGCAAGGGTGGTATCGGAAAGTCTACCACTACTCAAAACCTCGTCGCAGCTCTGGCCGAGATGGGCAAGAAGGTCATGATCGTCGGCTGTGATCCCAAGGCCGACTCCACCCGTCTGATTCTGCACTCCAAGGCGCAAACCACGGTCATGCACTTAGCCGCGGAAGCGGGCACGGTCGAGGATTTGGAGCTCGAAGATGTATTGTCCGTGGGCTACGGCGGCGTGAAGTGCGTCGAGTCCGGCGGTCCCGAGCCGGGTGTCGGCTGCGCCGGCCGTGGTGTCATCACTGCCATCAACTTCCTGGAAGAGGAAGGCGCCTACGACGAAGACCTCGACTTCGTGTTCTACGACGTGTTGGGCGACGTGGTGTGCGGCGGTTTTGCCATGCCGATTCGCGAAAACAAGGCGCAGGAAATCTACATCGTGGTATCCGGCGAGATGATGGCCATGTACGCGGCCAACAACATCGCCAAGGGTATCGTGAAGTACGCCAATTCGGGCGGTGTGCGCCTCGCCGGCCTGATCTGCAACTCACGCAACACGGCCCGTGAAGACGAGCTGATCGAAGAGCTGGCCCGCAGACTGGGCACGCAGATGATCCATTTCGTCCCGCGTGACAATGAAGTGCAGCGCGCCGAGATACGTCGCATGACGGTCATCGAGTACAACCCGAAGGCAAAGCAGGCGGATGAGTACCGAGCGTTGGCCCGCAAGGTCGTCGATAACAAGATGTTCATCATCCCAACCCCGCTGTCCATGGACGAGCTGGAAGATGTGATGATGCAGTTCGGCATTCTCGATGAAGAAGACGAGAGCATCGTCGGCAAGACCGCCGCGGAATTGGCCGGTTAAGTACCGATCAGTATCGCAAACGATAGGAGTGGCGTCGCGTAGCGATTGCCGGTGTCGATACCGTTCGGTACGTGCATGCCACTTTCCATCAATCCTTTAATAACGCCCGTTCACAGATTGGTGACGGAGCCGAAGGAGAGTCAACATGGTTCATATGACCAAAGAGCAAACCGAAGCCCTGATACAAGAGGTTTTGGAAGTATATCCGGAGAGTGCCAGGGAAGAACGCGCCAAGCACCTGGCAGTCAACGATCAAAGTGTCGATAAGTCCAGCAAGTGCATCACGTCCAACAAAAAGTCATTGCCTGGCGTGATGACCATCCGTGGCTGCGCCTATGCGGGTTCCAAGGGTGTGGTATGGGGTCCGATCAAGGACATGATCCATATCTCGCACGGCCCGGTAGGCTGCGGGCAGTATTCCCGTGCGGGCCGACGCAACTACTACATCGGCACCACCGGTGTGAACACCTTCGTGACCATGAACTTCACCTCGGATTTCCAGGAGAAGGACATCGTGTTCGGCGGCGATAAGAAGCTGGACAAGCTGGTCGATGAGATCGAACAGCTGTTTCCTTTGAACAAAGGTATCTCGGTTCAATCCGAGTGCCCGATCGGTCTGATCGGTGATGACATCGAGGCCGTCTCCAAGAAGAAGACCGCGGACCTGAACAAGCCCGTCGTGCCAGTGCGCTGTGAAGGTTTTCGCGGCGTGTCGCAATCGCTCGGTCACCACATCGCCAATGACGCGATCCGCGATCACGTGCTGAGCGCCCGCGACAATGACACCAGCTTCCAGACCACTCCCTACGATGTGTCGATCATCGGTGACTACAACATCGGTGGTGATGCCTGGGCCTCGCGCACCCTGCTCGAAGAGATGGGCCTGCGTGTCGTGGCGCAATGGTCCGGTGATGGTTCGCTTTCGGAAATCGAGCTGACGCCCAAGGTGAAGCTGAACCTGGTGCACTGCTATCGTTCGATGAACTACATCTCGCGCCATATGGAAGAGAAGTACGGGATTCCGTGGATGGAGTACAACTTCTTCGGTCCCAGCAAGATTGCCGAATCGTTGCGCAAAATCGCCGCTTTCTTCGATGACAAGATCAAGGAAGGCGCGGAGAAAGTGATTGCAAAATACGAAGCGGAGACCAAGGCCGTCATCGCGAAATATCGCCCGCGCCTCGAAGGCAAGCGAGTGATGCTTTACATCGGCGGTCTGCGTCCACGCCACACCATCGGTGCCTATGAGGATTTGGGTATGGAGATCGTCGGTACCGGTTATGAGTTCGGTCATAACGACGACTACGATCGCACCATCCCGGAAATGGGTAACGCGACACTGCTTTATGATGATGTCACCGGTTATGAATTCGAAGAGTTCGTCAAGGCGATCAAGCCCGACTTGATCGGCTCCGGCATCAAGGAAAAGTACATCTTCCAGAAGATGGGCATTCCCTTCCGCCAGATGCACTCCTGGGATTATTCAGGCCCCTATCACGGCTACGACGGCTTCGCCATCTTCGCCCGTGACATGGACATGACCCTGAACAACCCGTGCTGGAAGGCCATCACGCCGCCGTGGAAACAAGCGGCCAGTGAAGCTGTAAAGGTCGCAGTAGGCGCCTAACCCAATGTAGGGTGGGCCTCGGCCCACCAAGCCGTCACCGAAGGTGACACATATGGAATCGCCTGCGGCGATGCTGGTGGGCTATCAGCCCACCCTACATGGATTACGCACCGAGACACGACAACCCATTTCAATTTTTGCCGTTGTCCACGCATGAGTGGCGCGGCGAGGAGATCGTCATGAGTCAAAATGTTGAGAACATCAAGCCCAGCTATCCTCTGTTCCGCGATGAGGATTACAAAACCAACCTGGCTGCGAAGAAGGCCAACTACGAAGAAGCGCACAATCCCGAGAAGATCGCCGAGGTCTTCGCATGGACGACCACTCCTGAGTATAAGGAACTGAACTTTCAGCGTGAGGCGCTCACCGTCAACCCGGCCAAGGCCTGTCAGCCGCTCGGCGCAGTACTGTGCGCCCTCGGTTTTGAAAAGACCCTGCCGTATGTGCATGGTTCACAGGGTTGCGTGGCCTACTTCCGCACCTACTTCAACCGTCACTTCAAGGAACCGGTCGCCTGCGTATCCGATTCCATGACCGAGGACGCGGCGGTATTCGGCGGTCAGAAAAACATGATGTCCGGTCTGCAAAACGCCAAGGCGCTGTACAAGCCTGAGATGATCGCGGTAAGTACCACCTGCATGGCCGAGGTCATCGGCGATGACTTGAATGCCTTCATCAACAACTCGAAGAAGGAAGGCTACATCGAGCAGGAGTTCCCGACACCGTTCGCCCACACCCCGAGTTTCGTCGGCTCGCACACCACCGGCTGGGACAACATGTGGGAAGGCATCGCCCGCTACTTCACGCTCAACTACATGGACGACAAGGTCGTCGGCGCCAACGGCAAGATCAACATCGTGCCGGGCTTCGAGACTTACCTGGGAAATTTCCGCGTCATCAAACGCATGCTGACCGAGATGGGCGTGCCGTACACCATGTTGTCCGATCCCACCGAAGTGCTGGATACACCGGCCGACGGCGCGTATCGCATGTACGACGGCGGCACCACACTCGCCGAGATGAAGGATGCGCCCAACGCGAAGGAAACGCTGTTCCTGCAAGCCTGGCAGTCGGAAAAATCACAGAAATTCGCCAAGACCACCTGGAAGCACGAAGCGGCCAAGATCAACATCCCGATGGGACTGGAGTGGACCGACGAGTTCCTGATGAAGATCGCCGAGATTACCGGCAAGCCGGTGCCGGCTTCACTGGAGCGCGAGCGCGGCATCCTCGTCGACATGATGACCGACTCGCACACCTGGCTGCACGGCAAGAAGTTCGCGCTGTGGGGTGACCCGGATTTCGTCATGGGCCTGACCAAGTTCCTGCTGGAACTCGGCGCCGAGCCGACCGACGTGTTGTGTAACAACGCCAACAAGCGCTGGAAAAAGGCCATGGAGAAGATTCTCTCCGAGTCGCCGTATGGCAAGAACACCACGGTGCATATCGGCTGTGACCTGTGGCACATGCGCTCGCTGGTGTTCACCAACAAGCCGGACTACATGATCGGCAACTCCTACGGCAAGTTCATCCAGCGCGACACACTGCACAAGGGCAAGGAGTTTGAGGTGCCGCTGATTCGCCTGGGCTTCCCGATCTTCGATCGTCATCACCAGCATCGCGACACCACCATGGGTTACGAAGGTGGCATGTACATCCTCAAGACCCTGGTCAACAGGATTCTTGAAGATCTGGACAGCGACACCCGCGGCATGGGTACCACCGACTACAACTACGACCTGGTTCGTTGATCCGGTGTGGGGGAGGGCGCGCGCCCTCCCCATTCCCAAGCGAGGTATGCCCTGTGTGCATACCATGATTGATGGCGCAGGCATGCAGGTATCGCATGCGTGCTCAATGACAGGGTGAAGTTCATGCCAAAAGTGATGTTACGAAAGACCGAGGCTGGCGCGATGACGCTGTACGTCCCGAAGAAGGATCTCGAAGAAACCGTCGTCTCAATCGAGTTCGACACACCGGAAAAATGGGGCGGCATCATCGAGCTGGCCGATGGCACGCGTTACAAGCTCGATGTCATGAACGGCGCGCCCAAATTACCAATCACACTTCAGGCCACACGCGCGCCTGAGTAGAGGAGATGATGAAATGGCAGTTGTAATCAATACCAATGAATGTACCTCCTGCGGAGACTGCGAGCCGGTGTGCCCGACTACCTCCATCTCCACCAAGAAGGGGATGTATGTGGTCAACCAGGCCACGTGCACCGAGTGCGACGGCGAGGCCGACTCGCCCAAGTGCATCACCGCCTGCCCGGTGGATGGCTGCATCAGCTACGCGTAGCAATGTTCGCATTACTGTAGGAGCGAGCCCCGCTCGCGAATAACGAGGTATGCCCATGACCACACCGCAAATCTCCCGTGATGTAGCCCTGCGCGTCGGCTTGGCGGCGCGCGTTCTCCCCGGCATCGCCCCGGCGCGTCTGATCACCGTGCTGGAATCCCTCGTCGGCCTGCCGCTCGACGAGCAGAAGCTCGAAAGCATCACCGTGCAGGATCTCAAGAAAGGCATCTCCAATCTCGATGAAGATGACGAAGGCAGCGGGGGCGGCATCGATACCGCGTATTACAAACAGGCGGTCGAGCACCTCTGGGGCGATCGCGAGGATATGCTGGATCTCCCCGAGCCATCACCTTATCGCGATGGCGACATGCCGGGTTCGACACGCGTGGCCTGCGCCTCTAATCGCCGTGACATCCTCGACGGCCACTTCGGTTCCTGCCCGCGCTTTTTGATCTATCAAGTGTCGGTGGGCGAGGTCCGTTTGATCGACATCCGCTCCTGCGCCGAGAGCTTCAAGGCCGAAGACAAAAACGCCTACCGTGCTGAGCTCATCGCCGATTGCGACATCCTCTACGTGCAATCCATCGGCGGACCCGCCGCCGCAAAGGTGGTCAAGACGGGCGTGTATCCCATCAAGTGGCCGCAGGCCGGACCGGCCGTCGAGGCCATGGCGGAACTGCAACGCGCCATGGAGCGCAACCCGCCGCCGTGGCTCGCCAAGGTCATGGGGATCGAGCCGAACATGAGATACGGCATCAGCGAAGAGGAAGACGAGGTGTGATAAGCGAGCAGACCCTCATCGATATCGCCGACCGGGTCGGCGCGCAGACGCTCGACGAGACGATCACGCGCCGCCTGCGCGCGGATTTCCCTGGCGTTCATTTCACCTATTGCATGGATGACGATGTCACCAGTGCCAAGCCCGTGTTGGCGCGCAAGGGATTCAATCTCTATTTGATCGATAGCCGCGACCACTGCCTGGCGTTCACCCGCCAATGCGAGTTGGCGACCGGTGTGGTCGTGGCCGAAGTGATCGAGGATGAGTAGTCACGCGGCCGAACACGATCTCACGCCCCAGGGGGACTGCCGCCAATGCCGGTTCCGCAACAGCCTGTTGCTCGCCGGCCGTTGCCTGCCGGGCGATGCCTGTGTTGCAGCGCACAGTGGCCGGCAGATCGATCGCTTTTTTCGTGTGAACGCCGAATACGCGCCTTATTATCTGCATGATCACTTCTGGGAGCGGCGCGCGATCGCGGTGAAATACAGTCCGCTCGAACTACTCGACAGCGTGCTCGATGATAGCGATGAAGTGGTGCGGCGCGCGGTCGCGGCGCGTCTGCCCGCGGAGAAAATCGCGCGCATGTTGGATGACCCCGACCGCGAAGTGCGCATCACCGTTGCCGACCGTCTGCCGCCCGAGCAATTGGAAGTGCTCGCCGAAGACAATGATTATGGCGTGCGCACCTATGTTGCGCGGCGCCTGCCGCCGGGACGCCTGTTTCGCATGATCAATGATCCCGAGCGTGAGGTGCGCAAGATCGTCGCCGAACGCATCCCGGTGGTGAGTCTGGCGCTGCTCAGCTTCGACAGCGACCCCGAGGTGCGCCGCATCGTCGCCGAGCGCATCGACCCCGCGCAGCTTGGCCCATTGCTGCGTGACCGTGACTGGCTGGTGCGCTATCGCGCCGCCGAGCGGGCGTTGCCCGCGCAACTTCCCGCGATGCTCGATGATGCGGAACCGGACATCCGGGAATTGGCGCGCGCAAGACTGGCGCAATCGTAGGACAGGATGAGCGCGTATTCGCGAGCAGGGCTCGCTCCTACAGACCTCATCTCGATGATGATCCCCGTGTAGGAGCCTGCCTCGCAGGCGAAAACGGCAGATAACACGCAGCAACCACGGGATGCGCAGGGTCGTAATCGCGAGCAGGGCTCGCTCCTACAGACCTCATCTCGATGATGATCCCCGTGTAGGAGCCTGCCTCGCAGGCGAAAACGGCAGATAACACGCAGCAACCACGGGATGCGCAGGGTCGTAATCGCGAGCAGGGCTCGCTCCTACAGACTCGTCTCGATGATGATCCCCGTAGGAGCCTGCCCTGCAGGCGAAAAAACGCGCACGTCATTCGTGCCAATACATGACCAACAACCAGGAACCACAGCCATGAAAACCACCGACAAAATACGTAAGCAGATCGCCGAAAACCCGGTATTGATCTACATGAAGGGAACACCCGAATTGCCCATGTGCGGCTTTTCCGCCAATGCGGCGGCTGCGCTCAAGAGCACTGGCTTGCCGTTCGCGCACGTCGATGTCTTGAAAAACATGCAGATCATGCAGGCGCTGCCGGAGGTGTCCGACTGGCCAACATTTCCGCAGATCTTCATCGGCGGTGATTTGATCGGCGGCGGCGATATCGTGATCGAACTCAACAAAACCGGCGAATTGAAGGCATTGATGCAAGCGGCGATCGGCAAGTCCGTGGAGGCCTGATCATGCAACAGCAAGAGGTGGTTGCGTTGATACAGCGCGCCTTCGCGGATGCGCGCATCTTGGTCGAAGGCGAGGATTGCAGCTTTTCTGTCGTCGTCATCACCCCGGATTTCGACGGTATGGGATTGCTGCAGCGGCAGAAGGCGGTTCTCGCTACGGTCAGGGAGCCGCTTGCCAGCGGCGCGGTGCATGCCATGACCGTCAAGGCTTACACACCGGAGCAGTGGGAAGCTCTGCCTGCGCAAGCGCCAGGCGGATTGACTGTTTTGTAGGAGCTTGCCCTGCAAGCGAATCAAGCATGAATTGGCCGGAAACGCTTTCGCCAGCAGGGCTGGCTCCTACGGGGGTAAGGCCGATCGTAGGAGCTTGCCCTGCAAGCGAATCATGTCAATTGGTCTGAACTGTTGAACCTGCAAACGCGGAGAACCGACATGCGATCGACAATACTTTCATTTCTGCTTTTTTGCGTTGCCTGGCCGGCGTTGGCAGCGGAAGAGGCGCGCGTTGCGGTCGCCTCAAATTTCACTGGTACGATGCAGCAATTGGTGCAGCGATTTGAACAGCAAAACCCTTATCACGTCGTCGCCAGTTACGGTTCAACCGGCAAACTGTTTGCGCAGATTACCAACGGTGCGCCGTTTGATGCGTTTCTGTCTGCCGATGTAGAGAGTCCGAGCCGTTTGGAGGCAATGGGCTTGATCACTTCCGGCAGCCGCTTTACCTATGCGCGCGGAGAGCTCGTGCTGTGGTCGCCTTCGGTGCGGTCCGCGGATGAGGTATTGGCGCTGCTGAAGTCTGGGGCGTTTCGCTATCTGGCGATGGCCAACCCCAAGACCGCCCCCTACGGCGCGGCAGCCGAGGAGGTGCTGACTAAACTCGGTTTGGATCGGCGCTACGCGCAACAAACGGTCCAAGGAGATAACATCGCGCAGACCTTCCAGTTTGTCCACAGCGGCAATGCGCAACTGGGATTTGTCGCCCGGTCGCAGATGCTGTCGGCCGAAGCAACTCCATCTGGCGCAGTATGGGAGATCCCACTGGAAATGTACGCACCGATCGAACAACAGGCAGTGTTGTTGAAGCGCGGTGCGGAAAACACAGCCGCGCGCGCCTTTTTGGATTTTCTCCGCAGTAAACAGGCGCGCGAAATCATCGCGGCCAGTGGTTACGGCATTGCGATGCCATCTCTGGCCGCCAGCACTCTGGAAAAATGATGGGATAGGGCGATGGCATTCGACTGGCAGCCGGTGTGGCTGAGCCTCAAGCTGGCCACGGTAACCACCACAGTGTTGCTGATCGTGGCGACACCGCTGGCGTGGTGGTTGTCGCAAACCCGCTCGGTGTTAAAACAGCCGCTCGCCGCCGTAGTCGCTCTGCCACTGGTGCTGCCGCCCACGGTGCTGGGATTTTATCTTCTGTTGTTGCTGGGGCCGCAAGGGGCGGTCGGTGCATTCATGCAAAAGCTTGGCATGGATACCTTGCCGTTTACCTTCGCGGGTCTGGTGGTGGCCTCGGTATTCTATTCATTGCCGTTCATGGTGCAGCCGTTGCAAAACGCCTTCGAGAGTATTGGCAAAAAACCGTTGGAGGCCGCCGCGACGCTTCGGGCATCGCCCTGGGATTCCTTTGTCCATGTGGTCTTGCCACTGGCGCGACCCGGCTTCATCACCGGCATTGTGTTGAGCTTTGCGCACACCGTCGGTGAGTTCGGCGTGGTGCTGATGATCGGCGGCAACATTCCGGGCGAGACCAAGGTGTTGTCCATCGCCATTTACGATCATGTCGAAACGCTCGCTTATGATCAGGCCCATCTGCTTTCCGCTGGCATGTTGCTGTTTTCATTTGTCGTGCTGCTCTCGCTTTATGCCGTCAATCACCGCTTTGCGGCGCGAAGCGCATGAGCAGCGAGCTACGTGTGCACTTTCAGCTTGATCGCGGCAACTTCGCTTTGAACGCGCGGTTCGATGCGCCTGCGCGTGGGGTGACCGCACTGTTTGGCCACTCCGGTTCGGGAAAGACGACGATACTGCGTTGCATGGCGGGGCTGGAACCGGAAGCAACGGGCGAGCTGATGGTCGATGACCAGTGCTGGCAATCGGCTGCGACCTTCGTTCCCCCGCACCGGCGGCCGATCGGTTATGTGTTTCAAGAAGCGAATCTGTTCGCCCATCTCGACGTGCGAAAGAATATCGAATTCGGCCAGCGCCGGGTGGCCGCTTCCGCGCGCAAAGTGCATTTTACCGAAACCGTCGCGATGATGGGCATCGAGCATCTGCTTGCGCGCAGCGTTGTGTGGCTGTCGGGTGGCGAACGTCAGCGCGTAGCCATCGCCCGTGCGTTGCTGACCAGTCCCGCGCTGTTGCTGATGGATGAGCCGCTGGCATCACTGGACGAACAGAGTAAAAGCGAAATTCTGCCGTATCTGGAACGGCTGCGCGAGCAGCTCGCCATCCCCATGATCTACGTGACCCATTCACAGAAGGAACTCAGCCGGTTGGCGGATTACGTGGTCTGGTTGGAGGCGGGCGCGGTGCGCGTGCAGGGGAGCTTGCAGAGCGTGCTCGGCCGGTTCGACCTGGCCGCATTGCACAGCGAGGAGGCAGGCGAGGTGATCAATGCCACGGTGATTGAGCATGATGCGCGTTACCACCTGACACGTCTGCGCTGTGACTGCGGCGACATCTGGGTTAAGCGGCTCGATAAAGCCGTGGGCGGCGTCACGCGGTTGCACATCCCCGCTAAGGACGTGAGCATTACCTTGCAACGGTCGACCGATACCAGTATTCAGAACATCTGGCCGGTGGTGATCGAAGAGGTTGACACCGTTCAACACGGCCAGGTGTTGCTGCGGCTGCGTTGCGTGGGGTGCACGAACGGGCCGGTCTTACTCTCGCGGATCACCCTCAAATCCTTCGAGGCCTTGCAGCTGGGCCAAGGGAGAGACTGCTTCGCCCAGATCAAGAGCGTCGGCCTGTTGGAATGACCGCACCCCCCAGCGCTGTTGGCCCCCGCCTGCCGCGCTTTTGATCGTGCCACCGTAGGAGCCAGCCCTGCTGGCGAATGGGTTTGGTGGCTGGCTGGGATTGTTCGCTTGCAGGGCAAGCTCCTACGGGCAGGCTCCTACAACACATCGGCGCACCGTAGGAGCCAGCCCTGCTGGCGAACGGGTTTGGTGGCTGGCTGAAAGTCGTTCGCTTGCAGGGCAAGCTCCTACCGGCAAGCTCCTACCGGCAAGCTCCTACAGCCATATGCAATCCCAATGGGGGTAATCTTTGACTGAGGCAACCAAACCTGCCCGCAAGGGATTGGCGATGATGTATCGTGCGATCGCCTGCACATCTTCGTCGCGGCGAATTGCTCTGTCATGGAAACCGCGCTGCCAAACAGTGCCGCCCAGGCGTTTGCTGGTCAGTGATTTCACTCGTTGAATCGAGGAGGAAAGCAAACCCGCAGGCCCAAGTTGAATCAGGCAATGTAAGTGGTCTGGCATCAGCACGTAGCAGAGACAGTCGAAGTGTCCTGCCTCTTGTTGTTCTTTCAATACGGAGATGACGGTCCTGGCTGCGTCGAAATCGATAAATACGGGTGCCCGGTTCTTCGTGACAGTAGTGATGCTGTAAACCTGGCCAGGTGAAGATATACGGCCGATACGAAGACGGCTTCCGTGCGCCATGGTAGAACCTTCCTGTTGGTTATTTGAAGTTAAAAAGTTACTCGGCAAGAGGGTATCTTGCAAGCGAATAACCTTCGGCTAGCCTCGGAACCTGATCGCCAGCAGGGCTGGCTCCTACGGGGGGGCTGAACAATGGCGTGGTGTGTGTAGGGCCTGCCCGTAGGAGCTTGCCCTGCAAGCGAATAAACCTTCGGCTGGCCTCGGAACCCGATTCGCCAGCAAGGCTGGCTCCTACGGGGGAGCTCGAACAACGGTGTGGCGCTTGTCGTGTTCGCTTCCAAAACTCGCCTTTGTTGTATTTGCTACATGGTGCACACCAACTCAAATGTTTTGAAAACAGATAGATAGCATCTGGCACGCCAACTGCAATATCTCATGTGACCACTGAAGTGTGGAGGTGCCATGAAACAATCCGATATTGCCGCGCTGCTGGATGAACCGGCGTGCAGTCACAATAAGAAGTCCAAGTCCGGGTGCGCCAAGCCCAAGCCGGGGGCCTCGGCCGGTGGCTGCGCCTTTGATGGCGCGCAGATTGCTCTGTTGCCGATCGCCGATGTCGCGCATATCGTCCACGGTCCGATCGCCTGCGCCGGCAGCTCTTGGGACAATCGTGGCACGCGCTCCTCGGGGCCGACGCTCTATCGCATCGGCATGACCACCGATCTCACTGAGCAGGACGTGATCATGGGCCGTTCGGAAAAGCGGCTGTTCCATTCGATCAAACAGGCGGTGGAGGACTATTCACCGGCGGCGGTATTTGTCTACAACACCTGTGTCCCGGCGTTGATTGGTGATGACGTGGAGGCGGTCTGCAAGGAGGCTGCGGAGCGCTGGGGTGTGCCGGTGGTGCCGGTGGACGCCGCCGGTTTCTACGGCACCAAGAATCTCGGCAACCGTATCGCCGGCGAGGCGATGGTCAAATACGTCGTCGGCACGCGCGAGCCGGAGCCGGTGCCGGCGCATCTGCGCCCGGAAGGCATCACCATCCATGATGTAAACCTGATCGGTGAATACAACATCGCCGGCGAATTCTGGCATGTGCTCCCGCTGCTCGATGAACTGGGCATCCGCGTGTTGTGCACGCTATCCGGGGATGCACGTTTTCACGAGGTGCAGGCGATGCACCGCGCCGAGGTGAACATGATGGTCTGCTCCAAGGCGATGATCAATGTGGCGCGCAAGCTGCAAGAACACTACGGCACGCCGTGGTTCGAGGGCTCGTTCTATGGCGTGACCGACACCTCCAAGGCGCTGCGCGATTTTGCGCGCCTGATCGGCGACCCGGATCTGAGCGCGCGCACCGAGGCGTTGATCGCGCGCGAAGAGGCACGCATCGATGCGGCACTCGAACCCTGGCGGGCGCGGCTGAAAGGCAAGCGCGTGCTGCTCTACACCGGCGGCGTGAAGTCCTGGTCGGTCATCTCACAGTTGCAGGATCTCGGCATCAAGGTGGTGGCCACCGGCACCAATAAATCCACCGAGGAAGACAAGGCGCGCATCCGTGAACTGATGGGCGAGGATACCAAGATGCTCGAAGGCGGCAGTCCCAAGGAGCTGCTCGGCGTCGTACACGAATACCGGGCCGATATCCTGATTGCCGGCGGCCGCAATATGTATACCGCGCTCAAGGCGCGCATTCCCTTTCTGGACATCAACCAAGAACGCGAGTTCGGTTACGCCGGTTACCAAGGCATGCTGGAACTGGTGCGCCAGCTCGCGTTGACCATCGATAGCCCGGTGTGGCCGGCGGTGCGCAAACCCGCGCCGTGGGTGACGCGCCAAGCGGTGGAGGCAGCGGCGTAATGGCAGAGATCATCAAACGCAATAAGGCGCTGTCGGTCAGTCCGCTCAAGACCAGTTCCACCATCGGCGCGGCGCTGGCCTTTCTCGGCATCAGTCGCGCCATCCCGATGCTGCACGGCTCGCAGGGCTGCACCGCCTTTGCCAAGGTGTTCTTCGTGCGGCACTTTCGCGAGCCGATTCCGCTGCAAACCACGGCCATGGACCAGGTAAGCGCGGTGATGGGCGCGGAGGAATCCGTCATCGAAGGATTGAAAACGATTTGCGAAAAATCACGCCCGGCGCTGATTGGTCTGCCGACCACGGGACTGGCCGAGACGCAGGGTTCCGATGTCACGCGCGCCGTCAAAGAGTTTCGCGCCAAGTACCCGCAATTCAACGATGTGGCCGTGGTGCCGGTGAACACGCCGGATTTCACGGGCTGTTTCGAGAGCGGCTTCGCGGCGGCGGTCGCCGCCATGATCGACGTGCTGGTGCCAGAGGCCGCGCATGCGAACACGCAACCGGGCAGGCGCCAGCGCCAAGTGAATGTATTGGTGAACTCCGCCCTCACGCCTGGCGATGTGGAAGAACTCAAGGAGACCATCGAAGCCTTCGATCTGCGCCCGGTGATCGTGCCGGATATCGCCGATTCGCTGGACGGGCACCTGACCGATGATGAATTCAATCCGCTGACGGTCGGTGGTTTGGCGGTCTCGGAATTCGCGACATTGGGCGATGCCAAGGCAACCTTGGTGATCGGACCCTCGATGTGCAAGGCGGCAGATTTGTTGCGGGAAAAAACCGGAGTGCCGGACTACCGCTTCGATCATCTGCTCGGCCTGGAGGCAGTGGATCAATTGCTCTATACCTTGAGCGAGATCGCCGCGCGCCCGGTGCCAGCGCGCTATGAGCGCCAGCGCGCCCAGTTGCAGGATGCCATGGTCGATTGTCATTTCATGATCGGTTTTGCGCGCGTGGCCATGGCCGGCGATCCCGACCTGCTGCTGGCATTCGAAGCATTGCTGCGCGGCATGGGCGGCGAGATGGTGGCCGCCGTGGCGCCCGACCGGGCCGATGGCCTCAAGCAATTGCCGCTGCCCAGCGTGAAGGTCGGTGATCTGGAGGATTTGGAAAAACTGGCAGTTCAACATCAGGCGCAACTGATCATTGGTAGTTCGCATTGCGCGCAGAGCGCCGAGCGACTTGGGTTGCCGCTGCTGCGCGCCGGTTTTCCGCAATACGACCTGATCGGCGGCTATCAACGCTGCTGGATCGGCTATCGCGGCACTCGCCAGTTGTTGTTTGATCTGGCCAACATCTTCGTCAGTCATGATGCCCATCACATCAAGCCCTATATCGCCAGGTATTCCTTGAAACGGGATGAAGGAGGAATCGGCCATGAGCTTTCAGCGTCGCATGCGCGTCATTAATAAGGAGAGTGATGCTATGAGTTGTATCAAGATCGCCTTTGCCAGTTCGGACATGACCCATGTGGATCAGCACTTCGGCGCCGCGCGCAGCTTCGCGGTCTATAACGTCGATCCGCGCGGCAGCGCCTTGTTGGAGGCCATCGAGTTTGCGCCCGCGGCGCAAGATGGCAACGAAGACAAATTGGTGGCCAAGATCGGTGTGCTCGCCGGATGCGCCGCGGTTTACTGTCAGGCCGTGGGCTCCTCGGCGGTGCGCCAGCTCCTGGCTCAAGGCATCCAGCCGGTGAAGGTAAGCGAAGGCGCGCGCATCAAAGACTTGATCACGGCCATGCAGGAAGAACTCCGCCAAGGCCCTTCGGCGTGGCTGGCCAAGGCCATTAATCAGCAAACAGGCCCGGATGTGAAACGCTTCGATCAGATGGAGTCTGATGGCTGGGATGAATAGGAAGACATCGCCTGCGGGAGATACGTTCGAGCGTGCCCTGCTCGCGAATGACGGAACGGTGATCGCCTGCATGGCAGGCTCCTACGCGGGCGTGCATTTGAGCGTGCCCCGTAGGAGCGAGCCCTGCTCGCGAATAAACGGAACGAAGATCGCCTGCAGGGCAGGCTCCCACATAAAACTATTTTTTTCCACGGAGAAACATTATGAGCTTTACCGAGCAAGTCGTACTTGAAAGCGATCCGGTTCTGAACACCGAGTTCGCCGATGAGATCATCCGTCAGGTCAAGGCGCTGGATTCCTACGGCACCTATGACGGCTATACCAAGGCGAAGCTGATTGATCCTTATGTGCTCACGCCGGATAGAAAGCGCGCTATCCCCGTGGTGGGCGATCCCGATGAGGTCACGTTGGCGCGCGTGAAGGCGTTTTTCAATTCCATCGCCTGCATGATCGAAAAGGAATGTGGCCTGATGGCGGTGCCGATGATCAATCTCACGCACGAAGGATTCGGTCGCGCGATCATCTCGGTAGGAAAGCTCATCGTAGTCGACAAAACACTGCGCGACGTGCATCGATTCGGTTTTGCGAGTCTGTCGAAGATGAAGGACGAGGCTGACAAGCTGCTGTCAGTGGCCTTGCAGATCGTCAGTGAGTATCCGGAAGTCGCCAAGCGCTGAGAGGAGGCAGGCCAATGACTGAAACAGTTGATATCCAAGCCTTGGAAAAAGCGGTCAAGACAGCCAAGCGCATCGCCAGCGAGAAGGCCTCTGAGTTGCACGATCTGGTGGAAGATCGTCTGCCGGCGGCCTATCTGGATCTGCCGGCGATATCGCAGGCCACCTACGATGCGTGCAAGGCGTGGAAAGACGCGGCCGATGCCTTGGCCGCAGTACAAAGCGGAGTATGAACATGGCAGATTTAATTACCGGCGTTACCCGTGGCGGGGCAGCATGGACCCCGGCATTCATCACCGATCTCGATCAGACGACCTGCATCGGCTGCGGCCGCTGCTTCAAGGTCTGTCCGCGCGACGTGTTCGATCTGGTCGAACGCGAGGATGATGAATCCGACGGTGACGGCTTTTCTGACGATACCTCGATGGTCATGGCGATCAAGGACGCATTGGATTGCATCGGCTGTCAGTCCTGCTCCAAGGTGTGCCCGAAGAATTGTCACAGCCACGCGCCGTTCGCGGCGTAATCGTTTGTTGTAACGCGGTATGCAGTAACGAACATGCATACCCATCACCGAGTTGGAGTGCTTTGCATGCCAAAACCAAACAAACACGTATTCGTCTGTACCCAAGGGCGCCCGCAGGGTCACCCACGGGGCTCGTGCATGGAAAAGGGCTGCGCTGGCGTGATGGAGGCCTTTATCAATGAGATTCAGACACGCCAGCTATTCGACAAGATCGCCGTGACCAATACCGGTTGCCTGGGTCCCTGCATGTTCGGTGCGAGCGTGCTGGTGTATCCCGAGGGTGTGATGTACGGCAGGGTGAGCGCCGTCGATGTCAAGGAGATCATCGATCAACACCTGCTGGGAGACAAGCCGGTCGAGCGTCTCAAACTGCCTGCCGAGGTGTGGGGTTAAGTCGCATGCCGCTCGCCGATCTGCACGCGCGCATCAAGTCGTTTGGCGGAATCGGCGATCGGTTGTGCCAATCGCTCACGGACTATCTGCTGCAACTCGGCATGGCGCGCGATCGTGTTCCCAGGATAACGGTTTCCGATCTGGCATATTCGACGCAGCGCGACCCCTACAGCGGCGAAATATCCCTGCATGGCGAATGGCGTGACGCCGGTGGCATGTTGTGCGGCAGTCTCGATTATCGAGGTGATGGAACGTTCTATCTGGAACACGATGTGTTGCAACCGCATCCCACCGACCGGCGTTGGATCATCGAGGCGATCACTGCGTGGGGCACGGTTGAGAACCTGAAGCTGGAGCCACGCTTGATGGCAGCACTTGCGGAGTGATCGTGCACAACCCGTGGGAGATCTACGACCTGCTCATCGGTGCCGCCGATAAGGAACAGGGTATCGAGGAACTGGTGATCGGTCTGACCTGGACCTTGTGTCGCGCAGATGGCATTGGACTGGCGATGAGCCCTGGCATCGCTACCCGCACCCTGCCTTGGTCAGGCAAGGTGCGCGGTATGAGTCTGCATCAGGCGGGTGAGTGGCTCAAATCCTGGGATACCTACCAGGCCACCGTGGGCGTGGCAGCGCTCAATGCCAGCATCAATTTCGAGAACGGTTTGGTGCGGCATGCCACCCGGCTGGGCAGCGGCAATCTGGCAGTGTTCGAACATTTTGCGCCGATCCTCAAGGGGCAACGAGTGATCGTGGTGGGGCGCTATCCCGGGATCGAGCAGCTCGACCTCCATTGTGAGCTCACCGTGTTAGAACTCATTCCCGGTCACAACGATCTCCCGGCCCAGGCCTGCGAATATCTCATGCCGCATGCGGACTGGGTGTTTCTCAGCACGACGACACTGGTGAACAAGACCTTCCCGCGCCTGGCGGAGCTCGGCAGCAACGCGAAGGTGGTATTGATGGGCCCCACCGTTCCGTGGCTGGCGGAATTGGCCAGCTTCGGCATCGATTATCTTGCCGGTGTCACGATTGATGATCAGGACGAGTTGCTCGCCGTGGTGAAGGAAGGGGGCGGAGTGAGGATCTTCGATGAGGCAGCCAGGTATGCGGTGCTGGATCTGGCAGGATACGACAAACGATGATCCAGGATCATAATGTGCCGACCAGTTCGTACGCGATCATGCTGTTTCACAAGCAAGCCACCAGCGCGCGTGTCCGGTTTCTGCTCTCGCCGCGCAACAGCATATGCTTTGCGGCGGAAATCCCGCGACTTGCGTCGCTGATGGATGAGGAAGAGATTTTGGATAAAGCCTCGACCGTCGAGCATCATCCGGGCATGCTCGTGCGCGCGCTGGAGCGAGAGATGGGGCTGGCGCGCAACGACATCGAACTGGTCACGGATTTTCGCGTGCGCCTGGATATCCCCGGTCAGATCCTGCCGGTCTATTTGGCCTTTTTCAAAAACATCGATCCGCCGTTTGCTGAGGCCCAGGCTATTGCCGCCCGATTCATCCCGATCACCGAGGCGCGCGGCCTGCCGCCGGTGGAGTTGCAATTATTGCAAAGGGCCTATCAGTACATCATGGGTTAGTCGTAGGAGCGAGCCTGCTCGCGAATGAACGGTAATCGCCTGCCTGGCAGGCTCCTACACGGGATCTGTTTGCTGGGTGCTGTAGGAGCGAGCCCTGCTCGCGAATGGGCGGGAATCGCCTGCGCGGCAGGCTCCTACAATGAGGTCATGCCACGCTGCGCATAACGCCCGCGCGCGCCTGGATGCCCCCGGTCAGATCCTGCCAGTCTATCTGGCCTTTTTCAAAAACATCGATCCGCCTTTTGCTGAGGCCCAGGCTATTGCCGCCCGATTCATCCCGATCACCGAGGCGCGCGGCCTGCCGCCGGTGGAGTTGCAATTATTGCAAAGGGCCTATCAATACATCATGGGGTAGTCGTAGGAGCGAGCCCTGCTCGCGAATGGGCGGGAATCGCCTGCGCGGCAGGCTCCTACAATGAGGTTATGCCACGCTGCGCATAACGCCCGCGCGCGCCTGGATGTCCCCGGTCAGATCCTGCCAGTCTATCTGGCCTTTTTCAAAAACATCGATCCGCTTTTTGTAGAGGCTCAATCGATCGCCGCCCGATTCATCCCGATCACCGAGGCGCGTGGCCTGCCGCCGGTGGAGCTGCAATTATTGCAAAGGGCCTATCAATACATCATGGGGTAGCTGTGTGCTCGTCAGTCGAGCCGTTGGGCGTGCTTCACCATATCTACTATTAACCCGGCGACCAAATACATCTGTCACACGTTTTAAGACATCCCTTCTCCCTCAGGGAGAAGGACAGGATGAGGGAGTAAAATCAAGATATTACCCCCTCACCCTAGCCCTCTCCCTGAGGGAGAGGGAACAAAAAACAGATCTATAAGGTTTTGCAGTTATATTTGATCGCAGGGTCAATAATCGCATGATTCGGCCGCTAAACCTGTTATCGGTTGTGGCGCAAGTGCCATGTTTCCGGTGCGCAAGACTGCCGTGAGACAAATGTTGTTTTCCATCATAGAATATCACGACAAGCGTGATGAGAACTTCGTTTAGATAGTGTTGCTTGGCGTCCCTCCTGATTCCTTTGTGCTGGTCATCGTCCAACGCTGCCAGCGGCGAGGTGCGCGCCGCAATCATCGATTGAAAGGATTGCAGAGGTTTACGAAAAAATATGACTCAGAGATTGCATGAATTAAAAAACACTGCGCCAGCCGTTGGCGTGGCGCTACGCGAAAGTCTGGCAACTGGCTACGGCTTGGGCGATTTTCGCGCCGATCTGATGGCGGGAATTACAGTGGGTATTGTCGCGGTGCCGCTGGCCATGGCGCTCGCTATCGCCTGCGGGGTACCGCCCCAGTATGGATTATACACTTCGATCGTCGCGGGACTGGTGATTGCGCTCACCGGCGGGTCGCGCGTCAATATCTCGGGGCCTACCGCTGCGTTTGTGGTGATTCTTGTACCTATTGCACACAGTTACGGCCTCGGTGGCTTGGTGATCGCCACGCTGATGGCGGGTCTGATTCTGGTGGCGATGGGAATGATGCGTCTAGGCGGCTTGGTACAATTCATTCCCTATCCGGTGACCACGGGGTTTACCGCGGGTATCGCCGTGGTGATTGCGACAATGCAGGTTAAGGATTTTCTAGGGCTGGAAATCGACATTGTCGGTGGGAATTTTTTTGAGAAGCTGAGGACTATATTCCTTAACCTGCCGACGCTGCATTGGCCGGATCTTTTGGTCGGAGGTGCTACCTTGGCCGTTATGGTGGCGTGGCCACGACTTAAAACCCGCATTCCGGGACACATGATGGCCTTAATTGCGGGGGCGATGCTTGCGTGGCTGCTTGGGCTTGTATCGGCTGATTTAGGCGTGGCGACCATCGGTTCGCGCTTCTCATATTCGGTAAACGGTATTCTTGAGCATGGTATTCCGTCGTTGCCGCCATTATTCGTGTGGCCATGGGAGCTGCCGGGGGCAGACGGCCAGCCGGTAGGTTTGTCTTTTGCAATGATCCATTCCCTGATTGGCCCCGCCTTCGCCATTGCCATGCTTGGCGCCATCGAGTCGCTGTTGTGCGCGGTGGTCGCGGATGGCCTGGCGGGTACCAAGCACGACTCCAATGCCGAGTTGGTGGGCCAGGGGCTGGGGAACATCGTCGCGCCGTTTTTCGGGGGATTTGCCGCCACCGCTGCAATTGCGCGTACTGCTACGAACATTCGGGCCGGCGCCCGAACACCCATTGCTGCGGTGATCCACGCGTTGACGGTGCTTCTCGCCGTCATCAGCCTGGCGGGTTTGCTGGCATATGTGCCAATGGCCTCGCTGGCAGCGTTGTTGTTGGTTGTCGCCTGGAATATGAGCGAGGCGAAACATTTTTATAATATTGTCAATGTTGCACCGCGCAGCGACGTGGCGGTACTGCTGACTTGCTTTTTCCTGACGGTTGTATTCGATATGGTTTTGGCGGTAAGCGTGGGTGTCGTCTTGGCCGCGCTGCTGTTTATTCGCCGCATGGCGGATCTGACCGGCGCCCAAATGGTCAGTCAGCAAGCGCATCCCCACCTGGCGGATTTGCCGCGACACGTGGTGGTTTATGACATCAATGGCCCGTTGTTTTTCGGGGCGGCGGAGAAGGCGCTATCCACTCTGCACCGCGTCAGTCGGGAGGTGAAGGTTGTGATTCTCGATATGACGGATGTTTCCATGATGGATATGACAGGGATCGTCGCGTTTGATTCGCTCATCAAGAACATGCGCAAAAAGAAGGTATCTCTGATTGTCAGCGGCCTTACGCCGCGTCTGCTGGAAAAACTCGCGAACGCTGGAATCGAACCGCAACCCATGGGTTTAACCTTTTGCGAAAATCTGCTTCAGGCGCGCGCGGTGGCGTTGGAGCCGGAAAGCACGCAGCAGATAGGTGGAGATCGCCTGTAGGGCAGGGGCCAATGAGATTGATTTCATGCCATGCAATATCGGTTGACTACGAATGCCGCTGATAGGCGTTCACCAGACTTTCGATTTTCAGTTTGACGATGTCGGCCAGCATCCGCATCTTACGGGCGTGCTCGCGGTGAGCGATGTCGTAGAGCTGTTGCAGGGTCTGTTTGTCGGTGTCCTTGGGTAATGAAATGGACCATTCGGTGAAGAAGCTGTCATAGCCGTCGATGGTCTTAATCAGCTCGAATTTCAGCCGTTTGCGGTCGCGTTCGGGAATATTGGCCAGCGCCTTGTCGATCACCTTTTCGAGTTCGGAACGGTTGGCTTTGTCCTGCATCGGAAAATTGATGATTTTGGACACGGTGGACTCCTCCGTCTTTTATCCGAAGTACGGGCGCAGCATCCCCAGGATGTCGCGGTTGGCGGCTACATCCAGCGCTGAGAAATCATCCAGGGTGGCAAGATGCGGGTCGGCGCCGCCCGCCAGCAGGCATTTGACCGATTCGGTGCGACCGGCCGAGGCGGCGTAGAGCAGGGCGGTGGCCCCGTTGTCGTTTTGATTGTTCAGATCGGCTCCGGCGGCGATCAGCAGCCTGATGATCTCGACATAATTGGCATAGCACGCCAACCAAAGCGCGGTGTTGCCGTCGGCGTTGCGCTGGTTGAGCTCGGCACCGGCCTCGATCAGTTCCCGCGCGATCTCCAGCGCGCCGTGGCGGCAGGCGTGCATCAGGGGCGTGGTGCGGTTGGCGATGGTGGTGTGAATGTCGCTATCGGCAAAGCCTTGCGCCTTGAGCCAATCCAGTGTTTTCTGCGTCAATTTTTGAATCTGTTTTTTCCATTCGGTGTAACCGCCGATCACGCTGTAGGCCTCGAAACCGAACTGGCCGAACAGGGCCGCCAGCTCTTTGCTGTCGTTGCCTTTATAACAATAGATCACGATGGGCCGGCTGCGATCGCGTTTGTTGATCAGGCTTTCGATCAGGCCGTCGTGGGCCAGCATGGCCTGCTCGATGTGTCCGGCGCGATAGCTCTGCGCATCGCGCCGGTCGAGCAATACCACCTCGCGGCTGGCGATCAGCGCTTGAGTCTGGGCAACGGTGATTTCTTTGAACTTCATGACGGACTCCTAGATAAATAAGGCGGGCGCGTGCTGATGCGCGAATCCAGCACAGGACTGCCAACGGTGAAGTGATAGAGGCTTTGGAACCGCTGATCACCAAGTCCCAGCAGCTCGTGAAACAGGTCGTCGAGATAACAGCCGATGCCGGTGCCGCGATAGCCATGGGCCTCGGCCTCCAGATAAAGCGCCTGGCCCAGCAGTCCGGCCTCCCAGTGCAATTCGCGGTAACGCCAGCCGGTTTCATCATCGCTCAATATGGACCCAAATTCGGCCAGCATGCCGAGAGCGAAGGCGCTGTCGCTGGCGATGTTCTGATGACAACAGATCTGCTTGGCGAGGGCGCGGGCATCGCCTTCTTGCAGCAGATAAAGTGGCAGGACGTCGTCGATCGGCTCCCATAGAAATTGAGCGTGCATCACCGCTTGCAATGTGGTCTTCATCTCGGCGCGGCGCGGCAGGCAATACAGCCCCGGCGTCAGTCCCGCTACGCGATGGACGAACAGCACCGGGTGCAGGCGCGGGGTGTGTGGCAACAAATCAAAGGGCAGGGTGTACCGCTCGGGCAGCAGTGCGGTGAGGATGGCGTTGAAGCTTGCGCGATCCATCGTCTGATCGGGCCGGAAGGCCAGGGCGCTGCGCCGTTGTTTGATCAGCTGGGCGGCGGGGGTATGCTGTGTTGGCCCCTCTCGTAGGAGCGAGCCCTGCTCGCGAACATCCGTCGATCGCCTGCAGGGCAGGCTCCTACGGGGGGTATTGATCGACGAAGGCGGTTTTTCGCAGGCCTGGCTGACCTGATCGATGATCTGCCATTCATACAGCGGGCGCGGATCGAGCAGGTTGGGCAGGCCGAACCATTCGGCGTTCGCGAGAAAAGCAGCGACACTTGTATCAGTCAATGCCGGGCTTTGTTCGATGCGCAACAGCAGGTCTGGCGCCTCGGGCTCGACGCCGGCGAAGTCATCGTTGCGGTCGGTGCCGCACAAGCGGGCCAGGGCGCGGTCGCTGATCCGGGTTTCGAGGTGAAGCTTCCAGCCCAGTAGCGCAGCGCTGTAGCGCAGCGCGCCGATGGCATGGCCGATATCCAATTGACAGTAACGGTAGGCGCGCTCGCCGTACTTCCAGGCCTCGCGCCAGTGCACCGATGTCAGGGCAATGTAGGCGCCGGCAAGGCTGGGATGTGACCAGTGTGCGCGTCGCTCCAGTGCGTGATCCTGACTGTTGTAGTGATAGACGCCATTGGTCAGGCCGTCGACATCGCTGCTGATCAGATAGGCCTCGGTGGGGTGTAGATTGCCGCTGGAGGGATTGCAGCGCACCGTCCAGCTGTCGACGCCGAAGACCTTGATGGCCGCCAGCGATAGGGCGTATTCCAGCAGTTGCGCGAGGCTGTCGCGGGAGAGCGCGGCGGCAGGGATCTCATCGCCGAATAAGGCGCCATAACTGTGTGAGGGAGTTGTGAAAGGCAGCTTCAGGGATTCGCACTTTTCATAGCGGCGATAGGGATTGGGCTGGGCGTCCCAGTCGAGGCTGGCCGGTCCGAGGGCATAGCCATGGACGCTATGTTTGGTGCGCTGGTGATAGGCCAGGATTTGTGCACGAGCGCCAGCAAAGCGCATGATGTCCAGTCCCGGCTGGGGCTGGCAGAAGCGGCGGTTTTGTACCGGACGTCCCGTCATGTTCAATGCTCCAGTTCCAGGTGCAAAATGATGTGCTCCAGTGTCCGATCCACGTCCAGCTCGTTTAGGCGCACGGTCTGGTCGTTGGCCTCCTGCTCGATCATGCGCGGGTATTCCAGATCTACACCGTAATGGCCCGGCGGTTGGGCATAGCAATAGAGATAGACCGAAACCTCGGGGCTGGCAACCGCGGGCGTGATGCGCACCGCCTGCGGATCGAGCAGCTCGGTGGTGAGCCAGAAGCGCCCGCGCCCGACCTGTTGCTCCAGCAGCAGCAAGAGCGCCTTGATGTCTTGATGCTTGTCCAGCGACCAAATGTTGTGTTCTTGCATGGTGCCTGTGATCCCGATGTTTCGAAAACTGGCCCCCGAACTTGCGGGGTTCATACCCGACAAGATGCGTTGCGGGGCCAGCACCGTTGGCGAAGAAGTTCGTTTATTTCATCAGCCTCGCCTTATTGGCCTCCATGAACTGTGCGGTGACGCGGCTCTCGCCGGCGTCCTTGGCGGCCTTTTCGATCTTGGCCTTGGCCATGTGGCGGACGAATGACGGGATCTTCTCCAGGCGTGCGAGGGCGTCTTCGTCCCAGGGGAATGGCGCGGTGGTCATGCTGTGCTCCTTGGTTTGTGTTGATGAACGGTTGAGATGCCGCTGGGTGTTCGGCCCCTATATGGCAATTCGTGTCGCAATTCCGGTCATTGGGCTGATATGCGTGCCTCCCACTGCGCCAGCGAAAGGACTTCATCCGGCCAGCAACCAATCGGGGGGCCCAGCGTCAGGCCTTCCCCCTCGAAACGCGCCAGCAACAGCTCGCGCGTCTCTTCCGTCTCTTCAATGAAGATCTCACCGATGTTGACCAAGACACCTCGGGCGCCGGCCTTGGCGAGCAGGGCGGTTTCGGGCAGTTCCGGCAGCGAGCCATCATTGTGGATGTCATTGCCGGCATAGATGACATCGCCGGGCTTTAGCATGGTTACGCTCATGGTGTACTCCTTTGGTTTTCCTCTGTCACAAACCCTACATTCCAGCTGTTTCGAGGTCCCTTGTTTGTAGGGTTCATCACAAGTGCTCATAGCTCTGTTATTCGAAAAATCACGAAACAACAGCGTGTTGTGCGTTGGTTGCGTCGCTGGCATAGCGTTTGCGTTAGCCCTGATAACTCAACGTACCAGCAATCTGCAATTGGTTTGCCAAGGAGAAATAAGATGATTCATTTGACTGAAAGCGCGGTCGCGGCCGTCAGCCGTTTTATCTCAAGTTCAGACAAGCCGATCGGCGGTCTGCGGGTATCGGTCACTGGCGGTGGCTGTTCCGGATTTCAATATGCCTTGGCCCTGGAGGCCACGCCGAGTGCGGAAGATGTCGTGGCCGAGTTCGGGGCGGTGAAGGTGTTTGTCGATCCGGGCAGCGCGCCGATGCTCTCCGGCGTGACCATGGATTTCGTCGACGGCCTGGAGGGCACTGGATTCAAATTCATCAATCCTAACGCCAAGGCCAGTTGTGGTTGCGGCAATTCATTCTCTTGTTAAATCGAGGCGCGATGTATGTGGGATTATTCAGAAACGGTAAAAGAGCATTTCTACAATCCGCGCAATGCCGGTGAACTGAAGGACGCCAACGGGGTGGGTGATGTCGGTTCGATCTCCTGTGGCGATGCCTTGCGGCTGATGCTGAAGGTGGACCCGGAGAGTGAAGTAATCCTGGAGGCATCCTTCCAGACCTTTGGCTGCGGCTCGGCCATCGCCTCCTCCTCGGCCCTGACCGAGATCATCAAGGGCATGACGCTGGGAGAGGCCTTGCAGGTGAGCAACCAGGACATCGCCGATTACCTCGACGGTCTGCCGCCGGAGAAGATGCACTGCTCGGTCATGGGGCGCGAGGCGCTGCAAGCGGCGGTGGCCAACTATCGCGGCGAGGAATGGAGGGATGATCACGAAGAAGGCGCGCTGATCTGCAAGTGCTTCGCCATCGACGCGGTGATGATCGAAGAGACCATTCGCGCCAATGATCTCACCACCGTGGAAGAGGTGACCAACTACACCAAGGCCGGCGGTGGCTGTTCGTCGTGTCACGAAGGCATCGAAGAGGTGCTTGCCCGCGTGCTGGCCGAGCAGGGCAAGACCTTCGATCCCAGCGCGAAGGCTCCAGTTAAAAAGGGACCCCCCAAGTCAGGGATGACACCTTTTCAGCGCATGAAACGCATCGAAACCATCATCGAGTCGATCCGCCCGCAGCTGCAAGCCGATCGTGGCGATGTGGAACTGGTCGATGTCAACGGCACTACCGTGACGGTAAAGATGGTCGGCGCGTGCTCCGGCTGCCAGATGGCCGGGATGACGCTGGGCGGTATCCAGCAACGCCTGATGGAAGAGCTCGGCGAATTCATCAAAGTCATACCGGCACAGTAAGAGGATCGCAAAATGTCTGACATCTATCTCGACAACAACGCCACCACCATGGTCGATCCCGAGGTCGTCGCGTGCATGCTGCCGTATTTCACCGAGCAGTACGGCAATCCGTCCTCGATCCACGGTTTTGGCAACCAGGTGGGGCGCGCGCTGAAAGAGGCGCGTCAAAAAGTCCAAACCTTGCTGGGCGCCGAACACGATTCGGAAATCGTATTCACCTCGTGCGGCACCGAGTCCGACAGCACTGCCATCCTCTCGGCGCTGAAGGCCCAGCCGGATCGCAAGGAAATCATCACCACGGTGGTAGAGCACCCCGCGATCTTGAATCTGTGCCAATCGCTGGAGAAGGATGGCTACAAGGTCCATTACCTCATGGTGGATAACAAGGGTCGGCTGGACCTTAATAAGTACTCTGAGCTGCTCACCGACAAGGTCGCGATCGCTTCGATCATGTGGGCCAATAACGAAACCGGTACGCTGTTTCCAGTCGAGCAGATGGCCGAGATGGCGCATGCGAAAGGAATCATGTTCCATACCGACGCCGTGCAGGCCGTGGGCAAGATACCGATGGATCTGAAGAACACCAAGATCGATATGCTGTCGGTCTCCGGTCACAAGCTGCATGCGCCCAAGGGGATCGGCGTGCTGTATCTGCGCCGCGGCACACGCTTTCGTCCGTTGCTGCGCGGTGGCCATCAAGAGCGCGGCCGGCGCGCCGGCACCGAGCCGGCCGCCTCGATCGTCGCCCTCGGCAAGGCGGCGGAGCTAGCCATGGCACACATGGAGTTTGAAAATACCGCAGTGAAGGCCATGCGCGATCGGCTGGAACAGGGCATTCTGTCGAAGATCTCCAACTGCTTCGTCAACGGCGATCCCAATAATCGGTTGCCAAACACCAGCAATATCGCCTTCGAGTACGTGGAAGGCGAAGCGATCTTGATGCTGCTGAACAAGGACGGCATTGCCGCCTCCAGCGGCTCGGCATGTACCTCAGGTTCACTGGAGCCCTCGCACGTCATGCGCGCCATGGGTATCCCTTATACCGCCGCGCATGGTTCCATCCGATTCTCGTTTTCGCGTTACAACACCATGGAAGAAGTCGAGCGGGTGATCGCAGCCATGCCCCCGATCATCGAAAAACTGCGCAAGCTCTCGCCGTATTGGGGCGATGGCGCGCCGAAAGAAAATCCAGAAAAGGCATTTGTGCCAACCTATGCCTGATGGCAACCGCGTTACTGTGAGGTAACAATCCTTCGCACCCCTAGTGGGTGCTTTTTTGTTGTCAATTCAGATACCAATGTATCTCCAAATTATCTATTACATTTCTTCTCCCTCAGCCTGTAGGCCGGCATAAGCGCTAGCGTTGCAGGCAACCGGTTCTATTAACCCTGCGGCAAAAGATATCTGTTTTTTTCCTCTCTTCCACAGGGACGACTTCATGGATGGAGTCGGTAGGACGAAGTCCGGAACCCGAGTCGAGAGGGCTAGGGTGAGGGGATTGATTTTACCCCCTCATCCTCGGCAACTGCTCCATGCGTTACCCTACCTCCTGCATCCATGCAGTCGTGTCCTTCTCCCTGAGGGAGAAGGGACGTACATAGAATGCGCTACAGATATATTTGATCGCCGGGTTAATAAGAAACAAAACCGGCGTGATCGTAGTGTCGGCTTTGCTACAACCAAGCCGGATGTGTCACAACTGTCGCACGGTTCGTGCTTCTCAACTGCTTGTGAATAAACAAGAATATTTTGTGGCACGCGCTTTGCTGTGACAGTGATACAGAGAGTTGCTGTTGGAGTCACGCCATGAACGAATCACGCAACATCATTATCGACGACACCACGCTGCGCGATGGTGAACAGACGGCAGGTGTGGCGTTCACATTGGAAGAAAAGATGGCGATCGCGTGCAGTTTGGATGCCATCGGCGTGCCGGAACTGGAGATCGGTATACCGGCAATGGGAGATCAGGAGCGCGGTGAGATTCGTGCCATTGCCGCGTTGGGCTTGCGGGCGCGCACCTTGGTTTGGTGTCGCATGCGTGAGGATGATCTGGCGCTGTGCCGGGATCTAGGCGTGGATATGGTGGATCTTTCGATCCCGGTGTCCGATCAGCAAATCCGCCACAAGATCAATCGCGACCGCGACTATGTTTTGAAGACGATTGCCTCGCACGTCACCGCGGCGCGCAATCTGGGGTTCGAGGTCTGTGTGGGTTGCGAAGATGCCTCGCGGGCCGATCATGATTTCTTGCTCCATGTAGCGGCGACCGCGCAGCAGGCCGGAGCAAAACGGATTCGCTTCGCCGATACCCTCGGCGTGATGGAACCTTTCGGTGTCGCCAAGATCATCGGCGCGTTGCGCGCCGCCGTGGATATCGATATCGAAATGCACGCCCATGATGATCTTGGATTGGCCACGGCCAACAGTCTGGCCGCGGCGGTGTCAGGCGCGACACACATCAACACTACCGTGAACGGTCTCGGCGAGAGGGCCGGCAATGCTCCGCTGGAGGAAGTGGTCATGGGCCTGCATCAACTTTACGGCATGCACACCGGTGTCGATCTATCGCAATTCTCCGCGATCTCCCATTACGTTGCGGTAGCCTCGGGTCGGCCCGTGTCCTGGCACAAGAGTCTGGTCGGCGAAGGTGTATTTACCCATGAGTCGGGCATACACGTAGACGGCATCCTGAAGGACCCGCTCAATTACCAGGGTGTGGACCCGGCGCGGCTTGGACGCGCGCACCAGATCATCCTCGGCAAACATTCCGGGACCAAGACAGTGTGCAAGGTGTATCGGGAGCTGGGGATCGAGCTGACGATTCCAGAAGCAAAGCAGATTTTACGCACTGTGCGCGAGTTTGTGTCAAAGGCAAAACGCACGCCGATCGCCAGCGATCTTGCGCACTTTTATCAAGCAATCTCACACAGTGCAGTGGAGGTGACGATATGACTGCCCATGCAGCGCACGACAAAGTGAGTACGCATATGTCGGAAGAAAAACGTCTGAAGCGAAGAAAACTCGGCTTATTTCGTCAGTGGCGCGAGGACATCCAATGCGTCTTCACCCGTGATCCTGCCGCGCGCAACACCTTCGAGGTGATCACCACTTATCCTGGCGTGCATGCCGTCATGATCCATCGTGTGGCCCATCGTCTTTGGTGGCGCAACTGGCGATATGCCGCGCGTCTTCTCGCCTACCTCAGTCGCGCCATCAGCAATATCGATATCCATCCTGGCGCCACCATCGGCAGGCGCTTCTTCATCGATCATGGCGCGGGAGTGGTAATCGGCGAAACGGCGATTGTGGGTGATGATGTCACGCTCTATCACGGCGTGACCCTGGGCGGCACCAGTTGGAACAAAGGCCGCCGCCATCCCACGCTGGGCAACGGCGTCATGGTCGGGGCCGGCGCAAAGATACTCGGCGCGATCACCGTGGGCGATGGCGTGCGGGTAGGCGCGAATTCGGTAGTGCACCGGGACGTTGCTCCAGGTAAGACCGTGGTGGGTATCCCGGGCAAAGCGGTGAATACCGAATCAATCGCTGGCACGCAACCCTATGGCATCGACCTGGATCATCATCTGATCCCGGATCCAGTCGGTAAGGCGATCAGCTGCCTGGTAGAACGTATCCGCATACTCGAGGGGCAGTTGAATGAATTGGGAGACGGCGAACGGAGTCGAAAAGATGCCTGCCCAGTGTGCCAAGGCCACGAGGTCTGCACCGGCGATATTGTTGAAAAAAACATAATAAGCGCGAGGGTGAACTGATGGATTTGTTGGATACCGATGGTGGAGGGCTTTATTTTCAGGCGGAAATGCCGGAGGGCGTCGAGGCCCTGCTCAAGATGGCGTCGAACAACTACGGCCGTATCGATGCGGAATGCTATCTGCTGAAGGCGTATTTCATCGCCCCGGCCAATCTGGCGGTTTTGGTTGCGATGTATCGCTATTACTACTACGAGCACAAGCTCGACGATGCGCTGCGCGTGGCCGAACGCGCCATTGAAATATCCGGCAGGCAACTGAGCATGCCTGCAGACTGGCGCGAGGTGAGCGAGGCGGACCTTGGCGCAGGGGTCATCCGCTCGATCAATCTGCTGAGATTCTATCTGCTGGCGATCAAGGGCGCCGGATATTTGAAGCTGCGCTTGAAGCGTATCGACGAAGGCATCGCCATGTTGCGCAAGGTCTGCCTGCTCGATCCGCGAGACCGGTTGGGCGCAAAGGCGCTACTGGAGATAGTGGCCCAGTCGGAGTATGTGATGCCCAGCTGCGCGGTCGTATGAAGCGCGGCGGCAACGAATAATCGCTGGAGGGTGTAATGAGCATTAAAGATTTTTTGGACGACATGCGTGATCTGAGCAGTGCTGAGGACTTTCTCGAGTATTTCGAAATTGAATTCGATGAGAAGGTGGTGCACGTCAATCGATTACATATTCTGCAAAGGTTTCATGACTATCTCGCCAAGGCGGCGGACAGGCCCGGAGATGAGATGTTGCTGCGGGAGCACTATAAGAGCCTTCTGTTGCAAGCCTACCGTGATTTTGTCAGTTCGGACGCCCTCACTGAAAAGGTGTTCAAGGTGTTCCACATGCACGGTCCGCAGGAGACCTTCGTGTCCCTGAACGCTCTGGTCAAATAGGGGGCGAGCGTCATGCATGCCTTTGATTATGGCGATCAGGTGCGGGTGATCCGCAACGTACGCAATGATGGCACGTTTCCCGGGCGAGATATCGGCGAGCTCTTGATCCGCCGCGGCAGCAGCGGCTATGTGCGTAATATCGGCACGTTTTTGCAGGACCAGATCATCTATACCGTGCATTTCCTCGAACAAGATCTGATGGTCGGCTGCCGCGAAGAGGAGCTGATTTCCATCGATGAATATTGGGTTCCCAATGTCTTCGAGTTTCGCGACAAGGTTGCCTGTAAAATGCCGCTGGCCATCAATGGCGAGGTCATCGTCGACACTGGGCAGGAGGGCCAGGTGATCAAGGTGCTGCGCGATCACCCAGGCGGCGTGGCGTATCATGTGCATTTTTCCGGCCATACCTTGGTGGTCCCCGAGGCCGCGCTGATGGCGATCAGCAAGGAGGCCGGCGATGGGACTGAGCGAGCGGACGATTGAGATGTCAGCCGATGAACCGCGTTACCACCTGCTGCGCGCCGCCCTGAGCCTATTGCAGAAACCGCTCGCCGAGTTGAGCGATCAGGAGTTTAGCATGGTGGAGCGCCAGGCGCGGCGCGAGCAGGCCATTGAAAAAAAGGTTCTGAGCAGTGTCGAGGGTGCCGCAGTGATCATTCCTTCTGCACTGGTTGAATCCGCCGTCATGGAAATCGGCGCGCGCTTCGCGGATGAGGAAAGTTTTCGGGCGGCGTTGTACGCCAGCCGGTTGGATCGGGAAGCGCTTTACCAGGCGATCGAGCGCGATTTGCGCGTGCAGGCAGTGATCGAGCGCATCACTGCCAGGGGCTGGCGCGCCGATGAGACAGACGCCGAGATCTTTTATCACATGCATCGGCAGCGGTTTGTCGTGCCAGAGTCCCGTACCCTGCGCCACATCCTGATTACCGTGAATGACAGTTATCATGAAAACACTCGAGCGCAGGCCTTGCAGCGCATATGTGAGATTCGCAAGCGGCTGGAAAAGAAACCCAAGTGTTTCGAGGAAATGGCGCTGAAGCACTCCGAGTGTCCGACGGCATTACACGGCGGCCTTCTGGGCCAAGTCGGCCGGGGCCAGCTCTATCCCGAACTGGAGACGGCTGCCTTCGATTTGCCCGCAGGCGGGATTTCGCTGCCAGTGGAATCCAGTCTCGGCTGGCATCTGTTGTATTGCGAAGCAATCTCGCCGCAGAGGATGCTCGCCTTCAGCGAGGTTGCTCACAAGATCAAGGCACAATTGCAGCAGCGCTATGACCGTATCTGGCTGCGCGAATGGTTGAAATAGTCACCGGGAGATAGGCGATGTCCAATGAGGCGACCAGCTGTTCCTTTTGCGGAGTGGTGCAAAGCAACGAGAGTCCCTTGATCGCCGGGCGGGAGGGATATATCTGCGAGGCCTGTGTCCGTCTGGCCAGCCAGGTTATCGACAGTTGGAGCCACCGGCGCGCCATGGCCGCGGCGCACGGGCCGGTGCCCAAACCCAAAGAGCTCAAGGCCAAGCTCGACGAATATGTCGTCGGCCAAGACCTCGCCAAGGAGATTATGTCCGTGGCGGTCTACAACCACTACAAGCGGCTCAAGAGTTTCAGCGCTGGGGCATGGAACGCCACGGAAGACGTGGAACTGGGCAAGTCCAACATTTTGGTGCTCGGTCCCTCTGGCAGCGGCAAGACGTTGATCGCCAGCACGCTCGCACGTATCGTCGGCGTGCCCTATGTCGTGGCCGACGCCACGACGCTGACGCAGGCCGGTTATGTGGGCGAGGATGTCGAAAGTGTCTTGACCCGGTTGCTGGAGGTGGCGGAAGGCAATGAGGAGCGTGCGGAATGGGGCATTGTCTATTTGGATGAGATCGACAAGCTTGCGCGTAGCAGCGAGGCGCCGACCGGTGTGCGCGACGTTTCCGGCGAAGGGGTTCAGCAGGCACTGCTGAAACTGGTCGAAGGCAGCGAGGTCAAGGTACCGCAGAAGGGCAAGCGACGCGACGGCGGCAGCGAAGTCTTGATGAATACGGCCAATATATTGTTCATCGCCGGCGGTGCCTTCGCCGGTCTGGAAGAAATCGTAGCCAAGCGCGTATCGCCTAAGAAAACCGGAATCGGTTTTCATGCGAAGGTGGACCAGACCACGCCCAACCTCCAAGATCTATTGGATATGGTGCAACCCGAAGACCTCAGGCGTTTTGGCTTAATACCGGAATTCATAGGTCGCTTTCCGGTGCTGGCGGCGCTGTCGCCGCTGAACGAAGAAAGTCTGATCAATATTTTGCTTGAACCGAAAAACTCGTTGGTGAAGCAGTATCAAAAATTGTTTGAGTATGATGGCGTGAAGTTGGAATTCACGCCTGAGGCCGTGCGCGAAATCGCCAAGATCGCATTGGAACGCGGCACGGGGGCGCGCGGTCTGCGCAGCGTGCTGGAACAGTTATTACGTAAGCCAATGTTCGAGCTGCCATCGCAAAACGGTGTGATGCGCTGCATCGTAGATGAGAAGGTCGTACGCGGCGAATGTGATATTGAGTTGGAATATGTCGACGAATCAGACACGGCTATCTATGTAAATGAAGAAGTCCGGGCAGGGAATGGATGAGCGTATTGATGTCTTATTTACCTCATTCATTGTGTTTGCTCCGTCTCTTGAAGACCAATACGCACTATGTGCATTAGTTGCCCCGTGTCTATCGATGCGTAAGTGATGGTGTATTCGTCGAAAACAGCAAACATCTGATTTGTCCTTTGCTGGCGAAGACCGAGGCAAGCGGAAAGGTCCAGACACGGGAGATCGGTGCGGATGGAGGCAAAGCCGCCGTTGCGATCTACAACACCACTAAATCGAGCAGATAGGGGCGGCTTAGATCACCCTTCTCGGCGCTGAACGGCGGTGCCGCCGGTGGCTGCGGCCGGGCGATGAACTGGCCGCCACCGCCCCATGCGGGAGGCTGAAACGGTGACGGCAGGGAGGGGCTGGGCTGTAGATGCGGCGTGGGGGGCGGTGCTACTAAGGCCACGGGGCCGCCGGTGATGCTGGGCTGGGTGGGGATGAGCGTGCACCCGCCGATGAGTGTACCGTCCCAGCCATCCAGCAGATCAAAGAGTAGCTCGCTCACCGGCGGCAGCGTCGGGTGAAGTGTCGCCGCCGGACTCCAGACCTTGTAACGCACCCCCGCCACATACTCACCACGCCGCGCCGTCGGTTGCAGCGGTACGCGACGACCGTTGCAGACCAACTGATGGCGCGACGGTGTCATTCCCGTCACCTTCACCTGAACCCGCTCGCAGGAGGAGTCGATGTAACGCGTCATGGCGCCGCCGGGACCGGCCTCTTCGGAAAGCAGGGGCCACGGCTCGTGAGCGCGGCGCAGTTCGATCTGGATGTCGCCGATCTGTACCCGCCCCAGCACCGGGAAGCGCTGCTCCAGGAAGGGTTCGAACCACGCCGCCTGCAACGGCAGGCCGCGGCCCGGCAGTTCGGCCAGCAGTTCGTTGAGATCTTCCCACAGCAGATCCGGCAGCATGAAGCCGTCGTGCAGTTCCTCACCCCAGTGCTTCAGCGGCAATGACCGAGGCTGTTGCGCGAAGTGGGCCAGCAGCGCCCGCAACAGCAGCCCCTGCACGGCGGCGAGGCGGGCGTGGGGGGCGGCGTCGAGGCTACGCACCGCCACCTGACCGAGGCGCTGGCCGGGGCGGTCCGGGGCGTAGAGTTGCTCGATGCCCAGTTCGGCACGGCTCATGTTGCCGCTGGCGTCGGCCAGCAGGTGGCGCAGCAGCCGGTCCGGCATCCAAGGGGAATCGCTGTGGCCAGCGGGGATGCGATCGAGGGCAATCCCCAGTTCGTAGAGGGCATCATCGCGGCCCTCGTCAGGACGGGGCGCCGGGCGGCTCGGGCCGACATCGCCACCAGCAAAGAAATAGGAGAGGCAGGGGTGGCGCTGCCAGCAGCTCACCAGCGCCCGCAGCAGCTCCGGCCGCTGCAGGAAGGGGCTGCGCGCGGGTTCGTCGCCACCGAGGATAAAGCCGCTCTCGCCACCGGGGGGGAGGTGGTGGCCGCTGGCGTCGTAGCGTTCGGCCCGCAGGCCGAGCGACTCCGCCTCGGCGTAGAGGATCTCCAGCTGTTCGCTCTGCTCGCGCCAGTTGCGGGCGGCGGATAGGGTCACCTTGAGCACCCCGGCCTCCGGTTCGACCATGATGCGCGGCAGGCGCCGGTCATGGGGCGGCTCGTACCCTTCCATTCGCACTGGCAGCTCACAATGGCGTGCGCTGGACTCGATGGCATCCACCAGATCGAGATAGCGTTCGACATGGGTTAGCGGCGGCAGGAAGGCATACAAGCTCCTATCGCGCAGCTCGATGACGAGGGCGGTGCGCGGGGCCCGGCCAGCCACAGCAGCGCCGTCGGCCGCTGCCTCGAACGTGTGGGGTGGACCGAAGCTGGTCAGCCGCGCGCTCAGTTCACCGACTCGTTCCGGCAACAGCTCGCGTTCGTCGAACTGACAACGCTCCGGATCGGGGGGGATGATCTCATCCCCCACCGGCAGCGACTCCAGTGGCAGGCGCAGACCGATGGGCGAGCTGCCCGGCCTGAGATAGAGGGCGCCACGGCGGAAGCGCCAGCGGCCACTGATCCAGCGCTGAGCGACGCTGTCCCAGTGGAGTGGCAGGACGTAACCCGACGGATGACCGACCGGTTGAGACAACTGCTCTGCCAGCGCGCGGCGCTGCTCTGGATCACGCAATGACTTTGCTTGCGGCATCACACCGGCGCTGCCATTGAGCCAGAGTTGGTGCAGCGGGTCTTCGTGGGCCGCCAGCAGCCACTTTTCATCCAGATTGAGGGCGCGGCACAGGGTAGTAGCGAACTGATGGAGATCGTCATGACCGAGACGGCGTTCGCCCTCCTGCCAGTTGTTGAGGGCGGTATCGGACCAGACCGGGCGGCCATCGCTGCGGAAATGGCAGCCGAGACGCCAGCGCGGTAGTGGCTCACCACTGAACCACTCCCCTTGAGCGGCTTGAAACAGTCCGCCGGGGCAGAGCCGCTGGCGCAGCGCCGTCAGCAGCTGCTCCGCAACACTTCGCTTGTGCCAGCCGAGGGCGGTGCCGGACCACTCCGGCAGCTGGGTGTTGGCGACAGAGACGAAGGCGACGGTGCTGCCTACCGTCAGGGCCATTCCTTGCTGTCCCAACGCGGCATCGACCTGTTCAGCTGCCGCAACAATCTCATCCCAGCGCCCCGCGCCATAGGGCCACTGCGGCATTCCGCCTTCAAGACGGCGCACCTGAAGCGACTCATTGTTTTCTTCACTGCGCGCCTCGCAATAACCAGCCCAGGGCAGTGCTCGCAACGGCTCGGGGGTGCTCGCCAGCGGGATGTAACCCTCGTGGGTGAAGATGGCGCTGGCCGGGTCGAGGCCGACCCAGCCGGCACCGGGCAGGAACACCTCGCTCCAGGCGTGGAGGGCGGCGTTATCGGGCAGGCGGGAGTGGTCTTCACTGAGGAACACGCGGTAGCCGGAGGTGAAACGGGCCGCAAGACCAAGGTGGCGCAGGCTTACCGTCAGCAGCCAAGCCAGCTGCCACGGTGTGGCGCTGCCGCGTTCCAATATGTTTTCGAGATCGACATGACCCGCTGCGCTGCTGAAGAGCCGCTGCACGCCGCCCTGCACCTGGCGGTTGGTGGTACTGAGCTGCTCCATGATGTAGCCTGGCCACCGCTCCAATCTATCGAGCCAAAGTTGCGTCTGCTTACCCAGCGCCGGCTGCCGCAGGTAGGGGGCCAGCTCCTTGCGCAGCTGTTCCGGGTAGTCGAAGGGGTAATCGATGCAACCCGGTTCAAGTAGAAAGTCGAAAGGGTCGGCCGCAGTCAGGGTGGCAACGAGATCCACTTCGAGCTGTAGCCGAGTCACCGGCTCGGGTAGGTCGAGGCGCGCCAGCTCGTTTTCGTAAGGGTCGCGCAGCCAATTGATGAAGTGGGCTTCAGGCTGAACCCGTAATGAGTAGGCCTCGACCTCCGCCTTGGTGTGGGGGGCCGGGCACAACCGCAGCCAGTGGGTCGAGAGCTGCACCGGGCGCTCGAACTGCCAGGTCAGACGGTGGGTCAGGGCGATGCGTTTGCTACTCATAGTCTTACCCGGCGCAGGTCGAGGGTACAGGGGAAATCGGGGTTGGGCTCCAGCACTGGTTCACAACCCTCCCCATGCGACCCGCCCGGTGTGTGGCCCCAAGCCTGGAAGCGGGCGATGCGGCGCGCCTCTGCCTCGTAGGCGTTGACCGGGAAGGTGTCGTAGGCGCGGCCGCCGGGGTGGCTGACGTAATAGACACAGCCGCCAACGGAACGGCCGAGGCCGCGGTCGAAGAGATCGAAGCGCAACGGCGCGTGGATCGCGACGGTGGGATGGAGACCGAAGGGGGAGTCCCACGCCTTGAAGCGCACGGCGGCGACATAGTGGCCCGGTTCCCCCGCCGCTTGCAGCGGCACGGCGCGGCCGTTGCAGCTGAGGCGATAGCGCTCGGGGTCGAAGCCGCGGCAACTCACCTGCAGCCGCTCCACCGCCGAATCGACCACCCGCGCCTGACGCTGGGCGGTGGCCTCTTCCCCCAGAACCAGCCACGGCTCCAGGGCGGTGCGCAGCTCCAGCTCGACACCGTCATAGCGGGCGCGGCCGCATACTGGAAAGCGGAACTCGTGAAACGGCGCGTACCACTCCGCCTTGATCGGGTAACCGGCGGCGTTGAGTTCATCGATGACCGCGACGAAGTCATTCCAGACGAAGTGCGGTAGCAGGAAGCGATCGTGGAGCGCCGTGCCCCAGCGCACCAGCGGCTGGCGGTAGGGCTTCTGCCAGAAGTGGGCCACCAACACACGCAACAACGCCATCTGCGCGAGACTCATGCGGGCATGGGGCGGCATCTCAAAGCCGCGGAACTCGACCAGTCCCTGGCGCCCCGCTGGGCCGTCGGCGGACCAGAGCTTGTCGATACAAAACTCGGCTCGGTGGGTGTTGCCGGTGAGGTCGGCGAGGAAGCCGCGCAGGGCGCGGTCGATGATCCAGGGCTGTGTGGCCCCCTCCACCTCCTTGAGGCTGGTCTCCAGCTCCCCCAGCAACCAGCTACCGCGCTCGTCGATACGGGGTGCCTGAGAGGTGGGGCCGATGAAGAGTCCGGAGAAGAGGTAGGAGAGCGACGGGTGGTGCTGCCAGAAGGTGAGCAGCGAAGCGAGCACATCGGGACGGCGCAGGAAGGGACTCTCCGCCACCGTCGGTCCGCCGAGGGTAACGTGGTTGCCGCCGCCGGTACCGGTATGGCGGCCGTCGACCATGAACTTCTCGGTGCCGAGGCGCGACAGCCGCGCTGCCTCGTAGAGGGTGACGGTGGTGTGCTGCAGCTCGTCCCAGCTGCCGCTCGGGTGGATGTTGACCTCGATCACCCCCGGGTCGGGGGTGACCTTGAGCTCACGCAGCTGCGGCGACTTTGGCGGGCCGTCGCCCTCAATCAGCAGCGGCAGCGCCATGGCGGCGGCCACCGCCTCCACGGCGCGGAGCAGGCGAGTGTAACGGTCGAGGTTGTCGAGGGGCGGCATGAAGAGGTAGAGCCGCCCGTGGCGCGGTTCGAGACAGAGGGCGGTGACGACGTGAGAGTGGCGCGTCGGCAGTCGCAGTCCCATGGGCGAGCTGCCCGGTGAGAGGTAGAGGGCGCCGCGTTCGAAACTCCAGATCGCCGACTGCCAGCTGCTTCCACCCCACGCCAGCGGCAACACATAACCGACCGGCTGGTCGAGACCACGCGCCAGCGCCAGGCTCAGATCGTCGCGGAAGTTCGGTGCCCAGGGGATCGCCACCGGATCGAGATTGGGCGGCTGGTTCGCCTCGCGCCAGAGGTAGTAGAGCCAATCCTCATAGGCGGGGGCGAGGCCGTCGCTGGCAACCCCGAGCTGGGCGATGAGGTGCTTACCAAACTCCCGCGCCACAGCGGCCGTGACATCGTAACTGTGCTGCTCATCGGCGATCAGGGTGTCGTCGCGCCACAGCGGCTCGCCGTCGCTGCGCCAGTAACACCCCAGCGCCCAGCGCGGCAGCGGCTCACCCGGGTACCACTTGCCTTGACCGAAGTGGAGCAAGCCACCGGGGGCAAAGGTCTCTTTCAAGCGGCGCAGCAGAATGGCGGCGCGCAGCCGTTTCTCCACCCCAAGCGCCTCAGTGTTCCACTCCGCCCCCTCTATGTCGTCGATGGAGACGAAGGTCGGCTCGCCGCCCATGGTGAGGCGCACGTCGAGGGTCTGCAGTTCGGCATCGACCTGGCGGCCGAGGGCGCAGATCTCTTGCCACTGCGCCTCGGTGTAGGGCTTGGTGACGCGCGGGTCTTCGAGTACCCGACGCACTACGTTGTGGTAGGCGAACTCCACCTCGCACTTGTCGCTGAAGCCGGTGATGGCCGCCGCGCTCACCGCCTCCGGGGTGCAAGCCAGCGGGATGTGCCCCTCGCCGGCAAAGAGCCCCGAAGTGGGGTCGAGACCGATCCAGCCGGCGCCGGGGACGTAGACCTCGGCCCAGGCGTGGAGATCGGTAAAGTCCTCCTCCGGGCCGGAGGGGCCATCAAGGGACTTCTGGTCGGCGGTGAGCTGCACCAGGTAGCCGGAGACGAAGCGCGCGGCCAGTCCGAGATGGCGCAGGATCATCACCAGCAGCCAGCCGGTATCGCGGCAGGAGCCGAGCTTTTTCTCCAGTGTCTCCTCGCAACTCTGGATGCCTGGATCGAGGCGGACGGTGTAGTCGATGTCGCGCTGTAGCCGCTGGTTGAGGCCGACGAGGAAATTGACGATCCGTAGCGGCTTACGATCCACCTGGGTCAGCCACCGCTGCAGCAGCGGACCGTTTTCACCGAGTTCGAAATAGGGCTCCAGCTCCTGGCGCAGCAGGGCGTCGTAACTAAAGGGAAAATTCTCGGCGTACTTTTCAACGAAGAAATCGAAGGGGTTGATGACGGTCATCTCCGCCACCAGATGGACACCTACCTTCAGCTCCTTCACCGGACCATCAAACACCACCCGCGCGATCTGGTTGCCGAAGGGGTCCTCCTGCCAGTAGATGCGATGATTGGCCGGTGCGATATCGAGACGGTAATCGTGCAGCGGCGTCCGGGTGTGGGGTGCCGGGTGCAGTCGGATCAGATGCGGTGAGAGGTTGACCGCGCGATCGTATTTGTAGTGGGTGACGTGATCGATACCGACATGAATCGCCATGGTGATTACTGCGCCGCCTGCGCCTGCGACTGAAGCAGACGCAGCTGCTCCTCCACCCCCGCGGCCTGGGTCAGTGCCGCGACGTTCTGCTTGGTGAAGAAGCCGTCGAAATCACCGAAGCGCTGCACATACTCGATGATCAGTGAGGAGTGCTCCGAGGCGCTGGAGAATATCTGTTTCAGCCCCTCCTCCTGGGAGCCAATGACATCGAGCAGAAACTCCTTGCCTTGGTCGCGGATCGAGTCCACCACGTAGTCGATGTTGGTCTTGCTGCCGGTCATACCATCGGCTACGCCGAGCGCGATATGGTGCAGGCGTGGGCCGTAGTTGCGGACGAAGTTCTCGGTTGGCGACGGCAGCTTGAGCAGGTGGTTGACGAAGTAGGGGTGGTTGGCGGCGGTGAAGACCTTGGCCGGGCTGACCCGCTCGTTGTCGTAGTGAACGCTCTTGGTGACGTTGGTGGACGAGTTTTGATCGGCGATGTCGTAGGAGCCCCAGTAGTAGTAGCTGGTGAGGCTGAGGTATTCGAGGATCGCCGCCTCGCGGTTCTGGCTGTAGACACGCGTCGCCAGATGGTCCACCGGCTCGATCAGTTTGTTAATGCCGAGGCGCTGCTGTGTCTGCTTCGCGGCGAGATAGACACGGTTGACGTCATCACGGATAGAACTCAGGCCGAGGGCATAGACGCGCAGCTCATCCTTAGGGCGTTCCCAGTAGCCGACGATGTTGTGGGTATAGGGCGACGGTTTGACCACTGCCATGTTGCCGGGCAATTCGAGCTTGCGGATCTGATCCTGATTGAAGAAGCGGATCTCACGCCGCTTTTGCATCTCCACCACTTCGTGCAGATTGGTGACGCGGAATATCTCGCCCATGTAGCGCGAGTTGGGTTTGTAGGCGCCGATGGGGTAGACCTCGTTGAGGCTGCGGAAGATGCCGCGGGTGTTGGGGTCCTTGACCTCGCGCACCAGCAGGTCAGGGGAATTCATGTCGATGCGCAGCACATGGGTGTAGTGGCTCTCCGACTCCAGTGTCACCAGGTAGTGGTAGGGAGTCATCAACGCTAATTCACCGATGTAGGCGACGGCGCAGTCGGGATCGACGGTAATCATCATGGCGTCGATCTCATGGATCATGCCGGTGAGACCGATGCTGTCACGCTCCTCCAGCAAGCGCCGGTGAAACTCCTCGAACCAGGCGGAGTTGGCCTTGTCACCTTGACGCTTGAACTGCAGTGATAAACTCATGCTGCGATCTCGGTGTTGGCAGCGCGGAAATAGTGTTCACGTAGGCCGGCGTCGATGTGCATCAGCCCCATCTGGATCTCATCGGTGAGCTCGTGCAATCCCGCCACGGCGAGGCTCTGGCTATCGGTCCGCTGCAGCAGCTCTCGCACCTCATTGACGCTGGCCAGCACCTCCTTGTGGTGCGGCATGGAGTGCAGCACCTCGGCAATCTCGTTGAGGCAGTGGGCGACGGTACGCGGGAAGGCGCAATCCTTGAGCACAAACTCGATCACCTTGGCGCTGTTGGCGTGGACACTGACATTGCGGCGGTACATCTGGTAGGCCGATAGCGCCTTCAAAATATTCATCCACAACAGATCACCATACTGCTCGGCGGCGGGGCTGCCGGCCGGGAGCAGCACGGCGTAGCTGACATCGAGGATGCGGCTGGTCATGTCGGCCCGTTCGATGTTGCGCCCGAGACGCAGGAATTGGAACGCAGCGTCGCGCGACATGGTGCCGGAGAGCAGGCCGACGATGCTCTGGCGGCGGCGAATCACCGATTGCAGTACATCGTAGCGGTGGCGGCGATCGAGGTCGCGCACCAGATTGCCCTTGCCGTAGAGGTAAAGCTCGTTGATCCACTCCCAGCACTCCCACGGCAGCACCTCGCGGAAGGTGCGAGTGTTCTCGCGTGCGAGACTGATACTGGTCATGATCGAGCTGGGATTGCGCTCATCATGGATCAAAAACCTCATTACCGCTGTCTCGTCCGCCTTGTCGTAATGCTGAAAGAAGAGGTGATCGAGTCCCGCTACCTTGAGCAGCGAATCCCAACCAAAGCGGGCCTCACCGGGGATGTCGAGGGCCATCAGGGTGACGGCGTTGATCAGGCGCGCCGTGTCCTCGGCGCGCTCCATGTAACGGGTCATCCAGTAGAGATTTTCAGCTACGCGTGACAGCATCATTCACCTCCATTCACGATCCAGGTGTCTTTGCTGCCACCGCCCTGGGAAGAATTGACTACCAGCGATCCCTTGCGCAACGCCACTCGCGTCAGGCCGCCCGCCGTGACGTAGCTGCGTTCGGCCTGAAGCACGAAGGGGCGTAGATCGACATGGCGCGGGGCAATGCCGTCCGGGGTGAAGGTCGGTACCGTCGACAGTGACAGCGTCGGTTGCGCCATGTAGTTGCGTGGATTGGCGCGGATCAACTCCGCAAACTGGGCACGCTGTTCCACCGTCGACTGCGGTCCGATCAACATGCCGTAACCGCCAGATTCATTGGCGGGCTTGACCACTAGTTTGTCGAGATTGGCCAGGACGTAGTCGCGGTCGTTGTCGTACATGCAGAGGTAGCTGGGGACGTTGGGAAGGATCGGCTCCTCGCCGAGGTAGTAGCTGATCATCTTCGGCACGAAGGCGTAGACCACCTTGTCGTCGGCGACGCCGGAACCGGGGGCGTTGACGATGCCGACATTGCCCTTCTTCCAGGCGCGCATCAGGCCGGGCACGCCGAGGATCGAGTCGGAGCGGAACACCTCGGGATCGAGGAAGTCGTCGTCAATGCGGCGGTAGATCACATCGACACGGCGCAAGCCGTAGATGGTCTTCATGTAGACGCACTCATCCCCGTCGACCACCAGGTCGGCCCCCTCCACCAGTTCCGCGCCCATCTGCTGCGCCAAGTAGCTGTGTTCGAAGTAAGCGGAATTGTATATGCCGGGTGTCAGTACCACGATGGTCGGGCGCTCACCGGGACGCGGTGAAAGTGCGGCCAGAGTGTAGTAGAGCTGAGCGGTGTAGTTGTCGTTGGGCTGGACGCGGTAACGGGAAAAGGCCTCGGGGAAGAGTCGCTTCATCAACTGGCGGTTCTCCAGCATGTAAGAGACTCCGGAGGGGACGCGCAGGTTGTCTTCCAGCACATAGAACTGACCATCGGAGTGGCGCACCAGGTCGGTACCGCAAACGTGGGCCCAGACGTTGAAGCGCGGCTTCACGCCGACACAGGCATCGCGAAAGTTTTTTGAATCCGCCAGCACCTCGGCGGGAAAGATGCCGTCCTTGATGATGCGCTTTTCATTATAGATGTCGGTGATGAAGAGGTTGAGAGCGGCGAGACGCTGCTTCAGCCCCTGCTCGACACGCTGCCACTCGCTGCGCTCGATTAGTCGCGGCATCACATCGAAGGGCCAGGCGCGGTCGATGTTGCCGGCGTCGCTGTAGACCGTGAAGGTGATCCCGGCGGTCATGATAGCGGCATCAACGGCGGCGACGCGCGCGTCTAGCTCTGCCTGCCTCAGTTCGCTGAAGTAATCCAGCAGCGGGCGGGCAATCGCCTTGGGTTGGCCCAACGGGTCGACCAGCTCGTCGAACACGGCTGTCTCGGCATAATTCTGGCTGGCAAATCTCATTCGTCATAACCCCGTCATGTTGCCCCCGAGGGTGTAATGCAAGGTGCGGGCCAGGGCGATCATGGGGTGAGGTTCCGGCAATCACGGGTGATTCCGTTCGTCTTGCATTGTCTCTTTACGCTAGAATATGCAGCGGATAAGAGGTAAATGAAATGACATATTGCGTTGCTATCAAGGTCGATTCCGGACTGGTATTTGCTTCGGATTCCCGCACCAATGCGGGCATTGACCATGTCAGCACCTATTCGAAGATGCACACCTTCCTCTGGCCCGGCGATCGCTCATTCGTACTGCTGTCGGCCGGTAATCTTGCTACGACCCAGCTGGTGGTGAAGCGTCTGCGTGCCGATGCCGAGGCGGGAATCGCACCAAGCCTGTGCACGGTGCCCAATCTTGATGCGGCGGTGAACTATGTCGGCATGGTCTCCACGGAGGTGCAGCGTAGCCAGGTCGAGCGTGACCTGCAGAACACCAGCTTCGAAGCGACCTTCATCTTCGGTGGTCAGATCGGGAGCGGCCCAACCGGGATCTTCATGGTTTACCCTCAGGGTAACTACATCCATGAGTCGGCTGAACACCCCTTCCTGCAGATTGGCGAAACCAAGTACGGTAAACCGATCCTCGATCGTGTCATCCGTCACGATACCCCGCTGGAACTGGCGGGACGCTGTGCCTTGGTATCACTGAATTCGACCATTCGCAGTAATCTCACCGTGGGTCCACCAATCGAGCTACTGCTTTACAGCAGTGGCACGCTGATCGAGGGGCGGCGGTTGTCGCTCACTGAGGCTGATCCTTTCTACCATCAGGTCAATGATGCCTGGGCTGAAGGCTTACGGCGAGCGCTCAACAGTCTGCCGCCTTTTGAGTGGGAGAGTGAGATCAAGATGGCCCAGTTTGTCCAGGATGCTTCACCACAACAGCAGTATTGAAGCGGAGACAAAAGCGTCGGTTGTTTTATGCAGTCGCGGCGTTCCATTTTTGCACAAAACAAGCGCCACCTTTGTCAGCCGGTTACCGTGTGCTATATCGATAAATATCAATATAAATAAATAGTTGAGATGTTTTGTTGTTGTTAAGTATTAAGAAGTATTTGGCTGGCGTAACAAACGAATTCCCTAGGGGACGCCAATATAAAACAAGCCCGGTCAGAAATGACCGGGCTTTTTTATATTCGCGTTTCCTGGTGTAGTGCTCCATTCGGTCTGGAACTGAAAGAACCTGAACCAGAGCGTTCCTTCTCCCTCAGGGAGAAGGTCAGGATGAGGGGATCAAAATTTCGACCGGTATCCTTGCCCCCTCACCCCAGCCCTCTCGGAGAGGGGGCAATGCGCAGGTTGAGCTGAATTTTTTGCTAAGCCCAACATTAGCCGCGGCAATAGGCTTCGTATCTCAGCCCAAGAGCAGAGCACAAAAGCCATCATCCCTGTTCTTAGGTGCAACCCAACACTGCACCAAGCGCAAATCGTTATATCGCTTGCCCGATTCAAATCCCTCGTTAAAATGGACAAACTAACGAGGCCCGGAATGACCGACGAACAACAAGCCAGGGAAACGATCGATAAACTGCTCCGCCAGGCGGACTGGGTAGTTTGCGACGCCGCTCAAACCAATATCCACGCCAGTCGAGGCGTGGCAATCCGAGAGTTCCCACTGAAGTCTGGTCATGGCTTTGCAGACTATTTGTTGTATGTCGATGGAAAAGCCGCTGGCATCATCGAAGCAAAAAAAGAAGGCGTTACACTAACAGGCGTTGAAACTCAATCGGCCAAATATGCGACAGGGCTTCCCGACGGTCTACCGCGCTGGGCGAATCCGCTGCCATTTGCCTACCAATCCACTGGCGTCGAAACACGTTTTACTAACACCCTCGATCCAGCGCCGCGCTCGCGCTCCGTATTTGCGTTTCATCGCCCGGAAACCCTCGCCGCATTATTAGATGTAGCCTGGGATAAGCGAAGCGCATCCCGGGACAAAGTTGCGGAAGCGACACCGACTTACAATCCCACGCCCCCGCTTACGGGAGGCATGGGTGAGGGTGGAACCTTTCTCGCCCGCCTGCAACGCATGCCCCCGTTGCACGAGGAGGGTCTCTGGCCCGCTCAAATCAAGGCCATTCAGAACCTCGAACAATCCCTGAAGGAAAACCGCCCCCGTGCCTTGATCCAAATGGCCACAGGTTCCGGAAAAACCTTCACCGCGATTTCCTTCATATACCGCTTGATCAAATTCGCAGGCGCCCGGCGCGTGCTGTTCCTGGTCGACCGCGGCAACCTCGGCGACCAGACGCTCAAGGAATTCCAGCAATACGCCTCGCCGTACAACAACTTCAAATTCACCGAGGAGTACATTGTCCAGCGCCTGAGCAGTAACACCCTCGACACCACCGCGCGGGTTTGCATCTGCACCATCCAGCGCATGTACTCCATGCTCAAGGGCAACCCACTGCCCGAAGATCTCGAAGAAGAATCGGTAGACAAACTCGGTGGCCTGTTCAAACAGCCCGAGCCTATCGAATACAACCCAAGCATCCCCATCGAGAGTTTCGACATCATCGTCACCGACGAATGCCACCGCTCCATCTACAACCTCTGGGCGCAGGTGCTGGAGTACTTTGACGCCTACCTCATCGGTCTCACCGCCACGCCCAGCAAGCAGACCTTCGGCTTCTTCCACCAGAACCTGGTGATGGAATACAACCACGAAATGGCCGTGGCCGACGGTGTCAACGTTAACTACGACGTCTACCGCATCCGTACCGCCATCACCGAGCAAGGCTCCAAGGTAGAGTCCGGCTATGCAGTGCAGATCATGGAGCGCGACACGCGCAAGAAGCGCTGGGAACAGCTCGACGACGACTTCAGCTACGACCCCAACCAGCTCGACCGCGACGTGGTCGCCCCGGACCAGATCCGCAAGATCATCCAGACCTTCCGCGACAAACTGTTCACCGAAATCTTCCCCGGCCGCGAGTGGGTACCCAAGACGCTCATTTTCGCCAAGGACGACGCCCACGCTGAAAACATCGTCGACATCGTGCGCGAGGAATTCGGCAAGGGAAACGACTTCGCCCAGAAGATCACCTACCGCACCACGGGCGCGAAACCGAAAGACCTCATCAACGAGTTCCGCACCAGCCCCATGCCTAGAGTCGCCGTCACCGTGGACATGATCGCCACCGGCACCGACATCAAGGCGGTGGAAGTTGTTATGTTCATGCGCGCCGTCAAATCCCGCGCCTTCTTCGAACAGATGAAAGGCCGTGGCGTGCGCGTCATCAAGCCCGACGACCTGCAAAGCGTCACCCCCGACGCCAAGGCCAAGGACCACTTCGTGATCGTCGACGCCGTCGGCGTCTGCGAGCAGGACAAGACCGACTCGCGCCCCATGGAGCAAAAGCCCACCGTCAGTTTCGAAAAGCTCCTGCAAGCGGTGGCCTTCGGCAACACCGAAGACGACGTGCTCACCTCGCTCGCCGGGCGGCTGGCCAGAATGGAACACCGCATCAGCGCCGAAGACGACCAGAAGATACGAGCCGCCAGCGGCGGCTACGGCTTAAAAGATTTGGCCCACCATATCGTGCAAGCCCTGAACCCTGACGCCATCGACGACCAAATCAATGTAGCCTGGGTAGAGCGCAGCGGCACCCAGGAACCCGTGCCGCAGGCACACAACCGCGAAGCGCTACGCAGCCAGATTGTGCAAGATGCCGTGAAACCCCTGCACGACCCCAAACTCCGCGAACTCATCGCCGAAATCAAACGTAAAAACGACATCGTCATCGACACCGTCAGCGCCGACCAAGTGCTCGAAGCCGGTTTCTCACAAGACGCGCTCGACCGCGCCAAAGGAATGATCCGTTCGTTCGAGCAATTCATCGCCGACCACAAAGACGAAATCACCGCCTTGCAAGTGCTCTACAGCCGGCCCTACAAACACCGTCTTACCTATCAGGCCGTGAAGGAACTCGCCGAAGCCATCGAAAAGCCGCCGTACCTGTGGAACGAATCCCAACTCTGGAATGCCTACGCCGCCCTGGAAAAATCCAAAGTCAGAGGCGCCAGCGGCAAACGCATCCTCACTGACCTGGTCTCCCTCGTGCGTTTCGCCATCCACCAGGACAACGAACTCATCCCGTTCCCCGAGCGCGTCAACGCCAACTTCAAGGCTTGGCTTGCGACCCAACAACAAACTCCTCCTCCCATTGCGGGAGAGGGCACAACCAAACCCCATCTCCCTCAGGGAGAGGGCAGGGGTGAGGGAAGTCGCTTCACCCCCGAACAAATAAAATGGCTCGAAATGATCCGCGACCACATCGCCGCCAATCTGGGCATCGAACCGGATGACTTCGAATACGCACCGTTCTCACAGCACGGCGGCCTCGGCAAAGTGCATCAGCTCTTCGGCGATCAACTCGGCCCGCTCGTATCGGATTTGAATACTGCTTTGGTAGCATAAACCACAGAAATCGCTTTTGTTTGCGATACATACAAAGTACGATTATCATATATTAAGAATTTTTCACAATTAGGCCGCTGATTGAGGGATTTTTTCGATAACGCCGAGATACTGAATGTCCTCCACGGATTCAATCCGTGGTGGAGCGGGCGCCCTTATGCCGTCCCGTCGTTCCGGCGGCTTGCCTACGGGGCCTGCCGAGCCTATCTGGATAACCCGGACCTGCGCCGCGCGATCCTGCTATCCGGCCCGCGCCGCGTCGGCAAAACCACGCTGTTGCAACAGCTCGCGGAATGCTTCATGCGCGAGGGGGCCGAGCCCAAGGGTGTGCTCTACCTCAGCCTCGACCACCCGCTACTCAAGCTGCTAAGCCTGCGCGACATCCTCGCGCTCTACCATGCCCACATTCACCCGGAAGGCAAGCCCGCGCTGCTCCTGCTCGACGAAGTCCAGTACGCCAGCGGCTGGGAAACAGAAGTCAAACTCCTAGTCGATCATCAGCCTGCCTACCGTATCGTTGCCACCGGCTCGGCCAGTGTGGTGCACAAGGAAAAACTGGCGGAAAGCGGTGTTGGCCGCTGGATAACCATTCCCGTGCCGACCCTCTCGTTTTACGAATTCGTGCACATCCGCAATGAGACCGTGCCAGACCTTCCCAACACGCAACGGCTTACCGACCTGTTCACCACCCCGGACGCCGACCGCCTACGCATCGCCGCACAGCTGCGCCCCTTGCTGCCGCTGTTCAATCGTTATCTGCTCACCGGCGGCTTTCCCGAGACGGCGCGCCAGGACGACATCGCCCTTTGTCAGCGCCTGTTGCGCGAGGACGTCGTCGAGCGTGTGCTCAAGCGCGACATGACCGCGCTGTTCGGTGTGCGCAACGTCAACGATCTTGAACGCCTGTTCATCTACCTGTGCCTGCACACCGGCGGCATCCTTGCACACAACACTGTCGCGCGCGACCTGGAAACTTCCGCCGCTACCGTCGGCAACCATCTCGACCTGCTGCGCGCCGCTAACCTCGTCTACTGCCTGCCGCCGGTGGCCATCAGCGGCAAGAAGGTTCTGCGCGCCCGCAACAAGTACTACCTGGTCGATGCCGCCCTGCGCAATGCCGTTCTCCTGCGCGGAGAAGAAGTGCTGGCCAATGCCGACGACATGGGCATGATCGTCGAGACCACCGTGCTGCGGCACCTCTACGCCTACCACTATCGCGACACCCCCCAGATCGCCTACTGGCGCGACGCCGTGAGCGACAAGGAGGTCGACATTATCGTCAAAAGCCCGGCCTACCACTTCGCCTTCGAGATCAAATACCGCGAGCGCGCCGAAGTGCAAGCCAAAAGCGGCCTGGCCCTCTACTGCAGTGCAGAAAAACTTAAACAGGCCTACCTCGTCACCAAGCAGGACACCGACTTCGGCGTCACCGAATCGCCAGGCGTGACAACGCGCTTCCTCAAGGTGCCGGCGCATATCTTGTGCTACCTATTGGGGCAGGCGGAACGGCTGCTGTGGAAATGATTCGCGACCACATCGCCACCAATCTGGGCATCGAACCGGACAACGTACAGGATGTACTAGTGTCGCGCGAGGCATGGATGCCGGGAGCGACCGACTTCGACAAATTCGACTGGATCGAATTTGGACGCACTTTAGTGCGCCGCGCAGCGGCGAGCGCCAAGGATGGTGCGAGTCAATACGCCCCGTTCTCGCAACACGGAGGGCTCGGCAAGGTGCATCAGCTCTTCGGCGATAAGCTGAATGCGATCATTGAAGAGCTGAACGAGACATTGGTGGCATGACCACGAACAACGACAACAACGAATCCACCGGCGAATTCATCCTCTACCAAACCGAGGATGGAAAGACACGGATCGAGGTGCGGTTTCAGGACGAAACGGTCTGGCTGACTCAGGCGCAAATGTCGGAGCTGTTTCAGACCACAAAGCAGAATGTCAGTCTCCACATCCAGAACATTTACGAAGAGCACGAGTTAGAGCGCGCCGGAACTGTCAAGGATTCCTTGACGGTTCGGCAAGAGGGAAACCGCCGGGTATGCCCGCTCCTGGCGCGTGCTGTGCAATACGACGAGAATCGCATGCCCGAATCGCCGGCGCATCCGACACGTCGCGCCCCCGGCATGTTACTTACCGGTTGTTTGGCCGAGACCCGGCGTACATAATTGAACCTATGAACATTGCTCCGGTTACCCGAAGGAGGTAAGCATGCCCGCCAAGCCCGATCCCAAGAAGATTCTCGATGAGGCTATGCAGCTAGAGCCCGCTGCTCGCGCGTTTGTCGCGGAAACGCTGCTTGAGAGCCTGGACCTTGACCCGGACTTCGCCGTTTCGCAGGAGTGGCTGGAGGAAATCCGCCGTCGCTGCGCAGATATCGACAGCGGCAAGGCGCCGTTACATGACAGTGCCGTGGTCATTAACGAGTTGCGAGGAAAGTACACGCGATGAAGATACGCTGGCATGGAGAAGCCAGGGCGGAGGCTGACGCAGCCGCTGCCTTCTACAACGATAAACAGCCTAGCCTTGCACAGCGTTTTCTGGACGACCTCGAAGAGTCGCTGCACCGCATCCAGCGTCATCCCCACGCCTATCGCCAAGTCGAAGGCGATATACGCAAGTGCCGGGTGGCGCATTTTCCCTACGGGATCATCTATCGGATGCGATCCGATATGATCGAGATCATCGCCGTGATTCACCTGAGACGGGCGCCGGGATACTGGAAGCAAAGAACCTGAGCAATGTTGGCGGGGTCAGCCCGAAGGGCGTAACCACCAATCAAGATAAACAAGATTACTGAAGAATTAACGAGACGTTGGCGGCATGAGCACTCAAACAGACGTACAGGATGTACTTGTGTCGCGCGAGGCATGGATGCCGGGAGCGACCGACTTCGACAAATTTGACTGGATCGAATTTGGACGCACTTTAGTGCGCCGCGCAGCGGCGAGCGCCAGGGCTGGTGCGAGTCAATACGCACCGTCCTCACAACACGGCGGCCTCGGCAAAGTGCATCAACTGTTCGGCGACAAGCTGAACGCAATCATAGATGAATTGAACGAGACCTTGGCCGCATGACCCGGAACAACCCCCAACCCGGTGGAGAAGTCGCGCTGTTCCGAGCCCCGGACGGCCAGATTCGCTTGGACGTGCGCCTGGAACAGGGCACGGTCTGGTTGTCCCTGACCCAGATGGCCGAGCTGTTCGGCAGGGATAAATCCGTGATTTCCCGCCACTTGCGGAACATCTTCGCTGCCGGGGAATTAGACCGGAAGGCAGTTGTTGCAAAAAATGCAACAACTGCCGCCGACGGAAAGACCTACCAGGTCGAATACTTCGACCTCGACGCCATCCTCTCCGTCGGCTACCGGGTCAACTCCAAACGCGGCACCCAATTCCGCATCTGGGCCACCCGCACCCTCCGGGACCATCTCGTCCAGGGTTACACCCTCAACGAACGCCGCCTGCGGGAAAAAGGTCTTACCGAAATAGAGCAGGCCGTGCGCCTGCTGGCGCGCACGCTTTCCGTCCACGAACTGGTCAACGACCAGGGCCGCGCGGTGTTGGACGTGGTCATGCGCTATGCCCGCGCCTGGCGCTTGCTGTTGCAGTACGACGAAAACTGCCTGCCGGAATCCCCGTCGCATCCAACCCACCCCGCGGCAGGCCTGCCACCAGACGAAAGTCGCCGAGCCATTTCCGGACTCAAGCAAGCCTTGATGGCAAAGGGCGAGGCCACGGCGCTGTTCGGGCAAGAGCGGGGCAGCGCGCTAGAAGGCATACTCGGGTCCATCGAACAAACCTTCGGCGGCGAAGCGCACTACCCAAGTGTCGAGGCCCGCGCCGCGCATCTAATATATTTCGTCATCAAGGATTACCCGTTCTCAGACGGCAACAAACGCATCGGCAGCTTCCTGTTTCTGCTGTATCTTGATCACAACGGCTTACTGACCAAACCCCACGGCACGCCGCGCTTCAGCGATAATGCCCTGGTTGCGGTCGCCTTGCTCGTCGCCGAAAGCGACCCAGCGCAAAACCTGCTGATCCGACTGATCCCGAACCTGCTAGAAGGAGACCCCGAATGAGAGGCGCCCCACAGCATCCCACATTCTCCGTAGAAGCGGCGTCCCGCCGCTTAACACAGCGGCAAGATGCCGCTGCCATGGGTTATACTGCCGAGCTTATGAAATGGCCCTGCCCGACCCGCGACTGCCTCGCCATGGGCGGCAACTCGTTATACGGCGGGCCGGGCAAAAGCACATCGACTGTTCGGCGAGAAGCTGAATGCGATCATTGAAGAGTTGAACGAGCGCTAGCCGCATGAGTGCAGTAATTGAACGTCGCGATATCCCGGATACTTGGCAGCTAATGCCACTTAAAGAACTCGGCGATTGGTCGGGCGGTGGTACGCCGTCGAAAGCAAAGCCGGAGTTTTGGACGAATGGAAAGATTCCTTGGGTTTCGCCCAAGGACATGAAGACGGAATGCATCACCGACAGCGAGGACCACATAACCAATGCCGCTGTTGAAGCATCAACCGCGAAGCTAATACCTGCTGGTTCCGTGTTAGTCGTTACACGAAGCGGGATTTTGAGTCACACGCTTCCTGTGGCGGTCACCGCCGTGCCAGTAACGGTCAATCAAGATTTGAAGGCCGTAACGCCAAAAGTCGGGGTATTGCCCGAGTACATAGCATGGGCTCTTCGCTGCTTTGCGCGCGAGATACTGAATACCTGCTCAAAGCAGGGGACCACCGTCGCCAGTATCGAGACGGCGGCTCTGCACCGTTTCGAGATTCCCATCGCCCCCCTCGACCAACAAAAACGCATCGTCGCGGAAATCGAAAAACAATTCTCCCGCCTCGACGAAGCCGTCGCCAACCTCAAGCGCGTCAAGGCCAACCTCAAGCGCTACAAAGCCGCCGTCCTCAAAGCCGCCGTCGAAGGCCGCCTCGTCGAAACCGAAGCCGACCTCGCCCGCAAACGAACTCCCTCTCCCCTCGCGGGAGAGGGCGGGGGAGAGGGGGCAGGCTACGAAACCGGCGAGCAACTCCTGCAACGCATCCTCGAAACCCGCCGCAGCCAGTGGAAAGGCAAGGGCAAATACAAACAACCGGCCGCGCCCGACACCACCGACCTGCCCGAATTGCCGGAAGGGTGGGCGTGGGCAAAATTCGATCAAGTTACCGAACGGATAACAAAGGGCTCGTCGCCGAATTGGCAGGGGTTTGAATACAGCGAGAGGGGTATCCCGTTTGTTAGAAGTCAAAACGTAGGGTGGGGTGTAACCGATCTATCCGACATTGCTTTTTTGCCACCAGGATTCAACGCAGTTGAAAAGAAATCGGTGCTCCGGGAAGGCGATGTCCTACTGAACATTGTCGGGGCATCAATAGGACGCGCAGCGATTGCGCCTAGCACTGTCGAAGGTGGAAATGTCAACCAGGCTGTCGCGGTTATTCGGCTTCTCGAATCCGGCGTGATCAATGAGTTTGTTCTGTTGTATTTGCTGTCAGCTCAGACCCAGCGTCGAATCCACGCTGAGAAGGTCGATGTTGCACGGGCGAATTTTAGTCTTGAGGATATTCGTGAGATGCCACTTTCGTTGCCACCTCGTGGCGAACAAGACCGCATCGTCGCCGAAGTTGACCGCCGCCTCACTATCCTGCGCGAAACCGAAGCCCAGGTGGACGCCAACCTCCAGCGCGCCGAGCACCTGCGACAGTCCATCCTAGGTCACGCATTTTCTGGAAGTATTTCGTCTCAATACCACCCAGTTCCAAATTGCCCATAACCTTTACAAAGCCTGAATATGCCGCCAGGGAATCAACCAATTAAGCCAAGCCAACAGAAGCTTGAGAAGCTTCAGGTCGCAACACTCAAGAACTTGAAGGATGTGGAGCTTGATTTTACTAAGACCCCACTAACGGCAATCATGGGAGCGAACTGCAGTGGCAAGACAACCGTTCTTCATGCGCTTGCCTGTGCATTTAGCCCACCCGATCTAAATGCCCCGAGCTATAAATTTCCACAGTTCCTCAAACCAAATACTGACTCACTTTGGCGTGGAAGTGATTTTACAGTCCAATACAGCCATAGACTTGGTGCAACGCCGCCTGAATCTTTTACACAGAGATACACAAAGGCCCAGGACAGATGGATGCCTCGCTATGAAAAGAGGCCACCTCGGTACACTCGCTTCCTGATGATTCGGGACTCTGTTCCAGAGGTTGAGACGATTACCTTAAATTCCATGATTCACTATCAGAAGACGAACCTGATCGGGCAATCCGATCAGATGATTCGTGAGACCGCTGGGCAGATCCTGAATCAGAAATACGATCAATATCACAGCGTGGAATATCAATACGGTAAGCGTCGATCCATTGGGGTGAGTGTTGGAGCGTTGACTTATCCAGCCCTGTCGATGAGCTCGGGTGAGCAGCGCGTGTTCCGCATTTTGGATGCAGTTATAAATTCTCCCGACTACGCCCTAATTCTCGTTGATGAGATTGATCTATTCCTTCACCAGGATGCCCTTCAGCGCCTTCTCGTAAAGCTAGGCGAACACTGCAAGGACAAGAAGAAACAGCTGATTTTTACTACCCACTTCCCGCCAGTAGCAAAGATGTACGACCAGATGTCGGTAATGACTCTGCACCGCGCCCCAACGAAGACGTTGGTATGGAGTGGGTACTCTCACGCGGCGTTGCGTCACATTACTGGCACTCAGGAAAAGCCAATTTCAGTTTTCGCAGAGGACGATGTGTCCGAAGCGATCATCTCGCAAGTGGCCAGAGAACTTCGCATCCGTCCCTACACGAACATTGGACATTACGGCCCCGCTGTAAATGCATTCACACTTGGTGCTGGAATGGTTCTCTCGGGATATCCCATTGAGAACACATTGATTGTTCTTGATGGAGATGTCTTATCTTCGCGAGCAGAAAGAATTGGCCAAACTTGTAAAAGCTGCACGGGAAACGGTCCAGTCCATGATGAGCAACGCAAGCGGCTTATGGCATTAGTGAGGCCGCTCTGGCCGGACGTAAAAAAGTCCCCGGAACAAGTACTTCATGCCTTTTTGCATGACTTAACCGGCGAAGGATTGGATGACGAATCTAAAGATCTACTTGAGATCGCTCATGGTGTAGTAAATGTACCTGAACGCCATGGGTTTGTTGGGAAGATAGTTGAGCATACGGGGGAGTCGCGAGAGGTTGCCCTTTCCAAGATTGTTTCGCTGGCTTCTAAGGCGGAAGGTTGGAAGCGCTACACACGCCTTGTTAGATTTTGGCTAAACGCAAAGCGAACAGACCTCAATCTTGACCAACACCACTGATATAAATCAGAGATTGAAATGAATACATCGAGCATCGTCCAAAAACTCTGGAACTACTGCAATGTCCTGCGTGACGACGGCATGTCGTATGGCGACTACGTCGAGCAGCTCACTTATATGCTGTTTCTTAAAATGTCCGACGAGCGCACTAAGGCGCCGTACTATCAGGAGAGCCCAGTACCCAAGAAGTGGTCCTGGCCTGAGCTGATCAAACGCGATGGCGATGAGCTGTTCGATCACTACCGCCACACGCTTGAGGCGCTGGGCAACCAGAAGGGCCTGCTCGGGCTGATCTTCAATAAGTCGCAGAACAAGTTCCAGGACCCCGCCAAACTGCGGCGGCTGGTGGTCGATCTCATCGACAAGGAGCAGTGGGTGTCGATGAGCGCCGACGTGAAGGGCGATGCCTACGAAGGCCTGCTGGAGAAGAACGCGCAGGACACCAAGTCCGGCGCCGGCCAGTACTTCACCCCGCGCCCGCTGATTCAGGCGATTGTGGATGTCATGGCCCCGAAGCCCGGCGAGACCGTGAGTGACCCGGCCTGCGGCACCGGCGGCTTTCTGCTCGCGGCGCACGACTATGTGGTGAAGCACAACCCCAACATGACCAAGCCGCAGAAGACCAAACTCAAGGAAGAAACCTTCAAGGGCTGGGAACTGGTGCAGGCCACGGCACGGCTGTGCGCGATGAACATGCTGCTGCACGGCATCGGCAGCCAGGACTTCGAGCCGATTGTGGTCTCCGACTCGCTGGCCGCCGACCCCGGCGACCGCTTCGACTTGGTGCTCACCAACCCGCCTTTCGGCAAAAAGAGCAGCACCACCATCGTTGGTGAGGAGGGCAAGGTCAGCAAAGAGCGCGACATCGTCGAGCGCGGCGACTTTTGGACCAGCACCTCGAACAAACAGCTCAACTTCGTCCAGCACGTCAAAACCCTGCTCAAGCAAAATGGTCGCGCCGCCGTGGTCGTGCCCGACAACGTGCTCTTCGAAGGCGGCGCCGGCGAAACCATCCGCCGCAAACTCCTGCACGAGTGCGACGTCCACACCCTGCTGCGCCTGCCCACCGGCCTGTTTTACGCCCAGGGCGTGAAGGCGAACGTGCTGTTCTTCGACAAAAAGCCCGCCAGCGAGACGCCCTGGACCAAAAAGCTCTGGATCTACGACCTGCGCACCAACATGCACTTCACGCTCAAGACCAATCCCTTGAAGCGAACGGACCTCGATGAATTTGTGCAGTGCTACAACGTCGAGAATCGCCACAGCCGCAAGGCCACTTGGTCAGAGAAAAAGCCGGAAGGGCGCTGGCGCGCCTACAGCTATGATGAACTGATCAACCGCGACAAGGCCAGCCTCGACATCTTCTGGCTCAAAGATGAATCGTTGACTGATTCCGACAATCTGCCCGCGCCTGATGTGATTGCGGCGGAGATTGTGGAGGATTTGGAAGCAGCTTTGGAACAGTTTAGGGAAATCCTTGGGGATCTAGGTGCCGGCCAAGAAAGGGGGCTTAGCAGTGGTGGTACGTCCTGACTTTATCAACCTCCTGATCCCTTTTAAGAACATCTACACCCATTATTGTGTAAGAGTTTGAAGATGGATAAATCTAGTACCACTGTAAACCGGGATGTTCTGAATCTTAGAGCACAGCACGCCGGGCAGATGCGTGACATGACTGCGCGTCTATATTTTGTTAGCGCAACCCGCATGGCGCAGCCCGCATGAAAGCTCCCACCAAAACCGGCGCCCAGCAGCGCATCGATCAGATCCATGCCTTCACTAACGAACTCGCCGAACTGGAGCGCGACAATGTGCTCAAGCTCAGTAGCGAACAGCAGCAGGCTGTCCACCGCTATCACCAGAAACTTCACCAGGAACTGCGCAGCACCTTCGATGTAGACAGCACCCAGCAGGAAAAGCAACTCTCGCTCGGTATGCGCATCGCCTCGTTTCTTGGCGCGGTGGCACTGGCCGCCAGCGTGTTCTTTCTCTTCTATCAATTCTGGGGAACACTCGGCACCACCAGCCAGGTCACTATACTCATCAGTGCATCGCTGATTAGTTTTGTCGCGACCGTCATCGTTGCCGGCAAGGATGCCTCGGGCTATTTCACCAAGCTCATCGGTCTGGTCGCCTTTGCCTGCTTTGTGCTCAACATCGCCATGTTCGGCCAGATCTTCAACATCACTCCCACCGACAACGCCCTGTTACCCTGGGCCGCGCTGGCGCTGTTGCTCGCCTATGCCTACGACGTGCGTCTGTTACAGGTCGCTGCTGTGCTCTGCCTCATCGCCTTTGTCTCCGCCCGTGTCGGCACCTGGAGTGGGTTGTACTGGATACACTTCGGGCAGCGGCCGGAAAATTTTTTCCCCATAGCGCTGCTGTTGTACTTACTGCCGCAATTCATCAACCACCAGCGCTACAGCGGCTTTGCCTTGTCCTATCGGGTGTTCGGCATTGTCACCCTGTTGCTGCCCGTGCTGGTGTTGGCCCACTGGGGCTATGGCAGTTACCTGAACATCGACCCGGACATCATCGAAGGCGGCTACCAACTGATCGGCTTTGGTCTCAGCGCCGCCTTTATCTGGCACGGCATACGCCGCGGCTGGGGCCACGTGGTCAACACTGGTGTCACCTTTTTCGTGATCTTCATCTACACCAAATTCTTCGACTGGTGGTGGGACGTCATGCCCAAATATCTGTTCTTCCTGGTGCTCGCCTTGGCCGCCATCCTCTGTCTGATCATGCTCAAGCGCCTGCGTAAACTGCAGCAGTCACGCATGAAAGGGGCAAGCGCATGAAGCTCAATACCAAGATCCTCATCGCGGGCGCCGCTATCATCATCGCCACCAATGCCATTGCCCTCATCGGCGTTGCCTACAATCGCTCGGGTGAACCCGATGCCATCGTTGATCTCACCGAACGCGAACTGGGTATGCCCTACGACTACGGTTTTGATGAAGAAAATTCCGGCCTTGCCCTGCGCATCAACTGCCGGGTAGAAAACAATGCCAACAACGACTACTACAACAGTTACAGCTGTTTTGGTATCCCCAACTGGTTGAACGAAGAAAAACTCATCCAGCTCGGATTTGACCTCAACCAGGACACGACAGAAGACCCCTATGAATACAGAAATAGACAACTGCCGCAAAAGGTCTACATCGTCATGGAATACAATGGCCCCGCCCATCAGCGGGCCATCGACTACCGTCAGCAAGAACTCGCCAAGGAACAGGCGCTGCTCGCCAACAATCCCGACAATGAAGAATTCAAAGAACGCGTGAAAGACGCCACCGCAAAACTGGAAGCCGAACAACACTACAACGGCCGCCTGTTCGTTATCGATGCGGGACTAGACAAGGATCAATTACGCAGACAATATGCCGAACCCGGCCGCTACGTCATCATGCAGGCCCTCATCCGCCCCAATTGGACTACTATCGATAAACAGGCCAAATGGGTCGGCCACATCACCGAATTGCTGATAGACCAAATCAACATCCCGTACCAACACCGCTCCGTTTTTACGGAAGTGGAGGGTGACACAGTCAACCGCAGCCAAAACCAGCATCCACGCTACCAGGTACGTGTTGCCTTTGGTAAGCGCAACGAACCGTGGGTGCTGGGGGCGGAAAAAATTGAGTCATCCTCGAAATTGTGAGATCGAAGTTTTTGTCCTCTCTACCTCAGGGAACGGGTTAGGGTGAGGGGATTGATTTTACGCCCTCATCCTGTCCTTCTCCCTGAGGGAGAAGGGACGTATCTGGAATGCGTGACATATACATTTGATTGCCGGGTTGATAACAATTCCTATATCCCTACCAGCCCCAGCGGCTATAATACCGCGCAAGACTAGTTTATTTGCCAAGAACACTTATTCCAGAGGTAATACATGAAGCACGCACTCAAGACTGCAGTTATCGGTACTTTGCTTGGTTGTAGTTTGGCTAATCCGGCATTTGCCGCCAGTAAATCCAGCCTCTCTAAGGCCGGGCTCTTTTCTTATAACTATGCGCAGATCTCGGTTGTTGATCTCGACTACGGATACGACGGGATTAAGCTTGATGGTTCGTTCGATCTTAATCGAGAGATGGCGCTGATCGCTTCCTATATGACCACAGACGATGATGGTCATTTCGACTATGACGAGTTCACCCTGGGGGCGGCTTATCACACGCGCCTACAGAGTATTCCAAAATCGGATCTGGTGTTGCACGGCGAGTTCGCGCGGGCATCCTATGATCATCGCCACTTTAGTACAGTACACAGCCATGACGACAACGGGCTGCGGTTGGGGGCGACCCTGCGTTACCAGGCTCAGAGCAACATCGAGCTGTTTGGTGACCTTTCTTACGAAAGTTTATTTGACAACGATATGGCGTTGACCGGCGGCGTTAATCTGTCGATCAATCCGAAGTTCTCGGTGGTGGGCGCTATCGAGATGAGCGATGATGATATGTTGTTGCTCGGTCTGCGGATGCGGCTAGACTAATTTTACCGACTTTGAGCGAGTTGCGTCAGGGGCCGACGTTCCGGCCCCTTTATTCGGCTATAACGTGGACCAACACATGAGCGGGGGGCATCTCTAGATTGCGTGACAGCAATATGTAACCGCCGGGCCAATAATGACATATATTCTGGCGTTCAGTAATGCAATCTCTAAATATCATAACCCCACATGATTTCAAAATATCCATCGCGGTCGCTATTGTTGTCAGGCTTGTATTTTGTCCACTGCCCCCCGATGCGAAACGTAAAGCGGTGTTTGTGCCAAGGATGTCTGTGACTGGCTTCCAGGCTGACAATTTTTTCTGCTGTCGGCGAATCGCGGTCGGGTATGATGTAGCGTATCAGTAAATTCGAAAGTTTCGTGTCGTTGTATAGGTATTGTGCGCCAAAGGAGATCATTCTCCCATCACCGCCGAGTGCATGCCCGATAGTGCGGCCGCGATAAGTGTAACCGCTTTTATAAGTGCTGTGTGTGTAGGCCACATTATATTCAGGATTTGAATCATAGAATCTCACCGTGGTATCTGCATATTCGAGATGTGTGTGATATGCACTGCCGGCCATGGCGCCTGACCCAAAACTCTCGATCCCGAACAGACCTATATATTTTGAAGGTCCATATCCAGCCGCATCTTCACCAATCAACTGGCCATAAACGGCGTAGGGTACATCGAATAGATGGCTAGTCCATCGGGCATCCATGCCGGCAAGTTGGTTTCCGGGCTCGTTGGCGCTTGTGATTCCGTTGTCACCAGTGTTATCCCGACCCAGGACAAGATTTATAAAGGTTTCGAAATCGGCGGGGCGGTCTTCGCCGCCCCATAACGCGGTACGTGAGAAGCCCAGTTCCAGATGGTTGATGGGCTTGAAATTGACACGTAGGCCCATGAACAGAGCGTTTGGAACATCGCGATTGGCTTCTAGTTCTCCCAAATTAAACACCAGTTGCCAGGGGCCTGCCCAGCTAAGCCATTTGGTAGAAAATGGGTGGGAGGTCCTGCGTTGCACCTGTATCCCAGGGATGGGGCGGGCGTTGTTCGAGAGAATCAAACTCCCGTCCCAACCGGGTCCCCACCATCGGTCGAGAGCTCCTGCAGAGACGGTCCAGTTTCCCAATTCAGTAGCCAGGTACGAGCCATCGAGGCGGATTTTTCGATGATCGCTGGGATCATCAACAAGGTGTATCTGCAAACGATAGGTAAGAGGGTTGTCAAACGATTGAATGAGGCCTTCCACTGAATGCTTTTCGCGCGGCGTGGATTCAAAAGTTCGGTATATTTGGGGATCAGAGCTCAGGTTTATACCAAGGTGTTTTTCATGCGAAGTGCGCCTATAGTGGTTGCGGACGCGCTGCCTCGCGTGTTCTAGCACGGGATCAGAGAGGGGAGTTTCTATTCCGGGAACCAGGTCATCCCAAGACAGCGGCCACGTGGTAACAGGCACAGGCAGGATGCCCGCGTCACTGAGCCACTGGATGTCGTGGCGTACTTGAATATCACCGGGATCAAGCCAGGTATTTGCAATAGCTGAATTACACATCATCAGACCAATCGCCATGAGCATAAACATGCTATTGGAAATGACTGAGGAGGCATGGGGGGTAGGATAGTCCATTTGCTTCGTTGTGGTATCCAGGCACTAAAATAATAGTGAACTGATCACAGGCTATGCGCTTAAGCTGCACTATCTTCATCTTGTGCAGTAGAGGTACTATTGATCCTATTGATTAACCCGGCGGTCAAATACATCTGAAAAACATTTCGATAACGTCCCTTCTCCCTCGGGGAGGGGGAATTGCACCAGATATATTTCGCCCCCATTGATGCCTGCGCTCTACTTGCACTGTAATCGGCGCAACATCATGGTTGTATTTTGAAGGATAGCCTTACTCTTTGATAAAGCAAGTGTTGTACAAATTATTTAGACTCCCACAGTCCATCGAAATAAAACATACAGGAGATTGCGGTGCCATTACTTAGGTCGCTACTCGTCGTCGCTCTGATGACGCTTCCCGCTCTGTGTTTTTCCATGCTGGTCCCCGACGAGAAGGCTTCCATCTTTGATCTGGAAGCCCAAGGCCAGTGGCAGCAAGCCTATGCTCTCGCTAACAAGCAGGCAGACATCCATCCCGATCTAAAAATTCACGCAGAAAACATTAAGCGCATGCTGAATGTATTCTCCGCTGCCGAGGCTTACCAAAAAGCCGGTCAGGTGAATGATGCTGCGCAACTTGTTGAAGAGCTACTGGCAGAGCTGGACAAAGACAAGATTGGCAATCAATACTTGATCATCAGCACAAAACGCCTGGCCACGGAACTTGCACAAGCCAAGCAAAGCGCCAACCGACAAAAAGCCCAGGACAGCGCCGAGCGCGGTTATGTCCTGCTCAAAGCGGGCGATTACGCCGGCGCACTCAAGCTTTTTGATGAAGCCAACGCGTTAGTGCCCGGCAGCGTTAGCTCGGAAATGCGCGCGCAAGCGGAAAAAGGCCAAACGCGCCAAGCGGCCCTCGTCGAACAAGCCAAGCAGCCAACCTTGAACGAGCGCGTTGTTGAGAGTTTGTCTAAGGCAGTGACTACCGTGTTCGAATGGTTGGTTTACTTTGCTGTGCTGGTCGGTGTCTATTATGCGGCACGCTGGTTTAGAGCGCGCTACATGGTCAGACCGGGTACCGGCATCAGCTTGGAAGATCAGTGCGCAGCAGCCGAGCAACGGGAAGCCAAAAGCCAGGAACTCTCCCAGGAAATGGCGCAAGCTATCGTCAACCTGGTCAACGGCTCGGCCAGTGCCCCGGCCAGCGGTGTGCTGATGGATCTCGACGCCACCAATCTGCCCAACGCCCGCGACCCGTTGGGAGGCATCGCTGCTATCGCCTCGCACATCGAAGCTAACGCCGAACCGGTGCGCATCGGACCGTTTTCCTTTCAAGCCAAACAATTGTTTCAATATCTGGCGCTGCTGTTCAAGCGGCCTTACGAGTACACGCTGAGCGGCGTGTTGAAACAAACCGACACCCATCTGTTACTGCAGGTGACCAAATACCGCCGAGACGGAAGCGTAGTAGAGGGTGGCCTATTTGAAGCGAGCTGCGCCGCCGACGCGCCACGCTGCCGCGACACCGTCATCAAAGATGTCGCCACCCAAATCGCCGCCACACTGCCCGGCTCGAAAGTAACTGAGAATTGGCGCAGTTTACGCAATTACCTGCAAGCCGAGTCTTTGCTCAGTCTGGAAACCGGCGACGACGAGCGCAAGCAGCGCTATGAGCGGGCGCAAGCGTTGCTGCAAAGCGCGCTGGCCCATGATCCGGCCAACTGGATGGCTCGTTTCAAGCTCGCCTCGGTATTGCGCTATTTGGGGGACAATGAAGCTGCGCGTGACCAGTTTGATTACGTCGAACGGATGCTCGGATCGCAAGAAATCTGGTGCTTTCATCACTTCGGCGCCTTTCTACGAACCAATCCTGAATTTCCCTGGATAGTACGTTACAACCTGATCGTTAGCATGTCGAAAATCGCGTCGGAACGGTCCATCGCGCGTGCCCTGATACTCATCGATCAACTGATCGAGGAACTGGAAGCGTTCGCCGATCCGGCGCGCGCTGCCACGGGACAAAGTCTCCCCCAAGCAAAAACCAATGACCGGGTCATCCGTGAGTTGACTGAGCGCTGGCGCAGCATCATGGAAAAGTTCCATGAGCAACAAGTCACCTTGACGCCTAAATGTCGGGACAACCTGTTGTACCTCACCAAGGGCGGACGCGCTGCGGTGTTGTGCTCGGAAATTGAGCGCCTGCGCGAAGCCTCGTTTACCTCTCCGGACAAGGCGCAGCAACTGTACCAGAGCATGGCGGAAATACTAAAACGTATAGAAAATGATGAACACTGGTTATGGAAAATGACGCCAAATGTTAAAAGCGAAAGCTGGCAAACCTTTGCACAAGCGCACGCCGCCGCCCAGAACGCCTACGGTCGCGCCTGTTATGTCATGAACAAATTCGACGACGCTATGAAGTACCTACGTTGGGCGATTCAAATCCACGTGCCGCAGAACTTCCCGGAACCGCATATCAACCTGGCGGCGCTCTATATCAAACAACGCAGCCGCCTCACACCCGATTGGGCGGAAAAAGCCAAGGCACATCTCGAAACCTCCTTGGCCATGAGCCCGTATAACCTCAAAGCGCGTTATTTGCTCGGAAAAGTGTACTCCAGCGGCAACCTCGCTGATTATGACAAGGCCCTTGAAGAGTTTCGCAAGGCCGGTGACAGCGATAGCTTGAGTCTTTATCAACGGGGCATGATCCAGTTACAGCACAAAAAAGATGTTGCCGAAGCCGTGAACTTATTAAGACGCAGCGCCGCTTTTGCTACCCGTGCCGATTTTCGCCACAAGGAATATCTTTATGCCGTATTAATACTGGCTGCACAAAGCGGCGTGGACGAACGCTATCTGAAAGAACAGTTGGCGCACGCCGTTCATGTCGCCTCCCACCTCGAAAAGCGCGGCGTCACTGAAAAACTCAAAGAGATAGGCGCTCTGATGAAAGTGAAAATAGCGCGACAACAAGCTGCGCTAGGAAAGGCGCATCCCGACAAACAAGAAGATGTGTGATTTAAACGCGTTATGTCTGCTCTGGCGCAGTCTCGACAATATGCTCCTGGCTTGTCTACCTGCTCCATCCCTGGAGCCATCTCTTGGGGAGGGGATTGTCACAGGCCAATATCGGCCGACCGGCTACCAATTGCGCCAATACGTCCTCTTTCCAGGCGCCGCATCCGAGTCCGAATCGTTCGAATCCGATCTGTTATTTTTCCACCAGGAGCGATGGTTGATACGAACTTGAATATTAGTTGATGCGTCGCTCTGGCCGTGCGCATTCTCTGCTATGACATAGTAATCTGCAGACTGGTAGGCGGTTGAAATGCGGTCTGTATAGTATGAGTCGGTAGTCTGTGCAATCGGCCTGAACTCCGACTCACCCTTAAGTTTGCGATATATGATGAATGTCGCGTCATTGCCGGAATAACTCCACCTCAAATTTACACGTGAGCGATAGGATGTGGCGGTCAGGTTGGTGGGGCTCGCCGGGCGGGATTCGGCTGTGGCGGCTACCTCTACCAGGATATGATCATCGGCCGTGTCGACTCCATCGGTGACCTTGAGGTGAATCAGGTACTGGCCCGCCACATCGGGGACAAAGCTTGGAGACATCGTTGTGGCGTTCAAGAGGTCACTGTTGCTAAGACGGCTGTCTGATGGTAGCCCCGAGAAATTCCATGTAAATTCCAGCTGTGATGGCTGATTGTCCGGGTCATGGCTGGCTGATCCATCTAGATAAACATGAGCGCCAACTTCGCTTTGTTGGTCTTCGCCTGCGCGTGCTATTGGGCGGAGGTTGTTCATTGTTGCGGTAATGATGACCTCGTCGACATCACTTGCTTCACCGTCAGATACCTCTAGAAAGATTTGATACTGGCCTTGTGTATCGGGCACAAATGAGGCGACGCTGCTGTTGCGATTGTCCAGGCTCTCTTCAGTCAAGCGGCTCTCTGATGGGATGGCCCCAAAATACCACTTGAATGTCAACTCGGCGGGGGCGCTATCCGGGTCTTTACTTGCGGAAGCATCAAGTGTGACTGCGGTGTTTGTTTGGACCGCCTGATCGGCCCCGGCGCTGGCATTCGGGCTGACATTGTTTGGCGGGGCGGCGGTAATGATCATGTCGGCACTCGTGGCGTCGCTTTGGTCTGACACGATGACCCCGAGCACATATTCTCCCGCTACGTCGGGCGTGAAGCTGGCCGTGGGAGATTCTGCCGAAACAATATCCTGATCGCTTAACCGGCTGTCGGCTGGCAAGCTGATGAACTTCCATTGAAAGGTGATCAGATCGTTGTCGGGGTCGGATGAATCGGTCGCATCAAGCACCACGCGGGTGCCGGTCGGTACATTCATGTCTTCCGGTAACTGTGCAACCGGTGCGCGATTGGTTTCGCGTACGACGAATTGGAGCGTGACGCTGCTGGATTGCGCGGGATTGCCGTTGTCCGTAACGGTAATGGTTAATGAATAGCTGCCGGCATGATGGTGGCCGGCTTCGAATATCAGCTCGGCCGCACCACTTTCACTCTCAATTAGTTTGGCAAACTCGGGCAATTGAGAGGCACTGAACCGGAGTTGGTCACCTTCTGGATCGCGTGCGGTGATGGGCACCGATGTCGTATTGCCTTCGGACAGGGGCGGCACATCGATCGGATCGATTACCGGCGGCGTGTTAAGGTGAGTCTCACTGATATTTACCGTCACTGCTGCTGTTGCACTCAATCCGCTGTCATCATGGATGGTGTATTCAAACCTGTCTTCGCCAATGAAGTCGGCATCGGGAGTATAGCTGAGGGTGTTATCGGTATTGATCACCACATTGCCATGCAATCCCTGGGTGACGGATCGCACGGTCAGTGCGCAGCCATCGGCGCAGCTGTCATTGTCGAGTACCGCGATGGCGACGGGGGTATTTTTGTCGGTTTGAGCATGGTCGTCTTGTACCGACAGAGGAATAACGATGCGGTCCACTTGGACTACAACCTCCGCGGTATCGCTGCCACCGCGTCCATCGACGATGGTATAGGTAAATCGGTCGGTACCCACGAAGCCGGTTGCAGGCTGATAAGTCAGGGCGTCGCCGTCGATCGTTACTGTGCCATGTTCACCGGCGGTTACTGCGCTGATCTGCAGTGAGTCACCGTCGGCATCATCGTCATTTGCCAGGACGGGGATGGCGACGGTGCTGTCGGATCGGGTATCCGCGGCATCGTTCTGCGCGGTGGGGGCATCGTTAGCGGCGGATACCTGGATGCTGACAATGGCGCCGTCTCCGAGGAGTTCGCCGTCGGTGACGGTATAACTGAAGCTGTCGCTGCCGTGGAAGTTTGCGGCGGGGGTGTAGGTGATCGATGAGTCCTCATTGATACGGACGCTACCGTGCGCCGCCTGGGTGAACTTGCCGATACGCAGTAAGTCGTTGTCGGGATCGTTGTCGTTATCCAATACAGCGATGGTAACGGCGCTGTCTTCGGAGGTGGAGGCACTGTCGTTGCGGTCGACCGGGGCGCTATTTACTGCGGTGACGGTGATGCTCACGGTCGCGGTGGCGGTTCCGCCATTGCCGTCTTCGATGCTGTATGTGAATTGATCGGCACCGGTGTAGTTTAGGGCGGGCATATAGTCGACAGCGTTGTTGCCCGCCATTGATACCGTGCCGGCAGTGGCCTGCGATACGTCGGTGATGGTCAAGGGGTCGTTGTCGGCATCTAGGTCATTTGTCAGCGGGGTGATGGTGATCTTTGTATTTTCCTTGACGGTGACTGTGTCGGCATTGGCCACCGGGATGGAGTTGACTGCAATTACTCGAATGCTCACCGCTGCGGTGTCGCTGCCCCCGTTGCCATCGCTTACGGTATAGTTGAAGGTGTCGCTGCCGGTGTAATCGTCGTTTGGTGTATAGGTGATGCTGCCGTCAGGATTGAGCATCACGTCGCCGTGGGCGCCTTGGGTCACGGAACCGATGGTGAGCACATCGCCGTCGGGATCGCTGTCGTTGGCAAGCGCGGATATCACCACGGCTTCGCCTTTCCGGGTGTTCGCACTGTCATCCCGCGCTACCGGCAAGGAGTTGGTGTTGCCCGTGCTATCTGCATCAACGACTTGATAGATGGTTCCGTCGCTTCCCGCCAGATACAATTCCTGCGCACGGTCGACACCGAAACTCAGCGGACTGAAGGAAACGGTATGGACCGGATTGCTGATCCACTCACCAGTGGAATCTTTCTTGAGCGCGAACAGCTCTCCGGAGCACCAATCGGCGTAGAGATAATTGCCGGCCAGGCCCGGGTACTTGGGTCCGCGATAAACGTGCCCCCCGATTATCGCGCATCGGCCACTATCGTGGGCATACGCGCTGGTCGGCGGTTCCAGGCCCGTTTCAACGCACCCTGTGGCGGGACTGTAACAGTCGACGCCCTCCATGATGTTCCAGCCGAAGTTCTTGCCACTGACCGTCCCCGCGGTTTGTATGTTGATTTCCTCCCAATCCTTTTGACCCACGTCGGTGATGTATAGGTCACCATTTGCTGCATCAAATGAAAACCGCCACGGGTTGCGGAAACCTTTTGCCAGGATGGTGCCCAAGGGCGCGGCGGCCGCAGCATTCGGATTGTCAGGCGGGATGGTGTAGCCCGGGGCATTGGGAGTGCTATCGGTGCTCGGATCGATGCGTAATAGCTTGCCGAGGAGTGTGCCGTCCTCCTGTCCGTTAGCGCTGCGTCCGCCGTCACCCATGCCGATGTAGAGATAACGCTTGCGTTGCGCACCCTCCGGAGGGCCGAATTCGATGTGGCCGCCGTTATGATCCTCATTGACTTGAGCAATGTTGAATAGCACAACGCTGCTGGCTGGGTCCGCTACGTTCGGATTGTTTGCCGAGACCGAGTAGCGTGCAATTACCGTGTCGCCGTTCTTGTCGGTGTAGTTGACCCAGAACAGGCCTTCGCCGGCGGCGCCGGCAGTGCCATAGTCAGGATGGAATGCGATACCCAACAGGCCTTGCTCGATGTACTCGCTGCCCACTATGTTCGTGAGGTCGAGGTATGGCGTGGGCAGTAGGTCGCCATTGTCGATAATCCTGATGGTGCCGGATTTTTCCGCGACGAATAGTCGGTCATCACCCGCGTTGGTGATAACCACCGGGTTATCCAGTCCGGTAACCAGCGGCTCCAGGTTTATCGTGAAGGAAAAAGCGGGGTTGCTAACAGCAAGTCCGCATAAAAGTGCGAACAGCAGCGCGTAAAGAGGAGATGAAGCAGGTGGAATGACGGTGTTGGTAGGGTGTTTGCGACAATTTTTCTCGACGTTCATCTTGATGAACTCCCATGCTTTCGTTTCGGTCTGGCGGCACACAGTGGTTTTTCATGTCAAGTGACATTTCCAGCGGACGAATCAAAAATGCGGATGTTGATTCAAGGAGTGAACGGCAACTACATATAGTTGTGTGAAATATGTGGGACTTGATGCCCATGCGCTTGTTGCGCAGTATCTTTATAGACCACCATTGAATTCGTGCAAGGTAAAGTGTCAAATTTGTGATTTGCATCAAACACGGCTTTGAATAAGGGATTGGTACCCGGGTGAACTGATTTGAGAAAGGTGCCCCAACCGCTCCTGGAGGAAGAGGGGCAACGGCCGCTTAGAGACGTTTGCCTGACAACGTCGGCACCTTATCGGTACGGGTTTCCAGCTTCAGGTAACTGACCAGCCGGACCGCGCCTTCCTGGTGCAGTGTTTCATGGATCTTGGCGACCGCCGCCAGGATGTCGGTCAACTCCCCTTGGATATCAGTGCCTGCGGCGTGGGTTTCAATTATGAATTTTTCCCGCTTGAGCATCTCGACTGCCCGTGTGACCTCTTTGCGCACCGAGACACCTTCGCCCAACGGTATTATCTGTAACTCAGCAGTGGCTTGCATGATACGTACCTCGCTTTAGTTGAAGTGAACTGGCCGAATATTTCGAGGGCCGTGTGGAATGTCGCTCAAACAAGGCCCGTGCTTTTGGTGCCGACAAGAAAGTTACGATAGACCTGATAGTAGATCGCCCCAATTCCCAGGATGATCAAGCCCAAGAGCGCGAGCTGGCCGAGCAGTGGAATCATCGCCACCAGGCATACTGCAATGACCGCCGAAAAATTATAAAGCAGCTGCCAAGACTTGCGCTGCTGCTTGCCGGACGACCAGCGTCGCAGCACGGCATCACTGAGGAAAAAAACACCGACGATCCAAGCGGCGATCATCGACAAGGCATAACAGAGTAGCAAGGCCAATCCCAACACGGCGCCGATTCCGCTCGCCAACAACAGCACGCTCAAAGGTGGCGTAGCGAAGGCGATTGCAAGCCCCAGCCCGAAAGCGACTCCGGGCCGCTCACCGATAGTGCGTGCGGTGTGCAACAGGCAGTCCCCGAACGCTAGATAGGCCGCGACACCGGGCAACCATAACGCCAGTGTCAGGCCAAATAAAAGTACGATCGCCCAGGCGAAGGAGAATTCCGGCATTTCATGGCGGCGCAGCGGCTCATAGCGAATGTCGCCAACAACCTTTGCCTGCGGATCGATCTCCGCCGCTTGCGGCCCGCGATAATGCAACGCACCGCGAATGACAGCCTGCGGCAATAGCTTGAGGGTGCGCGCTGTCACAATTGCATCCCCAGCGACTTCACCGGCGATCACCACCGTGCCGCCGTTGATGCGCAGTTCCCGGTCCACCTGGCCGGCGACCTCCACTTCACCACCATTGAGCCAGGCACGTCCGGCGACCCGGGCACCCCGTGCCAACACGACATCGCCTGCTGCGACGACCGCGTCACCGCCGACCACACCACGGAGCTGCACCTGCCCGCCGACAGCACGCACATCGTCGGCGATCTGCCCACGGATCTCGACCGCGCCACCGGCGGCCATCACATCACCGGACACTTGGTTTTCTACCAACACATGCCCGCCCGCCGCCAGCACATCGCCCGTAACCTCCGCATTGACCTGCACCCGCCCCCCGGCCAGATAGAGGTCATCTTCAACCACTCCCGCGCGGTAGACAAATCCACCGTGTTCCTGCGTCACGCCGGTCCCCGGCAGCCACAACAGCAGTGAAGATACGGCAATTTTCAATAATCGTGACATAGCTGTCATTCCAGGCGATCATCCCATGAAGTATAGACCGTGACCGCGCAATGACGGCCGCGATTCAGGCAAGGGGAGAGCAGAAGGAGGGTGTGCAGTTTCAAGGGCGTTGGTGTGGTAACGGTTGGACTGGCGGGACTGCACCGCCGGCAACGCTAATCGTACCGGTGGTAACTCGGATGATTCTTGCCGAAACCACGGCACGTCGGCGACATCACATACGGATATTTGGTCAGTGGCGGCAGCCAAACGGTGTATTCCAACGCAACGGTGCGGAACTGATTGGCGAGCGGCGGATTGCTCGTGGTGCCGCCGATTTCTCGATTATTGCGCTGCGCGGTATTATATTCGTACATATCATACCCTCTTCCCGGGCGGGAGAGGGGGCGGGCGCCGCACGAGGGACGAGACGGCCGGTTCAAGCGCACAAAGTGCGAGAACGTAAAATGAACATCGCGATACTCTTGTTGTTATTGTTAACGGCCGCCACCAGCCTGGCCGATGATCAGATCCGCCCCTTCATTGCCCATTATGAAGGGAAGAAGAAGGTGCTTTTGTTTACGGTCACGGCCAATGCCAGAGTCGAGTTGACCAGAACAGGTCAATATCTCAAATATGTCATGGACAGCACGGTGAAGTGGTCAGTGTTCAAGCGTAAATTTTATGATTGCAGCCTGATTCGGCTGGACCAGCATGGCATGAAACCGCTGGAATACCTGCACGTCGATGAGTCGAACAAGGAATTCAATGTGAAATCCAGCTTCGACTGGGAGAGTAACAAGGCGGTTACTGTTCTGGGAAGTTCAGCCGAACCAACAACGGTCGATATCACCTGGCCGACCTGGGATCCAATGTCGTTTCAGGTGGCATTGATGTCGGCCGCTCCCGTACAATCGATAGGAAAGAGCGATCCATATCAAGTGCTGGAGAGAGGGAAATTGAAACAGCACCAGGTGACTTTCAATGGTGATCGGGCGCTCGATACCAGACTAGGCAACATGAAGGTCTATGAAATCATCAGCCGCAAGACAAAGGGCGGAGCCGCATTGTGGCTGGCGCCTGATTACGGATGGATTCCGGCTAGAATAACGATCGATGATGTAACCATTGATCTGAATGCCGCCCCTGCCAGCAAAGACCGCGGGGAGGTAACGGACAACCAGGTCCCGCATTGCTGAAAACCGCGATATAGTGTGTTCACAACAATAACAAATATATGCTGAATTACTTGAAACGATATCAAGGTGTTTTTTATCCGGTCACCGGAATTGCTGCCGTATTCGTGATCTTGTTCTTCCTTGCCGGAATAGTGGGGCTTGATCAGGCCAATTTGCCAAGACCACCGCTCAATACGTTAAAAGAATACCCTGCCGGTACCTCGCTGGAGGAAATGGTATTGCTTGCCGAGGCTGGGATGTGGTGGTTGTTATTGAGTTTCTTTTTTTGGCTGGTTGGGCTGTTTGCGGTGGGGTTCTGCTGGTATCAGTTCCACGGCGCGACGAAACATCTCGCTACACGGCGTGTCGCGCTGCACGTGATGATATTGTTTACCGTTGTCGCCCTGGTGGGGATTTTGGCTTATCTATCCGAAGTCAAGAACATTCCGTTGATGTCGTTTGAGTTTATCGTGCGCAATCTGGGATTGGTGTCGAACGGAGCTGTCAATCTCACCAAGTACAATACCGGCCTGGGCATTGTTGTCGTGGCCATCTTGCTGCTTATCGCATCTTTGATGCTTTTGCCCGGCGTTTATAACAATGATGTAACCCGGCAAATGCGTGCTATTACGCTGATTATGTACTGCGGCGCCGCTTTTCTTTTGGTGTGGGTGGCAACCTCGACCGAGATGTATCGTTTTGGAGCGATGCTGCTGGTTGCGGAGGAACGGGAACACGTCTTGAAACTCGCGCCTACCATCAGTTTGATGGCAGGTGCGTTTTCGAGTCTGCTTCTGGCGGCGGCATATATTTCGTCTTACCTGTGGTTGCAGAAGTCTTTTAATCGCCTGCAGTTGATCGAAGATGCCGGGCATAAGCCCGCAAAAGGAGCGAGTCCTAAGGACTTCTTGCTGGCCCACTGGCCTAAGGTGACGGCGCTCCTCATGCCTGTGCTCCCAGGGGCGATAGGCACCGTGATGAATCTATTCGCGCAGCCGGTATAATTCGCGGTCTCAATCATGAATTCGCAAGATATATATCCGAGCAATCATCTGATACAACCATAATCATCGAGATGGGGCTCGGCTCGAACATGCCCACCGCTTGCCGCCGATGCTCACTCGATCTCAAACGAAATCTTCGCATTGATCCGATATTGCGAAATCTTGTTGTTTTCCACCTTGGCTTCCATATCCTTGACATATATCGAGCGAATATTGCGGAGGGTCTTTGACGCCTCCTGCAATGCATTCTGTGCTGCATGTTCCCAGCTTTTTTCTGACTGGGACAATACCTCAATAACTTTAACTATTGCCATGGCCATGCTCCTCAGTTCGACTATGGGAATGATGCATTGGTATGTGAACGGGGTCGTTACGTATCAGTGTAGACGATTTGCAGATATATTTGACTCTTGGGTGATAACGGGACTGGCGTAACACGTATGGCGAGCGGCACGGCAGGCGTTTCTGGAGGTGTGTGATGGATATTCTGAGGGCGTCGGCAATCGGGTTCATGATGGCGGCGATGTTCAGCATGGTGGGTGGGAATCTCCATGCAGCGGATGCGCCTTTGACCTATCGCACACAGGCGCTGGATGTCGGACTTTTTAGTGTGCAGCAGGCAACCCTGCCAAGCGGTTATACATTGGAGCTTCTGACCAAGAAGCTTGATGAGCCGCGGCTGCTGCATTTTGCACAAAACGGCGATCTATTCGTTGGTTCGAAGTCGGGAAATGTGTATCGACTGCCGCCGCCCTATACGGAACCCGAGGTGTTGGTAACACTCGACAATTATCCACACAGCGTGGCGCTGCGCGCGGGAGAAATACTCATTGCACAGGCCGATGGTCTTTATCGCGCTCCTTATCGACTTGGGCAAAAGACACTGAAAAAAGATGATGTGAAACGCATTGCGCTACTGCCGGGCGGGTCCGGACATAACAGCCGTACTGTTGGCGTAGGTCCTGACGGCAGGGTGTATGTCAGTCTCGGGATTACCGGTAACTGTAGTGATGAATATCTCGGCACGGACTATCCCTTTGATGACCAACGGGGCGGGGTGCTGCGGCTGCGAGAAGGAAAGGACGGGCTGTCTTGGGAGACCTTCGCATCGGGGCTGCGCAATCCGGTAGGCTTTGACTGGCATCCCAAGACCCATGTGCTCTATGCCAGTAATAACGGTCCGGATCATATGGGTTTCGATCTGCCGCCCGAGTATTTCAGCCGCCTGACCTTCGGGTCTTTTCATGGCATGCCGTGGTTTCAATACAACGGCGAGCGCATCATTCGCGACGATTGCATCAAAAGCAAACCGCCGCGGCCGATCGAGGAGGTACAAATGCCCGTCGCGACCTTTCCCGCGCGCAACGCGCCTATGGGAGTCGCTTTTGTTCCGGATGGCGCGATGGACAAGCGGTTGTGGGGCGATGCAATCGTGGCATTGCGCGGTTCATGGGCGGTGCGTTCCGGAGGAAAATTGTTTGGTGATAAGTCCACCCGGCGGCCACCCAAGATCGTCGTGGTGCGCTTCAAGAACGGAGAGCCAGTGCGCGTCGACGATCTGGTGAGTGGTTTTCAATTAAAGAATGGCGATCGCTGGGCGCGTCCGGTAGGCGTGGCGATCGGTCCGGATGGGGCGCTGTATTTTACCAGCGATAGCGATACGCACGGCTTGTTTCGTCTGAAGCCACAGTCCCAGAAACCTAGTCCGCCCGATTGATCGAAGCCAACAGGCCGCGCAATTGAAGCGCGTTCTGCACGGCGTAACCAGCTTGGTCATTGTCGAAATAACAATAGATCGCACGTCCTTCGGCAGCCCACTCCGCGCACGCCTGCGCCCAGCCGTTCAGAGTATGCCTGTTGATCTCGACGCTGTTAAACCGGTGGATGTAGTAATCCAGCATCTCGGCATCAGGGAGTTGCTCGGGATAAAACGGGCCTTTCCAGTGCGCTTAAGACCAGCCCGAGGTGCCGATGTAAGCTACCACGGTATCTTGCTGCCATCATAGCGATAGAATTGACCCGACATCCGGCGTGAGTAGTTCTCGATGATCTTGCGCATGCCTTTGACACTCTGTTCTGTCGATAGTGTGGCGTCCATTCCGCCCATGCGTGTTCTTACCCAGCCGGGATGAAGCAATAATATTCCGATAGCACGCGGGGCAAGTTCCAGCGAGATGCCCTTCATAGCGGCATTCAGCGCCGCCTTACTGGAGCGATAGGCATAGCTCCCTGGGCCTTCGATCTCGGCGATGCTGCCCATGTGGCTGGTGACGGCCACCACCAGCCGCTTTTCGCTACGCGCGATGTTCTCGAGCAGAGCCTCGGTCAGACGTACCGCGCCCAGGCTGTTCACGTTGAAGGAATCCCGCCATGCCTCATAGTCGATGCTGCCCAGACTGTCTTGCTGGTATTTTTCGATATACACACCGGCATTGTTGATCAGCAGGTCGATCGGCGCCCCTTGCAGTTGTTCGACAACATTCCGGATCTCCTCGGCACGTGTAACATCCAGCCGATGCATGCTCATCGTGGGATAGGTCTGACAGAGTTGTTGTAAGGCGTCAGCCTGGTCAGGGTAGCGACACGTGGCGTAGACCCGCCAGCCGGATTGCCCATATTGGCGCGCCCACTCCAGGCCCAGCCCACGATTGCTGCCGGTGATCAATATGCTGTTCATGTTCTTCTTCTCTAGCCCTCTTGCTGAGTACCGCCGGGTGCTGCCGGCCAGGGAGCGGCAGACTTCGATCTCCCCAGTGCGAATAAAGTATCTGCGTCTCTCAAATAATATAGGGCAAAACAGGCGGTCAACATGGGTATTGCCGCAAAAAAGGGTAGATTAGGATCATTGCGGGGAGGGAGATGCTGTTTATACGATAAATCGCCGATAGGGCGTGTAGTCCTGAAAACCACATCATAGGTAATGCGTTTCACTGGTGTGTTGCATTCAGGCCGAAATTGAAATGCTATCGTGGATGTCTATGCTTTGAGAGGGGGAATGTTCTTTGTCGAATTATTGCGGAAATCGCTCATGACTAGATCACGCATTATCACACTCGGGATGCTGGGTATAGTCATGGGGCTGGGGAGCGGGAGTGTAGCGCCATCTATGTCAGCAACAGATCTCGAAATTCGCCTGCCTCTGCCGCATCTTCAAGGATCAGTGAGCGTCGAGCAGGCGATAGCGCATCGTCGTTCCCGGCGGGAATTTACCGCTGAGCCGATCACTCTGCAACAATTCTCGCAACTGCTTTGGGCGGCCCAAGGCATCACCGATCCACAGGGGTTGCGCGCGGCGCCATCCGCAGGTGCCCTGTACCCCTTGGAGGTATACGCGGTTGTCGGCAAGATCACACCTCTCGAACCGGGTGTCTACCGCTATCGATCAAAGCAGCATGCCTTGGAGCAAACCGGCAACGGAGATAAACGCGCTGCGCTCGCCTATGCAGCGGTGGGACAGCTGTGGATTCAGGACGCGCCCGTGTCATTGGTGTTTTCCGGGATCTACGAGCGCACGACCGCCAAGTACCGCGAGCGTGGCAGACGCTACGTGCACACGGAGGCCGGTCATGCCGGAGAGAACGTGTTTTTGCAAGCTGAGGCCTTAAGATTGGGCACAGTGGTGGTCGGCGCCTTCGATGATGAGGCCGTCGCGCGGATACTGCAATTGGATGAGCGTGAACAGCCGTTGGTGATCATGCCGATCGGTAGGCCTAAAGGGGAGTAGCAGTGACCGCCATTGCCTCAATGACAATTCCAATACTGTGCTTGGTGTTGCTGTGGAGTCAGCCGGCACATGCCTTGCGCTGCGATGGTTCGCTGGTAGTCGTTGGCGATACCAAGCTGGAAGTGCTGAATAAGTGTGGAGAACCGACGTGGAAGGATCGCTGGTTCGAGGAAACCACCAAGTTTCCTGATACGGACTTTGAGTATCGTCTCAGCCGGATCAATGAACGCTGGATCTATAACCTTGGTCCGTCGCATTTCCTGCAAATACTTACCTTTCGGGATAGCCGGGTCTTGAGCATCGAAACAGGTGGCCGAGGTTTCGTCGTGCCACCGGGCAAACAAAAATGTGATCTGGATATCTTTTCACTCGGCACGTCGAGCGCTGAAATCGCCTTGCGCTGCGGCGGCCCAGACTGGAAGGAACGGCGTATTGAAACCGTGACCGGTCGAATACCCGGCGGCCGGGAGGCTGTAACGGTCTCCATTGACGAGTGGACCTATGATCTCGGCGCAAATCAGTTCATTCGCATCCTGACCTTTCGAAATGGCGACCTGATCGATGTGAGAACCGGGGGCAGGGGATTTAAATAGAACCTGTGTTTAAAATAGCAGGCGCAGCCTCTTGTTGTTTTGCGATAGGTGCGCGTCAGCTTGGATGCGCCATACAGGCACTCAAGTGCCGCTGCCACTGCGTCAATAATTTTCGACGTGCGGTCTCGTTATCACCGCAGGCAAGCAGCAGTTTTTTTGATACAGGCCAACTGACTCGTGACCACGGCGTCTTGGTCTCGCTACAGACGCATTCTACGATCACACGCCACTCATCTTCGTGGGGTTCGATTTCAAAGAGATATGCTTCCAAACCGAGTTCGGTGAGCAACTCGTCGGTGATTTCACGTGCCTGCGCCAATTCGATGATGGATAAGGTCATGATCAGAGTCGGTATTCATGGAGATCCTAAGGAGTATAGGCAAACACTCCACCCTTGGCCCAAGGGTGAGTGTGAGCGCAGGCATGGCAGGTGCATCTTTGGTGTTCTGGTCTAATCTTATGCATATGGCACAGATGAGAGACCAGAGGCAGCTTAGGAGTATCGAATGAACGATTTAACCGCAAAAAAGTGCGAAGCCTGCGAAATAGGCGCTCCATTGGCAACGCCAGCGCAAATCGAAAAATTTATGCCGCAAATTCCCGCTTGGGAAATTGTTGAAATCGATGGCATCAAGCGCTTGCGCCGCACTTTTAAGTTCAACAACTTCCAACAAGCCCTGGCCTTCACCAATCAAGTGGGTGAGCTTGCCGAGCAGGAAGGTCATCACCCAACAATTCTAACGGAATGGGGCAAGGTCACCGTGACATGGTGGAGTCACAAGATCAGGGGGCTGCATGTGAATGACTTTGTCATGGCTGCTAAAACCGACACATTGGTGTAATCAGTCTACACTCCAATAGGTCGACATGTGTTCGTGTATGCTCAGATGAGTTACAACGAAAGGAGTCATGGACATGAAAATCCATTTATCAATGGTGGTTGGGGTGTCACTGAGCGGAATGACAAATTCCGTATCGCTGGCCTACCCAAACGGGCCCGGCATGTATGTAACCGATGCAGCGCCGTTTTGCGCCTCTTGTCACGCGGCGACGAAAGCAGAGTATATGCCGGAGATGCCGGCGGACCTTGCAAAAGGTGAAACCCCGGAGAACAAGCACTACCGCGCGGTCAATGCCATGATGCCGCCGTCCCCGTATGTCGAGCTGACATCGGAGGAGCGGGCCGCGATCATCGATGAAGCGCGCTTCATCGACGAGCGCACCACGGTTACGTTGGATGCCCCGCGGCAGGTGGCAGCCAGTGCGCAGATCGAGGTGAGGGTAAAGGCAAAAGGCGGCAATGGTCCGGCCATTGGCGTGATGTTGGTGGACAAGGCGTTACGTTATCAATCCCGTCCAATATCCGCAGCCGGGTGGCAAATTATCGGTCCACCGCAGATCAGTGGCCAGGATGGGAAGCCGCAAACCAAGTGGCTGGACGGCCGTATCACAGGCTTGGCAAAAAACTTGAGTTTCATTCTGATTACTGACCAACAGTACGATCGCAAGAAACAGGTGTTTCCCGCAGGCGATGTAGTGTTCAAGCTCCAAGCCCCCTCAACGCCAGGCCGTTATAGCCTGTGTGCCGCGCTGCTATACGGTACCGAGAACGCGACAACGGCAGCCGTCTTCCAGCGCCCATCGGGTAGAATACTGTTTAGCGAGGAGATTGCGGTGACTGTGGGTTCACCATCTTAAGAATACAATATACCGGGAGAACAAAGCCGTGAGCAGTGGACTTGAATTATACAATTCGCGAATCAATCATCTCACCAGCGTCAACGGCGCAACGGTCATACATTTTTCAGTTGCCTATATCTTAAAGGTCAAGGGGATACCCGGCTGTGATCCGGGGAGTGAATGGAGCCAGGAGGCGAATATTGTCCTTGAAGACGCGACCATTAGCGGAGCGCCGCCGCCACTGCCCAATACCGTCGCCGATGGTTTTCTGGAGGTCGACGGTAAGCGTTATGAAGTAATCCCAATACCGTTGCACAGCAAAAACAAGGCGCGACTTAGTCTGCGATTTGTCGACAACACTGAAGTTGATATTGTCGGCACAACGCCACGGATCGATCTCAGTGGCACGCCAATATTTCTTGAGGAGATACGCTAACACCTTGATAAAAACGCCCTCTCGCATCGGGAACGGCGTGGCTTACCGCGGTAAGGTCAGAGGTATGAAGATGGCCGCCTTTACGCCCGCGTGGTTTCGACTGTTCGAAAGCGACGAGCTGCGCCATCGGGTTGAACGATCCTACCAACACTGTTATTCAGGACATCGAGCAAAGATCGGATGTCGCTATGCGTGCACTCTTCATCAGCACTGATCGATTCGAAGACAGTGAGCTCAGCGAGCCGCTGCGCCAGCTGCGCGCGCGAGGTGTGGTCGTGGATTTGGCCGCACCGAAGCGGGGAGTAATCACCGGAAAGCATGGCCTGAAGGTCGATGTCGGATTGGAATTTGATGAAGTAGATCCACGCGCTTACGATCTGCTGGTGTTGCCGGGCGGCGAGGCGCCCGCGGCACTGCAACACAATCCTCAGGCCGTGGCCATTGCCCGCCGTTTCCTGGTGACGGGAAAACCGGTTGCGGCCATTTGTCATGGTCCACAGATACTGATCGCAACGGGTTTGCTCAAAGGACGCAGTGGTACTGGCTACAGGTCGATCGCCAATGAGTTAAAGGCGGCGGGCGTCGACTACCAGGATCGCGAAGTCGTCGTGGACGGCAATCTCATTACCTCACGTCGTCCTTCAGACATCCCCGCCTTCATGCAGGCGATCTTCAATGCCCTTGGATTACGCTGACCGATGATAAAAAAAGTACGCCTCATCGGCATCCGCGTGAGCGGTCTGGAGAAGGGCGGTTGAACAGCGCATCGCGCTTCCTGGTATAACGATTTGCTGCAACTATACTTTGTAGTCTGCATTATGAGCAGTGTCTGATGGCGTGGATAAAAAGCGGTGATGATATTGAGCTGTTCCACCCCATCACAGTCTTCCCCCCAGCAAATGGTGGAAGGAGTGATCAATACAATATGTTTAGAGGAATACATCATGACGACATTTGTTATGTTAACCAGAATTGCGCATGAAGAACTGCGGTCTCCAGAAGGATTGAAGATGTTGGAACAGCAGGTGATGGGGCATATCCGCAGTCAATGTCCAGAAGTGAAGTGGATTCACAATTATGCCGTGATGGGCCGCTATGACTATATCGATATCTTCGAGGCTCCGGATCTGGAAACTGCCGCTAAGGTGTCGACCATGATCCGCACGTTTGGGCGTGCCGATACGGAAGTGTGGCCTGCCACGGAGTGGAACGAGTTCAAAGAAATGTTGAATTCGCTGCCGCATGGTGAAGCCGCTGCCCTTAGGACAGGTGAATCGGCAGGCGTCGCTGCAACACATTGACACGATTTTTGTGTGCGCCCGATGAAGCTAAGTGACTACCTGGATAAGATCGCCTCAGCGCTGGAGCGCGTGACCCGGGATTCCAAAGCCAAGAGGGTTGAAACATTCGTGCCGGAACTCAGGGAGATTGAAACCCGTAAGGTATTGGCGGAACTCATCTTGGCGGTATTCGAGCGCTGGGGCGTACACCGGTTCAATCAGCCTGTGTTGTTGGGTCTGGATGAGATATCCGCACTAAGGGATGGCAAGCCGCTACCCGATGATGTCGCGGTGCTGGAGCGCGCCGGTCATTTGTTGGCCATCGATCGTGCGCTGTTGAAACTTTATCCGGATTCGCCCGTCACTCGTGAACGTTGGATATCCACACCGCACCCTCAGTTAGGTCATAAATCGGCGTTAGAACTCATGCTGATCGGTGGGCTCCAGGCCATCAAAGACGTTCGAGCCATGCTCGAAGAAGAAATAGCTGCGCAGCGTTTGAGATAAGACTATCGTTAAGACTCCTGATCTGCAGCGCATCGACAACCAACGCGGCGTAGACTATAGTTTCATTCATAAATCCTGCCCAGATGTATTTCTGGAGCGCCGAATATTTCCATCCTGGACTGATGAGGGCGCGGAAAGAAAAAATGTGATTATTGCTTTCCTTAATACCTCTAAGTGTCGGCGTTTCCATGGAATCGCGTGTCAATCAGAGGTTCCTTGATTTAGTAAAATTACTTATGCAGTAAAACTCTATTTATGGTTGCTGTACGGGTGACGGGTGAAAAGGGGTATGCCTCGATTATCCGCATCGTATTTCTCTACTAACTGGAGGGCGATTCATGAGGCAATTATATTTACTGTTTCCAATAACACTGGTAGTCGCATGGGTTGCAAGCAGTTATGCGGCAGAGTCTGCAAAAGTGGATTATCCGACAGGGTTTCGAGATTGGCATCATGTCAAAAGTATGGTGATTCAACCGGGACATCCGCTGGAAAATCCTTTTGCCGGAATTCATCACGTGTATGCCAATAAAAAGGCGATGCAGGGGTTAAAGGACGGCAAGTATTCCGATGGGGCGGTTTTGGTGTTCGATCTGCTCAACTACACAGAGGGCGGCAATGCGTTGCAAGAGGGCGAGCGCAAGCTGGTTGGCGTGATGCAGCGTGATGCCAAGCGCTTCAAGAATACCGGTGGCTGGGGTTTTGAGGGCTTTGCAGGTAACAGCCGCAGTGAGCGGCTTACGACTGATGGTGGGGTATCCTGTTTCAACTGCCACGCTTCCGAAGAAAAGACACAGTATGTATTTAGCAAATTACGTGATTGAGGACTAGATTATGGCATATGTCGACGGATTCGTGGTCGCGGTTCCAAATGCGAACAAGAACATCTACATACAGTATGCGAAAGAGGCCGCTGCGATTTTCAAAGAATACGGCGCCATCAAGGTCATCGAGTGTTGGGGTGACGATGTTCCGGAAGGCGAAGTGACTTCTTTCCCGATGGCGGTCAAGCGGCAGCCGGATGAGACTGTGGTTTTTTCGTGGATCACCTGGCCATCAAAAAGCTCTCGCAATGAAGGAATGAAAAAAGCCATGGCTGATTCAAGATTAAGTCCGGACGCTCATCCCATGCCATTTGATGGTAGGCGTATGATCTACGGCGGATTTGAAACGGTTGTTGATGACTAATGAGAGATGGCGGTGCGTTGATATCGCCCGTGCCAGCGAGATGAATTTCTGCCACTCTACTTAGTTAGCGATCCGGATCATGTCGATAGGGAATCAATGATCAAAGGAGGCCGCTGTGAAACTCACAAGACTCATTGCAGGGGCGTTGGCGCTAGTTTTCTTTGTCAGCATGTCCGCAAAGGGCGCGCAGACACACAAGCCTGAAAAAATCGGCGAAGTGAACTTTTCTGTCTCGTGTAACATGGCGGCGCAGAATGAGTTCAACCGGGCAATGGCTCTGTTTCATTCCTTCTGGTTCGATCCTGCGATCGCGTCTTTTTCCAAGGTCATCCAGCGCGATCCGGACTGTGGCATGGCGCATTGGGGCATCGCATTCATGTCAATGGGCAATCCTTTCGCTTGGCCACCCAGCGTTGCGGCGCTTGAGGCGGCCTCCGCGGCGATGGCGGAGGCCCAACAGGTCGGCGCCAACAGCGAGCGGGAACGCGACTATATTGCCGCCCTCGGCGTTTTTTTCAAGGATTGGCAGACCACGGAGCACCGGGTGCGCGCGATGGGCTTCGAGAAGGCCATGGAAGCCTTGGCAGCGCGCTATCCGCAGGATATCGAAGCGCAGATCCTGTACGCGCTTGTGCTCAATGTTACAGCGTTGCCCACCGACAAAACTTTCGCCAACCAACTCAAGGCGGCGAGCATCCTTGAACCGTTGTTCAAGAAATACCCCAATCATCCGGGCATCGCCCACTACCTGATCCACACCTATGACTATGCCGAGCTGGCCGAGCGGGGTCTTCCGGCCGCCCGCACTTACGCCGGCATCGCGCCCGCAGTGCCGCATGCACTGCATATGCCCACCCACATCTTCAGTCGAGTCGGTTTGTGGCGGGAAATGGTGGCGAGCAACCGCGCTTCATACCTTGCAGCGAAAAACGAGATGCAGCAGACGACCCTCGGTATCGGCACCTACGACGCCTTGCATGCCATGGATTACATGATGTTTGGATATCTTCAGCAGGCGCAGGACAAGGCAGCGCGGCGCTTACTGAATGAGCTCGCGGCGGTGCGCAGGGTGAACGTCGAGAACTTTGTGGCCGCCTATGCCTTTGCCGCGATCCCTTCCCGCTTTGCGCTGGAGCGCGGTGATTGGAAGCAGGCGGCCGGTCTGGAACTCGCGCCCGCCGATTTAACCTGGAACAAGTTCCCGCAAGCGGAGGCCGTCTTGGTGTTTGCGCGCGCATTAGGGGCGGCGCGTGCGGGCGATGCTGTGGCAGCGCGCAGGGACGTGGAGCGCCTGCAGGTGTTGAAGGACGTGATGACGACATCCAAGCTCGGCTACTGGGCCGGTCAGACCGATGTTCAGATCATGACGGTCAACGCCTGGATCGCGCTGGCGGAACACCGGCACGACGAAGCAGTGCGGTTGATGCGGGCAGCCGCTGACGCTGAAGAGGCCAGCGACAAGCACCCGGTTACGCCGGGTAACGTCCTGCCATCGCGGGAATTACTGGCCGAGATGCTCTTGAGGCTCAATCAACCGGCGCAGGCGTTCACCGAGTTCGAGCGGTCCTTGAAGCGTGATCCCAACCGCTTCCGCGGCATTTATGGCGCGGCGCGTGCTGCGGAGGCCTCCGGTAACCGCCAGGCGGCCCGCAGTTACTACACCAAGCTACAGGCACTGACGGCAGAGCGTGATACCGAGCGTATCGAACTCGCCCAGGCCAAGGCCTTTCTGGCGAAGCTGAAAGGCTGATTCGCCCACTATTTCGCGCAGAAGATTATCATTCGAATGGCGCGCACTTGGCGCCGTCGTCGCGATATGCGCGGGGGTGAGGGGGATTAGACTTCACACCGAAAGCAAGTGGCATTCGTGTGAGACAGCAGCAATGGAGGAGTAATCTCGGGTACCTACTCAAGCTTGTAAACAACCGATCGGCCCTCCGGCCCGATCGCCGGCGCTACTTGTGTGGCGCCGACTTCCGGGATGCTGAAACACAGCGTCTTATCGATCCAGTTTCCGGGCGGGAGATAGATTCCCAGCATTTTGGGATTGGGAAAAAAGCCCAGCTTGTAGTCTTCCACGATCTTGAAGAGTCTGCCGGTTTCACAGCTGCCTTCCTTTATCTCCATTTTCTGCAGCAGTTCGCTTTCTACGGGATCTCCCGCCCCGTCTGTGAAACGCACATGGAGCAAATTCTGGCTATCCAGACGCTCCGGGGTTATGGCCATGATCCAACGTTCACTTCCCGCAACACCGACTGACACGGGAACCAACAAAGAAACAAGTACTAGCAAACCATATTTCATAAACAACCTCATTGTTGTGGAATGCGTCTCTGATGAAAAATCAAACGGTTGTAACGCTTAGTTCGATTGGTCCATGATAAGCCTACAACACGGTACCTAGAACAGTTGATACGGTGCATTGATCTGGATCAATTTGCGGATCACAACATCATGGGAACAAGGACAGGGCGGATGAAGCGCGGGGCCAGAGTGAAGCACGTGGCAATAGTGCTGCTGATGATACTGGTCAGCAACAGTTATGCCGAGACGGTCGAACGTCGCAGGGATCAATATGGCAGGGATTTTGGTTATTTCGTCTATCCGATCGTTGGGGAAATCCCCGGTCTGGGCACCGCCGCCGGGGTCGGGGCAAGCGTGCTCAATATGGGTGATGGCGATACCGATCTCACGGGATACTACGTGCGCGGGGATTTCGAGGCCACGGGCTTTGCCGTGCTGGATTATCACGTGTTGCCCCGGCGCCTGATACTCGACTTCGGCTACAACGATTACTTGGTTGCGGCCACCTCGTATGATCGCGGCATTGATTCCGATCCTGATGATGTGATCTATCCGAAAGCGGAAGGCAAATATCTGCTGGGGCAATTGACCCTGAGCTTCGACGAGCGGCGCTATGAGGCGTTTGTCCGGTTGCTGGTGGGCCGTGAACGATTGCTCGAGGTATTGGATAGCGACGGCCAGGCATTCGAAGGCGTGGATACCGATTGGGACAGCGGCCATCTCATCGTATTGGGCGGCTCGCTGGATTTGACCGATGATCGCCTGGACCCGCGCCGGGGCATCCGCCTGGAATTTTCCAGCCGCTTGCCCACCGACAATGACGCCGCCGAGAGTGAATATTTCGTAAACGATTACAACATCACCGGTTACTGGCCGACGCGCCGTTGGGATACGCTGGCATTCAATCTCTATTATTCCAGAGCCCATATCACTCGCAGCGGTGTCGAGGATTACGGCGTCCTCCAGCAGTTATACGGCCTGGATTGCGATCGCTATCCTCCCGGTCCGGATGCGGACGCCTGTCTGCGCGCCGAGGCCAAACTGCTGAGCGGGATTCAGGCGAACAATCGTTACGGCACCGCCTCGTCCTTGGGCGGAACCCAACGGCTGCGCGCCTATGACAACGGCCGTTTTTACGCCAGCCAGGCCTTGTTCTACGGCATCGAATATCGCTGGAATCTGACCGATGAGCGCACGCCGTTTGATATTTTTGTCGCCAAAGGGATACGCACCGGGATTCAGCTGGCGGCGTTCTGGGAGCGCGGCATGGTGGCGGAGCATTTCGGCGGATTGCTGCATGATGGCCGCGTCAGCTACGGCATAGGCGCGCGCGTGGTGCTCTCCGGTGTGATCATTCGCTTTGATCTGGCGCGCGGGGAGGAGGGCGCCCAGACCCAATTATTTATCACCTATCCCTGGAGCATGTTTTCCGTCGACGATCCAGGTTGAGCGGGGCGGGCGTCAGCGATAGCGCTGACGCATGTCCCGTGAGTTCAGTAACACCCCCGTCAGCGCCGTGTACAGCGCAACCACTCCCAGTATCAGGGCGGCAACGCCCCATGGCCGCCCCGCCATGGCGCGCAGCTCGATGAGGTGAAGCAACACGAAGATCCAAATCCCCGCGGCTGCATACAGCATTGCCTGCAGCGCTATCATGCTCCATTGTCTATGTATCAGTAGGAACAGCGGTGCGCTGAGACAGACAGCCACCAAGACAAGGTTGCCTTGACGCAGAAAATGCGCCGCGATCAACAGCGCTGCAAGCACCACCAGAACGATTCGAAATTTCATCCGTAGACTCCGTAAGACAGTAACGCTATCGCCGATTACCTGTGCACAGAGCCTTGGGAGAGGTGCGATCGGCGCTCAGCGGGATGAATATCGCACAAGGTCAATGGCGAACATATACTCCTGAAGTGGGTGTTTGTCAGCGCGCGTATTTCACCAAGGCGGCCTCGGCCATCACTGTGCCGGGAATGAACATTCGGTCAGGATCGAGTTATTGCTCTGGCGTCTGATCCGAGATGGGAGTATCAGCGGGTGATATGAAAGACGCAACGGCTGCACCCAGGGTGGAATAACTATAAATCTGGTGCGTTGGGTATTATTGAGCGGGGGAAGCGCGCCTCCCCCGTTTTTCTGCAGGCGCGGAGTGATTAACCGTTACCCGACTGCTTGATGACATCGATGAACAAGGTCAGTCGTTGGCCGGGCTTGAGGTGTTTCTTGCTGTTCAGCCCGTTCCAGCGGGCCAGATCCTTGATCGTGACCTTGAATTTGTCGGCAATCGCGGCGAGCGAATCGCCTCGGCGCACCACGTAACGGATCTTCTGCGTGTTGCCATTGGCCGCTAGATTGGCCATCGGGCGGTTCTTGCTCCATACCACCAACCGCTGGTTTGCCTTGAGCGTGTCCCGCGGCGCCATACCATTCCAACTTGCAAGCTGCTTCACCCCGACGTTGAACTGTCGCGCGATGCTCCAGAAGGTGTCGCCCGCCTTGACGAGATAGCTGGTCTTGTGTCCCTCGCGCCTTTGATTCTGCAGCGATGCCAAGCGGCGGTCGGCGGTGAGGGAATAATTGGCGAGTTCTTTCTTGGCGGCGGGGATCAACAAATAGTTGCCGGCGCGCAAGGCGTGGGAGCGCAGGTCATTGACCTCGGCCACCAGGGCGGTGGAGGTGTGGTATTTCTTCGCGATGGTATTGAGGGTTTCACCCGATTCGACCTTGTGGCGCACCCACTTCACACGCTGGTCTTCCGGCAACTGCGCCAGCGCTTCGGAAAAGCCCTGCGCACTGGCGAGCGGGACCAGCAAATGATGGGGGCCTTCGGGGTCGGTCGCCCAGCGATTGAAGCCGGGGTTGAGACGATACATATCGTCGGTCTCTATGCCGGCGAGTTCAGCCGCGACGCCGAGATCGATTTGTGATGCGACGTCAACGACGGCGAAGTACGGCTCGTTGGGGATGTCGAGCAAGCTGATGCCGTATTCGTCGGCCTTGTCCACCACGTCGGTGATCGCCAGCAGTTTGGGGACATAACCACGCGTTTCCTTGGGCAGGTCCAAGGACCAATAATCAGTGGGTTTGCCGAGCTGCTGGTTCTTTTTTATGGCCCGGGAGACGGTGCCGGCGCCCGAATTATATGCGGCGAGCGCCAGCAGCCAGTCGCCATTGAACTGTTTTTGTAGATCTTGGAGCAGGTTCAGCGCGGACTGGGTTGAGGCATAGACATCGCGCCGGCCGTCGTACCACCAGTTTTGTTTCAGGCCGTAGAGACGGCCGGTTCCCGGGATGAATTGCCAGATGCCCGCCGCACGCCCATGCGAATAGGCAAACGGTTGGAAGGCGCTTTCCACGATGGGCAGCAGCGCGATGTCCATCGGCATGCCGCGAATCTGCACCTCTTCGACGATGTAAAAGAGATACGGCCGGGCGCGTTCGAGGGTGCGCTGGATATAGTCTTGATGGCCGAGGAACCACTGCCGGTCACTCTCGACACCCGGGTGGTCTCGATCGGGGAGGGCGAATCCGGCGCGCAGGCGTTGCCAGAGATTGGAGGAAGACTCGCTCTCCGGCTGGGTTGCAACCTGTGAGTCTGATGGCAGCGAATCGGAGGCGTTGGTCCATGATTCGGGCTCGTTTCCGGCCTGAGCGTCGGTGGGGGCTGATTCTGGCGCCACCGGCTCGGCGGACGTGCGGACGATGACGGCGTCGTCCTGGCTGGATGCCGCAGGCGTCTCACTTGTGGACTCGAGGGAGACGGGCTGATCCGAGGCTTGAAACTCCTGTTTGGCCGCAGGTGCCGCGCACCCGGTCAGATCGAGGCAGGCCACGAGTAGGGCGGCGAGGCCGACATGTGCGTTTATACCTTTATTCTTCATAGCGTTACCTGCTCATTCCAGTGTTGTATCTGGTTCAGTCCAAGGTATCTTTCCAGTATCGGATGGCGCCAAAGATTTCTGCAGGGGAGTTTAAGCGTTTTCCCATGAATTTTTCTGCGGCACCGATCAAATTCTTATCATCCCAGCGCAAAAAGGGATTGGTCTGTTTTTCCAGTCCCAGCAGGCTAGGTACTGTGGGTTCCCCGCGCCCGCGGGTGGCGGTATCCTGCTCGCGGCGTGCCTGGAGCGCCCGGTTGTCTGGATCGGCGACCAGCGCGAAACCGATATTGGCTAGGGTGTATTCGTGGGCGCAATAGACGCGGGTGTCATCGGGCAGGGCGCGAATCTTGGCCAGGGAACGCTGCATCTGTTCCGCGGTACCCTCGAACAGGCGCCCGCAACCGCAGGTAAACAACGTATCGCCGCAGAACAGCGACCGGTCGCTGTAGTAGCAGATATGGCCCGCGGTATGGCCTGGCGTGTCGATCACCCGGAAGGTCGCATCGATCGCCTCGAGGGCCACTATGTCGCCTTCCGCCAGGGGATGGCTCATGTGCGGGATGCGTTCGAGTTTCGGTCCGTAGACGGGGATGTCATACTCGTCGAGCAGGCCGGCGATGGCGCCGATGTGGTCGCGGTGGTGATGGGTGATCAGGATAGCGCAGGGAGTCAGGCCGTGCTTGCGCATGAAGGCCAGCACCGGCGCATGATCACCAGGATCGACCAGTGCGACATGCGGATTGTTTTCCCGGCCGATCAACCAGATATAATTGTCGGAAAATGCCGGTACCGCCGTGACTTTGATCATTGCGCCGCCCCAATGCCCCCGATTGAAAAAACGCCATGTTGAAACGATTTCGTCAATTCTACACCAAGGAGAAGGATTATGCTGGACTGCGGCATAATCTCGACGCGTGGTATGAGACCGGGCTCGGGCGGGAGTTTTTGGCCGAGGCGCGGTCCCGTCTGGACGAGGTGCTGCCCAATCTGTTCGGCTACCATCTCGTGCAGGTCGGGCGGATCGGCGGATGCGACCTGCTGGGGTGCAGCCGCATCTGGCACCGCACGCTGATGGACAAGACCCTGCCGCCGCGGGCGGAACAGACGTGCAGCCGGGTGTTCTGCGATCTCGACGCATTGCCGATCGCCACCGACGGGGTCGATGTGATCGCCCTGCCGCACAGCCTCGAACTGCACCCGCGACCGCACCAGATCCTGCGCGAGATCGATCGGGTGCTGGTCCCGGAAGGTCATGTAGTGATCCTGGGCTTCAATCCCTGGAGCCTCTGGGGCATGCACGGGCTGATCTCGAAATGCCGCAAACCGTCCGCCCCGTGGCAGGGGGAGTTCTTCGGTATGACGCGCATCAAGGACTGGCTGGAACTGCTCGGCTTCGATCTGGTGTATCATGACCTGTTTTTCTACCGCCCCCCGCTACGCTACCCGCGGATGATGCGCCGCCTGGAGTTCATGGAGCGCCTGGGAAAACGCTATTGGCCCAAGCTGGGCGGAGGGTATCTCTTAGTGGCGAAGAAGCGGACCATTACCTTCACGCCGGTCAAACCGCGCTGGGCGCGGCCCGCGAGTCTCAGTCCAAAGCCGATTGGGGTACCCAAAACGACAGTCCGGAGTCATCGGAAATGAGCGAAGTAGTTGAGATCTTTACCGACGGCGCCTGTCGCGGCAACCCTGGTCCAGGCGGCTGGGGCGTGTTGCTGCGCTACAAGGCCAAGGAGAAGGAACTCTACGGGGCCGAGGCCCACACCACGAACAACCGCATGGAATTGATGGCCGCCATCATGGCGCTGGAGAGTCTGAAACGCCCGTGCCGGGTGGAGTTGACCACCGATTCGCAATATGTGAAAAACGGCATCACCACCTGGATCAAGGACTGGAAGCGCCGCGGCTGGAAGACCGCGAACAAAGACCCGGTCAAGAATGTCGATCTGTGGCAGCGCCTCGATGAGGCGGTCGGCCGACATCAAGTGACGTGGCACTGGGTGCGCGGACACAACGAACATCCCGAGAATGAACGGGCCGACGCCCTGGCCAACAAGGCCATCGATGAAATGCTCACCACGCAAACGCAGGAAATTTAAGTATGCGGCAGATCGTACTGGATACCGAAACCACCGGCCTGGAGCCCTCCGAAGGCCATCGCATCATCGAAATCGGCTGTGTGGAGCTGATCAACCGCCGGCTGACCGGCAACAACTTCCATCAATATCTCCAGCCCGATCGCGAGATCGACGCGGGCGCGATCGAAGTGCACGGCATCACCAACGAATTTCTGGCCGACAAGCCGCGCTTTTCCGACATCATGCACGACCTGCTTGAGTATCTGCGCGGCGCCGAGCTGATCATCCACAACGCCTCGTTTGACATCGGCTTTCTCAATCATGAATTACAGCGCGCCGACGCCGCGCTCGGCAAAATCACCGACGTCTGCCGCGTGATCGACACGCTGCAAATGGCGCGCGCCCTGCACCCGGGGCAGAAGAACAATCTCGATGCCCTGTGCAAACGCTACAGCATCGACAACTCCCGGCGCGAGCTCCATGGCGCCTTGCTCGACTCGGAGATCCTCGCCGATGTCTACCTGGCGATGACCGGCGGACAGGCGGCGCTCTCCCTCGACGGTATTCAGGCCGAGACCGGTGCAGTGCAGGCCAAGGGCATCGAACGCATCGCCGCCGACCGCCCTGCACTGCGCGTGATCCGCGCCGACGAACAGGAGCTGGCGGCCCACCAGACCCGCCTCGCGGCGGTGGAGAAGGCGAGCGGCGGACAGCTCGTCTGGCCCAAGCAATCGTAGTCTGGGTGGAGCGCAAGCGGAACCCGGGGTTCGCTGACGCTCAGCCCAGGCTACGTGTAGACAGGTGCGTGTCGATCAGAAGTGCTCGGCGTTAATCCACATATGCGCGTAGATGCTCGCCGCATAGCCCAGCGCGATCGCGGGGGTCCATTTCAAGTGGCTGAAGAAGGTGTATTTGCCGCGCGCCTGTCCCATCAAGGCCACACCGGCGGCCGATCCAATCGATAGCAGGCTCCCGCCCACGCCGGTCGTCAGCGTGACCAACAACCACTGGCCCGTGGACATATCGGGATTCATGCTCAAGACCGCGAACATCACCGGGATGTTGTCGATGACGGCCGACAGGATGCCGATGCCGATGTTGGCCGTGGTCGCGCCCCAGTCGCCGTACATCACCTCCGAGGCCAGGCTGAGATAGCCGATGAAGCCCAGCCCGCCGACGCAGAGGACCACGCCGTAAAAAAACAGCAGCGTGTCCCATTCCACGCGCGAGATCTTCTGGAACACATCGAACGGCGGCACGATGTCGCCGATCAATTCATTGGAGCGTTCGGTGTCGTAGGCCGGGACTTCCTTGTGATGGGTCTTGCGCAGATAGAAGCCGAAGATCTGGAGATAGGCCAGGCCGGTCATCATGCCCAGCATCGGCGGCAGATGCAGGAAGTTATGGAAGCTGACGGCGGTGACGATGGTCGCCAGGAACAGGATGATGATCCGCCGCGCGCCGCGCTTCATCACAAGCGAGCGATGAGGCCCGGCGCTGGCGGACGGGTTTTCGTTCGGTACTGCAAAGTGCATGCATACGGCCGGGACCAGGAAGTTGACTACCGCGGGGATGAACAGCAGGAAGAAGGTCCAGAACTCGATGATGCCTTTTTGCCAGACCATCAGCGTGGTGATATCCCCGAACGGGCTGAATGCGCCGCCGGCATTCGCGGCCACCACGATGTTGATGCAGCTCAGGCTGACGAAGCGCGCGTTATCCGCGCCCACGGCCATTACCACGGCGCACATGATCAGGGCGGTGGTCAGGTTGTCGGCCACCGGCGAGATGCAAAACGCCAGGATGCCGGTCAGCCAGAACAGCTGGCGATAGGAGAAGCCGCGGCTGACCAGCCAGACGCGCAGCGCCTCGAACACCAGACGTTCCTGCATCGCGTTGATGTAGGTCATGGCCACGAGCAGGAACAGCATCAGCTCGGCGAATTCCAGGATGTTGTGCCGGACGGCTGCCGCCACGCTGTCGCTGATGCCGTGATTGACATAGACCACCGCGATCATGGCCCAGATGATGCCGGCGGCCAGGATCACCGGCTTGGATTTGCGCATGTGAGTGAATTCCTCGGCCATCACTGCGAGGTAGGCGAGGATAAAGACCGCAAGCGCGGCATAACCCACTGGGTGGTTGATGAGCGAAAGCGTCTGGGTGGCGGATTCCATGGCAAAGGCCGGTGTGGCCCCCAAGGTTAGCGCTACCAGGGCCAGGATGAACGGCATGATGGTTTTCAAAGGACGGTACCTCTGTCTTCGTTATTGTTCTTGCGCAAAGGCTCTAGTGTATTTCCAACCGTACGGTCATCCAAAACGATAAACCAGCGGGAAGGGAGGGGGCGCGCTCAGCGCTCCAGAAATTGCAGCTTGTTCGGTTTGCCGTTCCACTCGTCGGCATCGGCCGGCGCCGGCTTGATTTCGCTGATCACCGGCCACAGCTTGGCCAGCTCGGCATTGAGCGCGGTGAATTTTTGTTGGTCCTTGGGTACGTCGTCTTCGGCGAAGATGGCGTTGGCCGGGCATTCCGGTTCACACAGGGCGCAGTCGATGCATTCATCCGGGTCGATGACTAGAAAGTTGGGGCCTTCGTGAAAGCAGTCCACCGGACAGACCTCAACACAATCGGTGTATTTGCACTTGATGCAGTTTTCCGTGACCACGTATGTCATTGACGGTTCCTTTGTTTGTTGTTGGTGTGGTAGCTGCTTATTCGCGAGCAGGGCTCGCTCCTACAGCCATGCGTCGAGATCGACGTTGTAGGAGCCTGCCCCGCAGGCGAACCCTGTTTTTATTCGCGAGCAGGGCTCGCTCCTACCAATTATCCGACGGGTTATAAAAATTTAGAACAAGATTAAACCGGGCAACAAGCTAAAGATCGTTATTTGCGCATTAATTCTTTTAATCGGTAGAGCTGTTCCAGCGCCTGGCGCGGGGTGAGGTCATCGGGACGGATCTCCTCCAGCAGCGCCAGGGCCGGATGTTCGGCCTCGGGCGGGAAGAGGGAGATCTGGTGGGTATCGCGGCGCTCCATCTCGCGCACGCTCTGGTTTTCCAGCAGGCGCAGTCGTTCCTTCGCCTTGCGGATCACCGCTTGCGGCACGCCGGCCAGGGCGGCCACTTGCAGGCCGTAACTCTGATTGGCCGGGCCCTCCTTGATGGCGTGCAGGAAGACGATCTGGTCGCCGTGCTCGACCGCATCCAGATGGACATTGGCCGTGTGTTTGAGCGTTTCGGCCAGGGCGGTGAGTTCGAAGTAGTGCGTGGAGAACAGGGTGTAGGCCTGGATCTCCTCGGCGAGTTGCTCGGCGCAGGCCCAGGCGAGCGACAGCCCGTCGAAGGTGCTGGTGCCGCGGCCGATCTCATCCATCAGCACCAGGCTGTTGGGCGTGGCGTTATGCAGGATGTTGGCCGTCTCGGTCATCTCCACCATGAAGGTGGAACGGCCGCTGGCCAGATCGTCGGAGGCGCCGATGCGGGTGAAGATGCGGTCGACCGGGCCAATGGTCGCAGCCTGCGCCGGCACGTAGCTGCCGATGCAGGCGAGCAGGGTGATCAGGGCGGTCTGGCGCATGAAGGTGGATTTACCGCCCATGTTTGGGCCGGTGATGATCAGCATGCGCCGGTGGTCGTTGAGTTCGATGTCGTTGGGGATGAAGGGGCTGTCGAGCACCTGTTCGACCACCGGATGGCGGCCGGCCTGGATGCGGATGCCGGGGCGCTCGGTCAGCGTGGGGCGGCATAGGTCCAGGGTTTGGGCGCGCTCGGCGAGATTGCCGAGGCAGTCGAGATCAGCGAGCGCGCCTGCGCATTCCTGCAGGGCGGGCAGGTGCTGGAGCAGTTCATCCAATAGCTGGTCGTACAGCGCCTTTTCCCGCGCGAGCGCGCGTTCGCGGGCGCTCAGGATCTTGTCTTCGAAGCCCTTGAGTTCGGGGGTGATGTAGCGCTCGGCGCCCTTTAAGGTTTGGCGGCGGATGTAGTCGTCCGGGACCTTTACGCTCTGGGCCTTGCTGACTTCGATATAAAAGCCGTGCACCTTGTTGTAGTCCACCTTGAGCGTGGGAATGCCGGTGCGGGCCTTCTCACGCGCCTCCAGCTCCACCAGAAACTCGCCTGCGTGGTCCTTGAGCGTGCGCAGTTCATCGAGTTCGGCATCATAGCCGGGGGCGATCACACCGCCGTCGCGGAGAAGCATGGGCGGGTTTTCGACGATCGCCCGGCGCAACAGTTCGGCCAGTTCTGGGTGCTCGCCCAGGCGTTGCCGGAGGGCTTGCAGCAGGGTGTTGTCGAAGGGCTGTAACAGCTGCTGGAGCGCGGGCAGTTGCGCGAGGGCCAGGCCCAGTTGCTTGAGATCGCGCGGCCGGGCGCTTTTCAGCGCGACGCGGGCCAGGATGCGTTCGATGTCGCCGACCCGGCGCAGGATGTCATGGGTTTCGCTGAAGGTCCCGCTCTCGAGCAGGGCTTCGATGGCATCCAACCGTTGATGGATGATCTCGTGCCGGCGCATGGGGCGATGCAGCCAGCGGCGCAGTTGGCGGCTGCCCATGGCGGTGGCGGTGCGGTCCATCACCCAGGCCAGGGTGTGCTCGGTGCCCCCGTTGAGGTTGTATTCCAGCTCCAGATTGCGCCGCGTGGCGCCATCGAGCTGGATGGCCTCATCGTGTTGCTCCAGGCGTAGCGCGCGGATGTGCGGCAGCGCGGTACGCTGGGTTTCCTTCACATAATGCAGCAGACAGCCGGCGGCGGCGATGACCTCGGGCAGATGGTCGCAGCCGAATCCGGCGAGGTCGCGCGTCTGGAATTGCTGGGTGAGCAAGCGCCGCGCGGTGGCGAGTTCGAAGTGCCATGGGGCCTGGCGGCGCAGGCCGGGGCGCTCGCCCAGGATCTCCTTGGGCAGGTCTTCGCTGATCAGGATCTCCGCGGGAGACAGGCGGCCCAGTTCGCTGTGGAGCAGGGTCACGTTCTCCAAACGCATCGCGCTGAAGCGGCCGCTGGCGAGGTCCAGCGTCGCCAGGCCGAAGTGATCGCCGAACTGCGCGACCGCGGCCAGGAGGTTGTCGTGACGGTCTTCGAGCAGGGCTTCGTCGGTAACCGTGCCCGGTGTGATGATGCGCACCACCTGACGCTCGACCGGTCCCTTGGAGGTGGACGGGTCGCCTACCTGCTCGCAGATCACGATCGATTCGCCGCACTTGACCAGTCTAGCCAGATAGCCCTCCGCCGAGTGATAGGGTACACCGGCCATTGGGATCGGCTCGCCGGCGGACTGCCCGCGCGCGGTGAGGGTGATGTCAAGCAGGCGCGCGGCCTTGCGGGCGTCCTCGTAGAACAGTTCGTAAAAATCGCCCATGCGGTAGAACACCAGCGTGTCGGGGTAATCCGCCTTGATGCGCAGATATTGCTGCATCATCGGGGTGTGCTGCGCAAGGTCTTTCATCACGGCATTCATGCGGGCGGGTCGCTGTGCGGCTTATTGTTCGATGGGGGTGGCCGTGTCGTTGCCCCAGTCCGACCAGGAGCCGGGGTAGCCACGGACGCGATTATAGCCCAGCGCCTTGAGGACGACATACCACAGCGCGGAACGATGATGCGAATGGCAGTAGGTGATGATTTCTTTGTCCGGTGTCAGACCGGCGGCTTGCAACACCGCGTGCAATTGCTCGACGGGTTTGAGGCGCAGATGATTGGTCTTGTCCAGGGCATCGGTCCATTCGATGTTGCGGGCCCCTGGAATGTGGCCGCCGCGCGCGGCGCGCAGATCGGTGCCGCGATATTCACCGGGTGAGCGTGCATCGAGCAGACCGAGATCCTTGCGGCCCAACTGCGCACGAATATAGGCCTTGTCGGCGCGGGCGTCTTGGTTCGGCATGATCGGGCAGGTGTTGCGGGTGGGCGTGACTGGGCTGCCATTCACGCGATGACCTTCCTCGATCCAGGCGACCAGCCCGCCGTTTAGCAGCGAAAAATGCCGGTGGCCGATGGCATCCAGGGTCCAGAGTAAACGGCTCGCCTTGCCACCGCCCTCGCAGTCGTAGGCGACGACATGGGGGTCGGATGACACGCCGAGCGCGCCAAGGACATCCGCCAAACGCGCGGCATCCGGCAACAGCCCCATGACAGGCGGGCGCTGGTCGACGATACGAGCATATTCGAGGTGCACCGCACCCGGAATATGGCTCGTCTGGTAATTCTCGCGGCTGCACAGATCAACGATCAGCAGCCGAGGATGGCCCAAGGCTGCTTCGAGTCGATCGGGTTCAACGATGAGCGGGAGCAGGGGGGATACTGCAGTCATTGTCTATTCGATGATTTCACGCTTGGCGACGGAGAGCGCCGCGGGCTTTTGCTCCAGGCGCATCTGCAGACGCATGTTGGCGATCGAGTTGGCATGTTTCAACGCCGTTTGCGGGCTGATGCGGCCGGCCTTGAACAGCTTGAACAGCGACTGATCCATGGTCTGGCTCATGCCCGAGGTGTCCTTGTGGATGAACTCTTCGATGGCGCCGATTTCGTTGCGGCGGATCAGATCCTTGGTGTGCGCGGTGAAGGTGTGCATTTCGTAGGCCAGGGCGAGCTTGCCGTTGACATCGGGAATCAGGCGCTGGGCGACGATAGCGCGCAGATTCTGCGCCAGGGCGTTCAGCGCGCGGCCGCGTTCGTTTTCCGGGAACATCAGCAGCATGCGTTCGATGGTCTGCACCACGCTCTTGGCATGCATCGTCGCCATGCACAGGTGGCCGGTATCGCTGAATTCGAGCATCAGTTCCAGCACCTCGCGCTCGCGGATTTCACCCAGCATCAGCACATCGGGCGACTGGCGCAGCGCATTGATCAAGCCTTGGTGATAGGAAACGGTGTCGGTGCCGATCTCGCGCTGGTTGATGACGCTGTGCTCGTGCTTGAACAGGTATTCGATCGGATCTTCCAGTGTCATCACATGGCAGATCTCATTGCGCGCACGGTGTTCGATCAACGCGGCCAGCGTGGTGGATTTACCGGTGCCGGCCGGTCCGACGATGATCACCAGTCCGCTTTGCAGCATGACCAGTTGGCTAAGGGCGTCGGGCAGGCCGAGTGCGCTGATGCTGCGCACCTGATCGGGAATGGCGCGCACGACCATGGCCACATGGTGGCGCTGGCGGAAGATGTTGACGCGAAAGCGTCCGATGCTCGGGAGCGTGATGCCGAGGTTGAGGTCTGGACTCTGTTGAAATGCCTGATGCTGTTCTTCCATCATCAAGAGGCGCGCCATCTGCTCGATCTTGTCCGGGGTGAGCTTGGGGCCTTCAGGCGGGAGAATCTTGCCGTTGACGCGGAATGCCGGCGGGCGTCCTGGGCTGAGAAACAAGTCGGACGCGCCGACGTGTGTCATGATCTTCAAGAGTTTCGATAGCTGATCCATTTTCCATACCCCCCTTGGATTGCGTACGACAAGGGGGGATTATAACGAATGGATCGCTGTGCGGAACAGATCAATATCGAAATGTGAAGCGCAACTCACTATCAGGTTGCGATCAGCCTCTGCGGCGAGGTCTTGCCGTGGTTTTGATCGGAATGGGCTGATATTGATACGCCGGATCTGGGCGGAGTGCCGCGCGGACCATCTCGGCCAGGCCCGTCAGGGCCTTGCGCATTGTATTTGCGGCATTTTTGCGTGCGGTGGACTTCATCGTCGGACCTCCTCACAGGGTGTTCTCTACTGTGATCGGGCGGTCCGACGAGATCTTGAAGGCTTATTTCGCCAGCTCGGGCGTCAAATGCGGCTGGATCGTTTGCAGCATCGCATGGAATACCTTCGGGCTGCCGGCGATGATGTTGCCGGTGGAGAGGAATTCGCTGCCCCCGCCGAAGTCCGTAACCAATCCGCCGGCTTCTTGGATCAATAGTGTTCCGGCGGCCATGTCCCAGGGTTTCAGACCGATTTCCCAGAAGCCGTCCAGGCGGCCGGCGGCGACGTAGGCGAGGTCCAGGGCGGCCGAACCGGGACGGCGGATGCCGGCGACCTTCGGAACCATGGCCCTGAACGTGGCCAGGTAGCAGTCGAGGTGGACCAAGTCTCTGAAGGGAAAGCCGGTGCCGATCAGCGCGCCATCCAGGCTCTTGCGAGCGCTGACGCGAATACGGCGGTCGTTGAGCATGGCCCCGTTGCCGCGCGAGGCGCAGAACAGCTCCTGACGCATGGGATCGTATACAACGCCGACCTCGATGCGGTCCTTGTGCAGCAGACCGATGGAGACGGCGAACTGCGGGAAGCCGTGCAGGAAATTGGTGGTGCCGTCGAGCGGATCGATGATCCATTGAAACTCATTGCCCTGTTGATTGCCGCTCTCCTCAGCCAGGATGGCGTGGTCGGGATAGGCCTTACGCAAGATGGAGATGATTTCCTGTTCGGCGCGCTGATCGACCTCGCTTACGAAATCGTTGCGCGACTTGCTGACCACATCGAGGCGGTCGACCGTGTCGAGCGAGCGGGCGATGACATCACCGGCCTTGCGAGCGGCGCGGATGGCTATATTCAACATCGGATTCATGGAGGGACTTCCGTTTAGGGTGCCGGTCAGGAAATTGGCCGGACCAAGTGTTCTGTGACTGAAAAAGGGGCGCCATTCTAACAGGCAAGCCACATGGGAGACAAATCAAATCCGCCGGAAGCGGATGTTGGATTTTTGCTATCATGCCGACAAGTTGTGTCTTCGGTCTTCGACAGGTTTATGCAGAATATCAGAATCGTACTGGTCAACACCTCGCACCCGGGAAACATAGGCGCGGCGGCGCGGGCCATGAAGAACATGGGGCTTGAGCGGCTTTATCTGGTGCAGCCGCGGGAGTTTCCGCATGAGGAGGCCACCGCGCGCGCCTCCGGCGCCGACGACATCCTGGCGCGGGCCAAGGTGTGCTCAACGCTCGAAGAGGCGCTTACCGGATGCAGCCTGACCTTCGGTAGCAGCGCCCGGCGCCGCTACATCGCATGGCCTCAAGTCAATGCCCGCGAGTGCGCGACACTGGTTGCGCAGCAGCCGCTTGAGTCAGAGATCGCGCTTGTCTTCGGCCGGGAACAGACCGGCCTGCACAATGAAGAATTGGATCGCTGTAATTATCTGGTGCACATCCCGTGTAATCCCGATTTCAGCTCCCTCAATGTCGCATCGGCCGTGCAAGTGCTTTCCTACGAATTACGTATGCAGACGCTGGAAGGCGAGGCCGCCGCCAAGCCGGATCAGGCCCCGTTGGCCACGACCGAAGAGATCGAGCGGATGTTCAATCATTTCGAACAAGTGCTGGTCAAGATTGGCTTTATGGACCCCGAGAATCCACGGCTGGTGATGCGCCGGCTGCGGCGCCTGTTCAACCGCACCGGATTGGAGAAGGTGGAGATCAATATCCTGCGCGGCATCCTGACCGAGATGGAGAACGCAATCAAAAACAAATAAGATCTATCAATAATCGAACAAGAATGGCGAGCAGATGTTTAAACGATTGAGAGAAGATATCCAGTGCGTGTTCGAACGTGATCCGGCCGCGCGCAACGTCTTTGAGGTGCTCACGACCTATCCTGGGTTCCACGCACTACAGATGCACCGCCTCGCGCACGGGCTGTGGAAGCGAGGCTTCAAGTGGTTGGCGCGGTTCATCTCGACAATAGCGCGCTGGCTCACCGGCGTCGAGATCCATCCTGGGGCCAAGATAGGTCGGCGGTTCTTTATCGACCATGGGATGGGTGTTGTGATCGGTGAGACGGCGGAGATCGGGGATGATTGCACTCTTTATCACGGCGTCACCTTGGGGGGGACCAGCTGGCAGAAGGGTAAGCGTCACCCGACCTTGGGGAATGATGTCGTTGTCGGCGCCGGGGCCAAGGTGCTCGGTCCGATTGAAATCGGCGAAGGCGCCCGGATCGGCTCAAACGCCGTGGTGGTCAAACCGGTGCCGGGCGGGGCGACCGTCGTCGGCATCCCCGGGCGTATCGTCAGCAAAAAGACCAGAGAAAGCGATGAAAAGCGTCAAAAAATCGCCCAAAAGCTGGGGTTTGACGCTTATGGCACCTCTTCTGACATGCCCGACCCGGTGGCGCACGCCATCAACAGCATGCTGGATCATATCCATGCCTTGGATCAGAAGATCGAACTGATGAATCAGGCGATGGAGAAGGCGGGGCTCAAGGCTGCGGAGGTCAAACTGCCGGCGTTGGACGGGTGCGAGATCGATGAAAACAAGTCGGTGGAATAAATGCTTTCTGGATAAGGATTTTTATTGATCGAAATCTTGACAGTTTTGCTAAGGTATGGATAATAACCGACTATAGACATAAGTGTATGGGATTAGCCGAGAATATTCAATTTCTGAATATTTTCCTGGATTAATTAGCAAGAGGACTCACGAGTATGAGACTGACAACCAAGGGGCGTTACGCAGTCACAGCAATGTTGGATCTGGCCATCCATGGCGAACAAGGTCCCATTACTCTGGCGGATATCTCTCAGCGGCAGGGTATTTCGCTCTCATATCTGGAGCAGCTCTTCGCTCGTTTGCGCAAGCAGGGTTTGGTGTTGAGTACCCGTGGGCCTGGCGGCGGCTATCGCCTGAGCCGCAGCTCCAGTCAGATCGCCGTGGCCGATGTCATCACCGCCGTGGACGAATACGTGGATGTGATGAAGTGCGAAGGCAAGGAGAATTGCCGCGGCGACGGCCCTTGTCTCACCCACGAACTGTGGGAAGAACTGAGTAAGCAGATTCAGGGTTTTCTCGCCGGTATTTCCCTTGGCGACTTGGTCAGCCGTCAGCGCGTCCAACAGATCGCCTTTCGGCAAAACGCGGCCGTCCAGGATGCTAAAGAGATCTCGGTTGCCTGAGGCTTAGCGGCCGATGGCATGCCGCTCGGTATACCTCGACCATAACGCCACGACGCCCTGTGATGAGCGCGTCGTGGAGGCAATGATGCCGTACTTCTCGCGGGATTACGGCAATGCCTCCAGTCAGCATCTCTTAGGACGCCACGCACGTGCCGCCATCGACCAGGCCAGGGAGCAGGTGGCCGAACTGGTCAGTGCGCATCCTACGCAAGTGGTATTTACCAGCGGCGGTACCGAGGCCAACAATATGATTATCGCAGGACAAAATCCTGCGGCGGGTGTCGGGCGGATGGCGGTGTCGGCGATTGAACATGCTTCGTTGCTGGCGCCGGCCAGGCAAATGGCCAGATATGGTTGGACCGTGGAAATGGTGCCGGTGGATCAGTGCGGCAGACTGGATGTAGAAGAGTATCAGGCCGCGTTGCAGCGTCAGCCACGGTTGGTTTCGGTCATGCTGGCCAATAATGAAACCGGCGTGATACAGGACGTGGCTTCATTGGCGCGACTGGCGCGTGAAGCAGGTGTGATCTTCCACACCGATGCCGTGCAGGCCTTGGGCAAGGTCGAGGTCGACTTCCCGGCCTTAGGCGCACACCTGATGACCTTGTCCAGTCACAAGATTTATGGCCCGAAAGGATGCGGGGCGCTGGTCATCGACAAGGCCGTTGATCTGAGCCCGCTGCTGTGCGGCGGAGGTCAGGAAAAGGGCCGGCGCGCAGGCACCGAGAATGTGGCGGCCATCGTTGGTTTTGGCAAGGCGGCCGAGATCGCCAAGCGGGAGCTTGCTGAGCGGAATGCGCAGCTGTTGCGGTTGCGGAACGGGCTGGAGCAGGGATTGCAGCGGTTGCCAGGCGTGACGTTGTTTTCGAGTGCGCCGAACCGACTGCCGAACACGGTTTTTTTTGCTGTCGAGAAGATTGATGGCGAGACATTGATGATGAATCTGGATGCGGCCGGCTTCGCGCTTTCAAGCGGTTCGGCCTGTGAATCCGGCAGTGGCAAGCCCAGCCATGTGTTGCGGGCGATGGGGTTCGCCGATGACTCGGCGCAGGGTGCCATCCGGGTGAGTTTCGGAAAGGACAACTCCGAGCAAGATGTCGATGATTTTCTGACCGCGCTCGGCGCGCAAATCGACAGCCTTCGCCGACTGGGCAGTTGCCTGGCTGTTTGACCAGGAAAGATTTTGAAAAGGCTTTGAGGTAACAATATTTATGAATCGACCGATCTATCTTGACTACGCCGCGACCACACCGGTGGATCCTCGCGTGGCGAAAAAGATGATGGGCTACCTTACGATGGACGGCGAGTTCGGCAATCCCGCCTCGCGTTCGCATGTGTATGGTTGGCAGTCGGAAGAGGCGGTCGAGTGGGCGCGCCAGCAGGTCGCGGCGCTGATCAATGCCGATCCCAAGGAGATTGTCTGGACCTCCGGCGCGACCGAGTCCGACAACCTGGCGATCAAGGGCGCGGCGCATTTCTACAAGACCAAGGGTAAGCACATCATCACCAGCAAGACCGAACACAAGGCGGTGTTGGACAGTTGCCGCCAGCTCGAGCGCGAAGGCTTCGAGGTGACTTACCTGAGCCCGCAGTCGAACGGTCTGATCGACCTCGACACGCTGGCGCAGGCGATGCGTGATGACACGATTCTGGTGTCGATCATGCACGTAAACAATGAAATCGGCGTGATCCAGGACATCGCCGCCATCGGCGAGCTGTGTCGCAGCCGCGGCATCATCTTCCACGTCGATGCCGCGCAGAGCGCCGGCAAGGTCGAGATCGACATGGAGAAGATGAAAGTCGATCTACTCTCGCTTTCGGCGCACAAGGTTTACGGCCCGAAAGGCATCGGCGCCTTATACGTGCGCCGTAAGCCGCGTGCGCGCATCGAGGCGCAGATGCACGGCGGTGGCCATGAGCGCGGCATGCGCTCGGGCACCTTGCCGGTGCACCAGATCGTCGGCATGGGCGAGGCCTATCGCATTGCCCGCGAGGAGATGGCCGAAGAGAACAAACGCATCCGTGTCTTGCGCGATCGGTTTCTGGCCGGCATTCAGGATCTCGAAGAGGTGTACATCAACGGTGATCTGGAACATCGTGTGCCGCACAACCTCAATGTCAGCTTCAATTACGTGGAAGGTGAATCACTGTTGATGGCGCTGAAGAACCTGGCGGTGTCTTCGGGTTCCGCCTGCACCTCGGCCAGCCTGGAGCCGTCGTATGTGTTGCGCGCCATTGGGCGCAGCGACGAGTTGGCGCACAGCTCGATCCGTTTCTCCTTCGGTCGGTTTACCACCGCCGAGGATGTCGAGAATGCGTTGCGCCTGATCCGCGATAAATTGAGCAAGCTGCGCGAGTTGTCTCCGCTCTGGGAGATGCACAAAGACGGTATCGATTTAAATAAGGTTAAATGGGCGGCGCACTAAGCCGTTCGAGGTGATGGGATATGGCATACAGTGAAAAGGTTCTGGATCATTACGAGAATCCACGCAACGTCGGTTCGTTCGATAAGAATGATCTGAATGTCGGCACCGGCATGGTCGGGGCGCCGGCGTGCGGGGATGTGATGAAGCTTCAGATCAAGGTAAATGAACAAGGTGTGATTGAGGACGCGTGCTTCAAGACCTACGGTTGCGGCTCGGCCATTGCCTCGAGTTCGCTGGTGACCGAATGGCTCAAGGGCAAGACCTTGGATGAGGCCACCAAGATCAAGAACACCGAGATCGCCGAGGAGCTGGCGCTGCCGCCGGTGAAGATCCACTGCTCGGTGCTGGCCGAAGACGCCATTCGCGCGGCGATCGAGGATCTGAAGCAAAAGCGCAATCCGTAGACGGAGGTATGGTTCTATGGCGATTACACTGACTGAATCGGCTGCCAAACACGTCAAGAAGTTTCTGGACAATCGCGGCAAGGGCGTGGGCCTGCGCCTCGGCGTGAAGACCAGCGGTTGCTCCGGCATGGCCTATGTGCTCGAGTTCGTCGATGCGATCGAGGACTCTGATCAAGTGTTCGAGGACAAGGGCGTCAAGGTGATTGTCGACGGCAAAAGCCTGCTCTATCTCGACGGCACGGAACTCGATTTTGTGCGCGAGGGCCTTAACGAAGGTTTCAAATTCAACAATCCAAATGTCAAAGCGGCCTGCGGGTGCGGTGAAAGTTTCTCCGTTTAAGACGGGTGCCCCTCACTCATGAAGCACCCGCTCGATACGAATTATTTCGCGCTTTTTCACTTGCCAGTCCAGTTCCCACTCGACGGGGAAATCCTCAACACGCGTTATCGTGAGTTGCAGCGGGTGATTCATCCCGATCGTTATGCTCACGCGAGCGACCAGGAGAAGCGGCTGGCCCAGCAGCACGCGACGCTGATCAACGACGCCTATCACACCTTGCGCGACGACCTCAAACGGGCGCAGTATCTGCTACGGCTCAAAGGCGTGAGTCTCGAGCAGCGACAGGTGCACGATCCTGGGTTTCTGATGGAGCAGATGGAGCTGCGCGAGGAGTTGGCGGCCATTGAGCAGGCGCGTGACCCCGCCCGGTTCGATACACTGTTCAAACAGATCCGTCAGCTTGAGAAAAACTGCAAGCAGGCGTTGCAGGAGTCCTTCGCCACGCCGGAGCGACTCGAGCAGGCGTGCGAGGCGGTGGTGAAGCTGCAATTCATTCGCAAGCTGGCGGAAGAAGCCGAGTCGCTCGAAGAGCGATTGTGAGCAAGATTTTAATATTGGAATAAACCATGGCGTTATTGCAAATCAGTGAGCCGGGCCAATCAGCCGCGCCTCACCAGCACCGTTTGGCCGTCGGTATCGATCTCGGCACCACCAATTCCCTGGTGGCAACAGTCAGAAGCGGACTGGCTGAGACCCTCGCGGATGAAGACGGGCAGCATATCCTGCCCTCGGTGGTGCGCTATTTGTCTTCCGGCGAAGTGATCGTCGGGCATCGTGCCTTGGCGGGCGCCGCGCGCGATCCCTTGAATACCATCGCCTCGGCCAAGCGCCTGATGGGGCGCGGGATCGAGGACGTCAAGCAGCTGGGCGGTCGCAGCCTCTACCAATTCATTGCTACGGGTTCGGGCATGCCCAAGATCCGGACGGCGGCCGGCGATGTGAGTCCGGTGGCGGTCTCGGCCGAAATTCTCAAGGTGCTGAAAGCGCGCGCCGAGTCCGCGCTCGGCGGAGAGTTGCAGGGGGCGGTGATCACCGTGCCCGCTTATTTTGACGAGGCGCAGCGTCAGGCGACCAAGGATGCGGCCACTTTGGCCGGTTTGCGGGTGTTGCGCCTGCTCAATGAGCCGACCGCCGCCGCCTTGGCCTACGGCTTGGATCGCGGCGAGGAAGGTGTGGTGGTCGTCTACGACCTTGGCGGCGGCACCTTCGATGTTTCGGTATTGCACATGCACCACGGGGTGTTCGAGGTGCTTTCGACCGGCGGGGATTCCGCCCTGGGCGGGGATGACTTCGATCATCTGCTGGCCGAATGGATCATGCAACAGGCGGGCATCAGCGATGATGCCGCGCACACACAATTGCGCCATGTCATGGCCATCGCGCGCGCGGTCAAGGAATCGCTGAGCGTACATGAACAAGCCGCCATCCGGCTCGATCAATCATTCGGAACCGCGTGGCAAGGGCAGATCACTCGTGGTCAGTTCAATGAGCTGATCGAACCCTTGGTGGCCAAGACCATGATCTCATGCCGGCGCGCCCTGCGCGATGCCGGGATCTCGCCCGAGGACATCAAACAGGTCGTGCTGGTCGGTGGCTCGACGCGCGTGCCGCGCGTGCGGGAGAAGGTGGCGGAATTTTTCGGGCGCACGCCGCTCTCCGATATCGATCCGGACAAGGTGGTGGCGCTCGGCGCCGCGCAGCAGGCCGACATTCTGATCGGCAACAAGTCGGGTGATCAGGCCCTACTGCTTGATGTGATCCCGTTGTCGCTCGGCCTGGAAGTGATGGGCGGCCTGGTGGAGAAGATCATTCCGCGCAACACCACGATTCCGGTGGCGCGCGCCCAGGAGTTCACCACGTTCAAGGACGGGCAGACCGCCATGGGCATCCATGTGGTGCAGGGCGAGCGCGAGCTGGTGAGCGATTGTCGCTCCCTGGCGCGATTCAATCTCACGGGCATCCCGCCGATGGCCGCAGGCGCAGCGCATATTCGCGTGACCTTCCAGGTCGATGCCGATGGCTTGCTGACGGTGTCCGCGCGCGAGGAGACTTCGGGCGTGGCAAGCCATGTTGAGGTCAAGCCTTCGTACGGACTGGCGGAAAACGAGATCGAACGGATGCTGCGCGATTCCATGCAACATGCCCGCGAGGACATGGAGCAGCGCCGCCTGCGCGAGCAGCAGGTGGAGGCCAAGCGTCTGGTCGAGGCGGTGAGCGCGGCGCTGGCGCAAGACGGGGCCTTGCTGGTCGCAGATGAGCGCGATCGCATCGGTCAGGCCATTAGCCGTCTGCAATCCGCACTGGCCCAGAGCGATTACGCAGCTCTCAAGGCGGCGACGACCGACTTGGAGCGGCACACGGCCGAGTTTGCCGCCCGGCGCATGGATCACGGCATCCGCAAGGCGCTGACCGGGCAACAAATCGACGAGTTGTAAGTTGGAAGTTGAACGATGACGAAGATCATTTTTTTGCCGCATCACGAGCACTGCCCCGAAGGGGCAGTCATCGAGGTGAAGCCGGGGACCAGCATCCTGGATGCCGCCCTGGCCCACGATATCGAAATCGAGCATGCCTGCGAGAAGTCCTGCGCCTGCACTACGTGTCACGTCATCGTGCGCGAAGGCTATGGTTCTCTGAATGAGCCAACCGAAGCCGAAGAGGATATGCTGGACAAGGCGTGGGGCTTGGAGGCCGAGTCGCGGTTGAGTTGCCAGGCGATCGTCGCCGACACCGACCTGGTGGTGGAAATCCCCAAGTACACGATCAATCTGGTTTCAGAGAGGTAAGTCATGAAATGGGTGGATGTCTATGACATTGCCATCGCATTGGATGAGCGCCATCCCGATGCCGATCCACAGTATGTGAAATTCACCGACCTCTACAACTGGGTCCTCAATCTCGACGGCTTCGACGATGACCCGGCGCATGCAGGTGAGAAGGTGCTGGAAGCGATCCAGATGGCTTGGATCGAAGAGCGGTCCTGATCGCCTCCGTGCGGGAAGGCGCAGGGGAGGGCGGGTACCCCTGTCAGCTGCCCCGAGGGGCACATCCTTAAGCAATAAGTCCCAATCAAATCAACCCTTTTTGATTGCCAGCCAGCGGTAAAGCGCGCTAGAATGTGCGCCATTTATCAGACGGTGCAAGGGGTGTGCCGTTAATATCTTTACCTAAATCAAATCAATATATTAGGAGTTATTGGATGGCAATCGAACGCACCATTTCCATCATCAAGCCCGATGCGGTGGCCAAAAACGTGATCGGCGAGATCTACAGCCGCTTCGAAAAGAATGGCCTGAAGATCGTGGCGGCTAAGATGGTTCAACTGAGCCGCGCCCAGGCGGAAGGCTTTTATGCCGTGCATAAAGCGCGTCCGTTTTTCAATGACCTGGTGAGCTTCATGATCTCCGGTCCGGTGATGATCCAGGTCCTGGAAGGTGAAAACGCCATCGCCAAGAACCGCGAGCTGATGGGCGCCACCAATCCGAAGGATGCGGCCCCCGGCACGATCCGCGCGGATTTCGCCAAGTCGATCGATGAAAATGCCGTGCACGGTTCCGATAGCGCGGAAAACGCCAAGATCGAAATCGACTTTTTCTTCCCGGAAGGGATTTGCAAGCGCACCCGCTAAGTGAGGATGTGATGGCACTGGAGGATACTGGCAAGATCAATCTGCTGGACCTCGATCGCAAAGCGATGGAGGCCTTTTTCGTCGAGCTCGGCGAGAAGGCCTTTCGTGCTTCTCAGGTGCTGCAATGGATTCATCAGCGCGGTGTGGCGGACTTCAATGAGATGAGCAATCTCAGCAAGGCCTTGCGCGAAAAGCTGGCGGAACGCTGCGAGATTCGCGTGCCGCGTGTGCTCATCGAACAGAAATCGAAGGACGGCACGCGCAAGTGGCTGCTCGAGATCGATCACGGCAATTCGGTTGAGATGGTGTTCATCCCGGAGGATGATCGCGGCACGCTGTGCGTATCATCCCAAGTCGGCTGTGCGCTGGAGTGCAGTTTCTGCTCGACCGCCAAGCAAGGGTTCAATCGTAATCTCTCCACGGCGGAGATCATCGGCCAGATCTGGATCGCCAAGCGCCAGCTCGAAACCGATCCGGCGAATCAGCGCGTGGTGACCAATGTGGTGCTGATGGGCATGGGCGAGCCGCTGCTGAATTTCGACAACGTGGTGAAGGCCATGCACCTGATGCTGGATGATTTCGCCTACGGCCTGTCCAAGCGTCGCGTTACGCTGAGCACGGCCGGCGTGGTGCCCGCGCTCGATCGCCTCAAGGAGGCGTGTGATGTCAGTCTCGCGGTCTCGTTGCACGCCACGAACGACGAATTGCGCAACGAGCTGGTGCCGATCAACAAAAAATACCCCATCAAGGAACTGATGGACGCGTGCCGTCGTTATGTGGATAGGGATGGGAGGCGCAAGATCACGTTTGAATACGTCATGCTCAAGGGCATTAATGATACCCCGCAGCACGCCAAGGCCTTGGTCAAAGTGCTGCAGGGAATTCCCTCGAAGGTGAATCTGATCCCATTCAATCCGTTTCCCAATTCCGGCTATGAATGTTCGGATGCCGCCGCGATCGATCGTTTCCGTGACGTGCTCTATCACGCCGGCATGACCACCATCACGCGCAAGACCCGCGGTGATGACATCGATGCCGCGTGCGGCCAACTGGCAGGAAAGGTCCAGGATAAAACCAAACGTGCGCAACGGCGCGTTATTCCGGTGGTGGAGGTCAGGGCGTGAACCGAACAACCGGGATCATCGTGGTGGTCGCGCTGGCATTGTCGATTGCCGCGTGTGCGGGCAATGCCAAGAAAGCCAAGGAAGCGCAGGACCGCGCGGATACGCATATCCGCCTCGGTATCGGCTACATGCAGCAAGGCAAAAAGGATCTGGCGCTTACCAACCTCGACAAGGCAGTGTCCGTGGCGCCGCAATATGCCAGTGCGCATAACGCCATCGCCATCCTGTATGCGCAGCTGGGCGAATTCGAGCAGGCGGATCGGCATTACCGCAAGGCGGTTGAGCTGGACCCCAAGGACGCCAACGCGCGCAACAATTATGGCGCGTTTTTGTGCGACCAGCGCCGCTACCAAGAGGCCTACGCGCAATTTGAGGAGGCGGTAAAAAATCCAATGTACAAGACGCCGGAACTGGCGATGGAAAACGCCGGCCTGTGCGCCATGCGTGAGCAGAATTACACGTATGCGGGGCAGTCGTTCCGCAAGGCGCTGGAGACCAATCCGAACTTGCCGGTCTCGCTGCAGCAAATGGCCGAGCTGAGTTTTCGCCAGAAAGAATATCTGAAGGGGCGCGCCTACATTCAGCGGATGGAGGCGGCCACCAAGCACAATCCCATGACCTTGTGGCTTGCCATCAAGATCGAGGAAGGTCTTCAGGCCAAGGATCGCGCCACCGAGTATGCCCGCCAGCTGAAGGCTCAGTTTCCGGAGTCGGAACAGGCCAAGAGTCTGAGCGGTTATTGATTTGACGATATGAACTATGAATTGCGCAGTAGAAGCCCGGAATTTTATGTCTGAATCAGCACGGTTTGGTCAACAGCTTAAGGACAAACGTCAGGAAAAAGGATTGTCAATCGAAGAGGTCGGCGCTGCCCTGCGTTTGGACCCGAGCAGAATCAGTGCCATGGAGAACGAGGCCTACGATGAGCTGCCCGAGCCAATCTATACGCGCGGTTACTTGCGCAATTACGCGCGGTTGCTGCAACTGGATTCCGAGCCCCTGCTCAAGCTCTATGATGCCAGCATCAGTGAACCACACGCCGAGCCGAAGGTGGACTATCAGGTCGCGGTGAGAAAAACGGCTGCGGAAAGCCCCATCGGAAAACGTCAAATTGTGGCGTTTGTGATTGCGGGGGTGATCACGGCGGCCGTTTGGTTCTGGTTGGCGAGCGAACCGACCGTCGAAACGCCGCCCGTTGTCCAAGAGGCGGGGCAAACCGAAGTCATCGAGGCGATGCCCGCGCAGGAAAGCGCCCCTGCCGCGCCGAGTGCCGCAGAGGCTGCGCCGGAATCTCAGGCGCTGGTCGAGCAAGGCAAAGTCCAGGAGCTCGCATTGCCGCCGCCTCCCGCGACGGCCGCGACAGAGACCGGGGCCGCCGCAGCGCAAGCCGCCGCGCCACCGGCCGCGGAGCCGGCGGCCCCTCCGGTCATCAGCGAAGTGACCGTGCGCGGCCTCGGGGATTCCTGGGTTGAGGTGACTGATGCGAGCAACAAACAGCTGCTGTTCCAATTGATCCGTCAGGGGCAAGTGAAGACGGTCAAGGGCGTGGCGCCGTTCAGGGTCATATTGGGGTACGCGCATGGCGTCGAGATCCTGGTCGACGGCAAGCCCTATGATCACAAGCCGTTTATTCGCAAGGATATCGCGCGTTTTACCATCGAATGATGATCGCGCGCGGCGCAGAGACTACGCGGAGAACAGCGCATGCAATTCAGGCATAAAATCAGCCGGCGCAAGACGCGCCAAATCATGGTCGGCAACGTACCGGTCGGTGGCGATGCCCCGATCAGCGTGCAATCGATGACCAATACGCTCACCGCCGATGTGGCGGCCACGGTTGCACAGATCCAGGGACTTGAGGCGGTGGGCGCTGATATCGTGCGCGTCTCCGTGCCGGACATGGAGGCGGCCGAGGCGTTTGGGAAGATCAAGAAACAAGTCAACGTCCCGTTGGTGGCGGACATCCACTTCGATTACCGCATCGCGTTGCGCGTGGCGGAATTGGGGGTCGACTGCCTGCGGATCAATCCCGGCAATATCGGGCGCGAGGATCGCGTGCGCGCCGTGGTCAGCGCGGCGCGCGATCGCGGCATTCCAATCCGCATCGGCGTCAACGCCGGCTCGCTGGAGAAGGAGCTGCAACAGAAATACGGCGAGCCCACGCCCGCGGCCCTGGTCGAGTCCGCGATGCGGCATATCGACATCCTCAACCGGCTCGATTTTCAGGATTTCAAGATCAGTCTGAAGGCCTCGGATGTCTTCATGACGGTCGCGGCCTATCGCGCCCTGGCCTCGCAGATCGAACAGCCGTTTCACCTCGGCATCACCGAGGCGGGCGGCTTTCGCTCCGGCGCGGTGAAATCCGCCATCGGCCTGGGCATGCTGCTGGCCGAAGGGATCGGCGATACCATCCGCGTATCGCTCGCGGCGGCGCCGGTCGAGGAGATCCGGGTCGGGTTCGATATCCTCAAGAGTCTGCACCTGCGCAGCAAGGGGATCAATTTCATCGCCTGTCCCTCATGTTCCCGGCAGAACTTCGATGTTATCGGCGTGGTCAATGCGCTGGAGCAGCGGCTCGATGACATCATTGAACCCCTGGATCTTGCGATCATCGGCTGTGTGGTCAACGGTCCGGGCGAGGCCAAGGAAGTGCATGTCGGTCTGACCGGCGGCACCCCGAATCTGCTCTACATCAACGGCAAGCCGGATCACAAAGTCACCAATGAGGAATTGGTCGACGAAGTCGAGCGCGTGGTCCGCACTGAAATAGCAAAACGAAAAAACGCCGATGCCGAGACGAATAAAGTCATTCCCATCGTGTCGGTCTAACGAGCCTTCGGAGTTTTATCTTGCAGACTAGCATCCAGGCCATTCGCGGCATGAACGACATCCTGCCTGCCCAGACGGGCTATTGGCAGCATGTCGAGGAAGTGATCCGCCGCCTGGTGGCCGCGTATGGCTACCAGGAGATCCGCATGCCCATCGTGGAAAAGACCGAGCTGTTCAAACGCTCGATCGGCGAGGTCACCGATATCGTCGAAAAGGAGATGTACACCTTCGACGATCGCAACGGCGACAGTCTGACGCTGCGCCCGGAAGGCACGGCGGTATGCGTGCGCGCGGGCATCGAAAACGGGCTGTTCTACAACCAAGTGCAACGCCTTTGGTACATGGGACCGATGTTCCGCCACGAGCGCCCGCAGCGCGGACGGTATCGCCAGTTTCACCAGATCGGCGTCGAGGCCTTTGGTCTGGACGGTCCGGACATCGACGCCGAAATGATCCTGATGACGGCTCGGCTGCTCAAGGCGCTGGGCCTGTATGAATACGTCGAGCTGCAAATCAATTCCCTCGGCACCGCCGAGTCGCGCAAGGCCTACCGCCAGCGGCTGTTCGACTATTTGAGCGCGCACCGTGAGGCGCTCGATGAAGACAGCCTGCGCCGCCTGCACACCAATCCGCTGCGGGTGCTCGACAGCAAGAACCCCGCGCTCAAGGAGATCATCGCCGCGGCGCCGCGCCTGCTCGATCATTTGGATGCGGATTCGCGCACCCATTTCGAGAAGTTGTGCCGGTATTTGGATGCCGCCGGCATCCGCTATGTCGTCAATTCATCGCTGGTGCGCGGACTGGATTACTATTGCAAGACGGTATTCGAGTGGGTGACGGACAAGCTCGGCGCGCAAGGCACCGTCTGCGCCGGCGGCCGCTATGACGGCCTGGTCGAACAACTCGGCGGCAAACCGACCAGCGCCGTGGGTTTCGCCGCGGGCCTGGAACGCCTGGTCGAGATGATCAAGGAAGTGCATGCGGCGGACTTCAGCTTGCCGCCGCACGCCTACCTGGTGCTGATGGGCGAGCGGGCCGAGGCGTACGGCCTGTTGCTGGCCGAGCGGCTGCGCGATCAGATCCCCGGCGCGCGGCTGCTGATGAATTGCGGCGGCGGCGGATTCAAGGCGCAATTCAAAAAGGCGGACAAAAGCGGCGCCGGGCTGGCCTTGATCATCGGCGAAGACGAAGTCGCGCAAGAGGTGGTGGCAGTCAAGCACCTGCGGGAAGAGAAAGAACAAGTGATGTGTTCGCAGGAAGCGCTGATCGCGTTGCTGCGAGACTATGTTTTGGGTAATCCGTGATTCGAATCATTGTAGGAGAGCATTGAAGTGGCGTTTGACAATACTGAACAGGAACAGCTCGACACACTGCGCAATTTCTGGAAGGAGAACGGCAAGTCGCTCATCGCCGGTGTGTTGATCGGATTGGGCGCATTGTTTGCGTACCAACTCTGGCAACAAAACCGCCACGCGGAGCTCGATCAGGCCTCCGCCGCGTATCTGGAGATGCTGGATAATGTCGTGCTTGGCAAGTGGGATGAGGTCGAGAAGGGCGGCGGGGTGATCGTCGGGCAATATGCGGACACCGTGTATGCGCAACTTGCCGCGCTCAATCTGGCTACGGCGAAATTCGAGCAAGGCGACAAGGTTGCCGCGCGCGCGCATCTGCGCTGGGTGATCGACAAGGCGGACCTGCCCGAATTGAAAAACATGGCCAAACTGCGCCTGGCGAAGATTTTGATCGGCGAAGGGCAGAGCGAGGAAGCCATCAAGTGGTTGAATGAGATTACCGACGCATCGTTCGCCAGTTTGGTCAGCGAGACCCTGGGTGATGCCTATGTGCGCTCGAATGAGCCCGCCAAGGCCAAGGAGGCCTATCAGAAGGCGCTCGACACGATCGGCGAGGGCGGTAGCACGCGCCAATCGATTCTCAATCTGAAATTGGAAAACATTTAGTAATGCATTTTTTCGATGCCTTGAAGGCAAGCGTGGTTGCGGTCCTGCTGTGGCTCCCCGCCGGGGTTTTAGCCGCGCCTTCGCGCGACTCGACGGCATCGCCCGATGCACAATCGGAGCGGGTGCCGATCCATACCTTGTGGACAGCACGCAACGGCTCCGGATTCGGCAAGCATTACTTAAAGCTCCAGCTCGCCAGCGATCAAAGTCAGATCTTTTCGGCGGACTGGCGCGGCAAGGTGACGGCCTTCGACAGCAAGAGCGGACAAGAGCGCTGGCAGACGGAGATCGACGAACACATCACCGGAGGTTTGTATTATCGCGACAACACGGTTCTGCTCGGCACCGATGAGGCCAGTCTCATCGCGCTCAATGCCGCCGACGGGGCCGTGCGCTGGCGGCAGAGGTTGTCGAGCGAAATCCTGGGCAGCCCCTTGCTAGAGCGCGGTGTGGTGGTCGTGCAGACCAATGATGGAAAAGTGTTTGGTCTCGATGCGAATTCCGGCAAGACGCTGTGGACCGAACAGCGCACCGTGCCGGTGCTGACCTTGCGCGGCACGAACAGCCCGGTGGCCGCCGGCAACGGCATGGTGGTCACCGGCTTTGCCAGCGGCAAACTGGTCGCGCTCGACATTGCCAACGGCAGTGTGTTGTGGGAACTAGCGGTGGCCTTTCCGCAAGGCCGATCCGAACTCAAGCGCATCGTCGATATCGATGCCGAGGCGCTCATCGATCAACAGGTGGTCTATGCCGTCGCCTATCATGGCCGCTTGGTGGCGGTGGATTTGGCGCAAGGACGCATGCTCTGGTCCAAGGATTTGTCATCCTACGCGGGCATGACGTTCGATGAGCGGTTTATTTATGTCTCGGATGCTGACGGCGCGGTCCACGCCATCGACCGCCAGAGCGGTGTGGCGGTGTGGAAGCAGGATCAGCTCGGCGCCAAATTGCTGACCAAGCCGACTGTCTATCAGAACTACTTGGTTCTCGGCGATCAGCAGGGCAATCTGTATTGGCTGGACCGCCAGACCGGCGCGAAGGCCGCGCAGATGACGCTGCAATATGTGATCGATCATTATTACGGTCTCGATCTCGATGTATGGGACGACTACAATCGCAGTGGCTTGCCCGATCATTACACGGTGGTCACCGGATTGACCGTGCCGCCGCTTTCAGTTGAAGACATGCTGGTCGCCACCGACAATAAGGGACGCGTCGTGGCCTTCAATCTGTCTCAGGAACACTAATCGTCATGCTGCCTGTCATCGCCCTCGTCGGGCGCCCCAACGTGGGTAAATCCACGCTGTTCAACTGTCTCACCAAAACGCGCGACGCCATCGTCGCCGATCAACCCGGGGTGACGCGCGATCGCATCTACGGCACTGGCCGCTTGGGCGAGCGCCACTATATCGTCGTCGATACTGGGGGCTTGAGCGGCGATGAGCGCGGCATCGACGGCGAAATGGCGCAGCAGACGCTGCAAGCCATCGCCGAGGCCGACCGCGTGCTGTTTCTCGTGGACGGCAAGGGCGGATTGACCCCTGGTGATCAGGCCATCGCCCAGCGGCTGCGCCAGTCGGGCAAGCCGGTGTTTCTGGTCGTCAATAAGACCGATGGCATCGATGCGGAGGTGGCCAAATCCGATTTCTATGCGCTCGGTCTCGGCGAGTGCTATCCCATCGCCGCCGCGCACGGCCGCGGCGTGAGCGCGTTGATCGAATACGTCCTTCCGGCGGAAGAAGCGGTTGGGGAAGAACAAACCGTCGAAGAGGATGCCGGCATCAAGATCGCCGTGGTGGGTCGGCCCAATGTCGGCAAATCCACGCTGGTCAACCGCATGCTCGGCGAGGAACGCGTGGTGGTCTACGATCAGCCCGGCACCACGCGCGATAGCATCAGCATCCCGTTCGAACATCATGGCAGTCGCTACACCTTGATCGACACCGCCGGCATGCGCCGCAAGCGCAGCGTTGAGGAAGGTGTGGAACGCTTCAGCGTGATCAAAACGCTGCAAGCGATCGAGACCGCGCATGTGGTGATTCTGGTGCTCGATGCCCGCGAGGGCGTGACGGAGCAGGACGCGAGCCTGCTTGGCCTAGTCCTCCACGCGGGGCGCGCGATCGTCATCGCGGTCAATAAGTGGGATGGGATGACGCCGGAGGAGAAGGACAAGCTCAGACATGATCTTGAGCTGCGGTTCGATTTTATCGATTTCGCAAAATTCCATTTCATCTCCGCGCTGCACGGCAGCGGCGTGGGCAATCTATATGAATCCATTGATCGCGCTCATGCCTCGGCCAATCTCGACATGCCCACGCCCGTGCTGACGCGGATTCTGGAGGATGCGTTGCAGGCGCATCAACCGCCGCTGGTCAAAGGCCGTCGCATCAAGTTGCGCTACGCGCATCAAGGCGGCAAGAATCCGCCGCTGATCGTCATCCACGGCAATCAAGCCGAGGCGGTGCCCGACGCCTACAAACGCTACTTGAGCAATGTCTACCGCAAGGCGCTGCGCATCGAAGGCACACCGATCAAGCTTGAGTTCCGCTCGGGAAAAAATCCGTTCGCGGGCCGGCGCAACACCTTGACGGAGCGTCAGGTGCGCAAGAAACGCCGATTGATGAAGCACACCAGAAAGTAGGTGCAGCTCTGTGTTTATCGGTTGCTAAAAGCTACACAAAAAGTCTCATACTTTACGAGATGCGAAAAGGCCGTTGAATACGTTTCCTATCCTGCCCGCGGGGGAGGGGGCTAAGAAACCATCTCATGGAGACCTCATATAATACGAATGGCGCTTACTTAAGCTCAACTCCATGAAATTTCGTCCCCCCTCCCGTGACGGGAGGGGGCTAGGGGGAGGGTGAGTGCACCGATATTTCAGTGCACTGTTCACTATTTCACCCCCACCCTAACCCTCCCCCCGTCAAGGGGGAAGGAAATGCATCGTCTTAAGTAACTGCCATTCGGCTCTGTTACTACATTTCTTTGTAAATGTATTCTTGAGAATACCGATAACCTGGCGAAATCCAGGTCCTAGAGGGATATGCGGTGGAGCATGTCGAGTTCAATCCGCTGCCGGAGATTCCGCAGTGTGTGTCCATGATCGGGACGTCGCATCTCTCCCGGCAGGCGACCGCCCATTTGCTGTCCGGCGGCGAACAGACGGGTGAGCTGCTCGGTCTGAGCGGCCAAGAACAATGCGCCATCCTCATGGGCGTAGACGATATCGCCGTGCGCATCCCATTCCACAATCTGCGCATCCTCGAGTTCAAGCAACGATTCAAACTGGCGGAGCAATCTGCGGGCGGCGCCATCCCGCTGAAGACGTTCCAAACCGATTACACCGACGGCAAATCCCTGGCGGGCAGATTGTGCGCCCACGAAAAAGATGCGTGTGGTTTGCACTTGTTTGTATTGCATGTGGATCGCCTCGTCAAACGCGTATTCATCCCCAATGTTCAAGTAAGCGGTTTCACGCTCGGCGTGCCGGCCACGGAAAAGCCGCCCCAAGCGCCCGCGGCCAAGATCGCCGACCCGGCATTCCAGATTCGCACCCCGCAGGAGTTGGTCGGCTTTCTCGACAAGCAAACCCAGTACGCGGCACATCATCTTCAGTATTACGACCATCATCGCATCGGTGAATTGCTGGTCGAAAGCGGGCTGATCAGCGCGGATACGCTGGCGCGCGCATTGGAGCAGCAGAAGATCGAAAAGTGGAAAAAACTCGGGGCGATACTCGAGGGCATGGGCGCGGTCAGCTCCAAAGACGTGCATCTCAAGCTGGCGCAGAAATTCGGCATCCCCTATGTAGTGCTGAAGGATTTCGAAATCGATCACTATCTGCTGAATGTGGTGCCGGGGCAAATGGCCTGCAAGTACATGATGCTGCCGCTCGCCCAGTATCGGGACCGGATTGTTGTCACCGTAGAGGACCCCACCAATGTGGAAGCCATCGGCATGCTGCGGTTTATCAGCGGCAAGCAGATCGAGATCGCGGTGTCCTCACGGGAAGAAATCGAACTGGCCTTGGACAAGTATTACGGCAGTGATGCGCGTTTGGTCGATGAATTGAATGTGGCCGAGGAGCAGCGCGCCAAGTTCTCCGACGATGAGATCGTCGATATCCAGGAAGCGATGCGGCTGGCCTCCGAGATGCCGATCGTGCGTCTGGTCAATGGTATCATCATCGACGCGATCCGCAAGAAGGCCTCGGATATTCACATCCGGCCGCTAGAGCATGAAGTGCACATGCTTTATCGCATCGATGGCACCCTGATCAAGATCCGCTCCTTTTCGCGCAGCCTGCTTCCGGCTGTCGTCAGCCGTATCAAGATCCTCGGGCGCATGGATATCACCGAGCGCCGTTTGCCGCAGGACGGCAGAACCCGAATCAGCGACCGGGATGGGCTGGTGGATCTGCGCATCTCGGTCATTCCGACGATCAACGGCGAAAGCGTGGTGTTGCGTCTGCTCAACACCAAGGTCGGTTTGCGGGAAATTTCTCAGTTGGGATTTTCAGAAACCGACGAGGAAATCTTTCGCGATCTGCTCCACATGAACTACGGCATGCTGCTGGTCACCGGGCCGACGGGTTCCGGAAAAACCACGACGCTCTATGCCGCGTTGCAGGAAGTCATCACGCAAAACGTCAACATCATCACGGTCGAAGATCCGGTCGAATATCAAATCGATGGCATCGAGCAGATTCATGTGCGCGCAAATCTCGGATATACGTTCGCCGAATCCTTGCGCCACATCCTGCGCCACGATCCGGATGTCATCATGGTGGGCGAGATCCGCGATGGCGAAACCGCCAAGATCGCCGTGGAAAGTGCGCTCACCGGACATTTGGTGCTGACCACGCTGCATACCAACAGCGCGGCGGGAACCATCACCCGTCTGCTCGAAATGGGGGTGGAGCCTTATCTGGTCAGCTCGACGGTCATCGGCGTGCTCGCGCAGCGGCTGGTGCGCAAGAACTGTCCGCAATGTCTCGAAGTGGAGCCGGTCAACCGGACCATGCGCCGTTCACTCAATGTCCCCGAGGACGCAGTATTCTATCGTGGCCGTGGTTGTGACCAGTGTCATCATATTGGCTACAGTGGGCGCATGGCCGTGTATGAACTGCTCACCATGAGCTCCGAACTGCGCACCTTGATCGAACAGCGCGCCAGCACGGAAACCATCTACAAAAAGGCCATCGAAAACGGCATGGTTTCACTCACGCAAAATGCCTTGCGTCGTGCCTACACGAAAGAGACTTCACTGGAAGAGGTCTACCGAGTGCGGCTGGGGTAGACAAAGGCGCGGATCAAATGCGCTTTACTGTTCTGAAAACTGAAGTCCTAACAGGCTGCTGAAAAACTCCCTCTCCCTCAGGGAGAGGGCAGGGGTGAGGGGATAAATGTACTGTAACTGCTGATTTTATCCCCTCATCCTAGCCTTCTCCCTGTGGGAGAAGGGACTAAAAGCCATTTTTCAGCAAGCTGCTAACACATTTCTTTGTAATACCATCCCGGCGCATTCCGTCATTCAAGGTTTTCCTAAACGGTGAATTTTCTAGTGCAGTGCTTCATTCTGGAACTCAAAGCACGTGAACGAGAGCGTCCCTTCTCCCTCTGGGACGACTCCATGGATGGAGTCGGTACGAAGTTCGGAACCAGAGTCGATAAGTTCAGGATGAGGGGATCAAAAATTCCGACCTGCTCCCATGACCCCCGCACCTCATGCCTCTCTTAACCGCGTTTGTCAGGGATACAGGCAGGAGGACCGCTATCGGTATTGACGCAATTTAGAAAAGACACTACTCTCAGGCAACGCACTGATTGGATGTGGTTGAAGTAGTCAAAGGAAAGGGATCATTAGGAATGGCTAATGGTGTAGGTATGGATAGCGGCCTGTTCGCGCTGGTGACATTAGCCCGTTTTCACCAAGTGCCGGCCGATGTGGAGCAGTTACGGCACCAGTTCGCCGAAGGCGATCAGCCGCTCTCCGATACCGCCATCCTCCGCGCCGCCAAGGCCTTGGGTTTCAAGGCGCGCCTGCATCAAACCTCCTTCACCAAGCTGCGCGATGAAATCTTACCCGCGATTGCTAAGACGCATGACGGCCAATATATCATCATCGCTCGCGCGGCCAAGCCTCAAGGTGACACACCCGGTAAAGTCCTGATACACGAAGCAGGGGCCGCCGCACCGCGCAGCATTACCTCTGACGAACTCAATAGCCTTTGGAACGGCGAACTCATTCTGCTCACGCGCCGCGGTGGTGTGTTGGGCCAATCACGGCGTTTTGATTTCAGCGGTTCATCCCCTCGCTGGTGAAATACCGCGCACTCTTCGGCGAGGTGTTGATCGCCTCGTTTTTCCTGCAACTTTTCGCGCTAGTCACGCCACTGTTCTTCCAAGTGGTGATGGACAAAGTGCTGGTCCACAAAGGCTTCACCACGCTGGATGTATTGGCCTTCGGCTTTCTGGTGGTCGCCATCTTCGAGGCCGTACTCGGAGGCTTGCGCAATTATGTTTTCTCACACACCGCCAACCGGGTGGATGTCGAACTCGGCGCACGCCTGTTCAATCATTTGACCGCTTTGCCGCTGGCCTATTTCGAGGCGCGGCAAGTGGGGCAGAGTGTGGCGCGGGTGCGCGAGCTGGAAAACATCCGCAACTTCATCACCGGCTCGGCCCTCACCCTCATCATCGATCTCGGCTTCACCTTCGTGTTCTTTGCGGTGATGTGGTGGTATAGCCCCACGCTCACGCTGATCGTGTTGGCCACCATCCCGTTTTATGTGGCGCTGTCGATCTTTATTACCCCCATCCTGCGTCACCGCCTGGACCAAAAATTCCAGCACGGTGCGGAGAATCAAGCCTTCTTGGTCGAATCGGTCACCGGCATCGAAACCCTCAAGGCCGCGGCGGTCGAGTCGCAGATGCAACGCCGCTGGGAGGATCAGCTCGCCAAATATGTCCACGCCTCGTTTCGCACCCAGCACTTGTCGAACATCGCCAATCAAATCGCCGGCTTCATCAATAAATTCACCATCCTGCTCATCATCTGGTGGGGCGCACATCTGGTGATCGACGGCCAGCTCACCGTCGGCCAACTGGTCGCCTTCTATATGATCGCCTCCCGTGTCACCGGCCCGATCCTCAAACTGGTGCAGTTGTGGCAAGACTTCCAACAAGCCGGCATCTCCGTGGAGCGCCTGGGCGATATCCTCAACACCCCGCGCGAGCCCGGCTTCAATCCCAATCGCAGCACGCTCCCACGGCTGGAAGGGGAGGTCGCCTTCGAGCGCGTGCGCTTCCGCTATCGTTCCGATGGCCCCGTGATCTTGGATGACATCTCGCTCAGGATCAAACCCGGCGAGATCGTCGGCCTGGTCGGCCGCTCCGGCTCCGGCAAGAGCACCCTGACCAAATTGGTCCAACGGCTTTATGTCCCCGAGGCGGGCCGGGTGCTGGTCGATGGGGTGGATCTCGCCATGGTCGACACCGCCTGGCTGCGGCGCAACATCGGCGTGGTATTGCAAGAGAACTTCTTGTTCAACCGCTCGATCCGCGAGAACATTGCGCTTTCCAATCCCAGCCTGCCGATGGAGTATGTCGTAACCGCCGCCAAACTCGCCGGCGCGCATGAATTCATCTTGGAACTGCAAGAAGGCTACGACACCCTCGTCGGCGAGCAGGGCTGCAATCTCTCCGGCGGCCAGCGCCAGCGTCTCGCGATCGCCCGCGCCCTGATCTCCAACCCGCGCGTCTTGATCTTCGATGAGGCCACCAGCGCGCTTGACTACGAGTCCGAACGCATCATTCAGGAAAACATGGCGGCCATTTGTAAGCATCGCACCGTCTTCATCATCGCCCATCGCCTGAGCACCGTGCGCCATTGCGACCGCATCATCGTGATGGACAAGGGGCGTATCATCGAGACCGGTACCCACGATGCCTTGCTCGAGCAAAACGGCTATTACGCGAAACTCTATAGTTATCAAAGCCACACCCCGCGCATCCGGCCCATTACGACTGAAACAACAGAGGCAGAGTCTCAGCCCGCATCCAGTGTGAAGGAGGTGGAAGAGTGAGCGCCCAGTCCACAGATCGGCCGCAGGCCGCTCCAACGACCCCTCGCCCGCAGGCGGGAGAGGGTGGCCCGCAGGGCCGGGTGAGGGAGAGAGGCCGCCCGGATTCAGGTCGCACGTGGACAGACGGACTCTCCCGCAGCTGGCATGTTCTAAAAGACGCCTGGACCCACCGCGATCAAATGGGCGACAAAAACTTAAGCCGCCATGAGCGCGACTTTCTACCCGCCGCCCTGGAAATCCAGGAAACCCCGCCATCACCCGCCGGCCGCTTCTTGGGCTGGTCGCTGATGATACTGTTCACCCTCTGTCTTCTATGGGCCTGCTTCGGCAAGGTGGACATTGTCGCCGTCGCCGAAGGGAAGATCATTCCCAGCGGCCACACCAAGATCATCCAACCCGTGGAAAAGGGCGTGGTCAAAGCCATCTACGTGAAGGAAGGCCAAGCGGTCGCGCAGGGTGAGGCCCTGATCGAATTGGATCAAACCCTCACCGCCGCTGATCAAGCGCGGTTGACCCAAGAACTTGCCTTTGTCGAAGACAATCTCGTACGGCAACAGGCCATGCTGAAGATGTTGGAGCACAGCGATCAACCGCTCAGCTACCCGCACGTCATGCAACAACTCGGCACTGCCAATCCCCAAAGCACTGAGCAGGCGCAAAGACTCTGGCAGCAATGGCGCAGCTATCAATCCCGACGCAATGCCTTGGCTGCCCAATGGGAAGAAAAGCAGGCCGAACAACGCACCAGTCAAGAAATCATCCGGCAGCTGGAAGGTACGCTGCCCTTGATCACCAAGCGTGTAACCACACTCAAAACCCTGGCCGACAAAAACATGGCCCCCGAGATGGACTATCTCGCGCTGGAAGAAGAGCGCATCGAACAACAACAAACCCTCGCCGCCGAACAGGCCCGCCAGCAGCAGTTTGCCGCCGCCCTGCACAGCATCAAACAACAAATCCAAGCCCTGGATGCCGAGACCCACGGCCAAACCCTCACCGACCTTCAAGAACAACAACGCCAGCGCGAAGTGATACACCAGGAACTCAACAAGGCCAAAGACATCAACGCCAAACAAATCCTCTACGCCCCCGTGGCCGGCCAAGTGCAACAACTCATGGTCAACACCATCGGCGGCGTCGTCACCCCCGCGCAAGAACTCATGATCATCGTGCCGAAAGAGCAGCAACTGGAAATCGAAGCAGTCCTCGAAAACAAAGACATCGGCTTCGTGCGCGAAGGCCAGACCGCGGAAGTGAAGATCCACACCTTCCCCTTCACCCGATACGGCGTGATTGATGCGGAAGTCACTGGCATCACCCAAGACGCCATCGCCGACGAACAGCGTGGCCTCATCTACAAAATGCGCCTGAAACTGGGCAAGTCCACCTTGTGGGTGGATGAAAAAGAAATCAGCCTGATCCCCGGCATGCTGGTCTCGGCTGAAGTGAAGACCGGCAAACGGCGGTTGATCGAATATTTCCTGGCGCCGCTCATTCAATATGGGGATGAAAGTGTGCGGGAGCGTTAAGAAACCAGGAAGCTAAGAATATTTGTTCGTCATTCAACTATTAACGAGAGGAAACCATGGTCGATTCCAAGCCCACTGCAACCGACACCCCGACGAAGGGCGCAAAGATCAACGACGACAGTAAGGCGCGCTCCCAACGCATCATCAACAAACCGCAAGATGTCGCGCAAGTTGTAATGATGCAAATCGACAATGTCAACTCAAAAAAAGATGAGCTCACTATCGCCGTAAAAGGGCTGGCTGACACTGCCAAGCAATTGGTACGCGCCTACGCGCAACAACAAGCGCAGATCGCCAAGTTGGCGGAACGGCTCGGAGAAGTTGAAAAGAAAACCAACAAAACGTGACTAGCAGTCGTGCAGGAATAACGCCGAAAACAGCACGGCCTTTACCTTGGTTAACACCGCTCGAACAATAATCGGCAATAGTTTACAAACGGCACAGGAGTCGCACATGTCGGGCATATTTGAGAGGGGTATCCCGAACCAGCTTGCGCTTTACCTGCCAAAGATTGCAGCAGGAGCGAACAGCATCAAAACGCAACAAGAGTTCGCACACTGGGTCGGGTGTCACCTGCGACAGTTATTGACGCATGAAACATTCGTATGCGGCGAGATTCAGTTCGGCCACGCAGGGCTGCGTATGCGCCCCTTGCTGAGGTATAGCCACGAGCTAGGACCCAGCGAACCGTGCCTGTGGGGCGTCGAATCGCGCATCATGTTGACACTGGCCACACGCTGGGCACGTAGTGGTACGCCACAGTTCCTGCTGGAGTCGCCTACGGCTCCGGCGGGCCCGCGACCCGCAGACACCGCGCCATCGCAATTAGCCTTGCCGCTAGTGTTGCACGGTATGCACGACATCGGCGGACGAGGCGCCAGCTTTTTCGCGCTGTGCGGTATCGAGGCCGATGCTAGGGCCAGTTGTTCCAAGATATTGCAACTGATCGGCCCCCACCTGCATGCCGCCCTGATCTCTCTGCTCCGTCATCAGCGCCACACACGGCAGGCATCTAAGACATCAACTACCACCCCAGTTGAGCTGAATCCGGGAAGACATCTATCTGATCGCGAGCGCGAAGTCTTGAACTGGCTGAAAGAGGGAAAGACCAACTGGGAGATCGCTCAGATCCTAGATATCAGTGAAAAAACCGTCAAGAATCATGTGCAAAAGGTGCTGATCAAGCTGTCCGTAAACAACCGTGCGCAGGCAGTAGCCAAGGCTCTCGCCTCGTAACTGGCCAAGACTGCCGGCGTAGGTATGCTAAAGGCCGAATGGCCTATAGGCGGAAAGAAAGCCTGAGTGTAAGTTGGTCGTATTTGGGATACCGGAATACAAATTGGAAGAATGGGTTCTTGAATGGGGCCTATGTGCGAGCGGTTCAAAAGATGATTGAAAACTCAGGGGCTGGGATGGAAGCAGAGTCATGACCTTCAAGAATGAATACATCCCGCCACTGGAACAGGAGACTGCGGAATTTTTGAAGAAGGCCCGCCAGATACTCCGTACTGGATACAAAAAGAACGATGCCTGGACTGTTGATCGTGAGAACAACAGGGTTTTGATCTGTTCAGGTAGAGGACGTGAAGAAGGCTACGGCGAGGAGTACTGGCAATATCTGGACGAGTCTGGGCGTTATAGTTTTACGACCGAGAAGGTGCATCGCTCTCTTGTTTCAGAAGGACCACCCAAAACAGTAGCAGTTACACGCGATATTTCATCTTTCTGGGGGGGGCGAACCCTATAAGGGGCTACCGGATGCCGAGACAATGCAACGCATCAAAGAGGCGTTTCATGTGTATGGGGCTTATTGTATGGCTTCACGGAACGAAGTATGCCAGCACACCTTGCTGTTGCGTGGGGAGGTAATATGAGCATCCTCTCCTATGACCAAGCAATTGCCGAACTGAAAAGCCTGACCAGCTCAGGGAAACTCACGCTAGAAAATTTGATGGATTTGGGCAGCCGGGTCAGCATGGCCGCAGCCGCCGGTCAAGTGCAGGGTGCAGTCACCTTGTTCTTCGGAAGCCCCATGACTTTAACGCACGTAGGACTATCTCCGGACGCAGCGCTGAAGGTTGCGCCGGATCCAAGAGAACAAGCATTACGGTTATCAATATTGAAAAACAGGAGCATTGCCATGACCTTCAAGAATGAATACATCCCGCCGCTGGAACAGGAGACTTCGGAATTTTTGAAGAAGGCCCGCCAGATACTCCGTCCTGGTAATAAAAAGCTGGATTCCTGGACTGTTGATCGTGAAAACAGCAGGGTTCTGACCTGTTCAGGCAGAGGACGTGAAGAAGGCTACGGCGAGGAATACTGGCAATATCTGGACGAGTCCGGGCGCTATAGTTTTACGACCAAGAAGGTGCATCATTCTCTCATCTCGGAAGGGCCGCCCAGAAAAGTAGCAATAACACGCGATATTTTATCTTTCAGGGGGGGCGAAGCATTTAAGGGTCTGCCGGATGCCGAGACGATGCAACGCATCAAAGAGGCGTTTCAGGTGTATGGCCGGAATGGCATTGTCTCGCAGGAAAAAAATGTCGTTTGCTTGCACACCTTGCTGTTGCGTGGGGAGGCCCTATGAGCATCCTCTCCTATGACCAAGCACTTGCCGAACTGAAAAACCTGACCAGCTCGGGGAGACTCACGCTAGAAAATTTGATGGACTTGGGCAGCCGGGTCAGCGTGGACGCAGCCGCCGATCAAGTGCAGGGTGCAGTCACTTTGTTCTTCGGAAGCCCCATGACTTTAACGCACGTAGGACTATCTCCGGACGCAGCGCTGAAGGTAGCGCCGGACACAAGAGAACAAACATTACGGTTATCGATATTGGAAAAAAACAGGAGCATTGCCATGACCTTCAAGAATGAATACATCCCGCCACTGGAACAGGAGACTTCGGAATTTTTGAAGAAGGCCCGCCAGATACTCCGTACTGGACACAAAAAGAACGATGCGTGGACTGTTGATCGTGAGAACAACAGGGTTCTGATCCGTTCAGGCAGAGGACGTGAAGAAGGCTACGGCGAGGAGTACTGGCAATATCTGGACGAGTCTGGGCGCTATAGTTTTACGACCATGGAGCAGCATTATTCTCTCATCTCGGAAGGGCCACCCAAAAAAGTAGCAATGATACGCGATATATCATCTTTCAGGGGGGGCGAAGCATTTAAGGGGTTGCCGGATGCCGAGACGATGCAACGCATCAAAGAGGCGTTTGACGTACATGGGGCTTTTTGCATGGCCTCAAAGGACGATGAGTGCCAGCACACCTTGTTGTTGCGTGGGGAGGCCGTATGAGCATCCTTTCCTATGACGAAGCACTTGCCGAACTGAATAACCTGACCAGCTCGGGGAAACTCACGCTAGAAAATTTGATGGACTTGGGCGGCCGGGTCAGCGTGGCCGCAGCCGCCGATCAAGTGCAGGGGTCGGTTACCTTGTTCTTCGGAAGCCCCATGACTTTAACGCACATAGGACAATGTCCGGACGCAGCGCTGAAGGTTGCGCCGGACCCAAGAGAACAAACATTACGGTTATCAATATTGAAAAACAGGAGCATCGCCATGACCTTCAAGAATGAATACATTCCGCCACTGGAACAGGAGACTTCAGAGTTTTTGAAGAATGCCCGCCAAATACTCCGTACTGGCCACAAAAAGGACGATGCCTGGACTGTTGATCGTGAGAACAACAGGGTTCTGATCTGTTCAGGCAGAGGACGTGAAGAAAGCTACGACGAGGAGTACTGGCAATATCTGGACGAGTCCGGGCGTTATAGTTTTACGACCGAGAAGGTGCATCGCTCTCTTGTTTCAGAAGGACCACCCAAAACAGTAGCAGTTACACGCGATATTTTACATTTCAGAGGAGGCGAAGCATTTAAGGGCCTGCCGGATGCGGAGACGATGCAACACATCAAAGAGGCGTTTCATGTGTACGGGGCTTATTGCATGGCTTCACGAAATGAAGTATGCCAGCACACCTTGCTGTTGCGGGGGGAGGCAGTATGAGCATTCTCACCTATGATGAAGCGCTTGCCGAACTGAAGAACCTGACCAGCTCAGGGAAACTCACGCTAGAAAATTTGATGGACTTGGGCAGCCGGGTCAGCGTGGCCGCAGCCGCCGGTCAAGTGCAGGGGTCGGTCACCTTGTTCTACAGTGGCCCAGTCGGTGGGGTTAAGAGTTCAGACATCATCGAAGAAATGCTGGAGAATGGCAGCGCGAATGGCCTCCGCTTACTTGATAAGACTCAGGCTGCACAATTTTTAAAATCCGATGCATTTAACAACGCTTTTAATGGCCTTCTTGATGGTAAAAGCGATGCGGAAATAAATGCTGCCAATAACCTGCTGAAAGACGCAAAGACCGGCCCTTGGGCCGAGTCATCTCGACGTTTCGCTGTCGAGACGATTGGCGAAGTGCGCTTTCTTGGGCCGGTGGCTGATATCAGTCGAACGTTTGGGGCGACGGAGCTGCCTGCCTTGCTTGATCATAGCCAAGCCACCCGCATAGAAGGCATCCCCATCGAGAATTTACGCAGTAATGGCCTGCACGATGCGTTTAAGGCGATTACTGCACGCTCCCTCCAGAGTCTTGGCATAAGCGGTTTCAACGTAGCAGCAGGTGTGGGGGGAGCGGTCGACTCTCTGAACCTCGGCGATTTCTTGAAATCCGAAGTTCTGGACCCGGAAGCGTATACAAAGGCACAGCCGGGGGCTATGCAGCATTTTGAGGAGTTTTGGCGAACCCAGCTCACTGAAACAGAAAAATCCACACTGAAGGCAACTAGTCGGAGTTTAGGCACACGATTGTTGGGGCCGGCTGGTGACCTTCTGGTTTTTGGCATCGCGCTGAGCGAATCCGCTAATGCAGCTGAAGAGGGCGACACCGAAAAAGCCCGTAAGATCATGGAAGACTGGGCCATCGAAGCGGCTGGCTCGTCGATTGGCGCCACTGTGGTTAGCATTGCTGCTGGAGCGGCCGCTGTGGGTGTTGGTGTTGTCAGTGCCCCGGTACTGGCCGCGGTGGGTATTGGTGCCGCCATTATCGGCGGCATCTGGGGTTCCAAGGCAGCCACTGATGCCTGGGCTGATTACCGTGGCAGCGCGGATCAGGACGAACTCAACCTGCTTGAAAAGCTTGCTGCCCAATGGGCCCTATCCGAATACAACCTGGTATTTGGCACCGCAGCGAGCGATACGCTGACAGGCACAGCCGGCAATGACTATCTCTTTGGCGGCGGTAGTAATGACACGCTCGATGGCTTGGCCGGTGACGATGTGCTTCGCGGCGGTGCCGGCAACGACACCTTGAATGGCGGCGAGGGCGCAGACCAGTTTAATGGCGGTGATGGCAACGATACGCTGAATGGCGGCGACGGTAATGACACCTACCTGATCAATGGACAGGACACAATAATAGATTCAGATGGACAAGGCCGCATTCAAGATAAATCTGGACGCTCAGTTTCCGGTTTCATTCAAATCCGATCCGATGGATCAAAAGTCTTTCTCTCCGATCCGACCATCACCGTCAGTGGTGACGCTAATTTAACTCTAACGTGGGCAGATGGTAACAGCGTTGTCATTAACGATTTCACAAGTGGTGATTTCGGCATCGTTGTTACGCAAGAGCTGATTAACGATTTTATAACGTTTAACACCATTGAAGGAGATACAGAGACAAATAAAGATGATGAAATTAATGATACTTCTCAATATGACTTCATCTTGGCTGGCGTTGGAAACGATGTTGTTGTCAAGAGTTTGGGTGGGGATGATGTTATAGATCTTGGAAGCGGAGATGATGAATTATATACGCAAGTTGCTGCTCCAGGAAGCATATCTGCCTTTGGTGGTGATGGTCGCGATTACCTAGGGGCTGGCGGTGGACAGGACGTTCTGCAGGGTGGCGAAGGTGCTGACGATCTCTATGGTGCGGGTGGGAATGATGTCATTTACGGTGACCTTGTAGGTCTGGCCAGCGACTTCATTTTGAAAGGTGCCACAGAAATCGGAAGTGGGCTTCAGGGAGAATTTGTGGATGCGGCAGACGGTGATGATCAGGTATTTACTGGATCTGGTAATGATTTTGTTGGTGGTGGGGACGGACACGACCTGATAGTTACAGGCGGAGGAAGAGACTATATCTACGGTGATTTGGATACATGGTCGGAGGGAGGGCAATGGGTTAATTGGTCTGTCACAGAAACCGTAATTGTTGATGCTTATGGCCAAACTGTATATCACCATGATTTTAGTAATTTCTATGTCGAGAGCAATGACGGCGTAGGCAATGACATCATTTATGCAGGTGCTGGCGACGATGTTGTTTATGGCGCATACGGGGATGACACTATCTTTCTTGAGGGCGGTAACGACTTTGCGCGGGGTGGGGAAGGTAATGACCTTATTAGCGGGGGGGCTGGAGACGATCACTTAAACGGTCAAGATAGCAATGATGTTCTAGAAGGAGAAGACGGTGCGGATTATCTGGCAGGTGAGGATGGTGATGACTGGCTCACAGGCGGAGATGGCATTGATCATCTCCAAGGAGGGATGGGTAACGACTATATGGATGGAGGTCTCGGTGTTGACAAATTGATAGGCGCAGGAGGTAATGACGAGCTACACGGCGGAGACAATGACGATACTCTTCACGGCGATGCCAATAATATTGATGACAGCCTTCATGGTGATGATGAAATTTACGGTGAGGGAGGGAACGACTCCATTCTAGGTGGTGGCGGAAATGACTACATATCTGGCGGTGCCGGTGCGGATGAAGTTGGCGGCTTGGGTGGCGATGATAGTATTTTCGGTGGTGATGGCAATGACAAACTTTACAGCCACTCAGGCAATGACAATATTTATGGCGAAACTGGAGATGACTGGCTTCAAGGCGATGAAGGACTGGATTTTGTCTCAGGCGGCGCAGGCAACGATACTGTGCTCGGTGGCATGGATAATGACTGGCTAAGTGGTGAGGCTGGGGCTGATCATTTGCAGGGTGACGAAGGAGACGACGCATTAGACGGCGGTGCTGACAATGATGTTCTCCTGGGTGGACTAGGAAGCGACAGATTATCTGGTGGGATGGGCGCTGACCATTTACAGGGTGATGAAGGCGATGACACATTGGATGGCGGTACAGATAACGATATCCTGCTTGGTGGTTCAGGAAGAGACACATTAGTGGGCGGCAGTGGAATTGATCGCCTGTTTGGCGAAGCAGGTAATGACAATATTTATGGCGACGCTGGAGATGACTGGCTTCAAGGTGACGAAGGGTTGGATTTTATTTCCGGAGGAGCAGGCAACGATAGTATGCTCGGCGGCATCGATAATGACTCGCTCAGTGGTGGGGCTGGGGCTGACCATTTGCAGGGCGACGAAGGCGATGACACTCTGGAAGGCGGTATAGATAACGACATTCTGTATGGTGTTTTGGGAAGCGATAGATTAGTGGGCGGCAGCGGACTTGATCGCCTGTATGGCGGTGCAGGCAACGATACGCTGATAGGTGGAGCTAATATCGATTTATTGGATGGTGGTGAGGGAGACGATACCTACATTTTCAATATGGGTGATAGTTCCGGCGGTGAAGGAGAAAAAATAAGCGATACTCTAGGAAATAACACCATAGTATTTGATTCAGTCTTAGATGCAAGTCAGATTTCAATTCTCGCCAACTATCAAGATCAAGCTTCTAATGATCTCTTTATCATGTACAGCGATAGAGACTTTTTACGCCTGACCGACGGGCTTACGGGTACTAGGCCTACAATAAGCTTCGGTGATGGCTCTTCCTTTAATCTAAACGTAATAGATGGACGAGCTGTAAATGCACCATTAGTCGGTACGTTGATGAATGACATTGTGGTTGCCGGGGCGGGTAATGATGTGCTGAGCGGTGGTAGTGGCCAAGATTATCTGTATGGTGGAAGAGGGGCCGACACCTACAGATTTAGTCTGGGCGATGGTAATGATTCTATCTATGAAGGTTACTATGCCGAGAATTATACAGTGCGTGACAAGATAGAATTTGGTGTCGGTTTTGCGAAGGAAGATATGATATTTTCTGGGTCCAGCAATGATCTAATTATTTCATTTTCTGGCAATACAGAGAGCTTGAGAATACAGGACTGGTTCATTGGCACGGCTAATGTGATAGAAGACATTTATTTTAGTGAGTCAGCGTATCTGATGAGTTTCGGTAATCAAGGTTACTATTTGTCAAATGTCGGAACGGCGGCAGATGACATGCTATATGGAATCGAAAACCAGTATTCGAAAACGGACCTTCTCGGTCTATCAGGGAACGATATGCTGATAGGCGGTATTGGTTACGATACGCTCGATGGAGGGGTCGGGGATGACACTTTAAGAGGAGGAAAAAACGATGACGTTTATACCTTTGGTCGAGGTTATGGAAAAGATGTTATAGATGAATCTATGGAGACAGGTTCTGGTGGATATAATCGTGTTCGCTTTAAGGAGGACATTGCATTTTCAGATATACGCCTGAGCCGCTTTGGGGATGATTTGATTGTTACTGTCATTGGATCAGATGATCAGTTGATGATCAAGGGATGGTGGGGGACAAACTCGACTGCTGGTTGGGGTAAGGGATCTTACATCGATGAGTTTATCTTTGGTGATGGAAAAACTCTAAGCTCAAGGGAAATTAATTCAATGAGCTTTGCCATTAATTCGGCTGATTTCATTGGAAGAATTCACGGATCGGCTATTGACGATACGATAGTCGGATTGGCCAAGGATGATGTGATATGGGGCGGCGCTGGCAATGATGTATTAGAAGGCCGCGACGGAAATGACGCATTATCTGGTGGAATCGGTCGTGACATTTTGTACGGTGATGGGGGCGATGATTCTCTTAATGGTAGCGATGGAGATGACACAATATATGGTGGAAGTGGTTCTGACTACATAAACGGTGGCGCTGGAAGTGATCTTCTGGATGGAGGTGCTGGTAACGATACGCTGGAAGGATATTGGTATCCAGGTGATTATGACGGAAAAGCGGGCTTGGGCTTACGCTTGGTCGACACGTTTGTGTTTGGGCGCGGATATGGCAAAGACGTCATTTATGGGGTAAACGGTGACCGAGTTTTAATCAAGTCAGGCGTCAGCTCAAGTGATGTCCGAGTAAGCCGCAATGGAAATGATTTGGTGATGTCAATTGTTGATTCACCTGATACTTTGACATTTACAAATTGGTTCTATTCCGATGTTCACAAAATTACAGATTTTGTTTTCGAAAATGGCTCAAAGCTGGAATTTACTGATCCGATTTTTCAGGATTACTTGAAAGATGATACGTATTACTTCGGCCGTGGCGCAGGTAGTTATCAGATCAATGATTCGATAGGGACGAACAAAATTGTCTTTGGAAATGACATTACTGCATCCGATGTTGTCATCTCACGATCAAAAGAATACCTCACGTTTTCTATCGCTGGCACGGAAGACAGGCTGAGAATGACCGTCAGTGACTACCCTGGATTTCAGCTTGTTTTCAGTGATTCTTCTAACCTTCCTAGCCAAGACTACGTGCTAGGTATCAATAGTCAAATATTGTTGTCTAATGGAGTCGATAATGGTGCATACGGTTCGGTTTATGACGATATCATCCATGCATTGGATGGAGGGGATGAAGTAAAAGGCCACGGGGGTGATGATACCGTGTATGGGGGGGGCGGTAACGATACTCTTTACGGAGGAGATGGCAATGATTTCCTGGATGGAGGAAGTGGTAACGACATCTTGGAAGGTAACTATGGTAGTGATACCTATTTCTTTGGCATCGGTTCTGGCATGGACACGATCCGGGATTTCGACAGTAACGATAGCAGCCCAATACAGTATGGATTTACAACGGATAAGCTTGTTTTTGGGCCTGGTATCAGTGCGGCGGATATTCAGATCAGTACATCCGGCCTTGGTTTAGAGCTGAGAATATATAACACGGAGGATAGAATTATCATGGAGGATTGGTTCCGAAATCCGAATTCTCGTATTGAAGAATTTGTTTTCGAGGATGGCAGTAAGCTGCCTACAAGTGAGGGTGCGTGGTATAGTGATTGGGTGGATCCTACCTTGAGGCATCAAATTATTGGCGGTGATAGAGATGATTCTTTGTCAGGCCTGCTTTTAGATGGTGGTGCAGGTAATGATCGACTGTCGGGAGGCGGTTCAGGGGATGTGACATATGTATTCGCTCGCGGATACGGGCACGACACTATATACGCACATTCAAATTATTGGTCTCGGCCAAATATTGATCCTTCATTTAATGAGCGATTATTGCTTGGCACCGATATCGGATTATCAGATATTGAGTTGGTACGTAACGGGCAGGATCTTGTTCTTCGTATTGTTGGCACTCATGATCAAGTGACGTTTTTCCAATGGTATTACGAAGATCATACGATTGGGCAACTGGTTTTCACTGATGGCAGCGGAGTAATCCTTACGACGGCGGAAATAGATACAATGGTTTCCTATTCTAATAACGCCCCTGTCCTTGTTACGCCATTGATTGATCAGTTTGCCAAAGAAGCTGAATCATTCCGCTTCCAAGTTCCCGCCAGTTCTTTCGTGGACAATGACGCCGGGGGTTACCTAACATACAGCGCAACACTAGCAGATAATTCAGCACTGCCCAGCTGGCTTCGCTTTGACACCACTACCCGGACGTTTACAGGTAGCCCAACGGTGCTTGACCTGGGTAATCTAGACGTCAAGGTTACGGCGAGCGATTCCTTCGGGATGAGTGTGTCTGATACTTTTCGGGTACGTGTTAACGCTGCCGTAGGCAATACTGTTCTTGGTACATCGGCAAACGATCACCTTACTGGCACCACAGGTAGCGATACACTCTTTGGCGGTGCCGGTGCGGATACACTGCTTGCTGGGTTCGGTAATGATATCTATGTTATCGACAATGTGAGTGATGTTGTGGTGGAAAATCCAGGGGAAGGTGTCGACACGATAAAAAGTGCCGTAAGCTATACACTTAGTCCAAACGTCGAAAATCTTACCTTGATTGGATCATCCCCGATCAATGGCTCCGGCAACGGACTGGCAAATGTCATTGCCGGCAATAACGATAAGAACTATCTGGATGGTGGTATTGGTGCAGATACCCTCAGCGGCGGCTTGGGTGATGATACCTACGTTGTAGATAATGCAGGTGACAGTATCCTGGAGTACTCAGGAGAAGGCATCGACACCGTACAAAGCTCTATAGCCTACACCCTAGGTGCAAACGTCGAGAATCTTACGTTAACAGGCACCGAAGGAACTAACGGTACGGGTAATGCACTTGGGAATATCATCGTCGGCAATAGCGGCAACAACTATCTGGACGGCGGTGCCGGTGTTGATACGATGATAGGCGGAGCAGGCGATGACATGTATATTGTAGATCATGTGATGGATGTTGTAACTGAAGGTGTCAACGAAGGGACGGACGGCCTTCTCAGTTCAGTGGACTACTCGTTGGGTGCGAACGTCGAGAAGCTTTTCCTTAAAATGGGTACAGCTGCTGTCACAGGAACAGGCAATGATCTCAATAATCTTTTGTCGGGGAACGATCTGGCAAATACCCTGCGCGGTCACGGTGGCGACGATTACCTGTACGGAGGATACGGCGTTGATACATTGATCGGTGGGGCTGATAACGACATATATTACGTTGAAGGCGGAGATGTCGTTATAGAAAACCCAGGCGAAGGAATTGATTCCGTTGCCGCCACTACTGACTATACCTTAGAGCAAAATGTAGAAAACCTATTCTTTCTTATCGGTTCGTCGGCAATTAACGGCACCGGAAATGATCTAAACAACTTAATCTCCGGTAATGAACGAGACAATACGCTGTTTGGTGGAGGAGGCAACGATCAAATCCTAGGTGCTGTTGGAAATGACACCTTGTTTGGTCAAGATGGTGAGGATACTCTAGATGGCGGACCTGGTAACGATATTCTAGTTGGTGCATCTGGTGCAGATGAGTATGCATTCGGTAGAGGAGCGGGAGAGGATTCGATCTACGAATATGATCCGAAGTTGGGGGTTATTGATCAATTAACTGTAGGTACAGGTGTTACGGCAGACCAGCTTTGGTTCCGTCATATCGGAAACGATCTTGAAGTCAGCATCATCGGCACTGCCGACAGATCGACCTTCAAGAACTGGTACTTAGGAAATGTATATCACGTTGAGCAATTCAAAACCGCCGATGGCAAGACGCTTCTGGACACGCAGGTTGATGCTTTGGTCAATGCCATGGCGGCCTTTGCCCCGCCTGCGGCTGGGCAGAGCACGCTGCCAACGGAGTACCAGACGGCGCTAAATCCTGTGATTGCCGCGAACTGGCAATAACGGGGGCTGCAAACTTACCCCATGTCTCGGATGCGTTCCGGGGCATGGGGATTTTCTATTTTGTGGGGGGGATGCAATCGACTGCGCCCGTTGCTGAATGAATTATCGGGATCTCTTTGCTTTCTTCTGCCAACTTTGAGTATGAGAGCCGCGCGCTCAATAAACGCGGTGACCCGAAAAACGCTTTTTCACCTTCCGATCGATCCACCAGGCGCCGCTGATCAATCCGATGGTCAGTGCGATGATGCTGGCGATGAGCATTGGCAGTAGCGGTGCGCCGGTGGGCAGTGGCTGGTTTGAGATGACGGTGGCTTCGTGCCGAAATTCTGTCGCCGGCTGGGTAGGGTGGGTTGAATCCTGCTGTGTGTCCTTTTCGGCCTTGACGTCATTGGTTTCGCGGCGGCTGAGCTGATCTTTCGAGGCTTCCAGCATTCGCGTGGTTTCATCGAGTTTGTGTTTCAGCTCGCCGTTTTGTTGGGCGAGATCGTTGTTTTGCTTGGTCAGTTCCTCGATCTTCTTGCCGAGTCGCACCTTTTCTTCGTCGGAGCTTTCACCGGCGCGTTGTTCGCCGGGCGCTTCGGTGACCAGATAGGATGCCTTTAGCCAGCCGACGATGCCGTCGGTGGTTTGGACCTTGGCGAAGGTCGCGCCGGATTCCAGTATCGTCACGGCGTCGCCGCTGGTCAGGGTCTTGAGCTTGGCGCCGGCGCCGTCAGGCTGGTCGGTGAGCGTCAGGTACAGCTTGTTCGTGATATAGCGTACTTCATTTTCCGCGTGGGCCATGGCGGCCAGCAGGCACAGGCAACAGGCGACACTCAACCTCAGCACGTGGGGCTCCCTATAAGCAATCGAACGATGACGGTTCATGATAGATTATCACTCATGTCGTACGCTAATATTTCCAGTTCATGCTGTGTTTTCGATCACATTCGGGCGAGTGTTATTAACCCTACGGCAAAAGATATCTGTTGCTATTCCCTCTCCCTCTGGGAGAGGGCTAGGGTGAGGGGATTAATTTTACCCCCTCATCCTGTCCTTCTCGACTCGGGTTCCGGACTTCGTCCTACCGACTCCATCCATGGAGTCGTCCCTGAGGGAGAAGGGACGTATATAGAACGCGTGACAGATATATTTGAACGCCGGGTTAATAGCAGGTTCTTATGGGCACCTCTAATATTCGTCACACCGGCGAAGGCCGGTGTCCAGGTCTTTGAAAACACTGGATTCCGACATTCGCCGGAATGACGAAATGCGAATTTTTTGGAGGTGCTCTTATGCTCAAGGCGATTTTGTTCGATCTCGATGGGGTGTTGTACGAAGGGGAGCGGCCGATTCCGGGGGCGGCGGAGGCGGTGGCTTGGGTGCGCGCTCAGCGCATTCCGCACTTGTTCGTCAGCAACACGACTTCGCGTCCCCGCGCGGCTCTGGTGGAGAAGCTGGCGAAGCTGGGGCTGGAGGTGCGCGTCGATGAAATCCTCACTCCGCCTTTCGTGGCCAATCGATGGCTGCATGCGCATGTGCGCGGGCCGGTCGCGCTCTATGTGCGCGAGGCGACGCGGCGCGAATTCTCCGATATCGAGATTGCCTCCGACAATGCCGCCCAGGTGAGCGCCGTGGTGCTGGGGGATATGGGCGAGCAATGGGATTTTCACCGTCTCAACACCGCGTTTCGGCAGTTGATCCAGCCGCCGGCCCCCGTGCTGGTCGCCTTGGGGATGACGCGCTACTGGCGCGCGGAGGACGGCCTCAATCTGGATGTCGCCCCTTTCGTCACGGCGCTTTCCTGCGCCACGGGCGTCGAGCCGGTGGTGTTAGGCAAACCGGCCCGGTCGTTTTTCGCCGCCGCGTTGGAAATATTGAAGGTTACCGCGGCGGAGACGATCATGATCGGCGATGACATCCGCAGCGACGTCGCGGGGGCGCAGGCGGCCGGTCTGCGCGCGCTCATGGTGCGCACCGGCAAATTCACGCCGGACGATTTACATCATGGGATTACGCCGGATGCGATCCTCGATTCAGTTCGGGGCTTGCCGGCCTGGTGGCGCGAGCATGCTCAGTGAATGGGGGTGCCCTTGTCCGAGGAGGGCTTGAGGAAGGCCTCTTCTTTGGGTGGCAATTGCAGGAAATAGCCGTTGGCCTCGATGTGTTTGATCACTTCCACGGGATTGGAGGTGGCGAGCCTGCACTCGGGGGTGATGTCAACGGTCATGACAAAAACCAATTCGCCTATCAGAGTAAGCAATGTCGCCGGCACGCGGGAAAAATCATTCTCCGCTTCCACGAACAGATAGTGATCCTGTTTCTTTTTGCCTTTGTAGATCCAGCACTGCATGGAAAACCTCTTCGTAAATCAATAGTCCCGGGCGAAACCAATCCCCAGGCTGCGCCGCTCGCCCAGGCGGCTGGAGATCAGAAACCGGCCCGAGGTGCCGAGCGCCAGTCCCAGGCTTAGGCTGAGTCCGGTGTCGCTGTCGGTGTCGATATCCTCGTTGGCGGTGATTATACCCGAAGCCGTCTGGTCGCCGCTCAGACCGGCGTAATAAACGCCAGCGGTGAAATTCAGCAGCGGCAGGCGCGTGATGACCCCCGCTTCGAGGTCGTATTCATTCCAGGTGGTCTCGACGCGCTGCGAGGTCGTGGCGCCATCCACGCTGTTGTAGCGGTAACTGCCCGCGGCGTACGGCCCCCAATCGCCCCGTGGGGCTGGCGAGCGCAGCTGAATTCCGATGAATTCCCCGGTCTGGCGGATGCCGGCGCTGGCGGGATTGCCGGAGAGGTTCAGCTCCTGATACCCGATTTGCAGCCCGCCCTGAACCCAGCCCATCGGCGCCTCGTAACCCATCAGTTTCAACTGATAGTGCGTGCCGGAGGCGGAGTCCTGATCGATGCGCCAATCGACATCGGTCCTCTGCCAACTGAGCGACACCTCCGCTCCGCGCGACAGGTAGGGATACGCATCGAAGGCCTGGGCGGAATTCAATCCTGTAAGTAGCAGGGCTAGAGCGAATAGCAGACGTGTATGCATAAAAAACCCTCGGATGCTAGCCCGGATATTTCACCACGAATCTACTGTGGTCGCGTAATCCATTGAATCTTCGTTACGTACTCGCTTTTGCCGGTTCGACATAGTGTCGACTATGCCTTCACCGTCAAAAGCTCTGTGCGTCCCGAATTTTCAATGCCTTACGCGCCCTCGCTACGATCCGTGGTGAAATATCCGGGCTAGGGGTTTGCAAGAACTATTAAGCTAAACTACTCCAATGGCGTGAGCGCTGACAACAGCGATTTCATGCGGTCTGCCATGTGATACCGGGCTTAATCCGGCGGCGCATCATGCCGATATCCGTTACGGCTGTCGATTCAAGGCTATAGGGAGCAGATCAATGATTCCAGCGGTGATGCCAGATAACGAAGAGGAGCGTATCCGCCAATTGCACGAGCTGGATATCCTCGATACGTTGGAGGAGGAGGCCTATGACGACCTGACGTTTCTCGCGGCGCAAATTTGCGATACGCCGATTGCGCTGGTCAGCTTGGTGGATAGCACCCGGCAGTGGTTCAAATCGCATTATGGCTTGGATGCGCGCGAGACTCCGCGCGAGCTGGCATTCTGCGCCCATGCCATACTCGGGAGCGAACTGTTCGTAGTGGAGAACTCCGAGAACGACAGCAGGTTTTGTGACAATCCGCTGGTGACGGGTGCGCCGCATGTCAAATTCTACGCGGGCGCGCCGCTGCTCCTGCACGGCAAGATTGCGCTCGGCACATTGTGCGTCATCGATGATCACCCGCGCACCATCACGGCGCGGCAGAGGCAGGCCCTGGAGGCGCTGGGGCGCCAGGTGATCAGTCAGATTGAATTGCGCATCAAGGTCAAGGCGCAGCAGAAACTCGATCGCATCAAAGACGAGTTCATTTCCATGGTCAATCACGAATTGCGCACCCCGCTCACGGCTGTGCATGGCGCAGCGGGAATCCTGCATCATCAGGCCGCGCAGCTTGTCGACCGCACCTCCCAGCCCATGCTGGATGTTCTCTACCGCAACAGCAATCGGCTGCTGAATCTCGTCAACGATATCCTCGATCTGTCCAGGCTGGAATCCGGGCGCATGTCGTTGCAGTTGCAACCCATCAGCCCGGTGGAGTTGGTGGGCGCGGCATTGGAACTCAACGAAACCTACTGTAAACAATGCAGCTGCAACATCGAACTGAACTATCCAGAATCACTGGGAGAGGTGCGGGTGATGGGGGATGAGCAGCGCCTGCAACAAGTGCTGAGCAATCTGATCTCGAACGCGGCCAAATTCACCTGTAGCGGTGACACCATTGAAGTCGGTGTAGTGCGGCTGGATGGTCATGTGCAAATCAGCGTGACCGATCACGGTCCCGGCATCGCGCCGGACAAGCAGGACCGATTGTTCCAGAAGTTCAGCCACCTCAGCCAACCCGGCAACCGCAAATTGCCCGGCACCGGCCTCGGTTTGGTGATCTCCAAGCAGATAATCGAATTGCACCAGGGCAAGATGGGCTTCGAGTCCTTCCCCAATCAGCGTACGAGCTTTTATTTCATATTGCCCATTGTCGCTGCTTAGCAAGTTCTAAGACTTGTCATCACTGTGGCTCGTAAATGGTGCCCCGGATACGATTTGAACGTACGACCTTCCCCTTAGGAGGGGGATGCTCTATCCAACTGAGCTACCGGGGCGTGTATGACGAAAGGGGCGCACGGAGCACGCGTCACTTTACCATTTCGATTTCCGACGTGCCAGACTCTATCGGGCGTCGCGGCTGGAATCGCTCAGGATCTTTGCTGCGATCGTCTCCGCTTGCTGGGTGGAAACCGGCCGGGGTTCTGACTGACGGATCAGGTCGATGGCGACGCGCAGTTGCTTGAGATAGCGTCGGCAGTGGATGCACATGAACAGGTGCAGCCTGAGTTTCAGTCGTTGACCAAGGGGGAGTGTCTTATCCAGATAATCACTGGCGTGTTCGGTGACATCGCGACAATTCAGCATGTGCCGTCCTCATGGTAGCGTTCGAGCATGTTTCGTATCCGGGTGCGGGCCCGATGCAGCAGCACTCTTGCATTAGACTCACTTACCTCGAGAATCTTACAGATTTCATCCATCTCCAGGCCCTGCTGGTCGCGCAGGAGGACGACCGCCTGCTGGAGATCGGGCATGCGAGCGAGGCTTTTTTCCAGGCACTCCTGTAATTGATCGCTGGCCAGCAGGGCTTCCGGGTCGTCGGTCTCCCAGACATGGGGCGGTAAACTCCAGTGGCCGTCTGCGTCGAAGCGGTCGTCGGGCAACAGTGCGTAGGGTTCAGTTGTGAGGTCACCCAGGTTGATCTTGCGCGATTCATGGCGCAGCCGGGTCTTGGCGGTGTTGCTGACGATGCGCATCAGCCAGTTCTTGAGACTGCATCGGCGCTCGAAGCCGGGCAGGGACCTGACCATGGCCAGCCAGGACTCTTGCGCCACTTCATCGGCGAAGGCCTCTCCGACGATCGCCTTGGCCAGCTGTACCATCAGCCCGTGATAGGCCTGCACCACTTGGCGGAAAGCGGCGGGATCGTGTTTGAGCAAAAGCGGAATCAACTGCTCGTCGTCGGGTAATTTTTGTTGATTTCTCATGTGGGGTGTAACGAAACGGCGCGCCGCGCGACTCTTAATCATGCTGTGCTAGTATCGATACATTAAGACTGCGTTGATCGCTTAAGTCAACGCCCCACTCGAAAGGAGAGTTAAATGCACGCCACCTTGCCTTTGCTGGAGAAGACCGATTTTCCGGCGCTGCGCCGCGGCCGGCTGGAGACCCTGCAAGTCAATCTCGGCTACAAGTGCAACCAGCAGTGCCTGCACTGCCATGTGAATGCCGGACCGAACCGCAGCGAGATGATGACGCGGGAGACCATAGACGAGGTGCTGACATTGTTGCGGGCATCTCGTGTGGGCACGCTCGATATCACGGGCGGCGCGCCGGAGCTCAATCCGCATTTCCGGGACTTGGTGCGTGCTGCGCGCGCCATGGGTGTAAAGGTGATCGACCGCTGCAATCTGACGATACTCGAAGAGCCCAGCCAGGAAGGCCTGGCGGAATTCCTGGCGGCCTCCGGGGTGGAGGTTGTGGCATCGATGCCGTGTTATCTGAAGGAGAATGTCGAGGCCCAGCGCGGCAAGGGCGTGTTTGACGACAGCATTCGCGGCCTGCAACGGCTCAATGCCCTGGGCTATGGCAAGTCCGGGAGCGGTTTGGCGTTGAACCTGGTCTACAATCCGCAAGGGCCGTCGTTGCCGCCGCCGCAGCAGGCGCTGGAAGACGATTATCGCCGCGTCCTGCGTGAGCAATACGACATCGAATTCAATCATCTTTTCACCCTCACGAACGTGCCGGTCCAGCGCTTTGGCAGCATGCTGATCTCCAAGGGCCAGTTTGCTGATTACATGCACACCTTGAAGGCCGCCTACCGGCCGGAGAATCTACCGAACGTGATGTGCCGCACCTTGCTGAGCATCGATTGGCAGGGCTATGTCTACGACTGCGATTTCAATCAAATGCTGGATCTGCCGGCGGGCCTGAATCACGGCAAGCCGGTGCATGTGCGCGAACTTGTGAACCGGGATATCACCGGCGCGCCGATCGCGGTCATGGATCATTGCTATGCCTGCGCCGCAGGCCAGGGCAGCAGCTGCGGCGGTGCATTGCATTCGTGATCTCCATCATCATCCCGGTGCTCAACGAGGCGGCGTCGATCGTCGAGGTGCTGCACTCCTTGAGCGCCTTGCGGGGTAGGGGGCACGAAGTCATCGTGGTCGATGGCGGCAGTCAGGACGATACGATGGCCTTGTCCCGACCACTGGCCGACCGGGTGGTGCAGGCCCCGCGCGGGCGGGCGTTGCAGATGAATGCCGGCGCGGCGGCCGCCCAGGGCGAGATCCTGTTATTTCTGCACGCCGATTCCTATCTGCCCGAATGCGCAGACCAGTTGATCATCGCGGCCGTTGGCGCGAAGACGAAGGCGTGGGGGCGCTTCGATGTGCGCTTGAGCGGCGGGCATTACATGTTCCGCATCATCGAGACTATGATGAACTGGCGCTCGCGTCTCACCGGTATCGCGACCGGGGACCAGGGCGTGTTCGTCACGCGCCGCTTGTTTGAAGCAGCGGGCGGTTTTCCGGCGATCCCGTTGATGGAAGATATCGCATTCAGCCGCGCGCTGAAGAAAATCGCACGCCCTATCTGTTTGAAAGACAGGCTGCGCACATCGAGCCGCCGCTGGGAACAGCGCGGCATCTGGCGCACCATACTGTTGATGTGGCGCATGCGTCTGGCCTATGCCCTGGGGGCCGATCCCGCCGTGCTCGCCAAGGCATATCGTTAACATGGCATTTCAGTTTTCAGATGCGCTGGTGTTGGTCTTCGCCAAGGCGCCGGTGGCGGGGCAGGTGAAGACGCGCTTGGTCCCGCAGCTTGGTGCAGATGCGGCGGCCGCGCTGCATGCGCGCCTGGTTGAGCGTACCTTGCAGACGGTGTGCAGCGCCAAGCTCGCGGAGACCGAGCTCTGGTGCGCGCCGGATTGCAGTCACGATTTCTTTCAGAATGCCGCGGAAAAGTATCGGGCGAGCCTGCATGCGCAATCGGGGGAGGATCTTGGTCTGCGCATGCATCATGCCTTTGTCGATGCCTTGCAACGTAAATCGCGCGCCGTACTGATCGGCACCGACTGTCCGGTGCTGGATTATTCTTATCTGCGCCAAGCGCTGGCGGCGCTCGATGGTCCGTGTGACCTGGTGCTGGGGCCGGCGGAAGATGGCGGCTATGTATTGATCGGATTGCGTCGGCCGGTCGCGGGCTTGTTTGACTCAGTGCCGTGGGGCACGCACGCAGTGCTGGCGGAAACTCTGGAGCGCGCACATGCGCTGGGACTTAAATCACATCTGTTGCCGGTGTTGTGGGATGTCGACCGGCCCGCGGATGTCGCACGTATGCTGCAACTGCCTTAAAGTTGCGCCCTGGCCATGCCGGCTTGACGGTGTTTGTAATTGCGCAGCAATTCGCGTTGCAGTTTCGCGAGTTCGCGGCCCAAGAGTTTTTCCTGTCCAGGTGTCAGCCGCGCGAACTTGCCGTGTAGCACGAAATGCTTGCGCGTGGGATGCATGCGCAGCTGGCGCACCTCGACGGGAAGTTCGAGGTGTTGATCGGGAAGATAAATATTGCACTCATCGAGCAGGTCGCCCTCGGTCAGCTTCATCACGCTGCGGTCGTCAAACGCGATGCTCAGGCCGGAAATGGAGATGTCGTCGAGATGGCCGGAAAGCAGACCGCATTTGCGGCTGTAGATTTCGACCTGGATCTTGTACGAATAGGGCAGCTTGACGCGGTAGTCACTGCGATTCTGGTGATAGCCGATCGAATCCGGGATGCTCGCCCGGTATGACATCGCCCCCTCGGTTGCGGCGACTTCAAGCACTCTGGTGTTGAAATCGATCGAGGCGCCATTGTATTGCGCGCTGATGCGCAGCATCGCGTTGACATCAAGCACACCGGCCGGGGCTTCCGGAAAAAACTCATCGAGTACGATGAAACCGGCAGCCTGATCAGTGCTCAATAGGGTGCTGGTATAGTGCTGGTCCGTTCCGTGCAGGGAGATTTTGAGCAGCGTGCGCATCTCCTGCAGCCGCCGGAGTATCGTGAGTTTGATGATCTGGGAGGTTTCGTGCTCGGCGTCCCGGCGCGCGCCTGGTGTCTGTATCGCCATTGATGCGCTCGAATTTATGCTTTTATGCTGTTGTGAGGAGTGTTTCTGACGGCCTTGCCCGAGGATGAGTACAACTCCACCTTCTGGGATCTGCCCAGCAGGATGTCCAGCATCTGCTCCGCCTCTTTTTTGCAGGCTTCGATCATGGTGCCGTTGACCAGGTTGGCATGCTGGCACTGTCTGGTCAGCTCCATGATTTCGTCCCATAACGGCTGCAAACGGTGTGCGGCCGTGGGATCGAGCGAGGCAAGGTATTCCTGGATGCCGACGGCGGAACCGGCGCAGCCGGCCTCTTGCAGGCGGGTGAAGATCTCGATGTCGGCTTGCGCCAGGGCGTCGAGAACACCGGCTTTTTTGTCGGTGATCGCCTTGAAGTCATCCAGCCGGTTTTCTTCCAGTGATGCGCGTTCGAGGCGCAGCAGTTCGAGCGTCTGTTCGGAAATCGTGATGTGGTTGCGAAAAAGTTCAGCAAAAGCGCCGGCGTCTGTCATGAGCATTGTTATTATCCACTGAGGGCTGATTCAAAGCTGATGAATTTCTTGGCTACTTCCTGGGTGTCGATCTTGAAGCTGCCGTTGAGCAGCGCTTGCTTGACGCCTTCCACCCGATGGGTGTCCACAACCGGAACGGAGTTCAGATCGGCTTCAAGTTTCTTGAGCTGCGCGGCCATCTCCGTCAAGACGACGGTATCCGTGGTAGCGGGTTTGCCGGTTTCCTGTTTTGCGGCCGTGGGCGTGCTGCGGGCGAGCTGCGACTTGGAGTTGTCGCTGGTCCCCTGCACGCCGGAACTGCCTGAGCCGGTTATATTTTCGATTGCCATTGGTTGAACTCCTTAGACGCCTTACGCCTTATTAGCGTCCAATTATAGTAATCCTTTAGATCTGGATCATCGGTCAGCGGCATTGCCCACGACGATGACGCCGGGGGCGGTGACCACCCCTTCAACGACACGCGCCGAGCGATCGTTCCTGACTTGCACCCGTTCACCTAATGCTCCGTCCATCAGCGACTTGCCGGTTGAGGTCACCTGGATCATGCTGCTGCCGGATTTGATGGTGACGGACTCGCCGCGGCGGACGAGGGTGGGTGCTGTCACATGCCCGGTTTGGACCAGACTGCCGATGGCCAAGGAGCGTTTGAGCTTCATGCCGATGACCTCGGCCGGGTCGCTGTAGTATCCGCCATGGACCTCGGTGAGCCGACGGCGCACCGTGGTAAGGGCCGCACCGCTGATGATGGCCCCGCGGGCCAGCGGTTCCGTGGTCACCACCACATCGTCGTAAACGCTGATCTCGGCGCTCAGGTAGACCTTCCAGGGTTTGGCGGCCTGATCGCACCTGATTATGAAGTTGTTCTTGCCGATCCCCTTGAATTGACCCAAGGGGGTGGCGTCGGGCGAGACCGGGCAGACGTCCAGATTCAGGCGGGGGTCGAGTCGGCCGAGGGTGATTTCGGTTTCCTTGCCGGCGAGATGCTGCGTATTCTCCGCGATGTAGTGCGTGACCGCCTGATGAATCGCCTCATGCGGGCTCGATGCTGCTCCATCCGCCAGGGCGGCGGCGCTGGAGAGGACCAGTAACAGGCTGATTATGCGTGATCTCATCATCGTGGCGTCAAATAACCATGGATGGCAAATTTTTATGCAAGCAGAGTGCCATCCGGCGGCAATTAAAGAAAGCGCGCCAAGGCCGATACAGGAGAGTAATCGATGGCAAACGAGGCAGGGGTAAGTCATGGCCGGCATCATGGATTCAGTGGATCTGCGCACACAAATGGTCGGCGAGAACCGGCTCGAACTCCTGCTGTTTCATCTCGGCGGCAAGCAGCTCTACGGCATCAATGTGTTCAAGGTGCAGGAAGTGATCCAGTGTCCGGATCTGACCATGCTCCCGAATTCCGCACCCGCCGTGCGCGGCATCGTGAACATGCGCGGCAAGACCATCTCCATCATCGATCTGCGCATGGCCCTGGGCGGCACCATGATAGAGGATCCGAAGAAAGGCTATGTGATCGTCACCGAGTTCAACCGCCGGGTGCAAGGGCTCCTGGTCTCCGGCGTGGATCGGATCGTTAATCTCAATTGGAAAGATATCCTCTCGCCGCCCCAAGGGATGGGCAATGTTTCCTATATGACGGCCGTGACCAGGCTCGACAACAGGCTGGTTGAGATCATCGATGTCGAAAAGGTGTTGTCCGATATCATCGGTGTCAAGTCCGACGTTTCGCAGGATATTCTCGACGGCAAGGGCGAGACGGACAATTTCCATGTGCTGGTCGTCGACGATTCCGTGGTGGCGCGCAATCAAATCAAGCGCACGCTGGAGCAGATCGGCCTGAGCGTGACCCTGGCGAACAACGGTGCGGAAGGGCTAAAAAAACTCCAGGAGCTGGCCGCCGAGCATGGCGACATCGGCAAGGCCGTGTCGTTGCTGATTTCCGATATCGAGATGCCGCAGATGGACGGCTATACCCTGACCTCCGAGGTGCGCAAGGACCCGGCGCTCAAGAATCTCTATATCGTGCTGCATACCTCTCTGAGCGGTGTGTTCAATGAGGCCATGGTCCAGAAGGTCGGCGCGAATCGATTCCTGCCCAAGTTTCATGCCGACGAGCTGGCCAAGCTGGTGCTTGAGGTCAAGGATGGAATGAATAAATCTGCAGGCGCGCGAGCATAGTCATCCGAAAATAAACACCATATTCGACTCGACACCCGAGGTTGGCTTGACCACTATAAAAATAACTCCCGCCGAATATGATGCCTTCAGGGCGTTTCTCGAGAAGTCCTGCGGCATCGTCTTGGGCGACAACAAGCAATATCTGCTGAGCAGCCGGCTCAATCGCTTGATGAATGAATATGACATCGGCAGTTTCGAGGCACTCAACCGCATGGTGCAATCCAACACGGCCTTGCGCAATCGCGTGCTTGATGCCATGACCACCAACGAAACGTCGTGGTTCCGAGACAAATATCCCTTTGAAATACTCCAGACGCTGATCCTGCCGGAAGCGGCCAAGCGGCGCGATTCGTCGCTGCGTATCTGGTCTGCCGCGAGTTCCTCCGGCCAGGAGGCGTATTCCATCAACATGATCATCAGTGAATACGCCCAGAAGAATCCGGGCGCCTTGCCATCGAATGTCGAAATCATCGGCACCGACATCTCCTCCAGCATGCTGGAAGAGGCGCGCCGGGGCATCTATGATTCGATCGCCATGTCGCGCGGTTTGACCCCCGAGCGCAAGGAGCGATACTTTCAGAAACTGCCCGGCCAGGAGTTGTGGCAGGTGCGCGAACCGTTCAGGAAGAACGTGAGTTTCCGCGAATTGAATCTGCTCGGCTCGTATTCTTCGCTGGGACGGTTCGATGTGGTGTTTTGCCGCAATGTGTTGATCTATTTTTCCGCCGAGATCAAGCGCGAGATCCTGGGCAAGACCGCTGCACTTCTGAAACCGGGCGGTTATCTTTTTCTCGGCGGATCGGAATCCACCGCCAACTACACCGAAGCCTTTGAAATGTTGCGCGAGAAGAGCGGCGTGGTGTATCGCCTGCGCGGCGCCTCGGCCGCGAAGACCTGACGGCAGTTCTTGCCGTGCGGCAGGCGGCGGATTGCCGCATCAGCCTTGGTTCCGCGCATTTATCTCTGTGAATCTCTAGACATAAATCTCCTGGCATGGTGCTTGCTATTGTCGTTTAGCAATATCGCAAACACGGGAGCATGCCATGCCAATCAGCCTAGACGATGCCTTCGGCATTCACGAGCAAGCCGTCAAATTCCGGGCGCAACGCACCGAGCTGCTGGCCGCCAATATCGCCAACGCCGATACGCCGGGATACAAGGCCCGGGATTTTGATTTTGCCCAGGCCTTGCAGCAGGCGATGCAGGGCCAGCGCCCTGGCGAACTCGCGCGGACCGATGCCCGCCACATTGCGCCCGCCGCTCATTACAGTTATGAGCAGCTCTATCACACACCGCTGCAACCGTCGGTCGACGGCAACACGGTGGACATCCACATCGAGAAGGCCAAGTTTTCCGAAAACGCCATGCAATACATGACCAGCCTTCAGTTTCTCAACAGCAAGATCAGCGGTCTTCGGAAGGCCATACGCGGAGAATAATCATGAGCCTGTTTAACGTCTTCAAAGTGGCCGGCAGCGGCATGAATGCGCAAACCGTTCGCCTGAACACCACCGCCAGCAATATCGCCAATGCCGACACGGTGAGCAGCAGTGTCAATGAAACCTATCGCGCCCGGCACCCGGTCTTCGCCACGTTGTTGTCCGAGGAAATGGGCGATGCGGCGCACGGTGTGCAGGTGGTGAACATCGTCAAAGACCAAGCGCCGCTGCGCCAGGAGTACCGCCCCGGCCATCCGCAGGCGGATGCCAATGGTTATGTCTATTTGCCCAATGTGAGCATCGCGGAGGAAATGGCCAATATGATTTCGGCCTCGCGTTCCTACGAAACCAATGCGGAGGTCGTGAGCACGGCCAAGCAGATGTTGATGCGCACACTGCAACTCGGCCAGTAATCGGGAGTCCATCATGACCACAGTCAACACCAAGGATGTCTACGAAAACATCGGATTGTCCACCAAGCCGAAATCCACCGCCAAGGAGATGTCGGCCCAGGATCAATTCCTGCAACTGATGCTGGCGCAGCTGAAGAATCAAGACCCCTTCAAGCCGATGGAAAACGGCGAATTCCTGACGCAGATGGCGCAGTTCGAAAGTGCTGCGGGCATCAAGGATCTGCAAAAGAGCATGGACAGCATCGCCGTGGCGTTGCAATCGAATCAGGCCTTGCAGGCCTCGAGCCTGGTCGGCAAATCCGCCATGGTGCCCAACGGGCTCAACGTGCTTGGTTCCGCAGGGATGCGCGGTGGCATTGAACTCGACCAATCCAGCGGGCGCGTGGTGCTCTCCATCGAAGACAAGGCCGGGCAACTGGTCAAGCGTGTGGAACTCGGGCCGCAGCAGGCCGGACTGTTCACGTTCACCTGGGACGGAACCGACATGAGCGGCAAGGCAATGCCGCACGGCGTCTACAAGATAAAAGCCGAAGCCTGGCATGGAACCAAGGCAGAGGCGGCGCGCACCTTCGCGATTTCTTCGGTCGACAGCGTCAACATCGGCCGCAGTGGCGAGGGCATTTCTTTGAATCTAACCGGCTTGGGCAGTTGGAGCCTCGACAACGTCAAACAGGTTCTCTGAGACAAGCATTTCAACTAACACATAGGAGTCACGATCATGCCATTTCGCACAGCACTCAGTGGATTGAACGCCGCCGCCGCGGATCTCTCCGTCACGGGCAACAACATCGCCAACTCCAGCACTACGGGCTTCAAGGGCTCGCGCACGGAGTTCGTCGACGTCTACGCCGTCGCCTTCGGCGGTATCAGCAAAAACACGCCCGGCAGCGGCGTGCGGCTGGCCTCCATCACGCAGCAGTTTTCGCAAGGCAATGTCGAGTACACGGACAACAGTCTGGATCTGTCCGTCAACGGCAAGGGCTTTTTCATCGTGCAGGACAACAGTGGCCAGGCCTTGACGCGCGCCGGCGAATTTCATGTCGACAAGGATGGTTATGTGGTCAACAACGTCAATCAGCGGCTGCAGGTGTTTCCGCCGCAAACGGCCACCTCGACGATTTTCAATACCGGCATCCTGTCGGATCTGCAACTGACCAATTCCATCGGCTCGCCCAGCGCGACCACCTTGATCGACGGCAATTTCAACCTGGATGCCGGCCGGGCGGCGAAAACCGTGGCAACGCTGACGGGCGCGACGACGCCGGCATTCAATCCGAATGATCCGGCCACCTTCAGTCACTCTACCTCCATTCAGGTCTACGACTCGCTGGGGGTGGCTCATTCCGCCTCGATGTACTTTACCAAGGTCACCGATGGCACCAACACCGGCTGGCAGGTGCGCACCTGGCTGGATGGGACCACGGAACTGACGCCGCAGGGTTCTGCCGCCGGCACGCCCGCGCTGCTCACATTCGACACCTCCGGCGCCATCCAAACGGCCACGCCGGTTGTGGCCGGCAGTACCTTTACCCTCGATTACGCGCCGCAAGCCATGTCCGGCGCGGCGGCATTGGATCTGGCGTTGAATCTCGAGAATGTCACGCAATTCGGCGCGCCGTTTATCGTCAATGACATCGCGCAAAATGGCTACAGCACCGGCAACCTGAGCAGCATCGACGTCGAGGCCGACGGCGTGGTGTTCGCCCGCTTCACCAACGGCGAGGCGCGTGTGCTCGGCAAGGTGGCGCTGGCCGATGTCGACAATCCCAACGGTCTGCGGCTGCTGGGCAACACTCAGTGGGCGGAAACCTATGAATCCGGCCCGATGACGCCCTCCGAGCCCTTGACCGGGGACATCGGCTCGATCCAGGCCGGAGCGCTGGAGTCTTCCAACGTCGACATCGCCGAGCAACTGGTCAACCTGATCGAGGCGCAGCGCAACTTCCAGGCCAACGCCCAGGTGATCACCGTGGCCGATGCGGTCACCCAGACCATCATCAACATCCGTTAATAAACGATCGAGGTAATCGTCATGGATCGCATGCTCTATGTTTCGATGTCGGGGGCCAAGCAGCTGATGAACGCCCAGCGCATCAACAGCAATAATCTGGCGAATGTAAGCACGCATGGCTTTCGCGCCGATTATTTCCAGCAGCGCAGCATGCAGGTCTTCGGCGAGGGCATGCCGACGCGCTTCTATGCCATGACCGAGCGGCCCGGCTTCAATCAGGCGCCGGGCAATCTGGAAACCACCGGCCGCGCGCTGGACGTCGCGATCAAGGGCGAGGGCTGGTTCGTGGTGGACGCGGGCAACGGCGAGGAGGCGATGACCCGCGCCGGCGCCTTGCGGCTCGCGCCCGATGGCGGCTTGTATACCAGTGACGGCCGGCGCGTGATGGGCAGCGCCGGCCCGATCTCGCTGCCGCCGCTCGACAAGATCGAGATCGCGCGCGACGGCACCATCAGCATCGTGCCGCAGGGGCAAGATCCTTCCGCCTTGGCGGTGGTCGATCGCCTCAAACTCGTCAATCCGCCGCCGGAGACCTTGATGAAGGGCAATGACGGCCTGGTGCGCATCGGCGCGCCGGGCGTGGCGCTGGTCAATGATGCGAAGGTCGAGGTGGTCTCCGGGGCGCTGGAGGGTAGCAATGTGAATGCGGTTGAAGCCTTGGTCGAGATGATCGAGCTGTCGCGCCAATACGAGATGCAGGTGAAGATGATGGCGCTGGCCAATGAAACCGATCAGGCATCCACACGCGCGATGCGGCTGTAGTTTGGTATGGATGATGCATTGATCGGCGATGTGTCAAAAAGAATTGTGAGGTGACAAGATGAATCCGGCACTCTGGGTATCCAAAACGGGTTTGGAGGCGCAACAGACCAAGCTCGCGGTGATTTCAAACAACCTGGCCAACGTGGCCACCACGGGTTTCAAGCGCGATCGCGCGCAATTTGAAGATTTGTTGTATCAAAACGTGCGCCAGGTGGGCGCGCAAAGCACGCAGGATTCGGTGCTGCCGACCGGCCTGATGATGGGCACCGGGGTGCGCGTGGTCGCCACCGAAAAGAATCACTCGCAAGGCAACATCGTTCAGACCGGCAATTCATTCGATATGGCGATCACCGGGCGCGGCTATTTCCAGATCGCCATGCCGGACGGTTCGACGACTTATACCCGCAACGGCGAATTCAAGATCAACGCCAACGGCCAGATCGTGACCTCCAACGGCTATCAATTGCAGCCGGCCATTACCATTCCGCAGGATGCCAAGACCGTCTCCATCGGCGCCGACGGCACGGTGTCGGTGCAGACCCCGGGTTCCGCGGCCAGCACGCAAGTGGGCACCGTGCAGCTGGCGAGCTTCATCAACGAGGCCGGCTTGCAGCCGATCGGTGAAAACCTGTTCGCCGAGACCGTGGCCAGCGGCGCGCCGCAGACCGGCAATCCCGGCACCAATGAACTCGGCCAGATCATGCAGGGTGCGCTGGAGACCTCCAACGTGAATGTGGTGGAAGAACTGGTGGCGATGATCGAAACGCAGCGCGCCTACGAGATGAATTCCAAGGCGATCTCGACGGCAGATCAGATGCTGCAATTTATCACCAACAACATTTGATGGTGGCGCGCGATGAAGACCGTAGCCGTTTTGGCATTGGGTGTGGTGTTGGCCGGATGCTCGTCCCCCGGCAGTGTTAAACCCGACCCGAATTTCACTACCGCCTATCCCGTGGTCACCAAGCCGATCCCCAACAGCAACGGGGCCATCTATCAGGATGGCTACAACATGAGCTTGTTCGAGGACAGCAAGGCGCGGCACATCGGCGACATCATCCTGGTCACCCTGGTGGAAAACACCAACGCCTCCAAGAGCGCCAGCACCACCACCAGCAAGGAATCCTCGATGGAGCTGGGGGCGCCGACACTGTTCGGCGGCGGGGTGACGCACAACGGCGTGCCGATTCTCTCCGGATCGGTGGAAGCGGCGAAAAATTTTGACGGCGCCGGTGACAGCAAACAGAGCAACAGCCTGAGCGGCACCATCGCGGTCACGGTCTCCGAAGTGCTGCCCAACGGTTATCTGGTGGTGCGCGGCGAGAAGGTGATCAGCCTGAATCAGGGTGATGAGTATGTGCGCTTCTCGGGGATCATCCGGCCGCAGGACATCTCGGCGCGCAACACTGTCTTGTCGAGCCAAGTGGCGAATGCGCAGATCATCTACGGCGGCGAGGGCGTGATCGCCAGCGCGAATTCCATGGGCTGGCTGGAGCGATTCTTCCAGAGTTCCTGGTGGCCGTTCTGATGCGGGAGGATAGGGTATGAGAGTTGCACGTATCTTGGTCATCGCACTGGTGGCATTGTGCTCAATCGGCGAGGCCGCCGCCGAGCGCATCAAGGACATCGCCTCCGTGGCGGGCGTGCGCCACAATCAGTTGGTGGGCTACGGTATCGTCGTGGGGCTCGACGGCTCGGGCGACCAGACCAGTCAGACGCCCTTTACGGTGCAAAGCCTCAAGAGCATGCTCTCGCAGTTCGGCATCACCGTGCCGCCCAATGTGAATCCGCAACTGAAGAATGTGGCGGCGGTCAGCGTGCACGCGGATCTGCCGGCGTTTGCCAAGCCGGGGCAGACCATCGACATCACGGTATCCTCGATCGGCAACGCGACCAGCCTGCGCGGCGGCACCTTGATTATGACGCCGCTCAAGGGCGCCGACGGCCAGATCTACGCCATCGCCCAGGGCAATCTGGTGGTGGGCGGTTTCGGCGCCGCCGGCAGCGATGGCTCGAAGCTTTCGGTCAACGTGCCGAGCGTCGGGCGCATCCCGAATGGCGCGACGGTCGAGCGCGCCGTGCCCAACGCCATGGTGATGCAGCGTTATGTCATCCTCAATCTGCATACCGCGGATTTCACCACCGCCACGCGCGTCGCCGAGGAGATCAACAAGACCCTCGGCGAGCAGACGGCGGTGGCGCTTGATGCGGCCTCGATCCAGGTGGCCGCGCCGCAGGACCCGGGGCAGAAGGTGAGCTACATCTCCGTGCTGGAGAATCTCGAGATCAAGACCGCCGAGGCCCCGGCGCGCGTCATCATCAACTCGCGCACCGGCACGGTGGTGATCGGGCGCAATGTGCGCGTGGACGCCGCCGCCGTCAGCCACGGTTCCTTGACCGTCACTATTGTGGAGCGGCCCGTGATCAGTCAGCCCGCGCCGCTCTCTGAAGGCCAGACTGTGGTCACGGGGGTATCCGGCATCGAGGCGAAATCGGAAGACAATCGCATGTTTCTGTTCCAGCCGGGTGTTTCGCTCGATGAGATCGTCAAGGCGGTCAACGAGGTCGGTGCGGCACCGGGTGATCTGGTTGCGATCCTGGAGGCCCTGAAGGAGGCCGGCGCGCTGAAGGCCGAACTCGTCATTATCTAGTTATGACCAACACCCCGATCAAAACGGACGCCTACACCGATTTCGCCCAGTTCGGGCGGTTGCGCAGTCAGGCCGCCGAAGATCCGCAACAAGGCCTACGCAAGGTCGCCGAGCAGTTCGAGGCGCTGTTTCTGCACATGATGCTCAAGTCGATGCGTGAGGCCAGCATGGGCGATCCGATGTTCGACAGCCAGGCCACCGACACCTATCGCGATCTGATGGACCATCAACTGGCCACGGATCTGGCGGCCAAACGCGGCATCGGCATCGCCGACATGCTGGTGCGCCAGCTCTCCGGGCATCTGCCCGAGGCGCAATCCGGCCTGGAGCGGATTCCATCGCGGCCGGCGATCTCCGGTGGCGTGGTCCCGCCCGCCCGTGCCTTGCCGCCCATTGAGCCAATGCGCCCGGTACCGGATGCGGCTACCGCTGAGCCTGAACCACTTGCCTTCGCCTCACCCGAGGCGTTCATCCGTTACATGACGCCGCTGGCGGAGCAGGCGGGGCGTGAACTTGGCGTGGACCCCAAGGCATTGATCGCCCAGGCGGCGCTGGAGACCGGCTGGGGCAAGAAGATCCTGCGCCGCGACGACGACCGCTCCAGCTTCAACCTCTTCAATATCAAGGCGGACCGGCGCTGGCAGGGGGAGCAAGCGGTGGTCTCCACCCTGGAATATGAAGGCGGCCTCCCGGTGAAGACGGCCGCGGCCTTTCGCGCGTATGGCTCGTATGGCGAGAGCTTTGCCGATTACGTCGCGTTTTTGAAGAATTCCCCGCGCTATGCCAAGGCGCTGGAGAGCGCCGGCGATCCAGCGGAATACGTCCGCCAGTTGCAGGAGGCCGGCTACGCCACTGATCCGAACTATGCGAAAAAGATCAGTGAAATCATGGGACGGGATGTGTTCGCGCAGGCGCGCAAGGCGGATATAAAGGTTTCCATGCTCATGGACGATATGGAATGAACGCACCGGCCGGGCCGGTATCGGGTGATGTGGAGGTTAGATAATGGGAACAACGGGTGATGTCTTCCGCACGGCCTTGAGCGGGCTGTCATCGTTCCAGCGTGCGATCCACACGACCTCTAACAATGTCGCCAACGCCGCCACCGAAGGGTATACCCGCCAGCGCACCGAACTGGTGAGCAATGTGCCGGTCAATGTCGCGGGGTTCAGCCTCTCGCAAGGGGTGCGCGTCGCCTCCGTCTCCCGCGTGCACGATGAGTTCATTGACCGCCAGATCCTGAATTACACCAGCCGCTTCAATCATGCCGAGACCATCCTCGATCGCACCTCGCGTCTCGACGAGATCATGGCCAACGAGCACTCGAATCTCTCGATCTCGATACAAAACTTCTTCGACAGCATGCAGGATACCAGCACCAACGCGATCTCCTCGCCGGTGCGCCAAGTCCTGCTCGATGACGCCAAGATGTTCGTCGAACAATTTCACACCCTGACCAAGCATCTCGATGACACGCGTTTTCTGGTGAACAACGAGATCAAGGCGCTGACCGTCGAGGTCAACGAGCTGGCCGGCGCGATCGCCGAGGTCAACAATGCCATCATCGCCGCCGGCGGCATCAACGACGCGACCCGCCTGCCGAACGATCTGCTGGATCAACGCGATCAGCTGGTCAGGGAACTGTCCGAACTGGTCAACGTCAACACCTTCGAGACCAATGACGGCGCGATCAATGTCTTCATCGGCAACGGCCAGAACCTGGTGCTCGGCGTGCGTGCCAGCACCATCGCAACGCGGCAAAACGCCTATGACGCCACGGACGCGGAGATCGTGTTTCGCACCAGCACCGGCGAGGCCTTGGTGACCAGCATGATCACCGGCGGCAAGCTGGGCGGCTTGGTCGAATTCCGATCCGATCTCACCAATGCCCAGAACTCACTGGGCCGGATCGCCACGGGATTCGCCTATTCCTTCAATGCGCAGCACCGCCAAGGCATGGATCTCGACGGCAATGTGAATGTCGATGCCTTCAGCGAGCCGGTGCCCCAGACCGCCGCCAATGCGAACAATACCGGCGGGGCAAGTCTGACTGCTGCGGTCACGGACATCAGCAAGCTCACCACCTCGGATTACACGCTGTCCTACGACGGCGCCAATTACACGCTGCTCGATCTGAAGACCAAGGCGGCGACCACGATCCCGGGCGCGGCCGCCTTTCCCTACGACACCGGCCTGGGCTTTTCGGTCACGCTCACCGGCACGATGAACGCGGGCGATAGTTTCATGATCCAGCCGACTCGGCGTGGCGCGCATCTCGTCGATTTGGCCCTGACCGACGGGCGCCAGTTCGCCCTGGCCGCGCCGGTGCGCGTGGAGACCGACATCAATCTGAACAGCGCGCTGAGCGCCAGCATGACGGTGGCCGATGTCAGCGATCCCAACCTTCTGGTGCCGGTCGACATCCGCATCACCTCGGATGCCCCGCCGCAATACGGCGTCTACGATGTCAGCGGCGGCCTGCCCGGCACCTTGCTCGCGCCGATCGCCGCCTATCCCCCCGCCGGACCGATCACGTTCAATGGCTGGGAAGTCACGCTCACCGGAACTCCGGTGGTCGCGGGCGATACGATTTCCATCCGCTCGAACGAAGATGCCCGTTCCAATAATGAAAACGCGCTGAAGCTGATCGATCTGCAAACCACCGATCTGATGGACAACGGCACGGCGAGTTATCAGGATCTCTACAGCGGGCTGGTCTCCAATATCGGGGTGCGCGCGCGCGAGGCCGATACCAGCCGTGATGCGCAGGAAGGGCTGCTCAATCACGTCATGGCCAAACGCGAATCCGTCTCCGGCGTGAACCTCGATGAAGAAGCCGCGAATATGCTGAAGTTCCAGCAGATGTATCAAGCCTCCTCGCGCTTGATCACCACAGCCAACCTGATGTTTGAAACCTTGCTCAATGCAGTACGTTAGAAGGTAGGTGAGCCATGACCGGTCGAATTTCCTCCAATCTGCTGTATCAGCTCGGCGGGCGGTCGATGATGGAGATGCAAGCCCAGGCTGCGAAGACGCAGCAACAGCTGGCCAGCGGCAAGCGGATTCTTTCCGCTTCTGATGATCCCAATGCCACCGCCTTGATCATGAATCTCGAGGTGTCGCTGAATCAAAATCAGCAGTTCCAGCGCAACGGCGAGACCTCCGACAGCCGGCTGGCGATGCAGGACGGGCTGCTTGGGCAGATGACCAATACCCTGCAGCGCGTGCGCGAGCTGGTCATCCAAGGCAAGAATGATTCGAACAACAACGACTCGCGCCGCTACATCGCCACCGAGATCAGCCGTCTGAAGGATCAGCTCCTCGATCTGGCCAATTACAGCGACGCCAACTACGGTCACGTGTTTGCCGGCAGCAAGACCGAATCCACGCCGTTCATTGCGTTGGCCGGGGGCGGTTATCAATACGTGGGGGATGATTCCCAGCTGCAGGTGAAGATCAGCCACGGCCAGAACATGCAGGTCAACGTCTCCGGGCGGCAGATCTTCATGAACATCGCCAACGGCAACGGCAGCTTCTATACCGCCGCCGATACGGCCAATACCGGTAACGGCGCGATCATCGCCTCATCGATCAGCGGGGCGTTCGTCCCGGACGACTACACGGTCACCATGACCCAACTGCTGCCCACCGACCCCATCACCTATCAGGTAACCGACAGCGGCGGCGGGGTGGTAGCGTCGGGGACTTACGCCGAAGGCAGTGACATCACCTTCAACGGCGCAGCCCTCTCGATCGACGGCACGCCGAAAAACGGCGATGTGTTTTATCTGAACAAGAGCCAGCACCAGGATGTGTTCACCACGCTGCAGAATATCGTCGACGCCTTTGCGCTCAATGGCGACGATCCGGCGAACAGCGCGCTGATGCACAGCACGATCCACAACGAAATGCAAAGCCTGGATCAGGCGATGTACAGCGTGGAGCGCGCCCACGCCAACGTCGGCGGAAAACTGAATATCCTGGAACGGCAGAGTGACATCAACGATACCGTGATGCTGGCGAACAAGAAGAATATCTCCACCCTCAAGGATCTGGACTACTACGAGGCCATCACGCGCTATCAGCAGCAGATGATGAGTTTAGAGGCCGCGCAGAGGTCGTTCCTGCAAATCCAGTCGATGAACCTGTTCAGTTTATTGCGATAATCATTTAATATCGTGCGCCATGCACGATATCGATGAACTCTTGCGCATCATGGCGCGTCTGCGCGACCCCGAATCCGGCTGTCCCTGGGATTTGCAGCAGGATTTTCACACCATCGTCCCCTTTACCCTGGAAGAAGCCTACGAGGTGGCCCACGCCATCGAAACCGGTGATTTTGCCGAATTGCGCAGCGAGCTGGGCGATCTGCTGTTCCAGGTGGTGTTCTACAGCCAGATGGCCAAGGAGCGCGCGCTGTTCGATTTCGCCGACGTGGTCAACGGCATCTGCGAAAAGATGTTGCGCCGTCACCCGCATGTGTTTGATCAAGACCAGGTGCACGCGCGCGAGCTCGATGCGATCAAGGACAATTGGGAGCGTATCAAACGGGCCGAAAAACGCGTGGACGAAACCAGTGCGAGTCTGATGGATCATCTCACGCGCGCCTTGCCCGCGCTGACCTATGCCGCGAAGATGCAGAAAAAGGCCGCCAAGGTCGGCTTCGACTGGGAGCGGCCGGAGCAGGTGGTGGAAAAGCTGGCAGAAGAGCTGGTCGAGTTTCGCGCCGCGCAGCAGGGCGGGGATGCCGAGCGTATCCAAGACGAACTCGGGGATCTGCTGTTCACCTGCGTCAATCTCGCGCGCCATCACGGACTGGACCCAGAGCAGACCTTGCGCCGCGCCAATGCCAAATTCGAGGCGCGTTTCCGCGTGATGGAAACCCTCATACACTCCAGCGGCAAGCAAATGGCGGCGATGTCCCTACAAGAGCTGGAAGAATTATGGCAAGCAGCAAAGAGGCAAAAAGTGTGAAATGCACCGCGCCAAGGGAATATAGTCTGTGCTAAATATGCGCAGCCAAAACAATTGCACTGCATCGCAACAATCAATAACGATTCCTGTAACCCAACGCAAACCGGAGATGAGAATGAAGCAAAAGAAGATCCTGCTCGTTGTGGCGGCCACGCTGGCAGCTGCGCCGATGATGACCCACGCAGCCAACCTCGAGGTATATGGTCAGCTGAGAATGGCGGTGACCGCCGCCGATAACGGTGACTCTAGCCCAGGTCAAGAAGACAGCACCGTGGCGATCAGCAGCAACGACTCGCGCATCGGGTTCCGTGGCAATGAGAAACTCAAGGACAATCTGACCGGACTCTTCCAGGCTGAGATCCAATACAACGTGGATGAAGATGACGGCTATACCAGCTGGAGCTCCGGGCGCGACAGCTTCGTCGGATTACAGGGCAACTGGGGCACCGCCTTGGTTGGCCGCCTGAGCACACCCTACAAGAACGCCACCGGCCTGTTCGATCCCTTTACCGACACCGAGGCCGATTTCAACGGCTCCGGCGACAAGATCATCTCGCACAATACGCGTGCCAACAACGCCATCGCCTATGTTTCTCCGAACCGCAACGGCCTCAATTACGCGCTGGCGTATGCCACCTCGGTGCAAAACGACGAATTGCCACAGACGTCGGCGGATGCGGACCAAGATGCGCTGAGCCTGAGCGTTACCTACGAAGAAGGCCCGCTGATGGTCATGGGCGCTTATGAAAAGATCGAGGACGAAAAAGCCTTCGCCTTCGGCGCGCAATTCGCCGTTTCCGACAAGACCCGCATCGGCGTGCTGATCGACGATGTCGATGACCAAGACAACACGGTCTATGCCAGCCTGAATCACAAGCTCCGGGACGACTACACCCTGAGCGCGGCCTTGGCCTTCCGCGGCGATTCCGGCAACGGCGTCAACGACGGGATGGAATATTTCGCCCTCGGCGTCAGTCATTCCTACACACCGACCGTCTCGGTGTTCGCACAGGTCGCCATGGTCTCCAATGATTCGGACAGCACAGTGGGTCTGAAGAAGAACGAGGCGGTGACTGGAGAAGACATCAGCGCCCTTTCTGTTGGCATGAACATCAGCTTCTCGACGAAATAGCCGACGCCCGTTTCCTGGGAGTGCCTCTGTTCCGCAGCGCCGGGGCAGAGGCATTTTTTTATCCGCAAAATCTGCCATTGAATTCCCGGCTCTCCATGGGAGCCTTGTAGGAAAATCCTTAAAGTTAAGTAGGTCTTCCCGGAATTTAACATCAACATAATGGCGCTGCTACGTTCAGGAAATAGTGGGGGATCGGGCAACAGCATGATCTGAAAACGGATATTTTTGCAGGAGTTCACTTTGGACTCATTTTAATCCCGGCTGGCCGAGGTTGCGGCGGACTCAAGCCGCTTCTAAGCTATGCCGATGGAGTTGGAAAGGGAGTTCGAAAGGGATACTTGCTCAGGGATCGACTCACGGATGAGACTCAAGGGACTTCGGCGGGCATGATGCTCCAAGGATGTCAAAGGCGGCTTCGGCCGCCTTTTCTATTTGCGCGGTTGCCTCGTCTTCGGCCGTGCTAAAATGCCCGTTTCATTCCTCCAGCACATGAGATCGGATGTTACGGGTTTATCACGGCAACAGACTGGAAGACCTTGCCCAGGCGCTCATGGCGGTGATGAGTTCGGCGCCGTTGTCGTCGGCCTTGGCCAAGGAGGTGGTGGTCACCCAGCATCAGGGCATGGCGCGCTGGCTGGCCTTGCAGATCGCCCAGTCCCGGGGTGTGGCTGCGAATCTCGATTTCCCGTTTCCCGCCGCCTTTATCTGGCAGCTCTACCACCGGCATCTGGACGAGGTGCCGGAGCGGTCCGGCTATGACCGCGAGATCCTGACGTGGCGCATCATGGCGGCCTTGCCCGCGCATTTGGAGAGCGCGCCGTTTCAGGCGCTCAAGCACTATCTGACCACTGGCGCCGCGGCGCTCAAGCTCTATCAACTCGCGCGCCGCATCGCAGACACCTATGAACAATACCTGATCTACCGCCCCGATTGGGTCCTGGACTGGGAGGCGGACAAAAACACCGGCTGCGCCGGCCATCTCTGGCAGCCGATTCTGTGGCGCGCGCTCACGCGTGGGCAGGCTCCGCGGCACCGGGCGCGTTTATACCACGAGTTTTGCGCTTTGGCCGCTCAAGACCGACTCAACGCCAAGCGTCTTCCCGAGCGGGTGATGGTCTTCGGCGTCTCGACCTTGCCGCCGGCCTATCTGGATGTGCTCGCCGGCATCGCCCGGCAGATCGACGTGCATGTCTTCACGCTCAACCCGTCGCTGGGATACTGGGACGAGATCGAGGATGAGAAAACGCTGGCACGGCTGCGGCAGCGCTGGCAGCGACTGGGCAAAGAGGATATCTCGGCCTATTACCACACCGGCAACAGCCTGCTCGCCTCGATGGGCAAGCAGGGGCGGGATTTTCAACGCTTGCTGCATCAGGGTGAATTTCAAGCGGAAGACATCGATTGCTTTTCCGTCCCCGGCGAGGAGACGCTGCTCCAGTGTCTGCAAGGCGACATCCTGCAATTGCAGGAGCGCGGCATGGATGCCCCGGTCTTGGCGCTTGCGCCCGCGGACCGCTCGGTGCAGATCCACAGCTGCCATTCGCCGATGCGCGAGGTGCAGGTGCTGCACGATCAGCTGCTCGATCTGTTCCAGCGCCGGCCGGGATTGCAGCCGCGCGAGATCGTGGTGCTCACGCCGGAGATCGACACCTACGCCCCCTATATCGAGGCCGTATTCGGCACCGCCGCCGAGGGGCGCAAAATCCCCTGGTCGATCGCCGACCGCTCCGCGCAGGCCGAGCATCCGATCCTGCAAACCTTTCTCCAGCTATTCCGACTGCCCAGCGCGCGGATGACCGCCTCGGAGGTGCTGGGCATCCTGGAGGTGCCGGCGGTCTATCGGCACTATGGGTTGGATGAAACCGCGCTGGAACGCATCAAGCAATGGGTGCAGGAAAGCGGCATCCGCTGGGGGCTGGATGCGCAGGCGCGCGCCGAGCTCGGCCAACCATGCGGCGAGGCGTTTACTTGGGCCTTCGGCCTGCGGCGCATGATGTTGGGTTTCGCCATGCCGCCGGAGGAGATCCGCTTCGGGGAGCAGGTGCCGTATATACATATCGAGGGCCTGGAGTTTCAGTGGGTGGGCAAGCTGCACGCCTTTCTCGACGATCTTGGCGTCCTGCGTGCGCAGCTGCACCGGCCGCACACGGCTGAGCGCTGGCAGGAGATCATCAACGCCATGCTCGCGCGCTTCGAGGCGACCGACGAGGATGAAATCACCGCGCTGCAATTGGCGCGCGACGCCGCCCACCGCCTGTTCGAACACGCCGTGCAAGCAGGCTACGATCAACCGATCGCGCTGGAGGTGGTGCGGGACTATCTCAAGGGGCACCTGATCATGCCGGCCGGCCCGCACCGGTTCCTGAGTGGCCAGGTGACCTTCTGCGCCATGATGCCGATGCGCAGCATTCCGTTCAGGGTGGTGTGCATGATCGGCATGCACGACAAGAGTTATCCGCGCACCCGCCCGCCGCTCGGCTTTGATCTGATGGCCGATGCGCCGCGTCCCGGTGATCGCTCGCGGCGTGATGATGACCGCTATCTGTTCCTAGAGGCGCTACTCTCGGCGCGCGAGACGTTGTATATCAGCTATGTCGGCCGCTCGATACGCGACAACGCCCTGATGCTGCCCTCGGTGCTGGTCAGCGAGTTGCTCGATTACATCGAACAGGGCTATGCACTCTCTGATGGGAATCTGCGCGCGCAGCTCATCACCGAACACCCGCTGCAACCGTTCAGTCCCCGCTACTTCACCGATCAGCCAGGCTTGTTCAGCTATGCCGAAGAGTGGGCGGGCGGCAGTCAATCGCTGCTCGGCCCCGCCGTCACGCCGCGCTTTATCGAGGCGCCGCTGCCGGAACCGGAAGCCGAGTATCGCAACGTGGCGCTCGATGACCTCATCGCTTTTTTTCAGAATCCCGCCAAATACTTTCTCCGGCAACGTCTGGGCATCGTGTTGCGCCAGGCACAAGAGGCCGGTGAGGATGTCGAGCCCTTCGCCTTGGATAAGCTCGATCAATACCAGCTCAAGCAGTCGATACTGCAGCAAGCGATCAGCGGCGCGGATCTCGATGAATATTTCGAGATCCTGCGCGGCAAGGGCGAACTCCCGCTCGGTGCGTTTGCCGAGGCGGAATATCAGTCTCATGTCGCCGCAGCGCGGCCGCTGGCGCAGAAGATCAACGCGCAGCTGGCCGCAGGTTTGGAGACCGGTGAACTCGATCTTGCACTCGGTGAATTCAGGCTGCATGGCTGGCTCAAAAACATCACGGTGCACGGCCAGGTGCAGTACCGCTTCACCAAGATCAAGGCCAAGGATCGACTGCGCCTGTGGCTCGCGCATCTGGCGCTCAATGCAATAAGGCCTGGCGCGCGCAGTCGGCATTTTGGCGAAGACGAGGAGTTTGTGCTGGCGCCGGTCGAGCGGGCCGCGCAGCTCTTGCACCGTTTGCTGGAGATCTATTGGCGCGGACTGTCGAGCGCGCTGCCGTTTTATCCTGAAACCAGCCTGGCCTACGCGCGCCAGCAACTGGCCGGCGATCGCGCCAAGGGCCTGGAGCAGGCCATCCGCGCTTGGGAAGGCAACGACTTTGCGCCGGGGGAGGGGGCTGATCCTTATCTGGCGATGGCGATGCGCGGTCGCCATCCGTTGGAGGAAACATTCGCGGAACTCGCCGTGGCTGTTTACCAACCGATGCTGACGGCAGAGGAGGCACGCTGATGCAGGTCCTGGATATTCCAAGCTTCCCCCTCATGGGCGCGCGCCTGATCGAGGCCAGCGCGGGCACCGGCAAGACCTACACCATCGCCTCGCTGTATTTGCGTCTGCTGCTGGAGCAGGGCTTGGGTGTGCAAAATATCCTCGTGGTGACCTTCACCAATGCCGCCACCGAGGAGCTGCGCGATCGCGTGCGCAAGCGTCTGCGCGATGCGTTGAGCGTGCTGCAACGTGATAATGCGGCAGACGAGGTGTTGGCACGCATTCTGGCCAATCTCACCGATACCGGCCAAGCGATCCAACGCCTCAAGGATGCGCTGGTGTGCATGGACGAGGCGGCGATCTTCACCATCCATGGCTTTTGCCAGCGCATGCTGAGCGAACACGCCTTCGAAAGCGGCGCGCTGTTCGAGGCGGACTTCATCAGTGATGAGTCCGAATATCTGCGCGCCATCGCGGAGGATTTCTGGCGCGCGCAGTTCTACGGGCTTTCCGCCGCCGAGGCGCACTGGGTGCAGAAAAAATGGTTGTCTCCCCACGACTTGCTGGGCGCGGTGCGCCGTTATCTCAATCGGCACGAATTGCGCGTCGTGCCGGAGGTCGGCGCGGGGCAGTCGGCGCAACTGCGTCTTGAACACGCTGCCTTGCGTGCACAAGTACAGGCGATGTGGCGGCGCGATCAGGCGCAGATCATGGAGATCCTGCGGACCTATCCCGGATTTCACGGCAACAAGTTCCGCAAGGCGACGGTGGAGAAGGCGATCCTAGCGCTCGAAGACTATCTCACGCGCCCGGCCGGTTATGATCTGCCGAAAGACTTTGTCATGTTCACCGCCGGAAAACATGCGCAGGCGATGAAGGGCGGCTTCGAACCGCCGCAGCACCCATTTTTTGCGCTGTGTGAGCAATTCCAAGCCACTGCCGCGATCATGGAGATTCAATGGGAAGGCGCCATCCTGGGGCATTTCATCCAGTTCGCGCGCGAGCAACTGGTGCGGCGCAAAGCCGAGGCCAATGTCATCGCCACCGACGATCTGCTGCTTAAACTACGCGATGCCCTGGCAAGCGACAGCGGCGCGGCGCTCGCCGCCCGCATCCGCGGCCGTTACCGGGCGGCGATGATCGATGAATTCCAGGATACCGACCCGGTGCAATACGAGATCTTCCGCCGCATCTATCACGGGCAGGAGGCATGCGGCTTCTATCTGATCGGCGATCCGAAACAGGCGATCTACAGTTTTCGCGGCGCCGATATCTTCACCTACATCGACGCCAAGCATGATTTTGGCGAGCACGAGCGCTATACCCTGCAGACCAACCGGCGATCGGTTGCGCGGCTGGTGCAGGCGGTCAACGGACTATTCTCCTCCGCCAAGGCGCCGTTTGTGTATGAAGCGGATATCGCCTTTCATCCGGTGCACGCCGCCGCGGACGCGGACCGGCAGCCGCTGCTGATCGATGCGCAGCCGGCCGTGCCGCTTCAGGTCTGGATGTTAAGTCGGCAAGGAGAGGAAAAAATTTCAAAATCGCAGGCGAAGGAACTCTTGGCGCAGCGCTGCGCGCAGGAGATCGCCGGTCTACTCACCTTGGGACAGGCGCAGCGCGCCCGCCTCGGCGAGCGTCCGCTGGCAGCGCAGGACATCGCGGTTCTGGTGCGCAGCCGCCGCGATGCGGAAACGCTGCAACGATCACTGCGCACCCATGGCGTGGCCAGCGCCTTCATCAGCCGCGAGAGCGTCTTCCACACCAATGAAGCGCGCGCCTTGGGACTATTGTTGTCGGCGCTGCTGGATCCCGCCGATGAGCGCGTATTGCGCGCGGCGCTGTGCGATGACCTCCTCTGCAGTGATGCCGCGCAGGTGTTCCATTGGCAACAGCATGAAGTGGCGTGGGAAGAAAAGCTCGAGCAGTTCCGAGAGTACCATGAACTGTGGCGCGACGGTGGGTTCATGAAAATGTTTCAACGCCTGCTGCACGAGCAGGGGCTTCCCGGGAAAATGTTGCAGCGGGAGGGCGGCGAGCGCGCATTGAGCAATCTATTGCAGCTGGCCGAGCTGCTCCAGAACGCGAGCAAGCAACTGCACAGCATGGAGGCGCTCGCGCATTGGTATGTCGAGCAGATCGAAGAAACCGCCGAGGACGAGGAACGGCAGCTGCGGCTCGAGAGCGATGAGTCGCTGGTGCAGATCGTGACCATCCACAAGAGCAAGGGACTGGAATATCCGATCGTGTTTCTGCCGTTTGTCTTCGATAGCGTGCCGGTGAGCCCGAAGGATTATCTTCTGTTTCACGAGGCCGAGCGCGGGCAACTCACGCTCGATCTGGGGTCGGCGGCCAAGGACAGCCACCATGTGCTCGCCGAACGCGAACGCCTGGCCGAGGAACTGCGCCTTCTATATGTCGCACTCACCCGCGCCAAGCATCTGTGTTATCTGGCCTGGGGGCCGGTTGCAGGCGCCGAGCATTCCGCGCTGGCCTACCTGCTGCACGGGGAAGAGGCAAACCTCCAGGAGTGCACCGATGCGGCGCTGGCGGAGCCCTGGAAAAACCTGGCGCGGGCGCAGCCGGAGAGCATCGCCGTGCGTGATCTGCCGCCGGCGCGTGAGGTCGTGTACCGCTCCGGCATGACAACGTCGCTGCGGGCGCGGGCGTTGAAATTTTCCGCAACCATCGATCGGCGCTGGCAAATGGCGAGCTTTACCGCCTTGACCCGGCAACGCGCCGCGGCCATGCGCGCGCAGGATTACGATGCGGACCTGGCGCCAGGCGCGCCTGCCGAGTCGCCTGGCGGAGAGAAAAACATCTTTACCTTCCCGCGCGGTGCCAGGGCCGGTCAGTTGATTCACGCCGTCTTTGAAACCATCGATTTCACACGCAAAGACCGCGCGGCGCTGGCCCGCGCGGTTGAAGCGCAACTGCGCCGGTTCGGTTTCGATTTGCAGTGGCAGCAGACGCTGGAGCAGCTCGTGGATACCGTGCTCGCCGCCAACCTCGACGCCGCCGAAGAACTGCGCCTCAATACCATCGGCAATGACGCAAAGTTGGTCGAGCTCGAATTCCATTATCCGCTGGCGCCGCTGACATCGGAGCGGTTGCACGGGGTGCTGGCGGATTTCGCCGGCTATACCGTTGATGAGCACGGCCTGTCATTTGCTCCGCTGCGCGGCATGATGACCGGTTTCATCGATCTGGTCTTCGAGCACCAAGGCCGGTTTTATCTCTTGGATTACAAGTCGAATCATCTCGGTACCAGCAGCGCGGATTATCGCGCTGAGCGGCTGGCGGCCGCGATGCGCGAACACCGCTATGACCTGCAATATCTGATCTACGCCGTGGCATTGCATCGCTATTTGCGCACCCGCGTGCCCGATTACGATTATCACAACCATTTCGGCGGCGTGTTTTATCTGTTCGTGCGCGGCATGGCTCCCGGCGACCAGACGCGCCCCGGTGTGTATCATGCCCGTCCTTCCGCCGAGCTGATTCATCGGCTCGATCGTTTGTTTGTTGGTGGAGAGGTGTGATGGCGCTGCTCGGCAAGCTCATGGCGTGTTATCAATCCGGTCTGATGACCGCGCTGGATTATCACTTCGCCAGATTCATCGCCACGCAGGCAGGGGAGGAGGCCGATGAGGTGATCCTCGCCGCGGCCTTGGTGAGTCATCATGCGGGGCAGGGTGATGTGTGTATCGAGCTCGGGCGGTTCGCCGGCAAGGCGCTCTTCGGCAGCGAGGCCGCGCCGGGTCTCGCGCCGCTCACCGCGCCACGATTGGCGCGCTGGCGCAAGGCGCTGAGCACATCGCGTGCGGTCGGCAAACCCGGCGAGCGCACCCTGCTGATACTCGATGAGGCCGATCGCCTGTATCTGGCGCGTTTCTGGCGTTACGAGGATTTCCTGGCGCGGGATATCCTGGCGCGCGCGGTGCGGGATGCCGAGGTTGACCGCCCGCTGCTGCAGCAGGGTTTGCAGCGTTTGTTCAACACGAGCCCGAAGGAACAAGATTGGCAGCGCATCGCCGCGGCCATCGCGGTGCTCAAGCCCTTCGTGGTGATCTCCGGCGGACCGGGCACCGGGAAGACCACCACGGTGACCAAGCTGCTCATCCTGCTGGCCGAGCAATTCGCCGGCAAACGCCCGCGCATCGCCCTGGCGGCGCCCACCGGCAAGGCGGCGGCGCGGCTGAGCGAGTCGATCAAGGAAAAGAAGCGCGAATTGCCATGTGACGACCACATTCGAGCGGTGATTCCGGAGGAGGCCACGACCCTGCACCGGCTCATCGGCGTGATGCCCGGGCGCGCCGTGACGCGCCACCACCGGGACAATCCTCTGCATCTCGATGCCTTGGTCGTCGATGAAGCATCGATGATCGATCTGCCGATGATGTGCCGGCTGCTCGATGCCTTGCCGGCCTCGGCGCGATTGATCCTGCTGGGCGACAAGGATCAGCTGGCTTCGGTGGAGGCGGGCAGCGTCCTGGGGGATCTGTGCACGGCGGGATTGCAGGCGGGGTATTCCGAGGAATTGCGGGATGACCTCGCGGCCTTGAGCGGCGAGGAGCTTGCTCCGGCAGCGGCGCGCGCATCACGGCTGGGCGACAATATCGTGCTGCTGCGAACAAGTTATCGCTTCGATGCCAATAGCGGCATCGGTGCGCTTGCCCAGAGCGTCAATCAGGGCGATGCGCGCGCGGCGTTCGCTCTGTTTAATGATTTGCTCTATCAGGATCTCGAGTGGCAGCCGCTGACGCGCACGAGTATCGACGCCTTGCTGGCGAAGGTTGCCGAGGGGTTTCGGCATTATTTGCAGGCTGGCTCGCCTGTGGAGGCCTTGCAGCGCTTCAACGGTTTCAGGGTGTTGTGTGCGCTGCGGGAAGGACCCTTCGGTGTAGCGCGGATCAACGAGTCGATCGAAAAGATTCTGCGGTCACAGGGCATGATCGGCGGCGAAGAGCGCTGGTATGCGGGCCGGCCGATCATGATCACGCGCAATCACTACGGCCTCAAGCTATTCAATGGGGATATCGGCATGATCTGGCCGGATGCCGAACAGGGCGGAATCTTGCGCGCCTTCTTCATCCTGCCCGACGGCACGGTGCGCAAGGTCTTGCCGAACCGGTTGCCGGAACATGAAACCGCCTACGCGATGACGGTGCACAAGAGCCAGGGATCGGAGTTCGACGAGGTCGTGTTGATCCTGCCGGATGAGCCTGCACCGGTGGTCAGCCGGGAGTTGATCTATACGGCGATTACGCGCGCAAAGCGCCGCACGGCGATTTGGGGAACGCGGGAGGTTTTCGAGTACGGCGTCGGCCGCAGGCTGGAGCGTGCCTCCGGGTTGGTGGAGCGGTTGCGAGCGGATCAGGATTGAGCTGTGGGCGTGCGTCAGAACTTCCATTCGACCGTCACCGCGGTGCCGTAGAAGCGAATCTCCGGTCCGCGGTCGGTTTCGTCCCGTCGGTCGCCTGTATCGGTGCGGCGCACCGCATCGGCGCTGAGGTAGGCGATTGACCAGCCCAGGATGACCTGGGAAAGAAAGTGTTTGTCATCGTTGATGCGCGAAAGCCCCGGCAGCGCCGAGGCCGCGTAAAGCGAATATCTCAGCCAGGGGTCCTCGCTCAGTTGCGCCGCCGTGATCAACGGAAGCGCGCCAAAGAAGGCATGGCCACTCACGCCGTTGTTGTCGTCAAACGACCACCACTGCGCGTTACCCTCGGTAGGCCGTCCGGCCCCCGTCAGTCCCGCCAGCATGATGTGCTGGGGCCCGCCCAGGAAGAACCCGCGCAAGGATCGAGTGCCCCAAGCGGCCAGCGCATTGGCGGGCTGAGTGTCGCCGCTCAGGCCGATCAGAGCGCCGGCTCCCAGATAAAGCGTCAGACTGGTTTTCCGCTCACCCAACTGTCGCCAGATGTCGGATTGGTGATTTGAATCGTCGCTGCGCAAGTGATTCTGTACCAATTCCCTGAAGTCATCATCCGCCCCGGAATTGGCAAGCAGGCCGGCCAAACCCACCGTCATGCCCATGGTCTTGACCGAGCTGCTCGAATAGTAATTTTTGAAATCGGTTTGCAGGAGGCTGAAGAACCCCTCATTTCCCATGGCGCCGCCGGAGTGGGGTTCGGACCAGGCGGACGCCGAACATGGCAGCGAGATGCACAACAGGCAGACGGTGACAATCAACCGATACATAAAAACAACCTGATGCCTCTAGACCAACGCCACGATGTGCCGCATAGCCGGTATGCGACGTGCGACATCGGGCGATCGGTGGTTACTACATATCTTGGTTATCGGCGCGGCACGCCAATTACATTAAAAAAAGAGACAAATAAAAGTTCTTATAAAACAATGGAATGGGAAGGGTGGCGGTATTGTCGAGGATTTCGGAAAAGACGGCTTTTATTAACCCGTTGTTTCAAAAGAAAATAATGTAGTAATACCGTGCCCCGAGGTCGGGTGGAAACGTAGTTTGATCTTGAAATCTCTGAATAATTTTCTAGACAAAGGACTGGAGCGGATATAAATTTTCATCGACTTATGATCCGGGTGGCAATTTCGGCTTGGAGGCGTGAGCGGCATGCTATTCGAGTCTGATTTCAGCAGTCAACCTTACGTCATAGAACAATAAGGCTTATTTCGCAAAATTTTCGTGAGGAATCAGTTAAATGGCGAAACAAAACATCTGGATGGGTTTTCTTGAGGCGGGCCCCAAGAGTTCTCCCGTATTGAGGGATGACAAGCTTGAGACGGGTAATCCCAAGACCATCTACCTTTTTAATCTCAATAAGGGAGAGATTCTCGAGTATAGCCGAGCCCTGGTCGAGCCCAAATTGCGCGACCTGACAGCGGCGGAACAATCCAAGTATGCCGAAGAAATGCAGTCGCGTTTCGGCAAGGCAAGCGCGGATTTCCAGCCCAAGGGTAAGAATCTGAATGCCATACTCCGTGCCAAGCCCATGACGGTCAAAGAGAGCAAACGTTCGGAAGAGGTTCCGCTGGATGAAGACCTCGAGGATTTTCCGGCCTACGAGGATGAGTCGGAGGAATAACCATCCTGCGATTGGATATAAGGCCCCACCGCGTGGGGCCTTATTTTTTGCAAGGCTCAAATTCTTGTTAAGAAAATGACTGGCATGTCGAATAATTGCATATGGCGGGAGGTTCCATGAGCTATAACTGCTCCGAGACATCCGGGAATCAGAATAAGTGAGAATGAAAACATTATTCGCAATATCAATGTTGCTGTTCGGTGGAATATCAGACTTGCTGGCCGCTGAATACGTGGTCACGCAGCGCAACAAGGGTTTCGAATACAATGGCAAGGCGGCGGAAACCTTGACGATCCATGTCGGCGATACCATTCGCTTCAAGAACGAGGATGCGTTCTTTCACGCGATCTTTTCGGAATCCGCGTCCAACGCGTTCAAACTAAATCGCATCACAACCGGGCAAAGCGAAGTGGTGAAGTTTGACGAACCCGGTACGGTAGATGTTGAGTGCGCCATTCATCGGAGCATGTATATCGAGGTGAAGGTCAAGTGAGTGCGCGCCGGCTGCTGGATCTAGATTGATAATAATAACGAGAGCGATGGGGTTTGTATGAAATATGATGTAGTCGATGCCCGCATTACCCCTGAAGGCCGCTTGGATGTTCTTTCGCAATTGGAGGTGAACAAGCTGCTTGATCGGAGCACCGGAGGGCTGTACACGATCTTTCGCAACTGTTCGCTGGCGGTGCTCAATTGCGGCAGCAGCCTCGATGATGGCAAGGAATTGCTGGAGCGTTACAAATCATTCGACATCCGCGTGATTCAACAGGAACGCGGGATCAAGCTTGAGGTCACCGGCGCGCCGGCGCATGCCTTCGTCGACGGCAAGATGATCAAGGGCATCAGCGAGCATCTGTTTACCGTGCTGCGCGATATCATCTATGTCAGCGATGAAATCGCGGACAATCCCAAATTCAATTTGAATACCTCCGATGGCATCACCAACGCGGTATTCCATATTCTGCGCAATGCCAATATTCTCGTGCCCTTGACCAGTCCACGGCTGGTGGTCTGCTGGGGCGGGCACTCGATCAAACGCGAAGAGTACGATTACACCAAGGAAGTCGGTCATGCGATGGGATTGCGCGGCATGGATATCTGCACCGGGTGCGGTCCTGGCGCGATGAAAGGCCCGATGAAGGGCGCGACCATCGGTCACGCCAAGCAACGCATCCGCAGTGGCCGTTATATTGGCTTGTCGGAGCCCGGCATCATTGCGGCCGAATCGCCCAATCCGATCGTCAACGAACTGGTGATCATGCCGGATATCGAAAAGCGTCTCGAGGCCTTTGTCCGTGTCGGCCATGCGGTGGTGGTGTTCCCGGGCGGCGCCGGCACTACGGAGGAAATTCTGTATTTGCTGGGCATCTTGCTGCATCCGAACAATAAAGACATACCGTTTCCGCTGCTCCTGACCGGACCGAAATCATCGGAAGACTATTTCCGTGGCATACACCAATTCATCGGCGCGACTCTCGGCGCGGAAGCCCAGCAGCGTTACAAGATCATCATCGACGATCCGAACCAGGTGGCCCGCGAGGCACTGGCCGGCATTGAGCTTGTCCGGCAATACCGCCGCAACACCAGCGATGCGTATTACTTCAACTGGCTCTTGCATATCGAACACGAATTCCAGAAACCGTTTCAGCCGACGCATGAGAACATGCGCAATCTGGAGTTGCACAAGAATCAGGATGTGCACTTGCTGGCGGCCAATATGCGACGGGTGTTTTCCGGGATCGTGGCCGGGAATGTGAAGGACGAGGGGATACGCGCCATCGAGCAATACGGTCACTTCGAGTTGCACGGCGATGCGAGCATCATGGAGCCGATGGATGTACTGCTGTCATCTTTCGTGGCGCAGCATCGCATGAAGCTGCCGGGGAAGAAATATACGCCGTGTTACAAGATCATCAAATAAGGGTGGCGCTCATTTCTTGCCGGAGTGGCAGCGGTTGCAGTTGACGGTGGGCGGGAAGGATACCTTGCCGTGACAGACGCCGCAGTATTGTCCCTTCATGATCTCCTGCATGGTGATCTTGGCCGTGCCGGCCTTTTGCTTGAAGATCTTGTCATGACAGTTGCCGCAGCCCAGCCAAAGCGTGTGCTGCTTGTGGGAGAAGATCACCGGGGGTAGAGACCCGGTGTTCTTCATAATGACGTCGACATCCAGACTGGGCATCTTGCCTGCGGCGGTTTTCTCGGCGCGCGGCAGGATGTGTCCTTTTTCGATGGTTTTCACCCAGTCGACGATGCCTTTTTCGTCGCGCGGAAATTCTTTCATCGCTTCTTCCGGGTTCTGCAATACGCTGACGGCTTCGTTGTTCTTGTCATGGATGCCGTCTTGGGTAACCGGGACGGGCTTTCCGTCGATCTGCATGGTCTTGGCGGCACCCGCGGCATACAGCGGCCCGCTCGCTCCGCAGAGCAGGGTGAGGGCGATGAGCGCGTAGCGCTGGCGGAACGGGTTGCACATATTCATTGGCTGTTCTCAGACGTCTGGTTCAAAAGTACTCAGTCACGCGCTTATAGTACCCGCACCGTGTAGCGATGTGTATGCGATCCAATCGCCAAATTCCGCAATCAGGGGTGGTCGGATTGAATGGGGCGGTTGCGCATCGAAACGCGGACTCCGGATTATCGTATATGCATTCGAATCTATCAATGAACTGAAGGTATTGGGCGTCAGATGAAAAAAATACCATCATCACTTGAAATTGCGTCAAATTAGAATTATTCTAAATCAAGATTGGATATAGTCCAAATTGACCGACTCGGACAAGTGGCACTGTGCTCAATCTGTTAGATCCTCTCTCTACTCCCTAGTAGCGCAGGTAGTCAACTTGACTACCTGCTTTTTTATTATGCACATCTCTCCTGTCGGCGTGCCGGCTCAAAGCAGCAACGCGACGGCGACGAGCATGCCCGTCTCAGTCAGTTCGACCAAGGCCCCGGCGGTGTCGCCGGTGGTGCCCCCGATGTGCCGGATCATCATGCGTCTGATGCCGATAAAGAGAAGCGTGCCGACGATCAGGCTGCCGATGAGCGTGATGTCAAGGGTCAGGAGTGTCAGACCGCCAAACAGAACGACGATCGCCCAAGCCCGGCGCCTAGGCAGGTGTTGCGCCAGTATCTCGCCCATGCCCCCCGCTCGCACATACGGTGTGGTGAGAAACAGCAGCACGAGCAGGGTTCGGCTCAAGACCGGGATCAGCAGCAGCACGAGCCAGTGAGAGACACTGGTGATGTCCTGCAGGGCAGCGAATTTGAGGAGCAGGACCAAGGCAATGGCGACAACGGCCGCCGGGCCGCTGCGCGGGTCTTTCATGATCTCGAGAGTGCGCTCGCGGTTGCCGTGGCCGCCGAGCCAGGCATCGGCGCTGTCGCCCAGGCCGTCGAGATGCAGCGCGCCGGTGATCAGCACCCATGAGGCGAGCAGCAAGGCGGCGGTGAGTCCCGGCGAGGCGCTGAGCAACAGTTGATTGAGCAGTATCAGGAATCCGCCGATGATCAGGCCGGCCACGGGATAAAACAGCACCGACCAGCCGGTCTCGCGCGCGGTGATGTCATGGAGGCGCGGGGTGGGCAGGCGCGTGAGCAATTGCAGGGCGACGAACAAGGGACGGAGCATGGCTAGATTCTTCCTGTGACGGCCGCTTCGTCAAAGGTCGCCATGCCGTTGTGCAGCGCGCACGCCAGCCGCAGTATCGGGACGGCCGCGGCGGCACCGCTGCCTTCCCCCAGACGCATCTCCATATCAAGCAGCGGATGCGCGTCAAGGGCGTGCAGGATATGACGATGGCCGGGCTCCTTTGAGGCATGGGCGTAGAACAGCCAGGGTTGGATCTCGGGTTTGATGCGCACGGCCGCCAATGCCGCGGCGCCGGCGATGAAACCGTCGACGAGCGCCGGAAGGCCTGCCTGTGCGCAGGCGATGTAGACTCCGACCATGGCCGCGATCTCGAATCCACCCACATGGCACAGGGCGTCGAGCGGTGTGCGGATGCCCGCATCGTGCCACGCCAGGGCGCGATCGATGACCGCGATCTTGTGTTGGATGCCGGCCTCGTCCAGGCCGGTGCCGGGGCCCGCCAGTCGGCCGGCCGGCAGGCTCAACAGGGTGCAGGCGAGGGCGGTCGCAGCGCTGCTGTTGGCGATTCCCATTTCCCCGGCAATGAAGAGCTGCGCGCGGTTGGCCACCGCCCGTTCGACGGCCGCCTTGCCCAGCGCAAGGGCGCGCTCGCATTGCTCCACCGTCATGGCGGGATGCTGACTGAAATTGGCGGTGCCATCCGCGATGCGCGCATCGATCACACTCGGCAGGTCTTCGATGGCGGTGACGGTGCCGCAGTTGACCACTTCGAGCGGCGCCCCCAAAGTACGCGCGAGCACGCTGATCGCCGCGCCGCCGCGGGCGAAATTTCGCACCATCTCGGCGGTCACCGCCTGAGGAAACGCGGACACACCTTCAGCGGCAATGCCATGATCGGCGGCGAAGACCGTGATGTGGACACGCTCCAGCGTCGGCCGCGGGTTGCCTTGCATGCCGGCAAGACGAATCGCGAATTCTTCCAGCCGCCCCAGTGAACCCGGCGGCTTGGTCAGTTGCGCTTGACGGGCGCTGGCCTGCGACATGGCTTCTTGATCGATGGTAGCAGCCGATTGTGTAAGCCAGGATAGAGTCACAACGGGTCTCCTTTGATTACCAGGGGCAGGCCGGCGACGGTCAACACGACGCGGTCGCAGGTCTGCGCAAGCATTTGGTGCAGCCGCCCGGCTTCATCGACGAAACGCCGCGTGAGCTCGCCCATCGGCACCACGCCCAGGCCGAGCTCATTGCTCACGAGGATGATCTCGCCCGGCAAGTGGCGCACGGTTTCGACAAGATTCGCACAGGCGGCGGCCGGATCATGGCCGGCGCAGAGTTGGTTATTGAGCCACAAAGTGAGGCAATCCACCAAGAGACACCGCTTGGCGGCGGCATGTTCCCGCATGCAGCGATCGAGCTCGATGGGCGCCTCGAGCGTGGTCCAGTGATCCGGGCGCTCACGCCGGTGCTGCGCGATGCGTTGACGCATCTCATCGTCTCCGGCGGTGGCCGTCGCAAGATACATCACCGCCAAACCGCTGCGGCCGGCAAGGTCCTGCGCCAAACGGCTCTTGCCCGAACGGGCTCCGCCGAGGATCAGGGTTTTCATGCCCTTGGCGCTCACGCGCCACCCTTCGATTGCCTGCTCCTCACCTGCTCCAGGATTCGGCACATCTCGTCGGCCGCCTGCAAGATGCGCGGGGTGGGGCGATTGATGAGATCGGCGTTGAGATGATAGATGTCGCGGTTTTTCACCGCCGCCAGCATGTTCCACTTCCGCCAATCGTCCAGCCAAGTGGGGCGCTGGTCATGCATGCCGCTGGCGATGATTGCCTGCGGATTGGCTTCGATCACCGCTTCCAGCCCGACGACAGGGGCCACTGCCGGCAGACCGGCGAAGACGTTTTCGCCACCGCAGAGCTCGATGACCTTGCTGATAAAGTGCTGGCCGTTGACGGTGTAGAGCGGCTGGTTCCAGATCTGATAGAAGACGCGCACCGGCTTGCGTTGCGCATAGACTTTCTGGAGCACGCGCAGGCGCAGCTCAAACTCTCGCGCGGTCTGGTCGGCTTGTTCGCTCGTGCCGGCGAGCAGGCCGAGATTGCGCAGGGCTCGACTGATGTCTTCCAGCGCCTTGGTTTCATTCTGATATATCGTCATCCGCAATTCTTGCAGCCTGGCAATCGCCGGCGCGCCATTGCCCGAAGGCCAGGCGATGACGAGGTCCGGCTTGAGCGACAAAATCCGCTCATAATCGAGTTGTTCATAACTGCCGACGACCGGCAGCTTGCGCGCTTGCGGCGGAAAATCGCTATGCGCGACGGCGCCGACGATCTTGTCACCTGCGCCGGCAGCGTAGAGCAGTTCGGTGATGCTGGGGGCGAGGCTGATGATGCGCTGGGCGTTGCGGGGCAGGGTAATGACATGCCCGGCGTCGTCGGTGGCGCGTATCGCATCCTCCGGCGCCGCCGCCACCATGCAGGGCAGTCCCAGCCACAGAAGAAGGAGGAGACTCAGCGCTTTTTTCGGATTGAATAGAGTGGTTACACGCTTCATCAAAGGCAGCTCAAGTGCCGGCGATCTGTGCCGGCACGGTGTCGACGATGGCTCGAAACCCGCGAGCTCAGATGGCCTGAAGTCGCGCAAGCTCTTCTGTGTTGCTCTTGATTTCCTTCAACGCCATTTTGAAGAACGGCCGCACCGTACTCTTGAGATGACGCTCCGCGTCCTTCGCCGGAATGTCCTTCAGCGTGCAGAACAGGGCGTAGGCATAGGTGGACTCATCCTCGGTGAGCATGCCGAAGGCTTGGACGGAGGAGCCGCAGCCGCCGCAGGAGCCCTTGCAAACACTGAAGGCGTTGTTGGCATAAAACAATCCAAAGCCCATGAAGATGGCCAGCAGATCCGCGGCGTGGGCGCTGTATTCATCCCCGCCGGGCGGCTTGCTGCCGGCGGATTGGGCCAGGTAGTAACCCAGTCCTTGCGCCAGATTGACGATCAGCACATCGGGGGATTGCGTCTTCGCAGCGTCGAAGAAGACCGAGAGGTGCGTCGCATCGTCATGGAGCTTGATGCGGGCCGATTCCCCGCGCGCCTTTCCAATCACCTCGAAACGGGGCGTCGTGATCTGCACACCCTCGGGCGGGAGTTGGGCGAGCTGGAGCGGCCAATTCTGCATATGCGCATACGACTGCATGCGGGCCAAAATCTTTTGCGCCAGCTCCTGGGGATTGTCCGACCGATCCGGAAAATGCTCATCGATGGGCGCCACAAGCCGGGTTTGATGATAGAAGAGATCCTGGTCGAAGTTCGCCAAGGCCCAGGCAAACGCATCATAAAGCCATTGAGTGGTGCCTTCATCGAGCAATGGTTTGGATTTGAACAGACCGAACATGGGCGCGCTCTCGCATCGGGTTGGATATCAGTGAACAATACCCGCATTCTATTTAAATATTGGTTGGATTGCCATGGGACCGGTCATGGGTTCATGAGGGGGGTAAGCGGCCCATGCCGTGGATGATTGGAGATGTGATTGCCTTCACAAATACCGATGAACCTTATGGGTATGGCTAAATGATTCACAGCAATTTTCGATACATACATTATCCTTGCCGCTGAATCGCCGTCGGTGAAGGCGCGCCGTTGTCATCCGTTGGAGTAGTAATGCCGCATCCATCAAGCATCAAGGCCCTCGTTTTTTTCCTGCTGTCCTTCGTTGCCGGCGGCGCGGGCGCTGTGACCGGCAAGATCGCTGCCGGCGAATCGCACACCCTCTTTGTTGACGGCAGCGCCGCGTATGGCATGGGTTCAGGGGCTCAGGGGCAGCTTGGCAAACTGAATGCGAAACGCAGGAACCCGACGCCGGTCGCGCTCGGTATCACCGAGGTGCGCCATGTGGTGGCCGGGGCCAATACCTCCGTATTCATCAAAAAAGACGGCAGTGCGGTGTTCCTTGGGCACAATTTCGGCACGGGCAAGGCCGAGTTCACCCCGATCACCATTCCGTTGAACGATGTCCGCGATGTGGCGGTAGCCGACAGCGGGCTGCTGGTGGTGGCCGGCGGCAATCTCTATCGATGGGACATGGTGGCCCGACACGAGCCGGAGCAGATCAAGCTGTACAACATCAAGCAGGTGGCGGCCGGGGATGGCTACGCCATGGCACTGGATGCCTCTGGCAATGTCTTCACATGGGGCAGCAATCGATTCGGCCAGTTGGGTGACGCCAGCTATCTGGACAGTATCGAGCCGCGACTGGTCGCCACGGGCATCAAGTCGATCACCGCCGGCAGGCTCCATGCGGTGGTGATCAATCAGAATGGCGAAGGGCTGGCCTGGGGCAATGGTACCAATGGCAAGCTCGGCGATGGCTCCGGTCTGGAGGCGCCGTTTGCCGTCAAGGTCAAAGGGCCGGCCTTGAAGTCGATCAGCGCGGGGGAGGTCAATACCGTGGCGGTGACTTCTGACGGCGGGTTGCTCGCGTGGGGCGAGCATCATTACAAGAGCAGTGACACCTTGTTGATGAGTTTCGTGCCCCAGAGCATCGGCGAGCTGAAGAACGTGCGCGAGGCGTCGACCGCAGCCGGTCATGTCGTGGTGCTGACCAATGACGGCGAACTCTTTACCTGGGGCGCCAACGACAGAGGACAACTTGGCTTGCCCGGCAAGGCCAAGGCTTCATTTGCGCCGGTGCCCGTGCACAAACTCACCATCGAAGAAGCGGGGATGTAACGCCCCGTTCGGCAAGCGCTTCATCTGTCACAAGACTTTTTCCGTGATTTGCCTATAATGCGCCCGTTTCCCATCACCCTGCGGAGATGAACCCGAGTTATGTCCGAAAAAGCATCATTACCTCGTCGCCCGGTTATCTTGATTATTCTTGACGGCTTCGGTGTCAGTCCGTCCCGATTGAACAATGCGGTGGTGGAGGCGCGCACGCCGCGGTTTGATGAATATTTCAGCCGCTATCCGCTGACGGTGTTGCAGGCCTCCGGACACGCCGTGGGGCTGCCGGATGGACAGATGGGCAACTCGGAGGTCGGCCATCTGACGTTGGGTTGCGGGAGCATCGTGCGCCAGGATCTGGTGCTGATCGACGACAGCATTCGCGACGGAAGTTTCTATGACAACCAGGCCTTGTGCGCCGCGGCCAATCGCGCCCGCGACAAGGGCGGGCGTCTGCACCTGATCGGCTTGGTGTCCGATGGCGGTGTGCACAGCCACGTGCGTCATTTGCAGGCCTTGATTGAGTTGGCGCATCGGCATGATGTCAAGCCGGTGGTGCATATGATCACCGACGGCCGCGACACAGCCCCGCGCGCGGCGTTGAATTATCTGCCGGAGATCGAAGAGCGATTGGTGAAGTGCGGCGGGACGATCGCGACGGTCTGCGGCCGCTACTACGCCATGGATCGCGACAACCGCTGGGATCGCATCGCGCTGGCCTGGCAGGCGATCGTGAACAATCAAGGCGAACGCGCGCAAACGGCGCGACAAGCGATTGAAATCGCCTACGAGCGGAATCTCGGCGATGAATTCATTCTGCCTACCGTGCTCGAGGGAGCGACACCCATTGGCGCGGAAGACGAGGTGGTCTTCTTCAATTTCCGCAAGGACCGCGCGCGCCAGTTTACCTGCGCCTTGTTCGCGGAAACGCTGACGGAATTCGATCGCGGGGATTATCGGCCGGTCAGCGTAACCTGCATGACCGAGTACGATGATTGGTACCGATTGCCCTATGCCTTCGTCAAAGACCGCCCGCAGACCACCTTGGGCGAGGTGATCAGCCGTGCCGGGCTGCGGCAGTTTCACTGTGCCGAAACGGAGAAGTACGCGCACGTCACCTATTTTTTCAACGGCGGTCGGGGCGATGCCTTCACGGGGGAGGATCGCAAAATCATTCCATCACCCCAGGTGGCGACGTACGACCTCGCGCCGGAGATGAGTGCGCGCGAAGTGGCCGATGAGGTCATTACCGCTCTTGAATGCCAGGAATACGCATTTATCGTCGTCAATTTTGCCAATGGCGATATGCTCGGGCATACCGGTATGCGCGAGGCGATTCTCCAAACGGTGGAGACGCTTGACGAACAGGTCGGTCGAGTGCTGGATGCGGCGGTGGCCGCTGGCTATTCCGTCGTCTTGACCGCAGACCACGGCAATTGCGAAGAGATGGTCGACGCAGTCACCGGCGAGCCGCACACGCAGCACACGGTCAACCCGGTGCCGTGCCTGGTAATCGACGAGGTGCCTTGGCAGTTGAGCATCGGCGCCGGTCTGAGCAGTATCGCGCCGACGGTGTTGCATTTGATGGGATTACGCGCACCGAGCGCCATGACCGGAAAATCGATTCTGCTGCGTCCGATTCTCCCGCAGTGATCGCGGGGCATACGATTGGGTTGGAATTCAATCAAGAGGAAGATGGCGGAGCGGACGGGGCTCGAACCCGCGACCCCCGGCGTGACAGGCCGGTATTCTAACCATCTGAACTACCGCTCCGTTATTTGAAGCATTGCGAGTTGTTCGCGCTAGAACGGGGCGCATAATGCCTGTCTGGAAATAAAAAATCAAGTCAAAAAATTCAGGCAAATGCCACTACCATTCCCCTCCCGGCAAATCAAGCCGGTGATTTGAACCCCATCTTTGCTAGAATCGCGGATCTCCAAATCTTGAGCCAGGCTGGAAGAGCATGAATATTACACACAAGATCGCAGAAGAATTGGCGGTTGCCCCGCAGCAGATCGCGGCGGCCATTGAATTGCTGGATAGCGGCGCGACGGTGCCATTTATCGCACGTTATCGAAAAGAGGTGACCGGCGGGCTGGATGACACTCACCTGCGTACCTTGGCCGAGCGCCTGATCTATCTGCGCGAGCTGGAGGACCGCCGCAAGACCGTGCTGGCGAGCATCGACGAGCAGGGCAAGCTGACCCCGGAACTGAAGGCCAGCATCCTCGAGGCCGACACCAAGACCCGCCTGGAGGATCTCTACCGGCCTCACATGCCCAAGCGCCGCACCAAGGCGCAGATCGCCCGTGAGGCGGGCCTCGATCCGCTCGCGCAGGGCTTGTTTAGCGATCCGAGCCAGGTGCCGGAAGCGCTCGCGGCGGGGTACTTGAATCCTGATCAAGGTGTGACGGATGTGAAGGCGGCGCTGGAAGGCGCGCGCCATATCCTGATGGAGCAGTTTGCCGAGGATTCGGAATTGGTGGGCCAGCTGCGTGAATTCCTGTGGGAGAACGTCGCGCTGCGCTCCAAGGTGGTGGAGGGCAAGGAGCAGGAGGGGATCAAGTTCTCCGATTACTTCGATGCCAGCGAGCCGATCAAGAACATCCCCTCGCATCGCGCACTCGCCTTGATGCGCGGTTGGCGCGAGGGCATCCTGCAGCTCGAACTGGAACTCGAAGGCGATGCCGAACGTGTCGCCGCCCGCAAACCGACCCTCGGCGAACAAAAGATCGCCCACTATTTTTCCATCGCCGATCGCGGTCGCCCGGCCGATGCGTGGCTGCTCGAGACCGTGCGCTGGACCTGGCGCGTGAAGGTCTTCACCCACCTGGAACTCGAGCTCAAGAACCGTCTGCGCGAGGCGGCCGAGGCGGAGGCGATCCGCGTGTTTGCCAAGAACCTGCATGATCTGCTGATGGCCGCCCCGGCCGGCGCCAAGGCGACCCTCGGGCTCGATCCGGGCCTGCGCACCGGGGTGAAGGTGGCGTTGGTCGATGCCACCGGCAAGCTCTTGGAGACGATCACCATTTATCCGCACGCCCCCAAGAATCAGTGGGATCAATCGATCGCCGTGCTGGCGGTGTTGGCGAAGAAACATGGCATCTCATTGATCAGCATCGGCAACGGTACGGCCTCGCGCGAGACCGACAAGCTCGCCGGCGATCTCATCAAGCGGCACCCGGAATTGTGTCTGACCAAGATTGTGGTCAGCGAGGCGGGGGCCTCGGTGTATTCCGCCTCGGAGCTGGCGGCGGCGGAATTCCCGGAGCTGGATGTCTCGCTGCGCGGGGCGGTCTCGATCGCCCGCCGTCTGCAAGACCCGCTCGCTGAGCTGGTGAAGATCGATCCCAAGTCTATCGGCGTCGGTCAGTATCAGCATGATGTGAATCAGACCCAGCTCGCGCGCACCCTGGATGGGGTGGTCGAGGATTGCGTCAACTCGGTGGGGGTGGATGTGAACAGCGCCTCGGTGCCGTTGCTCAATCGCGTTGCGGGGCTCAACAAGACGCTCGCCGCCAATATCGTTTCCTACCGGGATACGCACGGGGCGTTCGCCGATCGCAAACAGCTGATGCAAGTGCCGCGGCTGGGTGAGAAGGCCTTTGAGCAATGCGCGGGCTTTCTGCGCATCGTCAATGGCAAGAATCCGCTCGACAGTTCTGCCGTCCACCCTGAAGCCTATTCGGTGGTCAAGAAGATCCTGGACAAGACCGGCAAGTCGGTGAAGGAACTCATGGGCGACAGCCGGTTGCTCCGTTCACTTAATCCGAAAGACTTCACCGACGAAAAATTCGGCGAGCCGACCGTACGCGACATCATCGCCGAGCTGGAGAAGCCCGGCCGCGACCCGCGCCCGGAATTCGTCACCGCCACCTTCCGCGACGGTGTGGAGAGCCTCAATGACCTCGAGCCGGGTATGATGCTGGAAGGCGTGGTGACCAACGTCACCAACTTCGGCGCCTTCGTCGACATCGGGGTGCATCAGGATGGACTGGTGCACATCTCCGCGCTGTCGGATCAATTCGTCAAAGACCCGCATCAAGTGGTGAAGACAGGGCAGGTGGTGAAGGTCAAGGTCATCGAGGTCGACAAGCCGCGCAAGCGCATCAGTCTGAGCATGCGCATGCAGGACGAGGCGCAGGCGGCCGCGAAGCCCGAGCCGCGCGCGGCCAGCGGCAAGAAACCGCTGCCGAAGGGCAAACCGCAGCCGGAGAGCCAAACGGCCATGGCGGCCGCCTTCGCCAAGCTTAAGCGTTGAGTGCATCCCCCCAAACCGAGCGGTCGCTGCAATCGCGGCGGGGGTGAACTATAATCGTTGTTGGTTTTATGCAAATCTTATGTAAGACATTATGTTGTAAAGTTAACGACTTGTTATCACTGTAAATGTTAATAAACTGCGGTCACATTTCATGAGTCTTGGACAGCCGAAAGATGGCATTTATGCCACACCCCTGGAGAAGATCGTCGATTTCAAGTTCGACGAGAAGGTGGCCAGTGTCTTCCCGGACATGATCCGCCGGTCCGTGCCTGGCTACGCGACCATCATCACCACCATCGGGGTGATGGCCGAGCGCTTCTTCGTCCCCGGCTCGACCTGTTATGACCTGGGCTGCTCACTCGGGGCCGCCACGCTGGTGATGCGCCAGCGCTTGTCGGGCAAGCCGGGCAGGATCATCGCCGTGGACAATTCCGAGGCCATGATCGCCCGGGCCCGCGAATTGCTGGTCAATGAGGCCGACTGCCTTCCCGTCGAGCTGCGCTGCGCGGATCTGCGTGCGGTGCCGATCGAAAACGCCTCGGTAGTGGTCTTGAACTTCACCTTGCAGTTCATCCCGGCGGCCGACCGCGCCCGAGTGATTCAGACGATCTACGATGGCCTGCGGCCGGGCGGGATCTTGATCCTCTCCGAGAAGATCGCCTTCGACGATCCGCACAAGGCCGAGCTCTTTTCGGATCTGCATCATGCCTTCAAGAAGGCCAATGGCTACAGCGATCTCGAAGTGGCGCAAAAACGCGCCGCGCTGGAAAATGTCTTGATCCCCGAGACCGTGGTACAGCACCGCGACCGGCTGCGCTCCTGCGGGTTTTCGAACGTGGATGTGTGGTTCCAGTGCTTCAATTTCGCCTCGATTCTGGCGGTTAAATGATCGATTTTTCGGGCCTCTACCGCGCCATCGACGCCACCCCGCTCAAGCCGTGGTGCGCGAGTCTGCCGCCATTTTTTGAGCAGGCGGATTTCAGCCGCCATGGCGATCTACCGCGTTTGATGGCGGTGTTGGAGGCCTTGCCGCCGGTGAAGAGCGATCATCTGGATCTCGGCGCTTCCATCGTAACCGTGGGTGGAGAAGGGGAGTGCAGTGCGGCACAACGCCAGCGCATCGAGGCCGAGCTGAAAAAACTGCACCCGTGGCGCAAAGGGCCATTTTCGATTCATGGCGTTTACATCGATACCGAATGGCGATCCGATTGGAAGTGGGACCGCGTCGCGCCCCATATCACTCCGCTGCACGGGCGGCGTGTGCTCGACGTGGGCTGCGGCAGCGGCTATCACTGCTGGCGCGCCGCCGGCGATGGGGCGCGTCTGGTCATCGGTATCGAGCCGACCGTGCTCTACAACATCCAGTTCCATGCCGTGCGCCATTTCATGGCCTCGCCGCCCGAGGTGTTCATGATCCCGGCGCGGTTGGAGCAACTGCCGGAACTCATTCCCGCCTTCGATACGGTGTTTTCAATGGGGGTGCTCTACCACCGCCGTTCACCCTTTGATCACTTGTTCGAGCTGAAATCCTGCCTGGTTCCGGGCGGTGAGCTTGTGCTCGAGACACTAGTGATCGATGGTGGGCGCGGCGAGGTGCTGGTGCCGGATGATCGCTATGCCAAGATGGGGAATGTGTGGTTTATCCCCAGTCCCGCGACTTTGGAAGTTTGGTTGAGGAAGGCAGGTTTCAAGGACATCCGCCTGGTGGATGTCGGCAAGACGACTACCGACGAGCAGCGCCGCACCGAATGGATGACATTTGAATCCTTGAGCAATTTTCTATATCCCGGCAACACCAACATGACCATCGAGGGCCATCCAGCCCCTCGACGGGCAATTTTTGTCGCCCGAAACGGCTGACGAGATAACGATAGAAATATGAGTGGATGATTAACATTCTGTTTTAAAAGAATAAAGGGGTTACCTCTCAGGGGTAATAACAATTTGGCACACTCAGTGCAAAACTTTAAAGACCAGAGTGATAAACATCATGGGTGAGACATTGACAGACAATGATATCCACCAACAGGGATTGAAATATCAAGGGACGGGAGGGTGCAGCCAGGTGAGCAGTCCGCTGGGCTTTCAGCCTGCGTTTCTGGATACGGCGACACGCACTATCTATCTTTCCCGGTTTGCCGATGGGCGGTTGGCGCATCTGCATATTCTGGACGGTCTGCCCGAGGAACTGGTCGTGGAGCGTGCCGAGGATGGCCGGGTGCTGACGATTAAGCCTTCGCTCGTATCAGGCTTCGCCAAGGACGGACGATTCTATACCCGTGATGAATGCGCCAGCCTCCTGGCGTCGATGGAAAGAAACGAAGCCCCGCGGTGCACACCGGCACCGGCCTAGCGGCTTATGAGCCTGGAAAGACGATCTTGATCTCGGCGCCGCCGAGATGACTGCGCCCAATCGTCAGTTTGCCGCCGTATGAATTGGTAATATCCTTCACGATCGCCAGCCCGATGCCGTGGCCGCTGATGTTCTCATCCATCCGTATGCCGCGCTGGAGCGCCTGTTCGATCTGATCCTCCGCGATCCCCGGGCCGTCATCCGCGACGATGATCGTAAAGCCGGGCCGAGTTTTGCCGGACTGGGGATTGGAGGCATGGATCTCGACCTGGGTGCGCCCGTATTTGTAGGCGTTGTCCAGCAGGTTTCCCAGGATCTCCATCAAGTCGCCCTCGTCGCCGAAGAAGCGGGTGTTCGGCGCGATGTCGGCGCGCAGCTTCATGCCCTTGTCCTTATACACCTTGCCCAGGCCGCCGACGATCTTGTCGACCAGCACCTTCACCTCGATGGGCGCAGCGAAGGCCGAGCGCCCGGCGGTTGCGGCACGCTGCAACTGATATTCGATGATCTGGCTCATGCGTTGCACTTGATGAGCGATCGTTTTGCGCAACACCTGTTCTGGCTCGTTGGATTCGACCGTGTTGTGCAGCAGGGCGAGCGGCGTCTTGAGACTGTGGGCCAGGTCGCCCAGCGCCTGCCGATAGCGCTTGAGGTTTTCGTTGTGGCTGTGCAGCAGGGCATTGAGGTCGTCGGTGAGTCGGCGGATCTCCGGCGGATAGGTGCCATCGAGCGAGAGTTTGTTGCCGGCCTCGATCGTCTTGAGATCCTCGGTGACCTTGCGCAGCGGGGAAAGCCCCCAACGCAGGATGACGGCCTGAACGGCCAGCAGGAGGATTGTGACCGCCGCCAGCGAGCCCCACAGGCTGCGCCGGAAGCGCCGGATGTCGGCGTTCAGGATGTCGGAGGATTCCGCGATGCTGAAGGTGTAGGACTGCCAGAAGGGCGTGCTCTCATCCCAGGAGATGCCAAAACTATAGAAGTAGTACTTCTGTCCTTTGTCATTGTCCAGCGAGCCGAACACTTGTTGTCCGCGCCGCAGCTTATATTGAAAGGGAATCGAAACCGACGTGGATTCCGATTTCCAGATCAGCTCGCCGTGGTTCTGCACGATTTGCGCATAGAGTCCGGAGCCGGGGATCGAGAAACGGACCTCGGGCAGTGTCTTCGGTGGGATGATCTGACCGTAGGGGGTGAAGTCCGTGGCGTTGAGCACGTCATAGACGTAACCCAGCAAACGGTTGCGCTGCGCCTGTTCCAGATAATTGAAATAGATGCGATCGAGAATAACGCCGGTGATGCCGAAGAACATTACCAGGATGACGCTTGCGGTCAGCAGCAGGCGGCCGTTGATCGAGATCATTGCGGCTTGGTCTGCTCCAGCGTGAACCGATAGCCGCGCCCGCGCAGGGTCTCGATGACGTTCAAGCTGTTGTCGGGGTCGAGCTTGATGCGCAAGCGGCGGATGAATACCTCGATGACATTGCTGTCGCGGTCGTAATCCTGCTCGTAGATGTGCTCGGTGAGTTCCGATTTGGAGACGACCTTGCCGGCATTGAAGATCAGATATTCCAGCACCTTATATTCGAAGGCCGTTAGATCGACGTTCTGGCCATGCGCCCGCACGGTCTGAGTGGTGGTGTCCAGTTCGATCGGACCGAAGCTGAGCACGGGCTGAGTAATCCCCGAGGAGCGTCGGATCAGCACGCGAACGCGCGCGAGCAGCTCCTCGATGTGGAAGGGCTTGACCATGTAATCATCCGCGCCGACTTCCAGACCTTCCACTTTGTCCTGCCAGCGGCCGCGGGCGGTGAGGATCATGATGGGGTAATCCCGCCCAGATGCGCGCAGTTGTTTGATGATCTCGATGCCGCTCATCCCAGGCAGACCCAGGTCGATGATCGCCAGATCGATGTCGTATTCCTGGCCCAGATACAGGCCTTCACTGCCGCTGGCCGCGACATCCACGGCATAGCCCTCACTGCGCAGGCGCGATTGCAGCTGGTCCCGCAATCCTGCCTCATCCTCAACGATCAATATCCGCATAAATCAACCTGACCCGGATCAATGTGTGGAAAGCCCATGTTACTTGGTATCGCCCAGACAAAAAAGAAAGGAACTACCGATCGCTCGATAGTTCCTCAAATTTAACAAGTTGTAGCTAGAAGGAAAAGACTGGATAAATTACTGGGCCAGGATGTAGGCAGCCAGCTTGGCAATGTTCTCGTCAGAGACGCGGGGCGAGTTCGCCGGCATCATCACGTTGCCCCATTTGCCCTTGGAACCGCCCTTGATGCTGGCGATCAGCGTGTCCTTGGCAGCAGCGTCACCCTTGTACTTGGCGGCGATTTCTTGGAATGAGGGACCGACCATCTTCTTGGCAACGCTATGGCAGGTCAGGCAACCGCTTTGCTTGGCCAGGGCTTCGTCTGCCATGGCAACCGGGGCGCTGGCGGCGAAGGCGACAGAGAGGGCAAAAGCGGTCATGAACTTGAGTTTCATTCGTATCTCCTTTTAAATACAAAAGTTAGACAAGTGGATTAAAAAGCTTGGAGCTAATCTAGCGCTAGAAAGCTGAATCGTTGCTTAATCGCGACCGACATAAACGCAAATTTTGCGTCATTTCACACACTCATCCCTGGAATCCCTGAATTATGAAGATTGGTACCCCATTATCTCCCAACGCATTGCGCGTGATGTTGTTGGGTAGCGGTGAGCTCGGCAAGGAAGTGATCATTGCACTGCAGCGGCTTGGCGTGGAGGTCATCGCGGTCGACCGCTACCCGAATGCCCCCGGCCATCAAGTGGCGCACCGCGCGCATGTGATCAATATGGCGGACGGGGCTGCCCTGCGCGAGCTTATCGCCAAGGAAAGGCCTCATTACATCGTGCCCGAAATCGAGGCGATCGCCACCGATGCACTGGCCGAGATCGCCGCACAGGGTGGGGTGGAGGTGATCCCGACCCCGCGAGCCGCGCAGCTGACCATGAATCGCGAAGGCATACGCCGCTTGGCCGCCGAGGAACTCGATCTTCCCACATCGCGCTACGCCTTTGCCTCCAGTTTAAATGAACTCCAGGTCGCCATCGACACCGGGATCGGTTACCCCTGCGTTGTCAAACCGGTCATGTCATCCTCCGGCAAGGGGCAATCGGTGATCCGCGGTTTGGACGATGTGGTACGCGCGTGGGATTACGCCATGGCCGGTGGGCGAGTCAGCCATGGCCGCGTGATCGTGGAAGAGATGATCGATTTCGATTACGAAATCACCTTGCTCACGGTGCGGGCGCTGGGCGACAGCGGCGAAGTGGAAACGCACTTTTGCCAGCCGATCGGACATCTCCAGGAGCGGGGTGACTATGTGCAAAGCTGGCAGCCGCAGGCCATGAGCCAAGCGGCGCTAAGCGCTTCCAAGGATATTGCGCACAAGATAACGCAGGCGCTCGGAGGGCGAGGCATCTTCGGCGTTGAACTCTTCGTCAAAGGTGACCGGGTGTGGTTCAGCGAGGTCAGCCCACGACCGCACGATACCGGCATGGTGACCATGGCGACACAATGGCAGAACGAGTTTGAGCTGCACGCGCGCGCCATTCTGGGATTACCCGTCAATACGGCGATGTCGTGTGCCGCCGGCGCGAGCGCAGTGATCTACGGCGGACTGGAAGCCAAGGCGATCACATTTAATAATCTGGAAAAGGCACTAGCTGTGCCCGAGTCCGATTTGCGTCTGTTCGGTAAGCCCGAATCCTACCTGCGCCGCCGCATGGGGGTGGCGTTGGCGCGTGCCACTAATGTTAACGAGGCGCGCAAACGGGCCGTTGAGGTGGCTACCGCGGTGGTCACTAGTAAAGGATGAGGTACACGCCAGTTAACTATTATTGTTACTGGCGTGCATCACGTTGGGGTCGTAATTACGCGGATACACCGGCTGCATTAATTCTCGGAAGGACTTTTTCGGCAGTCCGAGGCGATAGTCATAGATCACGCTGTAGGCCATGATGTTCTGCACATAGTCGCGCGTTTCCTGGAAGGTGATGGCCTCGATCCATTGATCCGGTTCCATCGGCGCGGTTTTTGGCAGCCACTTGTTGACCCTGCCCGAACCTGCATTGTAGGCGGCGGTTGCCAGGATGTGGTTGTTGTTGAAGTTCTTCAAGTTCGACTTGAGATACGAGATGCCGAATTTGATATTGAGATCAGCGTCGAGGAGGGCGCGCGGATTTTTGAGAGGCACAGCCAGGCGTTTGCCGATTTCCTTGCCGGTTTTCGGCATGATTTGCATCAACCCCAAGGCGCCGACCTGTGACCGCGCATCGGGCATGAAGGCGCTTTCCTGACGGATCAACGCCAGGACCCAGGAGGGGTTGAGATTGTTTTTTTGCGTCTCTTTGAGGATCTGCTGCTGATGGACGATCGGAAAGCGCAGTGACAGATCGTCCGTGTATGGCGTATTGGCAAGCGTGAAGATCGCGCGGTCGTGCCAGCCCCATTCCCCGGCAAGCCGCGCGGCTTGGGCGAGTTGGTCCGAGGTCAGTGTCCGCGTCGTGGCTTGCCATTCACGGCGCGCTTCAGGAAATCTTCCCAAGTAGAACAATTCACGCGCGCGCTGGATTCCGGGAAGCGTGCTGATCTGCGCCATGACCTGGTCGGGATATTCGAGCCGCGCGTCGTTGAGGCGATACTCGGCGCCGATGCGGCTGGCGGACAAAAAGCCATAATAACTCCGATCGGCGGCCAACCCCTGGTAGAGACCGGCGGCCTGCTCATTGTCGCCGGCCGAGGCGCTCAATGCGCGCGCGCGCCAGTAGCGCCAGCGCGGGGCATTCTGCGAATCAGGGTTCATGCGGTCCAGCCAGTTGAGAGCGGCCTCCCAATCTCCGAGGCTGATCGCGACGCGGATACGCCATTCTTGCAGTTCCTGATTGACGGGATTGTCGAGCAGGTGAGAAAGCTCGGTGTCTTCCAAGTCATCCTGCTGCAGCAGGCGCGAGAGCGCCAGGCGTTTTTCGATGGCATGGCGGTCGCTGTCGGAAAAGGAAAAACGATCTTTGATCGTGCCCTGCCAGGCGTCCGTTGCGGCAATGGCGTCAAACCGGGCCCAGCGCTTGAGGCCGTCGGCGACGATCATCCGGGTGATTTCCGTATCCTCACTGAGCGCCTTGGAGTGGGCAACCAGGCTCGGATTGGTTTTGACGTTGAGCCAGTGTTTCGCCCATTGCTGATGCTCCGCATCAAGGTGTTTCACCAGGTGCTGCGCAAGGCGGTACTTGCTTGCCCCCATGGCCAGATGAAACCGCTGCCACGCCAGACCCGAGGTGAGATGACCCTTGGCGATCCAGGTGTCGAACAAGGGGGTGCATGAGTCGGGCTGAGAGGAGGCTACCAGCCAAAGTGGCGCGACCAGGTTCATCGCCTCGTTCTGCGCCCCGGATTGGTACAAGGCTCTCAGATAATAACACTGCAAGGCAGGGTCCGCGGAGGGCTGGTAATGTGTGAGGTAGGTGTCCCAATTGCGAAGCTCACCCTGCCTGATCAGCCAACGTTTCTCCAGTGCCTCGGCAAGCAGCGTATCGGGGTAGCGGGTCTGAAAGTCTTCGATTTCCTTGGGAGTCAGGCTTGAGATTTTCGAGACGAGAAACTGATACCTCAGATATGGATACAGCGGATAGTTGACCAGCGAGTCCGATAGCTTCTTGAACAATGCCTGATTGTTTTTGTCGAGGGCTTGTTCTGCCTGGAGGAATTTCTCTCTTTCCTGAGATAACTCAACACTTGCAGCCAAGGCATTGAAAGCGGCTGCCACGAGTACGAGTGTGGCGATGATCGACCTGCACCACAAGATAAGTGAATTGCCCATATTCATAGATTCGGTGCAATCGCGTGAAATTCAATAAGATCCGCCCCTATTTTGCTGCGAAACCTTGTGGCTCGCGGGGTGGGGTGCGCTATTCCAATGAGCTCTTTCCTAGCGCCCCTTCCGCAAGGCACCAACAATCTGGTCTTCCTGCTCAATACGGTCGGCAAGGACCTCGCCTAGGTATGACAAGTCCTTTTCCAAGGCATTCAGTGATTCCTGACAATGCTCGTCACTGTCATATTTGTCATTGAAGGCCAGAATGATGTCCGTAGTCTCGGCGATCTTCGGATATACCTTCTGCGCCACATCGAGCACGCTCTTGCGGCGTTCTTTGTTTTCGGCGATGAAGCGATAGATGCTGAAGTGGCCATCGGCGGTATAGTCCACCAGCGACTGGCAAAATTCCTGCACCATGTTGAGGATCTCGCTATTCGCCTCGAATGGTCTGTTGGAGGCCAGCACGCCGTAGAGTGTAAGCATTTCGGTTCGAAGCGAGATTAATTCGTCGATGAGTTGGTGAGATTGTGATCGACGCTCGACTGTTGATGTGTTCATGGACATGCGGACAACCTTCTTCTGTGTTTGGCCTGTATCAGGTTCGAACCATAAAAATAAAATTCATTCTACGGATATTTCCCGCATGTGTGAAGGTCTTGCGATTGAAAATTAAGAAAAGATTATAGCGAGTCCAGCAAGGGGAGATTGCTGAAATAAAATTTACTGAGATTTTTTTGTGAATTTTACGATTTGCCGGCGGTCTTTCTTGGTAGGACGGCCGCTTGTGAACGCGCGCATGCTCGGTCCCTGGGCGCGGAGTTGCTCGGCCAGCTGCGCTCTCGTTTTAATACTTTCTTCAGTTTCCTGATAGAGCGCGGCTGCCACGGGTGCCGGTCCACGCGTCGCCGACAGCCCGACGACATTCACGGTGATCTTGTATGGCCCCTTGCTCAGGGTAAGGACATCCCCGATCTTGAGGTTGCGCGATGGCTTGACGCGTTCATTGTTGACATGGACTTTCCCGCCGTTGATGGCCTCGGTGGCCAGAGTGCGCGTCTTATAGAAGCGGGCTGCCCACAGCCATTTGTCCAAGCGGACCTTGTCGTGCGTATCGGGGGTATGCATGCAGTAACCAAATTAATTGCCTGTCTCGCATAAATCAAGCGCCCTCAAAAGATCGACAGTTGCAACGGCGTGGGCGGGGCGCCACGGACATGTATCGGGTCGAGCGTCGGGGACGGGGAGGCCGCGGCCAACTCGCGCGCGAAAGGGGTGGATGCGAGCACCTCGAACCAATGGTCATTCGAACCCGCATCGGCGCGCAATCGCAGGTTGAAGTCAAGCTCGGGATGTGAGGATTCCGCGGCATGCACCAACAGGATGCACACGGACTGGCCCATGGCGGCGGCATCGCGCAAATGCTCGATTTCTTCTGGGGCGCAATGATGGGTCCACGCCATGACGACGCCACATCGGCCGGTGGCCAATGCGCGCCGGACCAGCCGAAAATGCTGCGTTGAGTGGCCTGGATGGATTTGCAGCAGTGAGGTGGGGGAGATTTCGTGTTCGGCCAGCCTGTCGGAGGTGATGCGAAAGGGCGGGGCGATCCAGGCCAGCCATCGCCGTTCGTTCCGCATCAAAACTGAGACCTTGGGTAGCAACAGATCGAGCTCCCCCGGGTGGCCGTCGTTGTAGTCATGCGGCAGCTCGATGATGACGGTCTCGCCCGCCCAAGACGGCGCGGCGGCCGCACCCGCATGCGATGGGTTGGGATGGGTGTTTTGATTGAATGTCAGCATACTATTCATCTCATAACTCCATTGTTTCGTATGACCCCGACGGCCAGCCCCTCGATCTCGATTTCTTGTTTTTTCAAGTCCACGATAATCGGGGGGAAGTCTGGGTTTTCGGCGATGAGCTGCACTATGTGCTGCTTTTTGAAAAACCGTTTTACGGTCACCTCGTCGCCGAGCCGGGCAACGACGATGGTGCCATTACGCACCTCCTTGGTCCGGTGCACGGCGAGGAGGTCGTCCTCGAATATGCCGGCGTCTTTCATGCTCATGCCCTTGACGCGCAATAGATAATCCGCCCTGGGCTGGAAAAAATCGGGCAGGATGGAGCAGTGCCGCTCGATATTCTGGGTGGCCAGTATCGGGCTGCCCGCCGCAACTCGTCCGATGACCGCCAAGCCGTAGTCCTCGGCATGACGGTCGATGATGCGTATGCCTCTGGAGGCGCCGGGCAGGAGCTCGATGACACCTTTTCTGGCCAGCGCCCGGAGGTGTTCTTCCGCGGCATTGGCAGAACTGAAGCCCAGCGCCTGGGCAATTTCGCTGCGGGTGGGGGGCATGCCCGATTCGGCGATACAGGCGCGGATCAGCTCAAGAATTTGTTCTTGGCGGGCGGTCAATTTCATGGAAGGTCTGATCTTGTTTGTTTATACAGTACTGTAATCATATACAGGTTTTTGCGGTACGCAATGTTTTTTTTGTCGTGGCATCATTTTGATGATGCCGAGTAGGTCACAGAATGCCTGAGCGCCACTGTCTATCGTTTTGGAAGCACTGACGGACCAATCCGGGGATGATCAAAGTTGAAAGTAATGTCTGCGGTGGTCGATACTCTGCAAGAGTTTGCGATCGTGACCCGAACAATCCCGTAATTTATGCAATGTAATAAGACATCTCTCTCCGAGTTGGTTCTCACGAGCTTTAATATGCAAGTGGCAATCGGCTCTCATCGGCTGCATCACCTTTTTTCACATGGGTGGCGTTACCTGATGCCGCACGGCCAGTCACTGAGCAATCTGAACCGCATCGCGGAGATCATCGGCAATTCACACATCGTCGCTTTGAATGAGGCGGACGCCGGCTCGTTGCGCACCCGCTATGTCAATCAGGCGGAATATGTCTCCGAGCTGGCGGGATACCCGTATTTCGATCAGATGGTGACACGCGATCTGGGCGCCATCGCGCAACACAGCAACAGCGTGCTGAGCCAATTCAAGGCCGCCAAGGTGATTCGGCACCGCTTGCCCAAACCCAACGATGGCAGGGGTGTGTTGGAGGTTCATTACAAGATTGGCGAGCGAAGCTTGGCCGTGCTGGTGACGCATCTCAGCCTGAGCCGCCGCATCCGTGAATATCAGGTGCGCTATTTGGCGGACATCGTCAATCAATATCCCAGCGTGGCGCTGATGGGCGATATGAACTGCACGCTGCATGCGCCCGAGATGCGCTATTTGTTGAATAACACGCATTTGCGCGGGCCGGAAAATTCGCCCGCCACGTTTCCGAGCTGGAAGCCGAGTCGCGCGATCGATCACATCCTGATCAGCAGCGACATGAAGTGGAACGAGATTTCAACGATACACGAGCCGTTGTCGGATCATCTGGCGCTCAAGGCGACGGTGAGCTGGCCGCAGGGGTGAGGGGAGCTCCCGGGGAAACGTAAACGCAGGGCGGCCTGAATGACCCAATGCCATTCAGGCCGCCGGAGAGCGTTAGTTGTCGGAAGAACCCTGCTTGGATTCGCTCGGCGCCGCAGCCGCCACGTCATGCTCCCGCGAGGGGGCGTGGAATTCATCCTGCTTTTGATACGGCGGCCGTGCGGGTGGCTCGGACGGATTGGCAGGCGCAGGCCGTGCCGCCTCGGGCTTGCGATTTTCCCTCGGCGCGTGAGACTCCTGGCCGGTAATGCCAGAACGCGGCTCCGCGGCCCGGTGCTCGCCTGCTCCCGTGGCATTGCCGGATTCCGCTGGCGCTGTCTCGGCGCCAGTACGGCCTTCATCTGGTGCGCCCCGATCCGTAGGACGCTCGGCAGGGTTCTGGCTTCGCCGGCGTCGGCCCTCGCCGCGACGGCGATGTTGACGCTGCTGACGTTGCTGGCGCTGCTCCTGTGATTGTTGCTCCGAGGCGGTCGCGTCTTCCTTGGGCCGTGCAGGCGCCTGTTGCGGCTGTGCGCCGCCCTCCGGTTGGGGCTTGCCCGCCGGCTGCTGGGGGCGACGCGCCTGTCGGCCGACATCGCCTTGGCCGGAAGGTTTGCCGCGCTGGGGCTGGCCACGGCGGGGCGGTGGCTGTTTCTTGGGCTGCTCGGCGGGTTTCTTTTCCTCGCCGCCGGCGCCGAAGAGATTGTCGAACAGGCGCTTGATGAAGCCGGGCTTTTCCTCGACCTTGATCGGGGCCGGAGTGGCAGGGACCACGCCTTTTACCGCAGGCTGTTCGGGGGCCGGCTTTTCCTGAGTCGTCGCGATCGGCATTTCAGGCTCGACCTTGGTCACCAACTGATAGCTGCTCGTGGGGGCCTGTTGCGCTGCGGCCTCGCTTTCCTTGATCCGGCTCACCTCGTACCTCGGCGTCTCCATGTGAATGTTGGGTACGAGGATGACCGTGACATCATGGCGCTGCTCGATTTCGTGGATCGAGCGGCGTTTTTCATTGAGCAGGAAGGTGCCGACATTCACCGGGATCTGGCAGATGACCTTGGCGGTGTTTTCCTTCATGGCCTCTTCTTCGAGGATGCGCAGGATCGACAAGGCCAGCGACTCGATACCACGGATGGTCCCTTGGCCGTTGCAGCGCGGGCAGACCACCTGGCTGGACTCCTCGAGCGAGGGGCGCAGGCGCTGGCGCGACATTTCCAGGAGGCCGAAGCGCGAAATCCTGCCGATCTGGACCCGGGCGCGGTCCATTTTCAACGCCTCTTTGAGGCGATTTTCCACCTCGCGCTGATTGCGGGCGGAGGTCATGTCGATGAAGTCAATCACGATCAGGCCGCCGAGGTCGCGCAACCGCAACTGACGGGCGATTTCATCGGCCGCTTCGAGATTGGTCTGCAGCGCGGTTTCCTCGATGTCGCCACCCTTGGTCGCGCGCGCGGAGTTGATGTCGATCGACACCAGCGCCTCGGTATGATCGATGACGATGGCGCCACCGGAGGGCAGGCGCACCTCGCGCTGGAAGGCGGTCTCGATCTGGCTCTCGATCTGATAGCGGGTGAAGAGGGGGATGGAATCCTGATACAGCTTCACCTTGTTGATGTTCTGCGGCATCACCAGCTGCATGAACTCGCGCGCCTGGGCATACACCGCCGGGGAGTCGATCAGGATTTCGCTGATATCCTGCCGCAAATAGTCGCGAATGGCGCGGATGATGATGTTGCTTTCTTGGTAGATCAGGAATGGCGCCTTGCGTTCGGAGGCCGCCCGCTCTATGGCTTCCCACAGCTGCAAGAGATAATCGAGGTCCCATTGGAGTTCTTCCTGAGACTTTCCGACGCCCGCGGTACGGACGATCAGGCCCATGCCATTGGGGGCCTCAAGGGTGCTGAGGGCGTCGCGGATTTCCTGACGGTCATCCCCGGTAATGCGGCGCGATACACCGCCTGCCCGAGGATTGTTGGGCATCAAAACCAGGTACCGGCCGGCCAGACTGATGAAGGTGGTCAGGGCCGCGCCCTTGTTGCCACGCTCTTCCTTATCGACCTGCACCACGACTTCCTGGCCTTCTTTCAACACCTCTTTGATGTTGATGCGGCCACCGCTGACATTGGCGTCCTCGGCAAAATAAGTGCGCGAGATCTCCTTTAGCGGCAAAAAGCCATGGCGTTCTGCGCCATAATCCACAAACGCGGCTTCAAGGCTCGGCTCTAAGCGAGTAATTATGCCTTTGTATATATTGGACTTTTTCTGCTCGCGGTGTGCGGTTTCAATATCCAGGTCGTACAGTTTCTGGCCATCGACGAGGGCCACCCGCAACTCTTCAGGCTGAGTTGCGTTAAACAACATTCTTTTCATTTTATTCTCTCACGCGCTCTACCAGGTCTTCGAACGGCAGAACACAGGACTGATTCTAGCGGCAGCCGCGGTTTGAATCTCAGGGGCTCCGCGTCCCTCCATGATCAATGACGAGGGGGATGTATCGAACTGACTCCGTCTGTTGTATTCGAAGCGTCAGAGAGCGATCTTTATTACCCTTAGTCCATGCGCCAAGGGTCTTGTTTATACCAAACTCAAGGTGTCCGTAGCGTACGCACACCTGAAAACCCGCACTGTTCATTGCCCTCGGGATAGCATGAGCATCTTCCTGGAAAATGAATCAGGCATATTTCAACGGATGTGATTATAATAGCACTCGATTATAAACGCAGCTTTTTTTTAGATTTTTACTTATTCCATCTTTTTTCAACATAAATCAAGCAAGTAGTTCCGTATGACTTCCACGGGCAATACCGCGGTGCAGCTCGTCACCATCGACGAGGCGCACGACGGCCAACGTGTCGATAATTTCCTGCTCACACACCTCAAAGGCGTGCCCAAGAGCAGGATTTATCGACTGTTGCGCAAGGGCGAGGTGCGGGTCAACAAGGGGCGCGTCAAGCCGGAATACCGGTTGGCCTCCGGGGACAGCGTCCGCATCCCGCCCATCCGTCTGGGTGATGACACGCCGCCCCCCAAGGCTTCGGATGCGGCCTTGCAACGGCTGGATGATGCGATTCTTTATGAGGACGCGCAACTGATTGTCATTGACAAGCCTTCCGGGATGGCGGTGCACGGCGGCAGCGGCGTGAGTTTCGGGTGCATCGAGATGTTGCGTCAGATGCGCCCGGAGGCGCCGTTTCTCGAGCTGGTCCATCGGCTGGACCGGGAAACCTCAGGCTGTCTGATCATCGCCAAAAAACGCAGCGCATTGAACAGCTTGCATCAGCAGATCCGCGACGGCAAGGTCGACAAATATTATCTGGCGCTGCTCAAAGGGCGCTGGAAGAAGGGCGCGAAGCGCGTCGATGCGCCGTTGCTGAAGAATACCTTGAAGTCCGGTGAGCGGATCGTGCGGGTCGATGCCTCGGGCAAGCCGTCGCTGACGGTGTTCGAGCCCGTGGAGAGCTTCGAGCATGCCGCGCTGATGCGCATCGATTTGGGCACCGGCCGAACGCATCAGATCCGTGTCCACGCGCAATACCTGGAGCGCCCGATCGCCGGTGATGACAAATACGGGGATCGCGACTTCAACGCCGCCATGGCGCAGCTGGGTCTGAAGCGACTGTTTTTGCATGCCACGGAGCTTCGGTTCCTGCATCCCGAATCCGAGGTAACGATGAGTGTCACGGCGCCGCTGCCCGATGATTTAGCCGCTGTGTTGGCTCAGCTGAGGTCGGCACGGCACACATGACCAGGCAGTATTCTTTGATCGTGTTCGATTGGGACGGCACCTTGATGGATTCCGCCGCCAAGATCGTTTCGGCCATGCAGTCGGCCATTGCGGATACCGGTCTGCCGTATCGTAATAGTGCAGAGATACGCGAGATCATCGGTCTGGGCCTGGCCGAGGCCATCCAGGCCTTGTTCGGCTCCATCGAGCCTGTGGAGCAGCAAACGCTGGTCGACCGTTATCGCTATTACTTCGTCGAGGGCGATCAGACCCCGATGCCGCTCTTTGCCGGGGTGCCGGAGTTGCTCGCCGAGCTCAATGCCTTGGGGTATCAGCTGGGCATCGCCACGGGAAAAAGCCGGCGCGGCTTGCAGCGGGTGCTGGATGAACACGGGCTTGGGCCCCATTTTCACGCCACCCGCACGGCCGATGAAACACGTTCGAAACCACATCCGCAAATGCTCGAAGAAGTCATGGGGATCATCGGTGCCGGCAAGCACGAAACCCTGATGATCGGCGACACCGAGTACGATATGCTCATGGCGCAGAACGCCGGCACCCATGCCTTGGGCGTCAGTTACGGCGTGCATGACAAGGAGCGGCTCCTGGCATGCGGCGCCAAGGGGTGTCTCAATGATGTACGCGATTTACTGGCTTGGCTCGGGCACTGACAGCGTTTTGCTCGCTTGGGTGCCAGGCTGACACTATAATTACCCATTTCACGCTATGTATAGGTAACAATCTTCCATGAGTGACGAACAACCAAAACCACCACAAAACCAAGACCCATGGACCCAAGGGGCGGCGCGCTCCGAATCCGCTTCGGCGGCGGAAGAGCCCGGTCCCAAAAAAGAGGCGCCTGTCCAGGAGAACTGGGAGCGCGATCTGGTCAACCGTTTGGCGTTCGCCACGATCAACGAGCAGCGCCGCAGCCGGCGCTGGAATATATTTTTCAAATTTTTGTTGTTCGCCTACCTATTTGCGCTGCTGTTCTACATTCCGATTGGGCTGGATACCACCGCCATCGTGCGCGGAAAACACACGGCCTTGATCGAGGTGCCGGGCGTCATCGCTGAGAACACGCAAGCGGGCGCCGATAGTATCGTGACGGCGTTGCGCGATGCCTTCGATGATAAAAACACCGCGGGGATTATCCTGCGCATCAACAGTCCCGGCGGCAGTCCAGTGCAGGCGGGTTACGTCTATGACGAAATCAACCGGCTCAAGGCGCTCAATCCTGATGTGCCGGTCTACGCCGTGGTGACCGATATCTGCGCCTCGGGCGGCTATTACATCGCCGCGGCCGCCGATGAGATCTACGCCGATAAGGCCAGCATCGTCGGCTCCATCGGCGTGATCATGAACGGCTTCGGTTTCGTGGGGTCGATGGAAAAGCTGGGCATCGAACGCCGTCTGCTGACCGCGGGTGAGAGCAAAGGCATGCTCGATCCGTTTTCGCCGGTCAAGGAGGACGAAGTGCGCCATATCAAGGGCATGTTGGAAGACATTCACCAGCAGTTCATCGATGCTGTGAAGAAGGGCAGGGGCGAGCGGCTGGGGGATTCACCCGATCTGTACACCGGCTTGATCTGGACCGGCGAGCAGGCGCTGGAGCTTGGCTTGGTGGATGGGCTCGGCAGCACCGGTTACGTGGCACGCGAGATCATCGGCGCGGAAGACATCGTTGATTTCACCATCCACCCCGATTATTGGCAACGCTTTGCCGATCGCATCGGCATGACGCTTTCCAATACCCTCCTCACGCGCTTCAGCGGCACCTTGCAGTAATTGGTGTGATCGGCCGGGTGAGGGTGAGATCACCCGGCCGCTTCAACCCCGATTTTCCGTTAGCGACTTGCCGCGAACGAACAATGCGAAGAATCCGGGTTTAAAACAATCCAAAAAACCGTTTCTTGCCGGCGGGCTGATGATCGATCAGATCGACGATGTCGCCGCGTCCCGCGGCTTCCGCGATGCCGCGGGCGTGTTCCAGACGATTGTTTCGCAGCGCGGCGTCGGCGCCCGCCTCCAGCAGCAACTTGGTCACAGGCAGATCATGTGCGCGCACCGCGAGTATCAAGGCCGTATCCCCGTTCTTGTTTTTGGCATCGAGTTCGGCGCCGGCGCGCAGCAGCAGTTCGGCAAGCGCCGGGGCCGAGCGGGTTACCGCCACCATGAGCGGGGTGTTGCCGTCCAGGTTGGCCGTCTGCATGGCATGTTTTTGCAGCAGCAGGGTGACGATGCGCGTGTGCCCTTGCTGGGTTGCAATCAGCAGCGGAGTGATTCCATCCTGGTCTTGGACTTCCATCTTCGCGTGCTGTTGTAACAGCAAGTCGACGGTCTCCTGGTCACCGGCTTCACAGGCGTGCCAGAGGGGCGTGCGCCCATGGCTGTCGGCGATGTCGACATTGGCCTTACCTTTAATCAGTACCTTGGCCAGACTCAATTCCCGCTGCTGCAAGGCGAGCAGCAGGGGCGTGACCTTCGCGGTATTGGCGTGATTGACATCGGCGCCCGCGTTGATGAGCGTTTGCGCGACCGGAACCTGATGATGTTGGATCGCGAGGAACAAGGCGGTGGAGCCGTCCGGCAGCGGCGTATCGATCTTTGCGCCGGCGCGGATCAGCGCATCGGCTATCTTGTGATGGCCCTTTTCCGCCGCGCGCATCAGGGCGGTATAGCCTTGCTGATCGGCGAGGTTGGGATGGGCCTGATGGGACAACAGCAGCTCGACCACCGGCTGATGCCCGGCGCCGGCGGCGCGCATCAAGGCGGTGGCCCCGCTGCTGTCGAGCTGGTTGATGTCCTGCGGCTGCGCCAGCAGGCTCTGCACGAGATCGGTTTGCCCGCGCCAGGCGGCTTGCATCAGCGGCGTCATACCGGCGTACAGATTGCCGGATGACGCCGCGAGATCTTCGCCCAGCGGCAGTGCAGGTTTTCCCGCCGGGCTGAGCGGCGCCACCGCTTTTTTGGTCAGGGAGGATTCATGTGCCCCGGCGGCCAGGAGCATCTGGGCGACAGCGGTGTGCCGGCTATTCTGCGCGGCGCGCAGCGCCGTCCAGCCCTTTTTGTTTTCAAGATCGATGTCCGGTTTGTAGTGGAGCAGCGTTGACGCGAGTTGTTGATCGCCCAGTTCCGCCGCGATGATCAACGGTGTGTTGCCATGCCGGTCTTGGGTGTTGATGTTGGCGCCGGCATCGAGCAGTAATGCGGCGATCGTGGCTTGTTGGTGGGTGCAGGCCAATGACAGCGCATCTTCTTCAAATGTGTTTTTCAGACCCACGTCGGCCTTCTGCTCGAGCAAGTGCCGGACGATGGCCGCGTCCTTCTGCAGCACCGCTTCCATCAATAGGGTGTAGCCGTTTTGGTCGCGGACATTGACGTCGGTCGGCGATGAGAGCAGCCGGCGCAGTTGCGCGAGATCGCGATTGCGCACGGCATTGCGCAGCTGCTCGGCATGTGCGCTCGCATCGCGTGGTGCGATATTGCCGGGAGCCGCTTGCTCGAATTCGCGCAGTTTGGCCAGTGCGCCTTCATGACCGCGCGCTGCCGCCGCCTGGTACCATTGCCGCGCCAGCTCGGGATTGGCGGCCACGCCGCGTCCGGTGTGATACATCACGCCGAGGGCGTATTGGGCCTTGGCATAGTCCTGTTTTGCCGACTTCTCCATCCAGGTGAAGGCGCTTTGCTCATCGCGCGGCACCCCCTGGCCATTGCGCAGGAGCGTAGCCAGATCGTATTGGGATTCGGCATCACCGCGCTTGGCCAACTGCTGCAGAATCTGCGCGGCCTCGGCATAGCGTTTGAGGCGGACGGCCTTGTCGGCATCTTCCTTTGGTCCGGCGAGCGCCGCGGGTGCGGCGGCAATGAGCAGGGCGAGGACGATGCCGTAGGCGCGCGAGCGTATTATAGGATCAGGCCGTGCCAAATTTGGTCTCCACTTCGATGCCGATACTTTTCAAAAAAGGGGTGGGCAGGATGCCGCCGGCGCATACGATCACCGCGTCGTTGTCAAACGTGCGCGCCTGGCCGTTTTGTTCGATGACGATCTGTTTTTCGTTGATCGATTTGATCGTTGAACTGAGCATCACGCGCAGACGGCCATCCTTTTCGTTCTTGGCCACGCGCTCACGATTTTTCTGCTTGGCACGCGCAAAGCCGTCGGAACGATAGGAGAGAATGACGGACGCGCCGGGCTGCTCGGCGATGCTCCAGGCCGCTTCCAAGGCGCTGTCGCCGCCGCCGACGACCACGACCTTTTGCCCGCGATATTGCTCGGGATCGATCAGGCGATACACCACCTTGGGCAGCTCCTCGCCAGGCACGTCCAGCTTGCGCGGCGTGCCGCGCCGGCCGATGGCCAGGAGTATCGAACGGGTCTGGTACACGCCTTTGGTGGTTTTGACCGCAAAGCCGCCGGCCGTGGCCTCGATGCCATCCATGCGCTCGTTGAAGTAGATGTTGAGTTCCTGTTCGGCGGTGATCTTGCACCAGAACTGCAACAACTCCTCCTTGGTGGTTTCGGTGAAACGGACCTTGCCGACCAGCGGCAATTCCACCGGGGCGGTCATCACGAGTTTGCCGCGCGGATAATGCGATACTGTGCCGCCGAGCGAATCCTGTTCGATGACGAGATAGCGCAAGCCGAGTTGCTTGGCCTTTAACGCGGCGCCGATGCCCGCGGGTCCCGCACCGACGATGATGCTGTCGTAGTGCCCGCCTTTGCCCATGCCGTCGAGATTGGCGATGGCCTCCATCGCCTGTTGTCCTTGCGTGACCGCGTTGCGGATCAGACCCATGCCGCCGAGTTCTCCGGCGATGAAGAGTCCGGGCACATTCGTTTCGAAGTTGGGTTTGAGCAGTGGGATGTCCACGCCGCGCTTTTCAGTGCCGAATACCAGGGTGATGCCTTGTGTCGGGCAGGCGGTGCGGCAGGCGCCGTGTCCGATGCAGGAGGCAGGATTGATCAGTTCAGCCTTGCCATGAATGAGTCCCAGCACAGTTTTCTCCGGGCAGGCATCGATGCAGGAGGCGCAGCCGATGCAGCGGGCATGATCGATCACAGGATGCAGCGAGGCCGGCTCGGCCAGACCGGCGGCCTTGGCGGCGTCGAGCTCTGCTTTATTGCGGCGCGTTTGTCGGTTGCGGAACCGAGCGTACCCCATCCAGATGGCGACCATGATGAAGGCGTAGAGTGTGATGGCGAGGGTGTCTTCGTTTAACATGCGGCATTTTATTCGTGGAGCACTAAATTAACTCGTACCTTATAAAAGATATGTGATTCGACTCTCATACAGATAGCGGCATGCCTGGCAAAATAAGTAGTGCGTATTAAGACATGCTTAATCCTGGCGGAATAAAGTCTCACAAATAAGAAGTGGATGTCGATATTAACAACATGAAGAGGTTTGCATGTTGACAGCAGAAAAACATAACAAAACGCTCGGGAATCGCATGGCGAAAGACGAGTCATTACGCACCGACCGTCTGCGTCAGAGTGTCAGCGGTTTGGGTACATTTACGTTTTTCCTCTTGGTGGCGGCGGCCCTGTACGAAGGCTGGCGCATCAGCGGCGAGCATTTCATTACGGCGGAAAACGGTCTGGGCTATGCGCTCGGTATCATCGGCGGGGTGATGATGCTGTTGCTGCTGATCTATCCGCTGCGCAAACGCAAGCCATCCCTGCGGTTTCTCGGCGGCATCAAACACTGGTTTCGTCTGCATATGATCTTCGGCGTGTTGGGACCGAGTGCGATCCTGTTTCACTGTAATTTCGAACTGGGCGCCCTCAACAGCAATATTGCGCTGTTCTGCATGGTGATCGTCGCCTCCAGCGGACTGCTGGGGCGTTATTTCTACAGCAAGATCCATCACGGACTGTACGGCAGCCGCGCAAGCGTGCAGGGGTTGCAGCAGGATGCCAATCGCAAGCTGGAACAGGTGCTGGCCGGCGTGGGGCAGTTGCCGCGGATCAAGGAGGAACTCCATGGGTTCGAGACCGCCGCGAGTCAGGCGGGGACCGGGATGGCGAGCATCATCAAGGTGCCGCTGCTGGGCCTTTCCCGACAGCTTGCCTATGTGCGGATCTGGCGGCAGTGCAAGCAGGTCTTAAACGCCGCGATCGCAGATCACGCGCAGCGCCGCCAGCAACTCAAGCTCGTGCGGCACAACCTGCGCAGCTATTTTCGCGCGGTGCAAAAGGGCGCCGAGCTAGGCTTCTACGCGCGGCTGTTTTCGCTCTGGCACGTGTTGCATTTGCCGCTCTTCATCATGATGCTGATCACCGGGATCATACACGTCATCGCCGTTCACATGTATTGATGGCCCAAGATGAGATGTATGCGCAGTGTCTTTGGGTTATTGGCGGGGTTGTTGCTTGTGACCGGCAACGCCGGGGCGGTCAATCTGGAAAAGCTGGTGATGCCGGGCAAGCTGATCGAGGGGCACGCCAAATATGAGGAGGACTGCGACAAGTGCCATGAGTCCTTCAGCAAAAAATCCCAGCGCCGCCTGTGCCTGGATTGTCACAAGGAAGTCGCCGTCGACATCGACAAATCCAGCGGCTTTCACGGCCGCGACAGCGCCATCCGCCAAAATGAATGCAAGACCTGCCACAGCGATCACCTCGGTCGCGACGCCGACATCGTGCAATTCAACCGCAGCCTGTTCGATCACAAACAAACTGACTTTGCGCTGAAAGGCCGTCACGAAAAACTGATCTGCTCGGCATGCCACAAATCCGGCGAGCCGTACCGCAAGGCGCCGGGAGATTGCTATTCCTGCCACAAATCGAGCGATGTGCACAAGGGAAAATTCGAGCAGGATTGCGGCCGCTGCCACACGGAGGACGGCTGGCGCAAGACCAAGTTCGATCACGACAAGACCCGCTACAAGCTGACCGGCAAGCATCGCGAGGTCAGCTGCGAGCTGTGTCATCCGAACCAGCGCTACAAGGATCTGCCGCAGCAATGCATCGATTGCCATCAACTCAACGACATCCATCGCGGCGCTTATGGCAAGAATTGCCAAGACTGCCATTCCACCCAGGGTTGGAAGTCATATCTCTATGATCATGACCAAAAGACCAAATTCCCCCTGCGCGGCAAGCACAAGGACACGCGCTGCGATAACTGCCATCAGCAGGACTATAAAAAGAAGCTGCCGACCGATTGTTATTCCTGTCACCGCGAGCAGGATGCGCACAAAGCGATGCTGGGCAAGGAATGCCAGGCCTGTCACGGCGAGTCCGTGTGGCGCGAGCATACCTTTAAGCATGAGAACTTTAAAAATATTGCGTGTAATGACTGCCATCGCCATGACGACATTCATCAGGGCCGCTATGGCAGCAAATGCGGCGATTGCCATCAGGAGAAGGCTTGGAAGGAAGAGAAATTCAACCACGACACCATAGCCAAGTTTCCGCTGCGCGATAGCCACGCGAAGGTGGCGTGCCTGGGCTGCCACAAGGGCGAGGCGGCCGCAGAGCGCGGCAAAACCGCCTGTCACGAGTGTCATGCCATGGATGACGTGCATCAAGGCAAGGAAGGCCAGGAGTGCCAGCTATGCCATAACGAGGCGCGCTGGCGCGAGACCATTCATTTCAATCATCAGACCACTCGATTCCCCTTGATCGGCCTGCACGCCACCACACCGTGCGAGGAATGTCACGTTGGCGCCAACTACAAAGACGCCAAACGCGCGTGCAACGATTGCCATGAAAAAGACGACAGCCACAAAGGCCGGCTCGGCACCAATTGCGCGTTCTGCCATAACCCCAACAGCTGGAAGTTCTGGCAGTTCGATCACGACAAGCAAAGTGACTACAAGCTGGAAGGGGTGCATCGCGAGATCGCTTGCGAGGCCTGCCACAAGACCATCGTGAAAAAACGTATCGAACTCTCGCACGACTGCAATGGCTGCCATCGCAGCGACGACGTCCACGGCAGCGAGTTCGGCCGCCAGTGCGAGCGCTGCCACAACAGTCGTGATTTCAGAGAGATCACTTTATGAAGACCGGAAAAGGGGAAGCCGCCATGCATATCGGAAATCCGAGTCAACGTTTCTTCATGCTCGCCTTGATTGCGGCGAGCATGGTGCTCTGGCCGCTGGCTGTGCTGCACGCGCAGGAAAAACTCGATCTGCGCAAGTTCGATCACACCACCACGGGCTTTGCGCTGCAGGGGGCGCACACGCGGGTGGATTGCGCGGGATGCCATCAGCGCGGCGTTTTCAAGGGCACGCCGCGTGAGTGCGGACTCTGCCACAGCCGCGGCGGCATGGTCGGCGCCACGGGCAAGCATGCCAAGCATATTCCTTCGCGCGATAACTGCGGTGAATGCCACAACGTGAGCGCCTGGTGGCCTGCGCCGGGCATGAACCATTCCGCCGCGATCGGCGCGTGCATCAATTGCCACAACGGCTATTATGTGGCGGGCAAATCGAGCCAGCACATGCAATCGAGCGACAACTGTGAGGACTGCCATAAAACGCGCCGCTGGTCGCCGGCGCTGTTCGATCACAGCCGGATCACTCAAGGGTGTTCCACATGTCACAACGGCACGACCGCCACGGGCAAAACCAGTGATCACCCGGTCACGGCGGAGGAGTGCAATCAATGCCACAACACGCGCTCGTGGGCCTTCGATCATCGCAACCTGAGCGGGAGCTGCTCGTCGTGTCATGACGGCACCAAGGCATCAGGCAAATCGAATGACCACTATGTCACCACGCTGGAGTGCAATCTGTGCCACAGCACAACCGCCTGGAGCCCGGCCACCTTCGATCATCGCAACAACATGGCAAATTGCGCCTCATGCCATGACGGCACGCGCGCCCGAGGCGAGCCCACCGGCCATTTCAGATCAACGCGGGAATGCAATTACTGCCACAACACCACCAATTGGGCGACCATCACCTTCCGCCACACGTCGCCGAATTATCCCGGTCAGCACAGCGCGCCGCTGACATGCAAAGATTCATCCTGCCATGGCGGCAATGCCGAGGCGGTGACCTGGCCGAACGCGGGTTATATGAACAGCTGCGCGGGTTGTCACGCGAGCGATTTCAAGCAAGGGCCGCATGACGAGACGCTCAGCCAGTTGCGCGATTGCTCCGGCAGCTGTCATTCCGAAGGCCGGGCGCGCAGCGGGGAGCACAAGGTGGGCGATCGTGAGTTTTGATCGACTGCTCTCTCTGCTCTTGTGCGGTTGGCTGGGGTGCGCCACGTGCGCTGCGTCCGCCGAGGGTCAGGCTGCGCCTGGCGCCGCGCCGCCACAAACGGATGCGGCCGCCGAACTGATGACACAGGCGCGCCAGGCCATGAAAGAGGCGCAATACAATATCGCCATCAAGGCCTATACCGCCGTGGCGGGAATGCCGGACAACGCCTACCGGCAGGACGCCTTGGAGCTGCTAGGGCTGGCGTACGAAAGCAATGCGCAGATCGCGCAGGCCAAGGCGACCTATCGCGAATATCTGCAACGTTATCCCGAAGGCGAGGGGTACGAGCGCGTGCGCCAGCGGCTGGCCGGTCTGGAGACCGCGGCCTGGGATGCGCCCAAGAAACTGCGGGTGTTGGAAAAAGCCGATGATCTGAAGACCTGGCAGCTCGATGGCAGTTTCTATCAAGAGCTGCGCCGTGACGCCAGCCGCTTTGAAAACCAGGACGAACAAGTGCATCAGTTTTCGCTGGACACCGGCGTTGAGTTATACGGCCGCCGGCGCACCGATCGCTATGACATCAAGACACGCTTCTCCGGCGATTATCTCCACGATTTTGACGACAGTGCGCGCAGCGAGTTTGCCCTGAGTTATCTGTACCTGGACGTCAACCCGCGCGGCACCGGCTGGGCGGGGCGGGTGGGCCGGCAGCGCGCCAACAGCGGCGGGGTGTTGGGTCGATTCGACGGTATCAACATCGGCTGGCACGAGAAGTCCGCCTACACCGTCAACCTCATCGCGGGAATGCCGGTCGAACGCACCACCGAGTCGCCGGATTCCAGCCGCTACTTTTACGGCGTGAATATGCAAACCGGCCCATGGGCCGAGTATTGGGAATTGAACGGCTATTTCATCGAGCAACAGGCGGACGGTTTTCTCGACCGGCGCGCCGTGGGCGGCGAGCTGCGCTACCTCCATCCGCGGCGCAGCCTGTTCACGCTGGTCGATTATGATGTCTCTTACAGTCAGCTCAATATCTTCAATACCCAGCTGAGCGTGACGCTCAAGGACAAGACGACCTTGTCCGGCATGTTCGATTACCGCAACGCGCCGCCGATTACTACGCGCAACGCCTTGATCGGCCAGTCGGCGGAAAGCCTCGATGAATTGAATACCGTTTACACGGAAGATGAGATCCGTCAACTGGCGCGGGACCGCACCCCGCACAACTACATGGCGACGGTCAGCATCACGCACCCGCTCAACGAGCGCTGGCGCATCAGCGCCGATTTCACCGGCGTGAATCTCACGGCCACGACCGCCTCGGGTGGTGTGCCGGCCAATCCCGGCACGCCGGACGAGTTCTATCTATCCGGCCGTCTTACCGCCTCTGACTGGTTCAAGAAAGGGGATTTCACCCTCTTTGGCGCGCGTCTGACCGACACCGCCAACGATAACGCCTTCAGTCTGACGTTCAACTGCCGTCTGCCGCTGGCCTCCGGCTGGCGCGTCGATCCGCGCATGCAACTGGAATATCGCAAATACAACGATTCCGACGACACGCAGCTGTTGCTCGCGCCGGGCGTGCGCCTGGACTACCGCTGGAACAAGCGCTACACCTTCGAATTCGAAAGCGGCATCGAGTGGTCGCGGCGCACGGTGTGGTTCGAGACCCAGCAGAACACCGCGTACTATCTCACCTTGGGCTACCGGGTCGATTTCTGATTCAGTGTCCGCGCCTCGTCACTTCATGTGACAAGTCTGACACAGTGCGCTTTGGCTGTTGTCCACCCGCAAAAAGCCGGGAATCATCGTGCTGCCGACGCCGGCGGAGGGAACGCCGTGCGGATCATGGCAGGTCGCGCACTCCACTTCGTATCCATCGCCGGAATTGTAGAGGCGAACCTCATTGCTGTCGGGCCGGCCGTTGCCAATGGTTTCGAAAAAGGCCACCGTGCCTCTGAGCGTGGCGCTGTAGGTTCTGAATTCGCTGCTCATGGAGGTCGGATAGACCACGCCGATCGGATGGTCGTTGCGCAGATCGGTGCCGACCGCGAAGGCATCGAAGGGTTGCAGGCGGGAGGTGCTGTGCGCGCCTTTCTGATGACACTTCACGCAGTCATCCGCATCCGCGATGCGCATGTCGGGCATGGTATGGCAGGAAAGACACGCCGTGGGATTGGTGGCCGCCCCGGTGTGCATCACCGCGTGGGTGTTGGTGTTGCGCCCGCTGGCGTTTGACCAGGCATCGAGAAAGGAATCGCTGACGGTATTCATTTGCGCGGAGAGAAATTTTCCGCTGCCCGGCATGTTGATGACCGAATCGATGGCGATGGTGCCGTCGTGGCACGAAAGACACATCAGCGAACTGACCCCGGGCTGGCTGACGGTCTGCCCCGAGGCCAGCGCGCCGGAATACACGGTGTAGGACGTCATATTGAGGGTGCGGTTCCAGAGCGGGGCTTGTACACTCGCGTTGCCGCCGTGCGGCGTGTGGCAGTACACGCATACCTCGCCATAGTCATTGCGTGCCACATCCATGATCGCCGCCTTGTTCGGCATGGTCGACAGCGTGGACGGCACGGTCTTCATATAGCTCATGGTCAGGTTGTGGCGGGTGTTGACCACGCTGCCGAGGTTGCTGGCGCGCGAGTTGGGGTCCCAGGTTCCAGCCTGAGTGTAGTGAGGCATGAGCGCGATAAAAATACACGAATAAACAATTTGATATGAAATCTTTTTCACGTATTTCATGACGTACACCCCCAGTGGCTACTTCCTGGTATCCAGGTGAATGGCCAATAGCCATTCAAAACACAAGTATATGTTTAGTCCCCTAAATACTACAACTAGATTAGACGAATCGGCTTAATACACCCTTAATCCATAAGGTTGTCGACATAAGGGCAGGGATTCTTGAACGCACGGTCTCCCGAATTGCCGGGAGACCGCCGCTGATGGGGAGGTCAGTCGCAGGCTGTGAGGCTGTTGATCCAGGATTGCATCACGGAGACGGCCTCGCTATCGACCGTCGCGCGGCCGACCGGGGGCATGAGGCCTTCGGTGGTGCGATTCATGCGCGTCACCACGATAGACTTGCTGGCATTGCCGGGGACGATCAACTTGGCACCTGAAATGCCGAAGGTTTCGTCTGTGACATCCGTCGCAGCGGGGGTGACTTTGCATACGTTGCCATCGTCCAGGTTGGCGTCATAATCAAACTTTCTGTTGTAACGGAAATCCGCCAACCCACCGGGAATTAATCCGTCTGAGGTTTCGACTCCAGGACGGTGACAGCCGGAGCAGTTGCTGTGAAGATAACTGCGTGCACGTTGTTGCAGGGTGGCGCTAGTGTCATTGACGGCATAAAGCCTGTCACTGAGAAAGTCAGCGAGTTGAGTGACACCGGTGCCGTAGGTTAGGTATCCCAGCCGATCCAAGGCCTCCAGATAGTTTTCTTCCGTGTTGTCGGTGTAGTTCAGAGTGTAGTTGAGCTGAAGGGTCTCGGGGCCGAGGGCTATATTGGCTTGCTCCGTGTGGCAATCCATACATTGGGTTGGGCTGGGGAAGTAGTGTCCGTTGCTGGTCTTGGAGTCGGGCAACAAGTCCGCATCGCTCTCATCGGCTTTCCATTCGTAAGAGTACCCTTTCCAACCATCATTGGCGTGATTCATCAGCAGCCGGGTCTCTACACGCTGATCGCCTTTGGAGAAGGTTTTGATGATCACCGAGCCTTCTGGGAATACAAGATCGGCGTTCTTGTAGCTGTTGAAGGTGCCGATATTATCGTCTTTTACTAGGGTGATGGTGGCGCCATCGGGAATGGCGAAGTACCGCCCTTTCTTCTCGCCATCGGTCCACAGCAGGCTGTTGACGGTGAAGGGGATGACGCCGGTGGCGACGGCGTGCGCGGCAGTATCGGTGAAGCATCCGGTTTGCGAGAGCAGGGCTGGTACATCTGCGGCATTCGTGGGTGCGACACAGCCAGTATCCGATGGATTCGGTGGACGGGTAGTCATCCTTTCGGTCAGTTCGGTAGGCGTCGTCCCGATCGGGTTGTCTCCGCCGCCGCAGGCGGTCAGCACAAGGGGGAGTAGGAGCAAGCTGGGCAATGCGCGCAGGGTGTGCATAATGGACCTCTTAAATCCTTGGTGAACAATAGGTGATATTTGTCCTCAAAACATATTATCTGTATGGGTATAGATCTGTGAATCAGTCGACAGATCTAAAAGAACCTTGAACGTGGCGATATACAGGTGGATGGTTGGATAACACTGAGGTCCCGCATGTGCGGGAACCATAAGAGAAGAAACTCATGTCGCTGTTCCTGATGATTTTGATTGTGGCCCTCGCGCTGTGGGCCGTGGCGATCTACAACCTGCTGGTGCGCGACAAAAACCGCGTGTTGGCGGCGTGGAGCGATATCGCGGTGCAGCTCAAGCGCCGTCACGATCTCATCCCCAAGCTGGTGGAAGTGGTGCAGCGCTACGCCGGGTATGAACGCGCCACGCTGGAGCGGGTGGTGACGTTGCGTAGCCAGAGCGAGCACGTCGAGGCGATCGCGCAGAAGGGGCGGATCGAAAGCGAACTTGCCGGGCAGTTGCACCGCCTCATCGCATTGGCCGAGCAATACCCGGATCTCAAGGCCAGCGCGCATTTCCTGGCGCTGCAACGCGACTTGAGCGCGGTGGAGGATCACATCCAATACGCCCGGCGCTATTACAACGGCGCGGTGCGCAATCTCAATATCCGCGTCGATTCCTTCCCTGATCTGCTGATCGCCCGCCTGTTCGGATACCGGCACGCCGAGTATTTTCAGCTCGATGATGCAAACGAGCGCCATCCCGCGAGGATCGATTGATGCTGTTGCGTTGGATGTTCTTGTTGTGGTGTGTGTCCGGTGCGGTTGCGGCGGACGAGCGGATTCTCTCCTTCGACAGCGACATCACCGTGCAGGGCGACGGCGCGATGATCGTGGAAGAGACCATCCGCGTGCGTGCCGAGGGTGGCGAGATCAAGCGCGGCATCTACCGCGATTTTCCCACCGATTACAAAGACCGTTACGGCAACCGCTATCGCGTGGGCTTTGAGGTGTTGCAGGTGCTGCGCGACGGGAGTACCGAAGACCATCGCACCGAAGGCCGCGGCAACGGCGTGCGTGTTTATATCGGCCACCAGGATCGTTTTCTCCGCACAGGCGAATACATCTACACACTGCGTTATCGCACCGATCGCCAGCTCGGATTTTTCGCCGATCACGATGAGCTTTACTGGAACGTCACCGGCAACGGCTGGGCGTTTCCGATCGATTCGGCGCGCGCCTGGGTGCGTCTGCCGGGCTTGCCGCCCGACGCCATCACCCAGGAAGCCTACACCGGTTACAGTGGTGAGCAGGGGCGCGATTACCTCGCCGATCTGACCGTCGACGGGCTGGCCTATTTTGAGACCACCCGCCCGTTACGCCCCGAGGAAGGCTTGACCATCGTGACGATGTGGCCGAAAGGCTATGTCACCGCGCCGAGCGAGACGCGGCAACTCGAATATTTTTTGGATGACAATCGCGCCGCGCTGATCGGTTTTTTGGGCATCGCGGCCATACTCGGCTACTACCTGTGGATCTGGTCGCGGGTCGGGCGCGATCCGCCGGCCGGGGTGATCTTCCCGCGCTACGAACCGCCGGCGCATGTATCGCCCGCCGCACTGCGCTTTGTTCATCGCATGGGCTACGACAAAAAGGCCTTCGCCACCGCTGTGGTGAATCTCGCCGTGAAAGGCCTGGTGGAGATCAGCGACGAGGATGATGACTATGCCATCACGCGCACACAAAAGCCGGCCACCGACGTATCGCCCGGTGAGCGCGCCATCCTCGATTGCCTGCCGCCGCGCCAAGGCAGGCTCGTGTTGCAGCAGGCCAATCACCGCATCATTCGGCTGGCGCTGGAGCAACACGAACAGGCGCTGAAACGCGATTATGAAAAGACTTATTTTCTCACCAACACCGACAAGATGATTCCCGGCGCCTTGCTCTCGATCGCCGTGCTGATCGCCATCGCCTGGAGTTTGCCGGCGGGCGAACCGCGCGCCTTTGGTCTGTTTATGCTGGCGTGGTTGTCGATCTGGTCGGTGGGCGTGATTCTGTTGGTATTACACGCATGGAACCGCTGGCGGCTGGCGCGCGTGGGCGGCGGCATCTTCGCGGCCGTGTTCACGACGCTGTTCGCGCTGCCATTTGTGGGCGCCGAGATCGGCGCGCTGGTCGGTCTGTTTATAAACAGCGGGCCCATTCTGCCCGTGCTGTTGGTAGCCGTGATCACGGCCAATGCCCTGTTTTACCACTGGCTCAAGGCCCCGACCATGCGCGGGCGGCGGTTCCTCGATGAGGTGGAAGGACTGCGACTTTATCTGGAGGTGGCGGAAAAAGACGAGCTGAATTTCAAGCATCCGCCGGCGAAGACGCCGGAGCTGTTCGAGCGCTTGCTGCCCTACGCCATGGCCCTGGACGTTGAACAACATTGGGCGGAAAAATTTGCCTCAACGCTCGACCGCATCGGACCCGAGGGCGAGGCCTATCAACCGGCGTGGTACCGCGGCCGTCATTGGGATTCCGGTCATCTCGGTGCCTTTGCCACCACCGTGGGTGGCGCCTTGAGCAACGCCATCGCCGCATCCTCGACCGCACCGGGATCGTCGAGCGGCGGTGGTGGCGGCGGTTCCTCCGGCGGCGGGGGAGGTGGCGGCGGTGGGGGAGGTTGGTGACTGCTGCCGCCATGGTAATTTCGCTTGGCTGGTCTACCCTTGATTTGGAGAAGCATCATCGTTGTTGATTGACAGACAGGAAATTGCTTTTAGCTGCTCGCTTTCTAAATAGAGAGGTCTGCTATGAGAAAATATTTCTTGGTCATCATTGCGTCTGTAGTGCTTGCAACGCGCGCCTGGGCTTCCGGTTCTGAGATCGATATTTCAGGTCTTACGCAGACAGAGTTTCGAGATTTGAGCAGGGAGCTTGGCCTGGCATCGTCCTATAAGGCGGTTGCACCCGCAGAACCCCTTGGGGTGACAGGATTTGATCTTGGGCTGGAGCTTTCTTTGGTCGATGTCGAAGAGAACACCAGCTACTGGGATAAGTCCTTTGATGATATTCCGGATTTTGTTCCCGTCACCAAATTACGCGTTATCAAAGGTCTTCCGTTCAATTTGGATATCGGGGCGTTTTATTCCAAAATCCCGTCCTGTGATGTTCGTCTCTGGGGCGGTGAGCTCAAATGGGCATATTGGGGCGGATCGGCGGCAACGCCGGCGCTGGCGATACGCGGATTCTATACCGAGTTGCAGCGCGTGATGGGGCTTGATTTCAATACAAAGGGGATTGATGTTTCGATCAGCAAGGGCTTTGCCAATTTTACACCCTACGCAGGGATCGGCAGAGTCTGGATCGAAAGCGATCCGACCATGATGTCATTGGAAGAAGAGCAATTAGCCGAATCACGATTGTTCGGCGGTCTTCAGATCAGTTTCACGGTGCTAAAAGTGGTTGTGGAGGCCGAGCTTGCAGAAATTCCCACCTACACGGTGAAGTTCAGCGCGGGATTTTAGCGCGGCTGGACGAATAAACCGCTGTCGTTACCCCTTCTTTTTCGTTGTAGGAGCGAGCCCTGCTCGCGAACAAAAAGAATCGCCTGCCGGGCAGGCTCCTACAAACGATTTGTTTTTTGTTTGGTTGAAAACCTACAGAACCGAAATGCCCTCGCATTCGAGCATCCGCAACCAGGCGAATCAGCGGCAGGCCTAAACCTCTGTCGTTGCCCCTTCTTTTCCGTTGTAGGAGCGAGCCCTGCTCGCGAACAAAAAGAATCGCCTGCCGGGCAGGCTCCTACAAACGATTTGTTTTTTGCTTGGTTGAAAACCTACAGAACCGAAATGCCCTCGCATTCGAGCATCCGCACCAGGCGAATCAGCGGCAGGGCTAAACCGCTGTCGTTGCCCCTTCTTTTCCGTTGTAGGAGCGAGCCCTGCTCGCGAACAAACAAGAATCGCCTGCTGGGCAGGCTCCTACAAACGATCTGTTTTTGCCGGATTGAAAAACCTACAGAACCGAAATGCCCTCGCGTTCGAGCATCCGCACCAGCCGGATCAACGGCAGGCCGATCAAGGCCGTGGGATCGTCGCCTTCGAGGCGTTCGAACAGGGCGATGCCGAGTCCTTCGGATTTGAAGCTGCCGGCGCAGTTGTAGGGTTGTTCCTGTCGTAAATAGTGCTCGATCTGCCGCGGGGTGAGGTGGCGGAAGACGACGTGGAACGGGATCATGTCCACTTGGCTGTGGCCGGTGCGGCTGTTGTGCAGGCACAGTCCGGTCAAAAAACTCACGTGCCGGCCCGAGGCCGCGGTGAGCTGTTCGACGGCGCGCTCGTGCGTGCCGGGTTTGCCCAGGATCGTGTCTCCGAGCACAGCGACTTGGTCCGAGCCAATGATGAGACTGTCCGGAAAGCGGGCGGCAACGGCGCGGGCCTTTTGTTCGGCGAGCCGGCGTACCAGGTCTTCGGCCAGTTCGCCGGGGGCGCGGGATTCGTCGACTTCCGGCGCGGCGGTTTCAAAGGGCAGACCGAGGCGTTGGAGCAGTTCCTTGCGATAGGGGGAGGTAGAGGCGAGTACGAGTGTCATGAAGCAAGCGCAGCCATTTCATTTAAGGGAAATTTGGATTCCGGCATGCGCCGGAATGACGGGCAAAAACGGTCCATATTACTCAATCGCGATTAGCACTTCATCCATGCGCCGGAATCACGGGCAAAAACGGTCAACATCATTCGATCGCGATCAGCACTTCATCCGGATTGACCGACTCCCCCTTGGCGACATAGATGGCCTTGACCTCTCCATCGATCGGGGCCTGGATCTCGGTTTCCATCTTCATGGCTTCGGCGACCAGGACCGGTGCGCCTGCCTTGACCTTGGCACCTTCCTTCACCAAGACATCGACGATGGTGCCGGGCATGGAGGTAGTGACGTGTCCCGGCGCGGTAGCCTTGGGGCGCTTGCTGCCTTTGACTGTGGGGTGTGCGCCGGAGGATTCAGTATGCAATGAGACTGCGCTCAAGGTTTCGACCAGTACCTCTTCCGGTACGCCGTCAACGGATATGTAGAACGGACGCTGTTGCTGAGTGCGGTGTCCCGTCCCGGTGATCTTCACGTGATAAGTCTCGCCATGCAGGGTGATAGCCATTTCGGTCGGCGCCTTATCGGAGGGAGGTTCGGGTGCAGTGGCGATCGGTTCGAGCGACTCCGGTTTCAGAGTGCCATTTTTGCGTTGTTGCAGATAGTCACGTCCGACCTCGGGGAACATGGCGAAGATCAGGATGTCTTCCGGGGTCTTCGCGAGCGCGCCGATCTCGTGCGTGAGGTTTTCCATCTCGGGTTTCAGCAGATCGGCGGGACGGCACTCGATGACATCTTCATTGCCAATGGCCTGCTGGCGCACCATCGTGTTGACGGGCCCCGGCGGCTGACCGTAGCGGCCCTGAAGATAGAGCTTCACTTCGTTGGTGATGCTGCCATAACGCTTGCCGGTGAGGACATTGAGCACGGCCTGGGTGCCGACGATTTGGGAGGTCGGGGTCACCAGTGGCGGATAGCCGAGATCCTCGCGTACCTTGGGGATCTCCGCCAGCACCTCGTTCATGCGATTGAGTGCGTTTTGTTCGCGCAGCTGGTTGGAGAGGTTGGAGATCATCCCGCCAGGCACTTGATTGACTTGGACGCGGGTGTCCAGCCCGGTAAATTCGCTTTCGAACTTCTGATATTTTTTGCGCACTTCCCGAAAATAGAAGCCGATCTCCTGAAGTTTCTCCAGATCCAACCCCGTATCGTAGGGCGTGTTGCGCAAGGCGGCGACCATCGACTCGGTCGCGGAGTGACTGGTGCCGCCGGAGAAGGAGGAGATGGCGGTGTCGATATGCCGGCAGCCGTTTTCGATCGCCTTCAACAGACACATGCTGGAGAGGCCCGCCGTGGCGTGGCTGTGCAGGTGCAGCGGGATCTTCAGCTCCCCCGAGAGGGCCTTGAACAACTGTTCGGTGGCCATGGGCGTGAGCAGTCCCGCCATGTCCTTGATCGCCACGCTGTCGCAGCCCATGGCTTCGAGCTGCTTGGCATCCTTCACGAACTGTTCGATGGTGTGCACCGGGCTGGTCGTATAGGAGATCGTCCCCTGGGCATGCTTGCCGGCCTTTTTCACCGCATCGATCGAGACCTCGAGATTACGCAGATCGTTGATGGCATCGAAGATGCGGAACACATCGATGCCATTGTCCGCCGCGCGCGCGACGAAGGCGCGCACCACATCATCGGCGTAGTGACGGTATCCCAGCAGATTTTGACCGCGCAGCAGCATCTGCAAACGCGTGTTGGGCAGCGCCTCGCGCAACTGGATCAACCGCTGCCAGGGATCTTCGCGCAAGAAGCGGATGCAGGCATCGAAGGTGGCCCCGCCCCAGACCTCCAGCGACCAGTAGCCGATCTGGTCCAGCCGCGAGCAGATCGGGAGCATGTCCTCGGTGCGCATACGGGTGGCGATGAGCGACTGGTGCGCATCGCGCAGGATGGTGTCGGTGATGAAAACTTGCTCGCGGGCGGGTTTGGTCATGACAATCCACTTTAAATTTAAACTTTATAAATGGTATCTCGAAAAATTCAAATTGCGTCATTCCGGCGAATGCCGGTGTCCAGTTCTTTGAAGACACTGGATTCCGGCATTCGCCGGTGTGACGAATTTAGAGCGGCGTCCTAAAATTTTGCATCCATTTTTTTCTACAACCCCATTTGCGCGGCAATCGCCGCTGCGATCACGGTGACTTGGTGATAGCGGGACTGACGCACGGAATAATCGATGAGTTCCGGATGGCTCTCCACGAAACTGGTGTCGAATTTCGCGTTCTGGAAATCGGCGGATTTGATGATCTCGAGCTGATAGGGGATCGTCGTTTTCACGCCGTACACGCCGATGTCATTGAGCGCCCGCACCGCACGGTCGAGCACCGCATCCCAATCCAGGGCCCACACGATAAGCTTGGCGCACATCGAATCGTAATAGGGCGGAATCACATAGCCGGTGTAGATGGCGCTGTCGGTGCGCACCCCGGGTCCGCCGGGGGCCAGGTAACGGGTCACGCGCCCGAAACTGGGCAGAAAATCGTTCTTGGGGTCCTCGGCATTGATGCGGAACTCGATGGCGTAGCCGCGGGCGCCGACATCCTTCTGTTCATAGCGCAGCTTCAGCCCGGAGGCGATCCGGATCTGTTCCTGGACGATATCGATGCCGGTGATCTGCTCGGTGATGGTGTGTTCGACCTGAAGCCGGGTGTTCATCTCCATGAAATAGAAGTTGTTCTCGTGGTCGAGCAGGAATTCCACGGTGCCGGCGTTCTCATAACCCACCTGTTTGGCCGCGCGCACGGCGAGGTCGCCAATATAGTCGCGTTGCTCGGGCGTCAGTTGGGGCGAGGGCGCGATCTCGATCAATTTCTGGTGGCGTCTTTGGATTGAGCAATCACGCTCGAACAGATGGATGACGTTGCCGTAACTGTCGGCGAGGATCTGTACCTCGATATGGCGCGGATTGACGACGCACTTCTCCATGAAGACCTCGGCGCTGCCGAAGGCCTTTTGCGCCTCGGAGATCACGCGGACGTAGTTGCGCCGCAGTTCCTCCTCGTTATCGCAGCGCCGGATACCGCGCCCGCCGCCGCCGGAGGTCGCCTTGAGCATTATCGGATAGCCGATCTGATTGGCGCAGGCGATGGCCTCGTCCAGCGTGGCCAGGTTACCGTCACTGCCGGGGGTTACCGGGATGCCGGCCTGGATCATCGCCTTGCGCGCCTCGGTCTTGTCGCCCATCCTACGAATGGCCTCAGGGCTCGGGCCGATGAATGTCACGCCGCGACTGGCGCAGATCTCGGCAAGCAGCGGATTTTCGGAGAGAAAACCATAGCCCGGATGCAGACCATCGCAGCCCGTGGCCACCGCCAGGTTGACGATGCGGTGGGCATTGAGATATCCCGCGACGGTGTCGGGCCCGAGGCTGTAGGCCTGGTCGGCCTTTTTGACATGCAGGGCATTGCGGTCGGCGTCGGCATACACCGCGACGGATTTAATCCCCATTTCCGCACAGGCGCGCGCGATGCGAACAGCGATTTCGCCACGGTTGGCGATGAGGATTTTCTTGATCAAGACGAGGGCCCCGGCTCAGCGAATATTAGAAAGTTCTACGTAAATCACCGCGCAATGTCAATGAAAGAGGGCAGGCTTGAGCAGTTTCGTAGGGCACGGGCAGGAGCGGTGCCTTTCTGGATTCCGGAATAAGCATTCCATAATTTCTTGGTTCAGATCGCACCACTGAGCCAGTAAATTTACTCCAGACACTAAACACATCACTGGAGGAAAAAACCGATGAAGTTAAATCATAGCCGCCGCGCCCTGTTGGCAATCGCATTGGCTGCCGGTGTCGGCACCGCGCACGCCGATGTCAAACTGCTCAATGTCTCGTATGATCCGACCCGCGAACTCTATCAGGAATACAACGCCGCGTTTGCCAAGCACTGGAAGGCCACGGGCGGCGAGACCGTCACGGTCAAGCAGTCCCACGGCGGTTCCGGCAAGCAGGCGCGTTCCGTCATTGATGGACTAGACGCCGATGTCGTCACGTTGGCGCTGGCCTATGACATCGATGCGCTGCATGAAAAAGGCAAGCTGATCCCCGCCGACTGGCAGAAACGCTTGCCGTACAATTCTACGCCCTATACCTCCACCATCGTATTCCTGGTGCGCAAGGGCAATCCCAAGCAGATCAAGGACTGGAGCGATCTGGCCCGTCCCGGCGTGAGCGTGATCACCCCCAACCCGAAGACCTCCGGCGGCGCTCGCTGGAACTATCTCGCAGCCTGGGGCTACGCGCTCAAGCAGCCGGAAGGCGATGACGCCAAGGCCCAGGCGTTTGTGAAAAAGATCTTCGCCAACGTCAAGGTGCTCGACTCCGGCGCGCGCGGCTCGCTGACCACGTTCACCGAGCGCGGCATCGGCGATGTGCTGATTTCGTGGGAGAACGAGGCCTATCTGGCGGCGAAAGAACTCGGCCAGGACAAATTCGAGATCGTCACACCGTCACTTTCAATCCTTGCCGAACCGCCGGTCACCCTCGTCGACAAAGTCGTCGACAAGCATGGTACCCGCAAGGTGGCCACCGCTTATCTCCAATATCTGTATTCACCCGAGGGGCAGGATATCGCCGGTAAACATTTTTATCGTCCCCGCGATGAGAAGGCGGCCGCGAAGTATGCCAGTCAATTCGCCAACGTAAAACTCTTTACCGTCGATGAAGTCTTCGGCGGCTGGCAAAAGGCCCAGCAAACGCACTTCGCCGACGGCGGGGTGTTTGATCAGATCTACGGAAAGTAAGCCATGATCAAGCGGTGACCCTCGCCTTGAGAGGGTTACCGCTCGCGGTCTGAGGAGGCAAGCCATGCAAGAGACTGTATTGATCGTTCCAGGATTTGGTGGCAGTGGCGAGGCCCATTGGCAGAGCTGGTTTGAAAGACAGCTACCGGATGCCCGCCGGGTGACGGGAATCGATTGGGATGTTCCCGCTCTCACACGCTGGTCCGATGCCATCGCCCGGGAAATAGCGCGAGCGTCGGGACCGGTGTGGCTGGTGGCTCACAGCTTCGGCTGCCTTGCCAGTGCCAGAGCCGTCCTTCATAACGGCGACAAAGTGGCAGGGGCGTTGCTCGTGGCGCCCGCCGATCCGCAGCGGTTTTCCCTCTTCGGGCCGAAGGAACTTGCCGTGGCTGGCGGCGATCTCGACGACAGCATCGCCCGTCTGTTGCCGCAGAAATCGCTGGGTTTTCCAAGTGTGGTGATCGCCAGCAGCAACGATCCATGGATCACCATTCCGGTGGCCATGAGCTGGGCAAAGCGTTGGGGCAGCCACTTCATCAACGCCGGCAATGCCGGTCATATCAATATCGATTCGGGCTTCGGAGCTTGGGCGCTAGGACTCAGTTTTTTCCAGTCGCTGAGGTTCCTTGCGCGAGGCGATGCCGGACGCCGACTAGCCCGCGGTGAACAGGAGCAACCGCTGAGTAAGTCAGCCGAGGTTTGATTATGACCAAACAAACGACATCAGTGACGACGATTCGCCATGAGGAGCAGGTCTGGCAATACCTCCGCGAGGCGGTCAAAGAGCTGCGTTACGGCTCGGTCGAAGTGATTGTTCACGACGGCAAGGTGGTACAAATCGAAAGGAGGGAGAAGCTGCGTTTTGAGAAGTGACGAATCACATGTATCTATTGAATCTAGGATCACAAAAAAATTTACCTTTCTTTAACGAACTGACCGGACAACCGGAAGTATATATGCGAAGGAGCATAGAAGATGAAGTTTGTCCGTTCAGTATTGGCCGGAGTCATTCCCGGTGTTGCACTTGTTTATGGGTTGCCCGTTGCGGCGGAAACTCTGGAAGAAAAATTGGAGACACTGGATCAACAGGTCAAGGTCCTGGAGCGCCGCTTAGAGCTCTCCACTGACGAGGCCACCGCAAAGGCTAAGCAGAACGCTGTGGTCAGCGCGGGTGACAAGGGTTTCTCCATCAAGTCGGCCGACGGCGACTATGAACTCAGGCTGCGCGGATACGTACAGAGCGATACGCGCAATTTTCTCGATGATGACGCCCATGCGCTCTCGAACACCTTTTTGGTGCGGCGCGCCCGCCCAAGCTTTGAGGGAACCGTGGCGAAATCATTCGATTTCCGCATCGTCCCGGATTTCGCCGGCAGCAGCGTCTCACTCATTGATGCCTATGCCGAGGTGAAATACTGGCCGGCCGCAACCGTGCGCGTTGGCCGTTTCAAACCGGCGCTCAGTCTGTTGCGGTTACAGAGCGATACCCAGCTTACCTTCGCCGAACGCGCCCCGGTCACGGCATTGACGCCGGACCGTGACGCTGGTGTGCAGGTCGAGGGCGGGCTGGTGGGGGGCGCGGTCAACTACGCGCTGGGTGTTTTCAACGGTGCCGCTGACGGCGCCAGCAATAGTGGCGACAGCGCCGACCAGAAAGATGTCGTGGCGCGCATCTTCCTCCAGCCGTGGGCGAATGATCCTGGTCTGCTGCAAGGTCTCGGCTTCGGGATCGCGGGCAGCCGGGGCCGCCAGACAGGTACGAGCGACGTAGGCGTTGTATATCGAAGTACGGGGCAACAGACCATTTTCGCCTACAACGGCACGGGCGCAAGCGCCGTATCCGCCGATGGTACTCACACCCGCGTCGTGCCTCAGTTCCACTATTACTACAACAACATCGGTATCGTGGGCGAGTATGCCCGCTCGTCACAGGATGTGAAGTCCGGCACTTCTTCCGCCACGTTAGCGCACAAGGGGTGGGACCTGGAGTTGAACTGGGTCGTCACGGGCGAGGACGCTTCCTATAAAGGGATCAAACCCAAGAGTGTTTTTGTCCCAGGCGGCGAAGGCGCCGGGGCGGTGGAATTGGGCCTGCGCGTCGGCGCGCTCGACATCGATGATGATGCGTTTGCCGTCTATGCCGACCCGGCTAAGTCGGTGACCCAGGCCAGGGTTGCCGGTGCCGGAGTGAACTGGTATCTGAACAGCAATGTGAGGCTGACGCTCAACTATGAACGCACCCGTTTCACTGGCGGGGCGGCTGGCGGTGCCGACAAGGCTGACGAAAAGCTGCTGCTTGGCCGACTGCAACTCGCCTATTGAGGGTAACTGATCCTTGCTGCCCAGGGGTATCTCGATCGGTAAATGGAGGAACATTATGAAACACGCCACTTCAAGCAAAGGTTCGCACTTGACTGTGCTGATCGAGTTCATCGTCTCGGCCGGATTGGGCATCTATTTTCATTGGGTGCTGCATTGGGAAAAAGAGGCGTATCTGGTATTGGCAGTGGGGATGCTGTTGACCCTGGCCACGTATCTGGTGCTGGAGGAGATCGGACGCACCCGCTCGCTGATCCTCGGTCGCTATGAGCATGCGCACAGTTTGCTCAGCGCGCTGAGCAAGATCGATGAGCCCGAGTGCCAGCAACGGGCTCATAACCTGCTCGCATCGGCGGAACGCACCCTGACGCTGCTGCAGTCGGGCTACATCCCGCTCGATGAATCGGAGTTCTATCTTGAAGCAGCGCGTGCCGCCAGCCAGAGCCGCCAGCAGATACAGGCGGTGGATACCTTCCCGCACGGGTGGGACAGCAAGGGGGCGATGTGCAATTACTACCTCGCCAATGTGCAGGCGGTGGCGCGCGGCGTGAAGGTCATCCGGGTTTTTGTGTTGACACGCCTGGAGCTGAACAACCCAGCCGTGCAGCGGGTGTTGCAGGGCCAACTGGGCGACGGGATCGACGTACGCGTGGCGTTTTCCGAGGAGCTCAGGACCGGTAGCGGGGAGAATGTCCCCTGGCGCGACGCGAGCCAAGACTTCGCGCTCTACGACGGACGCACGGTGGCCGAACGCATCGGTCCGGCGGTCACCCACTTTGGCCGCAAGACCCAGTGCGCGAGCGAGATCCAACGTTACCGGCGCTGGTTCGAGATCATCGAGCACCACGCCTATCCGGTGGAGTTGCGGGATGGCCGGGTGGGGCTCGCCGATGGCTCAAGGGAGGGTGGGGAGGATGATTGCCTCATTCAGAAGGAGGCATCGGCCTGACCTGGCACATGATGAGGGCACGCGGGCGCACAAGGAGGCGCCCGTTTCCTCTTATACAAAAGTGGAATAAGCAACGCACTTTATCTTATTTCCGGCACGCCGCGCTCCCATGATTAGATAGCCGCCTGCAACTGGAGTAGTGGAACCGTATTCATGGCAACCGTTCGCAATGCCCGGGTACTGCCGGGCTTTAACCTGTCGCTGGGGTACACCCTCGCGTATCTCTGCCTCATCGTGCTGATCCCGCTGTCGGCGGTCTTTCTTAAGACGGCAGAGTTGAGCTTCGAGCAGTTCTGGGCGGTGGTCACGGCCGAGCGGGTGGTGGCGACCTATAAGCTTTCCTTCGGCGCCTCGCTGCTGGCGGCGGCGATCAACGCGGTGTTCGGGCTGATGCTCGCCTGGGCGCTGGTGCGTTACCGCTTTCCCGGCAAGAAGCTGGTCGATGCTCTGGTCGATCTGCCTTTCGCGCTGCCCACCGCCGTGGCGGGCATCGCGCTCACCGCGCTCTATGCTCCGAACGGCTGGCTCGGCCAGTATCTGGAACCGCTCGGGATCAAGATCGCCTTCGGGCCGCTGGGCGTCCTGGTCGCCCTGGTCTTCATCGGCCTGCCGTTCGTGGTGCGCACGGTGCAGCCGATCCTGGAGGATCTGGAGACTGAACTCGAGGAGGCCGCCGCCAGTCTCGGCGCGCGGCGCTGGCAGACCTTTCGCTATGTGATCCTGCCGATCCTGTTGCCCGCGCTGCTCACCGGCTTCGCGCTGGCCTTCGCCCGTGCCGTGGGCGAATATGGTTCTGTCATTTTCATCGCCGGCAACATCCCGATGGTGTCGGAGATTACGCCGCTGATGATCATCACCAAGCTCGAGCAGTACGATTACACCGGCGCGACCGCCATCGCCACCGTGATGCTGGTCTTCTCATTCATATTGCTGCTGATCATCAACGGCTTGCAGGCCTGGACCGCGAGACGAACGGGGAGGGAACGCTAATGGCGGGAGCAGTCGCAATGCATTGGAGCGGCGATCGCGCTGCACGTTTCGAGGCGAATGCCGCCACGCGTGAGCCCAGATGGGTGAGGTGGACGATTCTCGGCCTTGCGCTGACCTTCTTCGCGGTGTTTTTGCTGTTGCCGCTGATCGCGGTATTCGTCGAGGCGCTGCGCAAGGGTGTTGAGGTCTATTGGGCCGCAGTGATCGAACCGGATGCGTTATCGGCGATCAAGCTCACCCTCATCGCCGCCGCGATCGCCGTGCCGCTGAATCTCGTCTTCGGTGTCATGGCCGCCTGGGCCATCGCCAAATTCGATTTTCGCGGCAAACATCTGTTGATCACGCTGATCGATCTGCCGTTCTCGGTCTCGCCGGTGGTCGCCGGTCTCATCTTCGTGCTGGTGTTCGGCGCACAAGGGTGGCTGGGGCCATGGCTCGCCGAGCACGACGTGAAGATCATCTTCGCCATTCCCGGCATTGTGCTGGCGACGGTATTCATCACCTTTCCCTTCATCGCCCGCGAGCTGATTCCATTGATGCAGGCGCAGGGGCGCGAGGAAGAGGAGGCGGCCGTGGTGCTCGGCGCCAACGGCTGGCAGACCTTATGGCATGTGACCCTGCCCAACATCAAGTGGGGATTGCTTTACGGCGTGATTCTCTGCAATGCGCGGGCGATGGGCGAATTCGGCGCGGTGTCGGTGGTCTCCGGCCATATTCGCGGCGAGACCAACACGCTGCCGCTGCACGTCGAGATCCTCTACAACGAGTATCAGTTCGCCGCCGCCTTTGCCGTGGCTTCGCTGTTGGCGATGTTGGCGCTGGTGACGCTGGTGATCAAGAATTGGATTGAGTTTCAGGCCAATCGTGACCAATAAAAAACAAAATGTGTGCTGCGCACGCTTGGTGGGTTACGCCTCCGGCTAACCCACCCTACATTGGTTACCACCCGCCCATCTGATGTAGGGTGGGTTAGGAATGTTTTTTATTCCGTAACCCACCAAGCGTGCGCAGCACACGATTAATTTTTAAATTGAATTGGCCAACGGCAGAATCAAGGTATCTAAGCGGAATAACGTATATGAGCATTCAGGTCAAAAACATTCGTAAAGGTTTCGGCAATTTCGTCGCCCTCGATGATGTCTCGCTCGATTTTCCCTCGGGCGAACTGGTGGCGCTGCTCGGCCCTTCCGGTTGCGGCAAAACCACGTTGTTGCGCATCATCGCCGGCCTGGAGCGGGCCGACGCCGGCACTGTCTTGCTCGACGGCGACGACGCCTCCGGCACCCATGTGCGCGAACGTCAGGTGGGATTCGTATTTCAGCACTACGCGCTGTTCAAGCACATGACCGTGTTCGACAACATCGCCTTCGGCATGCGGATGAAGCCACGCGCGCAGCGCCCGTCCGAATCGCAGATCCGCGCCAAGGTGCACGATTTGCTCGCGCTGGTGCAACTCGACTGGCTGGCGGACCGCTTTCCCGCGCAGCTCTCCGGTGGCCAGCGTCAACGCATCGCCCTAGCCCGGGCATTGGCGGTCGAGCCGCGCGTATTGCTGCTCGATGAACCCTTCGGCGCCCTCGACGCCAAGGTGCGCAAGGAGCTGCGCCGCTGGTTGCGCCGGTTGCACGATGAGCTGCACGTCACCTCCATCTTCGTCACCCATGACCAGGACGAGGCGCTGGAGGTGGCCGATCGCGTGGTGCTAATGAATCACGGCAGAGTGGAACAAGTAGGGGTGCCGGAAGACGTTTATCGTCATCCGGCCACGCCGTTCGTTTATAGCTTCCTCGGCTCGGTCAATCTGTTCCATGGGCGTGTCGAAGGTGAGGCGGTGCGCGTCGGCGAGGACATCCTGCCCCATGACGACAGCGAGATCGCGCACGGCGCCGAGGTCGTGGCCTTTGCCCGTCCCCATGAACTGGAAATCGTCACCGATATATCGGACGGCACCGGCATTCCGGCCAAGATCAGCCGTATCCTCGCCTTCGGCATGACGGCGCGCATCGATCTCGATGGACTCAACGGCGCCGCCGGCCGCCACTTCGAGGTCGAAACCACACGCGAACGAGTGGCGCAACAAGGCTTGCAAGAGGGGCAGACCGTTCGCGTGGTGCCTTCGCGACTGCGCCTCTTCGAACGCGGCAACCACACCACCGCCGGGAGCGCGCCATGAACTTTCAGCAACTGCGCATCATCCGTGAAACCGTGCGGCGCAACTACAATCTGACCGAGGTCGCCAATGCGTTGTTTACCTCACAGTCCGGCGTCAGCAAGCACATCAAGGACTTGGAGGATGAACTCGGCATCGAGCTTTTTGTGCGCAAGGGCAAGCGGCTCTTGGGATTGACGGCTCCCGGCAAGGAACTGATAGAGATCGTCGAGCGTATGCTGTTCGATGCGAAGAACATCAAGAATCTGGCGGAGCAATTCAGTAACCGCGATCGGGGGCAACTCACTATCGCCACCACCCACACCCAGGCACGCTATGCCTTGCCGCAGGTGGTCGTGCAATTCAAGCAGCTCTATCCGAAGGTTCATCTCGTGTTGCATCAGGCGGGGCCTGAGGAGATCGCATCGATGCTGCTCGATGGGCAGGCCGACATCGGCGTGGCGACCGAGGTGTTGGGCGATGTGCGGGACCTCGTCAGCTTCCCTTACTACACCTGGCATCACGCGGTCATCGTCCCGGCGGGACATCCGTTGGAAGCGATCCAGCCGCTTACGCTCGAGGCCGTCGCCGAGTATCCGATTGTCACCTATCACAAGGGTTTTACCGGCCGCGCTCGTATCGATGAGACCTTTGCGGATGCCGGTCTGGAACCCGATATCGTCATGTCGGCACTCGATGCCGATGTGATCAAGACGTATGTCGAGCTTGGATTGGGCGTCGGTATCGTTGCGTCCCTGGCCTACAACCCCATCAGGGACGGCGACTTGCGGCTGCTGCGCAGCGACCATCTTTTCGAGGAAAACACCACGCAGATCGCCGTGCGCAGGGGCCACTACTTGCGCGGATTTACCTATCGATTCCTCGAACTCTGCACACCCTCCCTGACCGAAGAGACGGTGCGATCGGCGATCCAGCCCGGACGGGAGGGCGACTTCGATACTTGACCTACTATTGCTGGATTTCGGCATTCGCCGGAATGACAAAATATGAATTTAGAGATGCCATTGAAAAGCTGCGATGTCGAAGTGCGTCGCTATTTCAAATGGTCATCGAGAGAAATGATGCCGTGCGGCAATTTAAGTAAGTGCCATTCTCACCAGCGAGCAATGATGCCGTGCAGTAATTATCGATAAATTCTACAGACCGTGTCGCGATGGACTATTACAGCTATTTACTTAACCCACTCGGCTACTCAATGCCTCAAAGTGCAAATGCGCTTTATTATTGCAGTGAAATGTAAGATTTTTTTGATTTGTGATGATCTTGCCGTGTTTGGCACTTTAGCCTATACATACAACATCAGCGAGACATCGCACCTGGCTGCAATCTCTCTGCAATACGCCCAATAAAAAGAAGTCATCAGATCATTGGTTCAAACTCTCAGAGGCACATGTGGTGCAGAGACTGTTGTTTTTCGTGGCGACTGCTCGCATGCGGTTTATCGCCACCATCAGCTGAGTGTTCTCTCATAGTGCAACGCGTAATAGTCGGATCCGGATCAAGAGGGAACTGACAATGGTTTGTACACGGGTATATTCATCCGGGCTCGACCAGACTTCTGGCGCGGACCGATATATCACCTCCCTCGGCGATGTTGGGGTTGAGGTTGACAGGCTTGAGGATGAGCAAAGTCATCCCTATGGTGTGCTGTTGTTTGAGGAGCCTAGCGAGCAGGTGTACCGCTCCCTGCGTGAGCACAGCTACGGAGGACAGGCGCGCATCATCGCCGTTGGCATTAGCCGTCTGCTGCAGAGAGGGGAGGCCTGGGGCCTGCTAAAGGCGGGTGCAGCGGATGTCCTTGTGTGGAACCACGATCGGGGGAGCGCCGAGCAGATTAGAGCGCGATTGGAACGCTGGGACACGGTGGATCGGTTGCTGGACTCGGATGGGGTCCGGCAGCGAATGGTCGGCAGCAGCCCCGCCTGGCGAACGATGCTCCGGGAATTGGTCGAAGCGGCGCATTTCACCACCTCGCCGGTTCTCCTGATGGGTGAGAGCGGCACCGGCAAAGAACTCGCCGCGCGCCTGCTCCACGACCTCGACCCAAGACCCGCGAAGGGCAATCTCGTGGTGCTCGACTGCTCCACGATTGTGCCCGAGCTCTCGGGCAGCGAGTTCTTCGGGCACGAACGCGGTGCCTTCACTGGCGCCGTCGGGCAGCGTGATGGCGCCTTTGCACTCGCCAACGGCGGTACGCTCTTCGTCGATGAGATCGGCGAACTCCCGATGCCCCTGCAGCCGCAGTTTCTGCGGGTGATCCAGGAAGGCACCTACAAGCGTGTCGGCGGCAATGCCTGGCTGCACACTGAGTTCCGGCTCGTCTGCGCAACCAATCGTAACCTTGAGGAACAAGTGCGCCGGGGCGCCTTCCGCGCGGACCTCTACTTCCGTATCGCCAGCCTGGTTTATACGCTCCCGCCTTTACGCGAGCGCACCGAGGACATCCTGCCATTGGTGCATTATTTCATGCGCGAGATGCGCCCGGAAGAAGATCCCCCGGAACTGGATGCGGCGACCAAGGACTACTTCTTGCAGCATGATTACCGGGGTAATGTGCGCGAGTTGAAGCAGCGGGTGGCGCGACTGATGCACCGCTACGTGGGCGCCGGCCTGCTCAGCGTCGGCAGTATTCCGCCCGAAGAGAGGCCGTCCCTAGATGATCCGCCTCACGATTGGCAAAGCGATGCGTTAGAGCGGATCATTCGCCGTGCCATCGCGCTCGGCGCCGGTCTAAAAGAGATCAGTCGCACCGTCGAAGATCTCGCGGTAAACATCGCTGTGGCCGACGCCGATGGCAACCTGCAGCGGGCCGCGCAAGCCTTGGGCGTCACGGATCGCGCCCTGCAGATGCGCCGGGCAAACCGTCGGCAGATTGAAAACTCGCCTGGTCCGTGACTAGGCTGCAGAGCGCAAGGCCGCCGCAGCTTTTTGAGCTAGGGATACGCTGGGCTAATAAGGCGTTCCCGCGCCCAGCCAAGGATCACCACGATAAACGAGGCCGAGTTCAACCGTGTTGCCGGAAAAAGCATGCTCCCGTTTTATCGGTCGGCGCTGAGAGGGTGCCTTAACCTCGCCAATCAAGCGCAGGAAGTTACCGCTGAGTACAAGCCCAGCATCCCTCGCCGGCAGTCCTAAGGCCCACACCTTGGCCAGTTCCACACCCGGGTGCAGCCAAGGGCCGTCGGAGCCGAATAGGATTTTCCTCGCTCCGGCACGCCGCACCGCTTCCACCAGCAGATCGAAGCGCCGCACTCCGGCTGTGTCGGTGTGGATGTTGGGATGGCGGACCAGATGGTCTATCAATGCCAACTGGACCCGCCAGTCATCGGCGAAGCTGCCGAGATGGGGGATGATGAAGTTGACGTCGGGGTATTCCTGTGCGAGCAGTTCGCAGATTGATACTTCACCCATCACATCATAAAGAACCGGCATGGAGAACGCCCGGGCAACCTCACAGATTTCACGCGTGATGCGGCCATCGTGTCGGTGGACTTTGATGCCGACGAAGCCATAGCGCTCAACAGCAGTCTTGACCGAATCAAAGACACGCCCCTGGTCTCGTTCGGCGTGCACAAACGCAAAGCCGTAGAACCGCTCGGGTCTGCTGACTACGATTCGCCCCACCTGTGCGTTGGCTGCCGTATAGTCCGAGTGAAAAGCGGCGAACAACACCGTACGTTGAATACCGGCCTCCGACGCGCGACGTAGATAGTCTGCCAAGGGTGCCTTGGTGTCCCATGGCCCTGTTAGCCCGTCACCTGTTCCCGCATGGCAATGACAGTCGATGATCATAGAACACTTCCCTTACCAGGTCCGCGTGGTTGGAGCGCTGGGATCGGTTGTCTCGTCGATCGATCCGCCATGTTGGCGATAAAATAAATGCAGGTGGCTATGCCCTTGAAAAAATTAGGAAGATAGAATTTTTCGTTGGGCGCATGAACGCCGTCATCGGGCAACGCGAATCCCAACAGCACCGTATCTATCCCTAGAATATTTTGAAGTAGCGCGATCACCGGTATGGTGCCGCCGGAGCGCACAAAGACCGGTGCAGCACCGAATCCAAGTCGATACGCGGAGAAGGCGGCGCGTATCGCCGGATGTCGGCGGCTTATCATGGCCGGGGTTGCCAGTGAATGCCTGCGAACGAAGGACCGAACGGTCGATGGTGTGTTGCCATCGACATAGCGCCTGAATAGGCGCTCGATCTCCGCTGGGTCTTGGTCTGGCACCAAGCGGAAATCAAACTTTGCCATTGCACGATGGGGAATCACCGCCTTAGGCCCCATGCCTTGGTAACCCCCGACAATGCCGGTGTTGGTGAGAGCCGGCCGAATTGTAGTTCTTTCATAAAGCGTGTAGCCAGGTTCGCCCCAGGCATGTTCCGCCCCGGCGTGATGCAAAATTTCAACATCGCTAGGTCCGTACTCCTTCATATACGCCCGCTCCTCTTGGCTCAGTTCTCGGACTCCGTCATAAAATCCGGGGATAGCAATCCGGCCCTCGTCGTCATGTAACGATGCAATGATTTTGCCCAGCGTCTGAAGCGGGTTGTCGATAGCACCCCCATAAAGACCGGAATGAAGGTCCCGGTTGGCGCTGCGTATTTCCAGTTCGAGACCGAGCATTCCGCGCATCGATTCCGTAACGGCGGGACGATTCGGCGCCAATACGGGCATGTCCGACAGAACCGCCACGTCAGCGGCAAGGGTGTCGCGGTAGCGAGCAAGAAATGACGGGAGGTTAGGGCTGCCGATTTCTTCTTCGCCTTCAAAGAGGCACTTGACGTTGACCGGCAGTTCGCCACGCGTTTGGAGAAGCGCCTCCAACGCCTTCAGGTGGGCGAATAGTTGGCCCTTGTCATCTGATGCGCCCCGCCCGTAGAGATTATGAGCGCGCAGGATCGGTTCAAACGGAGGTGATCGCCATTCGCCGAGAGGATCGGCAGGTTGCACATCGTAATGTCCATAGATCAATATCGTGGGCTGCCGGAGCGCATGACACCATTCGGCGTAGACGATGGGATGCCCTGCGGTAGGCACGACTGATACCCGCTCCATGCCGATCCGCCGCAGATGATCGGCTAACCAGGCTGCACACCGCTTCAGATCCTCGGCATGCTCGCGCTGGGCACTGACACTCGGGAAACGGAGGAACGCCTTTAGCTCCGACAGAAAACGGGCGCGGTGAGCTTGACAGTAGGCTAAGGGGAACCCTTTAGAATCAGCCGGCTCGTCAAGAAATGGTAATCGTTCACTCGCGCCTGCAAGCATGAAGGTTTCTCCATCTCGTTCCTGCCAGGTAAACCATAGCGGGTGTGTTCAGGGTTGCAACGTACTGGTTGGATGCCTGAACCCCTGCCAGTACGGCGACACTGCTCACCTGATTGTATGTTTCAGTTTTAGAGTTCTACAGTATCTAACACATCAACTTGGGTGTCTGGTTATTACGCTCGATCAACTTGTCCAGTTCTAGGAATAGCTGGGTATACTTCGAGTATTCGCTGGTTGTTGTCCGCGTTAATCCAACGACGACATAGCGAATGCTGCCACGGACTATCAAGACGCAATCGTGCAGATAGTCAGACCAGATTCCACACTTGGAGGCAACGAGTCCCAGGTGCTGAGGAAATAGGCCCGTATAACAGCCGCCACCTAACCATGTCCTCATCTCGTACGCTGAGGCGTCGTCCACGAGCCTTCCTTGAGCAAGAAGCGTGAAGAATGTGGCCGCCGAGAGTGCTGTAACATTGGCGGTATGGACTCCGCTCAGAGGATTACCGCCCCATTGACCCTTGCCATAGGAAGAGGTCAGCCAAAGACCGCCGCGAGCAGGGTGATACAGACCGGATTGCCAGGCTACCGATGCGATATATGGAAAGCCGACCTTAACTATGAGCTCTCCAGCTTCGGCATTGTGCATGATATTTTGAAATACGTTACGCGCAGCTGCAGTAAAATCCAGTGTGTTCGGATTTCCTGACCAATTGCGAATGTCGAATAGCCAGACAAGGTTGGGAAAACCACTCTTGAGTCCTCTATCCTTCCAATTGCGAATCGCCTCGGCTTCCAAGGATTTGCCAGAAGAAATAGCAAGGCTACGCAAATCGCTACGGAGTTGAAAAGCCGCATAGAGCGCTAATATCTTCGGAACGCTCGCTCCGTACATCGCTACTGTTGACCCCCATCCGGCGAAATCCGGCTGAGTCAACTTTGACCCGGTGAGGTCAATAAGACCAATGCGAAGGCGGTCATTACGGGAAGCGGATTTTTTTTGGATACTTTCGCGGCTCAGAAAATTCTGAAATTGTGTGGTCACCAATTTGTTCAAACATGTCTGTAGGCCAGTTCCGCTTCGATCAGTAACTAGATTATCAGACGAATCAATAAACCCCGGGTTCATATTCCTCGGTTCCAGCTTAGTCAGCGCGCCTGCCACAAAGCGGCTTGGTCGAGTGGGATCTGGTTTTTTTGGAATGTGGTAATGATCAAGGCAAGTCAGCCCCCTCGGACAGCCGGTTGTTCCTCCGTACAGGGTTGATAATCGATTCCCGCCAACCTCAGGTTGCCATGCGGCGCCATTCCATCCGATGACGGATTTTTCGAAGCCGGTCTCACTCAACTCGAATTCTGACTCGAACGCGAACGGTTCGATTGCAAAGTCAATCTGGCTTTTCATTGGCTGCCTCCTAATTAGTTCCGCTCAACCGCGTTGCCAAGCGCTGAAATGGCTCAGTGGGGCTATATAGGTGGAGCCGATAGTGTCTGGTTCTCTGTGACAATGCCGCTTTGGTTAAGCGCCAGCCTGCCGAAGCACCCCTTTTCGAATCACATAGCGACGACCTCTTACAATCATTCCTTGTTGCAAAACACTGCGAATCATATGGCCTACCACCACGATATTCGCCCAACCCTTACCGTCGTCCCCGAGGTTTCCCACTTGGACATACCACTCATAAGGGCCAACCGCTTCAGGCGGTGCTGTCATACCTACTAGCTGATTAATTCTATTTATAATTTTTGTCCGATCGGCGGGATCTGCAAACCTTTCCTCTATCTGTTTTGTAATATGTTTCTTCCCGGGCTCATCAACTATGATTTTTACTTCCAACTCATCATCGAAGTTCCGGTAAGCATCAAACGACTCTACTTCAAAGTTAAACGGGCGTTGTCCGTCGCATGCGGCTCTAAGCGCTTCTTCCGTATCCGGCCCTACAATGCCGCTTGCCCGTAACCCTTGCTGCCGCTGAAAACTCCGCAGCCCGCTGCGAGTATCTGGCCCCATGGCACCCGTCACCGGGAGCTGCAATCCCATCGCGTGATTCAGGCAGTCCTGCACCCAGCGCACACGCTCGGATCCTGACGGTTCCGGTTCACCGGGCGGGGGCGCGCTCACGAGGCCATAGGGTTCAGGGACGACCACCCAAGGTTGCCGTGGCCCCCTTGGGAATGGCCGGGGTCTAGGCATCGGTGGCCGCCTGGTTCCACCAGGCCGCAAGCCTGTGGGGGAGTGGGGCCGCGTATATCGGGTCGCTCCGCCCCCGGCCAGCGCGCGACGGCGTCCCCATTCGGCTTCCTCTTCGAACTGCTCGCCTTGGAATTCAGGCTCGATTTCGAAGGGTAGAGTCTCAAAGGTGAATTCTTGATTCATACCTCACCTCCTAATTTTCATGTTGGCTAAAATATGACGCAGGGGCTGCAAACAGGGATCCGGTTTTCGTCCCTCGATTTCCCATCTTGGTGCTGGAAGCGTTTACCGCAGCAATCAGCATTTCCACACAATGATCGATCTCCAACGGGCTGTGTCGGGCCGTGATCAAAAAACTCACGCGGGCCGCGCTGTCATTGCGGGGACGGGACAAAACAGCGCGAACCCCACAACGCAACAAATTCTGGTGCAGCTTTATGGCATTAGGCCCGGCAATACCGCATAAGGTCTGGACCGGGAACAAACCACCGACTGATGACCATCCGATCTGGTGCAGGCCGTCTCGGAAGCGCAGGACCCGTTGGACCAGCTGATCCCGCAGCCGATCGCCGCCTTGCCGATTCACCGCCAGCGCATGTGCGGCTGCGTGAATCACGGCCACAGAAGGCGGGCTGCAGTGCACCCGCGTATCGCTGATGGAGGTAAAACGTCGGACCGTCGACGCGCTTCCGGCAAGTGCCGCCACCGGCGCCCCGAATCCCTTGGCCAGCGAAGCCCCTACCAGAATGTCCGGACCGAAGTGCCCGCTCCAGCGCAACACGCCGCCGCCACCGTGGCCATAAGGCGCAGCGCGTCCCGGTGACTCCCCCAGGATGCCCAGGGACTGGGTGTCGTCCAACACCAGCAACCCGTCGAAGCGCCGCACGATATCCAGGTACTCCGCCACAGGTGCGGGTTGCCCGCAGGCCGGGCAGTAACCATCGGCCACGACGACCGGGCGTTCCCGGCGACGGAGTTGCCCCGCCATCAGCGTCAGTAACGCACCTGGATCGTGATGGCGAAACCGCTGGACGCTCACCCCGTGCGCCGCCGCCCGTTCCGCGCCCCAGCGTGCAATGGCATATGCCCCCTCGTCCAGATAGAGCGCCAACGGTTGCCGGCTCAGCATCCCGAACAGATCCCAAAACAAGTGCAGGGTGGACGGCATCAATACCGCCTGTTCGCAACCCTGCAACCCAGCTAGGGGCTGTGCCACCTCGCTCGCGCCGGGCGGCTCCGCCAGTGCCGCCGGCGTACCCAGGGTGAGTTGCTGCCAAGGCTGCAACGATCGGCTCGGGTGGTGGATGCCGAGATACAGCGCCGAGGTGAAGTCGAGCATGGTTATACATCTCAACCTGCTCGCTGTTGACTCGCCAGCCGCTTTTGCAGCAACACCGATGGCAGCGTCGCATCCACACGGGTATCGACGGTATCGGTGGCAAGATCCACGCCGGTCGCCGCACGGTAGGCATGGATGTATCCTTGCACTTGGGGACGGAAAAAGCGCGCCCAGTTGAACGCCTGAATCGGCTCTTGCACATCGCTCCAGGCGCCCCAGCGGATCGACAGCAGAATCTGCTCGCCGAACATGCCGAGGTTGCGGAAGTGCAGCACGCTGGTGTCGGTCCAACCCTGCAGCTTCTTCATGGCATCGACGCGGTCCATCCACGGCTCGGGATAGGCCACCATGATGCGGGTCGGCAGGAACTCCCGGAACTCGGGACGCGCGAGTAGCCACTGCTGCATCAACATCTCGATGCGCGCGGTCGAGGGCAGATCCCCAAACTGGTTGTGCGCGCCCTGAGAGAGAATCAAGTGTGTTTCCTTGAGGGCATTGAGCACCGGGAAAGCATCGGCCTTCACTGTGGTATCGTCATCCTGTTTGTAGAACACCGTGCATAGGCGTAAGAGGTGGTGGAAGGCCTCCAGGAATTTCGACCGCGTGTCTACCGGTCTGAAATTTTGAACGGCCTTGCCTTCCAGCCGCAGCCCGTAGTGGTGATCGTACTCGTAATTGCGACGAGTCACCGTCAGCCGGTGCTGCTCGTCCTGGATGTAGCCCCAAAACAGGTTGTTGAGCGGGCGCAGCGGATCCATCTCGAGGTTGGACAGCGGGTCCTGAGGCGAGGGTGCCCGTACGTTCTGGAACCGCCGGGTGATAGCGTTCACTGTTTGCGCCAGCATGCCCTCTTCGTGCCAGTAGGACCAGATGAGTTCCAACAGGCACGGGTTGGCGAGCTTTTCCTGCAGTAATCCGAAGCACTCGCCGACCTCGTCATCGCCGAACAGGTTAGTCTTGATCGGCACATCGGGCAGCTTCCTGCGGATGATCGCTAGATAGGGCAGCGTCGATGTTGCATCGATGGTGCCCCCATTCACGGTTTCGAGGTAATCCTGGTTGAACACTTGTTGGAGACCTTTGCCTGGGACCGGCAGGTCTCTGCGATCCATGTAGGCTTCATCGAGATCGCGATCAAATGGCTGTAGCTGTAATTGCCGTGGTTCATTGAGTACGACCCCGGCGACCCCACAGTTCACCATGACAAAAGCCTCGGTGGCGGCCTTCACGACGCGGTAGGCATCGGCGTCGGTAAAAGGCAGAAAACGCGTCTGTCGCAATTCATCGTATCTGGTGCGCTTGTCCGCGAATCGCACCTTTTCGAACGCTTTCAGGCCGGACAGATCGTCTCTGCCACAAAAAAGCGAGTCCATGAAGCGCAGATAGTTGTTGAAGGACAGCGCCTCAGTGCTGTTGCGGATTGCGACCCACAGCGGCAAATCGTCGGTGGGTTCGGTCTCGGTACGTGATAAGGTAGCGCCCACATTTCCGCCGATGCGAACGATAGGCGCCTCATCAGCGTCAAATTTAGACGGCAGCTGAAACTGTGCTTCACCACCAGCACCTGCGGCCGCCCCGATTGCCGAATACGAAACCGTGGCGATGAGCGACTGGGGCCCGCTCTTGACGACTTGGCCGGAAAACTTTAACGGGTTATCTGGGTCGGGCTTGAAACCTTGTGGCGGAATGATGGCCGCTTTATTACTGCTTACCGCATCTTCAAGGTTCTTACCCGTGTGTTGGATCTCAATTTTGTCATCCACCCGCGGCTGTGCGCAGGGAATGTCCTTGCAGTCGCGATCCATAAACCTCAGAGTCGCTTCGAGACGGACGTCGGGTTCAAGACACACGTCTTCAATGCAGCCTGCGCGGACGCAGACGCACTGGGGATCAGTCTCCGGGTAATGTCCATAAGTAACAACGTAACAACCGTCTCTGAGTCCCTCGAAGGTCGCTCTTCCGTGGCTATTCGTGCGTTGGGTTTTGACGTGATGCTCTTCGCATGGGTTCCAGGTCTCGACGCTAAAATTCGCGCACCCATCGAGCCCCCCCGCGGTGTACAGACTGACCTTTGCATCGATCGCAACGGCACGCATGCCGCCCTTATCCAAAACGTTAACCACAAGCGTACCTAGCCGAGATGCTTTCGAATCATTGCGATGGTTTCCCATATCAACCTCCTTAGATGAATAATCGAAGTGTGTTTAAAGTGTAATTGCGCCCTTGGTTAGCCCACTCGCTGCGCCGGTCTGGCTGCGCAAGCCGCTGACACGTTCAAGGTACTGCTCAGCGCCCAGTGGGTAAGTAGCCTGGCCAAGATCTTACTTTCCTGCTCGGGGCTCATCTGGCCATCAGCACGCGCTTGTCCGATGACCGCGAACACCAATGTCGGCGGGGCTCGGTACATCTGCGCCGGTTCTTGCGACCAGGCCTGGTAAAGCGCCGCCAGCCTGGCCGGTTGCCGGCTCTGCACGTTCAGCACCTCGACCAGGGACTTGCCGCGCAGACGTTTTGGCCGGTGGTGGGTCAGCAGCGCCACGAAACCAGGGAGCGTCGCTTGCAGCTTGGCATAGCTGTCCCGTCGCTCAGGATCCAGGTTGGCAGGGGGGTAGTAGGCCTCCCATAGCCTGGCCAGTCGCTCCCACTGTGGGTGGGGATACAGCGCCTGTCCCATCGCGCAGCTCAGCTTGACGCGGATCCATGGCGGCGGATGCGGATCGTCCAGGCTCAGACGGAACACGAAGGCCCGCGGTAGGCTTACTACACCCATCAGTCCCATGGTGGAGGCGATGCCAACGCGGGCCACCGACCAGAAATCGGCGACGATCTCGGATATCCACCGTTCCCACAGCGACCAGATGGAACTGTACGGACCGCTACCCTGTTGCAAGCCCCGCAACACCGGCCTCAGCGAATTCACTAGGTCGAGGAGGGCAGAGGCCTGATGACCCACCTCATGCACCAGCGAAGAGGCGATGCCGCTGCCCACCATGCGCTCGCGGGGCACCCGGATGATAGCCACGGGATTTTCCCCGCCGCCCGGGAGCCGCGTCCGCGCCCGGCGTATGGCCGCGCCGACACCGCGGTCGAGATAGCAAATGACCGGCGGGGCGTCGTAGTAACCGCCAGGCAGCTGCAGGGCGTCCGCGGAAACCACGTCGAGGCCGGAGAGCCAGACGCCGATTTCATTCTCACTGCGCTGCGTGAGGGCATCGTTGAACAAATCGAATTGCGTGAGCACTGCGTTGAAGCGCAGACGCAGTAAGGAAAACAACCGCTGCGCCTGTGCCGGTGTCGCCCTTCGGCCCGCCGGTCCGCGCAACCAGCCGATGTACCGCCGTATCAAGCCCCTCAGCTCGCGACGCCCACCGATAAGATATTGTTCGATGGCCGTTTGCGCTGTCGGCAGCAGGTTCGCCGCCGGCAACATGCTTTCATGCAGCGCGAACGGCTTGATACGATCGAGCCGGGTCAGCAAGGCGCGCGCCTCCTGCTCGAGCATCCATGTGGCGATGGGAAGGGTTGCCATGACGACTTAAGCTCCGTACAACACAATCTTGTTGCCGCGGCGCATCCAGCGGCCAGTCGCTCCTCGCCCACAGGTCGGGCAAGGCTTGCCAGAGGTAACAGGAGTAACAGCGGATGCGCCGCCAATAAGACCCGGGGCGAGTTGACGCGCGGCCGCCATGACCGCGGATTGGGCGACTGCCTTTGGATTGGCGCTGGGCGGCGCCGATGCAGCATTTTTCGCTGCCTCACCGGCAAAGCGCACAAAACTTTTCGCGGTCTCGTATTCCTGATCTTCCTGACTCAATCCCTCCAATTCCAGGCCAAAGATCCTCCCTGCCGTCGAGGCGACCTTGCTGCCAATCTGCGCGCCGCCTTCCCCGCCGAAATAACCGCCGATTGCGCTCCCCACCATGGGCAAAGCTTTCTTGGCGGCGCCTTTCAAGAGACCCCCGAGCTGTTGGCCCACCGGTGATTTCACAAACTGACCGACAGCCTGCCCGGCCTTCGAGATGAGGTTGCCCAAAAAGCGATCAAGTTCCCCTTCGCTAGTGACTTCCAGCAGTTCGGCCGCAAGCTCCATGGCCTCCGCTTCACCGAATACACCGGTTTCGGCACCCCACTGAGTCTCACCGAATTCAAACTGCTCGTAAGTTTCCAATTCCGAGCTGTATTCCATTTGAGTGCGATCGATGTCGTGCATGGCTTTCTCCTCGCAAACGCATTTATGACGGTTGATTAGCAATTGACGATGACGATGTTACGGCCGCGGCGGAACCAGCGACCACCGTGCCCCTTGCCTTTTGGGGACGGCACCGGCCCGAGTCCTCCGGTAGGACGTAACAGATCGGGCGCATACTTTTGTGCTGCGGTGGCGGCGGCCTGTTGGGCTGCGACTCGCGGATCGGTAGTGGGTGGTGCGGAAACGGCATTCTTCGCGGTATTGGCGGCAAGGCGCACGAATTGCTTTGCCCCTTCAAACTCGCGATCTTCTTGGCTCAACAATTCCGCTTCGAGCCCCAGCGCACTGCCCGCTGCGGACGCAAGTCCGCTTCCGATCTTTGCACCCAGGGGGCCGCCGAAATACGCGCCCAGTGCGCCGCCCGCAATGGGCAATGCCTTTTTCGCAACGCCTTTGAGCACGCCACCAATCGCCTGTCCCACAGGGGATTTCACAACCTTTCCAATGGCACCTCCGACTTTTTTGACCAGCCCTCCCAAGAAGCGGTCAAGCTCTGCTTCGTTGGTGACCTCCATGAGCTCAGAAGCCAACTCCATCAACTCTCCTTCGCTGAATACCTCGCCTTCGCCACTCCATTCGAATTCAAAGTTTTCCAGTTCCGGGCTATATTCCATTGCGTATTCGAAATTACTCATGACAGTGCTCCTCTTGGTGTTGAAGTTTGATAAAGCACACTTCGCTTCTCAAAAGCACTTAGAGCAACAGGTATGCCATTTTGTAACTAATTGATTTAAAAGCGTATGTAAGAGTGGCGCTGGCGAAGCGCGCTTCGGTTGTCGCAAGGGATCGGGGGAACTGGCGAAGCAAGCTTCGGCGGATCTAAAAGGTGTGATTGCGCCAGAGCGTATGAACGACTGCAACCCGCCATGCGGGGTTACAAATTGGAAGCAGGACCTTCAGATACAAACATGTTTTTGTAACCTTTTTCTTTGACAGCGGCGGGCTGCGCATATATGATGCGCGCCATGTCTGGTCGGCTACCCAAGTTCATCGAGCCGCTGCGCCTGGCGCGCGACGGCGGGCATCTGCAGGGGCAACTCCCGTTACATGGGATGACGCGTCTGGCGGAGTCGGTCGAGGCGGTGCAGGGTGAGGCGCGGATCGATTTGCAGTTCGGCGTCGATGAGGCCGGGGTTCGTACCTTGCAAGGCACCATCCAGGCTGAGGTGCAGCAGATCTGCCAGCGGTGCATGGCGCCGATGACGGTGACGCTCAATGCCGAGGTGAGTATCGGTATCGTGCGCAGCCCCGAGGAGGCGCAGGAATTACCCGAGCTGCTCGAGCCGATGATACTTGAGACCGCTGACCCGATCTCGCTGGCTGATCTGGCCGAAGATGAATTGATATTGGCCTTGCCCATCGCACCCATGCATGGGGCAGGTGAGAAGTGCGTCGGTCTCGATGAGTACCGGTCGGACGAGAAGGCAACGGTAGTAGAGAAACCAAACCCCTTCGCCGTGTTGGCGGGGTTGAAGAAGAAACACTGAAGTTTTGTTTTAAGGAGACACCCATGGCTGTTCAACAGAACCGTAAGACATCATCCAAGCGTGGCATGCGCCGTTCACACGACGCCCTGACCGCGTCGGCCGTATCGATCGATTCCACCAGCGGTGAATCGCATCTGCGCCACCACGTCACACCGGACGGTTACTACAAAGGTCGCAAGGTCATCAACAAGACCAAGGGCGAGTAAGTTTCCCCTTCCGGCGGTGACCGTCATCCGGAAATTAAGCTAATTTGATAAGTGGCCTCGCTACAGGGATTCCTGCAACGAGGTCACTTTCATTTGTTATTAAAGAAAACTCCGAGCGACAGGCACAATCACGACCACTATGAGCGATCTCATTACCATCGCCATCGACGCCATGGGCGGCGATATCGGCCCCGAAGTCACCGTTCCCGCCGCGATTCAGGCGCTGAAGGAGGACAAGGGGCTGCGCCTGATCCTGGTCGGTCAGGAAGAGGTCATCAACGCCAGCCTGCTGCGCTTCGGCGCGCGTGTGTCGGATCGCCTGGTGATCCAGCCGGCCTCGCAGGTCGTCGAGATGTCCGAGCTGCCTTCGGTGGCGCTACGCACCAAGAAGGATTCCTCCATGCGCGTGGCGATCAACCTGGTCAAAGAGGGTGGCGCCCAGGCCTGTGTCAGCGCCGGCAACACCGGTGCGCTGATGGCGACCGGTCGTTTCGTCCTGAAAACCTTGCCTGGCATCGATCGTCCCGCGATCATCACTGCGCTTCCTACCGTCAAGGGGCATTGCCATGTGCTCGACCTCGGCGCGAATGTCGATTCGACCGCCGAGCACCTGCTTGAATTTGCCGTCATGGGTGCGGAATTGGTCAGCGCGGTGGATAACATCACCCGACCGACCGTCGGTTTGCTCAACATCGGCGCGGAAGAAATCAAAGGCAATGAGCGCGTGAAAGAAGCGGCGCGCCTGCTGGAGGAGAGCGATCTCAATTACATCGGCTTCATCGAGGGCGATGGCATCTACTTCGGCGAGGCCGATGTGGTGGTCTGCGACGGATTCGTCGGCAATGTCGCGCTGAAATCCAGCGAAGGCGTGGCCAAGATGATCAGCCATTACATGAAGGCGGGTTTCAACAAAAATATCTTCACCAAACTGGCGGGCCTGGTGGCCATGCCGGTGCTCAAATCATTCCGGGCCAAGATCGATCCACGCCGCTACAATGGCGCGAGCCTGGTGGGATTGCAGGGTATCGTCATCAAAAGTCACGGCGGCGCCGATGTGCTAGCATTCAACAACGCCATCAAGGTGGCGGTGACAGAAGTCAAACAGAATGTGCCGGCCCACATCAGCCAGCATCTAGAAGCGATCTTGTCGAGGAGACAGGCGAGTTGAAGCACTCACGCATCATTGGTACCGGCGGTTATCTTCCCGAAAAGGTCATGACCAATTTCGATCTGGAGGAGATGGTCGACACCTCCGACGAGTGGATCGTTGAACGCACCGGCATCAAGCAGCGCCACATCGCCGCCGAGAACGAGACCACCTGTGATCTGGCCGAACGCGCCGCGCGCCGCGCCATCGAAGCGGCGGGCATCGAGGCCTCCAGCATCGATCTGATCGTGGTGGCGACCACCACGCCGGACCGGGTTTTCCCGAGCACGGCCTGTCTGCTGCAACAGCGCCTCGATATCCACGGCTGCCCCGCGTTTGACGTACAGGCGGTGTGCACAGGCTTCATCTATGCTTTATCCGTCGCCGACAAATTCATCAAAACCGGGGCGGCTACAAGGGCGCTGGTGGTGGGCGCCGAGACCATGTCGCGCATCATCGACTGGACCGACCGCACGACCTGCGTGTTGTTCGGCGATGGGGCGGGGGCAGTAATCCTGGAGGCGAGCGATGAGGCTGGCATCCTGTCTACCCATATCCACGCCGACGGTCAGTATCGCGACTTGCTTACCGTGCCAGCGGGGGTCTCCGAAAACCACCAGGCCTTCAAGCAGGGCAATTACGCCATCTTCATGCTCGGCAACGAGGTCTTCAAGATGGCGGTGAACACCTTGGGCCGCATCGTTGATGAAACCCTCGAAGCCAATCAAATGGACAAAGAGGACATCGATTGGCTGGTGCCGCATCAGGCCAACATCCGCATCATCACCGCCACCGCGCGCAAACTGAAGATGCCGATGGAGCGTGTCATCACCACGGTGCAGGATCACGGCAATACCTCGGCGGCCTCGGTGCCGCTGGCCTTGGATGTGGCGGTGCGCGAAGGTAAGATCCTGCGTGGCGAAACCTTGTTGCTCGAAGCCTTCGGGGGCGGTTTCACCTGGGGCTCGGCCTTGATTCGTTACTGATTCACCAATTACATCAATAAGGGTTGATCAATGTCATTAGCCTTCGTTTTTCCTGGTCAGGGATCGCAATCCATCGGCATGCTCGCCGATTTGGCGCGAAATTATCCTGTCGTCACGCAGACCTTTGCCGAGGCCTCCGACCGACTCGGCTACGACCTGTGGGCGGTGGTGCAGCAGGGGCCCGAAGACAAGCTCAATCAAACCGCGGTGACTCAGCCGGCGATGCTGGCGGCGGGCATGGCGACTTGGCGCGTATGGCAGCAGAAGGGCGGTGCAAAACCGACCTTGATGGCCGGCCATAGCCTGGGTGAATACACCGCGCTGGTATGCGCCGGCGCACTCGGGTTTACCGATGCCATCCAGTTGGTGGCCGAGCGTGGGCGTCTGATGCAACAGGCCGTTCCGGCGGGCGAGGGCGCGATGGCGGCGATTCTCGGCCTGACCGATGAGCAGGTGATCGACGGCTGTGCCCAGGCCGGCCACGGCGAGGTGGTCTCCGCGGTGAATTTCAACTCCCCGGGTCAGGTCGTGATCGCCGGCAAAAAGACGGCGGTGGAGCGGGCGGTCGAACTGATGAAACAGGCCGGGGCCAAGCGCGCCTTGTTGCTTCCGGTCAGCGTGCCGTCGCATTGCTCATTGATGGAACCGGCCGCGGAAAAACTGAAAGAGCAGCTGGCGCGTATCGCGATCGCGCCTCCGGCCATCCCGGTCATCAATAATGTGGATGTAAAGGTCGTGACCTCACCGGATGCGATCCGCGATGCCTTGGCGCGCCAACTTTACCGTCCGGTGCGCTGGGTGGAAACCATTCAAAGCATGGCGTCCCAAGGTGTGACGCGTGTCATCGAATGTGGTCCGGGCAAGGTTCTGGCCGGGCTGAACAAACGCATCGACAAGGCGATGGCCTCTACGGCCATCTACGATACCGCCTCGGTTGATGAGTCATTGGCAGGTTGAGGAGAAGCACATGAGTCTGACAAATGAAATCGCATTGGTTACCGGCGCAAGCCGCGGCATCGGCAAGGCCATCGCCTTGGAATTGGGTGGCGCAGGTGCTATCGTTATTGGTACCGCGACCTCAGAATCTGGTGCAGAAAATATCACCAAGTATTTGAATGAGAATGGAATCAGGGGTTGCGGCATGGTGCTCAATGTCGCCGATCAGGTTTCGATCGACGAGATGCTCGCCAAGATGGAAACGCAATTTGGCATGCCCAGTATCCTGGTGAACAATGCCGGCATCACCCGCGACAATCTTCTGATGCGCATGAAGGACGAAGAGTGGATGGATATCATCGAGACCAATCTGTCATCGGTCTATCGACTGAGCAAGGCCTGCCTGCGCAGCATGATGAAGGCCAAGAAGGGCCGCATCATCAGTATCACCTCGGTGGTCGGCGCCATGGGCAATGCCGGACAGACCAATTATGCGGCGGCAAAGGCCGGCATCATCGGTTTCACCAAGGCCTTGGCCCGTGAAGTCGGCTCTCGCGGTATCACCGTCAATGCCGTCGCCCCCGGTTTCATCGACACCGACATGACCCGTGCCTTGCCTGAGGCCCAACGCGACGCGCTGCTCAAGGAAATTCCCTTGAACCGGCTCGGGCAGCCGCGGGAAATCGCCGCGGCCGTGGGTTTTCTGGCCTCGGAGGGGGCGGCGTACATTACCGGTCTGACCTTGCACGTCAACGGTGGGATGTACATGAGCTGAGCCAGCGGGAAAGCAGTCCCAAACGCTGGCTTCCTGGGAAAGTTACCTTTACAATACCGGCGCAGCGAAAGCTGCTATAGTCTTAACCTTTTGGAGGATATATCCGTCATGAGTAGCATTGAGGAACGCGTCAAGAAAATCGTTGTAGAACAACTGGGCGTAAAAGAAGAAGAAGTCACGCTCACAGCGTCTTTCGTTGATGACCTTGGCGCTGATTCCCTGGATACAGTGGAACTGGTAATGGCTCTGGAAGAAGAGTTCGAAACCGAGATCCCGGACGAAGATGCAGAGAAGATCACGACGGTCCAAGAAGCCGTCAATTATATCAAGGCACACTCATAATCAGGCTTTGAACCGATCGGGGGCCGCCCACTAGGTGCTAGTGGTTGCGGCCTCTCGCTATTTTGATCTCGAATAATTTTTGTGAGGATGGATAGTGGCTAAGCGACGTGTAGTTGTCACCGGTCTGGGTATGGTTTCGCCCGTCGGGCTGACAGTCAAAGAATGCTGGGACAATATTCTCAACGGCAAAAGTGGCATTGCCCCGCTCACCGGATTCGACGTAAGCGAGTTTTCCACGCGCTTCGGCGGTTCGGTGAAGAACTTCGACGTGAGCAAATACATGTCGCCCAAGGATGCCCGCAAGATGGATCCCTTCATTCACTACGGAATCGCCGCGGCGAAAGAGGCGATCGAAGACTCGGGTCTCGTGGTCACCGAGCAGAATGCCGAGATGATCGGCGTGGCGATCGGTTCGGGTATCGGCGGCCTGCCGGGCATTGAGAAGGGCCATGATGCCTTCATGAAAGGGGGACCGCGTAAGATCTCCCCGTTCTTCGTACCGAGCAACATCATCAACATGATCTCCGGCAATCTGTCCATCATGTACGGCATGAAAGGACCGAACATCGCCCTGGTCACCGCCTGTGCGACCGGCACCCACAGCATCGGTGATGCCGCACGTATCATTGAATACGGCGATGCCGATGTGATGATCGCCGGCGGCGCCGAGATGGCGACCTCCGAGTGCGGCCTCGGCGGTTTCGCCGCGGCACGCGCGCTCTCCAGCCGCAATGACGACCCCGAGCGCGCCAGCCGCCCGTGGGACAAGGACCGTGATGGCTTCGTGCTCAGTGACGGCGCCGGTGTGGTGGTGCTGGAAGAATACGAACACGCCAAGAAGCGCGGCGCGCGCATCTATGCCGAATTGACCGGCTACGGCATGAGCGGCGACGCCTATCACATGACCCAACCCTCGGAAGGCGGCGAAGGGGCCAAGCGTTGCATGCTCAATGCACTGCGTAACGGCAAGCTCAATGCCACGCAGATCGATTACGTCAATGCGCACGGCACTTCGACCCCGGCCGGTGATATCGCCGAGACTATGGCGGTGAAGGCGGCCTTCGGCGATCACGCCTATAAGCTGGCGATGAGTTCGACCAAATCGATGACCGGTCATCTGCTGGGCGCCGCCGGCGGCATCGAGGCGGTGTTCTCGGTACTGGCGATCCGCGACCAGGTCGCGCCGCCGACCATCAACCTCGACAATCCGGACGAGGGCTGCGATCTGGACTACGTTCCGCATGAAGCGCGCCAGATGAAGATCGATGTGGCGATGTCGAACTCCTTCGGCTTCGGCGGCACCAACGGTACGCTGATCTTCAGCAAACTGAGTTGAATACGGCGGGGGCGGCAGCCCCCGACCTCTTTCTGCGCCGATGAAACGCCACTCCGATCTTGAACTGGATGACTGCATCGTCCGTCCCCTCGGCGAAAAGATCAACCTCGCGGCGCTCGCGGCGCAATCTCCGGCACGCTATCCCTATCTGTTGCAGAGTGTCGCGCACGGCACGGAAAACGCGCGCTATGACATCCTGTTTGCCTTCCCCGGCGAGGTGCTGACACTCGACGATCCGCTGAGCGGCGCGGATTTCCTGCACGCGCTGGATCAACAGCACGCGGCGCACGCCGTTGCGCGCAGCGATCGAGTTCACCCGCCGTTTCGAGGCGGATGGTTTGTGTATCTGAGTTATGAACTCGCTCAGCAAATCGAGCCGACCTTGAACCTGGCGCGCTCCACGCAGGCGTTGCCCACGGCCTTCGCCACCCGCATCCCGGCGGCGATGGTATGGGATCACGCCGCGCAACAATTGCTGTTGGTGGCCGAGCAGGGCAGTGAAACGTTGCTCGATCAGATGACGCAGGACGTGCGGCAACTCCAATCATCCAAAGCTCACGATGACACGCCGATCACGGTCACCGCATGCACGGAAGACCCCGCCGAGCGCTATACCGCCGCGGTGGCGCGGATCATCGATTACATTGTCGCAGGCGATGCGTTCCAGGTGAATCTCTCGCGGCAATGGCAGGCACAGGTTTCCGGTGACGGCGATATCGCGGCGGCGTTGTATCGAATGCTTTGCCGGCACAACCCTGCACCGTTTGCCGGACTGGCGCGTTATCACGATACCGCCATCATCAGTTCCTCACCGGAACGGTTGGTCAAGGTGACCAATAGGACGGTCGAGACACGACCCATCGCCGGCACGCGTCCGCGTGGGCAGGACGCCGCGCACGATGCCGCCAAGCGCCAGGAACTGATTCAACATCCCAAGGAGCGGGCCGAACATATCATGCTCATCGATCTGGAGCGCAATGATCTCGGGCGGATTTGCCGTTACGGCAGCGTGGCGGTGAATGAATTGATGACGTTGGAAAGTTACGCGCATGTCCATCATATCGTCTCGAATGTGCGCGGCGAGTTGCGCGAGGATGTGACGCCGGGTGAAGTGATCCGCGCCGTATTTCCGGGCGGCACCATCACGGGCTGCCCCAAGGTGCGCTGTATGGAGATCATCGCCGAGCTGGAGGGCTGCGCGCGCGGACCGTACACCGGCTCGATGGGCTATCTCAATCGCGACGGCAGCATGGATCTGAATATCCTGATTCGCACGCTTCTCCTCGATAAGAATACCGTCTCGCTGCGCGCGGGCGCCGGCATCGTCGCCGATTCCAAGCCCGACTGGGAATTGCAGGAGACCCGCGCCAAGGCGCGTGGCTTACTGCTGGCGCTCGGCTGTGAATTGCAGTTTGCTGAAAGACGCCCTCTCCCCCAGGGAGAGGGCGGGGGTGAGGGGACAAATGTGCCGTAACCGCCTGGTTTTATCCCCTCATCCTAACCTTCTCCCTAAGGGAGAAGGGACTGAAATCTTTTTTTCGCAGGCTGTTAGACTAAGGCCATGATGATCATCAACGGCATACCCGCTACGCAGATTTCCGCGCAAGATCGTGGGCTGCACTATGGCGACGGGCTGTTTGAAACCCTCCGCGTCACTGACGGCCAACCCGAATGGTGGTCGCGCCATATGACACGTTTGACACATGGCTGCGCGCGCCTGGCCATTCCGCTGCCGGATCTCGATCGGCTGCATCATGAGGCGCTGGAGCTGACGCACGACTGCGCCCGTGGCGTGCTCAAGATCATCCTCACGCGCGGCAGCGGCGGGCGCGGCTATCGACTCCCAGATACGATTACACCGACCCGCATCCTGAGCCTCCACCCGTATCCGACCTATCCTGCAGCGTACTGGGCCGAGGGCGTGTGCGTGCGCCTCTGTGATCTGCGCCTGGCGCGCCAACCGGCGTTGGCCGGCATCAAGCATCTCAATCGACTGGAGCAGATCTTAGCGCGCAACGAGTGGCAGGACGAGACGATCACTGAGGGCCTGCTGCGCGATGCCGAGGACAATTTCATCGAGGCGACCATGAGCAATCTGTTTCTGGTCCGCGATGGTGTGCTTACCACCCCCGATTTGTCAGGCTGCGGCGTCCGTGGCATCATGCGGGATCTTGTTCTCGAACAGGCCGAGGCGCACGGTATCCCGACCATGATCACACCCGTTCAATCCCCGCATCTCATGGCCGCTGACGAGGTGTTTCTGACCAACTCGATCATCGGCCTCTGGCCGGTGAAGCAAATCATCAGTCTGAAATCCTATGCCGTCGGCCCGATCACCCGCCGGTTGTCGGCGTGTATCGCGGAGTTCGCATGAAGAAGCATCTGCTTCGCTTTTTGGGACTGCTCATCATCGCGGCAAGCCTTGCGGTCGGATTCTTCTGGAAAGACTACGAGGTCTTCACCCTGCGCCATCTGGTGGTCAACGAACAAAACAAGGTGTTCGTGGTCAAGCCGGGCAGCAGCGTACAGCGAATCGCCAACGAATTGTTCGAACAAGGCATCATCATCCGCCCGCATTATTTTGCGTGGGCGGCGCGCTGGCAGAACAAGGCCCATCGCATCCAGAGCGGGGAATATCTGCTCAGCAACAAGATGACCGCCCTCGATCTGCTCGATGACATGGCCGAGGGCAAGGTGATGCAGCATGGGCTCACCGTGGTGGAGGGGTGGACCTTCGCCCAGTTGCGCCAAGCCCTCGCGCAGCACCCGGCCATCAAGCACACCCTTGAAGGCAAGAGTGCCGCCGAGGTGATGAGCCTGCTGGGACATCCCGGCCAGCATCCCGAAGGGCGCTTTTATCCCGATACCTATTACTTCCCGCGCGGCCTCTCGGATATCGATTTCCTCAAGCGCGCCTACGAAGTGATGGACCAGCAACTGAACACCTACTGGGAAGGACGCGCCGCGGGACTGCCGTACAAAACGCCCTACGAGGCGCTGATCATGGCCTCGATCATCGAGAAAGAGACGGCCGTGCCGGCGGAACGTCCCGCGATCGCCGGCGTGTTCGTGCGCCGATTGCAGAAGCGGATGCGGCTGCAAACTGATCCCACGGTGATCTATGGCCTAGGCGAGGGCTATGACGGCAATCTGCGGCGCAATGATCTCACCACCGATACCCCGTACAATACCTACACCCGATTCGGACTGCCGCCCACGCCCATCGCACTGCCGGGAGGCGAATCCATCAAGGCGGCATTGCATCCCGATGCCAGTGATGCCGTGTATTTCGTCGCCCGCGGCGATGGTACACACGCCTTTTCCGCCACCTTGGAGCAACACAATCAAGCCGTGGTGAAATATCAGCTCAAAGGCAACAAGCCGAGATAGAGACACATGCAGGGTAAGTTCATTACAGTTGAAGGCGGCGAAGGGGCGGGCAAGAGCACCAATCTCGCGCTGATCCGTGAGCTGCTCAGCGCGGCCGGCAAGGATGTGGTGATGACGCGCGAGCCTGGCGGCACGCCGCTCGGCGAGCAGATCCGCAGCCTGCTGCTCGACGCCCGGCAGACCGCCATGGCCGTCGACACCGAATTATTGCTGATATTCGCCGCGCGCGCCCAGCACATCGCCGAGGTGATCGCCCCCGCGCTGGCACAGGGCAAATACGTGCTGTGCGACCGTTTTACCGATGCCACCTATGCCTATCAGGGCGGCGGGCGGGGCGTGCCGCAAGATCGCATCGCCCGACTCGAGACCTGGGTGCAAGGTGATCTTCGCCCCGATCTGACCATCCTGCTCGATCTTCCGGTTGCCCAAGGCCTGGAACGGGCGGGCAATCGCAGCGCGCCGGATCGTTTTGAACGGGAGCAGGCCGAGTTTTTCGAAAAGGTGCGCGCCGCGTATCTGGCATTGGCCAAGCAACATCCGCGGCGTTACCGCATCATCGATGCCGGCCGCCCGCTCGATGAGGTGCAGGCCCAGCTCCGGGCGACCCTCCAAGCCTTTCTGGCGGAGTCTTGATCCATGATGCCGCTCCCTTGGCAGCAGGACCTCTGGCACTCGCTCACCGCGCGTGAAGCGGCGGGGAGACTTCCACACGCGCTGCTCTTTTACGGCGCGCGCGGCATGGGCAAATGGCAACTGGCCAAGGCCTTCGCCAGCTATCTGCTGTGCGAGGCGCGCACATCAGAAGGCCAGCCCTGCGGCCGCTGCCGCGGCTGTACGCTGTTTGCCGCCGGCACCCACCCCGACTTCACCGTCTGCGCGCCGGAAGAAGAGGGCAAAAGCATCACCATTGATATGATCCGAGAGTTGGCCGCGCAACTGGCCATGACCAGCCAGTACGGTGGTTACAAGGTGGTGTTGCTCAATCCGGCCGACAAGATGAACACCGCCTCCGCCAACAGCCTGCTCAAAACCTTGGAAGAACCGACACCCCGCACCATCCTGATCCTGATCACCGCGCAGATCGACGCCCTGCTGCCGACCATCCGCAGCCGCTGCCAGAAGATCCTGTTCGCGCGCCCGCCGCGCGACATCACCCGGTCCTGGTTGATTTCGCAACACCAAGTGGCCACCCAGCAGGCGGATCTGCTCCTGAACCTGGCCGACGATGCCCCGTTACGGGCCCTCGAATACGCGCAGACTGAACTTTTGCAGCAGCGTGCCGATCTACTGAAGGTGCTCGATCGGTTGGCCCGAGGCAAGACGCACCCGGTAGCCGCGGTGGAAGAGAGCCAGGCGCTGTCCCCCGAGGCCCTGCTCGGCTGGCTCACGCGGTGGACCATGGCGCTGATTCGCTACAAGTTTACGGAATTTCAAGAAGATGCGGAGAGTCCCGAGGTCACAAAGCACTTGCAGCAATATGCGAGTGCATTAGACTTGGAACACTTGTATGGATTTTATGACCGATTGCTCGCCGCAGGACGGCTGGCCAAAACCCAGGTCAATGCCCAGCTGCTGCTGGAGGATGTGATGACAGCGTGGATGCGCTTACATCGGCAATCATGAGGCGAGGCGGCCCAATGAACGAATTCGGTAAAGGTTGATCGCAGTGTTGAAGCAAGCTGGAATCCTTACATTGACGATACGCGACAAGGCGTCGCTGTATTCGGCCTATATGCCCTTTGTCAAAAACGGTGGCATCTTCGTGCCCACCAACAAGAGCTATCAAATCGGCGAAGAAGTCTTCATGCTGTTGTCCCTGATGGAGGAACACGAAAAACTCCCCGTCGCCGGCCGTGTCATATGGGTTACACCCAAAGGCGCCTCGGGCAATCGTCTGGCCGGCATCGGCGTTCAGTTCAGTGATCAGGACGGCGGCGCCGTGCGCAACAAGATCGAAACCTACCTCGCCGGCGCGCTGAAATCAGACCGGCCCACCTACACCATGTAACAGGGAAACCTCCCGCTTTTTTGAAGAGGTTGCTGTAGGATGGTGCAGCGCAGCGAAACCCATCACGCACATGGCGAAGGGTTTCATTTCACCCATCCCACAACTTTCTCCCTCCGTAGGCCGGCATAAGCGCAAGCGTTGCCGGCATTGGTTGTACTTGCTATAAATGTTCCTTCCAACCAAGACTCAAACTCTGCCAGCATGAAGCAACCGATCCTCATAGACTCACACTGCCATCTCGATCGCCTGAATTTGGATAAATACGAGCACGGACTCGACGACGCCTTCGCCGCTGCGCGTGACGCGGGCGTCGGGCATTTCCTAAACGTCTCCATCGACATGGAAAACTTCCAGGTGATCCGCGCCATGGCCGAGACGCGCGAAGAGATTTCCATCTCCGTCGGCGTGCATCCGAACGAGACCGAAGGGGAAGAACCCAGCGTTGAGCGGCTGGTGGAATTGGCTCAACACCCGAAGGTGGTCGCCATCGGCGAAACCGGGCTGGATTTTTTCCGCACCGAAGGTGATCAGGAATGGCAACGCGAGCGTTTCCGCCGTCATATCGCAGCCGCTAAAAGAACCTACAAGCCGCTGATCATCCACATGCGCGATGCCACCGAAGCCACGCTCGGGATGATGAAGGAAGAGGGTGCGGATCAGGTGGGCGGCGTCATGCACTGTTTCGTCGAAAACTGGGAAATCGCCCAACGCGCGCTGGATTTGAATTTCTATATCTCGTTTTCCGGCATCGTCACCTTCAAAAGCGCCGAGGCCCTGCGCGATGCCGCCAAGCGCGTGCCGCTCGAGCGCGTCCTGGTGGAAACCGATTCGCCCTATCTCGCGCCGGTGCCGTTTCGCGGCAAGCCCAACGAACCGGCCTACGTGAAATACGTCGCGCAATCCATCGCCGAATTGCGCGGCGTGTCACTGGCGGAGATCGCGCAAGCCACCACTCGAAATTTTTTTACCTTGTTCCCAGCCGCCGAGTCCCGGTATAGAGGCTAGCAGCCTGTTGGACTTAGGAGGAATCTACTGCGGTGGTGTGAAATCGGTCCATTTTTTCGATCATTTTCGTTAAATAGTGCCCACTATTCGCCTCAAATGATCGAAAAACTGTCCTCGATTTCACACCATCCTCGCTACGATCCCCTAAGTCCAGCAGGCTGCTAGGACAGGCTTTCTTTGGCGGCATTCTTCCGTAGTTTCAGCACCAGCATCCGTAAGCCGGTGTAAAACACCGGTGTCAGGAACAGGCCGAACAAGGTGACGCCGATCATGCCGGAGAATACGGTGACGCCCATGACGTGGCGGACTTCCGCGCCGGCACCGCTGGCAAAGACCATCGGGATCACGCCAGCGATGAAGGCGACCGAGGTCATGATGATGGGGCGCAGTCTCAGGCGGCAGGCGCCAATGGCGGCTTCCAGCGGCGTTTTGCCTTGCAGCTCGAGTTCGCGGGCAAACTCCACGATCAGGATCGCGTTCTTACACGCCAGTCCCATCAGCACCGCCAGGCCGATCTGCACGAAGATGTTGTTGTCTCCGTCGGTGATCCACACCCCGAACAGCGCGAACAAGACGCACATCGGCACGATCAGGATGATGGCCAGCGGCAAGGTCCAGCTTTCATAGAGCGCGGCCAGCACCAGGAACACCAGCAATACCGACAAGGGGAATACGATCAGCGCGGCGTTGCCTTGGGTGGCCTGCTGGTAGCTCAGATCGGTCCACTCGAAGCCCATGCCGTTGGGCAATACCTGTGATGCGATGCCGCTGACCGCAGCCATGGCCTGGGCGGAAGACATCAAATGCGGGTCGGATTGGCCCACCAGGTCGGCGGCTGGATAGCCGTTGTAGCGTATCACCGGGTCGGGACCAAAGGTGTGGCTGATCTTCACCAGGCTGCCGATCGGCACCATTTCGCCGGCTTGGTTGCGCGTTTTCAAATTGGCGATCTGGCTGGCATCCTCGCGAAACGGCGCATCCGCCTGGGCGATGACTTGATAGGTGCGGCCGAAACGATTGAAGTCGTTTACGTACATCGAGCCCAGATAGATCTGCAAGGTGTTGAACAGCTCGTTCAACGGTACGCCTTGCATCTGGGCCTTCACGCGATCGACCTCCACGTCGAGTTGCGGCACGTTGGCCTTGTACGAAGAGACCGGAAAACTCAGCCCCGGCACTTGCATGATCGCCCCGGTCATCTGCTGCACGGCGCCTTGCAGTGCGCCATAGCCGAGGCCGGCACGGTCCTGAATATACATGGAATAACCCGAGCCGGTGCCAAGGCCGAGTATCGGCGGGGGCATGATGGCGAAGCCAAAGGCCTCTTGGAGGGAGAAGATCTTGCCTTGCAGTTCGGCGGCGATCTCGCTAGCCGGCCGACTGCGCTCATCAAAACTCTTCAGCGGGAAAAAGATCGTGCCGGTGTTGGGTGTGTTGGTGAACTGCAAGGTGTTCAAGCCGGGAAAGCCCACGGCATTCGAGACGCCTTCGGTGGACAGCGCCAGCGAGCTGATTTTTTTCACCACCTCCTCGGTGCGATCCAGCGAGGAACCTTCCGGGAGCATTACGCCGCCGATCAGATAGAGTTTGTCCTGGGTGGGGATGAAGCCGCCCGGCACCGCCTTGAACAGTGTCCACGTCAGGCCGATCAGCAGCAGATACACCGCGAAGATCGGCAGGCGGTGATGCAGCACACGGGAGACGGTCGTGGAATAACCCTCCGAGCTGCGATGGAAGAACCGGTTAAACGGGCGAAATACCCAGCCGAACAGGCCATTGATGATGCGGGTGAAGCGGTCGGGCGGTTCATCGTGGCCTTTGAGTATCGCAGCCGCCAGCGCGGGTGAGAGGGTTAGCGAGTTGATGGCCGAGATGGCGGTGGCAATCGCGATGGTCACCGAGAATTGGCGATAGAACTGGCCGGTCACGCCGGACAAAAACGCCATCGGCACGAACACGGCGATCAACACCAGGCTGATGGCGATGATCGGCCCGCTGACCTCGCGCATGGCTTGATGCGCCGCATCGATCGGCCGTAGTCCCGCGGCGATGTTGCGCTCGACGTTTTCCACCACGACGATGGCGTCATCGACCACGATGCCGATCGCCAGCACCATGGCGAACAGCGTCAGCGTATTGATCGAAAATCCGAGCAGCATCAGTACCGCGAAGGTGCCGATGATCGAGACCGGCACCGCAATCAACGGGATGATCGAAGCGCGCCAGGTTTGCAGGAACAAGACCACGACGATCACGACCAGCAATACCGCTTCGAGCAAGGTGGTGACAACCGCCTCGATCGAATCGCGCACGAAGATCGTCGGGTCATACACCACTTGCCATGCCATGTCCTCGGGGAAGCGCTGGGCGAGTTCGGCCATCTTCGCCCGCACATTGTCGGAGAGCTCGATGGCATTGGCCCCCGGCGTCTGCATGATCGGGATGGCGACGGCCTGTTGATTGTCCAGCAGAGAGCGCAGTGCATAATCGGCCGCGCCGAGCTCAAGCCGCGCGACATCGCTTAGCCGGGTGATCTCGCCATTGGCACCGGCCTTGACCACGATGTCGGCGAATTCCTGCTCCGTCACCAGACGGCCCTTGGCGTTGATCGACAGGGTCAGCTCCGCGGGCGTTGCCTGCGGCGGTGCGCCGATCTGCCCGGCGGAGACTTGGATGTTCTGGCTGCGTATGGCATTGACCACATCGCCCGGGGTCAAGCCGCGCGCGGCGACCTTGGCGGGATCGAGCCACACCCGCATGGCGTAGTCGCCGGCCCCGAAGATCAACGCATCGCCGACACCCGGGATGCGCGCGAGTTGATCCTTGATGTGCAGCACCGCGTAGTTGCGCAGATAGGTGGTGTCATAGGTGCCGTTGGGCGAGCGCAGGTGCACGACCATGGTGAGATTGATGGAGCGCTTTTGCGTCGTTACGCCTAAGCGCCGCACTTCCTCGGGCAAGCGGGCGCTGGCCTGGCTGACGCGGTTCTGCACGTGCACCTGGGCCAAGTCCGCATCGGTGCCGGGCTTGAAGGTCACCGTCATCGCCAACACGCCATCGCTACCGGCCACCGACTTGATGTACATCATGTTCTCGACGCCGTTGATCGCCTCCTCCAACGGTGTGGCCACGGTCTCGGCGATCACCTTGGGATTGGCGCCGGGAAAGACCGCGCGCACCGTGACGGTCGGCGGTATCACCTCGGGATATTCCGTCACCGGCAGCAAGGGTACGGCGATCAAACCGGCCGTGAAGATCAGGATCGACAACACCGCCGCGAAGATCGGGCGGTCGACAAAAAAACGGGAAAAATCCTTCATCGCTGCTCGCTCCTCATATCCATCAATGTCCCGCCGGCGGTCCCGGGGGGGCGGGGGGCGGATCACCCATGGTGATCATTTGAGGAGTGACCGGCATGCCGGGGAAAAAGACCTTTTGCACGCCGTGGACGATGATCTTCTCACCCGCTTCGAGTCCGCTGATCACGTTGCGCAGGCCTTCGTAGACCTGGCCGATCTGGATGTCGCGGCGCATGGCGCGATTTTCGGGGCCGAGCACATAGACATACTTTCGATCCTGATCCGTCAGGATCGCCTTGTCGTCGATCAATACCGCCTGCACCGGCGCGCTGGCCAACAGTTTGATGCGGGCGAATTGGCCGGGGGTCAGCTGATAATCTTTGTTTTCCAAGACGGCGCGCAGCCGAATAGTGCCGGTGCGCGGGTCGACTTGGTTGTCGACAAAATCGACGTATCCCTTGCGGGGAAAATCCGCTTCGTTGCCGACACTTACGAACACCACCGGTCCCTTGTCCTTGCCTTCCGCTTGCCGGGCGCTGCCGGCATGGCGCAGATAGGTGAGTTCATCGCTGTCGAAATACACATACACGGGATCGAGGGATACGATGGTGGTCAGCACATCGGGGGTGGGTTCGGAGGCCACCAGATTGCCCACCGTGAACAATGCCCGGCCGGTGCGTCCGGTGATCGGCGCACGGATGCGGGTGTATTCCAGATCCAGGCGGGCCAGCCGAACCGCCGCTTCCGCCGCTCGCACATTGGCATCGGCTTGCGCCTCAGTGGCGAGCCGTTGATCGTGCTCTTCCGTGGAGATCAGCTTGCGCGCGTACAGATCGACGGCGCGCTGGCGTTCCATGCGGGCGAGATTCGCCTGCGCATTGGCCCGCGCCAATTCCGCCTCGGCGCGTTCGAGATCGGCGCGAAACGGGCGCTGGTCGATGACAAAGAGCAGCTCGCCCTTCTTGATGATGTCGCCCTCGCGGTAACGCACCTGCTCGATCACACCGCCGACTTGCGGACGAAGCTGCACGCTTTCCACCGCCTCGATGCGGCCGTTGAAGACATCCGAAGGCACGACATCGCGCACGATCACCTCGGCCACGCTGACCGGCGGCGGGGGCGGGGCGGCGCCGTGCTGGTTGGCCTCCTTGCCGCACCCACCGATCAAAACCAAGCCGGTGAGAACAGCGCATACCGAGATGACGCGCCCGAATGATCTAACCTTGAACATTGATTCCTCCCCATGAAGCCATAATACGCGCTGCCGATTCCCTTCCGCGACTCGGCCGCTGCATCTCTTAGTAAATCGCTAAGTCATAATTCTAAGAACTTCTGCGTACAAATAAAGCGAAATTTCAAAATAAATTTATACGTTGTAATTGCTGCAGTGTGGTCATCCCGCTGCCGCGAGTTTTACGGCCCGCTCCAGCAGTTCCCGCGAATTGTAGAAATGCGGCGAGTAGCGTACCCCGCCGCCGCGCTGCGCGCAGATGACCCCTTGCCGCAGAAGGTTTTGGTGGAGTATCGCCGGTTCGATGTGTTTGTGGCGGAAGGTGACGATGCCGGCGTAACGGCCGGGCTGCCGCGCAGAGATGACGTCCAGCGTGCTTTCGTTATCGATGAGTTCGATGAGATAGGCGGTATTGTCGAGCAGTTCCTGTTCGATCCGCGCCATCCCAAGTTCGTGATGGACGGAGAGAGAGGCGAGCAGGGCATGGATGGTCAGCATGTTTGGGCTGCCGCATTCGAAGCGGCGCGCGGAGCCGGCGGGCGTCCACTGTTTGGTATTGTAATTGCCGACATCCTCGACCATGTGCCAGCCGTATTGATAGAGTTTCAGCCGTTCGCGCAGTTCTGCGCGGCAATAAAATACGGCCAGACCCTCCGGGCCGAGCATCCATTTGTGTCCGTCGGCCATGACGAAATCGGCGTGGATGGCCTGCACATCGAATTGCAGCGCGCCGATGCTTTGAATGGCATCAACGCAAAATAATACGCCGTGTTCGCGGCAATAACGTCCCAAGCGTTCCAGATCCATGCGCAGGCCCGAAGCATATTGCACCGAGCTGATCGTGAGCAAGCGGGTGTTTTCATCGATCAGAGCAATCAGCGCGTCTTCGGGCGACTCCGCCGTGTGCAGATCGGCCTGGCGCAGTTCCACGCCTTGCGCGGCCAACGACTCCCAGACGATGCGGTTGGAGGGAAATTCTTCATTGCTGGTGACGATGTTGTCGCCGCGTTGCCATTCCAGGCCATAGGCAACGACAGAAAGCGCTTCCGAGGTGTTTTTCATCAGTGCGATATCATTGACCGACGGTGCATTGAGCAGCTGGCGCAGACTCATGCGCAAGGCCATTTCGGCCTTGATCCACGCCGGATAATTTTGCGCGCCGCGATGAATGTTTTCTTCGGCGAAGGCTTGCACTGCCTCGGCGGTGCGTTTAGGCCACGGCGCGACGGCGGCGTGGTTGAGATAGAGAATCTCTGGGTCGAGCGGGAATTCCGAGTGATAGTCCATGGTCGTGGTTATATGTCGTTGAGCGGTTGGAAATGACTCTATTAACCTGTGGTCAAATGTATTTCGTCAAATCAGATCTTTGTGTAGGAGCCTGCCCTGCAGGCGATTGCCGGCTATTCGCGAGCAGGGCTCGCTCCTACGCATCACCAAACGACAGGATCGGCTCCGATCGTTCATAGACGTGGGTGACCTTCTCTCCATTCCAAACATAGACCAAGTGGGCGCTGTGCGTGGGCAAGGACACAGCGGGCGGTCGCAACGCTGCAATGCATTGGCCGCCTGGGTGGCGCACGCTGCGATAGATGATGCCCCAGGAATCTTGGCTGCGCAGCATCTTGGCGAAAGCCTGGGCGATGGGGTGATTCTCCGGGCGTGGTTCGGGATCGTGCAAAACTTCATAACCATTGCCGCGCACATCATGCAGCGGTTTTTTGATCTCGCCCACCCACACACGCATGCTGAACTCATCCGGGCCGAGACCGGCGTCGCTGGCGATGATCTGGCGGTGATGCACGGTCTCGCGGATCGCGGTCTCCAACGAACGGCCGGCGTAATACACCCCGAAGGTGCCATCACCGAAACGAGTCTTGTGATCGATATGGGTAAACGCGGCCATCACGATGCTGGCGCCGGGGCCGGAGACTCGGTCTTCTGCGGCGACCAGCCCGATGTCGCCGGTCTCCAGCATCAGGCGCGGGTTGGTCTGCGCCTCCAGTTCCCAGAGCGGGCCGAGCAGATCGGGCGGCACGTGTTTTTCAAAGAAATCGATCGGAGGATAGCGCGTGGAGATGATGCGATATTGTTTACCGCGCGGCCGCGCGAGCGGCGGAATCGGCAGGGTCATCAGCCGCGGGCCCAGTCGAGATAACGGCGTACATCCGCGAGGGCGACGAGGTGGCCGCTGAGCATATATTCCAGCGGGGACTTGCCGCTGAACAACGGGTCTTTGTTGGGATTCCTGAGCCATTCACGGGCGGTGTGATCGGAGAACAGGATGTGCAGGGCCTTGTAGATCCCGAGGATGTAACTCAGGCGGTCCAGCACATCTCGCGAGACATTGCCTTTCTTCTTTTTTTTCCATTCAAAGAAGGTGGTGCGGCCCGGGGCTCCCAACAGAATCCGCTGTTGCTCGTTGTCCAGCTGCCATTCCTCGGCGATGGAGAAAAAAGCGGTCAGGCCGGCCTGCGCCTTGTCGGCCTCGGAATAGCGGCCTGGGCTGGAGGGGAGTCTGCGGTGGTCGGCTACTAACATCGTACTGAATCCGGAAGTGAACCATATTTAATGTATAGTTCATTATCGGATTTTTTGCAATTTGTTTGAGCTGGTGACCGAACAGTGCTCCGAGGGCAAAGCCGCTTGACCGATTATTAGATATCGCTAATATACTATAATTTCACTACCAATCCACCAAAGGCGGAATGAGCGCATGAAAAGAATATCAACAACTATCTCATTGTTTCTGTTGGGCATGGCGCACGCATCGGCAGCGGAGCCGGAGCTGGAAGCGCTCAAACAAGAAGCGGCCGGCATCACCAAGACGTTCGCAGGCGGTTTGTCTGAGAACATGCAAGCGGCGATGAAGGCCGGAGGGCCGGTCAGCGCCATCACGACCTGTTCCGAGATCGCGCCGCGCATTGCCGGGGAACTCTCCCGTGAGCATGGCGTGAAATTGACTCGGGTCGGCACGCGGGTGCGGAATCCGATGCTGGGCACCCCCGATGCCTGGGAACAGACGGTACTGGCGCAATTCCAGCAAAAACTCAACGAAGTCGCGGCCATGGACCAGCTGGTTCACGCCGAGATCGTCTATGAGCCGGGCGGTAAGTATTTCCGCTTTATGAAGGCCATCGGCGTGCAGCCCCAATGCCTGCAATGCCATGGCGGCGACAAGGATATTCCGGACGAGGTCAAGGCCTCGCTCAAGGCGCAGCACCCCCACGACAAGGCTACCGGTTACAAGGCGGGTGAGCTGCGCGGCGCGGTGACGATCAAGAAACAGCTATGAATCTTCTCAGGTGTCATTGTGACTGAAATGACCGCGCCTGACCCCGGCGCAGAGGGCGCGGAACGCCTCGCCGGAGACATGCACGAGATGGCGGTGATTGCCTGATTCGAAATACACATTCGCCAGCGTGGTCAGGTCATCATCCAAATAGGTCTCGAGACCATACGCCACTCCCATGGGCGGCACCGCACCCGGATGACAGTCTGGAAACAGCCGGGTGATTTCCTCTTCTGTGGCGAATTCGAAGTCGCGGTCGAGCGCCTTGTGCAGCGCCTCGAGCTTCACCCAATGGTCTCCCGGAATGATGACCATGGCATAACCTTGGTCATCCTTCACGATAACCGCCTTGGCGATATGGTCCTCATAGACATGGGCCGCCCGGGCGCTCTCCCGGCTGGAGGCGGTTTTGGGGTGCGCAATGAGTGCGTAGTGCACTCCGTGCTGTTCCAAGGCCTTCTTCAGGGTTGCAGCGATCGTCATGACATACCTCCGAATAGAGTCATCAATCCGGACAAAAACACGCCGTCACGCCCCAATCCGGATGTTGCTCCCTGGCGTGCTCACGGCAGGCGCTTTGTGCCTGGGCGATGGTTTCTGCATAGAAATATTCGTGACACACCCTGCACTTGCAAAACTTGGGTTCCTTTTTGATGGTGTGCATGGAGGCGCTTCCTTCATCGTTTTGCATGGCACGTCTCTTTGTTTGAGGAACGAATTAGGCGCGAAACATTTTGCTCAATGCATATAGATATAGCAGACAAAAGCAACCGAACCCGACAGCCGCCAACCGAAGGGCGCCCCTTTGGTCAGCATCATCACATCATCGTCCTAACCGCCGCTTCGGTCGACATTTAGAGCAAAACATTAAAAATTAGTTATAGTGCATTGTTTTGTATTGAATTAATTGACGGAGTCAGCGACAGAGGGGCGGACATCTCACGCGCTGCACCCCAATCACACGGCTGCAGCAGGCATTTTTCCTTTCTCACTTTGATTGCCCCCGGTATGCCGAGCGACACAATCTTGCCCTCCGACAACACTTTGACCTCTCTTTGATTCTTTGTTAGCCTTTTGCGGTCACCCATAACACCGCGTCCAACGCGGTGTTTTTATTTATCACTGGACGAATGCTCCGCGACGGGGCAGGACTAATCAAAGATGTTGACAATCACGCTTCCGGACGGCAGTAAACGCGAATTCGAAAAGGCGGTCACAGTGGCCGAGGTCGCCGCCTCCATCGGCGCCGGTCTGGCCAAGGCCGCGCTGGCGGGCAAGGTGGGCGATCGGCTGGTCGACACCTCCTATCTGATTACACAAGACTGCACGCTGAGCATCATCACCGACAAGTCTCCCGAAGGCCTGGAGATCATTCGTCACTCCTGCGCGCACTTGCTGGCCCAGGCGGTCAAGGAACTGTTTCCCGAGGTGCAGGTCACCATCGGTCCGGTGATCGAGGATGGTTTTTATTACGACTTCTCCGCCAAGCAGCCCTTTACTGAAGAGGACCTGGCCAAGATCGAGGCGAAGATGGAAGAACTCGCCAAGAAGGATCTGAAGGTCACGCGCGAGGTGATGAAGCGCGAAGCCGCCATCGATTTCTTCCTCAATATGGGCGAGAAGTACAAGGCCGAGATCATCGAGGCCATTCCGCACGGGGAAGAGATTTCGCTGTATCGCCAGGGCGAGTTCATCGATCTCTGCCGCGGCCCGCATATCCCAAGCACGGGCAAGCTCAAGGCCTTCAAGCTGATGAAGGTCGCCGGGGCCTATTGGCGCGGCGATTCCAAGAACGAAATGCTCCAGCGCATCTACGGCACGGCCTGGACCAATAAGGACGACCTCAAGGCCTATTTGCATCGGTTAGAAGAGGCCGAGAAACGCGACCACCGCAAGATCGGCAAGCAGCTGGGGCTGTTTCACACCCAAGAAGAAGCGCCCGGCATGGTGTTCTGGCATCCCAATGGCTGGAACATGTGGCAGGTCATCGAGCAGTACATGCGCCGCCTGCTTTCAGAGAACGGTTATCAGGAAGTGCGCACGCCCCAAGTCATGGACCGCGTGATGTGGGAGAAGTCCGGCCACTGGGAAAACTACCGCGAGAACATGTTCACCACCCATTCGGAATCGCGTGATTACGCGGTCAAGCCGATGAACTGTCCGGGCCACATCCAGATCTTCAACCAGGGATTGAAGAGTCATAACGACCTTCCGTTGCGGCTGGCTGAGTTCGGCTCATGCCATCGCAACGAACCCTCGGGGGCCCTGCACGGCATCATGCGCGTACGCGCCTTCACCCAGGACGACGCCCACATCTTCTGCACCGAGGCGCAGATCCAGCCCGAGGTCTCGAAGTTTATCGATCTGGTGAAACAGGTCTACGCCGATTTCGGCTTCAACGAGATTCAGGTGAAACTTTCCACCCGTCCAGCCAAACGCGTCGGCTCCGACGAAACCTGGGACAAGGCCGAGCATGCCCTGGAGAAGGCCCTCAACGACAAGGGGCTGCCCTGGGATCTGCAGCCGGGCGAGGGCGCCTTTTACGGTCCGAAGATCGAATTCTCGCTCAAGGACTGCCTCGGGCGGGTCTGGCAGTGCGGCACGATCCAGGTCGATTTCTCCCTCCCGGCGCGGCTGGGGGCGGAATACGTGGCCGAAGACAACTCGCGCCAGGTGCCCGTCATGCTGCACCGCGCCGTACTCGGTTCGCTCGAACGCTTCATCGGCATCCTGATCGAACACCATGCCGGCGCCTTCCCGTTCTGGCTCGCGCCGACCCAGGCCGTGGTCATGGGTATCACCAGTCGACAGGACGAGTACGTCCTCAAGGTCGTCAAATCTTTGAAAGAGCGCGGTTTTAGAGTCAAATCGGACTTGAGAAATGAGAAGATTGGCTATAAAATCCGCGAGCACACACTTTTCAAGATCCCTTATCTGCTGGTGGTCGGCGATAAGGAGTTGGAAAACGGTACGATTGCCCTGCGCGCGCGCAATGGAGAAGACCTCGGCAGCCTCTCGATCGAAGAGCTCGCCCAGCGTTTCCAGGCGGAAAACGAACGTCGCAGGCAGTCATAACAGGAGGATTGAGTCATCGCAACTGAAAAAAAGACGCGCATCAACGATCAGATCATTGCGCGTGAGGTTCGATTAATTGGCGCCGACGGAGAACAGGTTGGTGTCGTACCGTTGAGTGAAGCGAAAAAGCTGGCCGAACAGGCCGAAATGGATCTGGTGGAGGTGGCGACAGAAGCCAAGCCGCCGGTTTGCCGCATAATGGATTACGGCAAATTCTTGTTCGAGGAGAACAAGAAGAAGCACGCTGCGAAGAAGAAGCAAAAGCAGATGCAGATCAAGGAGATCAAATTCCGTCCCACGACGGATATAGGGGATTATCAGGTAAAACTTCGCAACCTGATACGTTTCCTGGAAGAAGGCGACAAGACCAAGATCACGCTGCGCTTCCGCGGCCGCGAGATGATGCACCAGGATCTCGGACAAAAACTGCTCGAACGCATCGAGCAGGATCTGTCCGAATACGGTGTGGTCGAGCAGCGGCCGAAGCTGGAAGGCCGGCAGATGGTCATGGTGATTGCGCCGAAGAGCAAGAAGTAAGCGGGACGAACAGTCCTTTGTAGTCAACTCAACTTGAAATAGCGGAGATTTAGCAATGCCTAAACTCAAAACACATCGCGGTGCAGCCAAGCGTTTTTCTCGCACTGCCTCAGGTGGCTTCAAGCATGCGCAAGCATTCAAACGCCACATCCTGACCAAGAAGTCGACCAAGCGTAAGCGTCACCTGCGCGGCAGCGCCATGGTGCATGGCTCGGATGTCGGAGCCGTCATCCGTTTGTTGCCGTACGCTTGATATCAACAGGATTAACCAGAGGTAGAACATCATGGCAAGAGTAAAACGTGGCGTCGTCGCACGCGCCAGACACAAGAAAGTCTTGGCCCAGGCCAAGGGTTATTACGGTCGCCGTAAGAACGTCTTCCGTGTCGCCAAGGAGACGGTAATCAAAGCGGGGCAATACGCCTATCGCGACCGTCGTCAGAAAAAGCGTCAGTTCCGCGCCCTGTGGATCGCACGTATCAACGCCGGTGCCCGTGAGTGTGGTCTGTCCTACAGCCGCATGATCAACGGCCTGAAGAAGGCGATGATCGAGATCGATCGCAAGGTATTGGCCGATCTGGCGGTACGCGACAAGGCTGCTTTTGCTGCCATTGCAGAACAAGCAAAGGCTGGCCTTTCCAAATAACATGTGACCACCGCCGTCCTAAATGGGCGGCAGTACACATGAGCTATCGAAGGGGAAAGGTCCTGGCCTTTCCCCTTTATCGTTTTCAGGAGTGAGTATCGTGCCGGCATTGCCAGAATTAATCGAACAAGCGAATCACGCGATCGCGCAAGCCGCTAACTTGCAGGATCTGGATCAGATCCGCGTCCAGTATCTCGGTAAAAAGGGCGTGCTGACCGAGCAGCTCAAAGAGCTCGGCACCTTGCCGCCGGAAGAGCGCAAGGCGGCCGGCCAGGTGATCAACCAGGCCAAGGACGCGGTGCAAGCCGCGCTCGAAGCACGCAAGGCTGTCTTGGAGGCCCAAGCCCTGGAGGCGCAGCTTGCCGCCGAGCGCATCGATGTCACGCTCCCCGGGCGCGGCCAGAGCAACGGCGGGCTGCATCCGGTTACCCGCACCCTCCAGCGCATCGAAGACTTGTTCGCGCAACTCGGCTTTTCCGTCGCCGAAGGCCCCGAGATCGAGGATGACTATCACAACTTCGAAGCCTTGAATATTCCGGAAACCCATCCGGCGCGCGCCATGCATGATACCTTCTATTTCGACGCGCACACCTTGCTGCGCACCCACACCTCGCCGGTGCAGATCCGCGCCATGGAGGCGCGCAAGCCACCGCTGCGGTTGATTGCACCCGGCCGTGTATATCGTTGCGATTCTGATCTGACCCACACCCCGATGTTCCATCAAGTGGAAGGTCTGGTGGTCGATGAAGCGGCGAGCTTCGCCGATCTCAAAGGCATCCTGATGGACTTCCTGCAGCAGTTCTTTGAAAGGGAACTGGCCGTTAGATACCGTCCATCGTACTTCCCGTTCACCGAGCCCTCGGCGGAGGCCGACATTCAATGCGTCATGTGTAGCGGCGCAGGTTGCCGCGTGTGCAAACACACCGGTTGGCTCGAGGTGCTGGGCTGCGGCATGGTGCATCCGAATGTCTTCAAGCACGTCCATATCGACCCGCAACGCTACAGCGGCTTTGCCTTCGGCATGGGCGTGGAGCGTCTGGCCATGCTGCGCTATGGCGTCAATGACTTGCGCCTGTTTTTTGAGAACGATCTGCGCTTCCTGCGCCAATTCAATTAATCCAGTCTCGGGATAACACAGCATGAGATTCAGCGAACAGTGGTTGCGTGAATGGGTCAATCCAAGCGTTGATGCGGCGACACTCGCCGCACAACTGACCATGGCCGGGCTGGAAGTCGACGCCGTCGAACCGGCGGCAGGTAAATTCAATGACGTGTTGGTCGGGCAAGTGCTCACGGTCGAACGCCATCCCGATGCTGAGCGCTTGACGGTGTGCAAGGTTGAGGTCGGCGCGGGCGAAGCCCTGCAGATCGTGTGTGGCGCGAAGAATGTCGCGGCGGGCGTGAAGGTGCCGGTGGCGATGATCGGTGCGAATCTGCCCAACGATCTCAAGATCAAGAAGGGCAAGCTGCGCGGGGTGGAATCCTTCGGCATGCTCTGTTCGGCCGTCGAGCTCGGTCTGGCCGAGACCTCTGACGGGCTGCTGCTCCTGCCGTCCGATGCCCCGGTTGGAAAAAATATTCGTGACTACTTGCGGCTGGATGACCACTGCATCGAGGTCGATCTCACGCCAAACCGCAGCGATTGCCTGAGTATCCGCGGCATCGCGCGCGAGATCGGGGTGTTGAACAAGATCAGGGTCGATGAGGTTGTCATTAAAGCGGTGGAGTCCGTCAACAACGCCAGTTTCGCCGTGGCGGTCCACGCCAAGGAGGCCTGCCCACGTTACGCCGGCCGTGTCATCCAGGGCATCGATCCCGCGGCCAAAACCCCGATGTGGATGCAAGAGCGGCTGCGCCGCAGTGGTATCCGCTGCATCCATCCCGTGGTGGATGTCACCAATTATGTGATGCTGGAACTCGGCCAGCCGATGCATGGCTTCGATCTGGCCAAGCTCGAAGGCGGGCTCGATGTACGTTACGCCAAGGCGGGCGAGCAACTGACCTTGCTCGACGGCAAGACCATCGAGTTGAGCGCGGGATCACTGCTGATCGCCGACCATGCCAAGCCGCTGGCCCTCGCCGGTGTGATGGGCGGCCAGGACAGCGGTGTGAGCGAAACGACCCGCGACATCTTCCTGGAGAGCGCCTTCTTCGCCCCAAGCGCCGTCGCCGGCCGTGCGCGTGCCTACGGCCTGCACACCGATTCCTCACATCGTTTCGAGCGCGGTGTCGATCCCGAGCTCCAGGTGCGCGCCATCGAGCGCGCCACCGAACTGTTGTTGTCGATCACCGGCGGCCAGCCCGGTCCGGTCACCGAAATGCGTGCGGAAAAATTCATGCCGGTGCGCCACGCCATTTCTCTAAAACGCGCCAATATCAAACGCATCCTGGGTATGGAGATGGCCGATCAGCAGGTGCAAGACATCCTGGGGCGTCTCGGTCTGCGCCTGGAGCCGACCGGCGACGGCTGGACGGTATACGCGCCGAGCTATCGTTTCGACATCGCCATCGAAGTCGATTTGATCGAGGAACTGGGACGCATCTATGGCTACGTCAATCTGCCGGTTCACCGGCCGGTAGCCCAGATGGCCATGCCCGCGTTGAGCGAAACCCAGGTCGCCCTGCCGCGCATCCGCCAGACCCTGGTCGATCGTGGTTATCAAGAGGCGATCACCTACAGCTTCGTCGATCCCAAGCTCCAGCAGCTGCTCGAACCAGGACAGGAGGGCATTACCCTGGCCAACCCGATCTCGGCGGACATGTCGGTCATGCGCACCAGCCTGTGGGCAGGCCTCGTCCAGGCGCTGGTCTACAACCGCAATCGCCAGCAGGAGCAGGTGCGGCTGTTCGAGATCGGCCGGACCTTTATCCGTTCCACCCAGGGCATTGTTCAGAAAGAGCATCTCGCCGGCCTGGTATTCGGTCCGGTACAGGCGGAGCAATGGGGCGAGGCCCTGCGCAAGGCGGATTTCTATGACGCCAAGGGCGACCTGGAGGCCTTGTTGGCCTTGGGGAGCGCCGGCAAGATCGAGTTTCAGGCCCAGTCGCATCCGGCACTGCATCCTGGTCAAGCAGCCCGGGTGTTGCGCGAGGGTGCGCCGATCGGCTGGATCGGCGCGCTGGCCCCCTCGGTGGTCAAGGCGCTTGATCTCCCGGCAGCCGCCTTCGTCTATGAGATCGATCTGGAGGCGCTCCAACAGGCGCGCGTGCCCGCATTCAAGGAATTGTCGAAGTATCCGTCTATTAGGAGGGATATCGCGATTGTGATCGACGAAAGTGTGATATCCGCCGAGGTACAGCAATGCATCCGAGATGCCGCTCCGCCGACGCTGCGCAATTTGAAGTTGTTTGACATTTATAGAGGCAAAGGCATTGATTTTGGCAAAAAAAGTCTTGCGATCGCCCTATATTTGCAGGATGATTTCAAGACTTTGACCGACACCGAGGTCGACTCGGCCGTCGAGTCGGTTTTGTCCGCACTGTACAATCGTTTTAATGCAAGACTAAGAGATTAGAAGAATGGCATTAACCAAGGCAGACATCGCTGAGAAGTTGTTCCAGGAGCTTGGTCTGAACAAGCGCGAAACCAAGGAGATCGTCGAGTGTTTCTTCGAAGAGATCCGCGCCGCCCTGGAGCGGGGGGAGCAGGTCAAGTTGTCGGGCTTCGGCAATTTTGATCTGCGCGACAAGAACCAGCGTCCGGGCCGCAATCCCAAGACCGGCGAAGAGATCCCCATCACCGCGCGCCGCGTGGTCACATTCAAGGCCGGGCAGAAGCTCAAAGCCAGGGTAGAGGCATATGCTGGAAGCAGCGAACAACAATGAATTGCCCGCCATCCCGGGCAAGCGCTATTTCACCATCGGCGAGGTCAGCGAGCTCTGTGGCGTCAAGCCGCACGTACTGCGCTACTGGGAGCAGGAGTTCGACCAGCTCAATCCGGTAAAACGCCGCGGCAACCGGCGTTATTATCAGCGCCACGACGTCCTGATGATTCGCCAGATCCGCAGCCTGCTCTACGAGCAAGGCTACACCATCGGCGGGGCCCGGCAGCAGTTGAAAGGCGAGAAAGCCGCCGAGGACACTGCTCAAGGAAAGCAGATTTCGCAGGAGCTCCTCACCGAGCTGGAAGACCTGCTGAAAATCCTCAAAAGATAGCACGAAAAAAGTTTTAACTTCTTCCCCAACTAAGTTATGATGTGCGCCGCTTGCCCAAGGGCGGGCGGTTTTAAGTACCTAGTATCATCGGGGCGTAGCGCAGCCTGGTAGCGCACCTGTATGGGGTGCAGGTGGTCGGAGGTTCAAATCCTCTCGCCCCGACCAATTATCCCACTCCACATCATCGTCACTGATCCCCTCGGCGATGGCTATATCACCGCTTCACAAACACCTCACGCGCTTCTCAGGGCCCGGGATGACGCGGCACTTTCACGGACTTTTATTTGATTGCGCCATCGTCGGCGAGCCGCTATAGTGGCTTTTCATTATTCAAGTTGTTCCAATGTGACGGGGGGTAACAAAAATGGATCAGCAAACTCAAATCGCGATACTCAAGCAGCGGCTCAACACCAATCCCAACGATCTGGAAGCCGCGATCGAACTGGGCAATCTTTACTACGATATTCAAGAAGCCGCTCAATCCATTGTTTACTATCAAATCGCGCTTTCCATCAATCCGAACAATCCCGCGGTGCTGACCGACCTCGGCACCATGTACTGGGCCAATGGCGTGACGTCTTATTCAGAAAAGTGTTTCCGCCAGGCGATGCAGGTCGAGCCCGGCTTTGGCAACGCCTATATCAATCTTGGCCACCTTTTGCACCAAGTGAAGGGACAAACCAATGAGGCGCGCACGCTGTGGAAAGAACTGGTGGATAAGTATCCGAACAGCCATGGTATCGATGTCGCGCGCGATCTGCTGGCCACGGTGAAGCCGGGCTGAGCGGCTCCCGCAGTTCAGACCCGCCTTCGCGGGTCTGCCCTCGGCAAAACATATACGCTTCAGCGCGTTGACGATCAATACTGAATCATCGAATCAAGTTTTTTCACATATCCCGTCTGCGGCGGTCTTCTTTAGCCTTCAGGGTTGTAAGTTTTTGCCGAAAACGATACAAATTCACTGGCACGATCATAAGTAATGAATCCTTAGCCCCTAGATCATCAAGCGCACCAGCCTCGGACAAGACCTTAAAAGCCGCAGGCCGCCTTGATGAAATAGCAGGTTGCGATTCCCTGAACCCTTCAAACTGAATCCGGGATGTGTAGAGGCGTCTGACATGAAAAAATCCGTTTGTTTTTCCGCTGTAGTGCTGGCGTTGACCGGCTTGGCCGGTTGCGGCTCCAATCCACCAAAAGAGGCTGCGGCGCCCGCCGCCCAACCGGTTGTCGCGGCCCCACCCAAGCCCGTCGCGGCAAGCCGCGCCCAGCCCTTTGCAACCGCAGAGGTGACCTCGGTTGCCAAGGAAGAGATTCTGCCCCCGGCCGAGCCGGAACCGACCGCGCCGGAGGCCGCTCTGCCCCCGGCAGCGGTTGAGTCCACCCCGCCTCCGGTCCAGACGCCCGCCTTCATACCGCCCAAAATGCAGATCAGCGATTCTGATCTGAAGCAGAAGCTTGCGTACGGCAACATGCTGTATATGTCCAAATCCGCCACGCGCATTGCCGCCAGCGACAATCAGGAGGCCAAGCGATTGCTCTCCGATTCGAAGCAGATGATGGGCGAGGCCAAGGCCGCGCTGGAGGCCGGGGATGGCGAGAAGGCGGGGAAGCTGATCGACGAGGCGATGCAGATGTTCAACAAGGCATCGTTGCTGGTACCCAGTGAAAGCCTGGTGGCCGAACAAAAGGCCCGCTATGAGTCGTTGTTGAAGGAAATAGACCACGACAAGCAGATCTACCAGCAGAATTCCCAGAAGGTGGCCAAGCAAAAAGGGGCCGCCGCCGTTGTGGCGTATGATGTCGCGGCGGTCGATGGGCTGATCAGCCAGGCCAAATCTCAGGCGGGCGCCGGCAACTACAGAGATGCTGTCGACGGACTCACCAAGGCGCAGGGCATGATCAATGCGGCGACCAGCAAGATGATGGACAGCATGACCATCACCTATGAGCTTAATATCGACACCCCGGAAGGCGAGTGGAAATATGAATACGATCGTTACCTGGGCTATGAAGAACTGATCCCGGTGGCGATCGAGGAGAAGAAGCCCAACGAAGGCGTGATGTTGCTGGTCAATCGCAGCATGGACAAGGCCAAGCAGATGGCGCAGGCCGCGATCAAGGAGGCCAACGCCAAATCGTATCCCAAGGCGATCGCCATGATCCAGGACGCCACCGAAGAGGTCCGCAAGGCCTTGCGCCTGATGGGCATCAACCAATAAGCCACTCCGCTCATCGCTTGGCCGGAGCCTGCCGGCCAAGCGAAATCATTGTTTCTTGCAGTCTTAACCCATAAAATCTGACCACATAGGTAAACGATATGTGGTTTCATCGCTATGATCATCTATGATCTTCTTTGTCAGAATCACCATCGCTTTGAAGGGTGGTTCAAAAACAGCGAAGATTACCAGCACCAAAAAGCCAGTGGGCTGCTGGCCTGTCCAGTCTGTGATACGTGCGCCGTGGAAAAGGTGCCGTCGGCCAGTCATGTGCAAACCCGGGCGGCGCGAGACGCCGCGGATGAGCGATCGCAGTCTTCAGCTGAAGTTCTGGCGAAATTACAGCGCTATCTGGAGCGGCACTGTGAAGACGTAGGGACCCAGTTCGCCGAGAAGGCGCGCCGCATCCACTATGGCGAGGAAGAGTGGCGCGGAATTCGCGGTGTCGCCACGCCCAAACAGGCGCGGGAATTGGTGGAGGAGGGCATCGAAATCATCGCACTGCCGTCCACAGCCATCAATAAATCAAACCTCAATTGAAGAGCCCTATACTCGATGCCTTTATACGATGTATTCAATGGCGACGCCGATGGTATTTGCGCGTTGCAACAGTGGCGCCTGGCCCATCCCGCGGAAAGCGTGCTGATCACCGGCGTCAAGCGCGACATCGAGCTGGTGCAGCGGGTGACGGCCAAGGCCGGTGACGAGGTCGCCATCTTCGACATCGCCTTGGAAAAAAATCGCAGTGCGGTTATGCAGCTTCTCGAAGCAGGGGCGCGCGTGATCTATTTCGATCATCACTACCCCGGCGAGATTCCCCAGCATGAAAACTTCACCTCCATCATTGATACCTCGGCCGAGGTCTGCTCCAGCCTGCTGGTGAATCAGTATCTCAACGGACGCTTCAGCCGTTGGGCCGTGGTCGGGGCGTTTGGCGACAGCCTGCCGCGGCGCGCGGAGCAACTCGCGCAGTCGCTTGATCTTTCCAAGGCGGAGATCGCACAGCTGCAACAGCTCGGCGAATGCATCAATTACAACGGCTACGGCGCCGATCTCTCCGATCTGCATTTCCCGCCGCAGGAGTTGTGCCTGATGATCAGGCCCTATGCCGATCCGCTGACGTTCATCCGCGAAGAGGCGCGCGTCTTCGCCGCGCTGGTCCAGGGGTATGAATCGGATCTGGATCAGGCGATGACCTTGCAACCGCACCTGCAAGAAGATGCGCTCGCCCTTTATGTGTTGCCGGACCAGCCCTGGGCCAGGCGGGTGAGCGGGGTTTTTGCCAATCTCCTGGCGGCGCAATTTCCCCGGCGCGCCCACGCCTTGCTGACGGAAAAATCGGGCGGCGGATATTTGGTGAGCGTGCGCGCGCCCGAAGTCGACAAGCAAGGCGCGGACCGGCTGTGCTTGCAGTTTGCGACCGGCGGTGGGCGCAAGGCCGCGGCCGGCATCAATCATTTGCCGGAAGATCGCCTGGATGATTTTGTCGCGGCGCTTCGGCAAACCTTTGGTCGCGCATGAGCGGACGATCTTCCGCCGGCGCGGGTTGTGATGAACGTCAAACGCGATTGTTTCGTTCGATGAGTGACATGATGAGAGTTGGTAAAAAATATCTGTTTCGCGTTGGTGTATTGCTGTGGCTGATCGCCGCTGCCGCTCCGGCATCGGCTCAGATAGCCTCGCCGGTGAAAGTGGCCAAGGCGGAAGTTCGCGTGCTCGCGCCCACCACCTGGGTCGCCGGCGAGGTGATCAGCCGCAATGATGCGCGCATCGCCGCCGAGATCGAGGGGCGGCTCGAGTGGGTAGCGGATGTCGGCGCCCGTCTCGCCAAGGGCGGCGTCATCGCCCGGATCGATGCGACCCTCATCAAGGAAGAGCTGGCGGAATACCGCGCGATCATCGCGCGCGAGCAGGCGCGTGTCGACTTTCTGGATCAGGAGGTCGCGCGGCTGCAAACGCTGGTGGCGCAAAAAAGCATTTCGCAGAGCCTGTTGGACAAGACGCTGGCCGACCGGCTGGTGGCGCGCGGCGATCTGACCGTCGCCCAGGCCAAGGCCAATCGCGCGACCGAGCGTCTGGAACGGACCACGATCCGCGCGCCGTTCGCCGGTGTCGTCTCCGAACGCCTGTTGCGGGCGGGTGAATGGGCCGACAGCGGCGAGCCGATCGTCCGCATGGTGGACACCGCTTCCCTGGAGGTGAGCGCGTGGGTGACCTCGACGATGTTGGCCAATGTCGAGGAAGAGGCGGCGTTGCGGATAAAAGTCGATGAGCGTGAAGTCGATGCGAAGGTCCGCGCCGTGGTGCGCGTCGGTGACAATCAATCGCGCATGCATGAATTGCGTCTTTCCGCTAAAGACATCCCCTGGACGGCGGGACAAGCGGTGCGTGTCGCGGTGCCCACCGCCAAGGCCCAGCCGGTGCTGTCCGTGCCGAGTGATGCCTTGGTGTTGCGCCGGGACGGCAACGCAGTGTTTCGCGTCAAACCGGATAATACGGCGGAGCGGGTCCCGGTCTCCACCGGCATCGAAGCCCAGCAGTTCATCCAGATCCTGGGCGCGATTCAGCCGGGCGACTTGGTCGTGATCAATGGCGGCGAGCGTCTGCGTCCCGGCCAGAGCGTGAATGTGGTGAACAAGTCCGAGCTGTCGCTGTGAATCTGACGCGCCTTTCCCTGAGCAACGGCGTGGCGACCTTTGTCGCCGTGCTGCTGGCGATTATCTTCGGCCTGATCAGTCTCGATCGCCTGCCGATTCAGTTGACCCCCGAGGTGGAAAGCCCCGAAATTACCATCAGCACGAACTGGCGCGGTGCCGCGCCCGAGGAGATCGAGGCGGAAATCATCGAGCCGCAGGAGAAGGTATTGCGCGGCCTGCCCGGGATGCGGGAAATGCTCTCCAAGGCCCAGCGCGGCAGGGGCGAGATCTCGATCAAGCTTACGGTGGGCAGTGATCTGCAGCGCGCCCTGGTCGAGATCCTCAATCGGCTCAATCGCGTTCCACAATATCCCGAGGACGCCGACGAGCCGGTGCTGAACTCGGTGGGCGGCAGCAGCCGGCCCATCGCCTGGTTCATCATCAAGACGCAGCCGGACAATACGCGGCACATTGCCAGCTATCAGAACTTTGTCGAGGAAGTGGTGCAGACGCGCTTTGAGCGCGTGCCGGGAGTCGCGCTCTCCGAAATGCGCGGGGGGCGCGCAGAGGAGATTCGCATTACCTTCGACGCCTATCGCGCGGCGAACCTCGGGCTGCAACTGCCGCAGCTTGTGGCCAAGATACGCGGCAACGAGGATGTGACCGCCGGAAAATTGCACGTCGGCAAGCGCCATTACACCCTGCGCTTTACCGGCGCGATGGACGCCGAGGCGCTGACGAGCCTCGTGCTCGAGTGGCGCGACGGCAAGCCGATCGTCCTGAGCGATGTGGCCGATGTTGAGCTGCTGCCGGTCGACCGCGACAGCTTTGTCATCAACAAGGGTGAGCCGGCCATCGCGGTCAACGCCCACCGCCAATCCGGCGTCAACGTGCTGCAAGTGATGGACGGACTTAAGGAAGCCGCGGCGGAACTTGAAGCGCCTCTGGCGTCGGCGGGGCTGCGCATGGAGCAGGTCTACGATGAAACCATTTACATCGATCAATCGATCGGGATGATCACTAGCAACCTGATCCTCGGGATCTTGCTGGCGGTGGGGATACTGTGGTGGTTCCTGCGCCGCTTCCGCGCCACCATGATGGTGTCGGTGTCCATCCCCGTGTCACTGGTGATCGCGTTTATGGTGCTGCACGCCACCGGACACACCTTAAATGTGATTTCCCTGGCGGGGCTGGCGTTTGCCGTCGGCATGGTGCTGGATGCCGCGATCGTGGTGCTGGAGAACATCGTGCGCCTGCGCGAGCAGGGCGTGCCCGCCGCCGAGGCCGCGTACCAGGGCACGATGCAGGTGTGGGGCGCGCTGCTCGCCTCGACCGCCACGACGGTGGCGGTCTTCCTGCCGATCGTCTTCATGCAAGAGGAGGCCGGACAGCTCTTCGCCGATCTCGCGCTGACCTTGGCGGTTGCGGTGAGCGCCTCGTTGATCGTTGCCGTCGGCGTCATTCCCGCCGCCGCCAAGAACTGGCTGCAACATGTGACTATGCGCGATCCCCACGCCGACTGGTGGGACCGCATCACCCAAACGATCATGCGCCTGACCGCTACGGCACGGCGCCGCAGCGCGTGGATCGCGGTCTTGATCTGCGTGCCGCTCGGCCTGACCATCGCGCTCAAGCCCGATGCGGATTACCTGCCGGAGGGCAACCGCAATCTGGTCTTCGCCTTCATCATGCCGCCGCCCGGCGCCAACATCGATTTCATCGAAAAGGATCTCGGCGAGGTGATCGCGCAACGCATGGCGCCCTATCTCAGTGGCGAGAAGCAGCCGCAGGTGCGCGATTATTTCTTCGTCGCGTTTCCCAGCGGGGCCTTCATGGGCGTGCGCGCGACCGATGAAAGCGCGGTCGATGCGCTGGTGCCGGTGACCAACGAAGCGATTCAAGGCTTTCCCGACACGCTCGCGTTCGCCAAACGCGCTTCCATTTTCGGTGGATTCGGCGAGGGCCGCACCATCGATATGAATATCCAGGGACGGGACATCGAAACGCTGCTGCACGTGGCGCAGACCGCTTACGGCGCGATTCAAAAGGCGATGCCCGGGGCGTCGATCCGCCCGTTTCCGGGATTGTCGCTCTCCGAGCCCGAACTGAGGCTGATTCCCGATGAGCGCCGCATGGCCGAGGCGGGCTGGAACCGCGACATGATGGCCGCTGTCATGCGCGCGCTGGGCGACGGATTGGTCGTCGGCGAGCATTTCGACGGGGAGCAGCGCCTGGATGTGGTACTGCGCGCGCAACCGTGGGCGATGCCCGATGATCTGCTGTCCATGCCGCTCGCCACCGCCGACTCCGGCGTGCTGCCGGTCGGCGAGCTGGTCACGCTGGACCGGACCGCCGGGCCGGATCAGATCCGCCGGCTCGATCGCCGGCGCACGGTGACCTTGCAGGTGACGCCGCCGGAGGCGATGTCGCTCGAGGCGGCCATGCAGATCCTGGAAGAGCAGGTCGGGCCGGCCATCACCGCGATGCTCCCCGAGGACGGCGCGATTCGTTATTCCGGCGCCGCGGACAAGCTCGACGAAGCCCTGGTCAGCATGGGCGGCAGTTTCATGCTCGCCGTCGTCATCCTTTATCTGTTGGTCAGCGCGTTGTTCCGCTCGTTCAAGGACAGCCTCCTGGTGATGCTGGTGTTGCCGCTGGGGACCGTCGGCGGTGTGGTTGCGCTGCAGCTGCTCAACCTCGTGACCTTCCAGCCCATGGACATCTTGACCATGATCGGCTTTATTATATTGATGGGGCTGGTGGTCAATAACGCCATCCTGCTGGTGGATCTGACCCGCAGCGGGGAGCGCGACGGCGTGTCGCGCCGCGATGCGGTGGCGCAAGCGGTGCGCATGCGTCTGAGGCCGATCATGATGACCACACTGACCACCATCTTCGGGATGTTGCCCTTGGTGCTGAGCCCCGGCGCCGGCACCGAATTGTATCGCGGGCTGGGCGCGGTCATCGTCGGCGGCATGGTGGTCAGCACCTTGTTCACGCTGCTGTTGCTGCCCAGCCTGTTGCGCATCGGCGAGCAGCGCCAGCCAAGTAACCTGACATGAATATTATCCGCAGCAACTACAGTAACAACTCCATCGCGCTGATCCAGTGGGCGCGCGAACAGAAGCTCGACGATATCGCAGTCTGCTATGTCGATACCGGCTGGGCGGGGCAGGGCTGGCTGGACCACGTCGCCCGCTGTGAGGCGTTCGTCAAGGCGCTGGGATTTGAAGCCGTGCATTTGCTGGCACGCATGCCGTTTGCCGACCTGATCAACACCAAGCAAGGCTTTCCCACCCAGCGCTATCAATGGTGCAGCCTGCATCTCAAGGGCATCACCTTTCTGCAATGGCTCGATGCGCGCGATCCGCACAGCCAGGCGACCGTCTTGCTCCCGAAGCGCAACGGCGAACATCCCGAGCACAGCATTGCGCAATTCGTGGATGCCTGCGAATATCACGGCGACCGGAAGGTCTGGCATCCCTTGCACCAACACAGCGTGGTCGAGCGTGATGCGCTGGTGGAACGGGCCGGCTTTGCCGTGTTGCCCCACCGCAGCCTGGAATGCGATCCCTGCATCAACAGCACGGTCGCCGATCTGCTGCGGCTGCATCCGCGGGATATCGAAAAGACCGCGGAGCTGGAGGACGATGTCGCGACCCCGATGTTCGATCCCGCCCTGTGCGACGGCGCCGAGGGAATACACGCGTTGCTCACCGAAGTGCGCGCGGCGCGCATCAAATCACTGCCATTTCGCTATGGCTGCAGCGCCGCGTTCGGCTGTGGTTACTAAACGGCATTTGCCATTTGAATCCAATCGACCTCCTGGAATCGAAAAGGGGTATTTCATGCTGAGAATCGCCTTGATTGAAGACGACCCCGTGCAAGCTGAACTCGTTGCCGGATGGATCAACCAGGCCGGACATCGCTGCCATCAGTTCGCCAACGGACAAAGTTTTTTGAAGAAATTGCAGCAGGAGAGTTTCGATCTGGTGATCCTGGACTGGGGACTCCCGGACATCGATGGTCATACCTTGTTGCAACAAATCCGCGACGCGTTCGGCTGGGACTTTCCGATCATTTTCTACACCAGCCGCGATCGGGAGCAGGACATCGTTGCGGCCTTGACCACCGGGGCAGATGACTACATCGTCAAGCCGGCGCGCCAACAGGAAACCTTGGCGCGCATCAATGCCTTGGCCCGGCGCAACAAGGCGGGGGAGGGCGGGCAGATCAGCCAGCTCGGCACCGTCACGCTCGATAGCGGTGCGCGCCGGATACTGGTCAATGGCGTGGAGATCGAACTCACGCAGCGCGAATACGAACTGGCCGTGTTTCTGCTCAACAATATCGGGCGCGTGCTATCGCGCGGCCACATGCTGGAGAGCGTGTGGGGGCACAGCGCGGAGCTGAACACTCGCACTGTCGATGCGCATATCAGCCGCATCCGCCGCAAACTTGGCCTGACGCCGGACAACCACTGGAAACTGTCATCCGTGTACCAATACGGTTATCGCCTAGAGCTGATACACGACTGAATTTACACTTGGTTACATTTAGATCCACCCGGCAAGAATTAAAATTTATCCAACAATCAACCACGCACTCTATGCTTAGGGGGAAGAGAGAATGACGACCCGCCGCTGGCCCCGCCTCCTGCTCCTTAGCCTGCTGCTGTTTGCCTCGTCATCGGTCTGGGCCGAGGAATGGATCTACACCGTGCGCCCGGGCGATAGTCTCTGGAGCATCAGCAACAATTATCTCAAGGGGATTGCATATTGGCCCCGGGTGCAAACGCACAATAACATCACCGACCCCAAGCAGATCAAGCCCGGCACGCGCCTGCGGATCCGGGTCGAGTGGCTGAAAAATCCCCCGCAGCCTGCCATTGTCGCGCGCCTTTCCGGCTCGGTGGAGGTGGTCGATGCCGCCGGCAAGCGCCGCCAGGCGCAGGAAGGTGACAAGCTGGTCAGTGGCGAAGTCATTCGCACCGGGACCAATGGGAGCGTCACGCTGCGCTTTGCCGATGAGTCCACCTTGCTGATTCAGTCCAACAGCGTCGTCTCCCTCGACAGCGTCTCATCATTCGGCGAGGGCGGGATGATCGACACCTCGGTGCGGTTGCATCACGGCCGCGTCGACAGCCGGGTGGAAAAGCGGCGCGACAACACGCGCTTCATGATCATCACGCCGGCGGCCATCGCCGCCGTGCGCGGCACCCGATTCCGTGTCAGCGCGGAGGAGGAGCGGGCGGTGATGCGCTCCGAGGTGCTGGAAGGGCGCGTCGATGTCGAGGGTAATCAGGCCACTGTGGAACTGCCGGCAGGCTACGGGACGCTGGCCGAACAAGGCAAGGCCCCGCTGCCACCGCGCCCATTGTTGCCGGCCCCCGATCTCAGCAAGTTGAGCGCAGAATATCCGCGCGATGCCGTCACCCTCGCCTGGCCGGCGGTCTCGGGCGCGAGCCGCTATCGCATTCAAGTGGCCGAATCGGAGGCATTTTCCGCCATATTGCAGGACGTGGTGACCAGCGAGCCGGCCCTGCAACTCACGGCCCTCGAGCCGGGCAAATACGCCTGCCGCATCCGCGCCATCGACGAGATCGGGCTGGAAGGCGCCGATGCCATCGCTCACTTCGACGTGGCCGCGCCACCCAACTATCGCCTCGCCACACCCAATGTCCTCGCGCCCCAGATCACCCACGATACCTTGCTGTTGCGCTGGCAATCCACGACGCCGGGAACGCATTACCGCGTGCACGTGGCCGAGGATGAGGGCTTCTCCAAACTCATCGGCGAGGCGGTTGTTGACGCAGATCATGTGCTGATGCCGGCGCCCGGGCCGGGAGAGTACTATTATCGCGTGCAGGCCTTCGATGACCAGGGCGAGGTCAGCCAATACAGCGGACCGGATCGCTTCATGGTGTATTTCCCGAGCTGGACCGTCTTCGGCTTCCTGATCCCGCTGCTCTTCATGTTATGACAAGAAACAAATGGCAGTATTTCGCCTTATCAGATCGAATCATCCTCGCCGTCACGCTGCTCATCGTCACTTATTTGCTTGCGAGCAGCGAGATATTGTGGCGGCTGGATCAGGTGCTGTTCGATGCCCAGCAGCACACCTGGGCGCGGCCCGCGCCCGACGATGTGGTCATCGTTGAAATCGATGCCTCCAGCCTGGCGGAGCTCGGTCAATGGCCGTGGACGCGCAGCCGGCATGCGCAGTTGATCGACCAGCTCACCGAGGCTGGCGCGCGCGCCATCGCGCTCGATATCATTTTTTCCGAACCCGAGACCGACAATCCCACCGCAGACCAGGCGCTGGCCGCGGCCATCCGGCGCAGCGGACGCGTGATCCTCCCGGTCTACATGGAGCAGAGCAGAAGCGGCGGATTGCCCTACGAGGCGCTGCCGCTTCCCGCGCTCGCCGATGGCGCCGCCGGATTGGGGCATGTCCATGTCCAACTCGATCATGACGGCATCGCACGCAGCGTGTATCTTCAGGAAGGGCTGGGCAGCCCGTATTGGCCGAATCTCAGCATCGCCATCCTGCATTATCTCGAGCCACAGCAATGGCGGGAACTTCCAGGCGAGCGCAATCCGCAGCAGAGCGCCGGCATGTCCACCTGGGTGCGCGACCATCGCTTGATCATCCCTTACGCCGGACCGCCAGGCCATTTTCAACGCATCTCCTACCACAGGGTGCTGAGCGGCGATTTCGCCGCCGATACCTTTCGCGACAAAATCGTGCTGGTGGGGGTGACCGTGCCCGGATTGGGCGATTCGCTGCCGACACCGGTCTCGGGCCTCAGCCATCCTATGCCCGGCGTTGAGATCAACGCCAACATCCTGGATGCCGTCCGCAGCGGCCTCGCCATCACCGAGATCGCTGCGGGTTGGAAGTTGCTGATCAACAGCATTCTCATCATCCTGCCGTTTGTCATTTTCCCACAGCTCACACCGCGCAACGCGCTGCTTGCGTCCGCAGGTCTGATCCTGGCCGCATTCGTCATCAGCATCGCCTTGTTGCAGACATCCCTCGTCTGGTACTCGCCGTCGGCCGTGGTAATCCCGTTGCTGGCCGCCTATCCGCTCTGGAGTTGGCGCCGTCTTGAATACACGCTCAAATATCTGAATGAGGAATTGGAAACCCTTTCCCGCGAACCCGGGGTGTTGCCCTCCGAGCTGGGTGCGGACAAGGGGCAGGGGATGGACTTCCTGAAGACGCTGCTGCCGATCAACGGCTGGGCACTGTGCACGCAGAATAACGCCGTCATTGATCAATGGGGATCGGTCGAGGTGCCGTCTGCGCCGAGGGCATCAGAAAACTGGCAGCCATGCGGCGGCACCCTGCACTGCAAGCAGTTGGTAACATTCGACGCCGCCTATGTACTCTATGTGAACCTCGGCAAAGACCACCGTCCCGACGGTGCATTGGAGAGCCTATTGCTCCCTTTGCTGCAAGAACATCTGCGGCAAGAGGATAAAACCGTCGCCACTCACGGTGAATTTCTCAGAACACGCATCGTGAAAGTGCAGCAGGCCAGTAGCAGAATGCGGGCAATGCGCAGTTTCGTGCATGACAACCTGGCGAACATGGCCGATGGCGTCATCGTGATCAACAATTTGGGCAAGATCATCCTCGCCAATGATCACGCGGCCCAATATCTGCTCAACCTGCCGGATGGCGAACAACTCATCGGGCTCCAATTCAATGCGCTCACGCAGGTTTTGACCGTCGAACAGGCGGTCAGCTGGGAGCATCTGTTCAAGCAATCGCTATTGAAAGGCGAACCGGTGCAATTCAACACCCGCCACCATAACGGCATGGATCTGCTGATACAGATGGCGCCGGTTGTGGATCACCAGCACACTGGCGGCGGCCTGATCATCAATTTGACGAATATCACACCGCTGCGCGAAAGCGAACGACGCCGTGCCGAGGCGATCGGGTTTCTATCCCATGACTTGCGCTCACCCCTGGTCTCGATGCTGGCGATGATCCACCTGATACGGGAGCATCGCAAGGAAATGCCGCTCCCGGAGATGCTCGACCGTTTCGATAAATACGCCAACACCACCGTGACACTGGCCGAAAGATTCGTGCAGATCATGCAGGTGGAAAGCGGAGATGATTTTGCGCCTCGCGTGCTGGACTTAAGCATGGTGGTCGAAAGTGCGATCAGCCAAGTCTGGTCATTTGCCGAAGAAAAACGCATCAAGATTAAATTGGATTGCGACGCCGAGCGTGAGTATCTGATCCGAGCCGATTTGCAGCTCCTGGAGCGCGCCTTGGTCAATCTCATTAACAATGCGGTGAAATACAGTCCGGCCGATACCGCCGTCGATATCGCGCTTACCGAAATGGGAGAGACTATCCAGTGCCATATCCGCGATCATGGCTACGGCATCCCCGCAGAGGACATACCCGTCATCTTCCAACGCTTCCATCGCGTCAAGACTCAAGCGCACCAGGCAGCGAAAGGCTTTGGCCTCGGCTTGGCGTTCGTCAAGGCGGTCATGGATAAACACGGAGCGGAAATCAAGCTGGAGAGCGCGCCCGGCCAGGGGACATCGTTTTATCTGTCATTCGCGCGGGTTACCGATTGATTGGTGCAACGCTCTTGATTTCCGCGATAGGCAGGTCGCAGTAGAAGAGGGTGCCTCCGCCGGCGGCTGATTCAAATCCCACCGAGCCACCAAAGCGTTCGACGATGGCCTTGACAATGGAGAGACCGAGTCCGGTGCCGCCTTTTTGACGCGAATCGGAGGAATCGGCTTGAGCAAACTTTTGAAAAATTCTGCTACGAAAATCTTCCGGGATACCCGGACCTTGATCCTGCACGGCGATTCGCACGACAGTACCGCGGTTGCGGCACGAGAGCGTGACGTTACCGCCGGCGGGAGAGAACTTGATGGCGTTGGCGATCAGATTCGTCAAAACCTGCTGGAATCGGTCATTATCGATGCGGACAAGAACGTCATCGCATTCGCTGATGGCGAGGCTGATACCCGCCTCGGAAGCAACGGCATTGTTGTGCTCTACGGCGTCTTGCAGCAATTTGCCGGTCGAGTGGCTTTGTAATTTAAACCGCATTTCCCCCGATTCCATTTTTTCCATATCGAGAATATCGTTGATGAGCCGACTGAGCCGTTCGCTGTTGCGAGTTGCGGTTTCCAGCAAGCCGCGTGCTTTTTCATTGATATCGCCGACAAGGCCACCAGCCACCAATCCAAGTGATCCGCGAATGGCGGTGAGGGGAGTGCGCAATTCGTGACTGACAGTGGAAATAAATTCGGTTTTCATACGATCGATGCGCTTACGCTCGCTGACATCGCGCATGATTGCGGTGGCGTACCGGCGTTCGCCGACACTCCAACTTGATACCGATAGCTCCAAGGGAATAATTGATCCATTGAGGTGGTAGCCATCAATTTCGATGGGGGCGGTGGAAGCGGTGGCAGAAGCCCCTTCTGCAAGTGCGCTTCGCTCCAACGCCCCTATTATCACTTCGCGATACTTTTCAGGAGAGAAGAGCCGCGCCAGCGGAATATCGAGCATTTGCTGCGCGCTGTATCCAAAGATTTTTCCTGCGGCGCGATTGCAGTAGCTGATCTCTCCAGCATGATTGCAGGTTATGATGCCGTCGTTAGCGGTATCGGCAATGATCTTGAAATGTTGCTCACGCTCGCGCAGAACGTTCATTCGCTCTTCGGCCAGTCGATCGGCCCGTTGCCGCAAATGCGATAGCGCAAGAATGATGTAGAAGAGCAATAAATCGATAGCAACACCGGCGAAGGCAACGAAAAGCGGCTGATTGGTCGCGGTGGCTGACATCAACGCGGGTGTTGATGTGTAGGAGATCGTCCAGCTGTGTCCGGCAATCGTAAGCTTGCGTATCTCTTGTAAGGTGCCTTCGTGTTCATGTTCGCCTGTCGTGTGACCCTCGCTGTCATAGAGCAAGGTCTCCGGATCGAGGGTATCGCTGTCATAAATCTCGAAATCCACCTCTGGTGAGCCATAACCCAGGATACCCATCATCAGGTCTCGCACGCGGAATGGGCTGTAAACAAAACCGCGCAGGTTTTCGCGCCTCTCTTCCACAATTGTCACCGGCTTGCTGTACAGGGGCAGATAGATCAGGAATCCAGGTTGGATATCGGTTATGGTCTCTTGCATAAGCTTGACCTTGCCGGACATGGCCGGCTCACCCGTGTCGCGCGCCCGTTCCATGGCCTCACGCCGAGTCTTCTCGGAATACATATCAAACCCGAAGGCGCGCTGATTGCGCGTATCAAAGGGTTCGAGATAGATAATGCTGCTGTAAACGGTCCGTTCGCCCTCGGGCTTGATGGAAAAGTTTGGAAATCCCTCAGCGCGCACGCGTTGTTCAACGGACGCCTTGTCCTTCGGATCGATCCAGAGGGAAAATCCGATCCCTTGAATGCCGGGATAGGATTCGTTCAGAGCCAGCGTTTCGACGTAACGATGCCACATGGTACGGTCGACACTCTTTGCTGATTCAAACAACGCCAGCCCGCCACGCAACACCTGCACATAGTCAGTCATCCTTTTATCAATGGCAAACTGCGCTTCATCCACTTGAAATTTGAATCGCTCACGGGTGCGCTGTTCCGCGGAATCGCTGGAGAGCTTCCATGCCACGATGGTGATGGCAATGGAAATCAAAAGGACAACCCAGGCGGTATATCGGTTGTGCAGAATATCCACCACCGGACGGGAAGCGGTGGACTCCGCATGTCGCATGGTAACTTCTAGCGGCATGGCCTCTGATAAATCGGTCGTTTAGGGAGGGGGGACTAACTGATTTAGTAATACGGCATTTTATATCAAAGATTTAGTTTCGCTGCTGGGCCGCCAATAATATTTAACATAATATACATTATACGCATTAATAGTCCCAAAAACCGGCCAGTTTTCAGCCTGTCAAGCCTGCCTTAGGCGTTCTGTTACAGGCTCAAAAATATCCATATTCTCCAGTATCACAGCATTAACTTTGTGGACATCATACTTGTCAACTGCAATATGGCGGCTTCTTGAACCCATACGAATAATGTCCTCTGGATGCTCAATGAAATAATTCATTGCACTCGCCAAATCTATAGAATCACGCGCCTGGACCAGTATTCCATTCTGACCATTTATTACTGTTTCACGGCAACCGGGCACATCGGTAGTGATAATCGGCCGCCCCATAGCCATTGCCTCTAATACGCTCCGTGGAGTTCCCTCCCGATACGATGGAAGAACATAAACCGAAGATTCTGCAATAGAAGGACGAACGTCATCTAACTTCCCAAGATATTCAATCGTTCCATTACTAGTCCATGAATCCAGCTCTTGTTCTGTTACTGAAGATGGATTTTCTGAATCAATCCAACCAACCAGTCTAAACCTTATGTGCGGGTGCTTCTGTTTTACAATTTTAGCTGCTTCTATATACTCGACAATACCTTTATCTCGAAGCAGACGTGCTATTAGTAAAAAGGTAATTTGATCCGGAAAATCTGCCGGTTTAAACGCTTCAACATCAATACCTGAGCCATTTATAATAACTGTATGTGATTCATGCTTAACAAACTTCTTGCGCAAAAACGTATTTAAATCATCTGGATTCTGAAAAAAGACGCGACGACTGAGCGGCAGCGATAATTTGTACAGAAACATCGCTATCCAGGTAGCGATACGCTGCCTATCGGCCGATTCAAGAAATGTAGTTCCCAGTCCAGTTATCATTGAGAATATCTTTGGAACCCCAGCCAATTTTGCTGCAAGACTTCCATAAATGACGGGTTTTATCGTATAACCTATAAATATGTCTGGTTGTACATTTCTGAAAAGCATAAATAGGTTAATGATCGTACGTGTATCACGAACAGGATTTGTCCCACCACGTTCAATCAATACGTCTCGATATATGACACCCATTTCTCTGAGTTTTCTTTTAATCCGCAGTGTCGCATTTGGAGCGCAGGCATATACTTCGTGACCGCGAGACACCATTTCTTCAAGCATTGCGCCTCGAAAATTCACCAAAGAATCTGCAAGACTACCTAATACAAGTATGCGTGCCATTTTGAATATATCTAGCCATCAGATATTTACATGCATCATTAGTTCGATAATTCGAACTTTTCCAGTTTGCATGTATTTCGCCACACTGGATCAGCGATGTCGCATTGAGGATGATAACCATGAACAACCGTCTTTAAAATGTTTCTTATGGCTTCAATGTCTCCCTTTTCACCGTATTCTTCAAGTTTGGCCAAGATTTCTACAACTTCAGAATACGGAAGCTCATCTTCATGCGATCTCATTATCTGGGGATGCTCTGTCGCAGTGACGTCCCCTCCTATAAGCAACTCCTCATACAATTTTTCCCCAGGACGCAGCCCAGTTATCTTTATTTCAATATCGCCATCTGGCCTAGATTCATCTCGAACCGAGAAGCCGCTTAGGGTGATTAATCTGCGCGCCAGATCTATGATCTTGACCGGTTCTCCCATATCAAGCACAAATACATCACCTTCATCCCCCATTGAACCTGCTTGTATTACCAATTGCGCCGCCTCTGGAATCGTCATGAAATAACGAATTATTTCCGGGTGTGTGATTGTTACTGGCCCACCGCGCTTGATTTGTTCCTTAAATAACGGTACGACAGATCCTGATGATTCCAGCACATTACCAAATCGCACTATGATATATCGTGGCTGGGATACTGTATGTCTTGCCAAGGCTTGCACAGCAAGCTCAGCCAATCTCTTACTCGCACCCATTACATTGGTCGGACGTACGGCCTTATCAGTAGAAACAAGCACAAACGTATCCACCATCACTTCCATCGCTGCGGACGCAGCCGACCACGTTCCGATGGCATTGTTAATGATGCCCATGATAGGGTTGGTTTCCACAAGTGGCACATGTTTATATGCTGCTGCGTGGTATACCGTGTCAACATTAAATGTACGCATTATCGTCTTTAGTCGCTCTTTGTCTGTAACCGTACCAAGAATTGGGATAATATCCGCACTTCTTAGGGCGTATGTTCCTTTACTTTTTAAACTGAGGAGCTCTCTTTCTATCTGGTAGAGCGCGTGCTCCGACAATTCAAATAAAATGAGCCTGGTAGGATTTAATCGGATTATCTGTCTAGATAACTCAGACCCGATAGAGCCTCCTGCGCCAGTTACCATCACACATTTATCAGTGATACACATTGATAACAATTTTGGATCAGGGTCAATTTTACTCCTATATAAAAGATCTTCGGCACACACCTCTCTAATATCACGCACAGAGCATTTTCCTGACACAATGTCCTCAAGTGATGGCACAGTCATAATCGTGAGTTTATACTTCTCCAAATCTGTAAGAATTTCTTTCTTTCTCGACTGTGTAGCAGATGGTATTGCAAGCAACACCTGTTCCACATGATTTTTATCGATCAACTCATGTAGCTGATCTGTTGCCAATATTTTTCTCCCAAATATTTCGGTTCCTTGTAGATCTTTTTTGTCATCAATGAATGCCACTGTGTTGTAACTAGATTCCTTATCTAAAAGATCCAACAACTCCGCCCCTGCTTCGCCGGCACCGTAAATTGCTACATTGGTGCGCATTTTTTTTGACTTTACAGACTCAAGCAAGATCTCTCTTGCTATCCACCGACTTCCTGTCACAAGCAATAGACTAAGCAAGAAGTAATTTATAAATATTTCATGAGACACCTCGGTTTCAATAACCAAAGAACTGATCATGACAAGAATTAGCACATGCAATAGCACAGCCAATATAGTCGAAACAAAAAATCGTGTATTAACGAATCTGTGAACGACTTGGTACAAGCAAAATCGGGAAAAAACTGGAATCGCAATCACCGGCGCCACTATCAGTAACCACCAGATAATACGTGATTTGTCTAAAATAACATCATCCTGCTGAATAACGAATGATAGCGACATCGAGAATGTGATGATCAATATATCGACTGAGACTACCAGCAACCGCTTCTTATTTCGCGATAACGTAATCAATATATCCGTCAGATCATTCTCGTATTTCTTTACACTTACCTCGTTCATATCAACAGTATCCATTCAAACAATTATTTTGAATGCATAATATGGGAACGACTTAGTGATAAATAACCATTAATCCCTATTAGGCAGCCGCTTGGCCGTCACGATGGCCATTGCTTCTACAAAAGATAAGCACAGAAAATAAAGTCTGAAATAAAAACAAAGTATCTTTCATCCAGCTTTGCGGATGTTATTGTTTAATTGAACGGGCAATAAAACTGTATATTTTTGTGTGTAATTACGATCAATTCGGACTAATGCATAAACTGCTTCGTCTATAAATGATAGACAAGGGATATGATATGTCTCCCTCAAAATAAGTGACATTATCAACGCGCTACTCGCTTAGGCTAGGTAATCGACAATGTTTTCTTCATTTTGGTCGTGCGTCATCTATACTCGTTGTTTATGTCAGTCAGGTGGTGAATCACAAGCGACCTAATATCTGGCCATAAATTTAGTTGAGATAGTTAACATGGTTTATAGGCATACCTACAAAAGAATTATCGATATCGGAATTAGTCTGGCGTTACTGCTTTTCCTTCTTCCTGTTTTCGCGATTCTGTATATCTCAATTATCTTTTTTCTCGGATCGCCGGCAATTTTTACCCAAGTCAGACCAGGACGGCATGGAAAGCTATTCAAAATATATAAATTCCGCACCATGACTGATGCAAAAGATCCAAGCGGAAACCTTTTTCCGGACAGCGTTCGTTTAACTGATTTTGGACGTTTTCTACGACGTACGAGCCTTGATGAATTACCAGAACTTTACAATGTACTCAAAGGCGATATGAGCCTGGTCGGTCCGCGACCGCTTCTTACCGAATACTTGCCCTACTATTCGATCCAAGAACAAAGGAGGCATTTGGTCAGGCCAGGAATAACCGGGTGGGCACAGATAAATGGCAGGAACATGTGTCCGTGGAATGAGCGTCTGTGGCTAGATATCTGGTATGTCGATAACTGCTCATTAGCTCTTGATATCAAGATACTTGTCATTACCATCTTTAAGGTAATGAAACGAGACGGCATTTCTGAAGACACCGCAATGGTAGAAGTAAAACTCAACGAGGAGCGTGGCCGCAATTAGGCATAAACAACCATGTCTGATATTCAACAGCTGCACAAACAGGACATCTTCGTCTCAATCATCGTACCTGTATACAATGATTTTGAAAGGCTTGCTTGTTGCCTGGATATGCTACATTGCCAGACCTATCCTAAAGCACTAACCGAAATCATTGTTATAGATAACGGATCTACCCCAAGGATTAATCTCTCCCCTACTCGGTTTCCACAGGCTAGGCTCTTATACGAACCAACACGTGGATCATATGCCGCCAGAAATTCCGGCATTGCAGTTGCGACCGGAGACGTACTGGCTTTTACTGATGCGGATTGTATACCCGATAAGTACTGGCTGGAGCAAGGTGTACGGGCGCTCGTGGACAACAAAAATATTAGTGTTGTCTGCGGTAAGATTGATGTATTTCCTAGAATCAGTGGCAAGGCATCCGTCTATGAGCATTATGATCGTCTGTTCGGATTTCAACAGGAGTATTGGGTTCATAATTTTAAGTACGGTGCGTGTGCGAATCTTTTTACATATCGCTCGGTAATCAACGAGGTTGGTTTATTTAATCACCAGTTAAAATCTATGGGAGATTCCGATTGGTGTGTGCGTGCGACGCGACTAGGGCATAAACTGATCTATTCAGACACGACGACAATCCGACATCCAGCCAGAAGCTCTTTTAAAGAGTTGATGAACAAAACATTACGCACCACAGGTGGTGTATATGAGACTCGCCAGGAACATCAATTAACTAACTCAATTACAAACTCAATTACAAACTCAATTGTTTCCAGGTTGATGAAACCTAACATTCACAGCATCAATATGATATTTCACGACACCTTAATTCCTAAGTACCATCAGAAATTAATGGTCGCGATGCTTGGCGCAGTTCTTCGTCTGTGTAGGGTATATGAAACCATGCGTTTGATGTCAGGTAATCGCCCTCGGAATACGTAGGAAGCATGCTGTTTTATACCAACGGTTTCGCACTGATCAAGTAAAGCAGGAGTGGATACTGTGAGCAAAAAAGATATTGGCTTGGTCGTGGCGAAGGTAACCGGTGTTTTGCTATTGCTATCCTATTCTGATAATTATTCTATTATTCATAGAATAAATGACCTAATAAATTTATATGGATACCCAGGAGCAATAGTATTTATTTTGGTATGGATTGCGTGTGTTTCTTCGCTATTGGTAATTACTTTTTTGCCAAATATACGCATCAAAGCGCTATTTACTTGCATTATTTTCTCTACCACCCTGTTAGGGGCGTCCTTTGCTAACGTAAGCGGTCTACCTCTGCTCTACGACAACTTGTATGTGTTGTTAGAAAACACAGATTTCACAGGAAGCGCGTTGTCTAACTATTCAAATGAGATTTTGTATGGGGTGCTAATAGCGCTTCTGTCTTTTACCATTCTGCTGCCTCCCCCAAGATGGGTTAAAAAAGTGTGGTCTTCAAGTGGTGTTTTGGCTGCACATAGAATTAATTATGTCCCTATTACAGCTTATCTCATTATTTTAGCTCCATTCGCCGCGATCTTCCTGGTCGCATTGCTTAGAGGCGGTTATGGCGTACAGGAAACCCCGGTTCAATATCGTTTGTCGTCCTTGATTTCTGTCGTCGCACTAGAAAATACTGTGTACCGGGAAAGCAATACCAATAATGTCGAAATTGGGGTCAATAAACATCCTGATCCCGTAAACATTGTTTTAATCGTTGACGAAAGTCTCCGTGGTGATTTCCTCGATATAAATGGAAACAACCGCGGAATCACGCCTTCTCTGTTTAGTCACAAGGACCGCCTAGTTAACTTTGGATACGCGAGCTCTGGTGCAAACTGTAGCGCTGACGCCAACCAGATCATCAGATTTGGCGCAAACTTGCATGATTTTGAAACAACATTCCGCACCAATCCCTATATCTGGCAATATGCGAAAGCGGCGGGATACAGAACCATTATGATAGAGGGACAAGCCAGACCTGGTTCGTTAAACAACAGAATGACCAAAAAAGAAACTTCCTATATAGATGAGTTTATATATGCGGAAGGGCAAGGCAGCCGGGAACGAGACCTGGACATAGCAGATACAATTAAGAAGGTCGTAGCGTCAGACAATAAACCTTATTTTATTTTGGCTGTCAAGAGCGGAATACACTTCCCCTACGAAGATAAGGTGCCTGAAAAAGAGCGAAAATATCAATCGATTAGCGTAGGCTACGATGTGGGCAACAAGACCGATCTTGTCAACGCATACAGAAACGCGATTCTTTATATTACAGACCCATTTTTTGAGTCGCTATTGTCGAATATGGAATATAACAACACTGTTGTATTCTACACTTCAGATCATGGACAAAATTTATTAGACAATGGCTCTAAGCAAACACATTGCTCCACCAATAACGCTTCCCCCTACGAAGGCCTAGTTCCATTATTAGTCATTACTGATAATGACTACTTCAAAGAGAAATTTGAATCAGCTGCACTAAAAAACTTTGACAAAGCCAGTCACTTCAATATCGTACCAACGATACTAAATATTTTTGGTTTTGAAAAAGAAGGTGTTGCGCGTCGCCATGGATTATCGTTGTTTGATGACATTAATGAACCAAGACGTTTTATAAGCGGTGTTTTGAGAAGAAATAAGCTTGGACTTGGAAATAGAAATGTTTTGAGATGGAACTATTTGCCAGAAACTCTTATTTCACAAAACACTCAAAATAAGGAAGCTCTAAGCAGCACGTTATTGAAAGGAACATGAAAAAATTAAAAATCCTGAGGGTCTGATTACCACCTGAAAACTGCACGGATTCAATCCGCCCATCTGTCTGATGGGGGTAGCGGTTTATGCAGTCAGTCCGACAGACTGAGCCTCAACAAATATCGCCTCATCATAACGCAACATGACTATTCCGCTCCGCCATTTGTTTGTTGAGACTGTCGATGGAAGGCCGCACAGTTCCTCTATCATCCATCGGGCAAAATGGGCGCCGGCAAAATCCGATAATGGGTAACCACCGCCAAATCGGGCATTTATTTCAATAATAGTCGCCGATTCTGTGGCAGAATCCCAAAATATCTGTACGTTCAGCACACCGTATGCGCCGGGCAGCCCTTCCACGACACGTGTTGCAAGATCTTCGAGGACCGGTATATGGCTCGTCATCGCCTTGCTCACCTCCCCTGCGCGGACCTCAATCCTTTGGCGGGGCACGGCACACCGGCATCGCCCGGCATCATCAACGTACACATCAACCGTATACTCTACTCCCTCAGCCACGGCTTGTATGATGTAGTCATCCTCATCAGTCCGCTCAATCAACTCCGACGGACTGTAGAGATATCGGACACCGCGGGAAGAATTACCGTACCTCGGCTTTGCTATGAGTGGAAACGACCAGCGCCGGAGGTCACGCACCACTTCGTGGTGCAACGCTTGCCTAACGGTTGGGAATTCGCGTGACAAGAGATATTCATGCGTTGCGACTTTATCACCCGCCACCTTAATAGTCTCTTCCGAAGACACCGCCACCGTCACCCCTTTAGCGGCGAACTCTGAACGGTTTGCCGCCAGTGCGGGAAGCTCCGTGTCGATCGTTGGAATCACCAGACGCACGTTTTGCTCTTCACATAGACTGAGCAGATCCTGGACATACTCGGGTAAAGTGCAGCAAGGGACGACAAAGCTCGCATCCGAAATCATACATGCCGACGAAAGTGTTGACATATCCACCGCAACAACCTTCACAGGAAGATTTAATTCTTGCAGTGCCTTCCTGAATATATTAACCAATGCTACACGTCGACCGGCGCTTGTGATAAGGATATTGCAACTATCAAACATGTACCGCAACCTCGCATACACTAGTCAATCCAGTATAGACCGCGTATATATACCGCACAGCTGAATGTACTTTTTTGCGTAGTTCGTCACATATGATGGACCGTGCGTCCATGGCTAATCAGAAGCCATAGAGAGTAAGAAAATGATCATGGGGCTAGCGGAGTCGGATAGTTTCTATTTCTCAATAACCATGGGAGTAAATCCGAACAAGAGGCTCCTATTTAATGAGCGATGAGCTACGACATCCCCCTTTCCCGCAGGGGAAACGGGACGTGAATAGGGAATATTACTCACACTAAGTATCCGCGCTCCATTATCTAGAACAACGCGCACAGACAGAGCTGCACATTATTTATCTATCAAAGAAATTTTCGTGTCAGTTATATAGACTGATTGCGAGGTTAGATGGTGAATAATCAACCTGACAATCCGCCGTGCCGCATAAATGATCAGCACGCACCTGATCGCTCAGGCACTTGCCTCTGACATGACACCTTTAACCACTTCAGCTGCAAAATCAATATCCGCATCTGTCAAAGTAGGATGTACCAGCAGGACCAGGGAGGTTTCACCAAGTCTCATAGCATTGGGCAATCGCTCGCGAGGTTTGAGTCCAGTCAATTCAAATGCCTTTTCCAGGTAGATCTCAGGGCATGTTCCGGTTAGACAAGGCACCCCCTCTTGTGTAATAGCTGTCAAGATTCTGTCACGGTTCCAATTAGGCTTCAGCAGCTCAGGCATGACATTGATATAGTATTTATAATAAGCATGCGTGATCAATTCTGGCGGTCTAGTCACACCAAGTGCCGGAATACCCGCAAAGTGCGCTGTCAGCCTTGCAGCATTATGATTTCGCTTGGCATGCCACTCCGGCAGTTTCTTGAGTTGGATGCGCCCTATGGCGCCTTGCGGTTCTGTCATACGCCAATTGGTACCGAATGACTCGTGCAACCAGCGAAATCCTGCCGGGTACTGGCGATTGTAGACAGCATCGTAACTTTTGCCATGATCCTTAAACGACCAAGACTGCTCCCAAACGTCATGACTGTTTGTTACCAACATCCCGCCTTCACCGCCTGTGGTCATAATTTTATCCTGGCAAAACGAAAATGCCGCAACATGCCCTAATCCGCCTACGGGTCTTCCCTTATATTTCGCGCCATGCGCTTGGGCACAGTCCTCGATTACAACCAAACCGTGTTTTTCAGCCAGCGCCATGATAGGATCCATATCACATGGATATCCCGCATGATGAACCGTGATAATCGCCTTGGTACGTGGAGTGATTACCTCCTGAATCGACGCTGCTGTGATGTTTTGACTGTCTAGATCAACATCGGCAAACACAGGCACTGCCCCCATCATGACGATGCAGCTTGCCGAGGCGATAAAGGTGCGCGGCGTGACGATGACCTCATCTCCCTCTCCTATCCCGAGACTCCGCAGGGCCAGCTCGAGAGCAACTGTGCCGTTTGCCAAGGCGATTCCATATTCAGTGCCACAGTGATTGGCAAACTCTTTCTCAAAGTTTTTTACCTCTTCCCCCGTCCAATAATTGACACGCCCTGATCGCAATACCTCTGTAACCGATAGGATTTCATCCTCATCAAAGTGGGGCCACGATGGTAACCGACTCACGCTCATATGCTCTCCTCGGCTGGCGGTAGATTGCTTAGTCTGAATCATGTCAAACTTGCTGTACTTCGAGTCTGGTACGATAGAGTGGGAAGTAGTTAGGGTCGTGGAATGTGCTGCGGACGTTCACGGCAAGAAAGCGGCTATTTAGCTGTGTGTAAGCATCCTGGTCATGGATGATACGCAAGGTATAGAAACCATGTTCGTCAGTGCCGAATCCACGCTTGAACTCAAACAATGAATCGCGTCTTGCCGATAACCCGCCTCCTAGATGGAATCTCTTTGCACCATTGTCCTTCGACCAATTGCGCATTTCCAAAAACATCAGTTTACTTGGCGCATGTTTCAGATAATCTTCATTGGTTCCCCCTAAATGATACTGCACGATATCTCCCACTTTCGTGAAAAGTCCAGCCGCTGCGATGTCCCCCTGCGGACTAATAACCGTGCACAAATGAAGATATTTCTCCATGCTATCTTTTAGTCGCTGAAAATAGAGATTGTTGAAATAATAGTAGCCTAGTGCCTTTAGGCGCGCCATTGTGCTCGCATAAATAGTTTGAAAGGCAGCGAAATCATCCCAATTATTTATCTTTACCACAAATCCTTCTTGCCTAAGTTTCTTGAGGTCACGCTTATGGTTTGTTCTCAGTGTCTTGTCAAGAAAGTCAATGTCATACTCAAGATTAATACTGACAGTGTCCCCATGCTGTATCAGCCTCATTTGATCGTTAACAGAGATCGACGACACCAACTTCTTGTTCAATAGCGGATGTAATCTCAAAAAACTTGTAACAAAACCGTGCCGGCGACCCTGCTCTATAAAGACCCCTAATGAGCGCTGCATATCCTCGCTCGAAAAATCATCCGTATAGATTGGCCCTGAATAGCCATAAGGAGTCACTGCGTCACTGAGGTGGCATCCAGAATATAATCGTTCAGGAATCTGCCTACGAACCATAGGTATGAGCATGACACCAGATCTGCTTACATAATAGAATGCCAGCGCCTCCCCATGATACCGATCGCTTTCTACCTGGGCATAGCAAGGATGGTGGTAAAAATCGTGATCCACATCCTGTAACAAGGAAATCCAGCGATGATCATCGGACGTAATAAATTCCACATTACCAATCTCATTCCGAATCAGCATGATTATCCACGCGATAGATTATTATCAACTCTGTTCGTCGAGAGATAATAACACCATATATAATGACGAAGCACCAATCCTAACCATGACTCGCAGTTCTCATCGACTGAACTGTATCGCTCTGGCGCGACGCATCACGACTTGCAAGTGATCGCATTTCGCAGGCAACCTCGCTCATGTGCATAGATCGCATGCCATAAGCTTGTTGCAAGCATCTAAAATGAGATAGAATTTTTCGAAGAAAGAGTATGTTTTCCGCCGTATTACTGCCGAAATTATGTGGATGCCACCAAAGGTGGTATAGCCTACCGTAACGTGCAGCAGCACTCATTTCGGATTTAATTCGTGCCAAGCGCAAAGGCTCTAGATATTTAAGCTTATTACTGACGGGACGCAGGAGGCGACTCGCGGGTACATTGACAGGCACGGAGTGTGAAACGCTGTAAATATCATATGTGTTATTGCCACTTATCCTGATATATGCATCGACTAATCGAGCAAGACGTCGGTACCAGGTGTTACCTGATTTATTGCGCGCTTCGTACATCCAACCGGACTGATTACCGCGATACGCGGTGATTCCATACTCGTCGCAGGCGGTCAAGTAGTCTGCATTGTATTGATTCCTGGGGAAGACCAAGCTACGCAAATTAAATCCATAACTTTTGGCGATTTTAAGGGCCGACTCCAAGTCACTACAAAACGCCTCTCGTGTTTGACCTGGCTCAAGGCAGTAGTAATGCGAAAATGTGTGGCTGGCAAGCTCCTGACCTTGATAGCTCGCAATTTTCTTGATTAACGAGTTAGCATAATGATAGGGATCATTCTGTTCGTCTTGGCCAATGCCTGCTAGGCGGGGATAGGGGTCTAAGGTGTTATCACTGTAAGCTGGCCGTACCGTTGGTAAGTGAGCATTAAGCTCATCTTTGTTAGCTGCAAATAAGAACCCTACCGTTGCCCAAGTGACATGGATGTCGTACTCCTTAAAGGTATCCAACAATATAGGGATCGCCTGCCGCGCGCCCAATAAGGATTTTCCATAGTTACTTAAGGTCTTATGGTCACATACTCCCCAAAATAGCTCGAAGTCAAGCGATACGGTGAATATCCCGGTACGACTCACTGTCTAGCCCCCGTGTTGGACTGTGACTTTGCCTCGGATTTTCTAGCCACGACTGAAACATCAAAACTGTCCACAGCTGCCTATGCCAATTGCGTGAACCGCTCAAGTGTTCCCGCCATTTCTGAGTGAGAACTCTGGCATCGAAGTATCCTTGCTGCCTGATCCGATCCTCATTAAGCAGCGACTCGGCCCAGTGCCTCAAGGGGCCTCGTAACCATATGTCAATTGGCACGCCAAAGCCCATTTTCGGCCGATCAAAGAGTTTCTCCGGGACATAACGATGCAAGACTTGCCGCAGGATCCACTTTCCTTGGCCATTCTTATACTTTATCGATAACGGAAGACGCCAAGCATACTCCACAATCCGATGGTCAAGCAGCGGCACCCGTGACTCAAGACTGTTGGCCATACTGGCACGGTCCAGTTTGACCAGAATATCGTCTGGCAAGTATCTCTTGGTATCCAGATACATCATTTGCGCGACAAAGTTCTCTGTGTGGACCACTTGTGCACGCTCAGTCTCTTCAGCGCGCTCTTGGCTGAGTAAGAGCCTATCAGCTGGTGTCCAATTCTCAGAGAGCATACGGTAAAACTCACTTTGGTCGGCTGCTCCCAGCGGATAGGCGGCCTTTTTCAATTTGTCGCCTGCTCGTCCTGCGAAACTATATTTACTGAACAGTGGATTTAACCAGCTAAACAACTGATCCAGACGTCCCGCCGGAGTAGTCAACAGCAACCTTGCCACTGCATTGCGCACCGCGCGTGGCAGAATAGCGATCTTCCTCCACATCCTGTCGACCAAAAAATACCTGGAATAGCCGCAGAATAGCTCATCCCCTCCGTCTCCAGAGAGGCTCACGGTAACGTGCTGACGAGCGAGCTTTGATACCAGGTAGGTTGGTATTTGCGAAGGATCGGCAAACGGCTCGTCATAGATAAACGGCAGCTTTGGTATGACCTCTAGCGCTTGCTTCGATGAGACGTACAATTCCGTGTGACGGGTGCCGAGATACTCAGCAATCTGCTTGGCATAGCCTGCCTCGTTGTATCCTTCGTATTCAAATCCGATTGAAAATGTATTGACTGGCTGTGATGACATTGATTGCATCAGCGCAACAACGATCGAAGAATCGATTCCACCGGAGAGAAAGGCTCCGAATGGCACATCGGCAATCATTTGCTGCCCTATCGCGCCTAACAGCAAATTCTCCAAGCCTGACACCATCTCCTGCTCAGTGCCCTGAATCGGCTCAGAGAGTCCAGTTGCGACAGCCTGTTCAATGCTCCAATAGGTCTCCTCCCTGATAGAAGCCGCTGATTGCATTGCGACTACAGTTGCAATCACCCCCGGCGTCAGCTTGTGAATACCCTTAAATATGGAATATGGTGCAGGGATGTATCCGCTCTTTAAGAAGATCTCCAATGCAACATTATCAATAGAACCCTGCCATTGAGGGTGGGCTTGAAGCGCCTTGAGTTCTGAGCCAAATACAAAGGCCTCGCCCACCTTTCCATAATACAAAGGCTTTTCACCCATTCGATCTCGCACTAAATGTAGACATTGCTCTTGGGCATCCCAAAGAGCAAAGGCAAACATTCCAATAAAGCGGGAGACAGCAGCCTTTAGCCCCCATTCCTCAACTGCGGCGAGTATAACTTCCGTATCGGAATGGCCATGGAACGAATGCCCGCGAGCAATGAGCTCTTGCATGAGCTGGCGATAATTATAGATCTCGCCGTTGAACACAATAACGAAGCGCCCAGAATTGGAGGCCATCGGTTGATGTCCCTCGGGCGATAAATCGATGACAGCCAGCCGACGATGTGCCAAGCCAATACCTGTGTGCGCATCGTACCATATCCCTTCGCTATCTGGGCCTCGGTGCGGTATCTGCTGAATCATGGCGCACAATATGCCTTCCCAGGCTTTAGGCTCGCATCGCCGACCGTATACAAAGCCTGCGATTCCACACATGCGTCAATGCTCTTTTCTTTCGGGTGTTAGCATCTTTGTGAAAGCATGCATATCATAGTGCTACGACGACGCCCCGCAAGACCGATACCTAGCAAGCCTATACCCAACAGAACCACGACAGACGGTTCAGGTATTGAGGTAAGCCTAAAGTCCAGATTATAGTTACCACTCCCGCAGGTATCACATAAATCTGCATAGCCGGTAAATGAAAAATCACTCGCCACTCCTGCTATCAAGGCATAAGATCCCGGATCAAGATGATAATTTGTGGATATGGATGAACTTCCAAATAACTCGGATTCATCAATTATATACTCGAAGACGGTCGAGCTATGATCGATATCGATCAGCCTTAAAAGAGCACTGCCTGCAAAATCACCGGAACTATAGACGTAACCTGGCACGGATGTAAGTTCTAGTAACGCGCTGATGGCTGCCTCATGTGGTGTGTTCAGCGAGAACCCCACATCGAAGATCGATCGAGCAGACATAGCGCCTGCTGCATCGAGTGTTGAATTATTGTCGCCAGTATCAATCACTACGCTTCCCATTGCTGAAAAATGATTGGATTGGATAAGTGATTCTTGTGCCGCGTAACCATATAAAGCAAAAAAATCATATGAGTGCGGTGGCACAGGAAGATCAAACCATGTTACTTCCCCACTTCGACTCTCGTTGTAGGAGGTTGACATTGGTGTTGGTGCACTATGTTCTAACCAGTTACCTGCGTGACCTTGCACCTGACCAGTCCCTGTGGTGTTTATACTTCTATGGTCGTAATCTAGTATTACTGCTGCCGCGGCCTCTCTCGCCGCAACGCAATTTAACCAGAACATAAATATCAAAATAATGATCCAGGAATACTTATACCACTTCAAATAGATCATAATTCCTCCAAATTATTGTGCCTTACGTGAGTGCTCCGTTAACAAAGTATAGTTTATGTAATGAAGCATTGATCCTTGGGAAATACTTTTACAAATTAAACCTTGATCATTTTTTCTGAGAAAGGAGACTTCACGACTCTAAATAAGGCACGATTCTTCTAATTTATAAATTTATTGAACTATATTTTTTGATAGAAATTTGGTTGCAGTTTAGGTGAATTACACATGGAAGTTACACACAACGGGACATCATACTCGACCGTTATGACCAGCGCTGTTGACAATTGATAAGTCCCCGGCCATCCCCCGTCGGCAACATGGCTCAAATGCGCGGACACGCTATAACTATCAGTTGAATTTAAGCCGTGTCGTAATACTTACAGAGTGTCTGCGACACTCCGCTATAATCCCATATCTACCTGGTACTACGCTCCTCATCTTCGCACTTATTGACATGCGGCGATTGAACGAGCGCGCAAAGCGATCAAAAACTTTTGTTGAATTATTTAACTTATACACGCAGCCATTATTGCGAGGATTAAGTAAAAACCACATCAGTATACTAGCCGATTGATACCGATTATTCTTACACAGATTTCTGACTTATTACTACCCTGCTTCTAAATGTGCTATAGAGCGCTGGCAAAAACGCGAGCAATGGAATCCTCGACAGTTTATATACATAAATTCCCTTTCTGGTGTTTTTCAAATATTCTCTTTCAATGAAATCAACTTTGGTAAAGTACATCCTGAAGTAACGCCTAATGTCGCTTTTTCTCAAATAGTTTGTACAAGTCGTGAGATAGCGGTAATTTCTTTGTGTAACTTCCGCCGCAGATTTTCCTTTTTGATTACTGTTACGAATACCAAGATTTGCCCATATTGAAAGCCACCACTGTCTCTGAATTATGGATCCCAATGGTACATAAACGTGCGTTTCAATAAGTCTGTACCTGGACGGGAAAATATGTAAACTTACCCCGCTAGGTTTTAGAACTCTCGATATCTCGGAAAGTGCAGTTTGATAATTCTGCACATGCTCCAGTACCTGATCGCTAAATACAAAATCAAAATAATGATCTGGAAAAGGAATTCTGTAGTCTAATTCGGAAATTTTACGAACTATACCTGCCGATAGTAGTTCATTTACATCCTTGTATTTTTCAAAGTCGATATCACATCCGTAGGTATCAAACCCAGACTCTTTTAGTTCCCTAACCAAGTCACCATTTCCACATCCAAAGTCGAGTATTTTAGCGTTTCTCTCAGTATCGTGACCAAGGTCACGCAACACCTGGACAAAAAGATTAGGTTTAATTTTTTTGTTCTCCAGTTTTCTTACAATCTCCATATCATTCCCTCACAAAACGTGCATTATACTTCCTATGCGGAGTAGTGCCGTTTCTATGATCAAAAATGGCTTAACACAACATAGTGTCTGCTACCAACACTCAGTCTAGGCAACAAATTCTGTGTCAACAAGTTAGTTGCAAGTTTCGCTAAAATAATGGGATATAAGGACACACTATTCCGCCTGTCTGAATATATTTAAGGCCGGACCGCTACGGGCAAACAATGTCGACACTTTTTGATGACTCCTACCGGTTTCCTGGATTCCGGCCTCTGGTGAGAGCGCGCGGTATTTTGGTGATTTAAAGGCGCGCGTCATCACGCTTAGCCGGCGCTCAAAAAAAACAGTCTACGACGAGTGCGCCACGGTGCATCGGGGATGGTATGACCGCAAGACCAAGCAGGTACGGGATTTCTCCTGTGGCGACACGCGCGTGTATCTGGAAGTCGAAGTGCGGGGCGTCCACTGCACACAGCGCGCGGGTGTGAAGAGCGAGCGACTGGATTGGATGATACACCGGCGCTTGTATATCAGGCGCTTTTCCCACTACGTCGGCGAGCGCTGCCACGACGCCCCGATTTCATTGGTAGCCAAGGAATTGAACCTGGATTGGCGCACGGTCAAGGAGCTGGAGAAGAAGTATATGCGTGCGGTGTTGGCCAAGACCGGGCTGCCAGCCCCGGAGGCTATTGGCATCGCATAGATCTCGATCTGCAAGGGGCACACCTACCGGGTTGTGGTGAGCGATCTCAAACGCGGGCGATTGATCTGGTTTGACGGGGAGGATCGCTCCGAGGCAAGCCTGCGGCGGCTTTTCGAGGAAATCGGCCTGAAAAAGGCCAAAAAGATCCGTTTTGCGGTGATGGACATCTGGAAACCGTTTCGCAACGTGACGCAGCAACAGGCACCGCAGGCACCCATCCTGTTCGACAAATTCCATATGCTCCGGCACTTAAACGAAGCCATGAATCAGGTGCACAAGAATGAATACGCCCGGCTCACCAGCAAGGAGCGTAAGTTCATAAAGGGTCAGAAATACGCTTTGCTGAGCCACTTGGAGAGTCTCGAACTCGACATCGGAAAGGCACTCAAGACCCAGTTGGCGGCCAACAAGCGCTTGAACACTGCCTACCTGATCAAGGAATCATTTGGGCAGATCTGGAGTTACAAGAACGAGAAGTCGGCGCGGAAGTTTTTCGATAAATGGACGGCTTCACTAAAATGGAAGAGCCTCAAACCGTTTGAGAAATTCGCGCAGATGATAGACAACCACTGGGACGACATCGCCATGTAGTGCAAGCCGGGGAACAAAGTCTAAATGAGTTTTTGTGGAGGGACTGAACAACAAAATCCGCGTCATCCAACGACGTGCCTATGGCTTGCGTAACGAGGAATATTTACAGCTTAAGCTGGTTACATGCACGTTGCCGAAGAGAAAAAGGTGAAAATTTATCCACTCAATTTCACGAAGATCCTGAAAACAGAACCGACATAACTACAGGCTGACAAGTCAGTTGGTATACCATGCGCCATTCCTAGAATTTCATATGTAGAAGTTCACGGCATATATTTGACAAGCAGCGACAATCACAACAGCGTTCGTATAATGACTTCCCTGTCATTAGTTTCCTCAAAGCTTACTTTTTGAACTGTGAAAGCTACGGAGCTGGAATGTTCTGACGTCCTGCACCCGCTACGATTTTATTCTTCAGCGCGGCATCGGCAGGTTCGAGTGAGTAGGTGTAATGACCTCTTGGATTAAACACCATCTCTGCGCCATTTTTGTCTATCGTGGCCCGACCCAGGAACAGATCACCCTCTGAACGTACGTAACCGGGGTCTTCACGGGAAACCAGGTGACAATTAACCGCAGCATCATTGCCACCGCTATTGTTCTTCTCGTATACATTGTTTTGAGAGCTGATCTCCCCACCCATAGCCACCTGCGATCCGGAATAGGTCCAGTTGTAAACATAATTATTGAACTGGTGCACCTTCCCGTGACGCAGTTTGATCGGGCTTCGCTCTACGATAGCGTTGTAGAAATTATGATGGAGGGTCACACGGATGATCTTATCTGCAACATCGGTAAGCTCCCAGCTGGCAATCGCTCCTTTGCCATTCTTCTCAAACTTGCTCCAGGAGATCGTAACATCGGTAGCCTCCTTGCCAATATCAATCAGCTCATCCGGAGCGCCTGACAATGTCACATGGTCTATCCAGATGTCGCGTGAAGACCTAACGATATGTATACCGTCACCTGTGCCACCATTGCCAGTAGGCGCCACATCCCTGATCGCGATGTTGTGAACAATGATGTTCGAGACCGAGGTTATTCGGAGACCATGATTGGTCAACGTGATGTTTTGACCGCGACCGTCAATGGTCTTATTGGACTTTACATTGATCTCGGAATTCAGAGTAATCGTGCCTGAGACATTAAAGCGAATCCATTTACTGCTTGTGCTTTCAGCGCAGCTGCGCAGACTGCCGCTACCGCTATCGCTCAAATTGTTGACCCAGCAGACCTCACCACCCTTGCCACCGGTGGCATTGCGCCCAAAGCCCACCCGATTCGGGCTGTTCAGCAGATCCTCCCAAGCCCGCGCACTCGGTGCCGCGGTCGGCGTCGGGGTGGCGACCGGTGTCGGGGTCGGAGTCGGTGTGGACGCCGCAATATCGTCGTCTTTAATGGTCACCACTGCCGTATCCACGGCCCCCAGCGTTGCGCCATTGGTCGGCTTGCGCACCAGCACAGAGAAGGTTTCGTCCCCTTCTACCTGGGTATCAGCGGTGATGCGCACACTGACGGTCTTGCGCGTTTCACCATCTGCGAAGGTGATCACTTGTGGATCAACCGTACCATAATCCGCGGCCCAGTCCGCCGTGCCCCAACCATTAAATGTTTGGGTGCGCCATTCTACGCTCACCGCACCATCGCTGCCGCCTGTGCGTTGGATGCTAACCACTAGATTACCGGCTCCCTCATTCACTGAATACTGCGCAGCACTAAATTCGAGTACTCCTGGTTTCAACGATACCGGTGTCGGTGCCGGCGTTGACACTGGTGTTTGCGTCGGTGTTGCTACCGGTGTCGGTGTCGGCTTTGGCGTTGCGACCGGTGTTGGCGTCGGCGTCGCTACCGGCGTTGGTGTCGGCTTTGGCGTTACGACCGGTGTTGGCGTCGGTGTCGCTACCGGCGTTGGTGTCGGTGTTGACACCGCTGTCGGCGTCGGCTTTGGCGTTACGACCGGCGTCGGCTTTGGCGTTGCGACCGGTGTTGGCGTCGGCGTCGCTACCGGCGTTGGTGTCGGCGTTGACACCGCTATCGGTGTCGGCTTTGGCGTTACGACCGGTGTTGGCGTCGACGTAGCACCGATTCTGACAACAGCGTTCACTAACTCCAAATCACCTTCTGATGCCATAGCAACTGCGCTGATAGCTTGGTTGAAGGAAGCATTAGTACCTGAGGGTAATGCGGAATCAATCACTGAAGGTGCACTGCCACTAGTAATGCTATCGAGCGTTGTAGAAATCGTAGACAAGGTGGTGCTTGGCACCAAGGCTTGAGTCGCATTGAGCGCTAATCTTGCCTGGAACAACAAGCCTTCGGTAATGGCAACATCCGCGGTTCTCATGGTTGAGCTAGGCGCTGTCATCGCAATCGCAGCGTCCATCAACGAGGTGGCATCACCTCCATTGACCTGTAATTTGTTGCGCAAGGCTTCAACAAGCACTTGAGCCGATACAACTGTGGAAGTAGCCGCAACACGCGCATCTGCCCCGGCCCCCACGCCATCGATGGCCCCATCTACAAGGTCGGCGGCAAGGGTGTCAAAGACCTGATCGCCAGTCAGCACTACTCCAGCCAACAACAGCGCATTTGAGATTCGACGCACCATTTCAGCCAATGTCTCGCTTGTTTTCACTATATTAGCAACATTGGCATCTGTAATCTCGGACGTAATTGGATCCTGTATTAAATTGGCGTCTAACCCATAGCTTAGTTGCTGTAAGACATATTCTTTAGCAAGTGCGAGGTTGGTTTCATTCAAACCACCAGGCATTGCCATCGCAGCTTTGATGATCAGGGTTGAGAAGGGATTAATATTGATATTGGTAACCGTCTTATCAACGGCCCCAGATACCATATCGAATGTCGGCGCCATACCTGTCACAAGATCGGTACCGCCCGACGCAGTCAGTGTTACCGGATACTTCATGCCTTTGGGCAGAATAGCCTGATATCGGGCCTGCAAATCGCTATCAGTCCTAACGACTTCTTTATGGCCAGAGTCCTTGATAACTATGGTAGCTCCCGTAATCGGGCCATCACCGACGCTACCGACGATTGTGGTCTCTTGTGTCGTTTGATTGTTGAGATTTTGGTTGAGTGCATCTGAAATTTGCGCAGCCTGCTCAGGGGTGATACAAGCAGTAACAATCGATGCAAGAACAGATAATGTAGCAATTTTTTTGGTAGATATAGGTTTTATGCGCTTATTAATCATGCTATTTAATTCACTCCGCTATTAGTTACAGTTATTCAAAGCGGATAATCCTTTCCACAAACCTTATATAAGTACCTTTATACATGGCTTTGAATCTCATCACTCCACACCAGCCATTCGGTTTTTTTTGTTGGTTTTGTGTACCGGCAACAAGAGTCGTCGGGCGACTATAAACACAAAAACTGTGCATCGTCAGTGCGCCCCGCACTCTTATCGGCGACTATATTGTTGCATCCAATATTTATGTGTGATCGAGCTCGCAGATTAACTTAGTAACTGGAGGGTAAGTGGTAAAATGGTGATGTTACTCACAAATTTTCTCGACTTTGGTGGAAGCGACTACGTAGCCTATACCGGATCGTGGTGTACGAGCTCGAAGAAGTATTACTACCTATTTTTTCGAGATAACTACATCGGGAGATGAAGCCGGGAAATTGCCGGCGGTTTAAATATTGCGGGCGTCTCAATTGGCAATCTTCGAAAAATATAAATACGTAGGAGATTACGAACAAATTGTGGAGGAGGACCCTAAGGAGATTCTGTGCATCGTCAGATTTCTAGCTCCGCATACATAGCCGCCAATGCAGAATCGGCGGTCCAAAGTACCGATTACGTAGGAGGCGAAGCAATCGATCAGAATTATCAAGACCTAAAGAACGGAAGAATTATGAGATTCGCGGTCACCGTTTATAATCCCATTGACTATACGCTCATAGAATGCTTCATATTGATCCGTGACCCTCTGGAGAGAAAATTCGTCCTCGGCCCGTTTACGCGCCTTTCGACCAAGCTCATCACGTTCCGCTGCCGACATTGCAAGCAGGTGTGCCATCCCTTCTGCCAGACGATTTATATCGCGCGGCGGCACGACTATTCCACAATCGCCCAGTATCCGCGCCGAGTCACCTACATCAGTGACGACGCAAGGCAGTCCGCATGCCATTGCCTCACCCACCACATTAGGAAACCCCTCGCCCCAGGCCGATGACAGGACAAATATGTCCATCGCAGACATAAGCGCCGGGATGTCAGATCGCTCACCGAGGAAATGAAAGTGATGACCCTGCCGCTCGTTAGTCAGCAGACTGCTGAACATGGGATTGTGCAGTGTCATCTCAGGGCCTGCCAGTAAGAAATGTACCTCGGACCGTTGCTCGAGCAACTGTAGCGCAGCCTGGACGAATCCCGCCTGGTCCTTCATAGGGTGGGCACGGCCGATGATGCCCACCAACAACGACGTATCACTAACACCGAGTTCTAAGCGTATCTTTGCGCGTGATTCACGCGACGGCTGGTATTTGGCTAAATCAAACCCATTGGGAATCACCAAACGATTGGCGCTGTGATAGCCCAGCGCCTCATGCTGTTGGGCGCTGACGGCGGAATTGTATAAAATACTGTCAATCGACGAAGAAAAGCGGGCGCCTAATTTAATGACCAGGCGTGATAGCCTGTTTTCCAGCGCAAGATCGTATATGCTATGGCGAATATTCCACGCTATGGAAGGATGCCCAAAAGCGACTTTCTGCATCACTAACGCAGCGAGGTTGCCATGGTACATCCACCCTTGGACGATATCGGGCTGTAATCGACGTGCTAGCCGTATGAGTCGGCTCCACGTTACGATCCCCGGTAAGCCACGTCGCATATTCAGTGTATACACCGGTACGCCGAGCTCTTTGATCATTGGACCAAAGCGCCCCGCATCCATCAAGGATACTACTGAAGACGCGTATCTCTCCCTATCCATAGATGAGAGGAGCTTATAAAGCATCATCTGCGCTCCGCCAGTTGCTAAGCTGGTTGTAATATGAGCGACTTTAATCATCTGAGACCACGGCATGAGTTGCTTCAATAGACGAAGGTGCCTTTGGCATACCTGACGCACGAATGGGTTCAATCCCCATCGACACCCGATGATCATTGCAGCTGCGATACCAGGACTGGAACATGAGCACATCCCACAGATAATGATGCCAATTATGTTTGCCAGACAAATGTTCATGCCATTTTTCGCGGATCGCTTTTGGCTCGAAATATCCTTCCGAACGTAGACGCTGCTCATCTAATAAATCTTCACACCACTCGCGCAAGGGACCGCGCAACCAACTATCGATAGGCACCCCGAAGCCCATTTTAGGGCGATCGATAATCTCCTTTGGTACGTACTTGTAAAGGACTTGTCGAAGAATCCATTTTCCCTGACTGTCACGCCACTTGTACTCATGCGGCAAGGTCCACGCGAACTCTACAATTCGATGGTCAAGTATCGGAACCCGCGCCTCAAGACCAACCGCCATGCTGGTGCGATCAAGCTTCACTAGAATATCGTCGGGCAAATAATTAATGAGATCATGAAGCATCATCCATTGATGTAGCTCCCTTATCGCGACTTGCTGCATCAGTAGCGAGGAACCATCCATCCACTCATCGGCGCCCAGCACCACGGCAGCAGGATTCTTCCAATGTGACCTTACCCTTCGATACAACGATTCCGGTTGCTTGACAGTCAATACCTCGGCAAGTGCCGTTGGTGTTCGCCACGATGCAGGCATGGTTGCCAATAAGGCATTACCCAACGACATGCGGGCCCGACGCGGCATCCAATTGATGGTGTTCCAGATACGTTGGGTAAACAAGTATCTGTCGTAGCCGTAAAACAACTCATCACCGCCATCACCGGATAACGATACGGTTACATGCTTACGTGCCAGTTTAGAAACCAAAAACGTAGGGATTTGGGACGGATCGGAAAATGGTTCATCATAATGCGTTGGCAAACTGGGAATCACGTCCAAGGCATCTTGTGCGCTGACATAAAGCTCAGTGTGATCAGTGCCTAGGTAGCTAGCGACCGCTTTGGCATGCTCGGCCTCGTTATAGGAATTTTCGTTAAAACCAATAGTAAAAGTCTTTACTGGTCGCGCACTTTGCGCTTGCATCATGGCAACCACGATCGAGGAGTCAATGCCACCGGAAAGGAAGGCGCCTAGCGGAACATCGGCCAACATACGCAACTTAACCGCATCGCGCAGCAATGCATCGAGCCGCTCTATCGCATCATCCGCCGAGCCAGTGAATGGATGGCGTAATCCATTATTTGCCACTTCCGTCGCGGACCAGTAGGACTGAAGTTTTTGACTTAAATCACCGGAAGGAGTCACATCGAGAGAGAGGACGTGTCCCGGCCTAAGCTTGTGCAGGTCTTGATAAATCGTATAGGGAGCAGGAATATAATTATAATGCAGGTGCAACGCAATGGCGTTGCGGTCGATCGCCCCGGAAAATCCGGGAAACTTCAGGAACGCCTTCAACTCCGAGCCGAAAACAAACACCCCATTGAGGCTGCCATAATAGAGCGGTTTGATGCCGATTCGATCACGGACCAGTATAAGTCGTTGCTCGGCACGATCCCACAGGGCAAATGCAAACATGCCAATAAAACGCTTAAGTGCTGCCTCCAGCCCCCACTCTTCAACCGCCGCGAGGATTGTTTCAGTATCCGAGTGACCGCGAAACGTGAAACCTTTGTCTTTCAGCTCCCCACGCAGGTGATCGTGATTGTATACTTCACCATTGTAACTTATAACGTAGCGTCCGCTGACGGAGCGCATGGGTTGGTGCCCTTCTTGCGATAAGTCTACAATCGACAGCCTACGGTGCGCCAAGCCTACCGTAATCTCGGAGTCTACCCAGACGCCTTGATCATCCGGCCCGCGATGGGCCAAGGAATCGATCATTCGGCCGAGGCAGGCAGTTGGATCTTCCAGTCGCGCCCCAGGGGCGACAAAACCAGCGATTCCGCACACATTACACCTCAGGTTTCAGTCTGCAACGTCCTGCCCTGCTGCAGCAGATGCAGATATTTATTGACGCAATCCTCTAACGAAAACAACTCAAACCAGTCAGAACTGGGTCTTTTGTTGCTGCGGTTCGTAATCACATCAGCGATAGCGTGCGCCATCGTTCTGCTATCGCCGACCGGCACCAGGGTTCCGTATTTCCCCCCACCCAGAACCTCGTTAGGGCCGGTCTCGCAGTCGGTGGCAATAACCGGTGTACCCAGCACCATTGCCTCAATCGCGGCATTTGGCATGCCTTCCCACACGGACGACAATACATAGACGGATGCTCGCGCCATATACGGATAGGGATTATTTTTAAACCCTGGCAATGAGATGCTCTGCTGCAAACCCAGCTCGCGCACCAAGGCTTCGAGATCGCCGCGCAGTTCACCTTCACCTAAAATGACCAATCGCGCTGAAAGCTTTCTTCGTACCAAGGCAAACGCACGTATTAACGTTGCGAAATCCTTTTGTCGGGTGAGTCTGCCGGCGCTGAGCACAACTGGCTCATCCATGTCTTTGAACCAAGGATGGTCGACATCGGCCTTCGCCTTTCGCAGTAATTCTTCCCTAGACACAGGATTATAGATCACCTGAATTCTTTTCGGGTCAAGCCCTAATTTTTGCTCCAATTGTTGCGCCAATCCTTTCGATACTGCTACCACCCCGTCTGCCCAAGGATAGCTATGCTTGGCAAAATAAGGCATCAGTCGACTGCGAATGCCGAACTGATTATTCGTGTTATAGGAAAGACTGATCGCCTCGCGCACAATCAAGCGAGTGGGTGAGCGCGACAATCGCTTTGCCCACAACGCGACAACATTGGCATGTACCTGGGTGGCAAGCATCGCAAAAGGCCGCGACCTGCTCAGATATTTGACCAGCCTTGGTAAACTTAAAAACACACCGGAGGAATGCAGATCGACAATATTAATCTGCGGTGGAACTTCGCCGACGTATTCTCCAACTGCCTGCGCCAGGACCAGATCCACTTTAATACCATGGCTTGCAAATGCCTTTGCTAGATTGAGCATCACGCGCTCAGCACCTCCCCCTCTCAAGGATGGGGTATACAAAGCAATATGATCATTGGTGGATATACGGGTCAATTTGCACCTAAGATGACTTTACTTTCGAGGTAAGAAACATCGTCTTCTTCGGGATAACGTCGGCTATGACATCACTCCAAAGCTCCATAACATTTGGCAGTGAAAACCGTTTGGTTATACCAAGTGCTCCTTGACCAAGACGTTGTCGCTCTGCGTCATCATCCATCAACCGGGCCATCGCCCCGGCTAACTCTGCGACGCTATTCGCCTGAACGAGTACTCCATCCCTTTCATTTTGTATGATGTCCCTAGGCCCACTGGGACAATCGAAGCTTATCACCGGCAGGCCCGAACTCATCGCCTCACAAAGGGCGTTCGGAAAACCCTCGTAGCGCGATGAAAGCACAAAAAGCGACGCCCGTGCCATGACAGCCCCAGGATTATTGGTTCGCCCGATAAGATGGACTCGACCATCGATACCGTGTTGCCTCGCCAAATTCTCCAGACTTTCTTTCTCTGCCCCTTCCCCTACGATCACTAATGACCATCCTGGCCTTTGACTCGCCACTAGTGCGAATGACTTGATCAGCAAGTCAAACCCCTTTTGCGGAACCAATCTTCCCATTGCCATTACAAATAATTTTGGCAGACAGTGAGTAAGATTCCCTTGGGATATATCCAGTGCTAATACCGGGTTGGGTATTACGGAGATCTTTTGCCGAGGAACCTGTTCAGCCATCCACTCTTGCACCTCGGACGATTGAACCACCACAGCGGCTGCTCGCGGATAACACAGGCGCCGTAACCGATCCCATGCCCAGCCAATCTGATGTTGCCGTGGATCAACACGCTCTGACACAATGATCGGTATAGAAAGCCCCCAAGTCGCGAGCAAAACCAGAACGTTCATAGCGCTTTGAAAACTGATGATGACCTCTGGCTGCTCATTACATATACTCTTTCTTAGTTGTTTGATCCGTAAAACATTGTTTCGCAACGCCTCAAGCTGAAACGATGATTTTCTTAAGAGATCGAGGGGTATCCGATGAACACGGTGATCGAGAGGGTAAAAATCACTGTCCGTAGAGTCCATCGTAATGAGGGAGATAGTCTCGCCTCGATCTGCCCAGTAATTTGCCATCGTCGACATGACCCGCTCCGCACCACCACAGGACAGCGAAGAGATCACAAAGGTTATGTTCATGCGGCAACCGCTTTTGATATGGTGTATCGATACTTACCAGATGCGGTTGGTGGTATATGATCAACGAACTGGTATTCTATCCGACATGCATCCCCCAATACCACGCGAATCTTGTTACTGATATCCTCAAGATCGCTGGCATACTCAGAGTTGTTGGCATCTTTGTTTAACGCAACGAGAAGCACTTTGACGTGGTCATAGTCCTCCTGAATAACCTGGAATTTTTCAACCCAACTGCGGAAGTAGAACAAATGCGTGAAATACTCACCATGTATTTGAGTGCCTTCACGGGTCAAGAATGTATCGCTTACACGACCTGCGACCTCCTTTAACATCGGCCAGGAACAGCCGCATGTGCAATGCTCTTCAGCCCATGCCGCCATATCGCCGATGCGGTAGCGAACGAAAGGCATCGAATAATTGGTAAGAAGTGTCACTACGACTTCTCCGACCTCCCCGGGAAGCGCCGGCATGCCATCCTGCCTCAGGATTTCAACGTAATGCGTTAATGGACAGATATGCAGCCCCCTATGGTGCACGCACTCCGACGCAATATCGCCTACTTCACGAGAACCATAGCGGTTGAAGACCGGCGCTCGGAATACCTGCTCAATCTTAGAACGCATTTGTGAATAAAGTGTGCCTGCCGACGTCATGATAGATTTGGGCACATGCACCACAAGGCCTTCGCGTTCGATAAACTTAGCCAATTCGTAAGCACTTTCAGCATAGGCCAATATCTGTACCGGCTTAAATTCATTAATTTTCTTTACATAGGAATGCATTAGCTCTGGAGTGATCCTAAATGTATTGAGCCATAGCTCATTACTCAGCCATCTCAGCAGGTGAATCTTGACATTCTCCCGGCCGACGAACAGATCTCTTTCAGAGCCCCACAACAATACACGGGGTTGGCCAGTCGAATAACCACTCCATCCTGCGAAGAATCTTTGCATTGCCGCCGACCATTGGTTGTATTCGCGATCTTGAACAATCCGGATGGGTTCGCCTGTAGATCCACCAGAGGTATTATAGTGCCAGTCCATGCCGGATAATTTTTCACTCCACAGCCTCCACTGTTGTTCGCGGATGGCACTCTTATCAAGAAGCGGCAATTCATGAAATCGATCAAGCCTAATTTCACCGAATTGATCTACAAGACCACTGGACTGAATAACGCCGCGATAATATGGGACATTTCGATACGCATACATCAACAGGTTTCGCAGAGATTGATGTTGGTCGTCCTGCACTGACTGAGCACTGAATTTCTCTGCAGCGTTGACCAGTTTTTGCTTTTCAGTAACCGAGAATTCACCTTGACGATGACGGTGACGCGACATAAGCACTGCTTGCATCCCTATTCGCTTTACCATGCTCATACGTTACCCCATATATCAAAATAAACATCACCACCGCACTCTAACTATAGAATGCTAATCGAAAGAATTTTTAATCAGGGCGCCTTTGGCATCATCTACTTATCTAGTCTAGGGAACCTCTGAACAATTCACTTTTATGAAGGCAAATTCCAAGTAAATGGCCTGCACAAATCACTTAAAGCCAGTTTTTTGGCTGAAATTGCCTGAATTCATGTCCGAATGGCATCATTTTGA
>JBFMHP010000018.1:0-5330 GCA_040752855.1 Pseudomonadota bacterium | reverse complement strand
AATCATCAACCCCGCTGAAAACGAGCCCATAAGCCACTCATAAAATAACGCGTCAGGAAAAACCATGGTCACCGATCCGGTATGCGGCATGCAGATAGACGAGAAATCGGCGGCGGGCAGCGCCGTCCACGCAGGCCAGCGCTATTACTTCTGCTCGGGCAAATGCCAAAGCGAATTCCAGGCCAACCCGGCTGCTTTCGTCAAACCACAGGCCGGCGATTCTCCGCCGGCGCACGTGCATCACGCCATGGCCGCCGAAACCCACAAAACGGCGGGAACTGAAAAGGACGTGGCCAAGGACCCGATCTGCGGCATGGTGGTGGAAAAGGCGACGGCGCTGAAAACCGAGCGCGGCGGCAGAGCCTATTACTTCTGCAGCGTCGGCTGCCAGCGCACCTTCGAGTCGCCGGAGCAGGAACTCAAATCCATGCGCACCCGCGTGACCATCGCGCTCACCGGCGTACTGGCGCTCGCGATCCTGCGCGCCGGCGCGTTCCTGGCGCTGGCCACCGGCGCCACCATCGTCACCTGGGCGCCGATCCCGCAACTGCCCTGGTTTACCTGGGGCATGTGGCTGTTCCTCCTGGTCACGCCGGTGCAGTTCATCGGCGGTTGGAGCTTCTACAAGGGTTCGTGGCAGGCGATCCGCACGCGTTCGATCAATATGGATTTCCTGATCGCGCTCGGCACCACGGTCGCCTATTTCTACAGCGTGGCGGTGCTTTTTTTTCCCTGGGTGCTGCCGGTGAAGATCGAGGAGCGCGACGTGTACTTCGAGGTCTCGGCGGTGATTATCGCCTTCGTGCTGCTGGGCAAATATATGGAGGAGATCATCAAAAAGCGCTCCTCGGCGGCGGTGCGCAAGCTGCTCGACCTCAAGCCGGCCACGGCCAATGTGATCCGCGAAGGCCAGGAGATGGAGGTGCCGGCCGAGAGCGTCATGGTCGGCGACGTTTGCGTCATCCGCCCAGGCCAGAAGGTCCCGACCGACGGCGAGGTCGTGGAGGGCCGCTCGTCGGTGGACGAGTCCATGCTCACCGGCGAGTCCATGCCGGTCGACAAGACGCCGGGCGCGCCGGTGATCGGCGGCACGCTGAACCGCACCGGGCTGCTGCACTGCAAGGCCACCCGCGTGGGTGCGGAGACGGCGCTGGCGCAGATCATCAAAATGGTGGAAGAGGCACAGGCGAGCACCGCGCAGATCCAGCGCATCGCCGACCAGGTCACCGGCTATTTCGTCCCCGCCGTGGTCGCCGTGGCGGTGCTGTCCTTTGCCGGCTGGTGGATTGCGGGCAATTTCCCGCAGGCGTTGCTGTCCTTCATCGCGGTGCTCATCATTTCCTGCCCGTGCGCGCTGGGCGTCGCCACGCCGGCGGCGCTGATGGTGGGTGTGGGCAAGGGGGCCGAAGCTGGCATCCTGATCCGCGGCGCGGAAGTGCTGGAACGCGCGCAGAAACTCACGACGGTGATTTTCGACAAGACCGGCACGCTCACCCGCGGCGAACCGAACGTCACGGATATCGTGTCCTTCCCCGGTGTCGACGAGGGGGAAGTGCTGCGGCTCGCCGCAGCGGTGGAAGCCGGCTCGGAGCATCCATTGGGCGAGGCGATCGTGCGCGCAGCGCAGCATCGCGGCATCGAACTGCCCAAGATCGAGGGGTTCGAAGCGATTCCGGGGCAAGGCATCAAGGGCAACGCCGGCGGCCGCCAGGTGTTGCTCGGCAACCGCCTGCTGTTCCAGCGCGAGCACATCGATGCCGCCGCGGCCGAGACGGCGATGACCCGTCTTGAACACGAGGGCAAGACCGCCATGCTCGTCGGCGCGGACGGCAAGCTCGCCGGGGTGATTGCCGTGGCCGATACGCTCAAGCCCGAGGCCAAGGAAGCGGTCGCCGCGCTCGCGCGCGAGAAGGTCGAGGTCATCATGCTCACCGGCGACAACCAGCGCACGGCGCAGGCCATCGCCCGCGAGCTCGGCATCGAGAAGGTGATCGCAGAGGTGCTGCCGGGCGACAAGGCCAAGGTCGTGCAGGATCTGCAAAAACAGGGCAAGTCGGTGGCGATGGTAGGCGACGGCGTGAACGACGCCCCGGCGCTGGCCGTGGCCGACATCGGCATCGCCATCGGCTCCGGCTCGGACGTCGCCAAGGAGACTGGCGGCATCGTCCTCATCAAGAACGACGTGCGCGACGTGGTGCTCGCGATCCGCCTGTCGCGCGCCACCATGACCAAGATCAAGCAGAACCTGTTCTGGGCGTTCATCTACAACACCGTAGGGATTCCGGTGGCGGCGCTCGGCTTCCTCAACCCGATCATCGCCGCGGCGGCGATGGCGCTCTCGTCGCTGTCGGTGATCGCCAATTCGGCTCTGCTAAAACGGCTGAAGCTGGCGGCTGTCCAATAAATTCAGAAAGGCGGTTAACCACGAATTTACACGAAGGAAGCACGAATGTTCACGAATGATCAGCAACGCAACATTCTTGCTCAAGTCACCCGGCTGCAAGGCGCAGCTATTAGTGTTCATTCGTAACAATTCGTGCCATTCGTGGTTAGCCGCCGTTTCAAGGATAAATAGGTTTGATTGAAAAAGGAGAACGAAAATGAAGCAAATTTTTCTGAAAGGTCTGTTGAGCGGCATCCTGGCCGTCGTCTTGAGCCTGCAAGGCGCAACAGCCGCCGCGATGGACACCAGCCAGTCCAAAGTCGTGCACGGGATGGCGGTATATCTCGGAATCTTCCCCGCCGAGATCATCCTCGGCCACCCCAAGGAACACCCCGAAAGCGAAATGCACGGCGGCGTCCCGGGCGGCAAGCACAAGTACCACGTGGTCATCGCCCTGTTTGACAATGCCACCGGCAAGCGCGTGACCGATGCCGAGGTCAAGGCAAATGTAGCGGAGATCGGGCTGGCGGGGCAGGAGAAAAAACTCGAGCCCATGAAAATCGCCGACACCGTCACCTACGGCAATTATTTCGAGATGATCGGCTCGAACCCTTACAAGATTAAGCTTCAAATCCGCCGCAAAGGCGAAAAGACCGCCAGGGAAGCAGAGTTTGAAGTGCAGCATGTCCGCTGACGGACGCGGCCAGCCAGGAGAAACAACATGACCGGGCAGCATCACGCGAGTGGCGGCGACGAAGGCCGGACACAATCAAGAGCCAATTGGGCGCTGCTGGCTTTTCTGGCCGTTGCCGGTTTTTTTCTGTTCACCGAGCACCGCGCGCATCTGTTCGGCATCCTGCCTTTCCTGCTGCTGCTGATCTGCCCCCTGACACACTTCTTCATGCACGGAAAACACGGCAGCCATGAAGACGAAAGCGGCCAGCAGCATGATCACGGCAACCAGACCAAAGGAGAAGTGCGATGACCTCATCCCCTCCCGCCTACGGCCTGTGGTCTCTGGTCGTCATCAACTCGCTGGTGTTCATCATTTTCGCCTTCAGCTTCGCGCGCCCGAAGAGCCCACGCGACTGGCGCTCGTTCGGCGCCTTTTCCGCCTTCCTCGTGGCGCTGTTCACCGAAATGTACGGTTTTCCGCTGACCATCTATCTGCTGTCAGGCTGGCTGCAGAGCCGCTATCCCGGCCTGGATCCCTTTTCGCACGACGCCGGCCATTTGCTGGAAACCCTGTTCGGCTGGCGGGCCAACCCGCATTTCGGCCCGTTCCACCTGCTCAGCAACATCTTCATATTCGGCGGCTTCATTCTGCTTTCCTCTGCCTGGAAAGTGCTCTATCAAGCCCAACGCAGCCACACCCTGGCAACGGCCGGCCCCTATGCCCGCGTACGCCACCCCCAATATGATGCCTTCGTGCTGATCATGTTCGGCTTTCTGTTGCAGTGGCCGACCCTGCTGACCGTGGCGATGTTCCCCGTGCTGGTGTGGATGTACGCGCACCTGGCGAAGAGCGAGGAACGCGAAATGCAGGCCGAATTCGGCGAAGCCTACGCCCGCTACGCGGCTTCCACGCCGGCTTTTGTGCCGAGATTCGGGAGCGCTCCGGCGGGGAAATCAGGAGAAACACCAAATGAGCACCATGGCCATTGACCCTGTTTGCGGGATGGAAGTCAAACCGCATCAGAACGAAACCATTTACCTCGACATGCACTATGCATTCTGCTCGCAGCAATGCCGCGATCGTTTTCTGGCCAACCCCCACCTCTACATCGGGCAGCCGGGCCGGAAAGCCCCGAAGCAGCAAGGGCTTGAAGTGATCAAGAAGCGGACGTTGCGCCTGGCTTCTCCGTTGCCTCCGCGAGGCGCCGAGATGCTCGGCGAGGCCCTGCAGGCGATGATGGGGATCAAGCGCGTGACGGTGGATGAACTCAGGGTTGAAATCACCTACGACCTGCTTCAGGCAACGGCCGAACAGATCGAGGCCAGAATGGCCGAAATCGGCGTACAACTCGGCGCAGGCTGGGCGGAGCGCCTGCGCCGGGCGTTCGCGCATTACGAAGAGGAATGCGAAATAGGAAATCTTGAAATCGGAGAAAAACGGACTCATGACTGAGAACCAACTGAAACATGTTATCGCCCAAAAAACCCATTCCATCGCATTGATTTTTTGCGATCTTATGTGCAAAGAAACAAAGAAAATGGTAGGGGCGACTTCAGTCGCCCATGGGCGGCTAAAGCCGCCCCTACAAGATATTTCCTTACCCATTTCTTAACCCGAGCTAGAGAGGATGAAACCATGAAACACACGCTAAAACTTTGGATTGCCGGCAGCTTGGTGGGCCTCGCGCTGAGCGGCCCTGCTCATGCCGATATGGGAATGGCCTTGCTCGGCATGGGGGCGATGATGGGTGCCATGATGGGCGGCATAGGGATGATGGGCGGAATGCACGGGATGAAGGATGGCGAGACAAAAAACCAGGAAAGCGCCGCTTCCCACAATCACATGAGCGACATGCCCCAGGAAGCGAACCAGCCGGATGCGCCCCGCCGTTCCACCGCAAAATCTGATGGCGAAGCCGCCCCGGAGGAACGGCAGCCGTAATGCCAAAAACGCGGTTGCGCCCGACCGTAGAACTTTCAGGAAAGGCTGAGCACCACGAGAACCAGAACAATCGCAAACTGAAACTTAACAAGGGTGGAAAAACAAGGGATATGACGAACCGTTATTTTTTATACGAAGGAGATAAACCATGAGTACCAATACCAAAGAAGCCAAGAGCAGCAAAGCCAAGGCAGATACCCAACTGTCAGGAGATAAACGCCAGCACTATATCGAAGTGGCGGCTTATCACATCGCCGAGAAATGTGGATTCAAAGATGGTTGTGATTTGGAAAATTGGCTGGCCGCTGAAGCAGAAGTAGATCAGTTGCT
>JBFMHP010000017.1:0-195443 GCA_040752855.1 Pseudomonadota bacterium | reverse complement strand
AAAGGCAGGCAGCCCCGCATTGCTTGTAGGCCAGGATAAGGCGCAGCCGTTCCTGGCGTGGTTCTGCACCCTCGCCGGCAACGCTGCGCTTATGCCGGCCTACGTGAGCTGATATGGTTGCCTTCTTTTTTAGGCCACACGGCCATCCCCAAAGGCAGGCAGCCCCGCATTGCTTGTAGGCCAGGATAAGGCGCAGCCGTTCCTGGCGTGCTTCTGCAACCTGGCCGGCAACGCTGCGCTTATGCCGGCCTACATGAGCTGATATAATTGCCCTCTTTTTAGGCCGCACGGCCATCCCTGAAGGCAGAGGGCACCATGACAGACCGGGCTAGACGTATCCAGCAACTCCGCGAGGCACTCACGCAGCGCATCCTGATCCTCGATGGGGCGATGGGCACCATGATCCAGCGCCACAAGCTGGACGAGGCCGAGTATCGCGGCACGCGCTTTGCCGATTGGCCGGTCGATCTCAAGGGCAATAACGACCTGCTCTCGCTGACCCAGCCCCAAATCATTCAGGGCATCCACCGCGCCTATCTCCAGGCCGGGGCCGATATCATCGAGACCAACACCTTCAACTCCACCGCGGTGTCGATGGAAGATTACCGGATGCAGGCGCTGGTCTATGAGTTGAATGTCGCCGGCGCGCGGCTGGCGCGTGAGGTCGCCGATGAGTTTGCCGCAAGCGATCGGCCGCGTTATGTCGCCGGGGTGCTGGGGCCGACCGGGCGCACCTGCTCGATCTCGCCCGATGTGAACAACCCCGGGTTTCGCAACGTCAGTTTCGATGAACTGGTGGCGGCCTATACCGAAGCCACGCGCGGCCTGGTCGACGGCGGCGCCGATATCATCCTGATCGAAACCATCTTCGATACGTTAAACGCCAAGGCGGCGGTCTTCGCGGTGCAGAGCTATTTTGAAACGGCGGGCGTCACGCTGCCGATCATGATCTCCGGCACCATCACCGACGCCTCCGGGCGTACGCTCTCGGGCCAGGTCACCGAGGCCTTCTACAATTCGCTGGCCCATGCTCAACCCATTTCGATCGGTTTGAACTGCGCGCTCGGCGCGGCCGAGTTGCGCCAGCACGTGGAAGAGCTTTCACGCGTGGCCGCCACCCATGTCAGCGCCCACCCCAATGCCGGTCTGCCAAATGCGTTTGGCGAATATGACGAGACGCCGCAACAGATGGCCGCGCAGATCGCCGAATGGGCGGCGAGCGGCTTTCTCAACATCATCGGCGGCTGCTGCGGCACCACGCCCGAGTTCATCCAGGCGATTGCCGAGGCGGTGCGCCCGTATCCGCCGCGTAGAATCCCGACGATCGAACCGCAGTGTCGTCTCGCGGGGCTGGAGCCGCTCAACATCGGCCCCGACTCCTTGTTCGTCAATGTAGGCGAACGCGCCAATGTTACCGGCTCGGCGGTCTTCAAGCGGCTGATCCTCGAAGGCCACTACGACAAGGCGCTGGATGTGTGCCGCGAGCAGGTGGAAAACGGCGCGCAGATCATCGATGTCAACATGGACGAGGCGATGCTCGACGGCAAGCAGGCCATGGTCACCTATCTCAACCTGATCGCCTCCGAGCCGGACATCGCGCGCGTGCCGGTGATGCTCGATTCCTCCAAGTGGGAGATTATCGAGGCCGGCCTCAAATGCATTCAGGGTAAGGGCATCGTCAATTCCATCTCGTTGAAAGAAGGCGAGGCGGCGTTCATCCATCACGCGAAACTGCTGCGCAAATACGGCGCGGCGGTGATCGTGATGGCCTTCGATGAAAAAGGCCAAGCCGATACCTTCGCGCGCAAGACCGAGATCTGCCGGCGCTCCTACGACATCCTGGTAAACCAGGTTGGTTTCCCGGCCGAGGACATCATCTTCGATCCGAACATCTTTGCCGTGGCCACCGGCATCGAGGAACACAACAACTATGCAGTTGACTTCATCGAGGCGACACGCTGGATCAAACAGCACCTGCCGCATGCGATGATCTCCGGCGGCGTGTCGAACGTCTCGTTCTCGTTTCGCGGCAACAATCCGGTGCGCGAGGCGATCCACGCGGTGTTTCTCTATCACGCCATTCGTGCCGGCATGGACATGGGCATCGTCAATGCCGGCCAGCTGGCGGTCTACGACGAACTGCCCGAAGAGCTGCGCGAGCGCGTCGAGGATGTCATCCTCAACCGCCGCGCGGACGCCACCGACCGCTTGCTGGAGATCGCCGATCGCTACAAGGGCGAGGCGCATGCCGAGAAAAAAGAAGATCAGGCCTGGCGCAGCTGGCCGGTGGCCAAGCGCCTCGAGCATGCCTTGATCAAGGGCATCGATACTTATGTGGTCGAGGATACGGAAGAGGCGCGGTTGAATTTCGCGCGCCCGATCCAGGTGATCGAAGGCCCGCTGATGGATGGCATGAATGTCGTCGGCGATCTGTTCGGCGATGGCAAGATGTTCCTGCCGCAGGTGGTGAAATCCGCGCGCGTGATGAAAAAGGCCGTCGCGCATCTCATACCCTTTATCGAAGCGGAGAAGTCCGGCGCGGCGAAGAGTAACGGCAAGGTGCTGATGGCCACGGTCAAGGGCGATGTGCATGACATCGGCAAGAACATCGTCGGCGTGGTGTTGCAATGCAATAATTTCGAGGTGATCGATCTGGGTGTGATGGTGCCCGCCGCGACCATTCTGGACGAGGCGAAGAAACACAATGCCGACATCATCGGCCTGTCCGGCCTGATCACGCCCTCACTGGAAGAGATGGCGCACATCGCCAAAGAGATGCAGCGCCTCGGCATGACCACACCGTTGTTGATCGGCGGCGCGACCACCTCCAAGGCGCACACCGCAGTGAAGATCGAACCGAACTACGCGCATCCGGTGGTGTGGGTCAAGGATGCCTCGCGCGCCGTGGGCGTGGCGCAGAGTCTGATTTCGGAAGAATTGCGCGAGAAATTCGTTGCCGATATCAAAGCCGAATATGTCGAGGTGCGCGAGCGCCACGCCGGGCGCCAGGCGCAGACCCAGTGGCTCACGCTGGAGCAGGCGCGCGCCAACAAGACCCGCATCGATTGGCAGCGCTACACACCCACCACGCCGAAGCTGCTCGGTGTGAAGGTGTTCGATGATTATCCGTTGCACGAGATCGCCGCGTACATCGACTGGACGCCGTTCTTCCATGCCTGGGAATTGACGGGCAGCTATCCGAAGATCCTGAAGGACGCCGAAAAGGGCGAAGAGGCACGCAAGCTTTTTGCCGATGCGCAGTCCATGCTGAAACGCATCATTGCCGAGAAGTGGCTCACCGCCAGGGCAGTGTTCGGCTTGTTTCCGGCCAACAGTGTGGGCGATGACATCGAAGTGTACACTGATGAGTCGCGCCGCACGGTGCGGACCGTGTTTCACAATCTGCGCCAGCAGCACGAGAAGGCTGACGACAAGCCGCATCGTTGCTTGAGTGACTTCGTCGCGCCGAAAGCGAGTGGTGTGAAGGATTATGTTGGCGCCTTTGCCGTCACGGCGGGTGTCGGCATCGACGCGCGGGTCGAAGAATTCGAGCGCCAACATGATGACTATCGCGCCATCATGCTGAAGGCCCTGGCCGATCGTCTCGCCGAGGCCTTTGCGGAATTGCTGCATCTGCGTGTGCGGCGCGAGTTCTGGGGTTACGCGGCCAGTGAACAATTGAGCAACGAACAATTGATCAAGGAAGAATACAAGGGCATTCGTCCAGCCGCCGGCTATCCCGCCTGCCCGGATCACACCGAAAAGGATCTGATCTGGGATTTGCTCGAAGTGCAAGAAAATACGGGTATCTGGCTCACCGAGGCCAAGGCCATGGTGCCGACGGCGGCGGTCAGCGGCATCTACTTCGGACATCCCGAGGCGATCTATTTCGCCGTGGGCAAGATCAACAAGGATCAAGTGGAAGACTACGCCAAGCGCAAAGGCATGAGCGTGCAGGAAGCAGAATACTGGTTGGCGCCGAACTTGGGCTATTAGCGCGGCGCGGCAGTCATCCGCCATGGGTTACGTGACGCCTGACTTCCATCAGCGGTTGCAACGCCTCGACACGCTGTTGCAACACTATGCTTGGTTATGGCGCCCGCAGCCCTATAAAGAACTCGAACCGAGCTGGTGCGCACGCCTACCCGCGTTGAAGTCGGTGCTGCTTGCCTTATCGGACGCCGAGGTTGAGCGCTACGCGGCCGACACAGATCTGATGTTGCGCGTGGTCGATGCTCATGTTCCAGGCGTTGCGGAATTGGTTGCATTGAGCCACTTGCCGGCACTGCCATCCGTACATCCGCTGACGCGCAATCCACATCTGGAAGGCGATGTCCCCGGGCGCAAATTGCGCCAAATCACCGCATTTGCCGAGACCGTTTCCGGCACCAACTTGCCGCTGTTGGAATGGTGCGGCGGAAAAGGCCATCTTGGCCGCATCTTTGCCGATCAACGACGGATTTCGGTAACGACACTGGAGCGCGATGCTGCATTGTGCGCATCCGGCATGCGCCTGGCGCGCCGTGCGCGCGTCGAGCAAGTATTTCATGTGGTCGATGTTCTGACGCAGGAAGCGGCGCAATATCTCGCCCAACACCATGCGATAGCGCTGCACGCCTGCGGTGAGTTGCATCGCACCTTGTTGCGCCAAGCGGTGGATACGCGCACGCCAGCCTTGGATATCTCTCCGTGTTGTTATCACCTTGGAACGGTCGGCGCCTATCGGAGTTTCTCAGGAATCGTGCAATTGGTTTTATTCCCAGACGATTTGCGCATGGCGGTGACGGAAACGGTAACCGCGGCGCCGCGCGAAACGCGAAAGCGCGATCGTGAAATGGCGTGGAAGCTTGCCTTTGAGCAGCTCTGCCGCGAAGTTTCAGGCGTCACCGCATATCGCTCCGTCCCGCCGATCGACAAGCAGTGGCTCGAGCTTGGTTTCGCGGAGTTTATCCGGCGCCTGGCGCGCCGCGAGGGGGTTCATCTGCCAGAACACCTTGACGTCCATCGCTTTGAGGCTCTCGGTTGGCGCAGGCAACGGGATGTCATGCGCCTATCGCTTCCGCGCTCGGCGTTCAGGCGCGCATTGGAGATGTGGCTGGTGTTGGATATGGCTGCATCTCTTGTCGACCATGGTTACCATGTGTCGCTGGGGAAATATTGCTCGCGGTCGCTCACGCCGAGAAATATCCTGTTATCAGCGCGCTTGGCTAACAGTGCAACGTAAGGGATTCTCCTAAACTTCACTTCTTTTCGCTCCGGAAATTGCCGCAACAGCGGTGCACGGGAGCGCCTGTCCCGGCATCGTCAACGCATCAAATAAATATGGAGCTGCGCGGAATTGTTTGTAGGTTTCGTTGCGAGATCAATCCTTGTTTGTGCGCTGTCGGCAAAAAAACGCCGGACGTAATCCGCAACGGCCATAAATCATTAATAAACTGTAGAATCTTGCAATTGAAAAAACGCCTTCTAATCTTAAATGTGTATGGTCAATCGATTCAAAGAAATGCGGATTCGATGCAGTTGATCAAGCGATGAAAGTGAAGTGCCGGAGTCTGCAGAAGACATACTAACGTTAAATCTAAGGAGATAAGAGCAATGAACAAAAAAACTATTTTTACTGCACTGGTTCTTGGATTCGCAATGCAGTCACCTCTGTATGCCGACGACACGGTTCAAGCGGACAACGCGGGAACCTCGGCAAACGATTCTTCTCATGCCATTGGCGTTCACGAGTCCGGGAACAATAATGATTTGAGCAGTCAGGCGGACAACTCTAATCAGGGCAATGACAGTAGCACCAACACGGCGACACACACGGACACCAAGACGGTAACCAAGACAACCGATTCGAATAACGATAATTCGAATCAGGGTAATGACAGCAGCACCAACACGGCGACGCACACGGACACGGACACCAAGACCGTAACCAAGACCACCGATTCGAATAACGATAATTCGAATCAGGGTAATGACAGCAGCACCAACACGGCGACACACACGGACACCAAGACGGTAAACAAGACAACCGACTCGAACAACGACAATTCGAATCAGGGTAATGACAGCAGCACGCATTCCGATACGAAGACGGTCAACAAGACGTCGGACTCCTACAATGACCAATCGAATCAAGGAAATGACAGCAGCTCAAAAACTGTGACCAAGACCTCGGACTCCTACAATGATAATTCCAATCAGGGAAATGATAGCAGTACAAGCACCAAGACGGTTACCAAGACCACGGACTCATATAACGACAGTTCGAATCAAGGAAACGATAACAGCAGCAAAGAGGTGACCAAGGATTCGTATAACGACAGTTCAACCAATGATTCGTACAATATGACGCACAAAAACGAGATGAATATCTCCCACATGGCCGTGGCGACTTCGGTGCTCGAGTCCGAGGTTTCCGGGAACTCAGTGAAAATGGGCGATGGAAACTTCCAATACGACACTTCAAATCATATCGACAACGGTGCGTTTGCCAACGTCACAGGCATATCACAGTCGGCTCAAAGCAGCGGGCATAATAGCTCAGTGCAACAAAACTTTACTATCCAGGCCAATGTGAACGGACAGTGACATTCGCCATAAGCCGGGGGCGGCCAGACGCCGCCCCTGTGGAACGGGCGGATTAATACATGTCCCAGTGACCAGGAGGGTACGTGTCGTGCAGATTCCTATAGGCATCACCATCGTGGCAGCGCTATCAGGCGGAATTGCAACCGCTGTTGCGGATGAATACGCCGATTGGAGCGCTGCGCTTCTACTGCAGCAACCGTTGGCCGAGGCGACACTGGCCGAGGTGCGCGGAACGGGCGGAGTGGATGTCGAGTACCTGCAGTTGAGCAATTCGGAAAGTTACGCCCAGCTGCAGAATAATTCGGCGCAATCCACGATCAGCGGCGACAATATGATCGGACCGGATGTGTTCGCCAGTGCTCAAGGGTTTGCCACGGTGATTCAGAATTCCGGGAACAATGTCATCATCCAGAATTCTACTATCATCAATTTTTCCATGGAGTGATGCGGCGATCCGGACTATATGGGTGTGCGTCGGTCTATCGCGGAACGTCTGCAAGCGCAACTGGCAATACTTGTGTTGAGTATTGCGGCCGCCGTGGTGAATGATTCGGCGGCCTCCCCGCTGGAGGTGGGGACGCAGATAAACCGGCTTTTCTTTGATGTGGTCAGCATACATGAGATCAAGTACAGAACGACCATCAAGCAGAAGTACGACTTCAGCTGTGGTTCCGCGGCGCTGGCGACATTGCTGACCTATCATTATGAAAATCCGGTCAGCGAGGCGGAGGTCTTTAAATGGATGTACGAGAATGGCGACAAACAGGCCATACGCAAGGCAGGTTTTTCGATGATGGATATGAAGAAATATCTGGAGAGTATTGGCTTCAAGTCGGATGGATTTAGGTTCGGCCTCGATATTTTGATCAAGCTCGGCGTGCCTGCGGTCGCGCTGATCAGCGAGGATGGGTATAAGCATTTTGTGGTGATCAAGGGCGTAGTGGGCGGTCACGTTGTTGTTGGAGATCCTGCGACGGGCATGCATACGTTGAGAGAAGGCGATTTTCTGCGAAAATGGAACGGCATCATGTTTGTGATAAGCAGTCATCGCGATCGCGGGGCGCTGTATTTTAATCGGGAGGACGAGATCAGCAGGGTCGGGCTGCTGGCGGACGACGGTCCTCCGTTCGGTGATGCGCTTAACGCTCAGGCGATTCTGCATCTGCCATCCGCGCATTTGCCACTCGGCATGGGCGTTGAATTCTAAAAATATGGAGTGAGAGTGCATGTGCCTACTTTGGACGCATGGGCATACATCAAATGAGCGAGGTGATTCCGTGGTTGTCCGGATCGCCGTGCTGCTGCTCATGGCGCTCGTGGACATTGGCGCCGTATCGGCCGGACCAACCGAGCCGGTTGCACTGCATTCCTATCAACCGCTCGATGAATCGGAGCTGGCGCAGATCCGCGGAGGTTTTGTTACCGCCGATGGATTGGAGATCAGCGTCGGGGTCGAGCGGCTGCTATATGTCAACGGTGAAATCCAGGTGCAGCGCAGTTTTGATTTGTCAGGGCTCGGAGGCGCGGCGGTGCCCAGCTCGAATGATCTTTCAACCATGTTGGGCGGGCTGGTCCAGCGCGGAGACGGAAATACGGCGTCGGAGGAGTTGATGGCCATGGTTGCCGCCGGGGTTCTCAATTTGGTCCAGAACAGCCTCGACAATCAGGCGATCCAGAATATCACGCACTTGAACATTCGGGTGGAAAACTTTGCGCTTTACAATCCTTCTTCAATTGGCGCACTGATGGATTTTCAACTGATGATGAATGAGCACTGATAGTTAGGTCTGGGGGTGACCGATTATGAAGCATGCACTTTTGATGGTCCTTGCGTTGACGCAGTTCTGTGTTCCTGCTGTCTATGCGAAGGAACCGCAACAACCTGACAGTCAGGCCCGCTCCGCGTCCGGTTCGGAAGCCGTCCGGCCTGGGAGCGAGAGTGGGGTTGAGCGCAGCGCCGAGTTGAACGGGCTGAATGCAAAAATCACCGAGTTGAGTTCTAAAATCATCAATGAGCAGACGATGCTCGCCGACCGGGTTCAGAAGCTGATCGATCAGCGTCGTGGCCTTGCTGCGCTAGAAGGGCAGCTTGCCAAGGATGTCTTGGATCAAGAGCGGCAACTATCGGCGCAGCGTGCCTCGCTGGATCAAATGCAGAAACAGTTGGACGAGCATAAAAAGACCCTGAGTGAGCAGCAGTCGCGGCTCGAGGAAGTCAAAGCGCACATCGCGCTCCAGGATAGTCAGCGCTCTGCAGCGCCGGTCGCCGCAAACAGTGCGGCGAAAAAGTGATAAAGGCCATCCACCTGTCCATGGGCTGGCGGCCCGGCGGGGGCTGTAAGTGGTAGGCGCAAGTCGAGATTGTTTGCATATCGAGCGAAGTTGAATTGATGTCCAATAAAAAGAATGATTGTTTGATCGGCGTATGCCTGTTACTTGCATTGAATGTTCCGGTTGCCCATGGCGCCGAATCGGGCACCGAGCCTGCTAAAGGGAAAGATATCGCCAATACTGTCGATGGCTTGCTGCGTGCGCGCAAGGCGCTTGAAGAGCAGGAAAAGCAGCTGAACAAGATGTTGCACGAGCAGTCCGAGCGGCTGTCGCAGCAATGGCGCGTCATCGATGAGCAATCACAAATGCTCAATCAGCAACGGCAGCTGATCGAGCAGCAAAAAAAGCAATTCGAGGAATTGCGTCTCCAGCTCGATGAGCTCGAGCAGGCGCCGGGCGAGGAGAAGTCAAACGCGGCCGACGCCGCGGCGCGCTCCGCCGACCTCCCCGCAAACGGACCGGTCGGTCAGGCGCCGGCTGCGGTGACCACGCCATCGCAGCCCTCCGATATCCTGGACCGGCGTGGCGTGCTGATCCCGCGCGGCTCCATCATGCTTGATCCCACGGTGCAATATATCCATTCGAATGTCACGCGGGTATTCGTGGCCGGCTACACGGTTATTCCCGCCATCCTGGTCGGGGCCATCGATATCAATGAAGCTGACCGCAAAAGCCTCATCGCCGCGCTGGGCGCGCGGTATGGGCTGAGCAATCGCTTCGAATTGAACGCCAAAATCCCGTATGTGTACCGGCGCGACAAGATCACATCGCGGCCGCGAGGCACGGGGGCGGATAAGGATGTCATATCCACGGCGGACGGGTACGGCCTGGGCGATATGGAAGTGGGATTCAGCTATATGATGAATTATGCCGAAGAGGACTGGCCGTACTTCGTCGGAAGTCTGCGTATCAAGGCGCCCACCGGCGAAGATCCCTTTGAGGTCGAGACCGATCCAGAGACCGGCATCCAGAAAACGCTGCCGACCGGCAGCGGGTTCTGGGGCCTGCAACCCGGCGTGAGTTTCAGCCTGCCGTCCGATCCCGCGGTGCTGTACGGGAGCTTGAATTACCTCTGGAATATCGAACGGCGCATCGATGACCGTTATGGGGAGATCGACCCGGGCGATGCACTGGGTTTTGGTTTTGGTATGGCGGTGGCGTTGAATCCGCGCCTTTCGTTCAATCTTGGCTACAGTCACAACGTCTTTGACTATACCCGGCAGAACGGGAAGATCATGCTTGGATCGAAGATCCTGCATGTCGGGACGTTTCTATTCGGGATGTCGTACCGGATGAAATCGAAATCAAGCCTCAGCATTTCGCTCGGTGCGGGCGTGACGGACGATGCGCCTGATGTTCAGCTGTCCTTGCAATACCCATCTACCCTTAAGTTAAATTGATGGCAACGTCGGCGTGGATTCGCCGTTGCGGTTTGAAGCGAGTTAGTCCGGGAGATCATATACAGAAGTGTGTAACTCGAGTCTCGCGAAAGGTCTGAGTGAGATGGCTTCTTTAGCCGTCTTCCTCGGGCGGTAAGGACCACCGAGGAATGAGGCGTTACTGCCGATCGTCTGGGTAACCGCTGTGTTGATGAAGCAGTCTGCGGCGCAGGTGAATTACAATCGGCGCGACGAAAATCATGATCAATACGACCAGGGCGTATAGCGGGTATTTGACGCTGTAGACAACGGGCGTCAGCAGTCCCCGCGTAAGCGTGCGCAACGCTTCACGTTCGCTGATGTATTCTGCGATGGGCGGTGATAGTTGATAGTAGAGATCGACGAACCTCCTGCCGGCCGCATGAGTGAGCAGATATTTGTCTCGGAAATGTCTGAGCACCATTACGTCGGGATCAAGGTAGCTGCCATAGGCGGCAGTGGCAATGAAGCAGCCGCCACCACCGCTTGCGCCGGCAACGGCGAGAGGCGCCGGTGGGTCTTCGACGGCGGTGTCGGCCGTCGCCGTATTATTGGCGCTGTCGTTGTCGTGCTCGGTGGCCGAAACGCTGGCTTCGTTGGTCAAGCTCTCCGTGCCGGCCGGGGTGACGACTAAGCGCACGTTCGTGCTTTCCGCATCTTGCAGTGATCCCAAGACGCAGCTGACGAGCCCAGTATTGTGGGTGCATTTTCCCCGACCGGTGGAGACCGAGACGAATGTGGTGTTGCTGGGCACAGCGCCGGTAAGCGTCACATTCGCCGCGTGATCCGGCCCATTGTTGGTCACTGTTATGTTGTAGGTCAGTTCGCGCCCCGAAATGGCCGGGTCGGGTGAATTGCTTATCGCAACCGAGAGATCAGCCGTTGCCGGAACGGTCACGGTGCGGCTGGTGAGTTCCCAGGCTTCGGGCGCGCTCGGCGTTACGGTGGTGTTTCGATCAGCCGACACCGCGTCGATCTCGGCAGGACGCAACGAGAAGCGGAAGTTTTTCAGATTTTTGATGGCCGGGGATAGATCGTAGGTGACCAACAGATCGAACGGGGTGAATTGCTCGAGTGTATGGGCGGCGCCAACGGCAAGTGCCACACTGCCGTCATCCGCATTGTACAGGCCGCTGCCGAGCAGCAGATCATCCTTGTCCACGGCATTGTCGGCGTTCTTGTCCCACCAAAGTTTGATCGCGCCGATATCCGTGCGATCATGGCCCGTGCCACCGGCGCGCAGCGTGAGGCTGTTGACCCGGATCGGTACCGGACCCTGATTAATGAGCTGATACGAGGCCATGGGGACATTGTTCGTACCGCGGTCGATGTCGTCGTCGGCATGCAGGTGCCGGGCAGTGATTTCGAAATTTTCGTCCCACGGTTCCACATAAGTGAATATATCTTCCTGGTCGTTGGGATCGTCTGCACCGCCTTCATGCCAGATTGCTTGCGTGCTATCAAAGGCAAAGATGTTGTTGCCATGGCAGCACATCGTGCCCCCGGCCGATTGCCGGCGCCAGTTCACGCCACCGTCATAAGTGACCATCATGTCGGCGGCCCCAAAACCCTTGAGCGGGGAAACGAAGTCCATGTATGTCGGGAGGGTGTCCGAAATGCGTTGCCAGCTCGCCCCGGCGTTGTCGCTGCGCCAGAGACCTTCGCGCCATTGATCGCTGACCGATGCGGCGCGCACCCATGCAGTCTCGCCGGCCATCGGCACATCGGCGCTGCCGTCAACCGAGTTTGTTACCAGATCGTTGCTCGATTGTATCGACCACAGGCCGGTCGTATCGCGCAGCACAAGGCGGCGCAGGCCGCCGGAGTCGTATGGGGTGTCAAACAGTATGGCGCGCCCGGCGCTGTTGGCGCCAAGCGCCGAGCAGGTGCCATAGTCTTCCGGCCAGGTGCGAGCGATTTTCCAACTCGCGCCGGCGTCGGCGGTTTCCCATATCGTGACGTACCCTGGGGTGCCGGTGTCCAGGTGAGTGCCGACGTTTTCCGTTCCGCAGGCGATCCAGCGCTTTGCGTTGATGCCGGCGTAGCGCACGATGTTGACCAAGCCGTTTCCGCCGGGGTCGTTGCCCACCGGCGGGACATTGGGAAGATCGACGTAGCTCCAGGTGGCGCCGCCATTATCGGTGCGCAACACGCCGCCATATTCGTAGGCGCGGTAAGGGCTGGGCTCCACGCCGAGGCGTGCGTTCAGAACGCCGTGGTCGGCATCGGCGAAAAACATCGCTTGTTCGCCCGTTGCAAGATGCGGTATGGCAGGTGCGGTGCCCTGCGCCCATTCACCGATCTTTTTCCAATCCACGCCGCCATTGGTGGTGCGCCAAAGTTCATGCACGGGTGAGGATGCGCCGCTATTGGAAAACAGCATGAACCCGATTTGACTGCTCACAAAAAACGGCTGCCGGAGATCGTAGTCCGGGTTGCGCCACGGCGGCGGATAGCTTGGCAGATGTTGCCAATGATAGGCGAAGTCGAATTTCACGCCGCTGACCGTATCGGCGGTTACTTCGATCGAAACGCGCTTCGATGCTTGAGTGAATACATCGTACGCCGCTCCTTCCTCGAACAGCAGCGTGATGGCTCCCGTCGGGACGCCGGTCAGCACAAAACGCCCGGACGCGGCGTTGTCCGGGGTGACGTCGGCGACGATGCTCGTTCCCTGCACACGCACCCGCGCGCCGTCGTTGTCACGGTAGTCGTACAGACTGGGTTTCCAGCCCATGTCGGAATTCGGAAAGGATACCTGTCCCTGGACAGTCGCTGCGAGGGCGGTCGTGGGCGCTACGAGTAGTAAAAGCAGCGCGTGCCCTGCGGCTGGCACTGCCCGGCGATCTTTTGTATGACTGAAAAACTCAAAGAGATTGGTTAAAAATATCCGTGAAATGTGCGCCATCCAAGTCACTTTATTCATCTTCTGGTCTCCATGCGGACGTCGTATCGCCGGAATATTCCCAGCCTCACTAAGCGAGCCTGAGCGTTCCAGAAAAAGTATAGCAAACAGCCCGCGGATTGCAGGGCGCGCGAACGAGAGGAGAAACATCACCTCTCCGTGTGCCGCGAATCGGTTGCGCGCTCCGGTGAAAATTCGGCACGAAACGCGCCTGCGGGAAAAATTTATCCAGCGATCGGGTAAACTAATCGGCGTTGGAAGGATTTTTATGGAGTCATGCTCATGCCGACTGTTTTTGAAGTGACTGATCTGGTCAAACACTACCCCAAGGTGCGCGCCGTCGATGGTGTCAGCTTCAGCATCACCCAAGGCAAATGTTTCGGCTTGCTCGGCCCGAACGGCGCCGGCAAGACCACCACGGTGGAGATGATGGAAGGCATCACGCCGCCGACCGCCGGTAACATCCTTTACAAAGGTGAACCGTTGGGGGAGAGGTTTCGTAAAGAAGTCGGTATTCAATTCCAACACACATCCCTGCAGGATTTTCTGACCGTCAAGGAGGTGTTGCAGATGTTTCAGAGTCTCTACCCCAAAGGGATGGATCTGGAGGCGCTGATCGAGCTGTGTTCCTTGCGCGAGTTTCTGGATCGCGACAATCGCAAGCTCTCGGGTGGGCAACGCCAGCGACTGCTGCTGGCGGTAGCTTTGGTCAATGATCCGGAGGTGATCTTCCTCGATGAGCCGACCACCGGGCTCGATCCGCAGGCGCGGCGCAACTTCTGGACGCTGGTGCAGGACATCAAGGCGCGCGACAAAACCGTGCTGCTCACCACCCATTACATGGAAGAGGCGTATGTGTTGTGTGATGAGATTGCCATCATGGATCACGGCAAGATCATCGCGCAGGGCACGCCGCGGGATCTCCTGCATGCACATTTCAACGATGTGGTGCTGGAATTGCCGCAGCAGGACTTCGCTGCCTGCGGAAACAATTTTTCCCATGCCGTGGTGACGCGCGGGGATCGAGTCGAAATTCATGCCCGTGATGTCAATGCGGTGGTGCAGGGCTTGTTATCCGCCGGGGTTTCATTGGCGCGGCTGCAGATCCGGCAGCGCACACTGGAAGATCTGTTTTTGGAGTTGACCGGAAAGGAGCTGCGCGGATGATCTTCAAAAAATTCTTGTCGATTTTGAGCGCGCGCAACAAGGAGTTTCTGCGCGATCGTTCGGCACTGGCGTGGAATATCTTGTTTCCGGCACTGATCGTTGCAGGATTCGCTTTTGCCTTTTCGGGTGAAGGGCAGGATCAGTACAAGGTGGCCCTGTACCAGGCAGAAGCGGCGCAGCAGGGCGAAAGCGGATTCCTTCACACCAAATTCATCCAGTTCATCCCCGTCACGGATCTCGAACGCGCCAAGCGCAAGCTGGAGCATCACCAATTCGACATGCTGCTGGATTTGGGCGCGCGCGTCTACTGGGTGAATGCCAGCTCACCCAACGGCTATATTTTGGAGCGGGTGTTGCAAGGCAGCAGCCCCGGCGAGTTTGCCAAGCAGGCGGTGGAAGGTCGACCGATCCGCTATGTCGATTGGCTGCTGCCCGGCGTGCTGGCGATGAACATGATGTTCAGCGCCTTGTTCGGCGTGGGTTACGTCATTGTGCGTTACCGCAAGAACGGCGTGCTCAAACGCTTCAAAGCCACACCGCTGACGGCGTTTGAGTTCCTCGCCGCCCAGGTGATTTCACGGCTGTGGATCATCATGGCTATCACGATTTTCGTTTATCTCGGCACCGATCTGTTCATCGATTTCACCATGAATGGCTCCTACCTGAATCTGCTGCTGGTCTTCACGCTCGGGGCGACTTGTCTGATTGCGCTCGCCTTGCTCAGTGCCATGCGCATCGCCAGCGAGGAGCTCGCCGGCGGCATCCTCAATCTGCTCAGCTGGCCGATGATGTTTCTCTCCGGCGTGTGGTTTTCAACCGGGGGCATCCATCCCTGGTTGCAACAGCTCGCTTTATTACTGCCCCTGACGCACGTGATCGATGCCGCCCGCGCCATCATGGTCGATGGCGCGGGGCTGGCGGAGATCAGTTCGAGCTTGATGGTGCTGCTGGGAATGACGGCATTGTTTCTTGCCATCGGGGCGCGTTTTTTCAAGTGGGAGTGAGCCAGCTGCGCGCCTTGGCGCTGTCGAAAATCGCGGCACCTCCCTGTGCCGCACAGATTATTGCCGGTGTCCGTTGGCGGGACAGGCGCGCAGTGGTTGCGTCCTCGGTTTCGTCCGAATCGGTGCGCGCGTCGTCATCATTAATCTGAACCCGCATGGTCTGTGCGGGGTGGCTTCTTGACCGGCGTTGCGCAGCCTGCGCGATTGACCCGGACGCCACTGGCGGTGCCAGGACAGCGGTCGCGCGAATTTTTTACGCCGTCATTGTCATCGTCACCCGCAGGGCAGCCAGGGGCGGCTGGATTGGACACACAGGGATCGACAGGCGCCGGCGGCGTGATGGTGGTTTCCGCGTAAAAATAATCGCCGTTGCACGCGCTAAACGTGATCGAAACGACACCGTTTTGTGTCAGATCGACCAACTTGCCGTGTACTGAAACGGTTTTCGGATCCATGGTTGCGGGCCCTAGGCAAAAACCATCGGCGACGAGGCCGGGGGGATCGGTATTGGCGACATTGCTGATCGTATAGCTGGCGAGCGCAGTCGGCGAGGCGGGAGTATAGACGGCGTGGTAGTTGAAGCTCCCGTCGGGATTGGCAGCCACCGTGGTCGGGGCGTTAAATGTGCCTTGTGGGGGCGTAGACGTTGTGGGGGTGACATAGAATGGACCACCGGCGGTCACCTGGCTTGAGATGAAAGCGCCGTTGCTGTCGAACAGGGTCTTCTTGATCTCAACGCGATAGTCACCGCCGGTGAGTGCGCCGATTTCGTAGACAGAAAACCGAGATTCCACGGTCGGAGGGCATGGAACGGGGCTCTGGTATGAAGTGATCTCCATCGTGATGTTATTGCCGGATACCGCGGTTGACGTGGTCTTGGTGTCGCACCATGCGGCGTCGACCGAATACAAGGCCAGTTTGATAACGGAGGTATCGATTGGATTCGCGGGCACGATAAAGGCGCGATCGTAGATGTCGCCGGCGACGGATATGCCGGTCAAATGTGCGGTGCCCGGCAAAGTGTGCTTGAGCTGTGTAGGCAAAATCCTGGGGCTGAGGCCCGCCGGGGGAGGCAAGTGTGCCGGGACATTGCCGAGCACTTGCAGCGCGGTTGAATCATTGGGATTCACGTATTCCTGCACGTAATACCACACGCCGCGCGCGTCCTGGCCGATCGTATATTCACCGGACGGATAGCTGCCGCTGCCCGCCGGGTCCTGGTTGATCGCTTCCTGGGTGGCGCGCACAGTGAAGTTGAAAAATTCATCCCCGCGCAGAGCGCCGGTGAAGGTTTCGCCGCTGGGCTGAGTATAGGTACGCCAGCCCGGCGCCGCCGGTACGGCGAACACCAACTCAAATGGAACTGAAACGAGAAACGCGCAGAGCGCATATTTCAAGTATTTACCGAACATATCCTTTTCCCCCGATTTGTGTTTTGCGATGGTTGCGCCAGATTCGTGGCGCACCGATTCGATTCTATGGTTCCGCGGCGCCACTGTCATGAAAATTCAATCTTTCGAATATCAGTGATTGCTGAACTTGATGAGTTTGAAGCGGCTGTTGTTGGCGATGCAGACGATGTGTTTGAAGTGACTTGCCGCGCAGCGCTCGATGGGGATGAAGGCGTTGACCACGAAGGCGGCGGTGCCATGGGGGGCGCACAGCCGATGCGCGGCGGCGACAAAGGCTTCGGTGAGATCGCGTTCGGTGGCGAAGCCTTGATGGAATGGCGGGTTGCAGATGACCAGATCAAAGCGTTCCGTGATGCTGTGCGCGCAGTTGTCGGGAATGACCTCGCCTTGGATTTTATGTTGCAAGAAATTCCTTCTGCAGGCGAGGATCGCAGCGGCATTGTTGTCGGTGGCGACTAAGCGTTGCGGTGCGAACAATCTGTGCGCCTGCACCGAGAGATATCCATAACCACAGCCGAGATCGAGGATGCGCGACGGTGTTTGGTTGGTGCAGAATTCGCTGAGGTGCTGCGCGAGAAATTCGCTGCCGGCGTCGATCTGATCCCAGCCGTAGAGGCCGGGCTTGCTGAAATAGGTAAGTGCGCCCTCTGTGATTTCGGGGCGCAGGGCTGTGTAATCCTTGTCGTCGAGCGGCGCGCCGGGTCGTGCGCCGCGCGTAATGACGGCGAGATAATTCTCGCCGTGTTTTTTGCTATGCATTTCACCGCCCAGGCGTGCAGCGGCGGTTTTGGCGTAGGTCTTGATGCCCTGTTGCTTGGTGCCGGCGATGATCAGTTGGCCGTTTGGTGTGAGCAGGTTTGCTGCAGCATTGAAGACGTGATGCACGACGGGTTTTTCCTTGGCGATGCGAAAGAATAGCGTCTCGATGCTCGAAGCTCGTATGCCGGGAAAATCGTAATCGCTGAATTGCGCATTCCACCCGCGTGAGCGCAGCTGTTCGGCAACATCGAAACGATTGGTGATCACGGTGACAGTGGGATTGGCGGCTGCCGTCATCTCTCCGGCGCCATGTTCGTCCAACACCCAGAGCGCGGGGCGGGATTGGGTGCGGATCAGATTGAGCAACAGGCCGAGTGCAGAATCACCGTTCATCGCAACGACTCAACCTCCTCATCGGTGAGTGCGCGATAGTCGCCGGGTTGTAACTCGGGATCGAGCCGCACCGCGCCGATTGCTTCACGGTGCAATCTGACCACATGGTTGCCTTGCGCGGCGAACATGCGTTTGACCTGATGGTAGCGGCCTTCGGTGATGGTCACGCGCGCCGCTTTCTCGCCGATGATCTCCAGTTCGGCCGGCAAGGTACGTTTGTCTTCGCCGTGCAGCATCATGCCTTTCTTGAATTTTTCGATCAGTTCCGGGAGCAGCGGCTCGGCAAGTTCGGCGTAATAGGTTTTGGGCTGATGGCGCTTGGGCGAGGTAATGGCGTGCGACCATTGTCCGTCATCGGTGAGCAAGACGAGGCCGGTGGTGTCGATGTCGAGCCGGCCGACGGGATGCAATTCCTCGATGCGCGGTTCATCGAGCAGGCCGAGCACGGTGGGGTTCTGCGGATCGGAGGTCGAGCACACGACGCCTGGCGGCTTGTGCAGCATGAAATAACGCGCGGCAGGCGCGCGCAACGTTTGATCGTCAAGGGTGACTTCGCAGTCCGCGCCGACGCTGTGTTCGGGTGTGGTGACTACCGTCCCGTTGATGCTTACGCGACCACGGCGGATCGCAAGCTTCGCATCTTTGCGGCTGAGCCCGGTGGTTTGGCTGATATAGCGGTCAAGACGCATTGGTCAGCCGTATTTTCCGCCGACAAAGGGATTATGCAGCCGTTCGTGGCCGAAGGTGGAGCAGGGGCCGTGGCCGGGGATGAAGGTGACGTCATCGCCCAGGGGAAAAAGTTTGTTGACGATGCAGTCGATCAAGGTGTCGTAATCGCCGCGTGGAAAATCGGTGCGTCCGATCGAGCCCTGGAATAACACGTCGCCGACGAAGGCGGTCTTGCTGGCGGCGTGATAGAACACCACATGGCCGGGGGTGTGGCCGGGGCAGTGCAGCACTTGGAGGGTGATCTCGCCGACCGTCACGGTCTGGCCATCGGTGAGCCATTGATCGGGGTGCAGCACATCGACGTGCGGAAATCCGAACATCTGGCATTGCTTGGGCAGGGCCTGCAACCAGAAGGCATCTTCGTGCTGCGGGCCGATGACCGGAACGCTGAAGCGTTGTGCGATCGCGCGCGCCGCGCCGACATGATCCATGTGACCATGGGTGAGCAGCACCTTTTCCAGGCTGACCTCTTCGCGGCGAATGATTTCGCTCAGGCGTTCGGTCTCGCCGCCGGGGTCAATCAGCGCGGCCTTGCGCGTGCGCTCGCACCAGAGCAGGGAGCAGTTTTGTTGATAGTCGGTGACGGGGATGATGCGGTATTTCATGGGGTGGTCTATTGGCCATGGCTGACGATCCGGCCATTATAAAACGCAATGGTTCCTGGCGGCATGTCAAATTCCAGATGCGTCCATCAATGTAGGGTGGGAGAAGCTTTTTTTGCGTAACCCGCCAAGCATTGCGCTGCAATTCAATTTATATCGAGTGCCTTCGGCACGAGTTGGTGGGTTACGGCGAAAAACGCCTCCACCCACCCTACATTATTTGCCCCAGAGTTCCTCCAGACGCTTATCGCGTCCACAGCTATAACGATAGTACTTATAGCGGATCGGGTTCTTCTGATAGTAATCCTGATGGTAGTCCTCGGCGGGATAGAAGGTGCCGGCGGCGGTGATCTCGGTCACGATCGGGGCGCTGAAGGGTTTGGTCTTTTCCAGTTGCGCCTTGGAGGCCTCGGCCAGGGCCTTCTGCGCGTCGTTGTGATAGAAGATGGCGGTGCGGTATTGGCTGCCGTGGTCGCAGAACTGGCGATTGCGCACGGTCGGATCGATGTTGTGCCAGAACACCTCCAGGAGCTTCTGATAGCTGATCTTGTTCGGATCATAGACGACCTCCACCGCCTCGGCATGGCCGGTGCCGCCGGCGGAGACTTCCTCGTAGCTGGGATTGAGTTTATGGCCTCCGGTGTAGCCGGAGGTGGTGGAGATCACGCCATCGAGCTTGTCGAACGGCGGCTCCATGCACCAGAAGCAGCCACCGGCGAAGGTGGCCTTGGCGTATGCCGTCGGGGCCTGGTCCTGGGCCAGGGCTAGGCCGCAGTAGGCGAGCAGCAGTGCGATTCCAACGATCTTCTTCATGGGGGTCTCCACAGGTTGCGTTGGAATGAAGACGCGGTTGCCGGCGGTTTGTTACAGCGGCCTGGATAGGCTCGCTTCAGACCGCAAGGCTTGCTGATGCTCGGCGGCGATTTCCACGAGCTGTCGCCAGGCCTTTTCGCACGCCGGATCGGTCGGGGCGGCTTTGTCGAAGGATTCCAGGTTGCTTTTGAAGGTCTCCAGAAACAAGACGCCCTGCGGGACGCCCTTGGGAAAGCGGCTTTGCCGCCCGAACAGCACATAGGCGGAGACTGGCATGCCATCGATCAACTGCGTGCAGCGTTGGGCGAAGGCCTTGGCCTGGATCAGCGGGTTCTGAAAAGTGGTGGAGCGGCCGTGATGGACTTGTGTCCATAGATGAAGCTTGTCGCCGCCGAAGATGTTGCCGGGGTGCAGCAGCACATTGAGTGTGATGATCTCCCTGGGCAGCTGGATCAGATAATCGGCGAAGATATAGCCGTCGACGCCATCGGAGAGCGTGGCTTTCTTTAAATAGGCGAGGTTGTGCTTCTTGATCAGTTTCTCGATCTGGCGCTCGTCGGCGGTGCCGCGGCGTCTTTGCAGCCAGGCGATGGCGGCGGAAACGAGATACATCAAGGCAATCCCGAGGATGGCCAGTCCGATGAGTAACGCGATATTGTCGAAGTCTTGAGACCGCATGTCGTAACACAGGATTCCAACTGTTTAAGCTGCGCGCCAATTTTATGCAAAATCGGGCGTCGGAGAACAGAAAATTCTGCTTCCGGGGCGCTCAATCGAGGGTGTCGTCGCCCAGTCGCTCCATCATGGTCCAGGCAATCTGGTAGCCGAGTTCGCGGTAGGCCTCGAACTGCCGTTCATCGAAGAACTGATCCCCGGTGGATTCATGCGGGAACGCGGGGTGCTGGCACTTGTAGCCGTACATGTCCGCCGTGAGCGACGGGATCAGCGTGGCCTTGATATAGATCAGTTTGCCATGCGATTTGTCCCCGTAATCGATGTTGGCGGTGATGAAGCCCTGGTCGGCGTAATACAGGCCGTCGGACAGCTCGCCGTGCGCCAACTGCTTGCCGGGGATGAGCTTTTGCAGTTTTTTGTTGTCGATGTCGATGAGCGCGCCGAAGTCCACGCGCACCTTTTCGATGGCGTTGGCCAGGTCATCGAAGGTGTAGCCGGGGTCCGCGCCGGCATCGCAAACGATGATCAGCCGGGCCTTGCGCCGGATCATTTCATAGATGCCGAGGTTTTCGAAGTGGCCCCCGTCGGTAAGCTGGATCAGCCAGCTGCGCTCGCTGAGATTGCGGCGCAGGAACACCTCCCACAGTCCCGGCCAGAGGAAATTGGGGGTCGTGCTGCGGCCGAGGTACTGCGCGTTCGGATTCGGCGCCCAGTAGCCCAGCCGGATGTTCAGCAGCCCCATCAACATGGACAGAAACGGCTGGCGCGTCACCCCTTCGCCGCCACAGCCCGCGCTGGGATTGACCGCCGCCCCCGAGATGGCCATGGCGGTCGGCAGGGTCATACCGCCGCCCATCAAGGTGCGGGTGGCGCGCCAGCCGCCCGAGGCGTTGCTGCCGCAATAGCAGGCGGAGAGCATGAAATTGTCGCCGCCGCGCCCGCGGTATTTTGGGATCGGGGATTCCACCGTCACGATATTGGCGTTGATGATGTGATAGGGCGGGAGGGCATCGGGCCGCGCGTTGTGCGCGGCTTGCCGGTAGAGATCGTGCAGACGGAAGTCCTCCGCCAGGTCGGCGGTGACCGAGTGGTACTTGTCGGGATCGAAGGCCTTGTGCACGTCCGGCAAAAAGGTCTCCATCAGGCGGTCGCGGTAATAGCGGTGAATGGAGATGTAATTCAGATTGGCGTGATAGGCGATGATGAGGGTCACGAGCGCGAGCAAGGCGAAACATGACAGGCCGAGCGCGGGCGATTGCTTGATCACGGCCAGACTGGCTATCGACCAGGAATAACCGAGCAGCAACAGGCCGAACAGCATGAAGATCGAACCCAGCGCGACGACCACGCCCATCGGTACCTTGCCTGGCTCCTTCTCGCCCGATTTCATAAACGCCCAGAGTGACGCCAGCAGCCCGAGCAGGGTCGAGGCCGCGCCGGTCTGGCCGGCCAGGCCGATGTAGTATTGCTGGAGTTTGCCGTGCGCCAGGGGCAGGGCGCCGAGCGCCGCCAGCAACAGGATCGCCAGCAGGGTCCGTCCGGACCAGATCTCATAGAAGCGGCGGAAATGATAGCGGCTGTTTTTGCCGTCCGGCGTCCGTGCATCGTGGGTGATGAACGAATACACAAAGGCGCCGACGGCGAGCAGCGCGCCCAACGCGCCGGCGGCGATCCAGGGCAGGGCAATGCGGCTTGTCGCGTCCCACGGCAGGCGGAGCTTGTCGAAAAAGCCGGCGGCGTTGAGCAGCATGAACAGAAATACCAGCAGCGTGATGTACACGAACAGGCTGAGGAAGCTGCCGCGCAGCACCACCGCCGCCAAGGACAGGATGTTGATGCCGCGGCCGGGCGTGAGGAATTTGGCGTGCTGGCGCAGCCAGCGCAGCATGGCGCCGCGGCTGCGGCCTTGGTATTCGGAGCGGTCGAGCGGGGGCGCGGGCGGTTCCTCGAGCGCCTCCTCGTCGCGGTCACGGGTCCAGACCGGATAGGTGCCGTACGGAAAGTTCTCGCGGCTGGTGCCGAATTGGATGGGTTTGCCGTTATGGTCGCCCCAATCCCGGTGCAGCAGCCAGCTGACCGAGGTGCCGATATAGCCGCCGCCGGAGACCGTGGAGAGGTAGTCGAATTTTCTCAGCCAGTTGCGGTAGGCCAAGGCCTGGAGCACGCCGGAGCAGAACGCGGCGGAACGGATGCCGCCGCCGGAGAGGCACAGCGCCTTGAGTTCATCGACGTCTGCATCTTCGGCCAGGCCGCGCTTTTTGCGCAGGTATTTTTTTTCCTCGCCCAGCACCGGGCCAAAGCCTTGGTCGGCTTCCTTGGCGCGATAGGCCACCCACTCTTGGTTTTCAGCGTTGGTCTTGTTGTTCTCGGTCATGGCCGTTCCTTGTTCTTCGAATGATGCGGGCGTGCTGGAACGATATCTGCGAATCACTGCCTAGCCTGGGATTCACTCAGGCTACTTGCTGATGACAGGATAGTCCAGTCGACGGTTGTTTCATACTCGCGCCCATATCGGGCCGCTTGGGGTTGTAGTAGAATCACCCACCGATTTATGCCGACGGCAAAGGTGAGCGAGATGGGTGAGGTGAATATGTTTCAAGATTGCAATGTCGCGGCGGTGCGCGCTTTTCTTGCATCACCCGAGCGGCCGGAGGGCACGTTCAATTACGAGGAACTGCTGGGTTATTTGTTCGCGATCGTCTGCGCGCCGGATGAAATCCCGCAAGGCGAGTGGATGGAGCAGATCTTCGATGGTCAGGACCCGGGCGTCGATGATCCGCAGCAAGCGGCCCTGTTCTTCGAGGAACTGGACTGTTTATTCGGCAGCCTGCAAGCCCAGGTGCAGGAGCACCAAGTCAAATTTCCCCTTGCGCTGCCCGCCGGCGTCTCGGTGTCGGATCATTTCAAAACCGAATCACCGCTGCACCGCTGGGCCAATGGTTTCGTCGCCGGCCACACCTGGCTTGAGGAGGTGTGGGAGGATCTGCCGGAGGATGTCGACGATGACATCGGCACCTGCGTCATGGTGCTGAGTTTCTTCGCCAATCCGGAGCTGGCGCGTTCCTATCATCAGGAATTCGGCCAACCCGGCGAGACCTTCGAGGCGATGGCCGAGGCGGTGCTCGCGGATCTGGAGCCCGCCATGGCTGATTATGCCGATATCGGCACAACGCTGCGCTCGGATTTCTCCGAGCTCGATTGACCCATGCTGTCCTTCAACGATGTCGCGCTGCGCCGCGGCACCAAGGTCTTGTTCGAATCCGCTTCATTTGTCGTCCACGCCGGTCAACACGTGGGGCTGGTCGGCGCCAACGGCGTCGGCAAATCCAGCCTGTTCGCCCTGTTGCGCGGTGAGTTGCACGCCGACCGCGGCGAGGCGAGCCTGCCGCGCGGCTGGGTGATCGCGCACGTCGCGCAGGAAATGCCGGCCACCGACATTCCCGCGATCGAATACGTGCTCGACGGCGACCGCGAGCTGCGCGCGGTGCAGCAGCAATTGGCGCAGGCCGAGGCGCGCGATGATGGCTCTGCGATCGCCGCCTTGCACGCGCGGCTCGATACCATCGGCGGCTATCAGGCGCGCTCGCGCGCCGCGCGGTTGCTGAACGGCCTGGGCTTCATGCCCGCGCAGGAGACCGCGCCGGTCGCTTCGTTTTCCGGCGGTTGGCGCATGCGTCTGAATCTGGCGCAGGCCTTGATGTGCCGTTCGGATCTGCTGCTGCTCGATGAGCCGACCAATCACCTCGATCTCGACGCGGTGATCTGGCTGGAAGAGTGGCTGCGCGCCTATCCTGGCACCTTGCTGTTGATCTCGCATGACCGCGATTTTCTCGATAACGTCATCGATCATATCGCCTGTCTCGAAGCGCAGCGCGTGACGCTGTACACCGGCAACTACACCGCCTTCGAGCGCGCCCGCGCCGAGGCCTTGGCGCGCCAGCAGGCGGCGTATGTAAAGCAGCAGCGCGAGATCGCGCACATCCGCGGCTATGTCGACCGCTTCCGCGCCAAGGCTACCAAGGCGCGCCAGGCGCAGAGCCGCTTGAAGGCCCTCGCGCGCATGGAACTGATCTCTGCCGCGCACGTCGATTCGCCGTTTCATTTCGAATTCCGCGCCCCACACAAGTTGCCGCGCCCCTTGCTCACGCTCGATGAGGTTGATGCCGGTTATCCGAATAAGACCATCCTGCAGTCGGTCGGGTTGAGCCTGGTGCCGGGCGATCGCATCGGTCTGCTCGGGCCCAATGGCGCGGGCAAGTCCACCCTGATGAAACTGCTGGCCGGGGAACTCGCCCCGCAGTCTGGCAAGATCACGCAGGCGGCGGAGCTGCGCATCGGCTATTTCGCTCAGCACCAGCTGGAGCAATTGCACGGCCACGACAGCGCGCTGGCGCATGTGCAACGGTTGGATGCGAATGCCACCGAGCAACAACTGCGCGATTATCTCGGCGGATTCGGCTTCATCGGTGACCGCGTCTACGACGAAATCGCCACGTTCTCCGGCGGTGAGAAGGCGCGACTGGTGCTGGCGCTGCTCGTCTATCAGCGGCCCAATCTCCTGTTGATGGACGAGCCGACCAACCACCTCGATCTGGAGATGCGCGATGCGCTCGCTCTGGCGCTGCAAGGTTTCGAGGGCGCGATGGTGGTCGTCTCGCACGACCGCAGCCTGTTGAATGCGGCGGCGGATAAGTTTCTGCTGGTGGCCGATGGGCAGGTGGCCGAGTTCGATGGCGATATGCAGGATTATGCCGCGTGGCTCGCGCGTCGACGTGAAGCGCAGGCGGTCGGCGACTCATCAGAGGATGTCGGCACGAAGGATCACAGCGCCGCCGCGCGCAAGGAACGCAAACGCCTGGAGGCCGAGCAGCGCCAACGCCTGCAACCGCTGAAAAAGGAATTGCAGCGCGCCGAACAACAAATCGAACAACTGACCGCAGAGCGGCAGGCGATCGAGCAGCAGCTCGCGGACAGTGCACTCTATGAAAATTCGGCCAAGGATCGTCTCAAGACCGCGCTGGCGCGCCAGGGTGAGATTAAGTGTTTACTCGAAGCGTTGGAGATGAAGTGGCTGGATCTGTCTGAACAGATCGAGGCCATGGAGGAATAGCGTAGGGTGGGTGAAGCGCTTTTTGCGTAACCCACCAAGTGTTGCGCAGCCACACATTATAATGTTGTCGTGTGCCTGGCGGCACTGATTGCCGTCGCATTTTTGTCGGCAACGCTGGCGCTTATGCCGACCTACATCTAGCCGCTGTCGCCATGCTTGTGCTTTTCCTTGTGATGATTCTTGTGCTTTTCTTTGTGCTTCGAATGGTATTTGTGTCTGTGCGAGTCGTGTTCCCGGTACGGCTTATCGGAATCCATCTCGATGGTCACGTGCTCGCCGAGGCGGGCCTTCAGGTTCAAGGGGATGCTGGCTGACATCGTCCAGCGATTGTCCGACAGATAGAAGTACATCCGGCGCCCGGAATCAAAATACACATCCGAATCCGGATAGTAGTGGTATTTGTGCTTGGCGCGGTAGCCGTGGGCCGGGGCGTGATCCGGCGGGCCGGAATGTCGGTGGGTATCGTGTTCCTCGTGCGCCCGGGTTTTGTTCGAGAGGTCGATCTTGATCCCGAGGTCTACATCCCCCGACCATGCGCTGGCCGGTCCAAGTAATGTCGCGCTTATTGCGGCAGCCAGCAACGCCGGCTTGAGTGCGCAGGTTTTGATTGTCATGCACGAACTCCGTTGGTTGAAATGCGGGCAGGGTATCACCTGGATCGGAACCGGGCGAGAGGGGCTTGAATGCCGCCTGAGGAAACGCAGCGATTATGTGAACCAGCGCACAAATTCCAGCAGCATCCGTATGACGCCGGCGATCACTAATGCGGTGGTGACCGAGAGCATGACGGAGAACAGCGCCTCCTTGCGGCCGATGGTCTTGAGCATCACGGCGAAGGTGGAGATGCACGGCACGTAGAAGGTAAGAAACAGCAGGAAGGTGGTGATCTGCACCCAGTCCATCAGGCCGCCGATCTCGAAGGTGCCGAGCGCCTGGTAGATCATCAGCAGCGAGAGTTCCTTGCGCAGCACCCCGAACAGGATCGGCACGCCCAGCACCACGGGCAGGCCGAGCCACCAGGCGGTAATCGGCGTGAACAGGGTGTTGATGATGGCATCGGCGCCGATGTGGGCGAGGATCGCCAGCACCACGCTGCCTCCGACCAGCAGCGGGGTGACGATGGTCAGGATGTCGCGGGTGCGTTCCCAGGTGGTGCCCAGCAGGGGACGCCATCGCGGCAAGGCGTAGGCGGGGATCTCCTGTACCTGGCCGGGGCCGCTTTTGGGGTAGCGGCGGGTGAGCAGGCGGCCCATCACCGCGATCACCACCATGGTGGTTATGAAGATGGCGAAGATGCCGATGCCGCCGAGATACTTGCCGGCCAAGGCGAGGATGATGGCCGAGCGCGCCGAGCAGGGCACAAAGGTGATCAGCAGCGAGGCGATCACCCGTTCGCGGCCGCTGCTGGTGGCCGCCGCCGCCGAGATCGCCGGGACGTTGCAGCCCAGACCGAGCAGCATCGGCACCGCCACGCCGCCGTGCAGGCCGATGTGGTGAAAACCGCGGTCGACCACGAAGGCGATGCGGTGCATGATGCCCATCTGTTCCAGGGCGACCAGCAGCATCACCAGCGGGATCATGTAGGGGACGACGATACCGGTCAGGCCGATCAGCCCGTCGAGCACCGCGCGCGCGATCACCCCGCCGGTTGAGGTCGGCTGCCAGGGTTCGGCCCACTCGATCAGGCGCGCGACCGTCAGGCCATCGAGCCAGGCGCTGACCTCGAATACCACGAACAACACCGCCGCAAATACCGCGAGACTGCCCAGCAGACCCCAATACGGATGCAGGAACAGCTCGTCGAGCCAGTAACGCCAGTCGCGCCGCGTATAGGCCGCGCCGAGCTTGGTTACCGCCTCGTAGAGCACGGCCGCCTGATGGTGGCGGTCGGCGTGAATCTCTTCCTCCAGCGGGCGGGGCAGCGTTTGCGTGGCGGCGGCGCGCGCCTGCTGGATCTCGGGCAATAGCGCCGGGAAGTGCTGGCGCAATTCGTCGAGGATGAAATCGTCCCCCACGGCGATCTGCGTGAGCAGATAACTGTGCGGCACCCTGAAGGCCTGGTGCAGATCGGCCTGCATCACCTGCCTGTTCAGCGGTTGCAGGTTTTTCACGATGTGCTCGCTGAGCGGTTGCGCCACGGGACAGGCCTGGCTGCGCACGGCCTCGACGGCTGCCTGGAACAGCGTGGAGATGCCGTGGCCCATCAGCGCGGACATCGGTACTACCGGCACCCCCAGGCGCCGGCTCAGGGCGGTGTGGTTGATGTTGATGCCCTTCGGCGTCGTCTCGTCCCAACGGTTGAGCGCCAGCACCATGGGCCTGCCGAGCTGGCTCAGTTCCAAGGTCAGTTCCAGATGGCGGGCGAGATTGGTGGCGTCGGCCACCTGGATGATCACATCGGGCGGGGCGAACGGCGCCGGGGCTGCGGGCTCATGCGCCGAGACGGGCGGGCGTTCATCGCCCCAGAGCAGATATTTGAGAGTGACGAGGTCATCGGCTTCCAGATGATGCAGCGAGTGGATGCTGGGCAGATCGATCAGGCTGGCCTCGTCCAGCCCGATCTGTACCTTGCACTCCCGGTAGGCGCGCACGGTGCCGGCCAGTTCGCCCGATTGCGGCGCGGTGCTGGAGACCGCCTTGAACAGCGTGCTTTTGCCGCTATTGGGAATGCCGATCAGCGCGATGTGCAGGCGTTTCTCACCGCGAAGCAGCGGGGTTTGGATCTTGATGACGCTCTCGGCCGGCTGGTTCATCAGACACTTCTTGAACTGATAATGATTCTCATTATATTGGCACATTACTTGTATGGATGTCCACTGGCTTGTGCGATATGCATCGCAGAATGACCCGGAAGGTGTGTTGCCTTAAGTCACTCTTAATACAGCCGCTACTAGAGTGACCCGGTTACTCCTCACGATAAGGAAACAACCATGAAGATCTCTCAGGGAATGCGGGCGCTCTTGGCCGTCGCGTTCTTTTGCTCATCCGCAAGCCACGCCGTGGAAACCGCACCGTCCTTCTCTTTCTCCGATGGCAGCGCCACGGTGGCGCTCAAAGATCTCAAAGACCAGGTGGTGTACCTCGATTTCTGGGCCTCGTGGTGCGGACCCTGCCGCAAGTCCATGCCATGGATGAACAAGATGCAGGAGAAGTACAAGGACCAAGGCCTGGTGATTATCGGCGTGAATGTCGACAGCGATCGCAAGGCTGCGGAGGATTTTCTCAAGGCCGTGCCGGCCAACTTCAAGGTGGTCTACGATCCCGAGGGCAAGATCGCCGCGCAGTACAAACTGATGGGCATGCCCAACTCCTTCCTCATCGCGCGCGATGGCACCATGCAAAAACGTCATGTGGGATTCAAGGAAGGTCTCGAGGACGAGTACGAAACCGAAATCCGCCAACTGCTCAAACAATAATCCACCCGAGGAAAGATTCTATGCGTTCATTCATGACGGCCGCGCTGCTGAGTTGCGTCGCGCTACTCACCGGTTGCGCCAACCTGGGCGTGGAGCCTTGGGAGCGCGACCTGCTCGCCAAGCCGGCCATGGCGCTTAATCCCGATCCGATTCAATCGGCGTATGACGATCACATCTATTTCAGCAAGGAGGCCTCCAGCGGCGGCCGCAGTTTTGCTGGAGGAGGCTGCGGATGCAACTGAAAAAGAAACACAAGAAAAAGGCCATCCGCGGGGCGCTGACCACGGCCAGCTGCACGCTGCTGGGATTGAGCAATGTCGCGCAGGCGGAAAACGCGCCGTGGCAGTTTGATGCCGGGGTGTTGTATTACAGCGAGACCGATCGCGTCCAGGCCATTGAGCCGGTGGTGACCGGCAAAAAAGACTTCGGCGACGATCGCTGGTTGAATCTCAAGCTGGTGGTCGATCTGTTGACCGGCGCCTCACCCAACGGCGCCACACCGACGAATACGCCGCAGACCTTTACGCGTCCCTCCGGCAAGGGCTCCTATACCATCGATGCCAACGAGACGCCGCTGGACGATACCTTCCGCGATACCCGCGTGGCCGTCTCGGGCAGTTGGGATCAACCGCTCGGCGATCAGCTCAAGGGCAGCTTCGGGGCGAACTTCTCCACGGAGCATGATTTCCTTTCGTTGGGCGCGAGCGCCTCGCTTGCCTACGATATGAACAAACGCAACACCACGTTGAGCGCGGGCGTGTCGTTCGAGTCGGATACCATCAAACCGGAAGGCGGCGTCCCGACGCCATTCGCCTCGATGGTCCCGGCCGGCAGCGCACAGCCACGCGATGCCTCCGACGACACCCGCACCTTGGTCGATCTGCTGTTCGGTGTCACGCAAGTGATCAACCGCAACATGGTGATGCAGGTCAACTACGGCATCAGCACCTCCAGCGGCTATCACACCGATCCCTACAAGATCCTGAGCGTAGTCGACGGCAGCACGGGCGCCACCACGGATTACGTCTATGAACACCGCCCAGACAGCCGCAACAAGCAAAGTCTGTATTGGCAGATGAAATATCATCTGACCGAGGACATCATCGATCTCTCGTATCGCTATCTGTGGGACGACTGGGGCGTGACCTCGCACACCCTCGACGCAACCTACCGCTGGGATCTCGGCGGCGCGAAATATCTCGAACCGCATGTGCGTTACTACCAGCAGAGCGCGGCGGATTTCTATCGCGTCTTTCTGATCGACGGTGCTCCGCTGCCGGCCGAGGCCAGCGCCGATTATCGGTTGGCGGAATTCACCGGCATCACCCTGGGCCTGAAATACGGCACGCAGATCAAGGGGCATGACACCAGCGTGCGTTTGGAATACTTGTCGCAGACCGGCGACAGCTCGCCGAGCGAGGCCATCGGCGTGTTGCAGGATCAGGATCTGTATCCGGACCTGAAGGCGCTGATGTTGCAGTTCCGATATACTTTCTGAGACGGCCAGTGTGCGCTCTCCGGCGAAGGCCGGAGAGCGCTTCGGGTCTCGCCGCAGGATCGGCTCATCGGAAAAACCCGTGACCTCACACGCTTCACAGTCAATCAACATCGAACACCGCGCAGATTACTGGCTGGGCCGGTTCCAGGCCATGGCCAGCCCCTGTGAAATTCTGCTGGAAATCGACGACGCCAAACTGGCGCGACGCCTGACCCAGCTGGCTGCCGATGAGGCCTGGCGCATCGAGCGCAGCTTCAGCCGCTATCGCGACGACAACATCATCCATCGCATCAATCACAGTCACGGACAACCGGTGCAGGTGGACGTGGAGACCGCGCAGCTGCTCGATTTCGCCTATCAGTGTTATGAACTGAGCGAGGGCCTGTTCGATATCACCTCCGGCGTGCTGCGCAAGATCTGGAAATTCGACGGCAGCGACCGCGTCCCTGACGCCAAACAAGTGAAGGCCATGCTGCCGCACATCGGGCTCAACAAGGCGCGTTGGCAGGCGCCGTATTTCACCTTGCCCGAGGGCATGGAGATCGACCTCGGCGGCATCGCCAAGGAGTATGCCGTCGATCGCACGCTGTTGTTGCTCCAGCAACAATCCAACGCCAGCATGGTGGTGAACTACGGCGGCGACATGCATTGCAGCGGCCCGCGCGCCAACGGCCAGCCCTGGACCGTGGGCATCGAAGATCCCAGCCGCGAGGATCATCCGCTGCGCCTCTTGCAGATCCGCCACGGCGCGCTCGCCACCAGCGGCGATGCGCGGCGCTATCTCATGAAAAACGGCAAACGCTACAGCCACATCCTTAATCCCAAAACCGGCTGGCCGGTCGAACATGCACCGCGTTCAGTCACCGTGGCGGGTGCAAGCTGCACCGAGGCCGGCATCCTCTCCACCCTCGCCATGCTGCAGGGCAAGGAGGCCGAGGCGTTTCTCGATGCGCAAGGCGTGCAGTATTGGTGCGTGCGGTAATCCTCGCGTTATATGCTACTTTTTGATCATGGAGCCCGGAGTTGGCGACGATCGAGGAGCACAGCATGAAGGCACTGGTCAAAGCACGCCCGGAGCCGGGTATCTGGATGCAACAGGTCCCGCGGCCCGAGCCCCGTTCGGGCGAGGTCTTGATCAAGATATCCAAAACGGCGATCTGCGGCACTGATTTGCACTTGGTGCGCTGGGACGCATTCGCCGCGCGTTTTTTCCATCCACCGCGCATCATCGGGCATGAGTTCGTTGGCGCGATTGCCGCGTTGGGCCAGGGTGTGAAGGGGTTTGCCGTTGGCGAGCGGGTGACCGGCGAGGGCCACATCACCTGCGGCGCATGCCGGCATTGCCGCAACGGTCTGCGCCACTTGTGCCCGAACACCCAAGGGATCGGCAGTGGCCATGACGGCGCTTTTGCCGAGTATCTGGTAATGCCGGCGGAGAACCTCTGGCGCGTGCCGCCGGAGGTGCCGTCCGAGGTGGCGGCGATCCATGATCCGCTGGGCAATGCCGTGCACACGGCATTGGCATTCGATCTGGTGGGCAAGGATGTGCTCATCACCGGCGCCGGACCGATCGGTATAATGGCGGCGAAGATCTGTGGGTTTGCTGGCGCGCGCCATGTGGTGCTCACCGATGTCAACGACTACCGCTTGGGCTTGGCGCGGTCAATGGGTATCGATCAGGCGATCAATGTCGCGCATGACACCATCGATGATGTGCGGTTGAGCCTCGCGATGGACGATGGCTTCGACATCGGGCTCGAGATGTCCGGCAATCCCACCGCCTTCAACGACATGATCGCGCAGCTCTGCCACGGTGGAAATATCGCCATCCTGGGATTCATCCCCCCGAGTACGACCATCAACTGGGATGACGTGATCTTCAAACAGCTGACCCTGAAAGGCATCTATGGCAGAAAGATCTTCACCACGTGGGAGCAGATGACGCGAATGCTGCTCAGCGGCCTGGATGTGGCGCCGATCATCACCCATCGCTTTCCGATCGATCGTTATCAAGCGGCGTTTGATCTGGCGTTGAGCGGCGAATGCGGCAAAGTGATATTGGAGTGGGAGTAATAAACAAGGCCATGACCCGATTAACCGAACGATACGAAGAAGAACTCGCGGCGATCCGGAGCGAAGGGCTGTACAAAACCGAGCGCATCATCACCACACCGCAGGGCGCGGTCATCAAAACCACGCAGGCCGGCGAGGTGCTTAATTTCTGCGCGAATAATTATCTCGGGCTGGCCAATCACCCCGCGCTGGTGCAGGCCGCCGTCGAGGCCTTGCAGACGCACGGCTTTGGCATGGCCTCGGTGCGTTTCATCTGCGGCACGCAGGATCTGCACAAGCAACTCGAACAGACCATCGCCGAGTTTTTGGGTAAAGAGGATGCCATCCTCTACACCTCGTGTTTCGATGCCAATACCGGGCTGTTTGAAACCCTGCTCGGGCCGGAAGACGCCATCATCAGCGACGCGCTGAATCATGCCTCGATCATCGATGGCATTCGCCTGTGCAAGGCCGAGCGGTTTCGTTACGCCCACAGTGACATGCAGGAGCTGGAGGCGCATTTACAAGCGACGCAAGGCCACCGCACGCGCATGATCGCCACCGATGGTGTGTTCAGCATGGACGGTGACATCGCCAGGCTGGATGCCATCGCAGCGCTGGCGAAAAAATACGATGCGCTCCTGATGGTGGACGATTCACATGCCACCGGTTTTGTCGGTCCCACCGGACGCGGCTCGGCTGAGTATCATGGCGTGCTGGATCGGATCGACATCATCACCTCCACGCTGGGCAAGGCGCTGGGCGGCGGCTCCGGCGGTTTTACTGCGGCGAGCAAGACGTTGGTCGATCTGCTGCGCCAGCGCTCGCGCCCGTATCTGTTCTCCAACACGCTCACCCCGGCGCTGGCCGCCGCCGGCATCAAGGCTTTTGAGCTGCTGCGCCAGTCGAGTGCATTGCTCGCGCGTTTGAACGAAAACACCGCTTATTTCCGCGTGCGGATGACCGCCGCGGGATTTGCCATCAAGCCCGGTGATCATCCGATCACGCCGATCATGTTGTACGAAGCGCCGCTCGCCCAGCAAATGGCCGCTGAGTTGCTGGAGGAAGGTATCTATGTCATCGGGTTCTTTTATCCGGTCGTCCCCAAGGGCCAGGCGCGCATCCGGGTGCAGATCTCCGCGGCGCACAGCCGTGAACATCTCGATCGGGCCATCGACGCCTTCAGTCGAGTCGGCAAACGGCTTGGGGTGATCTAGCAGCCATCACGGCAAATACCATGGAGCATGAATGACGTATCTGTTGAGGCGCGCCGGCGCAGTCACTGAGTCTGGCGGGCTGCTGGCCGCGCTCACGATGCTTGCGCTGTCGGTATGGTCTCTGCCGGTCATTGCCGGTGATATCGAGGACAAGATCCGGCGCACCAATTATTGGTTGGTCGGCGGGATTGTGGGTTACGGACTGACGAGTTGGGAGTGGGAGCTTGCGGAGCGGCGCTTTCATGTCAGTCGCGAGCACTGGTTTCAAGCCTCGACCAAATACGGCGGCGCCGATAAGCTTGGCCATGTCTATACCGGCTACGTGGCGACGCGGCTTGCCGCAGCCCTGTATCGCCGCTGGGGCATGGCGCCGGAGGAGGCCTTGCGCGAGGCGGTGTTCTCAAGCGTCCTGATGACCACGATTCTGGAAATCGGCGATGGCTTCAGTGACTTTGGGTTTTCGCCCGAGGATATCGTCAGCAACAGCGCGGGACAGTTGGCTGCGTATTGGCTGGAGACGCATCCCGCGTTGGGGCGCCGTCTTGATCTGCGCCTTGAGTACGATGTGCTCGATGATGAGGCCAAGTATGACCCGTCCAGCGATTACAACAGCATGAAATATCTGGTCGCGGTCAAATTCGCCGGATTCGAGCGGCTCAATCGCGGGGTGGCGCGTTATCTGGAATTTCACCTCGGGTACTACACGCGGGGCTTCGATGCGACGGACGATCATCCGACTCCCGAACGAACCCTCTATGCTGGGCTCGGATTGAATCTCTCGGAGTTGTTGAACCGGGGCGGTTACGGAAGGACAGGGCGGATTTTCAATTATCTTCAGATGCCCGGCGTCTACATTGACGCCGGGTATGGCTTGGATGACTGAGTTTAGCACGGATATTTCACCACGAATCTACTGCGGCCGCGTAATCCATTGAATCTTCGTGACGTACTCGCTTTTGCCGGTTCGACATAGTGTCGACTATGCCTTCACCGTCAAAAGCTCCGTGCGTCCCGAATCTTCAATGCCTTACGCGCCCTCGCTACGATCCGTGGTGAAATATCCGGGCTAGGAGATCAGTCCTCGACCTGTTGTATCCCGTCCAGCGTCCAATTGGGCTGGGTGCTGTTATTGGCCCGGATGAAGTGCCAGATTTCTGCGAGATTGGTGTTCCCACCATCTTCGATCAACGTGCCGGTGAACAACACCGTGGCCTCGGTGCGCGATCCCAGATCGATCACATTGAGCAGTTCGGCTTCGAGTGTCACCACCTCGGTCTTGGTCTTTGCGCCACGGGCGCGGTATTGATCTTGGATCTCGGCGAAGACCGGATCGGTGGTGAACTGGCGGATATCGGCCAGATCGCCTTCGTCCCAGGCCTGTTGCAGGCGTGCGAAACAGGTCTTGGCGCCGTCCAGGAAACCGCGCTGGTCGAAGCCCTTGGGGATCGCGCCGCGCAGCGCATCCAGTGTCGCGCCGGAGGCCGCCCCGGCACGCGGCGCGGGCGCCGCCTCCGTTTGCGTGCCCCAACCGGCGGAGCTGCTCTCACGGTACTGCTCCGGCGCCGGAGCGCCGTGCGCGCCCGCCGGCGTCGGCTGATTGCGCCGCATCCAGGCGCTCATGAGCTTAAAGATCACGAAGGCGAGCAGGGCGAACATCACGATGTCGAACAGATTGATGTTTTCGAAGGCACCGCCAAAGAACAGCGCCCCGAGAATCCCGCCCAAGGCCAGCGCCCCGATCATCCCCATCATGCCGCCCTTGCTGGCGAGCTGCTGCTGGCGGGCGGCGTTCTGGGTCTGCGCCGCATTGGCCGGGGCGGCCGGCTGCTCGGCCGCGTTGCGCTTGACCGGCTGGCTCTGGCTGAACTTGCTGCCAAACGAGCCGCCGCTGCCCATGCGCTTGGCTTCGGCGAGGTTCACGCCGCCGAGCAGGAGGGCGAGACTGGCAAGCAATACGATAAGGGTGTTTCCGGGTTTCATTGACTTCAACTCCACTGGTCGGATGGGAATGCCTGGCATTATGAGCAGTTTCGGGTGATCAGGGCAAGGCGGACGCTCACCGGTTGTATTCGAGTCTGTCCGTCCGGCCTTCGGGCGCGGTGCATCGGATGTCGTTAGCGTGGGGGACACAAGCAGGAGCGGATGACCGCGCCGCTCCTGCTTGTTATGAAGGCGTGTTACAGGCTCTTTGTATATTCAACGTAGGTTTGCAATGCGAGAATGGCGATGATGAGCATGCCTGAAACCGTCCATACAATCTTATTCATGATTGCTTTCATGTGATGTCCTCCCCTTCGGCACGATATTAAAATAATATTAAACAGGCTTCGCTTCAAGTGCCGTAACGTAAAGTATAGTCCATGAATGCAGGGACGACATGGCGATGTCGAATGGTTGTTGCACCTCCCGCGTTTTATCAGCAAATGCTAATCATCAAGCCGCGTTGTTAATGAACTCATGTCGCACGCCGATACGCTGAGAGTAGGTTTTCGGCAAAGAGCCGAACAGCCCTCATTGATATCAGCGTCGGAGTGTTGCGTGATAGACCTCATTGCCATCGGGGCGGTTTCGGTGAATTGCGCCCATAAGCTTGCCAAGAGCCTGGAACAGCAGGGAATACGCCTGGTGGCGGAGTCGACGCAGACGCACGACGCCATGCAATTGCTAAGAGATTTCAAGCACGATGTGGTGCTGCTGGATTTCGCATCCCAGGCGGGCGAGCAGGTGGCATTGATACAGCTGCTGCGCATCGGCAATCCTGCCACGAAGATATTGCTGGTGGCGGAGCAAACGCCGGATGAAGTGATCCTGGATGGACTGAGCGCCGGGGCTAAGGGGTATCTGGAACACGAGGCCTGCGGCGTGTTTCTGGCCAAGGCGATCGATGCCATCGCGATGGGAGAGGTGTGGATATCGCGCCGGATGGCGGCCGTGATGGTGGAGCGCCTCATACACCTGACCGATCAAACCCGCGCCGATGCGAGAATCTCCAAGCCGGGGCTGAGCAAGCTGCTGCATTGAGGCTGGACCGGCACGCCCGGCGCCGGCAGCCTCACTGCGCCAGGCCCTGCAGCCGGTCGAGTTCGCGCTTGGTTGACTTCAATTCACTTTGATACTTGCGCATGCAGGCGTGCCATTCGAATTCCTTGGCCTTGAAATCTGGGTCGCCGCGATCGCTGGTCTCCGCGCCGCAGTCTTGGTAGGCCTTGCCCAGCAGGCGCTCGTAGTCGGCGCGGGTTTGCGTGAACTCCCTTTGCAGATTGGGGCCGGTTTCGGCCAGCTCCACCTGTTTGCCTTTGCCCCAATCGATGGCGCAGCGGTATTCATTGAGCTTGCGCACGATGTCCGAGTGACTCTCGCCGGGTCCCTTGGCGTTGCTTTCAAGCGTACGCCCCGAGGCCCGGGCCCTGGCGATCCGATCGAGATGGGCATCGAGCCGGTCCTGATAGCTGGCAAGTGCGTGTTCCCACTGGGGAAGGTCGTGGCGGAGGCTTTGCAGGACGGCGGTGCGTTCGCTGACCGGGCCGGGCAAACGCAGCTGGCCGCAGTAGTCATATCCTTCCTTGCGGGTGACACGCAACGAGGGCGCGGCGGCGCTTTTCTCTTTCATGGTGTGCCGTATCAGGCTGTCATCGCTCTGCAACTGCTCCTGGCGCGGCGGGGTTTGGCTGTAGACCACCTCGCCGTCTTTGGCGATGTACTTGTAGACCTCATCCGCCCGGCCCTGAGCGTGAGCGGCGAAGAATAGCGCCACGCCGAGGCCGAGGATCAAGGCTGATCGTGCGCTGGAGTTAGTCGGCATTCCGGGATTCCCGTGCAAGTTCGCTTCACTATAAAAGAACGTTATCGGAGCAGGCAAACCACCACCTTAATTTCCGCTGATACCTTAACGCGGCGCCGGCCGTTTCTGCAATTTACGTTGCAAGGTGCGCCGGTGCATGTTGAGGCGGCGCGCCGCCTCGGAGACGTTGCCGTCGCACTCGGCGAGGACTTTCTGAATGTGTTCCCATTCCAAGCGATTCACCGACATGGGGTTGGGGCTGACGGCGATATCGGGATCGCCTGCATCCTTGTGAAGGGCGGCCAGCACTTCATCGGCGTCGACCGGTTTGGCGAGGTAGTGCGTGGCGCCCAATTTGATCGCCTCCACGGCGGTGTTGATGCTGGCGTAGCCGGTGAGCATAACGATGCGCGTGTGCGGATCGAGTTCCTTCAAGGCCTTGACCAGGGTCAGTCCCGAGGGGCCCGGCATGCGTAGGTCGATCACGGCGTATTCCGGGCCGGCCTGATTTGCGCAGGCCAATCCTTCCTCGACGTTGTGCGCGCAAGTCACTTCAAAGCCGCGTTTTTGCATCGCCTTGGCCAGCACTTGGGCGAAGACCTCATCATCGTCGACCAGTAACAGCGTGGGTTTGTTTTCGGTATCAGACATCTTTACTTGGTGGTTTCATTGATGGCGGTTAACGGCAATATCAGGCTGGCGCACACCCCGCCGCCTTCACGATTGTACAGGCGCACCTCGCCGCCGAGGCGGTTGATGACGGCGTGGGCGATGAACAGCCCCAGGCCGAGCCCTTGGGAGCCCTTGGTCGAGACGAAGCTGTGCCCGGCGACGGCGGCGATCTCGGGCGACAAGCCATGCCCGCGGTCGGAGACCTCCAGCATCAGGGCCACAGGCGTCCAGCGGCCGTTGATCTCGACGTTGTCCGGCGAGGCGTCGGCGGCGTTGTTGAGGATGTTGATGATGGCTTGGGAGAGGGTGTGTTCGGCGATGATGCGCGGTGCCGGCCGCGGGCCCTCGGCGCGATAATCGACGCCGATGCCGGGGCGCATCGCCTGCCATTGGCGCACGACCTCGTCGAGGAATTGATCCACGCCTTGCAACCGGCCGGATTCGGCGCGCAGCTCTCCTGCGCTGGCTGAAAGCGTGTTCAACGTCACTCGGCAGCGATCGACCTGCTGGCGCAGCAGCCGCAGATTCTCGGTCAACGCGGTGTCGTGCTGGTATTCGTGCTCTAGCTCCTTGCTCAGGATGGCGATGGTACTCAAGGGCGTGCCCAGTTCGTGCGCGGTACCGGCGGCCAATGTGCCGAGGGCGACCAAGCGTTCATCGCGCAGGGCCTGTTCGCGCGCCAGGGCGAGCTGTTGATCACGTTGACGCAAACTGCCGCTGATGCGCACCACGAAAAACGCCACCACCAAGGCGCTGAAGACGAAGCCGATCCACATGCCGGTGAGGTGGAGTGAGAATTCGGCGTCGTGATGATGGGCATGGAACTGCAATGGCCAGTAGAACATCGAGAGGAGCGAGTAACTTCCCACGGTGAGCGCAGCCATGGTCCAGGTGTAGCGCTCGTCGAGCGCGGCGGCGGTGATGATCAACGGCAGCATCAGCAACACGACGAAGGGATTGGTCGAGCCGCCGGTGAAATAGAGCAGGGCGGTGAGGCAGAGGGTATCGAGGATGATCTGCGTGAAGAATTCCGCACGGCTGAGCTCCTGGGCCGTGAGCAGCCTGCGCCAGGTGTGGAGATTGATCAGCGCCAATATCAGCAACGGAAAGGCGATCAGTAACCATGGCAGCGGGATCTCCAGCATGGTTTGCACCACCAGCATGGCCGCCAGCAGCGCCAACAGGGTGACGTTGCGCAGCATGAATAGCCGCTTCACGTTCGAAAGCGAGATGCGCTGGTTGTTGGGAGTGTGGGGTGGCATCTGAATATTAGGAGCGTTACGTCTGAATGGCGGGGCCCATTATACATACACGCGCCGTTGTCAGGTGGTTAGGATCATTTGATCCGGCCGCCCATGATGTCTGAAGCAGGAGCCATCTTGAGATGGAGATCCCAGCACAGGCGGCGGATCGCACGCTGACGCTTGCTCCTGCAAGCAAAAACGGGGCGTGACCGCCCCGTTCTCTGGAACTAGTGATGGTTGGGCTTAGTGGTGCGGGACGGTTTTTTGCTCTGTGGGTTTGGAGAGGACGCCCAGCAGTGAAATCACAACCAGCAAAACGACTGTGGTGCCAACAAAAGAGAGCATTTGAAGTGCCATGACTAAACTCCTCATTCGAATCAATCACAAAACCAAACGTTCTTATTTGGTCCGGGAGCGTGGAGAGGGACGCTCCCGGATCATTCAGATCATAGGAATATCTTTTAAGAGTGTCCAGCGATTTTTTTGCGGGTTGATGTGGCCGAGGGGTAAGAGAGGAGGGAATCGGGAGAGGCAGGGAAAAAGGGGAGAAGCACCCGCTTCTCCCCATAGCCATGCGCGTTATTTGCCCAGGGCCGCCTTCATGGTGGCGCCCAACTCGGCGGGGGAGTGGGTGGTGTGCACGCCCGCGGCCTCCAGGGCGGCGAACTTCTCGGCCGCCGTGCCCTTGCCGCCGGCGATGATCGCCCCGGCATGGCCCATGCGCTTGCCCTTGGGGGCGGTGACGCCGGCGATGTAGGCCACCACGGGTTTGGTGACGTTGGCCTTGATGAAGGCCGCGGCCTCTTCTTCCGCACTGCCGCCGATCTCGCCGACCATCAGGATGGCCTCGGTGCCCGGGTCTTTTTCAAACAGCGCCAGACAGTCGATGAAGGTGGTGCCGGGGATCGGATCGCCGCCGATACCCACACAGGTGCTCTGGCCGAGACCAATGGCGCTGGTCTGGGCCACGGCCTCATAGGTGAGTGTGCCGGAGCGTGAGACGATGCCGATCTTGCCGGGCTTGTGGATGTGGCCGGGCATGATGCCGATCTTACACTCGCCGGGGGTGATGATGCCGGGGCAGTTCGGGCCGATCAGACGCGCGCCGGCCTCTTTGACGATCATGGTGGTCTTGAGCATGTCCTTGGTCGGGATGCCCTCGGTGATGCAGACGATCAATTGGATGCCGGCATCGACCGCTTCGAGCACCGCATCCTGGCAGAACGGCGCCGGGACGTAGATCACGCTCGCGGTGGCGCCGGTGGTCTTGACCGCCTCGGCCACGGTGTCGAACACCGGCAGGCCGAGATGCTCGGTGCCGCCCTTGCCGGGGGTGACGCCGCCGACCATCTTGGTGCCGTAGGCCAGGGCCTGTTCGGAATGGAAGGTGCCTTGCTTGCCGGTGAAGCCTTGGCAGATCACCTTGGTGTTCTTGTCGATCAGTATGCTCATGCCCCAACCACCTCTACGATCTTGCGCGCGGATGCATCTAGCCCCTGCGCCGCGATGATGTTCAATCCGCTGTTATTCAGAATCTCGCGCCCCTTGTCGGCGTTATTGCCTTCCAGACGCACGACGACGGGGATCTTGATCCCGACCTCGCCCACGGCCGCAACAATGCCCTCGGCGATCATGTCGCAACGCACGATGCCACCGAAGATGTTGACCAGTACGCCCTTGACCTTGGTGTCGGAGAGGATGATCTTGAAGGCCTCGGCCACGCGTTCCTTGGTGGCGGTGCCGCCGACATCGAGGAAGTTGGCCGGATCGCCGCCGTGCAGCTTGATCAGGTCCATGGTCGCCATCGCCAGCCCCGCGCCGTTGACCATGCAACCGATCGAGCCGTCGAGCGAGATGTAGTTGAGATCCCACTCCTTGGCGCGCACCTCGCGCGCATCTTCCTGAGTGATGTCGCGCTGCGCCTGGAGATCGGGATGGCGGTAGAGCGCGCTGTCGTCGATGTTGATCTTGGCGTCGAGGCACAGCAGGTCGCCGCCTTTGGTTACGACCAGCGGGTTGATCTCGAGCAGACTCAGGTCCTTGTCATCGAACAGGCGGGCCAGGCCGCTCAGGATCTTGCCGAACTGCTTTATCTGCTCACCTTGCAGGCCGAGACCAAAGGCCAGCTTGCGCGCCTGATAGGGTTGCAGGCCGACTAGCGGATGGATGGCGGTCTTGAGGATCTTTTCGGGGGTTTCGGCCGCGACCTTCTCGATCTCCACACCACCTTCGGTGGAGGCCATGAACACCACGCGGCGCGAGGCGCGATCGACCACCGCGCCGAGATACAGCTCGCGGGCGATCTCGCACGGCTGTTCGACCAGCACCTGATGCACCGGCTGACCGGTGGCGTCGGTTTGATAAGTCACCAGACGGGTGCCGAGCATGGCGTTGATGTGCTTGAGCGCCTCGTCCTTGCTGTTAGCGATCTTCACCCCGCCGGCCTTGCCGCGGCCGCCGGCATGGACTTGCGCCTTGATCACCCAGCGTGCGCCGCCGAGCGTAGCGAGTGCCTGCTCCGCCTCGCGGGCATTGGTCACGACCTGGTGGTTTGGCACCGTAACGCCGTAGTGCGCGCACAAGGCCTTGGCCTGGTATTCGTGTAGATTCATTCGGTTCTCCTTGGGGTGCCGTGCGTATTTTTCAAAGCTATATGTCGTTATTCCCTCTCCTTTAGAAGAGAGGGTAATGGCTTGCTGAAAACTCCCTCTCCCTCAGGGAGAGGGTAGGGGTGAGGGGGTAAATATAATCCATGTGTTCGATTTTACCCCTCATCCTGTCCTTCTCCCTGAGGGAGAAGGAACGTTCTATTAAAGCGCTGTCTATGTCGACGCGTCCCCTCTTCCACGGGGAGAGGAAACGTTCTATTTAAAGCGCATGTCGGCAACGCTGCGCTTATGCCGACCTACGGGTTCCGCTGCTTGCCCTGCATTGCTGACCACTGACAGACATTGTAGGCCGGGATAAGGCGCAGCCGTTCCCGGCACCGCGTGAGTCGGCAACGCTGTCGCTTATGCCGACCTACTACTTCCGCCGCTTGCCCTGCATCGCATGAATCGCGCGCTGTCCCACCGACAGCGCCGCCTCGTGCAGAGCCTCGGAAAGCGTCGGATGCGCGAACATGGTCAGCGCGAGGTCCTCGCTTGAAGCCATCAGTTCCATGGCGATCTTGCCCTGGGCGATCAGCTCCGAGGCCTGCGGCCCGATGATGTGCACGCCAAGGATACGATCGGTTTGCGCGTGTGCCAAGATTTTTACCATGCCATCGGTGCTGCCGATGGCGCGGGCCCGGCCGTTGCCGGAGAAGGGGAAGGTGCCGACGTGGTACGGCGTGCCTTGTTCTTTCAGTTCTTCTTCGCTCTTGCCGACCCACGCAACCTCGGGATGGGTGTAGATGACTCCGGGCACGGTGGCGAGATCGACGTGCGCGTGCTGTCCGGCGATAAGTTCGGCGACCATCATGCCTTCCTCGGAGCCCTTGTGCGCCAGCATCGGCCCGCGCACCACATCGCCGATGGCGTACACGCCGGGCACCGCCGTGCGGCATTGCGCATCGACCTCGATGAAGCCGCGCTTGTCGACCTGGACGCCGCTGTCGGCGCTGAACACGCCCTGGCTATTCGGTGAGCGCCCGATGGCGACGATCACCTTGTCGACCTTTTCCTGATGCTTGCCTTTGCCATCTTCGTAATCGATCTCGACCTGCTTGCCCTTGACCATGCAACGGGTGATCTTCGCGCCCATACGGATATCGAGTCCCTGGCGGGTGAACTGTTGCAGGGCGATCTGCGCGATTTGCTGATCGACACCGGGCAGGAAGGTCGCGCTCGATTTAAGCATGAACACCTCGGACCCGAGGCGATTCCACACGCTGCCCAGCTCCAGCCCGATCACGCCCACGCCGATGATGGCCAGCCGCTTGGGCACGCTGGTGAATTCCAGCGCGCCGGTGGAATCGACGATGTGCTTGCCGTCGAAGGCCGCGTCTTTGAACGGTGTGGGTGAGGAGCCGGTGGCGATGATGATGTGTTCGGCGCTGAGCGTGGTCTTGTTCTTGCCTTGCGTCACCTCGACGACCTTGTTGGCGAGCAGTTTGCCGCGCCCGTGGTGGAAGGCGATCTTGTGGGCGGCGAACAGCGCGCCGACGCCGGAGGTGAGTTCCTTCACCACCTGATCCTTGCGCGCGAGCATCTGGCGCAGATTGAGTTTGAGCGCACCGATTTCGATGCCGTGGGCGGCGAATTCGTGCTGTGCCTGGGCGTAGCGCTCCGAGGAATCGATCAGCGCCTTGGACGGGATGCAGCCGACATTGAGACAGGTGCCGCCGGGCGAGGGTTGATTGTCCTTGCCGACCCAGTCGTCGACACAGGCCGTTTTCAAGCCCAACTGGGCGCAGCGGATGGCGGCGACATAACCGGCAGGGCCGGCGCCGATGACGATGACATCGTATTTTTCTGCCATATGTCTTTCCCAATGTAGGGTGGGTTAGGCGCATCGCGCCGTAACCCACCAATCCGTGCCGGAACGGCACTCAAAACATTTTGTGTTGCTGCGCAACGCTTGGTGGGTTGCGCAAAAAACGCTTAACCCACCCTACATTTATACGCCCAACAACATCCGCGCCGGGTCTTCGAGTTGTTCCTTGATGGTGACGAGGAACTGCACCGCCTCGCGTCCGTCGATGATGCGGTGATCGTACGAGAGCGCCAGATACATCATCGGGCGGATCACGACTTGGCCGTTCTCCGCCATCGGGCGGTCTTGCACCTTGTGCATGCCGAGGATGGCGCTTTGCGGCGGGTTGAGGATGGGGGTGGAGAGCAGCGAGCCGAACACCCCGCCATTGGTGATGGAGAAGGTGCCGCCGGTGATCTCGTCCAGGCTGAGCTTGCCGTCTTTGGCGCGTGCGCCGAAATCGCGGATCGCCGCTTCAATCTCGGCGATGCTGAGCTGGTCGGCATCGCGCAGTACCGGCACCACCAGGCCGCGCGGTGAGCCCACCGCGATGCCGATGTCGTAGTAGCCGTGATAGACGATGTCGCTGCCGTCGATGGCGGCGTTGACCTCGGGGAAGCGCTTCAACGCCTCGATCGCGGCCTTGACGAAGAACGACATGAAGCCGAGACGGGTGTCGTGCTGTTTCTCGAACAGGTCTTTGTATTTGTCGCGCAGCGTCAGGATCGGCTGCATGTTTACTTCGTTGAAGGTGGTGAGGATCGCCGCGGTCTGTTGCGCTTCGACCAGGCGTTCGGCGATGCGTTGGCGCAAGCGGGTCATTGGCACGCGCTTTTCCATGCGGGCGCCCAGGACAGCCGCAGGGGTTGCGGGGGCGCGCACGGGTTGCGAGGTCGAGGGCGCGGGCGGGTGCTCGAGATAGCTGAGCACGTCTTCCTTCAAGATGCGTCCGTCCTTGCCGCTGCCGGTGATGCGCCGGGCGTCGAGGCCTTTTTCCGCGATGAGTTTTTTCGCCGAGGGGGTGATGAGATCTTCTACCGGTGCTGTGGCCGGTTCCGCCGCAGCGGGTTGGGTCTCCGCGCTGGGTTTGGCGGGTTTGACGCCGGTACCCTTGCCGAGATGCGCCAGCACTTGCCCCGAGAGCACCTTGGCGCCGACCGGCACCAGGATCTTTTCCAGCACGCCGTCTTGCGGCGCCGGGATCTCGAAGACGACCTTGTCGGTTTCGACATCGGCGAGCACCTCCTCGGCGCTCACGGCGTCGCCCGGCTGTTTGTGCCAGGTCACCAGGGTGCCGTCGGTGACGGACTCGGGAAAGTTGGGAGCTTTAACCTCGATCGGCATGGGTCTACCTCTTCTTCTTGACGGGCTTCGGCGCGGGCTCGCCCAGGGCCTCGGCCACCAGTTTGCGTTGCTGTTCTGCGTGTACGGCCGCGATGCCCACCGCCGGGGCGGCCAAGAACGGCCGGCCGGCGTATTCCAGGTATGGTTCCCGGCCGAGGATGCCGCGTATGTGGTGCTGACTGGTGAACCAGGAGCCTTGGTTCTTTGGTTCTTCCTGACACCAGATGAATTGCTTGGCGTTACGATAACGCTCCAGCTGCTTGCGCATCAACTCGACAGGAAATGGATAGAGCAGCTCCATGCGGATGATGGCCACGTCGGTGCGTTGATCGGCGCGGCGCTTGTCGAGCAGTTCGTAATAGATCTTGCCACTGCACATCACCACGCGGGTGACCGCGTCGTCATCCAATGCATCGATTTCGGGGATGACCGGCTGGAACGCGCCGCGGGTCAGCTCTTCGAGCGTGCTGGTGGCGTCCTTGTGCCGCAGCAGGCTCTTAGGCGTCATCACGATCAACGGCTTGCGGCAGCTGAGCAGCATCTGGCGGCGCAGCAGGTGAAAGATCTGGGCGGGTGTGGTTGGCACCGCCACCTGCATATTGTGCTGGGCGCACAGTTGCAGATAACGCTCGAGCCGCGCGGAGGAATGCTCGGGTCCTTGGCCCTCGAAGCCATGCGGCAGGAACAGCGTGAGGCCGCTCAGGCGCTTCCACTTCTGTTCACCGGCGCTGATGAACTGGTCGATCACCACTTGCGCGTTGTTGGCGAAATCGCCGAACTGCGCCTCCCAGATGGTGAGCGTTTTGGGATCGGTGGTTGAGTAGCCGTATTCGAAGGCGAGCACCGCCTCTTCCGAGAGCAGGGAATTGATCACCAGGAACCGGGGCTGGTTATCGAACAGATTGCGCAAGGGCACATAGGCTTCTTCATCGGCCTGGTTGTGAATCACCGCGTGACGATGGAAGAAGGTGCCCCGGCCGCAGTCTTGCCCCGAGAGGCGCACGTGATAACCGTCCTTGAGCAGCGTGGCATAGGCCATGGTCTCGGCGAAGCCCCAGTCGAGCGGCAGTTTGCCGGCGGCCATCTCCGCCCGGTTGGCGTAGACCTTGGCGACGCTGGCATGCAGCGTGAAGTGCTTGGGATGCTGGCTCAAGCGGTCATTGAGTTCCTGGATGAGCTTTTTCGGTACGCCGGTATCGAGATAGACGGTGCACGCCTGCTGTGTGTACTGCTCCCAGTCGGTGAACGGCGGGCGCTTTTCCTGGCCGATGTCCTTGGCCACGCATTGGCCGCCTTCGATCGCTTGACGGTAATTCTTCATCATCTCGAGCGGTGTGGGCTCATCGATCGCGCCCTGTTCGATCAGACGATGGGCGTAGATCTCGCGCGGGGTCTTCTTGGCGCGGATCAGGTTGTACATCGCCGGCTGGGTGGCCATGGGCTCATCGGCCTCGCTGTGGCCGTGGCGGCGGTAGCACACCAAGTCGATGACCACATCCTTGTGGAACTTCATGCGGTAATCGAGCGCCAAGCGTGTGACGAACAGCACGGCTTCGGGATCGTCTCCATTGACGTGGAAGATCGGCGTGTTGACCATCTTGGCCACGTCGGTGCAATACAGCGTGGAGCGCATGTCGCGCTGATTGCTGGTGGTAAATCCGATCTGGTTGTTGATCACGATGTGCACGGTGCCCTTGGTGGAGTAGCCGCGCGACTGTGACATGTTGAAGGTCTCCATCACCACGCCCTGGCCGGCGAAGGCAGCATCGCCATGGATGATCACCGGCACGACGGTGTCGCCTTCATGGTCGTTGCGCCGATCCTGGCGCGCGCGCACCGAGCCTTCAACGACCGGACCGACGATCTCCAGATGCGAGGGATTGAAGGCGAGGGCCAGGTGTACCAGGCCGCCCGGGGTGTTCACATTCGAGGAAAAGCCCATGTGGTACTTCACATCGCCCGTACTGAATTCATCGTAGGCCACCTTGCCCTCGAATTCGCGGAACAGGTCTTCCGGCAGCTTGCCCAGGATATTGACCAGCATGTTGAGACGGCCCCGGTGGGCCATGCCGATGGCCAATTCCTTCACGCCTTTTTCGCCGGCGCGCTGGATCAGGCAATCCATCATCGGGACCAGGCTGTCGGCGCCTTCCAGGGAAAAGCGTTTTTGTCCGACGTATTTACTATGCAGAAAGCGCTCTAGTCCCTCGGCGGCGGTCAGCAATTCCAGCAGGCGGCGCTTGGTCTCGATTGGATACTGCGGTTGGCCGCGCTCACCCTCGAAATAGCTCAACAGCCAGCGCTTCTCCGTCATGTCGGTGAGGTGCATGAATTCCGCGCCGATGGCTTGGGTGTAGATCTGGGCGAGCAGGGCGAGTATTTCGCGCAGCGGGGCCAGCTCCACGCGGGCCAGACCCACCGTGTCGAACGGTTGATCGAGATCCTCTTCGCCCAGGCCGTGGTAGGCGAGGGTGAGTTCCGGTGGCATCGCCTGCGCTTCGCTTTGCAGTGGGTTGATGGTGGCCAGCAAATGGCCATTGAACCGGTAGGCGTTGATGAGCTTGGCCACGCGCACCTGCTTGTCGAGCAAGGCCATATCATGGGACGAGATGCCGCCCCGGTCGCGGCAGATGGTCTTGCCCAAGGGTGCGCGGAAGATCTCGCGGAAGGCGGCGTGCGAGGTCTCGCGCGTGGCGGCGCTGGGTGGCGCGAGTTGCTCGAAATAGGCCCGCAGCGCCGGGGCGACACTCTCTGGATCGGCGAGAAAGTCTTCATACAGGGATTCGAGATACGGCGCATTGCCGGCAGACAAATACGAGGCAGCGCTCAGCTGCTGCATATTTTTCTTCGATTCGTGCTGGCTCATAAGGAGTTTTTTCATTGTTCAATTATGGTTATACAGCAGTATTCGGCAGATCGGCTGGATTCCTGAGATTTGGCAGGCACTTTGTCATAGCCCCGCGGCTTATGCGGATTTGAAGCCTTTTCAATATGTTAGTAAACGACACTTTAAGTGTAGTTCAGCCGAGGGGGAAGGCTCCGAATTGAGCTCGAAGGAAATATTCGCAGATCCTGTCAACCGATCGGCGGCCGGCGCGTTGTTACATGAAGAAGACGAAATGTTTTGGATGCGATGAACTTGGATGACTTTCTTGCCGCGGTGGAGCGCAAGGCCTATCGAATGGCGCTGCTGGCGACAAACAACCGCGCGGATGCGCTCGATCTGGTGCAAGAGGCGATGATCAAACTCGCCACGCGCTACCGGGATGCCCCCGAGGCCGAGTGGAAGCCGCTGTTCTACCGCATCCTGCAAAACCTCATCCGGGATCATTACCGGCGCGCCAAGGTGCTCGGCCTGATCCAGGGATGGTTTGCGGGCGCGGATGAGGAGGGGCAAGAGTCCGTACCGTCAAGCCGGCACCAGCCGCTGCAGGCCCTGGAAGCGGATCAGGCCATGGCAGCGCTGGACTCCGCGTTGCAGGAACTGCCGCTGCGGCAGCAACAAGTGTTTTTATTGCGCCTCTGGGAGGGGCTGGACGTGAAAGAGACGGCGCGGGTGATGGGATGTTCGGAAGGCAGTGTGAAGACGCATTATTCGCGCGCCGTCCAGACCCTGCGCGATCGGCTTGGAGAATTCTGGTCATGAACGATACCGACGAAAAACTACTGCGCGAAATCAAGGCCAGGCTCGACGAAGACCTTGAGCGGCTCGACCCGCGCACCCGCGCAGAGCTGGTGGAGCGGCGCCGGGAGGCACTGGCGCGGTCTGTCCCGCGGCGACGGTTTGCGGTGCCGCGGCCGGTGCTGGCCACGGCGGCGATGCTGGTTCTGGTGTTGGGGGTTTCATTCTGGATGCATCCGCCCGAGGGCAATGCGCCGGGGCCGTTGTTGGATGATATCGAGCTGTTGGTTTCGACTGGTGAGGTCGCGGATTACGAGGAGCTGGATTTCTTCCTCTGGCTGGATGAGGAGCAGGCGCATGAGGGTTGAATGGGTGTTGGTCGGACTGTTGTGGTGCCTGCCCGCGGGGGCGGAGGAGCCGGCGGATGCTGCGGCCCCGGAGCCTGAATTCCTGGAGTTTCTCGGCGAGTGGGATGGCTTAGACGCAACGGAAGAGCTGGCGTTGGAACTGGATGACGAGGCGCTCGCACGCGCCCGGCAAGTTGAGGGCAACAAAGATGAGTAAGTATCTGGTGATGATATTCCTGTTGCTGTGTGCCGTCGGCGCGGCCCATGCGGCGAGCGATCCGGTGCCGTGGGCCCAGCTCGATGCGCGGGAGCAAAAGGTGTTGAAGCGTTACGCCGATCAATGGGCGACGCTGCCGCCGGAGAAACAGCATCGCCTGCAACGCGGGGCGCAACGCTGGCTGGAGATGACGCCGGAGCAGCGCGCCAAGGCGCGGGAGCGTTTCAAGCGCTGGCAGGCGCTGCCGCCGGAGCAGCGCCGACTCATCCGCGAGCGCTACCAGCAGTTCAAGCATCTGCCGCCGGAGCGGCAGGCGCGGGTCCTGCGCCGGATCGAGTGGTTCAAGAGTTTGCCCCCGGCGCAGCGCGAACAGATGCGCGAGCGCTGGCGCGCCATGACGCCGCAGGAGCGGCAGCAGATCATGCGGCGGCAGATGACGCGGTAAACAGGATTCAAATCTTTGCAAACACGGTGTCTTGATATTTCGATTGGCGAACGACGAGGATGAAATCATGCGTGTAGACACAATTAAACATTTGATGCGCAGGAGTGTGTGGCTAATTTTTATGGCCATGTTTTTCCTGCTGCAAGGCTGCGGCAACGAAAACGTTGGTGCGGAAGAATCCGGCGATGTGATCATCGGGATCACCGACGCCGAAGGTGATTTTCTCAACTACGCGGTGGACGTCACCGGTCTCACACTGACCAAGGCCAGCGGCGCAGTGGTCGATGTGTTGCCGGTGAATACACGTATCGATTTCGCCCAGCTCACCGAGATGACCGAGTTTTTCACCGCCGCCACCATTCCCGAAGGCCGTTATGTCAAGGCCACGATGATACTGGATTACAGCAATGCCGATGTACAGGTGGAGGACGCCAATGGCAATCCGGTACCGGTGACGGTGCAAGACAGTAACGGCAATCCCCTCACCACCTGGGAGGTCGCGGTCAATCTGAGCAATGCCAACGCGCTGGTCATCGCCCCCGGCGTACCCGCGCACCTGACCCTGGATTTCGATCTCAATGCCTCGCATACCGTGGATGTGGCGCAGGCCGAGGCCATCGCCCAGCCGGTGCTGGTGGCGGACGTCAAACTCGCAGATCCCAAACCGCATCGGGTGCGCGGCCTGTTGCAGACGGTGGATCAAGGGGCGGGCACCATCCGCATGAACTTGCGTCCCTTTTTTCATCAGACCGGGCATTTCGGCGCATTTACCGCCTATGTGAACAGCAGTACAGTGTATGAGATTGATGGCGCAAGCTATACGGGTGGGGCAGGTTTAACGGCGCAGGCGCAGCAGGCCGCCAACAGCTGGGTGGTGGTGTACGGTGAATTGAACACCGTCACCAAGCATTTTGAGGCCACGGAGGTGTATGCCGGCAGCAGCGTACCGGGCGCGGATAAGGATGTAGTGACGGGGGTGGTGCTGTCACGCGCGGGCGATATGTTGATGGTCAACGCCGGTTCCATCGTGCGCACCGACGGGAGCCTGGTCTTCAACAAGAACGTCACGGTGACGCTCGACGCCAATACCATTGTCAAACGTCAGCTCTCCACGTCCGATTACACGAAAGACGACATCTCCGTCGGCCAGCGCATCGTGCTGTGGGGCACCCTGAACAGCGCCGCCGATACCATGAACGCACCGGCGCATCTTCGCATGTTGCTGAACCAGTTCACGGGCACCGTGGTTTCCAATGCCGGGGGCGAACTGGTGATGGATCTGCAACGGTTGAATGGCCGTCTGCCCGCGCAGTTTAATTTCTCCGGCACGGGTACCACGGGCGCCGATGATGCCGATCCCGACCAATACCAAGTCGATCTGGGAACCCTCACTCCGAGCGTCACAGCGGGCGATCCGGTCAAGGTGCGCGGCTTTGTCCGTCCCTTCGGCAGCGCGCCGCTGGACTTCGAGGCCACCACGGTGATCGATGTCGCCGATGTGCCGGCCGTCCTGGTGGCGGGCTGGGGGCTGGGTACGCCCGCGCCGTTCACCGCCGCGGACAACAGTCTGCTGGTGCTGAATGACCAGGGCATGGGCTTGCTGCACCATGTCTCCCGCGCCTGGGTAAACATCGATCTCTGGGATGACAATCAGGCCACTAGCCTGGTGCCGACCCCGAACGGTCGCGGAATATTCGCCATCAACCAGGCAGGCACGATCTACGTGTATTTCACCTTCAGCGAGTTCGTCACCGCCGTGAACGAGCAGATCAGCGCCGGGCGCAAGACCCAACGGATCTGGGCGGTCGGCGCGTTCGACGATGACAGCGAGACCCTGACCACAACCGGCGCCACCCTCGTGATGTTCTGATACCGGCGCCTCCGGAGAGACGGCCCCTGCTCGGGGCCGTTTCGCGTCTGGCACCGCCGGCCAGATCAGCCTTCCGCGCCTGCGGGGTGCTATAATGGCGCTTTTTCCGGTGGGCTGGTGCATACTATATGCCCACGCAAAGGTAACAGGCGGCAAGGCGAGTGACAGAAAAAAGATCCATCAAGCGACTCTTTTCCTCGGTGCGAATCCCCATCGCATACAAGATCGCGTTTTTGTTCACCGTCACCATCGCCACGGGCATGGTGCTGATGGGGGGGATTATCGCCCACGATCAAAGCCAGTTGCTCGATCAGCAGACCGTCCAGTTCGGCAGCGCCCTCGCCAAGCAATCCGCGGAAGCTGCCAAAGACGCCATCATGGCCGATGACGTGCTGGCGCTGGAGGTGGGGGTGACCAATCTCGTTTCCAATCAACAGATCCTGGGCGCGTCGATTTATTCCGAGGATATGAAGCCCCTCGTGCAGGCGGGGCTGGTGCCGCCCCGGCATGTGCTCATCAACAAGATGAAAACCGAAAAGGTGATCAACTGGCAGCTCGGGATGGGCAAGGAGAAGCCGTTCCCGATGGCCTCGTTCGTCGCGCGGGCGGAGTTCGAAGGCGTCACCGTCGGCTATGCCGTCGTCACCTTCGACTACTCGGCGCTCAACCAGGCCCGGCGGGACACCTTTGAGGCCGTGGCCGGCACGACCGTGGTGCTCATCCTCCTCGGCGTGTTGATCTCCATCTTCGTCGGCCGCCGGGTCAGCCGGCCGATCAACACTCTCGTCGGTGTGACGGAATCGATCTCCCGGGGCGATTACAGCATCGATGTCGACTACACGCGCAAGGACGAGGTAGGACGGATGATCGAGTCGATGTCCACCATGTGCGATCAGCTCAAGCAGCGCGAGATCCTGGAACAGAGCTTCGCCCGCTATGTATCACCCCAGGTCGCCAAGGCGGTGGTCGAAAACTCGGGTACGGTGCAGCTGGGCGGGCGCTACGTGGAGGCCAGCGTCGTGTTCGCCGACGTGGTCGGATTCACCAGCTTGTCGGAGGAGATGTCTCCGGCGGAGGTCAGCGATCTGCTCAATGAGTATTTCCGCTACATCGCCCAGGCAACACAGATGTGTTACGGTCATGTGGACAAATACATCGGGGATTGCGCCATGATGGTCTTCGGCGCCCCGGAAGAGGATGAGTTGCATGCCTTCCATGCGGTATTTTGCGCCTTGCTGATCCAGAAGGTGATCCAAGTCATCAATCATCATCGCAACAATCGCGGCCTGATTCCCGTGCATTTTCGCATCGGCGTCAACAGCGGGCGCATGCTTGCCGGCAACATGGGATCGCCCGAACGCATGAACTATACCGTCATCGGGGATTCGGTGAATCTGGCCTCGCGGCTGTCCTCCGTGGCGAGTGCCAACCAGATCGCCATCACCGACGCCATGTTCGAGATGTTGAGCAAGGCCGGTTTTCCCTTGAAGGTGAAATATCACGGCGAGATCGCGCTGCGCGGCAAGAAAGAGCCGGTGGCGGTCTATTTCGTCACCGACGTCCAGGCGCCGTATCAGCGGCAGATGGTCGAGATGTCCAAACAGATCCTGGAAGTCTAGATGCGGATAAGAATCGTACCGAGTCTCCTGGCGTTGTCAGCCGTGCTCTTGATGACCGGTTGCGCGAATTTCATGGCGCCCAGGGGTGATGTCGCCGCCCAAGTGGATGCGCTGGTCGAACGCAAGGAGTATGTCCGTGCCCTGGACACCCTCAGCTACGTTAATAAAGAGGACGAAGCCTATGCTGCGGCGCAGGCCAAGGGCAATCAAATCATGGAGCTGATCGAGTCCTATGAAGCCGAGTTGAGCTTGAATGTCGACGGGGCGATCCAGAAGGGCGACTGGAAGGAAGTGAACAGGCTGCTCGAAGAGGCCAGGCGGAGCATACCCGGCCGGCCGAGCCTGGCGGCGGCGCTGGAGCGCATCGCCAAGGCATCGGAAAGCGAGCGCACCAGGATCGCCGAGGCCCGCCTGGTTGCAGAGGCTCAATGGCTGGCCCAGAGCATTGCCTTGGATCAGGATATGGCGCTGCTGGCGCCGGGGGATTTTTCTGTCCAGTGGCAGCTATACAACGCGCGGATACGGGCAAAGGAATTGGGCGAGAAGACGCTGCTGATCGGCAAGGCAGCGCTGGAGCAGGAGGATTTGACCAAGGCGAAACAGTTTCTCGATCTTTCCGCGCGACTCGCGCCTTCAGAGGAGATGATGAAGGTCAATCGCCAGCTTGACGATCGCATCAGCCGGCAACAGCAGCAGAAGGAAGCCCAGCAGCGCAAGTTGCAGGAAGAAAAACAGGCGCGCGAATATACCGCGCTGCTCGATGCCATCGAGCAATGCCTGTCTCAGCAAGAGCTGGTCAGGTGCCAGAGCCTGGTTGATCAAGCAGAGCGGTACGGATACAAGGATGAGCGGCTGGGTTCGCTGCGCGAGCGGATGCGTAGCGCCGTCAAGTCCGCCACCAAAACCAGGATGGATGAAGGCATTGCGTTGTACCGTGACGGACGGTTCAAGGAGGCGATCGCCAGTTGGAACAAGGTGCTTACGCTGGATGCGGGCAACGAGGAAGCGGTGTTCAACATCATCCGCGCGGAACGCGTCTTGGAGAAGCTCGAGAAACTGCGCGGTAAGCAGGCCGAAAAGTAGTTTTTTCTCCTACAAAGTTTTGCGAAGTTAATTCAAACCACTGCATGAGGCCGGACATGAGTCTTAAAATCGCACTGTCGAGCATGATCGCAGCAGGGATGCTTTCCGCCTGCGCCACGACGATTGATCGCGAATATATGCTCAACAGCACCTTGCTGAGTTATGAGCGCACCATACGCTGGGGCGATTTCACCGCCGCAAACGGTTTTCGTAAGGAGGGTGAGGTCATCAAGGGCGTGGCCCCCACCTCCGATCGCCAGATCAAGGTGGGCGCTTACGACATATTGAGCAAGACGGTCTCCGAAGACGGGCAGGCGGCGCAGCAGATGGTCGAGATCGGCTACTACTACAGTGATGATGTCCGGATGAAAAAGCTTCGTGATGCGCAAACCTGGGAGTATGACGGCGCGCAACAGCGTTGGGTGATCACCTCGCCATTCCCAGCATTTGAGTGAAAATTTCGCGCACAAAAAAAAGCCCCTGAAACAGGGGCTTTTTTGCGAAGGATTCTTGAGTATTACTGCGGAATTACCTTGGTCGTTTGCGGGCCTTTGGGGCCGATTTCGCTTTCGAAGCTTACAGACTGGCCTTCGTTTAAGGTCTTGTATCCTTCAGACTGGATTGAAGAGAAGTGTACGAATACATCTTCGCTGCCGTCTGTCGGACTGATAAAGCCATAGCCTTTTGCGCTGTTGAACCATTTCACAATGCCATTTCGCATGGGTGTAACATCCTCGAAGATCAAAATTTGTAACTAAGGAAGGCGTTGGATACGAATGATTTTGATGAAATATTCCGATGTCCAGCCGTCCGGTCTTGCAGCAATACTAACGATTGCTCGCTCGATTATTATCCATTTGCCGATGAAGTGCGAGCGTTTTCTTTCGCAAAGACCTCCTCTACCTGCGCGGGCAGGGCCGAGGTGATGACCTCGACTCCGGCATCCGGTCTGTGGGCGCGTTCGCTCAGGTGGCGGCGCCAGGGCCGCGCGCCGGGCACCCCTTGATAGAGGCCCAGGATATGGCGTGTGAGGTGATGCAGCCGCCAGCCGCCGCGGAGTTGCGCTTCGATATAAGGCAGGAATGACTGGATGATCTCCGCACGGCTTGGAATCGGGTGATCATCGCCAAAGAACAGGCGATCGACGTCGGCGAGCAGATAGGGGTTGTGGTAGGCCTCGCGGCCGACCATCACGCCGTCGACGTGCCGCAGGTGATCGAGGGCCTGATCCAAGCGGGTGATGCCGCCGTTGATGATGATTTCCAGTTCCGGAAAGTCCCGTTTGATGTGGTAGACGCGCTCGTACAGGAGCGGTGGGATTTCACGGTTTTCCTTTGGGCTCAGGCCGTGCAGCCAGGCCTTGCGGGCGTGCAGGATGAAGGTGCGGCAGCCGGCGGCGGAAACAATCTCGATGAACCGGCAGAGGAATTCATAGGAATCATGCTCGTCGACGCCAAGACGCGTTTTGACCGTTACCGGCAACGGCGTCTTGGCGCGCATCGCGCCGATGCACTCCCCCACCCGTTCAGGTTCCCGCATCAGGCAGGCGCCGAAGCGCCCGTCCTGCACCCGATCGCTGGGGCAGCCGACATTGAGATTGATCTCGTCATAACCGTAGTCGCTGGCGATTGCGCTGCACTCGGCCAGTTCCCGCGGATCGCTGCCGCCAAGCTGCAGGGCGAGTGGATGCTCGAAGGTGTTGTAGTTGAGATGCTGTGCGCGATCACCGTGCAGTATCGCTCCTGTGGTCACCATCTCGGTGTAGAGCAGGGCATGGCGGCTGATCAGGCGCAGGAAATACCGGCAATGCCGGTCGGTCCAGTCCAGCATGGGCGCGACGGCGAACCGGCGCGAGATCGGGGCGGCCGCGTCCATCGCTTGTCTCAGTCGCCGTAGGTAAATGGCACGGAGGTCAGCACATTGCCCTGTTCGTCCAAGACCAGCACGTGCCAGGGTCCTTGCAGCGACGGGATGAGCTTCTTGCTTGACCATCCCCGCCAGCGCGGACTGGTGACCTCAAAAGAGATTTCCGCCATGAGCTGATTTTTGTGCAGCCACTGATGGCGGATGGTGTGGCCGGAGAAGTTGGAGATTTCGGTAAAAAAATACACGCGATCGACAGAGGTGACGACCTTGTCGAGCTTGTCAGTGGGTTCGCGGTCGGCAATGGCGCTGGTGATTTGGGCGCGCGTGACGGCGGTTGCGGACGCGGGCGTCTCGGGTGCCGCGGCGGCAGGCGCGTCTTCGGCGCGCGCGGTCACCTGCAAGGCCGTGAGCGTGAATAACAGGAGGCATGAGATCAGGGGCGTTTTCATACGTTGTTTCATCCTTTTTTGTGGTGGGGGAAGGAATCGGGTGCAGCGCTGCGCGGGCAGTGAAGTTTAAGTGCTTGCGCGCCACAATGCAAAATGGCATGCTGCCATGATGATGACGAAGCCGATTGCACAACGCCATGTTCGACCGGCCCGCGCGATGCGCTGGGTGGCTGGCGGCGCTGTGTGTCTTCGCATCTAGATAAACTATCAACAATATTTATCGGTCGAGGGCCGCAGCTTGCAGAAGCTGCGGCCCTTTTCGTTTCAGGGAGAAAATAATGTCCGTGCCTGCCGCATATTTGGGTGTCATTCTGATCTGGTCGAGCACGCCGCTGGCCATCAAGTGGAGCGGTCAAGAAGTGGGCTTCCTGTTTGGCGTCACCGCGCGTATGACGCTGGGGGCGCTGGTCGGGCTCGCGATCCTCTTGGCGCTGCGCCAGCCGCTGCCGCTTGATCGCGCCGCCATGCGGGTCTATGCGGCTGCGGCGGTGAATCTGTTCGGCGGCCTGCTGTGCGTGTATTGGGCGGCGCAGTACATACCCTCGGGAATCATCTCGGTGATCTACGGACTGATGCCGTTGATCACCTGTGTGATGGCCGTCGTGTGGCTGAAGGAGACGCTCTCGTGGAACAAGTTGTGCGGCCTGCTGCTGGGCTTGGCGGGTTTGATCGGGGTGTTTTCGTCCGACCTGAGCGCGGGCAGCGGCGCTTACGGTCTGGCGGCGGTGGTGCTGGCCGTGGTGCTGCAATCCTACAGCGGCATTGCCGTGAAAAAACTCGCGACGGATCTCGCCCCGCTGGCGGTGACGGTCGGCGGCGTGCTCTTCAGCCTGCCGGGCTACGTGCTTCTTTGGTTGCTGTTCGGCGGTCCGTGGCCGCAGGCGATTCCGGAATATGTGCTGGGCTCCATCGTGTATCTGGGGATCTTCGGTTCGGTATTGGGATTTTTTCTGTACTTCTATGTATTGCGTCACGGCAGCGCGGTCACGGCCGCCTTGATCACGCTGGTCACGCCGGTGACGGCGCTGATGCTGGGCAACCTGCTCGATGGCGAACCGATCACGGCGCAAACATTGCTCGGCGCCGGCATGATCCTGTTTGGACTGGCGGTATATCACTGGGGCGGGATGGTGTTCGGCGCGCGGCGTGCGGATCGATCCTGAGGCGGCGTCAGCTGCTTGCAAATACCGGCTGCTTGTTGAAATAGGCATAACAGCCCTTGAGCTCCTTCGTTTGAGCGGTGCCGAGATTGGTGAATTCCACGCCGCACAGTTGCCGTTCGCCGTCCTGGCGTTGCCAGCGGATCACGCCCGTGATTTCGATGGGTGTCTGCCGTTCGTATTCGGCAAGATCGGGGAGCGGGCGGAAGAGCTTGAGGGTAATGGGCGACTTCTTATCCAGTACCGTGGGCAGGCGCAGGCGCATGCCGGTCATGCTGAAGTCGTTGCAGATGCTTTCATGCAGCGCGCCGTTTTGTCGCACTTGCACCCGCAGCGGCGAATTGAGGCGCGGGGATTTTCTTTTTTCCTGATCGTTTCTGGCGAAGGTTTGCTCCCGTTCGAAGACAAAATGTCCGAGCAACGCCTTCATGCTTTCCGAAACCCGATAGAGATCATCGCCGATGTTGGCGGTGGTGGCGACCTTGGATGAGTTTTGCTGGAAGGTGTCGAACAGGCTGTCCAGGCGTTTTTTCAGGGATTCGAAATAGACCGATTGTTGCTCCGAGACCATGCTGATCTCTTGATTGGCGGCGGTCGAGGCGCCGATGGCCTGGGACATCTGCTCGATGACCTCGGCGGTTTTCTGCGCGGTCTGCTTGCTCTGCTGCACGTGTGTGACGACATCGTTCATCTTGCTCGCCACATTGGCCACACGCACATTGATATCGTTGATGATGCGCGTGATCTGCTCGGTGGAGGTGGTGGTGCGCTGCGCCAGCCCGCGCACTTCATCGGCGACCACCGCAAAGCCGCGCCCGGAGTCACCCGCCCGCGCCGCCTCGATGGCGGCGTTGAGCGCCAGCAGGTTGGTCTGCTCGGCGATTTCCTTGATGGTGCTGATGATCTGGTAGATCTCCTTGGCGGAGTCCTTCAGGTCGCCGACCTGATCGGAGGCGATGCCGACCTCAGCGGCGGTTTTACCCATCTCATCGATGTTCTTCTGGACGATTTGCAGCCCGTCCTTGGCCACGACATCGACATGCGATACGCGCTCCTGCGCCTCCTGGGCCAGCGAGCGCACGGTGGTGGTGACCTCTTTGAGCTGGGTCGTGGCGTCGGAGACCTCGGAGGAGTGGCTGTGCTCGCGCTTGGTGATCTCGGCGATCTCGTGCGAAATGGCGGCCACTTGATAGGCCGATTGCGCCATCTGGCTGCTGTTGTCATCGATGTTGCGGATGACCGAATTCAATTGTTTGAGCATGGAGTTGAAGCTGCGCTCCAGGATGCCGATTTCATCCAGCGACTCGTTGGCAACCGGTGTGGTGAGATCGCCTCTTTCGGTGCGCTCCATCGCCGTGCACAGATTTTTGATCGGGGTGACGAAGCGGTTGGCCAGTACTCCGATGATCACGAACAGCAGCATGAACTCCAGTCCGGACTGCCAGAAAGAATCGGTGATGTAACTGGAGAGTCCTTGGTCGAGTTTGGCGAGGAGTTCCGGGGGCAGGTCATGTTCTTGGGCGATCTTGATCAGGCGTTCCATTTCGCCGTAACCAACCACGCGATTGATGATGATAGTGATCATGGTGACCAGAAAGAAACTCAGTTGCAGTTTCCACTGAATGCTCATGGCTAAGAGCCATTTCGGCATGAAGTCGTTCATGGCGGCGTCTTGTTGCTCGTGTGGTTGGGAATGGGGTAGTGCGTGTATTTCACTTATAATGTGGAAGGTGTATCGGCCGAATCTTGGTCGGATTTAGTCCCTTTGCCACAGGTGCCGTGAACTCATGCGGGTGTGCGACAGTCATTGCCATCTCGATTTTTCGGAATTCGATCAGGACCGCGAGGTTGTGCTTGCGGCGTGTCGTCGTCAGGGCGTCGCCGCGATTGTCGTCCCCGGTGTGAGCGCGGCGGGGTGGCCCGGTCTGGTCGATCTGTGCGCCCGCGATCCGTTGTTGCATCCGGCCCTGGGGCTGCACCCGATGTTTCTGCACCAACACCAGACCGGCGATCTTGAACGGCTCGACCAATGGGTGAGGCGGCAGCGGCCCGTCGCGGTCGGCGAGATCGGCTTGGATTTCTATCTGCGGGAGACCGACCGCGCGCGCCAGCAGGATCTGTTCCTGGCCCAGTTGGAGATTGCCCGGTCTCACGCCCTGCCCGTGATCCTGCATGTGCGCAAGGCGCACGACGAGGTGCTTGCCTGTCTGAGGCGGGTGCCGGTCGCGGGTGGGATCGTCCATGCCTTCAGCGGCAGCCGCCAGCAGGCGGAGCACTATATAGAGCTTGGGTTCGCCGTGGGTTTCGGCGGCGTACTGACCTACCCCAATGCCCGGCGCGTCCGGCAACTGGCGCGGGAGCTGCCCTTGGCGTCCATCGTGCTGGAAACCGATGCCCCGGACATGGCGCCCGCGGGGAGGCACGGGGAACGAAATTCCCCGCTGAATGTCTTACTGGTCCTGGATGAGCTGGCGCGGATCAGGGAGGAAGACCGGGCGCAGATCGCCCAGATCACGACGCAAAATGTGGAAAAGCTGTTGAATATTGTGACCGAAGTCGGGTATTAAGTGATATCCGCTGTAAAATAGGCGGATTAAATGTTTTAATGTTCGGCTATTCATGGCCGGCTGCGCTGGGTTGGGGGAGATCGGGCGCGGCCCGGCAGATGGGAATCACGCAAATGCCGGGATATGTGCTTAATGAAGGCAGATACGATGATTGAAGCGCGCGGGACGGCGGTGTTTGAGTCCTGGTGGGGGGCGATTTGATATCACAGAGTGATTTGAACTTTCTGGTCGCCAAGAGTGAGTTCATTCAGAACTTGGTCATCCGGCGGCTTCCTCCAATCATGACATACTTGGGACTGTTGCTGGCATGTGCCATGCTGGCGGATTTGACCTGGAAGTGGGTGTACACACCCGACCCTTCGGCGGCGGTGCCGCCTGTGATGCAGAATACGGCCGAAAACAAGCCGGCCAAGCTCATCAACGTGTCCACGATCAGCAATCAGCACTTGTTCGGGGCGGCCTCAGGGCAGCCGGTCGAAGATGCGCCGATCCAGGAGACGCGGTTGAAGTTGGAGTTGCGTGGTGTCGTGGCCACAGGCAAGGTCGGCGGGGCTGCTATTATCGGCGATCCGTCCGGCGGTGAGAATTATTATCGGGTAGGCGATATCCTGCCGGGCAATGCCCGTCTGCACGAGGTCCATCCCCACCAGGTCTTGTTGGAGCGAGGCGGGCGCTATGAAACCCTGAGTTTGCCTCAGGCGCAGGATTCCGGCGCGGGCGGTACGCCGTCTGGGCCCGAGTCATACGAGGCGCCGCCGCCCGAGGCGCAGCCGCCTCCAGAGGTCACGGGGGCTTCCCCAGAGGCGCCGCAATTGCTGAAACAGTATCGGCAGACTCTGGCGAGCAAGCCGGAGAGTCTCATGAACCTGGTGCAGGCGGTGCCGGTGATGCGCGGCGGACAGTTGTCCGGATATCGCATTGGTCACGGGAGGGACCAGACTGTGTTGGGAAAGTTCGGTCTTAGACCGGGGGACATCGTCACCTCGGTCAATGGTGTGGCGTTGAATGACCCCGCCAACGGTTTGAGTGTGCTCAAGAAACTCACCACCGCCGATGAACTCTCCCTTCAAATAGAACGCAACGGTGTGTCTCAGTCCATGGTGTTTCGGGCGGAGTGATCCCCCGGCGGACTCGGCAAGTAACGAAATAATGATCTCAAAAGAGTGGTAAAACGATGTTGTGGATGAACAAATCTCATCGAATTATGGCGCGCGGGTGTCTAGGCCTCGTCCTCTGGTGTTCACTGCTGGTGTCTGCTCAGGCGCAGCAGGGTACGATCACCCTGAATCTGAAGGATGCGGATATCAACGCGGTGGTCGAGTTGATCGCGCGCGAGACCGGCCGCAACTTCGTGGTCGATCCCCGCGTCAAGGGCAAGGTCACCATCGTCTCTTCGCACCCGATGACCAAGGATGAGACCTACGAGGTGTTCCTCTCGGTGCTCGATGTGCACGGTTTTGTGGCAGTCCCGGCCGGAGGCATCATCAAGATCGTGCCGGCCGCCAATGCCAAGATGATGAGCGGCGAATCGCGCGTCGGCGGCGACGACGCCTTCATCACCCAGGTGATCCATGTCAAGAACGTCTCCGCCGCGCAGATGGTCCCCATCCTGCGCCCCCTGGTCCCGCCGAATGGCCATATGGCCGCGCATCCGCAAAGCAACACCCTGGTGATCTCCGCCACGCGCGGCAATATCGAACGCATGATCCAAATCATCGACCGCATCGACCAGCCGACCAGCGGCGATGTGGAGGCGATCCAGCTCACCCACGCCTCGGCCGCCGAGGTCATGCGCGTGCTGCTGAGCATGCTGGCGCAGGATAAGAAAACCGATCCGCAGATCTCCCAGCCGATCGTGGTCGCCGACGAGCGTACCAACACCATCTTCATCGGCGGCGAGGTCGCGGGCCGGCTTCAGCTGCGCGCCATGATCAGCCACCTTGACACGCCCACCGAGTCGATCGGTAATACACACGTCATCTATCTGCGTTACGCCAAGGCCAAGGATCTGGTGCCGGTGTTGTCCGGTGTGGCCGACAGCCAGGTCAAGGAGAAGATCAAGAACCAGCCGAACGCCGCGCCGATCTACCATATCCAGGCCGAAGACACCACCAACACCCTGGTGTTGACCGCGCCGCCGGATGTGTTCAAGGCCTTGAGTTCCGTCGTGCGCCAGCTCGATGTGCGCCGCGCCCAAGTGCTGGTCGAGGCGATCATCGCTGAGGTGTCCTCCGACCGCGCGGCGGATTTGGGCGTGCAATGGCTGTTCGACGGCAGCCCGAAGGGCTCCGGCCCGGTCGGCTCCATCGCCTTCGGCAAGGGAAGCGGCGGTAACATACTCGAGGTCGGCGGCGCGGCCTTGGCCGGCCAAGTGCCGGTCCTCGACGGGATGCTGGTCGGCGCGGGGAAATTCAATGATCCGGATCTGAACTTCGCCGTGTTGTTGCGGGCGTTGGAAGGCGATGGAGCTACCAATGTGTTGTCCACGCCAAGTGTCGTCACACTCGATAACCAGGCCGCCGAGATCGTGGTGGGTCAGCAGGTGCCGTTTGTCACCGGTTCGTTCTCGCAGGCCACCGGCACCGGAGGCGCTGTCAATCCGTTCCAGACCATCAAGCGTGAAAACGTCGGGATCACCTTGAAGGTGGTCCCGCAGATCAATGAAGGCAGCTCCATCAAACTGGATATCGAGCAGTCGGTTGACAGCATTAACACCACAGCCAAGGCGGCGGATATCGTCACCAACACTCGCTCGATCAAGACGAGCGTCCTGGTGGATGACGGCAAGATGATCGTGCTCGGCGGCCTGATCAAGGACGATCTGCTCGAAAGCGAATCCAAGGTGCCCCTGCTTGGCGATATCCCCTTGCTCGGCATGCTGTTCCGCAGCAAGACTGCCCAGAAGATCAAGACCAATCTGATGATCTTCCTCAAACCGACGATCCTGCGCGATCTGGAAGACAGCGTGCGCGTGACCTCGGCCAAGTACAACTACATCCGCAACAAACAACTGCTGCAGTATCAGGAAGGCGTGTCGCTGCTGGATGACGAGCGCGTGCCGGTGCTGCCGCGTCCGGGGGCGTTCCTGCAATATACGCCCGCGGATATGCAGAATCAGGGCGCGACCGCACCCGCTGAGGGCGAGGCGGCGGGCGACACCCCGACCGAAGAGTTGTTCCAGCATGAGTGAGGTTGTGCAAGATGCAGCGGCGCTGGCGCCGGAAACAGCGCCGGCGCGCTCCGCGCAGTTTCCGTTTGCCTTCGCCAAGCGCCACGGCGTGCTGCTGAAGGAGCCTAAGGCGGAGTTTGCCGAAGTGGTGTGCCGCGAGAACGTCACCAGCCGTGCGCTGCTTGAGATGCGCCGCTTTCTTGACGTGCCGGTGCGCATCCACTCGGTGCCCGCCGCCGAGTTCGACCAGCTTCTGCAAAAGGCCTTTGAGGAAGGTTCGGCGCAGGCCATGAACATGGCCGGCAGCATCGACGAGGAAATGGATCTGTTTCAGGTCGCCCAGCAGATGCCCGAACCGGAGGATCTGCTGGAGAGCGAAGACGATGCGCCGATCATTCGGCTGATCAATGCCACGCTGACCCAGGCGATCAAGGACGGCGTCTCCGATATCCACATCGAGCCGTATGAAAACAAGCTGGTGATCCGGTTTCGGGTCGACGGCGTGTTGCGCGAGGTGCTGCAGCCCAAGAAGGTGCTGGCGCCGCTGCTGGTTTCGCGCATCAAGGTCATGGCGCGGCTGGACATCGCGGAAAAACGCCTGCCGCAGGACGGCCGCATCTCGCTCAAGCTCGCCGGCCGCGCGGTGGACGTGCGCGTCTCCACCATGCCCACGGGCGCTGGCGAGCGCGTGGTGATGCGTATCCTCGACAAACAGGCCGGCAAGCTCAGCTTGAAGCAACTGGGCATGTCCGGCGCCGTGCGCGAGGGCATGGAGCGCATCGTTCAGAAACCCCATGGCATCCTGCTGGTGACCGGTCCGACCGGCTCGGGTAAATCCACCACGTTGTACGCCGGCCTGATCCAGATCAACAACGGCCAGCGCAACATCATGACGGTGGAAGATCCGATCGAGTATACGCTCGAAGGCATCAGCCAGACCAATGTGAATACCAAGATCGACATGAGCTTCGCGCGCGGCTTGCGCGCGATCCTGCGTCAGGACCCGGACGTGGTGATGGTCGGTGAAATCCGTGACCTGGAGACCGCCGAGATCGCCGTGCAGGCGAGCTTGACCGGCCACCTCGTGTTGTCGACCCTGCACACCAACACCGCGGTGGGGGCAGTGACCCGCTTGCGCGATATGGGTGTCGAGCCGTTCCTGCTCTCATCGAGCCTGCTCGGCGTGCTGGCGCAGCGCCTGGTGCGCGTGCTCTGCCCGCACTGCAAGCAGGCCTACACCGCCAGCGAGGCCGAGTGCGTCACGATGGGCGTCGATCCGGCGCATCCGCCGACGATTTATCACTCGGTCGGCTGCGCGCAATGCAAGAACCAAGGTTATTGGGGACGCACCGGCATGCACGAGTTGTTCGAGATCGACGACAAGCTGCGCATCATGATCCACGACGGCGCGGGCGAGCACAGCATGGCCGAGTATTCCCACAAGCGGCATCCCAGCATCTTCCAGGACGGCGTCAAGAAGGTGCTCGCGGGTGTGACCTCGCTCGAAGAGGTCCTGCGCGTCACTCATGAAGGTTGATCATGGGCGCCTTTGAATACGCCGCACTGGACGACAAGGGGCGCGAGCGCAAGGGCGTGCTCGAGGGCGACGCGCCGCGCCAGATCCGCCAGCAGCTGCGCGAGAAAGGCTGGGTGCCGCTCGAGGTCAAGCCGGTCAAGCAGCGCGCGGCGCGTAAATCCGGTGGCGGCTTTGCGCTGTCGTTGGGCAAGCGCGCCTCCTCATCCGATGTGGCGATGATCACACGGCAACTGGCCACGCTGATCCGCTCGGGCATCCCGGTGGAGGAGGCGCTGGGTGTCACCGCCCAACAGGTGGGCAAGCCCCATCTCGAGGCCATGCTGGCCTCGATCCGCGCGCGGGTGCTGGAAGGGCATGGTTTATCGCTCGCCTTGAGCGAGTATCCGCAGTCGTTTTCCGAGATGTATCGCGCCACGATCGCCGCCGGCGAGCAATCCGGCCATCTGGATGTAATCCTCGAGCGCCTGGCCGATTACGCCGAGGGCCAGCAGCAGATCGGGCAGAAGATGCTCCTGGCCCTGATCTATCCGGCCGTGCTGACCACCGTAGCGCTGCTGGCGGTGATGTTCCTCACCGCGTATGTGGTGCCGCAGGTGGTTGAGGTGTTCGCCAGCCTCAAGCAGGAGCTGCCGCCGCTGACGCGCGTGGTGATCTTTGTCAGCGATATGCTGCGCGGTTACGGGGTCTACATGATCATCGCGGTTATCGGGGCGGTCATGGTATTCCGTTCCATGATGCGCTCCTTCACCTTCCGCAAGAGCGTGCATCACTTTCTGTTGCGCATGCCGTTGGTGGGCAAGATGATCAAGGGCGTCAACACCGCCGTTTTTGCCCGCACCTGCAGCACCTTGCTGGCCAGCGGCGTGCCGGCGCTGGAAGCCTTGCACATCGGCGGACAGGTCATCACCAACATCCCGATGCGGGAAGCCGTGGAGGTCGCCGCCCGGCAGGTGCGCGAGGGGACGAGCCTGAAGATGGCGCTGCAAGGCACGGGGTATTTTCCGGCCCTGATGATCCACCTGGTGGCCAGCGGCGAGGCCAGTGGCAGGCTGGATGAAATGTTGCTACGCTCGGCGGAATCTCAGGAACGGGAGCTGGAAACCACGCGCGCCGCCATGCTGGGCGTGTTCGAGCCCTTGTTGATCCTGGTCATGGGCGGCATGGTGCTGGTGATCGTCACCGCGATCCTGATGCCGATCCTGGATCTCAATACAATGATCAAATAACGTTCATGTTTAAGTAGGAAGAAGCAAAGATGTTGAAGATGAAACGACAAACCGGTTTTACGCTGATCGAGCTGATCGTCGTGATCGTGATCCTTGGCGTGCTGGCATCGATCGTGGTCCCCAAACTGATGGACCGCCCGGACGCCGCGCGCATCGCCAAGGCCAAGCAGGATATCCGCACGCTGGAAACCTCGATCAATCTCTACAAGCTGGACAATTATTTTTATCCCAGCACCGAGCAAGGCCTGGAAGCGCTGGTGAAAAAGCCTAGCGGAGATCCCCAACCGCGCAACTGGAAGTCCGGCGGGTATCTCGACCGTCTGCCGAAGGACCCGTGGGGCAATGACTATCTCTATCTGAACCCGGGTGTCAAAGGCAGCATCGATATCTACACTCTCGGCGCCGACGGCAAACCCGACGGCGAAGGTGTGGCTGCGGATATCGGCAACTGGAACCTCGAATAATCATCGCGCGGATTTCGCATCACACCGCCATGAACCGCCACCAGCCGCATCGCCCGCATCCGCAACGCGGGTTCACGCTGCTGGAGCTGGTGGTGGTGATCTTCATCATCGGCATCATGACCGGTTTTGCGGTCATGTCCATCGGATTGGGTCAGCAGAACGAGACCGAACGCGAGGCCGAGCGTCTCAAAGCCATCCTGGATCTCGCCTTGGAAGAGGCCGTGCTCAATGGCCGCGATCTCGGGCTGATCGTCAACGACGATGGCTATCAGTTCACCGAGTTCGTGGAGGGGCAGTGGATGCCGATCGAGGAAGACGAGCTGCTGCGCCCGCGCGTGCTGCCCGAGGTGATCCGGCTGAAATTGCAGCTCGACAAGGAGGCGGTGAAGGTCACGCCCTTGCAGAAGGTCAAGGCGGCGGATCTGAAGAAGGTTTCCGACGAGGCCCTGGAAAAGGTCTCGGACAAGGCGCTCGAGAAGGTGAAGACCGGCGGGGCCTCCGAGAAGGATAAGGAAGAGGGCGGGCCGCCGCCCCACGTCATGCTGCTTTCCAGCGGCGAGGTCGAGCCCACGTTCAACGTGGTCTTCCGGCACACGGTCGAAAAACGCGAGTACCGACTCGACGGGGCGCTGACCGGTGCGATCAAGGTGCAGCCTGTTGAGGTGGCCGATGAGACACGCTAGATCCCAATCCGGCTTCACCCTGCTGGAGATCATGGTTGCGTTGGTCATCCTCGGGGTCGGGCTGAGCGCGGTGATCAAGACCGTGGCCACGCATGTCAAGGCCAGCGCATATCTCCAGGACAAGACCCTCGCGCACTGGGTGGCAGTGAACAAGCTCACCGAGCTGCGCATCGCGGAAAAACCCCCGGAGACCGGCAAGACGGAGGGCAAATACAAACTCGCCGGCGTGGAGTGGAAGTGGAAGATGGAGGTCAAGCCGCTGGAAGGCAACGCCTACTTCAACGAGGTCACCCTGATCGTCTACCTGGATGACGAGAAAAGCCCCTACACCACCCTTGCCACCTATTTCGGAAAGCCCTGATGCGCCGCCGGCAACTGCCAGATTGCTGCTCGAGCCACCCCCCGCGCGCGGACGGCTTCACCCTGCTGGAGCTGATCGTCTCGCTGGTGATCTTTTCGATCATGTCCATCATGGCCTACCAGGGGCTGCGCAACGTCATGGACGCGCGCGAGACCGCCGAACTCAAGGCGCAGAACCTGCGCGAGCTGCAAAAGGCGTTTCTGATCATGGAGCGGGATTTCGGCCAATCGGTCAATCGTCCGGTGCGCGACAGTTACGGCGCCCCGCTCGCGCCGTTTCTCACCCCGCCGAGCTACGAGGACAAACGGGTCGAATTCACCCGCGCCGGCTGGCGCAATCCGCTGGGCCGCGCGCGCAGCGATCTGCAGCGCGTCGCCTACGGGCTCAAGGACGGTAAGCTGCTCCGCTATCACTGGGTGGAACTGGACCGCTCGCTGGGGAGTGAGCCGATCGCCACCGAACTCCTCAGCGGCGTGGAAGCGCTGGAACTGTGTTTCTACACCCGCAACAGCCAGGGCCGCTGCATCGAAACCTGGCCGCCCGCGGCCACGACGACCGGCGCGCCGAATGAGCAGCAGGCCCCGGCGCTGCCGTTTGGCATCGAGGTGCGGCTCAAGCTCAAGCAATGGGGCGAGATTAGCCGGCTCTTCCTCGGTGTGGGGACCTAGCATGCGCCGGAACCACACACGACAACGCGGGATTGCGCTGGTGACGGTGCTGCTGGTGGTGATGATCGCCACCATCGCCGCCAGCGCCATGGTCGCCCGGCAGTTTTACGACATCCGGCGCACCGGTAACGTGCTCGACCACGAACAAGCCCTGCTGGTGGCCTATGCCGTGGAGGAATTCGCGATGCGGGTGCTGGAGGAAGACGCCAACGGCGGCAATACCGACAGCATCACCGAGGTCTGGGCCGTTCCGATGGAATCGGAGGAGTTGGGCGGGAAGATCAGCGGCCAAATCGAGGATCTCAACGCGCGCATCAATATCAACGACGTGGTCAACCAAAAGGAGGAGGTCGATGAACTCGTGCGCCGGCGCCTGGAACGCCTGATCAACAAGGTGCAGGAGAAGAACCGCGAGACGCTCCCGCCCGAGGCGCTGGTGCAGGAAAAGGATCTGGTCGACGCCATCGTCGACTGGATCGACAAGAACGATCAGGTCTCCGGCTACGAAGGGGCCGAGGACATGCATTACCTCAACCTGGAGCACCCATATATGGCCGCCAACGCGCCCATGGCCTCGATCAGCGAGCTGCGCCTGGTCAAGGGCATGACCCCGCAGCTGTTTGCCTTGCTCGAGCCTTCCCTCGCCGCCCTGCCGCGTGGCAAGTCCCAGGCCCGGATCAACGTCAACACCGCCCCCCCCGAGGTGCTGGCGGCGTGTTTCGACAAGCTCAAGATCGACGAGGCCGAGCCCCATGCCTTCCAGGAGAACGAAAGCGTGGAGAAGTTCACCGATGACCTGGACCAGGCAGGCTTCCGCTACGAGAGCAATCCCAACCTCAACACCAAGGCGGAGAAAGAATACATGTCGGTTGCCAGCGAATATTTCAAGCTGAGCACCACCGCCACCTTTGGCAACGCCACGGTTCAAATGTATAGTGTGCTCTATCGCGACAAACAGAAAAAAAAGGTTTCGGTGATCATGCGCAGTCAGGGGAGTTATTGATGCCTGCTTATATTTTCGTGCGGCTGGATCGATTGCCGGCACAGAATGAAATGATCCGATGGCTGAATCCGGCGGATCAGTCCGGCCTCACAGAAGGCACTGTCGAGCAGTTGGCGGCGGTTGCCAAGGGGCATCCGCTGGCCGTGGTGATACCGGGGGAGGCGGTGTTGACGCTCAATGCGCGCCTGCCGACCCAAAGCCGCGCCAAACTGCTGCGCGCCGTTCCCTATGCCGTCGAGGATCAGCTCGCCGCGGATGTGGACGAGCTGCACTTTGCCTTGGGCGAGCGCCAGGGCGACGGGGTGCAGGTCGGCGTGGTCAGCCACGACAAGATGCGCCAGATCGGCGAGGTCTTTGCCACGCACGGACTGGAGCCCGAGATCGTCGCGCCTGACTATCTGCTGGTGCCCTACGAGGAAGGCGCCTGGCAGATCTGGCACGAGGACGGGCGTATCCTGTTGCGCACGGGACTGCACGACGGCGCCGCGCTCGAGGCGGAGAATTTTGCGCAGTACCTCAAGCTGGTCCTGGCGGAAGTCGATGATGAGCACCGCCCGGCGAAGATCATGGTTTACGAAGCGCAGCCCCACGACTGGGCCTGGCTGGAGGAAATCTGCGTGCCTCTGGAGATCCCGGTGGAGCGCCGCGAGCATCAAGGCCACTTGCTTGCCCTGGCGGCATCCGGCTTCACCGAGGGACAGACCCTGAATCTGCTGCAGGGCGACTACAGCCGCCGCGAGCAGCTGGGCCGGATGTGGCGGCCGTGGATTCCGGCGGCGGCCATCTTCGGCGGCCTGATCGTCATCCAGCTCCTCACCATGGGTGTCGATTATTTCCGGCTGCAATCGGAATATAACCGGCTCTCCGACGAGGTCAAGCAGGTGTATCTCAACACCTTCCCCGACGCGCAGAAGGTGGTCAACGCGCGGGTGCAGATGGAGCAGCGCCTGACCAAGGTGCGCAGCGCGCGCGAGCAAGGCGGGGATTTGTACCTCGGGCTGTTGGAGAGCTTCAGTCAGATCTACGCCAATGGCCTGCGCCCGGAGTTGGAGCGGTTGCGCTTTCAGGATGAAGCCCTGACCGTCGACATGACCCTGGACAGCCTGGGCGCGCTGGACAATCTCAAGGCGCAGCTGGCCAAGGATCAGAATATCCAGGCCGAGGTCGTTTCGGCGGACACCAAGGGCGACAAGGTCATGGCCCGCGTGCAGATGAAGAGGGTGGGTGGATGAAGGAGTGGTTTCAAGGCCTGAGCGACCGGGAAAAACGCATCGTGCTGGCCGGCGCCGTCGCGCTCGCTATCATGCTGTTCTATATGGTGCTGTGGGCCCCCTTGAGCAGCAGCGTCGCGGAGCTGCGCAAATCGGTCGAAAGCGAATCCAAAAACCTGGCGTGGATGAAGGCCGCCGCGCAAGAGATCAAGGGTAAGAATCGCGGCGGTTCGGTGCCGGGCGTCCAGCGCGGGGATGAGTCGCTCATGACCCTGATCGATCGCACCGCCAAGCAGGGTACGCTCGGTGCGGCGCTCAAGCGCGTGCAGCCCGACAAGGACGGCGTGGTGCGGGTCTGGCTGGAGGACGCCCCGTTTGATGACGTGGTGTTCTGGCTCGGCGGCTTGAAGAACGCGTACGGTATCACCGTGGAGAATGCCGTGATCGAACGCTCGGAGCGTCCCGGGTATGTCAAGGCGCGCCTTGGCTTTACGGAGGGCGGCGCGTGAAGGGCTGGATTCGGTATCTCCTGATCGGCGTTCTGGGCTACGCGCTGTTGCTGGTGGTGATGGTGCCGGCCGGTTTCGTCGCCCGATTCCTTCCCCCGCCGAGCAAGGACTTCGGTATCTATGATGTCAGCGGCACCCTCTGGTCGGGCCACGCCGGTCTGATTGAGGTGGGCGGCTACCGGTTCGAGTCTATCGACTTCAGTCTATCGCCGCTCGCGCTCCTGATCGGGCGGCTCGGCATCGACTGGAGCTCCGAGGGGCCTTCCATCTTCGGCAGCGGCGAGCTGAGCTACGGCTTGCTGAGCAAGGCGGTCAGCATCAGCGATACCGAGGCGCGCCTGCCGGTGGCCGACCTGGCGAAGTTCTTCAAATTTCCCGGCGTCAAACCCGACGGGGCGCTGAACATCGCGCTGGACGAGTTCAGCATGGCGGACCAGGGGATCGAGGACCTCGAGGGCGTGATCACCTGGCAGAACGCCCTGCTCGCCGCGGATGTGCCCATCGGCGACTTGGAGGCCGTGCTGGCCATGGAGGGCGAGAACGCCACCGTCAAGATCCAGGACAAGGGCGGACCGCTCAGCGCCGAAGGTCTGCTCAGCATCAAGCCCACGGGTGAATATCAATATAAGGGCACGGCCGGCGCGAAGGACGCGCAGGATACCACCTTGGTGGTGGTCACGCGCATGCTGGGTCAGCCTCGGCCCGACGGCAAGGTGGAGATGCAGTTTGCCGGCCGCTGGCCGCAGCTGGGCGCCAAGCCCGTGCAGTAAACCGTCCCATGAATCAAGAACACTCTGAGAATCCGCTCCGGGAATTCTCAGAGTACGCACCTCATTGCGCGCGTGGAGCCCCTGATAAACCAGAGGTTCCTTAACCCGGATATTTCACCACGAATCTACTGCGGTCGCGTAATCCATTGAATCTTCGTGACGTACTCGCTTTTGCCGGTTCGACAGAGTGTCGACTATGCCTTCACCGTCAAAAGCTCCGTGCGCCCCGAATCTTCAATGCCTTACGCGCCCTCGCTACGACTCGCGGTGAAATATCCGGGTTAAACTGACGGGGGCATAGTGTTAGAATACGCACGTTTTCGACGCTAGACCGCCACAATCACGGAGTTTCCATGAGCTACCAGAAAATCGTTGTCCCTGCACAGGGCGAAAAAATCACCGTCGCTGCCGATGGCGCGCTGAAGGTTCCCAGCAATCCCATCATCCCCTTCATCGAGGGCGATGGCATCGGCGTCGACATCACGCCCGTGATGCGCGAGGTGCTGGATGCAGCGGTGGCCAAGGCCTACGGCGGCAAGCGCAAGCTCGCCTGGATGGAAGTCTACGCGGGCGAGAAGGCGGTCAAGGTCTACGGCAACGATACCTGGCTGCCGGAAGAGACCCTGAAGGCCGTGCGCGACTTTGTCGTCTCCATCAAAGGCCCGCTGACCACGCCCGTCGGCGGCGGCATCCGCTCGCTCAACGTCGCATTGCGCCAGGAACTCGATCTGTACGTCTGCCTGCGTCCGGTGCGTTATTACACCGGCACCCCCAGCCCGCTCAAGGAGCCGGAGAAGACCGACATGGTCATCTTCCGCGAGAACTCCGAAGACATCTATGCCGGCATCGAATGGGCCGCCGGTACGCCCGAGGTGAAGAAGGTCGTCGATTTTCTGCAACGCGAAATGGGCGTGAAAAAGATCCGCTTCCCGGAGTCATCCGGCATTGGCGTCAAACCGGTCTCGCGCGATGGCACGCGCCGCCTCGTGCGCAAGGCCATTCAATATGCGATCGACAACGATCGTGCCTCGGTCACGCTGGTGCACAAGGGCAACATCATGAAATTCACCGAGGGCGCGTTCAAGAGCTGGGGCTATGAACTGGCCAAGGAGGAGTTCGGCGCGGTAGAAATCGACGCCGGCCCGTGGTGCCGCTTCAAGAATCCGAAGAGCGGCAAGATGATCGTGATCAAGGATGTGATCGCCGACGCCTTCCTGCAGCAGATCCTGCTGCGCCCCGAGGAATACGATGTCATCGCCACCCTCAATCTGAACGGCGACTATATCTCCGATGCCTTGGCGGCCCAGGTCGGCGGTATCGGCATCGCGCCCGGCGCCAATCTTTCGGACACGGTCGCCATGTTCGAGGCCACCCATGGCACCGCCCCGAAATACGCGGGGCAGGACAAGGTCAACCCTGGCTCGCTGATCCTCTCTGGTGAGATGATGCTGCGCCACCTTGGCTGGACCGAGGCAGCGGATCTGGTTGTGAAGGGGATGTCCGGCGCTATTCAAGCCAAGACGGTAACCTACGACTTTGCGCGCTTGATGGCCGGGGCCAGCGAAGTGAGCTGCTCGGCCTTCGGCAAGGCGATGGTCAAGCATATGTGAGGCAGCGTCCTGCCGCGTGGAAAAAACGAAAAGCCCCGTTTCGGGGCTTTTCGTTTTTTACTTGATGATCAAAAGTTCTATGTTTCAGGCTGCGCTGGCTGAGTATCTGCCAGCCGAATCTTCGTCGCTTGCAGGCCCTTCGGACCTTGCGTGTACTCGAATTCGACGGCCTGGCCTTGCTTGAGGGTTTTGTATCCATCCATCTCGATGGAGGAGAAGTGCGCGAAAATATCGCCACCCCCCTCTTGTCCCGCAATGAATCCATACCCCTTTGCATTGCTGAACCACTTCACTACACCATACTCCATCTTGCTTAGATCCTCCTCTCATTTGGACTTCAATTCTACTTGACAAAGCGCTGTTGTTATTTTTGAGCCTTGCACTGATAAATGTGGTACGGACTTTCTGGGGAGTCAAGTTTTTTTCCTAAACCTCAGAGGGGCTGGTGTAATGACCAAATACGGGATAAATTCGTGCTATAATGATTTTGTCTTTATATCTTTATGAAATATAAAGAATTGTTTTTGGTTTGAGGTGAGAGGACATGTCGCAGGAACATCTCAAAGATCCCGAAGGCGGGCTGGTGGTTGAAGAGGCTAAGCCTAAGCTCAAACGCCCGCCGATGTATAAAGTAATCTTGATTAATGACGACTATACACCCATGGAGTTCGTAGTACATGTGTTGGAGTCATTCTTCTTCATGTCGCGCGAACTGGCGACGAAAGTAATGTTGCAGGTGCATACTCAAGGCAAGGGTGTTTGCGGGTCTTTCAGCCGCGATGTGGCCGAGACCAAGGTCGTGCAAGTCAACGAATACTCGCGCAAGCATCATCATCCATTGTTGTGTGTGATGGAGGCCGAGTGATCGCGCCAAGATCAACGAGCAGTAGCAGGTGAAAGTATGATTAGCAAAGAACTGGAACATACATTGAATCAGGCCTTCCAGTCGGCGCGCGAGCAACGACACGAGTTCATGACGGTCGAGCATCTCCTGTATGCATTGCTGGAGAACGCGGCGGCCTCCGCTGCGCTCAAGGCCTGCGGCGCCAACCTGCAACAGTTGCACGAGGAAATCGATCGCTTCCTCAAGGAAACCAGTCCCACCGTACCCTCTCATGAAGAGCGCGAGGTTCAGCCGACCCTTGGCTTCCAGCGCGTGCTGCAACGCGCGGTGCTGCAAGTGCAGGCTTCAGGCAAGAAGGAGGTGTCGGGCGCCAATGTACTGGTGGCGATCTTCAGCGAACAGGAATCACAGGCGACGTATTTCCTGCACAAGCAGAACATCACGCGGTTGGATGTGTTGAATTACATCTCGCACGGCATCTCCAAGGTCTCCGAGGAGAATGATGAAGAAGGCATGGCGGCGCCCAGCGAAGAGGCCGAGGAGCACGATGCCGACAACAGCCAAAGCCCGCTGTCGGTCTACGCGGTCAATCTCAATCGCAAGGCCTTGCAGGGCAAGATCGATCCGCTGATCGGCCGCGAAAATGAAATCGAGCGCGCCATCCAGGTGCTCTGCCGTCGGCGCAAGAACAATCCGCTGCTGGTCGGCGAGGCCGGGGTGGGCAAGACCGCCATCGCCGAGGGGCTGGCGAAAAAGATCGTCGATGGCGAGGTGCCCGACGTGCTGAGCAACGCCACCGTGTATTCACTCGACATGGGTGCGCTGCTCGCAGGCACCAAGTATCGCGGCGATTTCGAAAAGCGCCTGAAGACCGTGCTCAAGCAATTGGCACGGGAACCGGGCAGCATCCTGTTCATTGACGAGATCCACACCATCATCGGTGCGGGCGCCGCCTCGGGCGGTGCGATGGATGCCTCCAATCTGATCAAACCGGTGTTGGCCTCGGGCGAGCTGAAGTGCATCGGCTCGACCACGTATCAGGAGTATCGCGGTATCTTTGAAAAAGACCGCGCCTTGGCGCGTCGTTTCCAGAAGATCGATGTGCCGGAGCCCACGGTCGAGGAGACCGTGAAGATACTTCAGGGGCTCAAGAGCCGCTTCGAGGATCATCACGACATCAAGTTCACCCATGCCGCGCTGCGCGCGGCGGCGGAGCTGTCCGCACGCTACATCAATGATCGCTTCCTGCCGGACAAGGCCATCGATGTGATCGACGAGGCCGGTGCCTATCAACGCATGCTTCCGGTGGCCAAGCGCAAGAAGACCGTCGGCGTGAAGGAGGTCGAGGCCATCGTCGCCAAGATCGCCCGCATCCCGCCGAAGAGTGTCTCGCAATCGGACAAAGACGTGTTACGCAACCTCGGCCGCGATCTCAAACTGCTCATCTTCGGTCAGGACGAGGCCATCGATGCCCTGGATTCGGCGATCAAGATGTCGCGTTCCGGGCTCGGCAATGTCGAGAAACCGATCGGCTCGTTCCTGTTTGCGGGACCGACCGGCGTCGGCAAGACCGAGGTGACACGCCAGCTGTCGTATCTGCTGGGCATCGAGCTGATTCGGTTCGATATGTCGGAATATATGGAGCGTCATACCGTTTCACGCCTGATCGGCGCGCCGCCCGGGTATGTCGGTTTCGACCAAGGCGGGCTGTTGACCGAGGCGGTCATCAAGCATCCGCACAGTGTGGTGTTGCTCGATGAGATCGAGAAGGCGCATCCGGATGTCTTCAACCTGCTGTTACAGGTGATGGACCACGGCACGCTGACGGACAACAACGGCCGCAAGGCGGATTTCCGCAACGTGATCCTGGTGATGACGACCAATGCCGGTGCTGAACAGTTGCACCGTAAGTCGATCGGCTTCACGTCGCAGCGCCATGATACCGACGCGATGGAGACCATCAAGCGTGTCTTCTCGCCGGAGTTCCGCAATCGACTCGACGGCATTATCCAGTTCAAGTCGCTCGACAAGAGCACCATCGGCCATGTGGTCAACAAGTTCATCCTGGAGCTGGAAGCGCAGCTGCAAGAGAAGGGCGTGACCCTCGAGGTGGATGCCCTGGCGCGGGCCTGGCTGGCCGAGCATGGTTACGACGAGCTGATGGGCGCGCGGCCCATGGCGCGGGTGATCCAGGAGAACATCAAGCGGCCGCTTGCCGAAGAACTGTTGTTCGGCGCGCTGGAGTCGGGTGGACACGTGTTCGTCACCGAGAACAACGGCCGGCTGGAAGTGAAATGCCATCGCAAGGAAGTGGCGGCCGTGTGAGCGCAAGCTGAGTGATGGATACGCAAAAGCGCCCTGCCGGTGAGAGACGGCAGGGCGCTTTTTTATTCGGAGGCTGTCAACGACCGCGGAATATGATACGACCCTTGCTCAGGTCATAGGGGGTCATTTCGACGGTGACCTTGTCACCGGTGAGGATGCGGATGTAGTTCTTGCGCATCTTGCCCGAGATGTGGGCGGTGACGATGTGACCGTTGTCGAGTTGGACGCGGAACATTGTGTTGGGCAGTGTCTCGAGGACGGTGCCTTCCATTTCGATGTGATCTTCTTTTGCCATGTAGCCTGTTAAATATCCGGTTCTAAGCCAAATGAGGCGTCATAATGCCTTTGTTGGCGAATTTTTTCAAAGTTTTTCTATAAAAGGTATGAAGGGGAGCATGATTTCTGTTGTTTAAGGAATCGGGCATCCGTCGGGAATAAAAACAAGGGTGTTCCGGTCCGGGACCGGAACACGTTTCTTGGGGAGCTGGGTCGATATTCACAGAGTAACAGGGGGAATATCGAGTGATATAACGGCAATGTCGGAAAAAAACTTTAGACGAGGTGCTGGAATTTTTGCCACTGATTGTCTTTAAGCGCCTCGGCGGGCTGGTAATTACTCTTGTACGCCATTCTTGGACTGCCTGCGATCCAAAAACCAAGGTATACCCAGGATAAATCAAGCTGTCGGGCCTGGTGGATCTGCCAGAGCACCATGTAGACCCCCAGGCTGCGCCACACGGCATCCTCGGGAGAGAAATAGCTGTAGATGGCGGAGAGGCCATTGGTGAGCCTGTCGGTGACCGCTACCGCCACGAGCCTGTCGGCCTCGCGGAATTCGTAGAACCATGTCTCGCTCCAGTCGCTGGTCAGAAACGCAAACTGGGTGTCGGTATCCATCTGGTCCATGCCGCCGCCGGGGTGCCTGCTCTTGAGATAGCGGGAGAACAGCTCGCTGTGCGCGGCCCGGTCCGGGGTCTGGGTGGCGGCGAACTCGAGATCCTGATTCTTGTTCCAGGTGCGCCGCTGCTGGCGATTCGGCTGGAAGTGTGCCACCGGGATGCGTATCGATAAGCACGCCTGGCACTTCGGGCAATGCGGGCGGTAGAGGTGCTCACCGCTGCGCCGGAAGCCCTGTTCGATCAATGCGGTGTAAAGCCGGGTATCGGGGATGACATCGGGGTCGAGGAAGAGATTGCAGGCGGTCTCCTGCGGCAGATAGCTGCATGGGTGGGGCGAACTCAGAAACAGACGTAACTGCTGCAGCTGAGTCATGGCGCCGCAGCCGATTGCGGGTTGCTTTGCCAGGCATCCGCTGCGGGTTGCTGCGGCAGCAGGCTGTTGAGCAGGGCCATGAAATCTGCGCGCGGAATGTCTACCGCGCCCAGGCTGACCAAGTGGGTCGTATGCATCTGGCAGTCGATCAGCTCATAACCCCACTGTTGCAGGCGCTGGCACAGGTGGGCCATGGCGACCTTGGAGGCATCGGTTATGCGCGCGAACATCGACTCACCGTAAAACACCTTGCCGAGGGCGACTCCGTAGAGACCGCCCACCAGCTCCCCGTTGTGCCTGGCTTCGACGGAATGAGCGTGGCCGAGCTGGTGCAGCCGGTTATACGCGGTGTAGACCTCCGAGGTGATCCAGGTCTCGGCGGTGTAGCGGCGCGGGGCGGCGCAGGCCTTCATCACCTCGGGGAAGGCGCGGTCGATGCTGAGTTCAAAGGTGTTTCGGCGCAGGGTTTTTTGCAGGCTGCGGGAGATGTGCAGCAAGTCCGGGAACAGCACGCAGCGGGGATCGGGCGACCACCACAGGATCGGTTCGTTGCGCCCATACCAGGGAAAGATACCTAAGCGGTAGGCGGCCAATAATCGTTGGGGCGAGAGGTCGCCGCCAATGGCCAGCAGTCCGTTGGGCTCGCGTAAGGCTCGCCGCGGATCGGGGAAGGCGAGTTTGGCCGGGTCCAACAGGAACGGGGCGCCGGATGTGTGATGGATGCTCATGTGTAAAGTTTAGCCCGGATATTTCATCACGAATCGTAGCGAGGGCGCAGTAGATTCATGGTGAAATATCCGGGTTAGATCACGCCAGCGGTGAGTCTCCCCACTGCGCTGAGTGGGGAGACGCCAGGCGGGTATTACTTGCCAAGATTATCGAGATAACGCTCCGCGTCCAGCGCGGCCATGCAGCCGGTGCCGGCTGAGGTGATGGCCTGGCGATAGACGTGGTCGGCAACATCCCCGGCGGCGAAGACCCCTGGCACGCTGGTCTGCGTGGCATTGCCGCGCGAACCGGTTTGGACCTTGATGTAACCGCCTTCCATCTCCAGTTGCCCTTCGAAGATGCCCGTGTTGGGTGAATGGCCGATGGCGATGAAGACGCCCATCAAGGGGATCTCTTTCGTGCTGCCATCCGTGGTGCTCTTGATGCGGATGCCGGTCACGCCGCTCTGATCGCCGAGCACCTCGTCCAGCTCGTTGTTCCAATGGAGGGTGACGTTGCCGCTGCGGCTCTTTTCCATAAGATGATCGATGAGGATCTTCTCCGCCTTGAACTTGTCGCGGCGATGAATGACGTGCACCTTGCTGGCGATGTTGCTCAAGTAAAGCGCCTCTTCAACGGCGGTGTTGCCCCCGCCGATCACGGCGACCGTCTGATTGCGATAGAAAAAGCCGTCGCAGGTCGCGCAGCCAGACACACCGCGGCCCTTGAAGGCCTCTTCCGATGCCAGGCCGAGATACTTGGCCGAGGCGCCGGTGGCGATGATCAGGGCATCGCAGGTATAGGTGCCGCTGTCGCCCTTGAGGGTGAAGGGGCGCTGCTTCAGATTGGTTTCATTGATGTGGTCGAAGATGATCTCGGTGCCGAAGCGCTCGGCGTGTTTCTGCATGCGTACCATCAGCTCGGGGCCCTGCACGCCCTCATGATCGCCGGGCCAGTTGTCGACGTCGGTGGTGGTGGTCAACTGTCCGCCTTGTTGCATACCGGTGATCTGCACCGGCTTGAGATTGGCGCGCGCGGCATAGACGGCGGCGGTGTAACCGGCGGGGCCCGAGCCCAGGATCAAGAGGCGGCAATGCTTGGTATTGCTCATGAAGTACACTCCAAAAGGTGATTGTTCGCGTTTTTTGGGGATGGCAGAAAAAGAGGTTTGTATTTTATCTGCCGATATAATTTTATGGTACGCAATGCCCATGCCTGGGTAAAGGAGAGCAAGTATGCGAATTGGTATTCCCCGCGAGATCAAGGTGTTGGAGGGGCGTGTGGCGCTGATCCCCGAGGCCGCCGGCGAGCTGGTGCGCAACGGCCACGAGGTGTTCATCGAGACGCAGGCCGGCGTGGCCAGCGGGTATCCGGATGAGGACTACACACGTCTCGGTGTGACCATTCTGCCCGATGCCGCCACGCTGCATCGCGAGATCGCGTTGATCGTCAAGGTCAAGGAACCGCAGCCGCAGGAGCTGGATCTCTATCGCCCGGATCATCTGCTGTTTTCCTATCTGCATTTGGCGGCCGAGCCGGTGTTGATGCAGCGATTGTGCAAAATAGGGATGACCGCCGTGGCCTTTGAGACCGTGAGCGAGCACGGCGCACTGCCGCTGCTGGCACCGATGAGTGATATCGCCGGGCGCATCGCGGTGCAGGTCGGCACCCATCTGCTGCATCGGCCGCAGGGCGGCAAGGGGCTGCTGCTGGGGGGCTTGCCGGCGGCGCCGCGCGGCAAGGTGGTGGTGCTCGGGGCGGGCGTGGCCGGGGGCAATGCCGCCGCGCTGGCCGCGGCGATGGGCGCCGAGGTGACGGTGTTCGACCGCAATCGGGAAAAACTCGCGGCGATGCGCGCGCTGGGGCCGAACGTCACCGCGCTCTATCCATTCGCCCACAGCCTGGAGCAGGCCGTGGCCGCGTGCGACCTGCTGATCGGCGCGGTGCTGATCCCCGGCGCCAAGGCCCCGCATCTGATCAGCGCCGAGATGGTGCGCGCCATGCAGCAGGGCAGTGTCATCGCGGATATCTCCGTCGACCAAGGCGGCTGTATCGAGACGACCCGGCCGACGACCTATGCCGATCCGACCTATGTCTGGGAGGGCATCACGCACTTTTGCGTCACCAACATGCCGGGTGCCGTGCCGCGCACCTCCTCGCAGGCGCTTTCTGCCGCGCTCATCCCATACGTGCTGCGGCTCGCGCAGCCTGACTGGCGGAGCGATCCGGCCCTGCAGGCGGGGATCAATGTCGCCGGCGGCAAGGTGATCCATCCCGCATTGCAGGCGGTGTAGCTGTGTTAGACTAGCGGCGTAATAACGACCTGGGTTTGCAATGCGTTGTAGGAGCGAGCCCTGTTCGCGAATGAGCAACAGAGCAACAGTCGCCTGCAGGGCAGGCTCCTACAAGGGGTTTGTTTCAGCGCCAGGTTTTGTAGGAGCGAGCCCCGCTCGCGAATTCAATGAACATTGATCGCCTGCGGGGAAGCCCCCGACGTTGACAAAAATGTCTGATTGGCTCGTCGTTCTGGCATGTTCCCGGAATGGCGGAGAACAACAAATCACAGATTCATATGCAATGGAGGAGAGGTTTTGGCGCAGGCGAATTATCGACCCGCTCGGCCCGAGGCGAAAAAGGCATCCGTGCAACGCGGTGTGCGCGAAGGCGCGCTGTTTGTCGTCGGCGCGTTGGCGCTGTATCTGTTGGTGGCGCTGGGCAGCTATCGGGCGAGCGATCCGGGCTGGTCGCACAGCCGGCAGTCTGATGTGGTGCACAATTCAGGCGGCATCGTCGGGGCCTATTTCGCCGATCTGGCCTATTATCTGGTGGGTTACTTATCCTTCCTGTTTCCGTTGATGGCGGCCTATCTGGCGTGGATGTTGTTTCGCGGCGGTCAGTCCACACCGGAAGAGGACAAGAATCACATGCGGCTGCGGGTCGTCGGCTGTGTGCTCACCGTCGGCGCCGGCGCGGCGCTGGCCGAGATGCATTTCCGGGTTTCGCCCGGGCTGCTGCCGCTCAATTCGGGCGGGCTGTTTGGTGATCTGCTCTCCGGCGGGTTGATCAGCGCCTTCAGCTTTGTGGGCGCCACACTGTTTCTGGTCTCGCTGTTTCTGGCCGGGGTGACGCTGTTCACCGGGCTTTCCTGGATCAAACTGATGGATGTGACCGGCCGCTATGCGCTGAACTTCGCGCGTTGGGCGCAGGTGAAGTGGGGCGAGCTGCGCGAGGCGTTGCTGGCGCGCCAGGCGCGCAAGAGCCGTGAACAGACCGTCAAGGCAGTGCAGGCCAAGACGAAGCATCGCGCGACGCCGAAGATCGAACCGGAGATCGCGCCGATCAAGCAAAGCGAGCGGGTGGAGAAGGAGCGGCAGGTGCCGCTGTTTCGCACCACGGGTGACGGCAGTCTGCCGCCTCTATCCCTGCTGGATGACGCCGCCCCGCCCAAGCATGCGATGAGCAAGGAGTCCCTGGAGGCCCTCTCGCGCCTGGTCGAGATGAAGCTGGCCGATTTCGGCATCGAGGTCCAGGTGGTGCAGGTGAGTCCGGGTCCGGTCATCACCCGCTTCGAGATGCAGCCGGCCGCTGGCGTGAAGGTCAGCCAGATCTCCAACCTGGCGAAGGATCTGGCGCGCGCGCTTTCCGTCATCAGCGTGCGCGTGGTCGAGGTCATCCCGGGCAAGTCCACCGTGGGACTGGAGATCCCCAACGAACACCGCGAGATCGTGCGCTTGAGCGAGGTGCTCCGATCCCAGGCGTACGACGAGCACGCCAGCCCCCTCACGTTGGCGTTGGGTAAGGACATCAGCGGCCAGCCGACCGTGGCCGATCTGGCCAAGATGCCCCACCTGCTGGTGGCCGGCACCACCGGTTCGGGTAAATCGGTGGCGATCAACGCCATGGTGCTGAGCCTGCTCTACAAGGCCTCGCCCAAGGATGTGCGCCTGATCATGGTCGATCCCAAGATGCTGGAGCTGTCGGTGTATGAAGGCATCCCGCACCTGCTCGCGCCGGTGGTCACCGACATGAAGGAAGCGGCCAATGCGCTGCGCTGGTGCGTGGCCGAGATGGAGCGGCGCTATCGTATGATGGCCGCGCTCGGCGTGCGCAATCTCGCCGGCTGCAACCGCAAGATCAATGAGGCGAACGAGGCCGGCACGCCGATCAAGGACCCGCTGTTCAAACCGGAGCTGCCGGATGTGGAGTATCGGGTGCCGACGCTCGAGCCGCTACCCTACATCGTGGTGATCATCGACGAGCTGGCCGACATGATGATGGTGGTCGGCAAGAAGGTTGAAGAACTGATCGCCCGTCTGGCGCAGAAGGCGCGCGCCTCCGGGATTCATCTGATCCTGGCGACCCAGCGCCCGTCGGTGGACGTGATCACCGGCCTGATCAAGGCCAATATCCCGACGCGTATCGCCTTCCAGGTTTCTTCCAAGATCGATTCGCGCACCATCCTCGATCAGATGGGCGCCGAGGCGCTGCTCGGTCATGGTGACATGCTCTATCTGGCACCCGGCACCGGCGTGCCGATGCGCGTCCATGGGGCCTTCGTCGACGACCACGAGGTGCACAAGGTGGTGAGCGAACTGAAGAAGCAGGGCGCGCCCAAATACGTCGACGACATTCTGCAAGGGGCGACCTTCCCCGGCGATCCCATGGCCGAGACGCTCGGCGCCGAATCGGAACACGATGCGCTCTACGACGAGGCGGTGGCCTTCATCACCCAGGCGCGCCGGGTGTCGGTGTCCTCGGTGCAGCGGCGCTTCAAGATCGGCTACAACCGCGCCGCGCGTATCGTCGAGGAGATGGAGCGCGACGGCGTGGTCACCCCGATGATGGAAAACGGCAATCGCGAAGTATTGGCCCCGCCGCCACCGGAGTTATAGCAATGAAAAAACTGATCATCCTCATGACCGCGTGCTGGCTCGCCATCAGCGGCGCGCACGCCGCCTCGGCCGTCGAGCAGCTCGCGGCGTTCAACGACAAGATGCAGACCTTCGAGGCCACTTTCGCCCAGGAGTTACAGGACACCAAGGGCAAGGTCACGCAGTCCTCCTCCGGTAAGGTGTATCTGCAACGCCCCGGGCGCTTCCGCTGGAATTATCTCGCGCCGTTCAAGCAAGAGATCGTCGCCGACGGCGCGAAGATCTGGATCTACGACGCCGACCTGGAGCAGGTGACGGTCAAGCGCATGAACGGCGCGCTGGCCGAGACGCCGGCGATGCTGCTGATCGGCAAGAAGCCGCTCGAGGAGATGTTTGAGATCCACGCCCACAGCGGCGGTGCGCCTGGGCTGGCCTGGGTGAAACTGTTGCCCAAGACCAAGGACAGCGGTTTCGAACAGCTGTTGCTCGGCTTTGATGCCAAGGATCTGCGCGCGATGGAGTTGGTTGATAGCTTCGGCCAAACCACGCGCATCCGTTTCGAGGGGGTTGTGATGAACAAGCGGCTCGCTGCCACCTTGTTCAACTTCACGCCGCCTGCGGGCGTGGATGTGGTCGGCGAGACCGAATGAACGAAGAGGACCTCTTCACCCGCGCCGATGATATGAGCGGCAAGCCGCTGGCCGATCGCATGCGCCCGCGCAGCCTGGATGACTACATGGGTCAGCAACACCTGCTCGGGCCGGGCAAGCCGCTGCGCCAGGCGATCGAATCCGGCCATCTGCATTCGATGGTATTCTGGGGCCCGCCCGGCACCGGCAAGACCACGCTGGCGCGCATGATCGCCCAGCGCGCTCAGGCGCAGTTTCTCACCCTTTCGGCCGTGCTCGCCGGGGTGAAGGACATCCGCGCCGCGGTCGAACAGGCCAAGCAGGTCCGTGCGCAGTCCGGCCAGGGCACGATCCTGTTCGTCGACGAGGTGCATCGTTTCAACAAGGCGCAGCAGGATGCCTTTCTGCCGTACGTCGAAGACGGCACCCTGACCTTCATCGGCGCGACCACCGAAAACCCGTCGTTCGAACTCAATAACGCGCTGCTCTCGCGGGCGCGTGTGTACGTGCTCAAATCGCTCACCCAACAGGACCTCCGCCAGATCATCGACCGCGCGCTGAGTGATGCCGCGCACGGTTTCGGTCAACGCAATATTGTCCTCGCTGAAGAGCTGCGCGATCGCATCGCCTTGGCCAGCGATGGCGATGCGCGCCGCGCGCTGAATCTGCTGGAGATCGCCGTGGATCTCGCCGAACCGCGCGACGGCGCGGAAATGGTCAGCGAAGACATCATCAACGAAGTGCTGAGCGGCGGCGTGCGCCGTTTCGACAAGGGCGGCGAGGCCTTTTACGATCAGATCTCGGCGCTGCACAAATCGGTGCGCGGCTCCGCGCCCGATGCCGCGCTGTACTGGTTCACGCGCATGATCGATGGCGGCTGCGATCCGCTGTATCTCGCCCGGCGCGTGGTACGCATGGCCTCGGAGGACATCGGCAACGCCGACCCACGCGGCCTGCAACTGGCGCTCGATGCCTGGGATGTGCAGGAGCGCCTCGGCAGTCCGGAAGGGGAGTTGGCGATCGCCCAGGCGATCGTGTATCTGGCCTGTGCGCCGAAGAGCAACGCTGTTTACACCGCGTACAACACCGCGCTGGCGGAGGTCAGGCAGCTCGGCTCATTCGAGGTGCCGCTGCATCTGCGCAACGCGCCGACCAAGCTGATGAAGGAACTCGGCTACGGCAAGACGTACCGCTATGCGCATGACGAGCCCGAGGCCTACGCCGCCGGCGAGAATTATTTCCCCGAGGAGATGAGCCCGCGCCGTTATTATCATCCGGCCCCGCGCGGACTGGAGCAGAAGATCGCCGAGCGTTTGGCGTATCTGCGCGGGTTGGATGAGCAGGCGCGTAAGAAGTCGAAAGGCTGATCACGCCGTAGGAGCGAGCCCTGATCGCGAATGAATGGCCATCGCCTGCGGGGCAGGCTCCTACAGGGCAGAGACCTGTTTTGCCGCCAGCTCGTAGGAGCGAGCCCTGCTCGCGAACAAACGGTAATCGCCTGCAAGGCAGGCTCCTACGAGGGCGGGGTGATATGAATATGGAGAATGGATATTGAATCAAATTCTGGCCATCGCCTGCGGCGGCGCAATCGGCGCGGTGTTGCGCTTCTGGATGTCGAGCGGGGTGCACGCGCTGTTTGGACGCGGCTTTCCCTATGGCACGCTCAGCGTTAACGTGCTGGGGTGTCTGTTGATGGGATTGCTGTACGTCTGGCTGCTGGAGCGCACGGCGCTGGCGGCGGAATGGCGCGCGTTTGTGCTGGTCGGATTGCTGGGTGGCTTTACCACCTTTTCGAGTTTTTCGATCGAAACGCTCACCTTGATCGAATCCGGGGAGCTGCTCAAGGCGGTGATGAATGTCCTGCTGAGCGTGCTCGTATGTCTGGCGGCCACATGGATCGGCCTAACGATGGGGAGACAGTTATGACTGGCGAAAAGATCACCGTGGTGCGCATGTATCTCAGCGAAGGCGAGGGGCAGTTGCGCACCCTGCTCAAGCGACTGCACGACTGGGAGAAGCTGCGCGGGGTCACGGTGTTTCGCGGTATCAGCGGTTATGGGGATTCAGGTAAGATACACAACACCGGCCTGCTGGATCTCTCGCTGGATCTGCCGCTGGTGGTGGAGTTTTTCGATGCGCCGGAGAAGATCGAACGGACGCTCGAACACCTCGCGCCGATGATCAAGCCCGGCCATCTGATGTGGTGGACGGCGGAGATGAATATCAACGAATAACAAGATTAGAGAACCATGTTAGATCCTCGACTGATAAGAACCGAATTGGCTGCTGTGGCGCAGCGTCTGAGTCTGCGCGGCTTTACCCTGGAGGTGGAGCGCATCGAGGCGCTGGAGGCCCAGCGCAAGGAAGTGCAGGTCCAAACCCAGCAATTGCAGAACGAGCGCAACTCGCGCTCCAAGGCCATCGGCCAGGCCAAGGCCAAGGGCGAGGACACCGCGCCGCTGCTGGCGGCTGTGGCCGATCTGGGCGACAAGCTCAAGGCGGCGGAAACGAGGCTCACAGAAATCCAGGCGCAGCTCGACGAGATCCTGCTCGGCGTGCCCAATCTGCCGCAAGAATCGGTGCCGGCGGGCAAGGGCGAGGAAGACAACGTCGAGGTTGCGCGCTGGGGCGAGCCGCGTCAGTTCGATTTCCCGCCCAAGGATCACGTTGATCTCGGCGCGGCCCTCGGCCAGCTCGATTTTGAAACCGCCGGCAAGATCACCGGCGCGCGTTTTGCCGTGATGAGCGGCCCGCTGGCGCGGATGCACCGCGCGCTGATCCAGTTCATGCTCGATCTGCACACCACCGCGCACGGCTACACTGAAACCTATGTGCCATACGTCGTCAACAGCGACAGCCTGCGCGGCACCGGCCAGCTGCCGAAGTTTGAGGCGGATCTGTTCAAACTGCGCGGCGAGCACGATTATTACCTCATCCCCACCGCCGAGGTGCCGGTCACCAATATCGTGCGCGATGTGATCGTCGAGGATTCCTACATGCCGCGCCGTTACGTGGCGCACACCCCGTGTTTTCGCAGCGAGGCGGGTTCCTATGGCAAGGACACCCGCGGCATGATCCGTCAGCATCAGTTCGAGAAGGTCGAGCTGGTGCAGATCGTGCGTCCCCAAGACTCCTACCAGGCGCTGGAGGAGCTGACCGGCCATGCCGAGGCGGTATTGCGCGCGCTGGATCTGCCGTATCGCAAGATCGTGCTGTGCACCGGCGACATGGGCTTTTCCGCGGCCAAGACCTATGACCTGGAAGTCTGGCTGCCGGGGCAGCAGAAGTACCGCGAGATCTCCTCGTGCAGCAATTTCGAGGACTTCCAGGCGCGACGCCTGATGGCGCGCTGGCGCAACCCGGCCACCGGCAAACCCGAGCTGGTGCATACCCTCAACGGCTCCGGCCTGGCGGTGGGGCGCACCCTGGTGGCGATCCTGGAAAACTATCAGCAGGCCGACGGCAGCGTGACCATTCCGCAAGCCTTGTTGCCCTACATGGGGGGCATTGCGGCGCTGCGGCTGTAAGCTGCGGCGTGCAGAGGTGAGATCCAAAGGCAGGAGCGGAGCGGTTCCTGCCTTTTTGTTGGCATGGCGGTGGTCGATGCTAACATCACTACAGAACCGAGGGCGGTGTTCCGACATAACAATAATGTGAGCCATGAAAAGGGGAAGTTCGTGACGTACGCAACCATTACACCGGATGAGGCGGTGACCATCCCAGGCCTGTTTCACGAGCGTGTCATCCGCACGCCGCACAAGGTCGCCTATCGTCAATATGACGAAGCCGCGCAATGCTGGCGCAGTTACACGTGGCAGCAGGTGTCGAACGAGGTCGGCCGATGGCAGGCCGCAGTGCGGGGCGAGGGAATGGAGCCGGGCGACCGCGTGGCGCTCATGTTGCGTAACGGCCTGAGCTGGGTGGTGTTCGACCAGGCCATGCTCGGGCTTGGACTGGTGACCGTGCCGCTCTATGTCGAAGACCGTGCGGAGAACGTCGCCTATATCATCAATGACGCACAGGTGAAGCTGCTGGTGCTGCAGGACATCACGCAGTGGCAGGCCCTGGCCCAATGCGCCGATCAGTTGCGCGGCCTCACCCGTGTGGTGCTGCTAGAGGCGCCGGCCCCGGAGCAGGCCGCTGCCGACCCGCGCCTGATTTCCCTCTCCGACTGGCTGTTCGGCGCAAAGGGTGAGGCTCACGTTGCCGAACTCGATCCAAAGGGACTCGCAACCATCATCTACACCTCCGGCACCACCGGTCGGCCCAAAGGCGTGATGCTCAGTCATCGCAATCTGCTGGTCAATGCCTACGCGGGACTGTGCACGGCGCCGGTCGGTGCCGAGGATGTGTTTTTGTCATTTCTGCCGCTGTCACATGCCCTCGAGCGCACCGCTGGTTACCTGTTGCCGATGATGCTGGGTGCCGAGGTGGCCTATGCCCGTTCCATTCCACTGCTGGGCGAGGATCTCCTGTCGGTCTGTCCGACCGTGTTGATCTCGGTGCCGCGCATTTACGAACGCGTCTATCACAAGATTCAGGCGGGTTTGGAGGAAAAGTCGCCCATGGCCCGGCGCCTGTTCGCACTGGCCGTCGAGATCGGCTGGCAGCGCTTCGAATACCAGCAGAGGCGTAGCGGTTGGAAACCGGGATTTTTACTTTGGCCGTTGCTCGAAAAGGCGGTGGCCTCCAAGGTGCTGGCCAAGCTTGGCGGTCGCCTGAAACTCGCCATCTGCGGTGGCGCGGCGCTCTCACCCGATGTGGCGAAGTTGTTCATCGGTCTCGGCCTGCCCTTGATCCAGGGCTATGGCCTGACTGAGGCCAGCCCGGTCGTGGCAGTCAATCGCATCGACAACAACATTCCCGCCAGCATCGGCCCCGCCTTACCCAAGATCGAGGTACGCATCGGTGAAGGTGATGAGCTGCAAACCCGCAGCGAATGCGTGATGCTGGGCTATTGGAGTAACCCGCAGGCCACTCGCGATACTATGACTGCTGACGGTTGGCTGCGCACGGGCGATAAGGCGCGTATTGACGACTCCGGCCACATCTATATCACCGGACGGCTGAAGGATATCATCGTACTGGCCAACGGCGAGAAGGTGCCGCCTGCCGACATGGAAATGGCCATCGGGCTGGAGCCATTGTTTGAACAGGTGATGGTGCTGGGCGAGGGCAAGCCCTATCTGAGCGCGCTGATCGTGGTCAATGCGGATGAATGGCGCGCGCTCGCTGGCTCGCTCGGGCTTGATCCCGAGGACGCCGCCTCTCTGCGGGACCCAAAAGCGATCGAAGCGGTGCAGGCGCGGCTCGACCGCGCCATCGCCGCCTTCCCGGGCTACGCACGAATCCGCCAGATCGCGCTCTACCGCGAGCCCTGGACGATCGAAAACGGCATCCTGACCCCAACTCTGAAGATCAAACGCGCGGAGGTCAGCCGGCGCTTCGCCGACGACATCGCGCGCCTCTACGAAGGACATTGACCATGCTGGAAACAGGGCTGCCCGAGGGCAAGATTCCGGTGCTGCGCGTGCCGGCCAAACCGGCCGATACCAACAAGGGCGGCAGCATCTTCGGCGGTTGGATCATGTCGCAGGTGGATGTGGCCGGCGCCATCCCGGCCGAGATCCGCGCCGCCGGCCGGATCGTCACCCGCGCGGTGCATTCCTTCGAATTCAAGAAACCCGTCTTCGTCGGCGACTTGCTCAGTTGTTACGCCGAGATCGTGCGCGAGGGGCGCACCTCGCTCGAGGTCTTCGTCGAGGTCTACGCCCAACGGCTGCGGGCGGGCCAGATCGAGACCATCAAGGTCACCGAGGCCCACGTGGTTTATGTTGCCATCGACGAGCTCGGGCAGCCGCGCGAACTGCCGCCGCGATAATCCCCGGCGCGCTTGATTTTTCACTGCTACCCTTCGATGATGAGCGCTGGATCGCACATCATCGACGGGAGGAAGAATGAATAACAAGATCGTACGGTTGCTCGGCGCGAGCGGATTGACCATGGCCGGCGGGCTCGCCCACGCGGCGGGATATGCCCTCATCGAGCAAAGCGCCAGCGGCATGGGCAACGCCTACGCGGGCGGCGCGGCCGCGGCCGAGGATGCCTCGACCATCTATTTCAATCCCGCCGGTATGATGCGCCTCGAACCGCGGGCGCAGGCGCTGGCGGCGCTGCACTGGATTTCACCCAAGGCGGAGTTCACTGATCAGGGTTCGCATAAACATGCCGCGGCCGGCGGCAGCGCGCTGACCGGCAACGACGATGGCGGCGTCGACGCCCTCGTGCCGAATTTCTACTATGTGATGCCGTTGTCCGACACCACTCGCTTCGGCCTGGGCATTAACGCCCCGTTCGGTTTATCCACTGAATACAACAAGAGCTGGGCGGGGCGCTATCACGCCATCGAATCATCTTTGATGTCGATCAACATCAATCCCTCTTTCGCCGTGCAGATGACCGAGCGATTGGCGTTCGGATTCGGTTTCAACTTTCAGTATGTCGATGTGACCTTGTCGAGCGCGATTGATCAACAGACGCTAACTCTAGCGCTGCCACCACACCTCCGTGTTACGGAAGATGGTTATGCTACCCTGACCGGCGATAACTTCGATCGGCTCAATACCGGCGTGAACGCGGGCTTGTTGTATCAGGCCACGGATGCGACACGACTGGGCATGGCGTATCGCTCACGGATTAAACATCACGTCGATGGCGAGGCCGATTTCGATGTGAGCCCTATCCTGGCGGCTTCAGGAAGATTCGTGGACACCGGCCTGAAGGCCAGCGTCACCGTGCCGGCCACCTTGTCGCTGAGCGTGTATCACGCCTTCAACGACCGCTGGGCGCTGATGGCCGATGCCACCAAGACCTACTGGTCGGTGTTCAAGGAGCTGCGCATCGAATACGACAATCCCTTGCAGCCCGACACCGTGACCACCGCGGACTGGGACAACAGCTGGCGCTACGCCCTGGGCGTGAATTACCAGCTCAACGACCAATGGCTACTGCGCGCCGGCGCGGCCCTCGACCAATCCCCGATTCCGAACGCCGAGCACCGCACCCCGCGCATCCCCGACAGCGACCGGCGCTGGTTGGCCATCGGCGCGAGCTATAAGAGCAGCGAGCGCTTGAGTTTCGATGTCGGCTATGCCCATTTGTTTGTCAGCGACACCAAGATCAACAACACGCTTGAAGTGAAACCACCCTTCGACGCGCTGAACGCCACGCTCAAGGGCGAATATGAATCATCCGTCGACATCCTCAGCGTGCAAGGGCAGTGGTTGTTTTGAGGGAGGTTTGGCCAATGTGTCATTCCGGCGCATGCCGGAATGACGCAGTGGCAATTGTCTAAAGAAGCAGGGGCTCGGCCTCCTGTTCGTGTAAAACCAACAGCGGAGGTGAACCGTGTATCAACGTATCCTCGTCTGTGTCGATTTTTCCGAGGCCGCGCCCAATGTATTGCTGAAGGCGCGTGAACTGGCGAACCAGAATCAGGCCGACTTGGTCCTGATGCATGTGGTGGAATACGTCCCGCCGCTGGAGCTGGCCGGCGATCCCTTGATCCTGCCGAGCTGGGGCGTGGATGAACAGGCGTTGCTGAAGCGCGCGCAGCAGTCCTTGCAAACCCTGGCGCAACAGCATGGCTGCGCGCAATGCCGGCAGATCACGGTGATCGGCATTCCCAAGCTGGAGATTCGCCGCGTGCTGGAGGAATCGCGCATCGATCTGCTGGTGATCGGCGCGCACAGCCGCCACGGCCTGGGCCGGTTGCTGGGGTCCACGGCGCATGGCCTGCTCAACTATGCCACGTGCGACGTGCTTGCCGTGCATCTGGAGCACCAGAAGAAGGTCTGAGTATTCGTCATTCCGGCGCATGTCGGAATGACGGCAACGTCAGCAATCAAGGTTTTTCAAATCATAACAATCCGTGTTGAAGAGATTTCCTGTCCTGTCTGCCTTGGCGGCGCAATTGGTCACGGCCGCCGTGTTGCTTGCCCTCGCGATCATCGTAAAGCGCATGTTCGGCCTCATCGTTCCTGTTCCAGCGTTGCTGTTGCTGCAAGGGGTGGCCGCCGCCTTCCTGGGCGAGCGTCTCGGCCTGGCGCCTTGGTGGCGCATCATCAATGTCGTGCTGCCATTCGCCGTGTGGGGCGCCTGGGTGCTCGAATTGCCGGCATGGGTCTATCTCGTCGCGCTGCTGGGGCTGTTGGCCTTTTTCTGGAACAGTGCCGATGAGCGGGTGCCGCTGTATCTGAGCAATACCGCCACGCGTGAGGCCTTGGCCACTTTGCTGCCCGCGCAGACGGGCGTGCGGTTTTTGGATATCGGCGCCGGTCTGAGCGGTACGCTCGCCCATCTGGCGCGCATGCGCCCGGATGGCTATTTCGCGGGGGTGGAGTCCGCGCCGGTTCCGGCGCTGATTTCACGCCTGCGTCTCATGGGGGTCGCCAATGCCCGGCTGATCTACGGCGATTTGTGGCGCCAGGAGCTGGCTTCCTACGATGTGGTGTACTGTTTTCTCTCGCCTGCGCCCATGGCGGAGGTTTACCGCAAGGCCAAGGCCGAGATGCGCCGCGGCAGTGTCTTGATCAGCAATTCCTTCGCGGTGCCGCAGGTGGCGCCCGATGAGGTCTATGAGCTGGAGGACCGGCGCCGCACGCGGCTCTATCTCTACCGGCTGTAGCTGCGGATCGTGGTGCGTTACACTAGCGCCATGTAACTGTACAGGCAGCTGAACGTGGATTTTTTTCCTATCTTTCTCGATTTGCAGGGCCGGTCATGTCTGGTGGTCGGCGGCGGCGAAGTCGCCACGCGCAAGACGCGGCTGCTGCTCAAGGCCGGTGCCAAGGTCGTTGTGGTTGCCCCACGCTTGTCGCCGACGCTGCAGGAGCTGCTGGCCTCCGGGCTGATCGAACACGAGGCGGATGCCTTTGACACCGACATGCTGGAGCAATGCGCCCTGGTGATCGCCGCCACCAGCGATGCCCAGGTCAATCAACAGGTGCACGATGCCGCCGTGGCGCGCAACATCCCGGTGAACGTAGTGGATCAGCCGCGGCTGTGCACCTTCATCCTGCCGTCGATCATCGATCGCTCGCCGGTGGTGGCCGCCGTTTCCACCGGCGGGGCCTCGCCGACCTTGGCGCGGCTGATCCGTGCCCGATTGGAGACCATGATACCTGCCTCGTATGGGCGGCTTGCCGCGCTGGCGGAGCGGTTTCGCGAGCGGGTGAAGGCGCGTTTTCCTTCGGTGCACGAGCGGCGCCTGTTCTGGGAGTCGGCGTTGCAAGGGCCGGTGGCCGAACAGGTCTTCGCCGGGCATGATGAGGCTGCCGGGAAGCTGTTGGAACAGATGTGCGACAACGGGCCGTCCGCCGTGCGCGGCGAGGTCTATCTCATCGGCGCCGGTCCCGGCGATCCGGATCTGCTCACCTTCCGGGCCTTGCGCCTGATGCAGCAGGCCGATGTCGTGCTGTATGACCGCCTGGTTTCGCCGCAGATCCTCGACCTGGTGCGCCGCGATGCGGAGCTGATCTACGTCGGCAAGGCGCGCAGCGATCACGCGATGCGACAGGAGGAAATAAACCAAACCCTGGCGCGCCTCGCATTGGAAGGCAAGCGGGTCTGCCGTTTGAAGGGCGGCGATCCGTTTATCTTCGGCCGTGGCGGGGAGGAGATCGAAACCCTGGCCGAACAGGGCATCCACTTCCAAGTGGTGCCGGGCATCACGGCGGCCTCGGGCTGCGCCGCTTATGCCGGCATCCCGCTGACGCATCGCGATTACGCGCAATCGGTGGCCTTCATCACCGGGCATCTCAAGGACGGTCAATTTAATCTGAATTGGGACGGATTGATCCTGCCGCAACAGACACTGGTGATCTACATGGGGTTGGTGGGGCTGGATCAGTTGTGCGCCGAACTGATCCAGCGCGGCATGCGCGCCGACATGCCCGCCGCGCTCATCCAGCAAGGCACCACGCCGGAGCAGCGCGTGTATATCGGCGATGTCTCGTCGTTGCCCGAGTTGGTGAAGCGCCATGAGGTCAAGGCCCCGACCCTGGTGATCATCGGTGAAGTGGTGCGGTTGCACGAAAAGCTGGCGTGGTATCATCCCGAACAGACGGTGGAGTCATGAAAACGAATTTCGTCATCCGCCGCGCCGGCACTCCCGAAGAAGTCATGCGCTGTTATCCGGTGATGGCGCAGTTGCGACCGCAGTACTCGGCGCAGGCATTTCTTGCGCAGGTGCAGGCGCAGATGCAAGAGGGTTTTCAGCTGGCATATGCGTGTGAGGGAGACAAGGTGGTCACCGTTGCCGGCTTTCGGTTAATTCGCAATCTCGCCTGGGGACGGTTTCTCTATGTGGATGACCTGGTAACCGACGCGCAACAGCGCTCCCGCGGTGCGGGCCAGGCGATGCTGGCGTGGCTGGTGGAAGAGGCCCGCCGCTGCGGCTGCGATCAACTGCATCTTGACTCCGGCGTGCAGCGCCTCGATGCCCATCGCTTCTATGAGCGCGAGGGCATGCAGCGTAGCAGTTACCACTTCGCCATCAATCTAAAAAACGATTGAGTCAGAATCGGTCGCGCTTGCGCGAGTCCCAAACCTCTTGCGCCAGCGCCAAGGCTGCGCTCTGGGTTTCGGCGCGCTGCATCGTCTTGAGCGTCACCGCCAGGGTCATGAGGATGGCGCCGAGCGCGTATTCATCGGCGATCTCTCCGCGCCAGAGGCGGCGCAGATCCTCGAGGTCGAGTTCTGCGGGTTTGAGATGACGCGCCGCGAAATATGCCGGCCACTCTTCGCAGTCCGTCACGCCATCGTGCACGGTATAGACGGTGCACGGGCTGTCCGGATTGCACTCCACTTCACCGCCGTCGCCCTTGATCACCGCCATGTGCGGCTGACCGAGGATGCGCTCGGCCTCCTGATGAATGAATTGATAGCCGGGATGGAAGATGCTCTGCATCGAGTACGGCGCCGCGAGCGGATTGATCTGGCGGGCAAGGGTGTGCACCGGCGAGCGCAGCCCGAACACCGAGCGCAGATCCATAATGGCCTGGAGCTTCGGGCAGAGAACGCTCAGGTCCATGAAAGAGAAATGGTGCTGCTCGAGTTGCGTGTGCGCCTCGGCGAATGTCGTAGCCACCGGCAATTGGAAATGGCGCAGCGCCTCGCGGGTGTAGACGCGACCTGCGGTGTGGCCGCAGGCCCCGTGCATGAAGACCTTGATGCCGCGATCGGCCAGCGCCAGCACCGCGAGCAGAAACCAGGGCAGGTGGCGGCGCTTGCCCGCATAGCTCGACCAGTCCAGATCAACATGGGGCAACGGCTGCGGCAGCGCGAGGCTGTCGCGCACCGCCTGCACGAAGCCGGCGATCTCCGCGCCGGTCTCTTCCTTCACCCGCAGCAGCATCAGGAAGGCGCCGAGCTGTTCGGGCCGGACCTCATCGCGCAGGATCATGCCGAAGGCCTCGCGCGCTTCCTCTTGGGTGAGCGAGCGTGCCCCTTTCTTTCCTTTGCCGAGGATGCGGACGTATTGCGCGAAGGGGTGTTCAGACATGGTGATATTCGAATTCAAAAATAAAGCCCCGAGGGCGGGGCTTTATCTTAGCGCGAGTGGCCGGCGGATGTTAGTCGTCGCCGCTGGTGGCGCCGATCAGCTGTAGCAGGCTGCTGAACAGGTTGTAGATGCTCAGGTACAGTCCGACGGTGGCCATGATGTAGTTGGTCTCGCCGCCGTTGATGATGCGGCTGGTGTCATACAGGATGAAACCGGCCATCAGCAGCGCCACCACGCCGGAGAGCGCCAGGCCCAGCACCGGCATGTGGAAGCCGAACAGACCCGCGACCAGCAGCGCCAGCATGGCGACGATCGCCAGGATCATCCCGGCCATCAGGAAGCCGCCCATGAAGCTGAAGTCTTTCTTGGTGGTTAACACATAGGCGGAAAGCCCCACGAAGATCGCGCCGGTCGCGCCCATGGCTTGCATCACGATCTGCGCGCCGTTGGGCACGCTCAGATAGTGGGAGAGCACGGGGCCAAGACCAAAGCCGAGCAGGCCGGTGATCCCGAACACCACGCCCAGCCCCGCGGCGGAGTTGGCGGTGCGCGGCAGCACGAACCAAACGAGCGCCAAGGCGACGAGGGAACAGATCAGGCCGGTGAACCAGGGCGGATTGATCGCCACGGAGAGGCCAGCGGTGATGGCGCTGAAGATCAGCGTGATCGACAGCAGCAGATAGGTATTGCGCAGAACCTTGTTGGTCTCAAGGGCCAGGGTACTACTCGCGTCGCGCGCGATGGTGTGGTTGGTATTCATATCGAACAACTTCCTCTTGTTGAGCTGTTTTCTGGGGTATCCAGGATGTAAGAATAATGATTAAAAAGGGAATTTCAAGGTATCTCGGCGGGCGCAGGTCCCGCTGCTGAGAAAAATCCTAGAATTAATAATGCTTTGGCAGTCTTTCGTTGATCACGATGTGCTTGTCTTCCATCTGGATATACCCGCCGGCGGTGAGGTCCTTGAGGATGCGCGAGACCATCTCGCGGGAGGCCCCGACGCGGTTGGCGATGTCCTGCTGGGTGAGTTTTTCCTCGATAAGCAGCCGCCCGTCCTGCTCCGAGGCCATGCTGAGCAGGGTTTTGGCCACGCGCCCATAGACATCGAGCAGGGCGAGGCTTTTTACGTTCTCGGTGAGTACCCGTACTCGCTGGGTGAGGTCCCGGATGACGCTGAGCGCGATGTTGGGATTCTTCGACAGCAGCTCGCGGAAGGAATGTTTGGAGATCACCGAAAAGCTTGAGGGTTCCAGCGTCATCACCGAGGCGGAGCGCTGGGCGTCGTCGATGAGCGCGACCTCGCCGAAATACTCCCCTGGCCCTTGGCTGTTGATGACGACCTCCTTGCCGGTTTCATCGGTGAGGAAGACCTTCACCTTGCCTTTGAGGATCACATACAGCGATTCGGCGGTATCGCCTTCGTTGATGATCACGGTGCTCTTGGGATAGGTGCGTGTGACGGCATGTTGGCTGACTTGCGCCAGCTCCGATTCATTCAGGCCGGAAAACAACGGGATGTTCGCTATCATGATGGCTCATCGCTAGTGGTGTCGTCTGTTCTTCGGGGCGCGGAACACATCGGGAAGGGATTCATTCAACTGGATGTGTCGCCCGCGGTTAATTATAGTCGATCCAATCTGGTAATGAACTCCCCGTGTAGAGGGCTGTCGTCCGCACATGTGTTTGCCAAGCCGATCAAGAGAAGAACACCAAGCCCATGCGTAGGCCGGCGTACTGGAATATCAAAGCGCGCGCGGCGCTGACGCTCGGTTTCGGACTGCTGCTTGCCCTGACCGGACTAATCGTTTACGCACTGCCCGGCGGTTTTGCCTTGGAAGAAAATATCGCCTTGGATGTGCTGTTCAAACAGCGCGGGCAGCGCGCGCCGCCCGAACAAGTGATGCTGGTTTCAATCGACAAGACCGCCGCGGAGCAGCTCGGCATGGCCGAGGACGGCGAGGTCTGGCCGCGCGAATACCATGCGCGCTTGATCGATCGGCTCTCCGAGGCGGGCGCCTCCGTCATCGTCTTCGACATGTTTTTTCACCGGCCGCGCGACGGCGAGGAGACTGCGCGGCTGGCCCGGTCGATGCGCAGCGCCGGCAACGTGGTCGTGTTCGCCAAACTCGAGCGCGAGGTCCAATCGATCCCCGGCGGCGCCTACAATCTGGAGCGCGTCGTGCCGCCGCTGCCCGTCATTCATGATGCCGCGGCGGCGGCCGCGCCCTTTGCCTTGCCCAAGGTGCCGGTGAAGGTCAATCAATTCTGGACCTTTCAAGCCGCCGCCGGCGATGTGCCGACCATGCCGGCTGTTGCCTTGGCGCTCTACGCAAAGCAGGATCAGCCGCGGCTGTTCGAGCTGTTGCAGGAACGGTATCCGCAACACACTGCCCGGTGGCAGGCCGTGCGCGCGGACCCGGATATCAAAGGTCGGCTCGCGCAGTTGCGTGAATTCTTCAGGCAACACCCCGCGTTGGGGCAGGAGCTGTTGCGCGCACTGCGCGAGCAACCGGGCCTGGTGCACGAGCCCGGCGCCAGCCCCCGTCTCCAAGCGTTGCTCGCGCTCTGCCTGGGGCCGGAGCGCCGCTATCTCAATTTCTATGGCCCGCCGCGCAGCATCACGACGGTGCCCTATCATCAGGTGCTCGATCCCGAGGCGGATCTCACGCGATTCAAGGACAAGGTGGTGTTCGTCGGATTTTCCGAGGAACGCCAGCCGGAGCAGAAAGACAGCTTTTATACGGTGTACTCGCAGTCCAGCGGGTTGGATTTGAGCGGAGTGGAGATTGCGGCGACCGCTTTTGCCAATCTCCTGGCGCAGGAATCGTTGCGCATGCCGGAGATGTGGGATTATCTCGCGCTGATCGTGTTCTTTGGTCTGGCACTGGCGAGCCTGAACATGTTGCCAAGCGCGCGGGTGTTTGTCGCCGCGTGCGTCGTCATGGGTGCAATCTACGGCTTGATCTGCCTGTATGCGTTTGCCCGCCATGGCTACTGGCTGCCGCTTTTCATCCCCGTTTTGGTGCAAACGCCGCTCGCGTTATTTTTGGGGCTGGCCTGGCGGCATCAACAGCTCAAACGCGAGCGTGCGCGGATTCGCCAGGCCTTCGGGTATTATCTTCCGGAGTCTGTGGTTGAGGAGCTGGCGCGGGATGCGCGCCGTCTCGCGGCACCGAGCGAGCGCATGTATGGCGTATGCATGGCCACGGACGCCGCGCAGTACACGCGGTTGGCTGAATCCCTCGCGCCGGAAGAACTCGCCAGCTACATGAACGAGTATTACGCATGCTTGTTCAAGCCGGTGCGCGAGCACGGCGGCATCATCTCGGATGTGGTGGGGGATGCGATGCTGGCGATCTGGTCGGCGCGCGCGCCCGAGCGCCGACTGCGGCGGCAGGCGTGCATGGCGGCGCTCGAAGCGCTGCACGCCGGTGCTGACGCGGGGCGGCTGCAGACGCGGTTGGGGCTGCACGCCGGCGAGATCATGCTGGGCAACATTGGCGCGCTGGATCACTATGAATACCGCGCCGTGGGGGACATCGTGAACACCGCCTCGCGCATCGAGGGGTTGAACAAGCAGCTCGGCACCTCCTTGCTGGTGACCGGCGAAGTCCTTGCCGACCTGGATGGATTTGTCAGCCGAGAGCTCGGAATGTTTCGCCTGGCCGGCAAGCAGCAGCCGCTCGTGATTCACGAACTGCTCGGTCTCGAAGCGCACTGCGGTGAGCGTGAGCGTGCATTGTGCCGGCATTTCAGTCAGGGATTGCATGCCTATCGGCGGCAAGAGTGCCGCGCTGCGATGGTCGAATTTCAGCGCGCGCTTACGGTGCGCCCTGATGATGGACCGAGCCGCTTTTTCTTGCAGCGCTGCGAGCAGCACGCGCGAGGTGATCTCCCGTGGCCCGCCGACGGGGTGATCGTTGTGCCGAAGAAATAACGAGCGCGGTTGTCAATTCAATATTCACACAATGCGCCGGTATTTGTGTGCTGCCTTATCCAGACAAAGTCGATACTGTGAGACTAGTGCAGCCTAGCTGCGCGAGCCGTCATTTTCCGGAACACAAAATGAAGGGTTTTGATCCGGGGAAAAATTCGCAGCGACAGGTTTCAACTGAGTCAGTAATGTGATAATTTTCAGCGGCGCAAGTGGTAGGAGAGTTCGCGCTGGTTCGGCGGAGCATGTGAACTCAATGCGCGCATGATTGTACGTGCCCAAGGGGTGAGAGTTTAGTGGGGTCGCCCGGCACCGTGGCAAATGACGCGGCCATAATACAGACGGAACGAATGATGAACTTGTCTCGGTATCCAATCATGATGCGTGCTCTCGGCTTGAGCACGGTCTTATCGTTCTGGATTTCAGCGCATGCCGTGGCGGAAGACTGCGCCGAGCCGGTCGCCACCCTCGTCGCCATCGAAGGCGTGGTGGAGGTGCGCGCGCAATCCTCAACCCTCTGGGTGCCAGCCGTTGCCGGGAATGTCTACTGTCACGGCGACATGGTGCGCACCCAGGCCAACAGCCGGGCCGCCTTACATCTGAACAACAATTCGATCATGCGTCTGAGCGAGCGCGCCACAGTCACGTTTACCGGATTGTCGCCAGACCAGGCGAGCTGGCTGGACCTCAAACAGGGCATCGCCCATTTCATCAGCCGCATCCGGCAACGCTTCGAAGTCATCACCCCCTATGTCAACGCCGCCGTCGAAGGCACGGAGTTCATCGTGGCCGTGGAAGAGACACAGGCCGAGGTCACCGTGCTCGAAGGCAGGGTGCGCGCCAAGAATGATCAGGGCGAACTGATGTTGACGAGCGGGGCCGCCGCGGTGGCGGGCGCCGGGCAGGCGCCGGTGCTGCGCGCTCAGGTAAAACCGTGGGATGCGGTGAGCTGGGCATTGTACTATCCGCCTGTCATCGATTTTACGGTGCAAGACATCGGCGTGCTGCCAGAACCTTGGGATGCGCGGATTGCGAACGCCGTCGAACGATATCGGCAAGGGAATGCAGCGGCGGCATTGGCGGAGATGGAGGCATTGCCGGCCGAGCTGGCCGGCAGCCGAGTACTCACCTATCGCGCCGGCTTGTATCTCGCCGCGGGCCGGGCCGATGCCGCCGACGCCGATCTCGATCTCGCCTTGCAACAGGACGCGGGCAATGGCGAAGCGTTGGCCCTCAAATCCATCATCGCGCTGGTGCACAATGAAACCGCCGTCGCGCAGACGCTGGCCGAACAGGCCGTGAAGGCCAGCCCCGACGCGCTGGCGGCGCTGCTCGCGGATTCCTACGCCAAGCAGGCGATGTTTGATCTTGAAGCGGCGCGCGCGCGTGTCACGCATGCCGTCCAATCACATCCGCAGAGCGCCATGGCCTGGTCCAGGCTGGCGGAATTGCATCTGATGTTCGGTGAGCATGATGCCGCGTTGCAGGCCGCGCAGCGCGCCGCTGCGCTCTCTCCCGATGTTGCGCGCGCCCAGACCGTGCTGGGCTTCGTGTATCTCACACGTATTGATCTCGACAAAGCCGAGCAGGCATTCCAGCGCGCCATCCAGCAAAGCCAGGCCGATCCCCTTCCGCGCCAGGGCCTGGGACTGGCCATGATCCGCCGCGGCGAACTCGAATCCGGCCGCCGCCAGATCGAATATGCCGCCAGCCTCGATCCAGGCGATGCCCTGATCCGCAGCTATCTCGGCAAGGCCTATTACGAGGAAAAGCGCCATCCCTTGGCGGCCGATCAATTCGCCATGGCCCAGGAACTGGATCCCAAAGACCCTACGCCCTGGTACTATGACGCGATCCGCAAGCACAGCGAAAACCGCCCCGTAGAAGCGCTCGAGGATTTGCAGCAGGCCAGCAAGCTCAATGATAACCGCGCGGTGTATCGCTCGCGCCTGTTGTTGGACGAGGATGCTGCCGCGCGCAGCGCCGACCTGGCGCAGATATATCAGAGCCTTGGTTTGGACGAGCGCGCATTAGTGGAGGCATGGAATTCTTTGGCTCAAGATTCCAGTAACCATGCTCCGCATCTGTTTTTGTCTGAAAGTTATACTGGATTGCCACGCCACGAGGTGGCGCGACAAAGCGAATTGTTGCAAGCCCGGCTTCTTCAACCGCTGAACTTAATTCCGGTGAGTCCCCAGCTTACGGCAAGCTCTCTTTATCTTGTGGATGGAACGGGTCCCGCGACAGCTTCGTACAACGAATACAATTCGCTGTTCAGTCGTAATGGGATGCGCGTTGATGCGGCCGCCGTCCTTGGTAGTGATAGTACCCGAGGTGACGAGCTCGTTTTGTCCGGGCTGCACGACCGCCTGTCGTACAGCATAGGCCAGTATCACTATCAGACCGAAGGTTTCAGGGAAAATAATGATCTGAAACACGATATTTACAACCTTTTTTCGCAGTATGCCATATCTCCAAATCTGAGTGTTCAGTTAGACGCGTACAGCCGGAAATCAGAGTCAGGGGACCTCGAGCTGCGTTTCAATCCTGAAGATTTCAGTACCTCCGAGCGGCGCGAGCTGGAGGACCAGGCGGTTCGCCTTGGTATGCACTATAAGCCGACCGCGACGCACGATCTTGCCTTTTTAGTCACGGCTGACGATTTTGAGGAGAGCCTGCGTCGAGGGACATTCTCGAGTGACGAGCAACTTGCAGGTATGCAGGCCGAAGGTCAGCATATGTTCGCAGGTGATCAGGTAAGAACAACCTTCGGCGTTGGCTATCTCCAGGCGAGTGTCGAAAGCGCTGAGACCATAGATTTTCGTCCGTTATTTTATGAGATGACCAAGCAGGATCGCGATATTGACCAATCAAATACCTATTTTTATGCCCAGGTATTTAACGCGAAGAAGGATATGTTAACCCTTGGTCTGAGCTACGATGTGATCGATGAGAAAAACGGTGTAGATCATGGCCAGTTCAATCCAAAACTTGGATTACAGTTGCGACCAAGCGAGCGCGCCACGCTGCGCATGGCAGCGTTTAGAACGCTGGCCAGAAAGATGTTGTCAAAGCAAACCATTGAGCCTGTTCAGGTAACTGGGTTTAATCAGTTTTTCGAGGATACGCTTGGCGCCGACGCGAAACGCTATGGCGTTGCGTTCGATTATACGGTTTCGCCGGGCTTATTCATGGGAGTGGAATTGACCCGCCGCGACTTGACCGCCTTTGTATACACAGCGGCGGGCCTGGAGGACGAGAAGCAGGATGAGCGCTTCCATCGGGTATACATCGACTTTTTGCCTACGAAAAGAGTAGTCGCTGGTGCGAGTTATTATTATGAAGATTTCTCGCGGATAACAGACCTTACGACTATCAATCCGGATATTCCATTTCTTTTGACCACACGTTCCTTGCCGTTGAATGTGGCTTATTTTCATCCGACAGGATTCAGTGCCAATCTTGTCGCGACTTACGTAAAGCAAGATGTGGCTTTTGGTTCGGCGACAGGTCTTGACGAAGATAAGGACGATTTCTGGATTGCGGATGCCTCGCTTGGATATCTACTGGCCCACGGTCGAGGTCAACTCAAGCTTATGGTCAAGAACCTTTTCGATCAGAATTTTAGTTTCCAAAGCACCAACTTTGTAAGTCACGAAAAACGGCAGTCACCGTATAGCCCAAAACGATCGTATTATTTGACTGTCGAATGGCGTTTCTAGATTCGCCAGCATGTTTTGTCGTGATGTGGTGCGATGGGCGCTGTGGCAGCTGCCATGGATAGAGGTGGGTGAAGTGTTTTTTTTGGTTGTTTCTGAAGTAGTGGGTACGCGCTGATGCTATAACGGCGGATATATTTTTCTTAACTGGAGGAGCTAATAAAATGTCTTTGAATAAAATAAAAATTTTGATGTCGATTGTTGTCGCTTTGCTGGTGGTCACTGTATCAGGCTGCGCTGCAGGCAAGCTGGAGCGTGCGATTCATGATACAAGGTCACCCGTGGCGTTGGTGTTCAAGGATGGTCAAGAGATCGAGATTATTGAGGTTGCGACTGGAAACCGGCTGATAAGGTGTGACGAGATTAAGGACAATGATCCAGCGCGCCAACACGCCTGTAAGTCGCTGGACACCGTTAAGATTCTCGCTGACGAGACCATTCGGGTCGTAAAATACGAAAGTAGTACATGCGTTTCGTTTATCTCTAGTAGCGGACGCCGCACCGATTATTGCTCTCCCCCCTATCCGCTAGCGGTCATTCAGTCCATGATGCGATAAAAGCTGTGGTGTGATGCGTTGGAAGAAGGCGGCCGTGGGGCCGCCTTTTTTCTTTGCGCGACAGGGGGCGGGATTGTTGATATACCTCAGGACATTTCGATGGGCGGGGCGGTTCGAACCTCGGTACGACGGTTTTGAGATGTCTCATGTTCACCAATGCGCAAAAATGTGAAATATTCCCGTTTTTTAGGTTAAAAACTTCCTCGTTTTCTGCGGGGCGGCAGGGTAACTTTATCCTTGATGCGGGGCAAGGTCGGATCGAAAGGGACCCCGCTGTCAGAGGAGGGTTTGCTGTGGCGCAGGTAGTCATCGATAAATATTCATTGAGTCCGTTGTCAACGGACCAGGTTTCCCTGGAGGTTGGATTCCATGTGTCGGATCGCGATGCATTCTGGGATCCGAGGCCGTTGCATGTCTGGTTCGCCTTGGTGGAGGCGGATCGGGAGCAGTATTCCGGTTTGGAGATGCCGGCGGCGAACGAGGTGCCGAGCTTGCGCACCGACTGGATCTACGCCGGATTGTATTCGCCGGGTGTGAGCACGCGCATCTCCAAGCGGGTGCGCTGTATGGCCATGGCCACGGGTGGTGTGGCGATCAATCAACAAAGGCTCATTGCGGCCACGCTCCCCGCCAATATCGAGGCCCGGCGCTCGCGCCGCGAGGACGATGTGGACGATGACGTGAAAGCCTATCTGCATTTTGCGTAAGCTCCTCCACACCAAGCCCTGAGCGTTTCAGAATAGAAGCGCTCAGGGCTTTTCATTTTTTGCCCGCCCCAGTTTTTGTTTCACTTGCTGCATGCGCCAGGGGACCGATGCCGGTCGAAGGCATTCCCGGTATTTTTCACATCGCACTTTCGCAGTTTTCACATAGACGATCGGCAGGTGCTGTCTATACTTCAAAACGCTTCGGATGATGTCTGCCGATGTTGTTGATCGAGGCGCGCTGCTCGCGATACGGCGGTTGCGCCGCGTCATGGATTTAATTCACTGAAAAATATCGAGGAGTAGAGAGATGGCAAAGCCCACTGCGAATGTCCCGGGCAAAGGGGTGACATTTAAGATTTCATATCAGGAGCGGCCGGAATTCAAAGGCGCCACGGCGGGGTTTTTATTTGATAGCGCGGGCAATTTGATGGAGGCGGCTGAGGTCAAGGATGGTCGTCTGTCGTTTGCGCGCAGCGAGCAGGAGATCGGGCGCAGCCGTTTGTATATCGCCCCCGTGCCGGAGAATCTCGTCAAGATCGAGCCAAGCATCAAGATGATGCAACGCCTCGGCGCCTTTGAGCCGGTAGTGCGTGTGGGCGGCAAGCTAATCGACACCATCCTGGTGCCCGGCATCATCATCGATCATTGGCCGATCTGCTTCTGCTGGGTGCGTGGCCGGGTGGTGAAGACTGGCAGTGGCCGCCCGGTGTGCGGTGCGAAGGTGCATATCTGCGAAGTGGACAAGGTGTGGCGCTGGATACTGACGCTACCGGAGATCGAGATCTTCCGCCTGCGCGATGATCTGCTGGAGGTGCTGCGCGAACCGCCGATTCCGCGACCGCCGCGCCCCGAGCCTGATCCATGGCCGATCAAGGTCGATCTGATACGCGGCGCATCGGTCATGGGACGCGGCGTGCGTCCCGCCACGCAGCGCTTGTCGAGCGCCACGCGCATGATCTCCAGCCGGCTCAATCCGCAGCCCGAGGTGCCCAGCGCGAAGCTGAGTCCTCAAGCGGCGCTGTTGAGCGCGCTCCCGGTGCAGTCGCAAACGGCCTTGCAATCTCCCTCCGCGCAGATCGTGCGCCAGACGCTGGTCGACAACGTGCATCTGATCATCCCGTATCTGTGTCTGTGGCCCTGGTGGTGGCGCTTCCGCTGCGACGAGATCACCGTGGTGACCACCGACAGCTTGGGGCGTTTCCAGGCCATCGTGCCGTATCTGTGCGCGGGCGATAAACCCGACCTGTACTTCTGGGTTGAATATGAGATCGGCGGCGTGCTGGAGACCGTGTATCACCCGCCGATTGCCTGCAATACCTACTGGGATTATGCCTGCGGCACAGAGGTGACGATTCATGTCAACGATGATCGCGTGCCCGCCTGCGATGACGAACCCGATCTGCCGGGCTGCGTGGTGCAGATGCTCTCGATCGGACACCAGGTCAGCATGTCGGAGATCCATGGCCCTGGCGCGACGTCCGCCGATGAAGGGCAGACTACCGACGGCCGTCCCTTCGGCGGCAAGCTCGAACCGCGCGTGTGGTTCAGCCGCGATTGCCTGCGCAATGTGAAGAACATCAAATACTATCGCTGGTCGTATCGGCGCCTCACCACGGGCGATGGCGCTGCGCTGGGCACGCCCGGTCCATGGACACCGCTGACCCGCACGGTGGTGCGCCACTACGCCAAGCCGGCCTCCGGCGGCGGCATCACGCACGAGCCGTACGTGCTGGGGCCGCAGACCATCGGCGCGCAGACCAATCTCTTCGAGATCAAGCCGAGCGCCGTGCCGGCCGGCGGCATCGAGTGGACCGTGGTCGACGAGCGCGAGGATCTCGCCAGTGCGCACTTCATGAGCCATCTGCTGGGCAGCGGCGCCACCGACTGTGAAAAGGCGCTCGACGCGGCGGGAAAATACGAGCTCAAGCTGGAGTTGTTCAAACAGGATGGCAGCCTGGTCGACTGGACGGCCGAAGGCATCGATCCGCAGGTCACCAATGTACCGGCGCCCTTCGGCACGGGCAGCGTGACGGCGGTGAGCGCGCCGGATTACAACCGCATCAAGAACGCGGCCGGCCACACCTTGGCGTTTCGCATGGTGCTGCGTGTGGATAACAACTGCTGTGCGGCGACGGTGGCGCCGGTCAGCGGCACGGGCTTGACGATCACACCGTGCGGATTCATCGAATACGGCCCCGGCGCCACGGCGAATCTGCATTTCGAGGCCCATCATCCCAACGGGTTTGCCGACTTCCGGTTCAGTGTGGTGCGCGGCGTGAGCACAACCGTCAGCGCCGCGAGCGCCTCGGGCAAGGGCGGGGCCGCGTCGGTGGCCACGGACGACGCCTCGCACGCCTACACCTTGGCGCCGCCGAGTGATTATCAGGAGTCGTTTGCGGTGATGACGCTGCTCGGCCCCTGTGATCGCGCGGCATTCTCCGAAGCACTGCACGTGTGGGCGCGGGCGACCGACGGATACAGCCGGTTGTCGCACTTGGATGACTTCGCGCACGACGGCTTTGCCTTGTCGCAACCGTGTCCGCCTTGCCCGCCGTGCGAGTGCGCGGAGTAAAGCGCCTGATGTCACAGCGCCGATAACCAAAACAAGAGCGCGCACTGTTTCCCCGCTTTCCGGACGCGCCGGAAGCGGGGATTTTTTTTGCCTAAGAACGCGCGGGTGTTTGTCATCATTCGCAGCAGCCGTGTTGCAAGGCAATTTTCACATCTTGGCATCGCCATCCTTCACAGGAAAAAACGTGCTCAGAGAATAATCTGATACTCAGGTGATGAGCATTTGCTTCTGATCAAAAGTCCGTAAGCGTTCGCGCTCGTCATCGCTTCAACATCCATGAGAGGAGAGAAAACAATGCAGGAAATGGTTGCAAGCAAGGTATCAGAGTTGGAGTGTTGCCCGGTGCTCAATCGCGCCGAAATCTGCGACACGCTCAACTTTCGCTATCGCGTTCCCTATCGTGTGCGGGTGGGGAATCAGCGGGAGCCGATCAAGATGGAGGTAGTGCTGCACTACAGGCTGGAGCGGTGCTCCGGGCCGCTGGTGCTGGGTGATCCGGTGTATTCGACCACCTTGCTGCCGGGTGAAGAAGTGCGGCTGTTTACCAGCGATCGCCACTCGCGCTGGTCATACGACACGGAGTCGCAGCTTGCCTACCGGCATGAAACGACGTCGGAGGAGTCGTTCTATACCGCCGCGATGTCGCGCTCGTTGAGCGATCTCACCGTGAGCGAAAGCGGCGCGGTGTCGAGCAGCTACGAAGAGTCCTGGGCCGAAGGCGGGGGCGGTGCCAGTCTCAATCTCGGCATCATACAAATCGGTGGCGGCGGAGGCGGCGGCAGCTATGACGCCAGCTCGACCATGAGTTTTGCGCGCAATCTGTCGCAGCACGCCGAGGCCTCATCCTCGTACGTGGCCTCCGGGGTGCGCGCCAAGAGCAGCACCGCCATCGGCGAGGTGCAAAGCCGCACGCATGCCGAAGGTCAATCCGAGGATCATTTCGAATCGGCATCGCGCGTTTTTCGCAATCCCAATCGCTGCCATGCGGTGACTTATCTGTTTCACAAGATCAACAAGGTGCAAAAAATCCGTTTCCGTTTGGTCGCCATTCAACGATACGTGGACGACCCCGCGGCGCCGGTCGGCGCCTATCAGCGGCCGCCGGTGGATGTCTCCGGGCGCGTCATGGTAATGCCGCAGGCGATTGGTGCCGCCAGCGCGAAACGTCTCGAAGTGGAAGACATGGCGCGCACCAGCGCGCTGCAACGGCTGCATCTTGCGCAGGGCGAGGTGGCGGGCGGGCTGATGGCTCGCGCATCGTTTTCGGCAGCGGCCGTGGTCGCACAGCCGATTCCGGCGAATGTTCGCACGGCCGCTTTGGCGCAGCTCGACAAGGAGCTGGTTGCCGCCGGCCTGCTCGATCCGAAAACCGGCCGGCCGAGCGAGAAGATCATCGCCGAGCTGTCATGGGAGCGCGAGGAGATCCTCCCGACGCCGGGCGTGCTGGTCAAGGGATGTCTCGACAACTGCTGCACGTGTGAGCCCGCGTTGGAAAAGCGCATCGAGCTGGAGCTCGAACGCATGCGCCTGGAAAACGAAAAACTCAAACGCGAAATCGAGCTGCTCGACAAGGCCCAGGAATACCGTTGTTGTCCGGTTGGAGAAGAGGAGCCCGAGCCGGCGTAAGACCGGCGTGGTTATGCAACATGGATGTTGACAGGTCCAGGGATGGACCTTTTTGTATCCGAAAAGCTGGCTCTGACAGCCGCTCACGGGCGTGTATCGGTAATTCCGATCGTCTCAGCAACCAAAAGGAGTTGTATATGACGAACTACCTGATTGATATGGTGATACTGGCGTTGATTGCGATGCTCAGCTTAATCGTGACCAAAATGTGGATGGTGTACTGAAAGATTCAAAGAGGGAGGTTGGCAGGGGCAGGTGTGTGCACCGAATTATGCCCCGCCAGCGGCAAGTAGCCCCTCGCGATATCAGTTCCCTGGCGGTTTTTTTAGAGCCATTCCGACCGGCAAAAGCGCTTGGCAGAGCTGGCGGCCTTTTGTTATGATTTGCGCTCCTTCAAACAGGCCCAGCCTGGCTTGAAGCAATGCTATGAGGTATCAGCAAGCGGCCGGGCACCCCGACGCTTGAGACCCGCCCCGATCCGCAACAGAGTTGCTGGATGGCGCGATAAAATTTGAGTTTCTTGGAGAGCTGGCTGAGCGGTCGAAAGCGGCGGTCTTGAAAACCGTTGAAGGTTTACCCTTCCGGGGGTTCGAATCCCTCGCTCTCCGCCATGAAAAAGAAGGGCGGTGGTCAAATCGACCACCGCCTTTTTTGTTGCGGTGAGCAAATGAATGGGACAGGCGCCGGCGTTGTCAGCAGCAGTCGAGTGTTATCTCGGACCACGCATCGGTAAACTGTTGCAAGAATGAGTGGAGGCCATGCACATGTCGATACATCTTGTTTGTCCGCATTGCGACGCCGTCAACCGCATCCCCGCCGAACGGCTGGGCGATGGACCAAAATGCGGCAAATGTCGCCAGTCGTTGTTTACCGCCCATCCGGTGGAGCTGAATGCCAGCAATTTTCAGCAACACATCGGCCGCAGCGATATACCGGTGCTGGTCGATTTCTGGGCGCCGTGGTGCGGCCCGTGCAAGATGATGGCGCCGCAGTTTGCCCAGGCCGCGCGGCAACTCGAGCCCGCGATTCGCTTGGCCAAGGTGAACACCGAAGCGGAGCAGCCGCTCGGCGCCCAGTACAACATCCGCAGCATTCCGACCCTGGTGCTATTCCGCGGCGGGCGTGAAGCCGCGCGTCAGGCCGGGGCGATGGGGGCGGCAGACATCGTGCGCTGGGTGCAGAGCCAGGGTTAGCCGGCTAGCCCGCGCAGGGCGCGATGTCGAAGGTCCTGCCGCAGTATTTCGCGTCTGGTACTGGGTGAGGCTTTGTTTGTGTGGTGCTTGGTCACTACGGGAGATCAGATAATCGTTTTCGAGATGCGCGAAAACGCGGTGACTGCCTGAGAAAAAAATGCGGGGCTGAGGAGAATAGCATCCGCAGCGACGAGGGTACCGGCTTGCGCGGTCCGTCGCGGACCGATCTGCTAGACTCAAATGTGGATTGCCAAGCCAGCGGAGCGCGCATGCAGCAGACCACCCGGCATCACGATGGTGAGGACGTCGCGGATTCCGCGGTGCAGTTGCTGCGGATCGTGCGGGAGCTGGCGGCGGAGCTCCACCCGCAGCGCACAGCCGCAGGCGCTGTGACGCTCGACAGCCTGCTTGCGCGTGAACTCGGTTTTGACAGTCTGGCGAAGGTGGAGTTGATCGCGCGCATCGAGCGGCACTTCTCGGTCAGCCTGCCCGAGCGTGTGGTCGCTGACGCGGAAACCCCGCGCGAACTGTTGCGTGCGCTGCTCAGCGCCGGTGTTGCGCGCGTTGCGCGCGCGCTCCCTGAAGCCATTCCTTTCGTTGCCGCAAAGGCGGCCGCGGCCCCGCCCGAGGCGCAGACCTTGGTCGAGGTGTTGCAGTGGCACGTCGCGCGGCATCCTGACCGCATACACATACGCTTTTATAGCGAGACGGATGAAGGCGAGGCCATTACCTATCGCCAGCTGTGGGACGGCGCCCTGCGGATCGCGGCGGGATTGCAGCGGCGCGACGTGGAGGCCGGTGAGGCGGCGGCCCTGATGCTGCCGACGTGTCAGGAATATTTCTTCAGTTTTTTCGCCATCCTCTTGCTCGGCGCCATTCCGGTTCCGCTCTATCCGCCGGCGCGTCCCTCCCAGATCGAGGATCATCTGCGCCGGCATGCCGGCATCCTCGCCAATTGCCGTGCCGCCACCTTGATTACTGTGCCCGAGGCGCGCGGCATTGCGCAGTTGCTCAAGTCGCATGTGGAAACCTTGCGTCATGTGGTCACGGTGCGCGAGCTCGAGGAGTCTGCCGAACCGGCACGTCTCGCCGCAGCCGGCCCGCAGGATATCGCCTTGTTGCAATACACCTCCGGGAGCACGGGCCATCCCAAGGGCGTGGTGCTGACCCACGCCAATCTGCTTGCGAACATCCGTGCCATGGGCGCGGCGATTCAAGCCGACAGCAGCGATATCTTCGTCAGCTGGCTGCCGCTGTATCACGACATGGGGTTGATCGGCGCCTGGCTTGGCAGTCTCACGCATGCGGTCACGCTGGTGAGCATGCCGCCGCTGGATTTCTTGACCCATCCGCGGCGCTGGCTCTGGGCGATCCATCGTTACCGTGCCACCTTGTCCGCGGCGCCGAATTTCGGCTACGAGCTTTGTCTGCGCCGGATCGAGGACGAGGATCTCAAGGGATTGCGGCTCGATAGCTGGCGCGCGGCTTTCAATGGCGCCGAGGCCGTCAGTCCGGACACGATGCAGCGTTTCCAGCAACGCTTCAAGGACTGCGGCCTACGTGCCGAGGCGCTCATGCCGGTGTATGGTCTGGCCGAGTGCGCGGTGGGCTTGTGCTTCCCGCCGCTGGGCCGCGGCATGCGCGTGGATCACATCAAGCGCGATGTATTCATGCATTCCGGCGTTGCCGAACCGGCTGACGCGGGCGATGCCCATGTGCTGCGCTTTGCCGCGTGCGGCCATGTGTTGGCCGATCATCAAGTCCGCGTGGTCGATCGGCTCGATCACGAGCTGCCCGAGCGCCGCGTCGGACAGCTGCAATGCTGCGGACCGTCCTGCACCAGCGGCTATTACCGCAATCCGGAACAAACGGCGGGGCTGTTCAGCGGCGCGTGGTTGAACTCCGGCGATCTCGCGTATCTGGCGGATGGCGAGGTGTATATCACCGGGCGCATCAAAGACATGATCATCCGCGCCGGCCGCAACATCTATCCCGATGAACTGGAGGCGGCGATCGGGGATATCCCGGGGATTCGCAAGGGGCGCGTGGCCGTGTTCGCCAGCTCCGATCCGGCCACCGCCAGCGAACGGCTGGTGGTGATCGCGGAGACCCGGCTAACGGAGCCTGCGGAGCTCAGCCGCCTGCGCGAGCGCATCAACGCGCTCGCCATCGATCTTGCCGAGACGTCGGCCGACGAGGTGGTGCTCGCCGCGCCCGGCGCGGTGCTCAAAACCTCGAGCGGCAAGATCCGGCGCGCCGCGTGCCGGGAGCTGTATGAGCGCGGCTTGATCGGAAAAACGCCGCGCAGTCCGCGCTGGCAGCTCGCGCGGGTGATGCTCGGCAGCCTTCCGCCGGTGCTGCGGCGGGCACGGCACTATCTGGCGGTGATTGCATACAGCGGATACGCACGCGCGCTGTTCTGGAGCATCGCTCCGATCGTGTGGACGGCGGTGGCGGTATCACCGCGCCTGTCCTGGCGCTGGGCCGCGATGCGCGCCGGGGTGCGCGCGCTGGCGCGCGGGTCGTGCACCGCGCTCAAGGTGCACGGACGGGAGCGGCTCGAAGACGGCGCGCGGCCCTGTGTGTTCGTGGCCAATCACGCCAGTTATCTCGACGGACCGATTGTGATTGCGGCGCTCGGTCGCCGCTTCCGTTTCGTCGCCAAGGCCGAGCTGTTGCAGGGGGCGGTATCGCGGATCTTTTTGCAGCGTATCCAGGCGGAGTTCGTCGAACGATTCGATCAACAGCAGAGCGCGCTCGACGCGCAACGCCTGGTGCAATGCGTGCGCGCCGGCAACTCACTGCTATTTTTTCCGGAAGGCACCTTCACCCGCCTCGCCGGATTGATGCCGTTTCACATGGGGGCGTTTGTGGCGGCGGCGCAGGCCGGGGTGCCGGTCGTGCCGATCGCCATCCGCGGGGCGCGCGCCACCCTGCGCGGCGATGGAACGCATGCGCGGCACGGCGCGATTACGGTGTGGATCGGTGCGCCGATTCATCCCCGGGATGTCCGGCGGGATGCCGCCGAGGATGATTGGGCGATTGCGTTGAAGCTGCGTGATGCCGCGCGTCGCTACATCCTGAGCCATTGCGGTGAGCCGGACTTGCAGCGCGCCTGATCCTCATTTGCCTTCGGGACGTTTGTGATCGCCCACCGGTTCTTTCCGGCGGCGCTGATGGCATAATGAGGTTCGTTCGTTCCGGATGCCTCTGCATGAAACGCTCTACCCAGTTCACGCTCAAATTGCGCACCGCCTTCAAGGATCTCACCGAAGTCTTGGCGCAGAAGTGGAAGAACAATTTCTATCTGTATCTCGCGGCGCTTTTCAGCGTGCTGGTGGTATTCGACAGCCTGGTGGTTCATTACACCGCCAACCTGCGCCAGGCAACCTTCGATACCCTGGTGCGGCACCGGCTGATCGTTCCGCAGGCGGACCCGGATATCGTGATCGTCGATATCAACGAGGCGAGCCTCGCGGCGATGGGGCAGGAGTACGGCCGCTGGCCCTGGCCGCGCCAGGTGCTGGGCGAATTCCTGGAGAAGCTCGAAGAGCAGCAGCCCAAGGCGGTGGTCTTCGACATCCTGTTCAGCGATCCCGACGTATACAATCCCGACAGCGATGCCTATTTCGATGCCGCCGTCGCAGCGACCACCAACACCTTCTTTCCCATGCTGCGGCTGGATTCCGCCAGCGATGCCTTGAGCGAGATCCGGCCGGAGATGATCCCCGGGGTCACGCCGCTCGGCGAGCATGCACTGCCGGATGCCAAGGTCGCCGTGATCCTGCCGCCCTTTGCCTCGATCATGCAGGGCGGGCGGCTGGGGCTGCACAACATCGATCCCGATCCCGACGGGGTGGTGCGCAAATATGCGGTCTATCGCGACGACTACGGCTGGAAGATTCCGTCGTTGCCGCTGCGCACCATCCAGGCGCTCGGCTTGCCGGAGCCGCCGGCGCGCGAGGTGCTGCTGAACTGGCGCGGCAAGCCGTTTACCTACCGCTATGTCACATTCAGTGATGTCTATTTCGATATGCTCAGCCGGGATAAGAAACGGCCGGCCGATGAGTTCACCGGCAAGATCGTGCTGATCGGCTCGACCGCGCCGAGCCTGTTCGACATCAAACCCACGCCGCTGGCCAAGCTCTATCCGGGCGTCGAGATCCTCGCCACGGCGATCGACAACTTCAAGCACGGCGACTACCTGCGGTTTCCGGAGGGACGCTTGGTGTATTTCCTCATCACCATGGCGATCCTGTGGGCGACCGCCTGGGGTTTTTACCGCAACGTGGGGCGCGAAAAAATCGACCGGCTGTTCGGCGCCTCGCAGCTCATCCTGCTGGCCATCACCTACGCCAGCATCAATCTGACCACGACTTACATCAATCTCACCGGCCCGGTGACCATCGGCCTGGCGTATTTCACCATCGCGCGGCTCTATGCCTACGTCACCGGCAAGGCGTTGGAGATGAGCGCCGTGCGCCTCTCGCAACGGGGGCAGGGCGAGCAGCGCGCGCTGCTGATGTTGATCGATCTGCCCGAGTCGATCGCCATTCTCGGCGAGAAGACCAAGGAGCAGATCCGCAAGCAGCTGGCGCAGGCCGGTATTCAGGGAAAAAGCATCGAACGGCTCGTCGGCGAGCAGAAGGGGATCTGGAGCTTGTATGAAAACTATCTCGTAGTGACCTGGCTGGCGCCGGATGAGGCCGCGCAGGCGCGCGTGCGGGAGGATGCCGATACCGTGACCGCGGCCTTGCGGAAGCTATTGCGCGAGTATGATGCGAGTTCGGATAATGAAACCCGCTGGGTGATCCGCGAAGGATCGATCCCGGGCGGAGCGGCGGCCGGCGCGCACTGGCGCGCGTTATTGGCGGAGACCATGTTGGAGTGGGAGAGGAGACGCTCATCATGAAAAGATTTTTTGCAACTATCTGTGCCGTCCTGCTGGGTGCGGCCAGCGTGGCTTGGGGCGCGGAGACCGGATCGATGATCAAGGCCGATGAGCTCAAGGCCGAACCGTTTCGCGACGCCAAGGCCCTCGGCAAGCTCGCCACCGGCGACAAGATCGAGATCCTCAAACGCGAGGGGGCGTGGTATCAGGTCAAAAGCGCCAAGGGTGCTAAGGGTTGGGTGCGCATGCTCAATGTGCGCCGCGGCGAGGCGAAAAAGGCCTCGGCGACTTCCACCGCCACAGGCGTGGCCAATCTCGCCTCCGGTCGCGCGGGCACCGGACAAGTGGTGGCGACGACAGGCATCCGCGGCCTGAACGAACAGGAACTCAAGAGCGCGCAATTCAATGAAGCGGAACTCAAACGCGCCGAGTCCTTCGGCGTGCCGGCGCAGGAGGCGCAGACCTTTGCGCAGGCGGGCAAGCTCGCCGCCCGCAAGGTGAAATATCTCAAGGCCCCGGCCGAATCGCGATAGGAGCAGCCCATGAAGATCAAACACGCATCCTGGCTCATCGTTGCGACAGCGCTGCTCGGCTTCACTGCCGCGCACGGCTTCGATCTGAAAGAGGAAATGAAAAAGAAGCTCGACGAGGTCAAGCAGCAGGCGCAGCCCGAGGCCACTCCTGCTGCCTCGCCGACGCCGCCAGCGGCGTCGGCTCCGAGCGAGCAGCAATCACTGTTGGCAGGTTTTTCCGAGAAAGAGGAAATCGCCATCGGTCGCCAGATCGCCGGCAATCTGCTCGGTGCCACGCCTCTGGTCAAGGACGAGGCGCTGCAGCGTTATGTGAACAAGGTGGGGCGCTGGGTCGCCGCGCAAAGCGAGCGTCCGGACCTGGCCTGGCACTTCGGGGTGATCGAGTCGAGTGACATCAATGCCTTTGCCATCCCCGGCGGTTATGTGTTCGTAACGCGCGGTCTGTATCAGGTGTTGCAGAGCGAGGCGGAGCTGGCCGGCGTGCTGGCCCACGAAGTGGCCCACGTCACCAAGAAACATCACCTCAAGATTCTGCAACAGGGCAAGCTGTTGGACCTCGGTGCCAAGGCGCTCGGCAAGAAGATCGGAGAGGATGAGAAAATCCGCGGCTTGATCGGCAGCGGCGCGGAAATACTTTCGCGTTCGCTCGACAAAAACGCCGAACACGAAGCCGACCGCATGGGCGTGGTGCTGGCGGCGCGCGCCGGTTACGATCCCTTCGCCTTGCCGGCGGTCCTGCAGCAGATCGCGCGCGTGAGCAAGGAGGACACGGCGGTGAGCCTGCTCTTCAAGACCCATCCGCACCCGGATGCGCGGCTCACCCAACTCGCGGCCGCGATGGGCAACCGCTTCGATCAAGTGACGGGGCTTACGCTCGCTACGCGTCTCCAGCCATTGCAGCCTTGAGTGCGCAGGTGAGTGGTATCTTGAGTAATCCGCCACTGCGAGCCCGCGCGTGAGCGCCCTCAAAAAACTGGCGTCGCAGACCGCGATTTACGGTCTGAGCAGCATCATCGGCAGATTCCTCAACTATCTGCTGGTGCCGCTCTATACCTATTATTTCTCGCCGGCGGAATACGGCGTGGTGGCGGAATTCTACGCCTATGCTGGGTTCTTCGCCGTATTGTTGCTGCTCGGTTTCGAGACCGGCTATTTTCGCTTTCGCGACAAGGAAGAATCCAAGCCCGGCACGGCGTATTCCACGGCGTTGATCTTCATCCTGGGCATCAATCTCGGGTTTTTCCTGCTGGTGTATTTGCTGCAGCAGCCGCTGGCAACCTCGCTTCAATATGCCGATTATCCGCAGTATGTGGCGTGGTTCGCGGTGATCCTGGCGCTGGATTCCGTCGCCAGCATCCCGTTTGCCAAGCTGCGCGCCGAAAACAAGGCGTGGCGTTTCGCCGGGATCAAGCTGTTCGAGATTGCGATCGTCATCGCGCTCAATCTGTTTTTCATCGTCTATTGCCCCAAGGCTTACGCGGCCGATTCGGCCTCCTGGGTGCGCTGGGTCTATGATCCGACGATCGGCGTCGGCTATATCTTCATCTCCAACCTGATCGCCAGCGCCTGCAAGTTCGCGCTGCTGCTGCCGCAGTGGCGCGGCATCGCCGCCGGCTTTGACCGCGCATTGTTTGCGCGCATGTGGCGCTATTCCCTGCCGATGGTGATCATCGGCTTTGCAGGTATCGTCAACGAAATGCTCGACCGCGTCCTGCTCAAGCATCTGCTGCCCTATGATCTGAACACCAACCTGCATCAGCTCGGCATCTACAGCGCCTGCTACAAGCTCGCGATGCTGATGTCGCTGTTCATCCAGGCCTTCCGGTATGCGGCGGAGCCGTTTTTCTTCGCCTATGCCGGGCAAGCCGATGCGCGCCAGGTGTACGCCGATGTCCTGCGTTATTTCGTGATTTTCTGCGTCGGCATCTTCCTGCTCGTCAGTCTGTATATCGATGTGTTCCAGTATTTCATCGGGCCGGAGTATCGCGAGGGGTTGCGCGTGGTGCCCGTGTTGCTGCTGGCCAATCTGATGCTGGGGATCTATGTCAATCTCTCCATCTGGTACAAGCTCACCGACCGTACCCTGCTGGGGGCGGTGGTCGCCGTCGGCGGGGCGCTGCTCACCCTGGTGCTCAACCTCTGGTGGATTCCGCTCATGGGTTATCAAGGCGCGGCGTGGGCGACGCTTGCCTGCTATGCAAGCATGGCGCTGGTGTCGTATCTGCTGGGACGGCGTTACTATCCGGTGCACTATCGTGTGGGCAGGATCCTGGGCTACATCCTGTTCGGGGTGGTGCTCTATCTGATCCATGCGAGTCTGGCGGCCGCCGGCGTCTTGAATTCACTGCTCAGCGCCACGGCATGCATGGCGGCGTTTCTCGTCGTCGTACTGCGCGCGGACGTGCGCGACCTCCTTGCGGGATTGCGATCCGAGCGGCCGGGATAAGATTACGGACGTACAAATCCGTTCCTCAAACCGTGGGAATCCGCCTCTCACGCCCAGCACAAAATCGATCATGTTTGGACTATTCCATCCGAAGAGTGGGACAATTGGGGGGTAATCTTTTGATTTGAATCGAGAAAAGACCGATTGACAAGGAAATCGCTTTGCCTCAAAATTGCGCGCAAATTGCGGTGCTGCCGCATTTAAAAATGTTTACCAATCCTTTGTTTAAACCACCAACTGTTCTATCCCAGGAGATCACACCAATGAAAAACGTACGTTTGCTTCTCATAGGCGCGGCAGCGCTTGTTCTGGTTGCCGGTTGCGCCAAGCCGCCGCAGCAGGAATTGACCGGTGCGCAAGACGCCGTCAAGGTTCTGTCTGACAGCGGTCTGCAAAAGTTCGCCCCAGACACCGCCAAGAAGCTGAACGCCGATCTGGAAGCGATCAACCAAGAGCTGAAGGTTCAAGAAGACAAGTGGTTCAAGAACTACGACAAGGCGAAGCAAATGATCGCCACCCTGAAGACCGAGGCCGAAGGCTTCAAGCCGCAACTGGAGCAAATCAAGGCTCAGATGAAGGCTGATGCCACCAATGCGCTGGAAGCCGCCAAGGCTGCGGTTGCCGCTGCCAAGGAGCTGCTGGCCAATGCGCCGGTAGGCAAGGGTTCCAAGGCTGACATCGAAGCCATGACCATGGACCTGACCGCGGTTGAAGAATCTCTGCCGGCCGTTCAGACCGCCATCGACAGCGAAGATTACACCACAGCGACCCAGCAGGCCAACAACGCCAAGGCCAAGGCTGACGAAATCTCCGCAGCAGTTCAAGCTGCGATGGAAAAGATGGGCACCGCTAAGAAGTAATTTTCTGTTGTTGTAATAGTGGTAAAGCCGGACGCTGTGAACACTTTATTTAGACTCCTTACAATCTCAATACTGTTGTTCGCAGCCTCCGGTTGCAACAGTCCGCCAGATCCTCCGGAAATCGATCAGGCCCATCGCCAAGATCAGCTCCTCTGGAGGGCTGGCGCCCACATCTTCCTCAAGAACCAATACGACGATTATTCCGGCTTGCTCAAACAGGCCAATGCGAATTTCACCAAAGAGCGATCCGATTTCGTTCTTTTTATCGATTATGAGGATATCGTTGCGGAGTATCGGCGCATCCTTGCCATCGGCAATGACCTCAATTCCAGTCTCGAGGCCTTAAAAGAGGTGAAGTTCAGCGCACTGCAGAAACAACTCAGTGATCATCGCGCACGCCTGAAAAATCTCAAACACGCCAGTTCCTTGGTCAATGAAGGCCGTCTGGCGCGCAAGAGCTTGACCAAGGCGGAGCTGCTGCTGACGGAAGTCCAATCCCTCTATGAGCGGGGGGATATTCTCCGTGCGGAAGATAAGATTGTGGCGGTCCCGCCGAACTTCGAAAAGGCCGAAGCGGCGTTGATGCCGATTATTGGGCGGTATGCCGATAAAGACCAGGTCAAGAAGTGGCGCGCCTGGGTCGACAGCACCATTGCGGAATCCCGCGAGACCCGCTCGAAGGCGATCATCGTCAACAAGATCAAGAAGACCTTGCATGTTTACAACGCCGGCAAGCTGATCAAATCGTATCCGGTGGAGCTCGGGCGCAACGGCGCCAAGGACAAGCTGCAGTCCGGCGATCAGGCAACACCCGAGGGCAAATACAAGATCACCAAAAAGAATCCCTCCAGCAAATTCTACAAATCGCTCATGATCAATTATCCCAACGAGGACGACATCAAGGCGTTCCGGATTGCCAAGCAGAAGGGGCTTGTTTCAAAGAAGGCCAGCATCGGCAATTTGATCGCAATCCATGGCGGCGGGGATGACAGCATGACCTATGGCTGTGTTTCGATGAAGAACTCCGAGATCGAGGAGTTGTACAATATGGTCGAGGTCGGTACGCCGGTGACGATAGTGGGGGCGGATGAGATCGACAATCCCATCTACCGGACTTTGCGAGGTTCATGATCATGGTGGTGCTCAAGCGCAGTTTGATAATCCTGGCGGGGCTGAGTCTCCTGCTCTTCATTGTTTTGGAAGGGCTGGGCATTTATTACGGCAAATATGCCATGGCGCGCGTCAGCGAGCAGGACGAGCCGCCGCCGCAAAACGCCAAACAGGACCCGGAAAAACTCAGCCAGCAATTACGCCAGAAGCTGGATAAAATGGCGCCTGCCGGCGTCTATATCGTAGTCGACACCGCGGCGAACCGGCTGTATCTCAAAAACGGCGATAAAGTGCTGCGTGAGGCGGTGATCTCCAGCGGCAGCGGCAAGGTGCTTGAAGACAACGTGAAAGACCGCACGTGGGTGTTCGATACCCCGCGCGGTGTGTTTAGCGTCAAGTCAAAGCAAAAGGATCCCATGTGGGTCAAGCCCGACTGGGCCTACGTCGAAGAAGGCGAGCCGCTGCCGAAGAACAACAAGGATCGCTTCGAGCGCGGTGTCCTGGGGGATTATGCCCTTGGGTTTGGCAACGGCTTTTTCATCCACGGCACGTTGTACACGCGTCTGCTCGGACGCAATGTGACCCATGGTTGCATTCGCGTCGGTGATGCGGATCTCGAAGCGGTTTTTGCCGCCGCAAGCATCGGCACTAAGATCTATATCTTCTGATAGCATGGTTTTGTGAATGATTAGGCAATTCTCGCGCGGCCGGCCGCGCGCCGGCATGAGTGTGATTCCAGTGGTTCTGCGCAGCCTGCTGCTCGCTTTTGTTGCCTTGGTGCAGCCCGCGGCCATGGCGGCGGCATCTGAAAAAGCGCGGGTGGATGCCGCGCTGCTGCAGGCGGAATTCGATCTGGCGAAATCCGGCGCGACGTACAGCATCATCGATTTGGCGCAAAACAAGATCATTATCAAGGCGGCGGGCGTAGTGTTGCGCCAGCTCCCGATCGTCGAGGTCGATATCTGGGGGCGCCGGCCGGCGCCGCGAAGCTACCGCGTCAGCGAGAAGGTCGCCGCTAAGGAGCCGGAACGGATCCAGATCGAGCCGGGCAAGGAAGAGTCAGTGCACGACATCGATGCGCTTGAGCGGAACGACATGCCGGTCCGCTACACCATCGTGTTCGACGATGGGATCAAGGTCGGTTTTTCCGGTGCTGCGGGCACGCATGACCGCACGATGGCCGAGGTGGCGCATGACACCTGGGCGCTGCTCGTGCGGCCCCTGGTGTTTCTGTGGAAGCATTGGCAAGACGAGAAACATTCGGTCATCGATATCAAGCTCGATCCGGTCGACAGTCAGTCGTTCTATTGGTCGGTTCCTGAAAACTCGGCAACGATTTTCATCTTCCCCGAGTAGCAACGGCGCCTCCGCCGCTGTTCACGTGCATCCCGCGCGAGATCGCACCGGTGCCTGGGCTTATCACCGGTGCGCGCCGCCGTGCGCCATCCCATCATCGCGCTCCGCGTCCTTTACGGGCATCGCGTAGGGCGAGGGCGCCTGGTTGGGCGTGGTCTTGAAGCGGCGGTGCACCCACAGATATTGCTCGGGTTGGCGCCGCACCTGCGCTTCGATGAAATTGTTGATTCGGTACGCATCGAGACGGTCGTCTCCAAAGGGGAAATGCGCCAGTGGCGGGTGGATTGTCAGGTGATAGCCGCGTCCGTCATCCCGCCGCGTTTGCGTGAAGGGAATCACGGCGGCGCCGGTCATCGCAGCCAGGGTGGCCGTGGTGGTGATCGTGGCGGCGGGTTTGCCAAAGAATGGCACGAATACGGCATGTTTTCGTCCCATGTCCTGATCAGGCGCAAACCACACCACCCGGTGCTGCCGCAACGCCTTGATCATCGCGCGGATATCACCGCGCGCGATAGTCCTTCCTTCAGCGTTGTGACGCTCTCGCCCGCGTTGCTGCAAATAATCCAAGACCGCGTTTTGATGCCGTCGGTGCAGGCCATCGATGCTATAGTGCATCGACAGCAATCCCGCGCCGATCTCCAGCGTGGTGAAGTGCATGGCTAACAGGATTACGCCCTGTTGCGCGTGATCCTGGAGATGATCGAGCCCTTCGATCGTCACTAGGCGCCGCAGTCGCCAATGCGGCCACCACCAGCTCATGGCGGTCTCAAAGACGGCAAGCGCCGTCGATTCGAAATTTTTTGTCAGCAGCGCCTCCCGTTGCCGGGAGGATAGCTCCGGGAAGCACATCTTGAGATTAACCTTAGCGATGCGGCGTCTGCGTTTGGCGGTTCGCAGCATCACTCGGCCGAGACCACGGCCCATATGAAAAATGGCACGGTACGGCAGTTGGGAGATCAGCCACAGGGCGCCGACCGCCAACCAGGTTGGCCAATAACGCGGATGCAGCAGACGCCAAGTGAATGAGGCCCGCTCGATCATAAGGTTCCCTTGAACATATGCTTTAGCTTTAGGAGGCAGCGCCAACGCTGCCGTGTGTAAGAACAGCTCAACCCATCCCCCCTTTGCGACCACTTCCCGTTGAGTTACCCGTTAAACACCCAGTTAGCTTAGATTCTGCAAACGTCTATTTCATCGCCACAAAAAATAGTTGATAAATTCGACAAATTGTTTAGTTGAATTGTGTGCGTTATGCACGGGCTTGAGGCGCCAGGCAGGCCGCATCTCATGTGGACTATACTTTGTTGCTGGGGACATACACGGCAGACCCGTCATGAAATGCACGTTGATGAGGCGGAACCTTGCGCAGAACAGCAGAAAAGATCACAGGATTTATGTGTCTTCAACCGCGGCATTTCGTGCTGCTGGATGTTCTGCGCACCTGTCGCGTCGTGGTTACCATTCTTGTGCTTGGGTCGACGGTCTGGCCTGTGTCGGGGTGGGGCCAGAAAAGTACTACGGCATTTTGGCTTGATATCGAGGGCGTGATCGGTCCGGCTACGAGTGATTATGTCAGGAGGGGTTTGAGCAAAGCGCAGGCACAAGGCGCCCAGATCGTCATCATTCGTGTGGACACCCCGGGCGGATTGGATACGGCCATGCGTGAGATCATCAAGGATATCATCGCCTCGCCCGTGCCTGTTGTTACCTATGTGGCGCCGAGTGGGGCGCGTGCCGCCAGTGCCGGCGCCTATATCGTGCTTGCGAGCCACGTGGCGGCGATGGCGCCCGCGACCAATATCGGTGCCGCGACCCCGGTGCAGATCGCGGGATTTCCCAGCGGCGAACCGCCCGCCAAAAAAGAGGATAAAAAACCGGACGCGCCGGAGGATGCTATGAAGCAAAAAATCGTCAACGATGCGGTGGCCTATATCCGCGGCCTGGCGCAGATGCGCGGACGCAACGCCGACTGGGCGGAACAGGCAGTGCGCGCGGCAGCCAGTCTCTCGGCCGAGGACGCGCTGCAGCAGCATGTCATCGATATCGTCGCGGCAAATCAGGACGAATTGTTTCAGCAGATCGACGGGCGGCGCGTGAACGTTCTCGGGCAGGAACAGACCTTGCGCGGCGAGTATCTGACCGTGCAACGTCTCGAGCCGGATTGGCGCTCAGAGTTGCTTGCCATCATCACCGATCCGAACGTGGCGTATATTCTGATGCTGGTCGGAATCTATGGCCTGATCTATGAGTTCGCCAATCCCGGGATGATCCTTCCCGGTGTGGCCGGGACCATCTGCCTTCTTCTCGCATTGTTTGCCTTTCAAGTATTGCCAATCAATTATGCCGGACTGGCGTTGATGTTGCTGGGTGTGGCCTTCATGGTGGGCGAGGTGTTCGTGCCGAGTTTTGGCGCGCTCGGGATTGGTGGGGTGGCGGCATTTGTCATCGGCTCGATCATTTTGTTGGATACCGATATCCCAGGCTATGGCATCTCGATTCCGCTGATTGGATTTTTTTCTCTTTTGAGCGCCGGACTGTTCATGTTCGTGATTGGAATGGCAATCAAGGCGCGTCGACGTCCGGTAGTCAGTGGCGTGGAAGAGATGATAGGCAGTGTTGGCGTGGCGTTGGAGGATTTTGAGCAAACCGGGTCCGTCCGTGTCCACAGCGAAATATGGACGGCGCAAAGCAAAACACCGGTCAGACGCGGAGACAGGGTCAGGGTATATGCGGTCGATGGCCTGCGCTTATACATCGAGCCTCATCAGGGTGCAGCACAGGAGAAATAGCATGATCACGATATCCTCAGTCTATATCGCCGTGGGATTTCTCGTTGCCTTGCTTTTTTATAGCTTTCGAATCATGCGTGAATACGAACGTGCGGTGGTGTTTATGTTGGGGCGGTTCTGGAAGGTGAAAGGTCCGGGTTTGGTCATCATCATTCCGGGGATTCAGACCATGGTGCGTGTCGATCTGCGTACGGTGGTCATGGATGTCCCCAGCCAGGATGTCATCTCGCGCGACAATGTGTCGGTCAAGGTCAATGCCGTGATCTATTTTCGCGTGGTCGATCCCGAGCGCGCGATCATCCAAGTAGAGAGCTATGGTGATGCGACCAGCCAATTGGCGCAAACTACGTTGCGTTCCGTGCTTGGTCAGCATGAGTTGGACGAGATGCTCGCCAACCGGGAACAACTCAATTCCGATATCCAGCGGATTTTGGATCAACAGACGGATGTATGGGGGATCAAGGTCAGCAACGTGGAGATCAAACATGTGGATTTGGATGAGAGCATGATCCGCGCCATCGCCAAACAAGCCGAGGCGGAACGTGAACGACGTGCCAAGGTCATTCATGCCGAGGGTGAATTGCAGGCCTCGCAGAAGCTGCTGGAGGCCTCTCAAGTTTTGGCGCAGCAGCCGCAAGCAATTCAGCTCCGTTATATGCAAACCCTCATCGACATTGCGGGTGATAAAAGCTCAACGATCGTCTTCCCCCTGCCGATGGACCTGATCGAACCGCTGATGAAGGTGTTGAAAAAGACTTAGCAAGGCGACGGAGGTGACCAGGGTAGAGTCGATGCGCTCACGCTCGATTTCCCAGGCATTGCGCCCGATCCAGGAAAAAACGCTATCGGCCCAGCCGCGACGGAAATGCTGGGCCGCGATTTTTCTTACCGATTTTTTGGATAAATTGTGTGTTGGGTTGTAGGCGCTATATGGTTCAATAACGCGCCAGGAAAGGCGTCTTTTGCTGCATGGCTGGGTTGCAGTGCTTCGGCAACCGTTCCCCGCGTTGTTTGACATCGTGCATATAGATGCGGTCGTGGCGGCGACACAGTTATGACACGACTCGTCGCCGCGCCTTGTCCTTATCCAAAATCCATCCATTTTGTTTGCCCCATCATTTTGTGCGCACTGTGCTTGAAGCTGTTCGGGCTGAGGTTCCGTCGGCGTGAATATCTCATATCACACTCGATCTGGAATCGACTACAATCAACATTAGGCAATATATGATTTTGCTTTCGCGGGTTGTCATAACTCGCTTATTAGTTATATGGAAATTCATCCGGAGAAAGTTTATGAAATTAAAGACAATTATAAGTATGCTCGGTTTGTTGCTCGCATCGGTTACGGCGCACGCTGTTCCGGTGATCACGATTATGGAAGACACGCTCAAGGCAGATGCGCGAGTTTGGCTGGAGGGGTATTCGAGCAGCTCGACGTGGGGTTCGGCATATTCCGGGAGAGCATTGAATGGGGTGGCGTCCTCGAGCCCGGCCATCGTAGCTCGTGCAGATTACCCTAGCGGTTATGTGCCTGACTATGGCTATGGAGGATGGGCTGAGGCTCGGGTACATACGTCGGGCTCATATATTGCCAATGAGACGTGGTTGGATGTTCAATGTTGGTGGGACTGCTTGCCGGATGTCACGATAGCCGCGCGCGCCGAGATGGAATGGGAATTGGTGTTCCGGGTGGATGATGAAGCGGGATATCTGCAACTGGGAGCCGGCTCTTGGTCACGAGGGATGAGTAGCCCATGCAGTTCCGCGGGTTGTTACAGCGATTTTGCCAGTTTCGAGTTATACAATCTCACTACCGCGACGAGCATTGCAGAGCATAGTACCCACAACTGGTCGATTCTATCCCTCGATCCGGGGCATGTGTATCGCCTGAGATCCAAAATCATCGAGGAAGGATGGAACACGGATCCGACGGCATCACCGCACGTGGTTGCCGATTTCCGGGATGCATCAATCAGGCTGAGTACCGTCCCCGAGCCGAGCGTGTTGATGTTGCTTGCCCTCGCCCTCGCAGGGCTCCTAGTGCAGCGGCGTCGGGTGATGTTCTCCGATTCACGTGGCTCTCGGCGCGCGATCGCACCTCGATTGTCTTGAATTCCATGCGGCATTCCCACTTGAGTGGGAATGCCGGTTCGCCGCGATCGTTCAGCGGTGCTGATTATTTCTTTTTGATCCCCTCAATAAACAGCCGCAGCTTGACCTCATCGGCCAGCGGCCCGAGGTTGTAACGCATATCGAAATCGCTGCGCTTGATGGTGGTCTCGCCGAGGTAGCCGCGGCGATAGCCGCCCCAGGGGTCGTCGCCCGCGCCGATGGCGTTTACGTTGATGGTGATGGGCTTGGTGACTCCGTGCAGTGTGAGTTTACCTTCCAGCTTGCCGCCTTTTTCGTCCAATGTCGCCTTGGTGCTGGTGAAGGTGGCCTCGGGGAACTTGTCGACGTGGAGAAAATCTTCGTTACGGATATGTTTGTCGCGTTCGGCGTCATTGGTGTCGACACTCTTGGTCTTGATTACCACCGAGACGTTGGCCTCGTTGGGTTTTTTTGGATCGTACTCAAAGCTGCCGCTGAGGTCGTTGAAGTTGCCCTGCATCAGGCTGAAGCCCAGATGCGAGATCACGAACTCGACGAAGGAGTGGCGCGGATCGATGGTGTAGGTGTCGGCAAAGGCCGGCTGGCCGACCGCCATGGAGCCTGCAACCAATGCTGCGGCGAAGACGTTTTTTTTGAAAGCGGATTTCATCATGATCATCTCCAGATTATTGTTTAGGGTTGGGAACACGAATGCAGAGCATGCGGCTGATCGTGCCGTCGCGCTCGATGAATTGATGCTTGAGCGCCGCAGTGATGTGCAGCAGTACCAGCGCCAAGGTGCCATAGGCCAGGTAATAATGGATCTTCCCGGCGATATCGGCCTGGTTTTCGATCTGCGGCAGCAGGGCGGGGATGGCATACCAGTCGAAAAATTCCACGCCCTTGCCTTCGGCCGATGAGATGGCGTAACCGCTGAGTGGAATCAGCACGATCATGAAGAAAAATATCCGGTGCACGATCGTGGCGGCGAGCTTTTCCCACCAACGGTGCGCGGCCAGGTGCGCCGGGCGGTGACTGATCCATGCCCACAGGATTTGCAGCACGCCCAGCTCGAAGACCAGGATGCCGAGCGATTTGTGGACCGTGTACGAGAAGGTATAGTTCGGATGCATATAGCTCAGCTCCGTCATATATGCGCCGAGCCCGAACAAAAACAGGATCAGCAGCGCATTGGACCAGTGCAGACTCGCGGAAACGATGCCGAAATAGTCGTCGCTGTTATTGATGCGCAAGGCGGAATCCTGGAAATTTAGAATAAGTATAGAATAAAGGACTGATGCGGGATTTTCACCCTCCATGCTAGATTATCCGGCAAATCGCAGGTGTATAAGTCGTCTGATGCAAAAAATACCTCTTTCGGATTGGGATCCGAATTTTATCGACCGCTCTCCGCTGTTCGAACCCTTGGGGCCGCTGGCCGCGCTGTTTTCCCGCTTCGAGCACTGGCCTGGATTGGCGGACTACCAGCGCATATTGGCGGCCTGGCCGCATCCGATCAAAACGTTGGGGGGCATGCCGTTAAAGATAGTCGCGCAGGACGGCAAGCCGCCAAGCTTCGAGCACCACTACGCCCCGCGCATCTATCTGACCGGCGAAATCCAGACCCGCACCGAGAACTGGCATGACTTCTTTCAATATCTGAGCTGGTTCATGTTCCCCAACACCAAGGCCCTGATCAACGCCACGCACATCCCGCATGCGCGCAACCGCATTGCGGGCGGCGGCGCATTGGGCCGGCGCACACCGATCGAAAACATGCTGTCACTGTTCGACGAGGGCGGCGCGGTGATCGTCTCCTCCGATCCATCGCTGCTCGCGCTGATCCGCGCGTTTCGCTGGAAGGAACTCTTGTGGCAGCGACGCGATGACGTGATGCACCGGCTGCAATGCATCACCTTCGGCCATGCCATGTATGAGAAGGCCTTGTCCCCGTATCTCGGCATGACCGCCAATGCCATTTTGCTGGAATGCGAAGAGGATTTTTTGGGATTGGATTGGCCGGCGAAATGGGCCTGGCTCGATGACCGCCTGGTTGCAATGCTGCGTGACAGCACACACCTGACACAACCGAAAGACTTGGCACCGTTTCCCATCCTCGGCATGCCGGGCTGGGATGCCGCCAATGAAAGCGAGGCCTTTTATGATAACACCCGCTATTTCCGACCCGGCCGGAGGATTCAATGTAGGGAGGGTTAGCCGATTTTCGGCGTAACCCGCTAAACCATCGCCGCAGGCGGTGCCATATCCGAAATACCCCTTTCTAGGTAACCCCCGCAGGCCGTGGCGAGGGCTCTACCTAACCGCCTATAATGGCCTAGAATGTGTTGATCTCGCCTGGTTGCGAGCCGGCCCTACACTTTGGAGGATTTCATGTCGCGTACACCCGATAACGCCGAATTCAAATCGGTGAACATTGCCGTCTTGACGGTTTCCGACACCCGCACCGAGGAAACCGATACCTCCGGAAATTACCTGGTGGATCAATTGAAGACTGCCGGACACCGGCTGGCCGAGAAGGTCATCCTCCCGGATAACGTCTACCAGATGCGTGCCCTGGTCTCGCGCTGGATCGCCGATAGCAATGTGCAGGTGGTGCTGATCACCGGCGGCACCGGCATGACCGGCCGCGACGTTACCCCCGAGGCGATGCGTCCGCTGTTCGACAAGGAGATCGAAGGTTTCGGCGAGCTGTTCCGCATGCTGTCCTATCAGGACATCAAGACCTCGACTGTGCAGTCACGCGCCATCGCCGGACTGGCCAATGGCACGTTGATCTTCTGTGTGCCCGGCTCGACCGGGGCATGCAGCTTAGCTTGGGAACAGATCCTCAAACATCAGCTGGACAGCCGGGTCAAGCCCTGCAATTTCATCAATCTACTGCCGCGGTTTTTGGAGAGATGATGCCGGACCGAGATCGGTAGGATGGGTGCAGCGCAGCGAAACCCATCATCTCTTGGCCAATAAAGGCGATTATTGGGTTTCGTTCCACCCAACCGACGGAAACAGAATATGAGTGCCGATTGTTGCGATAGTGGAAAACTGCTCGATGTCGATGACACCCTGCGCCGGCTGTTGGCCAAGGCGCAAGTAATCAACGATGTTGAAACCGTCGCCACGCCCGATGCGCTCGGCCGGGTGCTGGCCGAGGCGCAAATCTCCCCACTGGACGTTCCGCCGCTCGATAACAGTGGCATGGACGGTTACGCCTTCGCGCTCGATGACCTGCCCGCTGACGGCTGGTTGCCGGTCGAGCAACGCCAGTGTGCCGGCGATTCGCTGGCCGATCTGATCCGCGGCACCGCGGCGCGCATCTTCACCGGTGCGGTGGTTCCACGCGGCGCGGATACGGCGATTGCGCAGGAGCACTGCGAGGTCGTCGCGGGGCGTGTGCGGTTGCCCCTCGATGCCAAACGCGGCGCGAATATCCGCCGGCGCGGGGAAGACATCACTGCGGGTGCGACGATTCTCGCCAAGGGTGCACGGCTGCGGCCGCAGGAATTGGGTATGGCGGCGACCATGGGCATTGCCCGCCTGCCGGTCTATCGCCGCCTGCGCGTGGCGGTGTTTTCCACCGGCGATGAGCTGGCCCCGCTCGGCGCGCCGCTGCGCAGCGGGCAGATCTATGACAGCAACCGTTACGCCTTGTTCGGTTTGTTGCACACCGTGGGTTGCGAGGTGATCGATCTGGGCCGGGTGAGCGACGATTTCGACGAAACATCCACGGTGTTGCAGCAGGCCGCGCAGCGGGCGGATCTGATCATCACCAGCGGTGGTGTGTCGGTGGGTGAAGAGGATTACGTCAAGGCGGCGGTGGAGCGGTTGGGTGAAATCGATCTGTGGCGCATCGCCATCAAGCCCGGTAAGCCCTTGGCCTTCGGGCGCGTCGGCGAAACACCGTTTTTCGGTCTGCCCGGCAATCCGGTGGCGTCCTACATCTCCTTCTGTATTTTCGTGCGGCCTTTTCTGTTGCGCATGCAGGGCGTGAACGATGTTGCGCCGCTGCGTTTGTCGGTGCCGGCGCAGTTTGCGTGGCCCAAGGCCGGCAAGCGGCGTGAGTTTGTCCGGGCACGGTTGGCGAGCGATGCAAACGGCCAGCAAGGCGTGACGCTATATCCGAACCAAGGCTCGGGCGTCCTGAGTTCGGTGGTGTGGGGCAATGGACTGGCCATTATCCCGGAAGGCCGCACGGTGCAGCCGGGGGATATCGTAAGCTTCCTGCCGTTTTCCGATCTGTTGAGTTAGTGGTGCTGCTCCCCGATAAAAGGAGGCCAAACCATGCAACATGACGACATCACAGCCATCATCCTCGCAGGTGGTCAGGGCACGCGCATGGGCGGAGTGGATAAAGGCTTGGTGGAATTGCAGGGCCGGCCGCTGATCGAACACGTCATCGAAAGCATCAAGCCCCAAGTCGATAACATCATCATCAGCGCCAATCGCAATTTCGAGCGTTACTCCCGTTTCGGTTTTACCGTGATGCCGGATCTTTGGCCGGATTTCCCCGGCCCGCTGGCGGGCCTGGTCAGCGCTGCGGCGTTGGTGGATACCGACTATGCCTTGTGCGTGCCGTGCGATACACCGCACCTCCCGCATAATCTTACTGATCGACTCAAGCAGACCCTGTTGGAGCAACAAAGCGAAGCCAGCGTGGCGGTCACAGCTGACGAACTGCACGCTGTATGCTTTCTCATGCAATACGCTGCCATGCGCGATCTGCAATCGTATCTTGAGTCCGGCCAACGCCAAGTGCAGTCATGGTTGAAGACTAAACGCCTTGCCTACGCCGATTTCTCCGATCAAGTGCACGCATTCGCCAACATCAATTCGCCGCAGGAGCTCCAGCAGCACCAGCGGTGCCCGCCATCCTGATTTTTCGCGACTAGCCCGCATATTGCACCAAGGCGCCTGCAGCCCCTGTTTAACTCTTGAACATCTTAGTACTAAATGCCGCTCCAATAAACTAACGCGCGCGCACTTTGGACTTCGCTGCTGACCTGTCCCGGTTTGAGCAGTATCAGTGCACGGTTGCACTGTTCACTGAGACAATCACGTCATCCAACGTTTTCAAAGCCCCGGAGACCGGCCTTCGCCGGTGTGACGAATTTAGTGAGGCGCCCTATAGATCGGCTTCATGAATTTCGTTTTTTTGAGCGAATAAGTCGAATGATCTTCGGCTGAGAATAGTGTTTACTTGACTAAAACACTTGGTTAAATTTGGGCTCTGAAGGGACATAGTTAGAGTCGTCAATCGAGAGTCCGAATAACCCCACCGCGGTTTTGTGCCGCGGGAACCAGAGGATCACACGATGCAACAACTTAGCCGGCTACCGTCATTGATAAAATCAGACCGCCTCGATGAGGTTGAACAACTGATAGGCCAAAATCTTTGTGGCGACTGGATACTTCGCATCGAACATGCAGCGTGTGACGCCGATCCGTATCTCCGCTGGCAACCGTGGGGTGATCCATTCTTTGCGGTGAACAGCTCCGCGCCCGTGATCGCGGCGATCAGATCCTGTCGTGTGAAACTGCCGAAAGACTCGATTAGATTGTGTGCCGAAAAACTGCGCCCACAGACTCGTTTGATATATTGGGTGCACACACCGGACGATGACGTGCCGGGCGCAGCAAACCGTGTCTTATCTCAAACGCATGATGCCATTGCCGTAAAGAATTCCAACAAGCGCGCTGCCTGGCGTTACGCAGCGGCGATTGGTGTGGTTGCGAGCTCGATTTTGCTATTCGAAGAGATGCTAATGTGACCTGAAACGGTTGGATGCTTTTCATGCTCTTCATTTTCAGAGACGTGCAGCCACCGAAAATGGCGGCATCTCTAATAAAGCAAAGGTTTCCTAGTTAGAGATTCCATCATCAAGGCCCTATTCCCGAACTAGTCGCCAAAGACCACCGGTTTCTGGATAGTCAAAGATCCTTGGGGCTTGGGTTATGAACGTTTGCGCACTGTGTCCTGACGGGTTCCTATCTTTGTAAAAAGCACACATAAAACCACTGGTGCGGGCAGGTATTCGAACCGTGTCGGATATCGTATCGATATTGCAGCCACGGATTGGATGGCATACCATGGATCACCGTACTAAAATAATGGTGTTTCTTAAAATTCACATATTGCCGTTTCTGCGAATGCCGGTATCGCGTGGCGGGTTTGTGGCGGTTCAATAAGCGTTTTTATGTGACTATCGAATAGCTGTTAACTGCTTGCGCGGTAACAGAGGATGTCGTGGTTGCTGTGGGGGGACACCAATAACACGCTGTACTCGGCTAAGGCGGTGCGCCGAGAGATTTTTAAGCATCGCCATCGTAGGCTTTGGGGGAGCATGGAGTTTTGCTAATTCGGGAGCCTGGGTAATTTTTATGACTCACATCGGGGGAAGAGCATGAATATGAAAGCTGGCTTAGGTTTTGGGGGAGTACTTTTGTGGGGGCTGCTGCCTGCTCTGGCTGGTGCAGGTACCTTTAATGTGCCTGATACGGTTGTGGCAAATCCTGACGGCACTTTTAGTTTCAGTGCAACTTATACTGCCGGACCGAACGAAACGTATGGTTCACAGTGGGTTATGAATGCGGCAAATACGGATGTTATCGGGCCTATCTCAGATGGCTTCTGCCTGATGCCGTTGACCGAAGGTACTGTATATTATATTTCTCAATTTGGTGGGGGTAATATTACAGGTAAGTTGCTGGATCCGACAATGTCCGGCAGCGTGAAGATTGAGTATTCAGCTTGCGGTGGCGCAACTTTTAGAGGGGGAACGACTATACTCCCATACGGGACGGTGGCTACCCCAACTCCCACTCCCACACCGACTCCTACTCCCACATCGACGCCCACGCCCACGCTCGAGCCTACACCCACGCCGACAGCGTCACCGCAGCCTGGCACCATCAGTGTCATGTATCAAGTGTACGGCTGGAGGAATGCGTACGAACAGCATCGCGACTATGTTGAGCGTTATGGCGTGGTGAATGCCGGTCCTTCGGGCCCGGCCTGTATCGGGTGTCATACAATGGATGGGGGCCGAAGCGCCATGGGAGCCCCGGGCTGCCAGACCTGTCACGGTCCTAAGTTCTGTGGTACCCCAGGCTCGTCAGTCCTTCCTGAGTGCACTGGCCGCAGCGGTTCCAGCGGGAGCTATGGTCCGCCACGTCCATCAGCGAAGCCGAGCTACAGTCCCACGCCGAAGCCGAATCGTGGAGGCGGTGGGTCTGGCAGTGACAGTGACTGAAAACCGGAATCTCTAACCAAAAGGCAGCAACCGGACAGGGGCTGAAGAGAAATCTTCAGCCCTTTTTTGTGCAACCGATAGGGCGAATATGTGTGTGCATTAAGCTGCTAACGGATTATCATCCGCCGAGCTTGGACATGAACCGCACGATCTTTTGCGGCGCGCTGTTGAACTCGTGTTGTTTTGGTTTGAGGGAGAGGGCGTGTACCAAGGCCTGTTTGAGCTCGGTGTCGTTGATGCCTGCGCGGAGCACAGGCTTCAGGTCAAAGGTGTGCTCCTGCCCCATGCAGAGATAGAGGGTTCCTTCGGCGGAGAGGCGCACGCGGTTGCAGGTCTCGCAGAAGTGTTGCGAGATGGGGGTGATGAAGCCGATGTTGCAATCGGTGCCCTTGATCTTGACGTAACGCGCCGGCCCGCCGCCGGCCATGACCGAATCGATCAAATCAAATCGCTTGGCGAGTTGTTTGCGTACGGTATCGAGATTCAGATAGTGCTTGCTGCCTTCGCGGCCGCTCGCGCCCATGGGCATGGTTTCGATCAAGCGCAGGGTAAAGCCGTGCTCAAGACAGAAATGCACCATGTCTTCCACTTCATCATCATTGATGCCTTTCATCAGCACCATATTGATCTTGATGGGCGTTAGGCCGGCGGCTTTCGCTGCTATGAGTCCGTCGAGCACTTCGTCGAGCCGGCCATTATGAGTGATCTCCTTGAAGCGGTCCGCCCGCAGTGAGTCGAGGCTGACATTGATGCGCGAGATGCCGGCATCTTTCAGTGCTTGCGCGTCGCGCGCCAATAAGGTTGCGTTGGTGCTTAAAGACAGATCTTCGATCTGTTCGATGGCATGGAGTCGTGAGACCAGCGTGCTGAGGTCCTTGCGCACCAGCGGTTCTCCTCCGGTGATGCGTACCCGCTGCACACCAAGCTCGGCGAAGGCGCGGATTACCCGTTCGGTTTCGTCGATACTCAGCCAATTGTCCGGGGTTTCGAAATCCTTGTGGCCTTTGGGCAGGCAATAGAAACAGCGCAGATTACACTTGTCGGTCACTGACAGGCGCAGGTAATCGATCCTTCTGCCGAAGGGATCGATGAGGCCGGGTTGTTGGTGTTGGATGCTCATGCTGTTTGTCGTGGTATGCTCAGATAGCCGTCACCCTCATGTCTTTTATAAACCAGGGTGGTCAAAAAGTCGCTGCTAAGGATGGGGTACCCCTCAAGAGGTAGTCATTCCGCATAGTATATCGCTGCGGTGCAGGTGTCGCCCAGGGAAGTCGTTGATATCCTTGTGAAGAAGAGGTGAATCAGGGTGAATGTCGATGATCTCTAGAATTCTGGTTGTTATAGGGCTCCTGTTTTTGTCGCCCCTGCTGCACGCCGGGGAGGTAAAGGTGGCGGTGGCCAGCAATTTCCTGGAGACCATGCGAGCGCTCGCTTTGATGTTCGAGCAGCAGAGCGCGCACCGTATCACTATCAGCGCCGCCTCCAGCGGTGTGCTCTATGCCCAGATCACCAAGGGCGCGCCGTTCGATGTGTATCTCGCAGCGAATGCCGAGTATCCCGCTTTGTTGGTAAAGCAGGGGCGGGCGGTGGCTGGTTCGTTGCATACCTATTCGCTCGGCCGGCTGGTGCTGGTGAGTCACAAGGACTTGCCGGGTGACAGCGATATTGCAGTGATTTTGCGCAACAGTACGGGGCGTATCGCCATTGCCAATCCGCGCACGGCGCCCTATGGGAGCGCGGCTCAGGCCGTTATCGAAAAGCTTGGATTGACGTCTGCGCTGCAATCGCGCCTGGTGGTGGGGGAAAACGTCGCCCAGACCTTGCAGTTTGTCGCCACGGGTAATGCCGAATTGGGTTTTGTGGCCCTGGCACAGGTGCTGGGCAAGGAGGCGAAATTGTCGATTTATTACCGCGAACTGCCCGAAGGGTCGTATCCGCCGATCGAGCAGCAGATGGTACTATTGAAGCAAGAAAATCCCGCCGCCTCCGCATTCATGCAGTTCATGCGCCTGGATGCGGCTCGTGACGTAATACGTAGACATGGTTATGGCGTGTCTGCGCCGTGAAGACGTAAAGGGCAACCATGCTGGAGATCGTATCACCCGAGGTGATGGAAACGCTGCTGCTGAGTCTGCGCTTGGCGGGAACGACGGTGGTCGTGCTGCTGATCATCGCCACGCCGCTGGCGTGGTGGCTGGCGCATACGCCGAGCCGCTGGAAGGCGCCGATCGAGGCGGTGGTGGCCCTGCCGATCGTGTTGCCGCCGACGGTGCTGGGATTTTATTTGCTGTTGGCCTTCTCGCCGCAAGGTTGGCTGGGGGGCTTCTGGCAGCAGCTCACCGGCGGGCCGCTGGCCTTCACCTTTACCGGCCTTCTGATCGCCTCGGTGCTGTACTCGCTGCCGTTTGTGGTGCAGCCGCTGCAAGGGGCCTTCGAGAGCGTGGGAAAAAAATATCTGGAGGCGGCGTGGTGTCTGCGCGCCAGCCGGTTCGATGCCTTCATGACAGTCGCTTCACCACTCGCCATGCGCGGTTATGTCACCGCCATCGTTCTGGGCTTCGCGCATACGCTGGGCGAGTTCGGCGTCGTGTTGATGGTCGGCGGCAATATCCCGGGAGAGACGCGGGTGCTGTCGATTGCGATCTATGATCACGTCGAAGCGTTGGATTACGCCACTGCGCATCTGTTGGCCGGTGGTCTGCTGTTGTTCAGTTTTGTAGTGCTGCTGGCGGTGTACGTGATCAATCGCCGCGCGCTGGTGCGGATGTGATGAATCGATTGCAGGGGCGCTTTGAGTTGGCCTTCAGCGGCTTTTCCTTGCGGGCCGAATTGGATGTGGACGCGCAAGGCGTGATCGCCTTGTTCGGCCGCTCAGGGACCGGGAAGACGACACTGCTGCGTTGTCTGGCCGGACTGGAGCGCTGCCCATCAGGAGAGCTGCGTTACGGCGAGCAGGTCTGGCAGGATGAAAAGCGCGGTGTGTTCGTGCCGGTGCAGCAACGCGACATCGGTTTTGTATTCCAGGAGCCGCGCCTGTTGCCGCACCTGCGCGTGAAGCAGAATCTGGCCTATGGTTGGTCGCGCACCCCGGCGGACAAACGACGCTGCACGTGGGAAGCGGTGATCGAGAGCCTCGGCGTTGGCGCATGGCTAGAGTCCTACCCGCACCAGTTGTCCTCGGGGCAACAGCAGCGGGTGGCCTTGGCGCGGGCGCTGTTGTCGAGTCCGTCCTTATTGTTGATGGACGAACCGCTCGCGGCGCTGGATCAACAAAGCCGGCGTGAGCTGATGCCGTATCTGCAGCAGTTGCATCGTCTGTTTTCCGGTGCCGTGGTCTATGTCAGTCATGCGGTGGAAGAGGTATTGCAGCTGGCCGACAGCATGGTGTTGCTGGATGAGGGCAGGGTGGTGTGCGCGGACAGCGCGGCGCGCGTCTTCGCGCGGGTTGATGTGGCCGCGTATCTCGGCACCATGCTCGGTGCGGTGCTCGAAGGGCACGTGGCGGAGCATATCCCGGCCGATGGTTTGTCGCGCATCGCCTGTTGCGGTCGGGATATCTGGGCGCCATTGACCAAGCATGCTACCGGCAGCCGTGTGCGCCTGCACATCCCGGCGCATGAGGTGGCGATATCACTCGCACCGCTCGGCGCGCAACATAGCGTACAAAATGTGTTGCCGGCAGTGGTGACCAAGATTCATCTGGGCGAACAGGACGGCGCATCGGCGATCGTGGAGTTGGATATCGGCTGTCCGCTGCTCGCGCGCATCTCGCGCCGGTCGCTGCGGGAGCTGGCGCTGGAAACCGGCAAACCGGTGTATGCTTATTTCAAGGCCCTGTCATTACAGCCCAGGGCGATCGATTGAATCAACATGATGAGTATGAGCGATGACCGATAAACTCACGCATTTCAACGCCCAGGGCGAGGCACATATGGTCGATGTCGGCGCCAAGGCGGAAACTCAACGGGAGGCCGTGGCATGCGGGAGGATTGCGATGCAGCCCGACACCTTGCAATTGATCATCAAGGGTGAGCACAAAAAGGGCGATGTGCTGGGCATCGCGCGCATCGCCGGTATCATGGCCGCGAAAAAGACCCCGGAGCTGATCCCGCTGGCGCATCCGATCAGTTTAACGGCGGTAGAGCTTGAGTTGTCACCGGAGCCGCAAACCAACGCGGTATTTTGCCAGGCTACGGTGCGTTGCACCGGCAAGACCGGCGTGGAGATCGAGGCATTGATGGCGGTGCAGGTTGCGCTGTTGACCGTCTACGACATGTGCAAGGCGGTGGATCGCGGCATGGAGATCTCCGAGATCAAACTGCTGGAAAAGCGCGGCGGAAAATCCGGTGAGTGGCGGCGTGTTGAGTGATGGCAACGTGTGCAGCGGAGGTGGTTATGAAGGTTAAGGTGTGTTTTTTCGCCAGCATGCGTGAGCGCATGGGTGCATCAGAACGTATGATCGAGGTGCGGCAAGCGGAATTGAATGTCGATCAGCTGTGGTCGGAGTATCTCAGCCAGGAGTCCTTGCCCGCCAACACGCTGATCGCGGTGAACATGGAGTATTCCAATCGCAACCACAGGCTCAAGGATGGGGATGAAGTGGCGTTCTTCCCGCCCGTCACAGGAGGTTGACAATGAAGGTGATCGTGCAGCAAGCGCCGTTCGATCCTTATCACGTGATCACGGATTATCAGGCAAAACATTTGCAGCCCGGTAGATACGGGGCCGTGGTTTCCTTTGTGGGTGCGATGCGTGATTTTGGCGAACAAGATTCCGTCACAGCCATGATCCTGGAACATTACGCGGGCATGACGGAAAAGCAGATCGAAAAGGTGTGCAACGATGCGGCCACCCAATGGGACGTGCTGGACATGCTCGTGGTGCACCGTTACGGTGAATTGCATCCGAACGATCCCATCGTGCTGGTCGCGGTGTGGTCGACGCATCGCTCCGACGGCTTCGATGCCTGCCGTTACATCATCAATTTTCTCAAGCAACGCGCCCCGTTCTGGAAGCGGGAGATTGGTTCCTCGGGCGCGCGGTGGGTAGAGTCGAATACCGAAGACATCGGGATATAGTGAGCGCGAGCAGCTTTTCGCCGATCGATCCGACGCCATGCGTTAAGAAGATCTGGACAAATCCAAGGTCGCGGCCTGTCAAATACATCAGAGTGTCATCTAAGGAACCTGTGGTGCGCTCACGTGTGGGGATATCGACGTGCGTTATCAGTGCTAACACGGTCTTAAATTCCAGCCCTCACTCCAGTGACTGCCCAGACGTCAATAATCTTCGTTCTTGAATCTGTCAATAAATGGGTAACTATCGATATCCCGATCAGAGCTTCCTGGATTGTATATCTCGCGCTGATTGTCCAAAGGGATTTGCCTGGAGCTTGTGCTACGGTTGCCCTCAGCCGTCGTCGAAGAACAGCCATGCAAACTAACGCAGCCGATCAAGCTAATCAGGACAAAAACGCTGAGTTGAAAAATTTTTCTTCCCATATGCATTCCTCCCACAACGTATCTATTGATGAAGAGAGTATTGGCAGCGAGCCTTCCTTCCTCCGTTTGGTGCGCAAGATTGACGCGACGAGTACGCCACTCTTGGTGGTTTAACCATGGTGGCCGTATTGACCTTTCGAGTTGTCACGAGGTACTTAAATTCCGCTTCAATGATCGGCGTCGTCATCATTGTGGCCGCCGGTTGAGCTGCCCATGGCTTCGCCTCGATAGCCATCGGTACTACTACCCGAACTACCGCCGCTTGTGCCGCCTGTCGTACCGCTAGCAATGCTGTCGTCCGCTGTCTCGCCCGTACCCGCTGCGCCGCTCGTTCCGCTATCCTCGGCAAACGAAATGCCGTCATGCAAGGTGACGCTGATGATCAGTCAAGAGATGAATATGCGCCATGCAATGATCTTTTTGTCCATTTGATAACCTCTTGAAAAAAGTCACGCAACCAGGTCGAAAACATTAACCGTGCTGCGCCTTCCGTGGCGGTAGTAAACTTTCGCAGCCTGGGTGTTTGTTACTCTATTCACGCGGTCGTTCTAATCACGATGATACGCGCCAATGATCGTGGTCACCGATTTAATTAGAGTCAATACCGCCACCCGTCGTTCCGCCTGTGGTTCCGCCCGTCGTTCCACCCGATGTGCCACCAGTCGTTCCGCCTGATGTGCCACCTGTCGTTCCGCCGGTTGTGCCTCCACTCGCACCTCCCCCAGGACACGTGCCATTGACAGAGGTCGCGAGGAAGGTAGCGAGATCGGATACCGAAGCAGAGCCAGTATCAGCACCGCGCGTCAGCATTCGATTGATGGTGGTTGTCCAGTCACTTACTGACTTACCCCTACCGTCTCCGCGTCCTCCGAGCGTGACTGCACTACCTTTTACCAACGTGCCGTCACTCGCTAGTATGCCGTGACAAGTCCCACAGGTTGCTGTTGGCAATGCCGCTCGCCCCAGTGCGCAGCTGCCTGTGCTACCACCGGTCGTGCCACCAGTCGTTCCACCTGTGGTGCCACCGGTCGTACCGCCTGTGGTGCCACCGGTCGTACCGCCTGTGGTGCCACCGGTTGTACCGCCCGTAGTGCCACCGGTTGTACCGCCTGTGGTGCCACCGGTTGTGCCGCCCGTAGTGCCACCGGTTGTACCGCCTGTGGTGCCACCGGTTGAGCCGCCCGTGGTGCCGCCGGTCGTACCGCCCGTGGTGCCGCCAGTCGTACCGCCCGTGGTACCGCCGGTCGTACCGCCCGTGCTGCCACCGGTCGTGCCGCCTGTGGTGCCACCCGTGGTGCCGCCGGTCGTACCGCCCGTGGTCCCACCAGTCGTGCCGCCAGTAGTCCCGCCCGTAGATCCAGGTTTGCGTCCGCTAAATGTGCCAGTCTGGGAGCTGGTTTGATTTTGCCATGTGCCTGAAACCTCTCCTGACCGATTTATATTTCCAGAAAAGACCAAGGCATTGAGGGTGAAGGTGATGTCACCGCTGCTATTGACACTGCCGATCGGGTTGGTGCCTTCAAAAACATTTCCATTCGCATCGACATCGATCTGCCATGAGCCGCTGGCGCCGCCTTCATAAGTCCCCTCGTAGCGCGCAGCGTATAGCGCGACCAACGAATTTTTTAAATGATTCTGAGCGGATGATGTGGCAATCAGGTTGCGTGATCCCGCACTCGTCACGGAAGTGATGTCGTTAATTGCCGTTTGCACTTGCCCATCTTGTTCGAACTCGGTAACGCTTTGAAAGAAATTAACCGATTTACCAACCGCCTGGTCGCGCGACAACGGGTTGATTGTGATGCCGTTGCTCGGATCACCATCGTCATCTGAAGTCTGGAGGAAGCGTGCAATATTGGTCACCGTGGGGTCGGTTTCGTCCGATGCCCCAACGACCAAATCGACTGGGGTAATAGTGGAGGACCCATTGGTTTGTCCGAAGACGATGTCTCCCATAGAAAACATCACAGTTTTTCCACGCTCATAGGAGAACGTGCCAGTGCTGTCCGTGACGCCGTTCTGGCGCCCGGATTTGTATGTCAAGCCGCCCACGGGAGCATCAATGAAACGCCCCTGCAACACTGCTGGGTTATCATCATCGTCATCATCACCATGACAGCCATGCGCGATGACGGCAATGAATCCCAAGAATAGAATGAAAATCCACTTCTGGTGTTGTGCGCTCATGTGGTTCCCCTTCTAAATTGAAGATTAAAAGAAAAACACCTTAATCACTGCACGTTGAACTGCGGACTGCATGAAGATGCTGGAAGGACATAGATGGAATGGTGATGGCCTAGATCTTGTGTAGGCGCGGTTGCTTGGCGGTTAGGCGCGCAAAACACAGGTGACGAAACTAAGTCTAGCCCGGAGGGGGGCTTTTGCTATGAATAATTTTTATCGTATGAAGTGTGGGGCTTTTGGTTGCGTCAATACGATGGTCAATCAGCAAAAATGTGGAGATATTTAGCAAGACCTTTGAACGGCGTGGTGGGGCGAAACCAAATATGCGATAGGTGCAAAGATTGAGCGTCTGCTCCGCGAGTCTCGCAAAGGAAATGCGGCTTGATTAGGCGTCGCAATGGGGATTGCGACCCAACCCCAGCGGTCGGGTCGCGCTTGGACGCGCAGCGTTATTTTTTCAATGACAGGATGTAGTCCACCAGCTTGCTGACGTCTTCTTGCGGCACCTGATTCTGTGCCTTCATGTGAACCTTGCTGCCCCACTTGCCGCTGCTCCCGGTGAGGACGCTCTGGACCAGCTTTGTGTGCGCCTCGGGATCATTTTTGTATTTTTCGGCGACATCGTTCCAGGCCGGGCCGACGATGGTTTTGTCCAAGGCGTGGCACGCCAGGCAGCCGCTCTTTTTGGCCAGCGCCATGCCGTCTTCCGCCATGGCGTGGGGTGTCTGAATGAGCAGGGCGACGGGGACTAGGGTTGCGAGAAAAATCTTGTTCATGATCACTTCCTTCAGTTGGTTGGCGAATTACACTTGTCAACGGAGGTCCGGTTATTTGTTGCGGCTGGTTGTTACCCACACCGCGACCTCCACGCGCGAGCGTAAGTGAAGTTTCTTCAGCAGATGCTTGATGTGCACCTTCACCGTGCCTTCGGTGATATCCAGCTCGCGCGCGATGTGTTTGTTGCTCTGTCCCTTGGCGATGAGATCGGCGATTTGGTTTTCGCGCTCGGTCAAGCCCGCTTGGGTTGGCGTCTGCGGGCGGCTCTCGCCGCGCAAGGCGTGCGCCAAAAGTTCGGTGAGTTTTTCGTTGATGACCAGTTTATGTTTGGCGGCATTGCGCAGATGCGCCAGGATGTCTTCCGGCTCCATGTCCTTGAGCAGGTAACCGTCGGCGCCGGCGCGCAGTGCGGCGATGACGTGTTCCTCGCTGTCGGAAACGGTCAACATGATCACGCGGGAATCCAGCTCATCGTGCTCCTTGATGGCGGTCAAGGTTTGGATGCCGTCCATGCCCTTCATGTTCAGATCAAGAAGTATGAGATCCGGATTGAGCTTGCAAGCGAGTTCAAGACCCTCTTTCCCCGACGCGGCCTCACCGACGAGTTGAAATGAATCGTCCATGCTGAGCAGATCCGCAACGCCTTTGCGAAACAGGGGATGGTCGTCGATGACAATGATGGTTGTTTTTTCTGGGCTGGTCATTGGGATTCTCGTTCGTGTCTCAGATCATATTACAGCGATACGGCCGCTGGGAAAACCAGTTCCACCCGGGTGCCGCCTTCGGGTCGACGGGTAATGCGCATTTCACCCTTTAAGGTGTGCGCCCGTTCTTCCATGATGGCGAGGCCGTAGTGGTGCAGGCGTTGTGCGGACTCCGGGATGCCAACGCCATCGTCTTCGATGCTGACCACAACCTTACCTTCAGCCCCTTTTGCCAATGCTACCTTGGCATGCTGCGCCTGGGAATGGTGAACGACATTGGCCAGCGCCTCGCGAATGATCTGATGAACATGGATTTCCTGATTGACGCTCAGTTGATGGCTGTCGAGCTGATTATCCAAGGTGATCTGGACGTTGCTGCGGCTGCGAAAATCTTCCACGGTATTGAGAAGTGCGATGTGCAGGCTGCCGCCTTCCAGGGAAAGCCGGAAGGTGGTAAGCAATTCACGCAGCTGTCGGTAGGCGCTGCCGATACCTTCGCGCAACAGACCGATGATCGGGCGCGCGGCGGCTTCATTGTCGGGTTTTGCCAAGGCGGCTTCCAGCCGGCTGATCTGGATCTTGAGATAGGAGAGTGATTGGGCGAGCGAATCGTGCAGTTCGCGTGCGATGACGCTGCGTTCCTCGAACAGGGCCAGGCGACGCTTTTCCAACACGCGTTGCGTGATGTTCAGCGCCATGCCGATATGCTGTGCGACCGCCTCGAGCAAGCGGGTTTGCCATTCTTCCAGCAATTTGCCCGGGGGGATCTCCATGACTAAGACACCATAGTGCTTTTCCTGATCCTTGATGGGGGTGACGATCACATGCGAGGCGCCTTGTGTATTGTTGGGAATGGTCAACACCGTGGTGGTGGTGTGTCGGATGCAGGTGGCGCATTTTTCGGGTGCGCAGTAGCGCTGTTTGTCGATGGTGACAGGATAGCTGGAGGCCAGCTTGTAAGGCTGTTCGCTGAACTCTTCCGACAGGCAGACATTGCCCGGACCTAATCCAAGCCGCTGTTCAACCTCGCGCAGCAAGCTGCCGTAGGTGCTGTCGAGCAGTGGGGCCTCGCTCAGGTGACGGATGGTGTTGTAGAGCACATCGAGCGATAGATTGCTGCGCTCGAGATCGGAGGTTTTTTTCTGCACCCGCGCTTCCAGGTCGGAATAGATCTTGGAGAGATCCTCGGCCATGAGATTGAAGGCGTAACCGAGCTGGCCGAGCTCGTCTTCGGTGGTGTGGAGGGTGCGCACTGAAAAATCGCCGCGCCGCGCGCCTTGCGCGCAATCGAGCAGTTCACGCAGCGGCGCCAGCACGCGGGTGTTGATGAGATACATGGTGCGGATCACCAGCGCGAGCGTCATAAACAGGATGATGACCTGGATCAGGCGCAAGTGCTGGATCTTGGACTCGGTGTCTTCTTCCAATATTTTGACCAGATCATCGATCTGCAGAACGAAGCGGTCGACCACCGATAAATATTCCTGCACCGCGTGGACCTCGCTTGCCGGCGATTTCTGCCCGGCGCTGGTGTCTGAGGTCTCGTGGAGCAGCATCGGCAGGATGGTCGTTTCCCATTCGCGCACCACACTGTCGTAGCTTTTTTTGAACACATCATTTTGATGCATCACATTGACCAGTCGCGGGCTGCGCAGGCGCTGATCGAATTCGCTGACTTGGCTGTCCACGCCCTGCCAGTAGAGTTCAATGTCACGCTCTTCCGTGTTCATGACATTGGTGGCGATGCGATAGGCCTGCATGCGCAGGGAGCCCGCCTGATTGATCGCGGCGGCATACCCTTGCGTCATGTCTGCGGTGAATACCGAACTGAGCAGGCCGATGAAGGCCAGTGTGAAAATTCCCGCCATCGCCAATCCAAGACGCAGCAGCAATGAACCGTTTTGCGATGTGCTCATGAAGCTCTCAAATCCTCTGTAGATTCAAGATAACCCAACTCGTTGTTTGAGGTAATACTACCAATGACTTTTCCGTTACACTCGCCCGCATAAAGCAGGCGGGTGTCGTTTGAAAATGTCTTTAAATTCAATATCGAGCCGACTGTATCACTCCTACCACGAAAGTGGTATTCGCGCCTGTTTTTCGACCAAACCACCCCGTTGTTTTATCTCCATGAAGGTTCACAATCACTACAAGCAACGAGAAAAGTCATAAATAGAGCGGAAGGAGTGAATTATGGTCAGCCGAACTACGCAACAGATTTCGGTGCTTGTCATGAATACCACGGCCTTCACCGCATGCTTCGCAGTGTGGGTGATGTTCTCGATCATTGGTATTCCGATCAAGACGATGCTGCAACTCAGCGACACCCAGTTTGGTCTTCTGGCGGCAACGCCGATTCTGACCGGATCTCTGTTGCGCTTGCCGTTGGGCATGATGACCGACAAATACGGCGGCAAGCCGGTCTTTTTTACCTTGATGCTGTCGGTCATTGTACCACTCTATCTGATTGCGTATGCCACCGAGTACTGGCAATTCCTGGTGCTGGGGCTGTTCGTCGGGGTCGCGGGGTCGTCATTCTCCGTAGGCATCGCCTACACCGCCCGTTGGTTCACTAAGGAACGCCAAGGGCTTGCGATGGGGATCTTCGGAGCAGGCAACGCCGGGGCGGCGGTGACCAAGTTCGTCGCGCCATCGATCGTGGTGGCGTGGGGCTGGCAGGCGGTGCCGAAGGTGTATGCCGTGGCGATGATCGTGATCATCATCCTGTTTTGGCTGTTCACCTATTCCGATCCGGCGCACAAGGTTGAATCCACCGTCACCTACCGCGATCAGCTGAAGATGCTCAAGGACCCCAATGTCTGGAAATACTGCCAGTACTATTCGATCGTCTTCGGCGGCTATGTCGGCTTGTCGCTGTGGATGACCAAGTATTACATCAGCGAGTACGGCCACGGCATCCAGACGGCCGCGCTGCTGGCCGCCATCTTCGTGTTGCCCTCCGGGGTGATCCGCGCCTTGGGCGGCTGGCTGTCCGACCGTTACGGCGCGCACACCGTCACGTGGTGGATCATGTGGGTGTCGCTGATCTGCCTGTTCTTCATGTCGTATCCGCAGACCGAGGTGCTGGTGAAGACCGTCAAGGGTGAGGCTGTAACGATGCACCTGGGCGTCAATGAATATGTCTTCACCGCCTTGCTGTTCACCGTCGGTATCTGCTGGGGCTTCGGCAAGGCATCGGTCTTCAAATATATCTCTAACGAGTATCCGGGCAATATCGGGGTGGTCTCCGGCATTGTCGGCTTGATCGGAGGATTGGGTGGTTTTCTCCTGCCGATCATGTTTGGGTTCCTCCTCGATAAAACAGGCGTCAACAGCACAGCATTCATGCTGCTCTTCGGCATCACACTGGTCTCGCTGGCGTGGATGAATTATTCCGGCGAGCGCGATCGGGATCGGATGGCGAAGCAGCTCAAGAAACAAGCGGATTTGATGGAATAGGGCGGCGCGCAACCGCGGCCTGATGGAATTATCTGGTAACCAAAGAAGAGGTGGCATCATGTCAGATATCACTAAGTGGGAAGTAGAAAATCCCGAGTTCTGGGAGAAAACGGGCAAGAAAACCGCCCAGCGGAATCTCTGGATCTCCATACCGAGTCTGCTGTGCGGGTTCGCGGTATGGATGATGTGGAGCATCATCACGGTGCAGATGTTGAACGTCGGATTTCCATTCACCGCCGCCGACATGTTTACCATCACGGCGATCGCGGGACTGACCGGCGCCACGCTGCGCATCCCGGCCAGTTTCTTCATCCGCATTGCCGGGGGCCGCAATACGGTTGTGTTCACTACCGCTTTGCTGATGATCCCGGCCATCGGCACCGGCATTGCGTTGCAGAGCAAGGACACACCCCTGTGGGTCTTCCAGCTGCTGGCGTTTCTCTCGGGCATCGGCGGGGGTAATTTCGCCGCCTCGATGTCCAACATCAGCTTCTTTTTCCCGAAACGCATGCAAGGGCTGGCGCTCGGCTTGAACGCAGGCCTGGGCAATGCCGGGGTGACCACCATGCAGATCCTGATACCGCTGGTGATGACCGCCGGGATCTTTGGCGGGGTGCCGATGATCCTGCAAAGCGCCTCGGGTTCGCTGATCGGCAAGGTGCCGGCCGGCGCCGAGACCTTTATCCACAATGCCGGTTATGTCTGGCTGCTCCTGTTGGTTCCGCTGGCCGTCATCGGCTGGTTCGGCATGAACAACATTCGCACCGAAGAGGTTTCGCCGAACATCGGTTCTCCGGTCAACGCCTGCTCCAAGGTCACCGGGATGCTGCTGCTCGGTTTCGCAGCCGCCGCTGCGGGCCTGTATCTCATCCTGCCGGCGCCGATGGGTATGGGGTTGCCATCCTGGGCCAAGTGGATCGTGTTGCCGGCCATCATTGCCGTCACGGTGTTTTTGCTCAAGCTCATCCCCGGTCCGATCCAGACCAATCTGCAACGCCAATTCAAGATCTTCAATAACAAGCACACCTGGGTCATGAGCGTCATCTATACCATGACCTTCGGTAGCTTTATCGGGTATTCCGCCGCGTTCGCCCTGGCGATCAAGGTCATCTTCGGTTTCAGCCATGTGGTCGGCGCCGATGGCGTGATGACCCACACCACGGTCAATCCCAATGCGCCGAACGCCCTGATGTATGCCTGGATGGGACCGTTCATCGGTGCGCTGATCCGTCCCGTAGGCGGCTGGATCTCCGACAAGATGGGCGGCGCCAAGGTAACGCAAGTCATCACCGTTGTGCTGGTGGCCAGCGCCTTCGGCGCGGCTTATTACATGAAGCTCGCCTATTCGTCCGCCACGCCTGAGGAATTCTTCATGCCCTTCTTCCTCCTGTTCCTGGTGATGTTCGCGGCCTCGGGTATCGGCAATGGCTCGACCTTCCGCACCATCGCGGTGGTTTTCCCGAAGGAACAGGCCGGTCCCGTGCTGGGCTGGACCTCGGCGGTGGCCGCGTACGGCGCCTTCATCATCCCGCAAGTCTTTGGGGACCAGATCAAGGCCGCCACACCGGAAAACGCGCTGTATGGATTTGCCATCTTCTACATCGTCTGCCTGGTGTTGAACTGGTGGTATTACCTCGGTCCCAAGGCAGAGTTCAAGAATCCGTAAGGGTGTAAGCGATGCAAGGTTCAACTGGGTCTGTCTTAAAAAATACTGCCTCCCTCCATGAGTGCTGCTATTTCGGGCAGACCCAGTTTTTAAAGAATGAGGAATGCACCTCAACTGTTTACCAGGAGAAGCTGATATGAGTCACTTTTTCGACAGACTGAAATTTTTCACCAAGGTCCAGGAGGAATTTTCCGACGGCCACGGGATCGTCACCAACGAGGATCGCCGTTGGGAAGAGGCCTATCGTAACCGCTGGCGCTTCGACAAGATCGTCCGCTCCACCCACGGCGTGAACTGCACCGGCGGTTGCAGCTGGAAGATCCACGTCAAAAACGGCTTGGTCGCCTTTGAAATGCAGCAGACCGATTATCCGCGCACCCGGCCCGACATGCCCAATCACGAGCCGCGCGGTTGCCAGCGCGGGGCGAGTTTCTCCTGGTATCTCTACAGCCCGCACCGCATCAAATATCCGCTGATCCGCGGCCGGCTGCTCGAGCTGTATCGCGCCGAGCGCGCCGCAGGCAAGGACCCGGTCCAGGCCTGGGAGGCGATTCAGTCGAATCCAGACAAGCGCAAGCGCTACACCGCGGTGCGCGGTCTGGGCGGCTTCGTGCGCTCGAACTGGGATGAGGTCAACGAGATTATTGCCGCGGCCAATGTCTACACCATCAAAAAGCACGGCCCGGATCGCATCTACGGCTTCTCGCCGATCCCGGCGATGTCGATGATCAGCTACGCGGCCGGCTCGCGTTATCTGTCCTTGATCGGTGGCGCCTGCGGCAGCTTCTATGACTGGTACTGCGACCTGCCGCCGTCCTCACCGCAGGTGTGGGGCGAGCAGACCGACGTGCCCGAGGCGGCCGACTGGTACAACTCGACCTACCTGATCATCTGCGGCTCCAACCTGCCGATGACCCGCACCCCCGATGCGCACTTCGCCATCGAGGCGCGCTACAAGGGCACCAAGGTGGTGTCGATGGCGCCGGACTATGCCGAGTATGTGAAGTTCGCCGATCTGTGGATGCCGGTGAAGCAGGGCACCGACGCCGCTGCCTTCCTGGCGATGGGGCATGTGGCGCTCAAGGAATTCCACATCAACAAGCAAGATCCGTATTTCACCGAATACGTGAAGACCTACACCGACATGCCGATCCTGGTGACCTTGCGCAAGTCCGGTGATCACTACGTCAGCGACCGCACCCTGCGCGCCTCGGATTTCAGCAATGCCATGGGGCAGAGCAACAACCCCGAGTGGAAGACCGTGGTGTATGACGCCAAGACCAAGGCCTATGTCTGTCCGAACGGCTCGGTCGGCTTCCGTTGGGGCGAGGACGGGCGCTGGAATCTGTTGCCGAAGGATTCCGTCACTCAAAACGATATCGATCCGAAGCTCTCCTTGATCGATGACAAGGATGCGGTCGTATCGGTCGCCTTCCCGCACTTCACCCCGGGCGAAAAAGACAAACTGCTGCGCAACGTGCCGGCGCGCACGGTGAAGACCGCCAGTGGCGAAGAAATGTTGATGGCCACCGTGTTCGATCTGCAAGTGGCGCAATACGGCATCGATCGCGGCCTGGGCGACAACCTGGCGCTGAGCTATGACGATGCCAACGTGCCCTACACCCCGGCGTGGGCCGAGCGCGTCACCGGCGTCAAACGCGCCGACCTGATCCGCACCGGGCGCGAGTTCGCCGAGAACGCCTCCAAGACCAAGGGCAAGTCCATGGTCATCCTGGGCGCGGCGATCAACCACTGGTATCACTGCGATATGAACTATCGCGGCATCATGAACCTGCTGCACATCTGCGGTTGCATCGGGCAGTCCGGCGGCGGCTGGGCGCACTACGTGGGTCAGGAAAAACTGCGGCCGCAGGCCGGTTGGGCGCCGGTGGCCTTCGCGCTGGATTGGCACCGTCCGCCGCGTCACATGAACAGCACCACCTTCTGGTACTTCCACACCGATCAGTGGCGCTATGAAAAGATCGACGCCGACGGTCTGCTCGCCTCGACCGCCAAGGGCAAGTACAAGGGCTATATGCTGGCCGACTACAACGTCGTCTCGCAGCGCCTCGGCTGGCTGCCCTCCGCGCCGCACTTCAACCGCAATCCGATGGAGATCGTGCGCGAGGCCGAAGCGGCCGGTGCGACCGATGAGGCCGGTGTTTCCAAATACATCGTCGATCAGCTCAAGTCCGGCCGCTTGGCCTTCGCCTACGAAGACATCGACGCGCCCGAGAACCATGTGCGTAATCTCTTCGTCTGGCGCGGCAATCTGATCGGCTGCTCCGCCAAGGGCCATGAGTACTTCCTCAAGCACCTGATCGGCGCGCAAAACGGCGTGCTGCAGGAAGGCACCGAAGGGGCCAAGAGCAAGGAGATCAAGTGGCATGCGAAGGCGCCGATCGGCAAGCTGGATCTGATGGTCGACATCAACTTCCGCTTGAACAGCACCGGGGCCTATTCCGACATCGTGCTGCCGACCGCGACCTGGTATGAGAAGAACGACCTCAACACCACGGACATGCATCCGTTCGTGCATCCGCTCTCCGAGGCGGTCGATCCGGCATGGGAGTCGAAGTCCGACTGGCAGATCTTCAAGGGATTGGCGAAGAAGTTCTCCGAGCTGGCCGAAACGCATCTCGGCACACGCAAGGATGTCGTCGCACTGCCGATGCACCACGATACCCCGACCGCACTGGCGCAAGCGCTGGGCGTGAAGGACTGGAAGCGCGGTGAGTGCGAGCCGGTGCCGGGCAAGACCCTGCCGATGCTCAAGGTGGTCTCACGCGATTACGCCAATACCTATCGCAAGTACATCGCGCTCGGGCCGATGATGACCAAGATCGGCAACAACGTGAAGGGCATCGACTGGAACACCGAGGAGGAGTACGAGCACCTCAAGCACCACAACGGCACGGTGAAGCTCGACGGTATCTCCAAAGGCATGCCCTCGCTCGAGGAAGACATCTACGTCTGTGACACCGTCCTGTACATGGCGCCCGAGACCAACGGCGAGGTCGCGCACAAATCGTGGAAGGCGCTGGGCCGCAAGACCGGCATCGATCACAACCATCTGTGCGATCCGCGCCGCGATGAGCGCATTACCTTCCGTGATATCCAGGCGCAACCCCGTAAGATCATCACGGCGCCGACCTGGTCGGGGATCGAGTCCGAGCACGTCAGCTATAACGCGGGTTACACCAACATCCACGAGCACATCCCGTTCCGCACCCTGACCGGTCGCGCGCACTTCTATGTCGACCATGAATGGATGCTGGACTTCGGCGAAGGCTTCTGCGCCTACCGTCCGCCGATGGATCTGAAGGCACATTATGTCGTGCCGGCCAAGGTCAAGAACAAGCCGCACCTGGTGCTCAACTGGATCACGCCGCACTCCAAGTGGGGCATCCACTCCACCTATCAGGATACCAACCGCATGCTTACGCTGTTCCGCGGCGGGCCCTACATGTGGGTGGCAGAGGATGACGCCAAATCCATCGGTCTGGAAGACAACGACTGGGTGGAAGCCGTCAACGCCAACGGCGCGACCATGGCGCGGGTGGTGGTCAGTCAACGCGTGCCGCGCGGCATGGCGATCATGTATCACGCGCAAGAGAAAAACGTCAATGTGCCGGGTTCGAACACCACCGGCAAACGCGGCGGGATCCTCAACAGCGTCACGCGCGTGGTGGTCAAGCCGACGCACATGATCGGCGGATATGCGCAGCTGTCCTTCAGCTTCAATTACTACGGCACCATCGGCTCGCAGCGCGATGAATATGTGGTGCTCCATAAGGTCGAGGATCAGCACATCGATTGGCTGGAGCGGCCGCTAACGCCGGAGCGGGAGGCAGCATTGAATCCTCCCGGTATCAACAACTGATTTTGTGGCAACCTGAGATTCGAGGAGATAACGATGAATATCCGCGCACAAATCGCCATGGTGTTGAATCTGGACAAGTGTATCGGTTGCCACACCTGCTCGGTGACCTGCAAAAATGTCTGGACCAACCGTAAGGGCGTTGAATATGTATGGTTCAACAATGTCGAAAGTAAACCCGGCATCGGCTATCCCAAGGAATGGGAAAATCAGGAAAAATGGAAAGGCGGCTGGACGGTCAAGGACAAGAAGTTGGAATTAAAGGCCGGTGGTCGCGCCAGCAAGCTGATGAAGATCTTCGCCAATCCCGACATGCCGGTGATCGACGATTACTATGTTCCGTTTGAAATGGACTACAAGAAGCTGCAGACCACGCCGCTGCTCGAGGCCTGCCCGACCGGACGTCCGCACTCGCAGATCGACGGCAGCGTGATGAACAAGATCGAGTGGGGCCCGAACTGGGAAGACGATCTGGCCGGCGAGTTCGATAAACGCAGCAAGGATCAGAACTTCAAGAACATCGACAAGGACATCTACCGGCAGTTCGAGAAGACCTTCCACATGTACCTGCCGCGCCTGTGCAACCACTGCTTGAATCCGGCGTGCGTGGCCTCCTGCCCCTCCGGTTCAATCTACAAACGCGAGGAAGACGGCATCGTGCTGGTCGACCAGGACAAGTGCCGCGGCTGGCGCATGTGTGTCACCGGTTGCCCATACAAGAAGGTCTACTACAACTGGGAATCCGGCAAGGCGGAGAAATGCATCGGTTGCTATCCTCGCATCGAATCCGGCATGCCGACGGTGTGCGCGGAATCCTGCGTTGGACGCATCCGTTACATGGGTGTGATGCTGTATGATGCCGATCGCATCAGCAGTGCGGCGGCCACCGACGAGCGCGGTTTGTATCAGGCGCAGATGGACATCTTCGTCAATCCGCACGACCCCAAGATGATCGCCCAGGCCAAGGCCAACGGCATTCCCGACAGCTGGATCACCGCCGCGCAGAAATCGCCGGTGTGGAAGATGGCGATGGATTGGAAGATCGCCTTCCCGATCCATCCGGAATTCCGCACCCTGCCGATGATGTGGTATGTGCCGCCGCTCTCACCGGTGCAGACTCATATTGATCAAGGCAATCTGCCGACCGAGGCCGATGGCAACATCCCGAAGGTCGAGGCGCTGCGCTTCCCCGCCAAATATCTGGCCAATTTGCTCACCGCCGGTGATGAACGCGTGATCATCGACGCGCTGCGGCGCATGATGGCGATGCGCAGTTATCAACGCACGGTGCACGTGGAAGGCAAGGCCAACACGGCCGCGCTGGACACCGTGGGGATGTCGGAAGACATGGCCAAGGAGATGTATCGCTATCTCGCCATCGCCAACTACGAGGACCGTTTCGTGATCCCGACCGCGCACGAGGAGTACCGCCAGGAAGACTACTACGCCTTCCAAGGGCAGATGGGCTTCAGCCCCGGCAACTCCGCCTCCAGCGGCGTCAGCGGCTTCTCGCTCTTCCCGGATCGCCGGACCAAGAACGAAGTCCCGCTGGAATATGTGCCGCTGCCGAAACGTCGTGAAAAAGTGTGAGGAGAAAAACTATGAATGTGTATATGGTGTTGTCACGATTGCTCGACTACCCGACGCAGGAACTGGTGGACAATCTGCGCATGCTGCAAAAGATCGTCAGCAAAAAGATGGCGCTGCCGCCGGAAGAGGAGGAGGGAGTCAGCAATTTCATCAAATGGATGCGCCGGCACGACCTGATCGAATTGCAGGAGATCTATGTGCAGACCTTCGACATGCAGCCCGAACACAGCCTGCACCTGACGCATCACCTGTTTGGCGATGATCGCGGCCGCGGTCCGGCCTTGGTGGATCTGGGCGAGCATTACAAGGGCGAGGGCATGGAGGTGAAGAGCGGCGAGTTGCCGGATTATCTGCCATTGATTCTCGAATATGTCTCGACGCTCGATGAGTTCGCCGCGCGCGTCTTCCTGGCCGATGCGGCCAAGGTGTTGACGGTGCTGGCTGCCAATCTGGAGCATTCCAACAGCCCATACGCGCCGCTGGTCCGCATCATCGACCGGCACGGCCGCCTCGTCCAAACCGCCGCTTGAGGAGAGAGTTATGAATCTGCAAGAGTTTGTTTTTGGAATCTATCCCTACATCGCCTTGGTGGTCTTTCTCCTGGGCAGCTGGATCCGCTTCGACCGCGAGCAATACACGTGGAAGAGCGATTCGAGCCAGTTGCTCTCCAAGGCCAATATGCGTCTGGCCAGCAATCTGTTCCATGTGGGCATCATCGCGATCTTTCTCGGCCACTTCGTCGGCCTGCTCACGCCGCACAGCTGGTTCCTCGCCATGGGCGTCTCCGACATGGCGCACCAGTACATGGCTATCGTCGCCGGTTCGGTGTTCGGTGTCATGTGCCTGATCGGCGGGGCCATCCTCTGGATACGCCGGGTCAGCAATCCGCGCGTGAAGGCCAATAGCCGCGCCATGGATATCTTCATCCTGAGCTGGATAATGATTACGCTTTTGCTCGGTCTTTCCACCATTCCGGTATCGATCAGTCACGCCACGCATGACAATCCCGGCGTGATGATCGCGTTGGCTGAGTGGGTGCAAAGTGTAGTAACATTGCGCGCAGATCCGGCATTGCTCAATGGGGTCGACACGATCTTCAAGATACACCTGTTCTTCGGCATGACGGTGTTCCTGTTGTTCCCCTTCTCTCGTCTGGTTCATGTGTGGAGCGCGCCGTTCAGTTATCTGACACGCGCCTATCAAATCGTGCGGGTGAAACAAGTCTCCGCACGCTGATGCAATGCGTGTAAAACGCACAGACCACTCGAGAACTGCCACGACTCCTCCCGAAGCGGGAGGAGTCAAGCAGGCCGGATATGTAAAAGAACAATTGACTGACTTTCATTCAATCCCAGGAGCGCGCTATGAGTAGGTTGCAGTCGTTATACCTTCCACAACTTCCGCTGGTCAGACGAGTAGTATTCACCGGGGCGCTCTGTATTCTCGGTCTCGGTTACCTGTTCGCCGGGATATTTATTTTCCAGTCACACCACGGGCGTGACGGTGATCCGATGCTGTCGGTGGAGGATATTGCGATCGCCTACGCGGGCAGCAAGGAGGGTACGAAGCTGGAAAGCGCGTTGCGCGGCCCGATGTCGAACATGCTGCCGGCGAATGAGAATCTCGAGATCGTAGCGTGGGTGCGCGCCGGCGCCAGCCAGGAACAGTATGACGCAAAAATAAAGGCAATCTTCGATAACCGCTGTATAGCCTGCCACAACAATAACAATCCGCATCTGCCGGCGCTGGAGGATTACGAAGGCGTCTCGCACGTGGCGCAGCAGGATACCGGATTCAACGTGCACACCCTGGTGCGTGTCTCGCATATTCACATGTTCGGGTTGTCGTTCATCTTCTTCATCACCACATTCATCTTTTCGCACGCCTATTTCAGAAATGTGTGGCTGCAATCGGCGATCATCGCGATACCGTTTTTATCCATCGCGGTTGATATCGGCTCCTGGTATCTCACCAAGATGGTCGAGACCTTCGCCTGGGCGGTATTGCTCAGCGGTTCGGTCATGGGAACCTGCTTTGGCATCATGGTATTCGTGTCGCTCTATCAGATGTGGTTCTATGAGCTGCCTGAGGATGTGAAATGAAAACGGGCTTGAGAGCCGTGCCGCGCAGCATGATGCCTTGAGCACGTCACAATACATAAGAAGGAAGCCACAGTTGATCAGGTTGGAGAATGAATCATGAGACAGACAGCTTGGGTTGTATTTTGCGCCGCGCTGGCCATGGCTGGATGCGATTCGAAGTCACAGCTTGATGTTACCAATGTACAAAAAGAGCTCGAAGCGAAGGCTGAAAAGGCGGCGCAATACGTGCCCAAGATCATCGGCGATACCGTGGCTGGAAAACAGCTGGCGGTGGAAAAATGCGCGCTGTGCCACGGAGTGGACGGTGTGGCCGCAAACAGCGGCGCGCCGTTTATCGCCGGTTTTCCGCAGGAGTATCTCACCCGGTCGATTCTGGCCTACAACAACGGCTCACGAAAAAATGCGGACATGCAGGCGATCGCCGCCGCGCTGGCGCCCAAGGAGATCGAGGATATTTCGGCGTTTTACGCCTCGCTGGACACCCCATGGTATGGCGATCAAATCGCCGCCAAAGGAAAACCCTCGCTGATCACCAAGGAGGCTGTCGTCGCCGGCGCTGTGATCGCCCGCCGCTGCAATTCATGCCACGGCCAGGAGGGAGCGGTCGATCACGACGGTATTTTTCCCAGCCTTGCCGGGATGCCGCCGGAGTATTTCATTCCGGCGCTGCAAGCCTATTTCACCGGCAAGCGCCAGCATGCCATCATGAAGATCTTCCGGGATTCGCTCAATAAAACCGAAATCGAACAGCTGGCGGCATATTACGCGACGCGTACCCCGAAAAAGGCGCCCAAGCCCACCATCGGCAATGCCAAGTTGGGCAAGGAGGAGGCAGGTGCCTGTGCCGGTTGCCACGGCTACAACGGCAACAGCTCCAATCCGCATATTCCGAATCTTGCCGGGTTGCCTGCCAAGTATCTCGTTAAGGCCATCACGGATTATCGCGACGGCGCGCGTCAGGACAAGCTGATGCGCGGCGCCGTGCAAGGCTTGAAGAGCGGCACCATCAATAATCTTGCCGCCTACTATGCGCAGCAGACTCCGGAGTCGCTTTATCAGCGCGCGCAGATGCAATCGCAGACCTTTGATCCGGTCGCGGAAGGCGAGAAGATCGCATCTTCCTGCGCGGCATGCCACGGCGAGAAGGGCGACAGTACCCGGCCGGGCTATCCGAGCCTGACCGGCCTACACGTCAAATACTTGATCGCGGCCACGCGTGCCTATCAGTCCGGCGCCAGGGTCAATGAAGAGATGGCCACCATGGTTTCGCATCTGAGCGATATCGACATCGAAAAGGTCAGTTACTATTTTTCCGCGCAGACGCCGGCAGCGGCCGCCAAGACAGTGAGCGGCGATGCGACAGCCGGTGAGAAAGTCAGCGCCAAGTGCGAGGCCTGCCATGGGAAGCAAGGCCACAGCAAAGATCCGAAAAACCCATCTCTGGCCGGGCAGGATCAGAAGTACTTGATTTCCGCGATCAACGAGTATGCCAATGGCAAGCGCGCGCATGAGGGCATGAAAGGCGCGGTGGAAGGACTGTCGGCGGAGGAGGTCAAGAACGTCGCGGCCTATTATGCCAAGCAGACCGCAGCCAAGCCCGATATCTTCCTGCCCACGGAGCCGCAACTTGTGATCGAGCAGCGTTGCAGCCACTGTCATGGCGATCGCGGCTTCAGCAACGAGCCCGGCAAGCCGCGTCTCGCCGGTCAGGTCGAATCCTATCTGGTGCTCGCCATCAATGAATACCAGGACGGCACGCGCAAGAACAAGGCGATGTTCGCGGTCTCGGATGTCCTGAGCATGATCGAGATCCGGGCGATCGCCGCATACTACGCGCAGCAGAGACAAGAACAGCAATGAATTGAAGACCTCGGGGCGGTGCCGGCTGGTGCCGCCTTTTTTCCATCTAGGCCTCCCACACGCCGCATTTAGCCCGTCGTAGCGTTATGGCGGGTCAAAGTCACGTTCAGATTCTTTAAGATGCCGTCATCGAGACGGTAGATCAGCCCGTGTATCGCCAGCGGTTGGTCATTTTGCCAGGCCTTCTGGATGGGGTAGGTTTGTGCGAGGTTATGGACTTGCTCGATGACATTGAGTTCGCATAAGCGGTCGAACTTGGCTTGAGGCGATTCAAGCCGGTCGAATTCGTCGTGATGACTCAGATACAGCTCGTAGATCGGGCTGATCCAATGGTCGATCAAGGGGCTGACCGGCTTGCCTTCGAGCGCCGCGCGCACCCCGCCGCAGCCATAGTGCCCGCACACGATGATATGCTTGACCTTGAGGATTTCAACGGCGAACTGAACCACGGCCAGGCAGTTGATGTCCATATGCAACACGATGTTCGCCACGTTCCGATGTACGAACAATTCTCCAGGATAGAGTCCGACGATCTCGTTGGCCGGAACACGGCTGTCGGCACAGCCGATCCAGAGGTACTCCGGGGTCTGTTGTTTAGCGAGTTTGTTAAAAAACTCGGGATCCCTCGATGTGATCTCCCTCGCCCAGCGTTTGTTGTTTTGAAACAGTTGTTCAAGCATGGCCGTTGCAACATCTGCGATACCCAAATCTCATGCTATGGCGCCGGTTACTTCATTAGAAGCGAAATAAGGAGGTATCGATGTATTACCTCACATGAGGTAGCGGCGCCGCGCCTGCCTGCCGAGGGGGCTATAGATACCGCGAAGGTCTGTCAATAACCTCTCGATTTATAGGATTCTAAGTAAAGTGCTAGACATCCATGGCAATCATGGTAGAGTTTCGAGTGCCCGTGAAGCTGAACACGGGATTAATGAGGGTCGCTGTCGGCGTGGCGAGTCGTGGCGACGTGTCACCGCAAAAAATCAAGCAACCATTTATAGGAGAAGGATATGATCGATATCGTTGAGACCAAAATCACCCCGATTCTTAACTCAATTACCGTGGGCGCCTTCGCACTCATCGGGATTTGGGTGGCGGGCGTCGCCTATTGGCACTTGATTTCGGGCTAATTAAGATCCCATTCGCTCAATAATTCAGGGCATGCCGCATACGCGACATGCCCTGAAGTTTTTTTGGCCGACCGATCGTCTTAGCTTGTGCGCGGCCAATAAAAAAGCGGTATCGGCAGATTAGCCGATACCGCCTTGTTTGATAGAGCCGATTTCCTCAGTCTTCTTTCTTGAGCAAGGGTCTGATGGCGATGTAAAGCGCCAACAGCAATACCAAGGCGTAAAGGACCGTCGTATAGGGCGAACCCTGGCGCAGCGAGCGATCATAGTAATTCATGTAGCTGCGATACAGGTCGTTTTCGGTGTTGCTGGTGCTGTAATCGCTCAGCGTGTTGATCAGATCGTTGACCTTTTCGCTACTGGTGATGACCACTTCCAAGTGATCGGAGAAAGAGCGGAGCGCCAGTTTGAGATTGCGAGGTTTTTCCACGGCAACCCGGCGTATCCAGTTGATATGCGCCAAGGCGTCACGGCGCCATTTTTCTTCGCCCTTGATGGTGTACATGATGGTGAAACGCAGGGCGTCTTCGATGCGGCGATGCAGCACTTCATCGTTTTCGCCTTTCAATTCTTCCTGGTACATATCATTAAGGGCGCCTGGGAGATAGTCCAGCGAGTTCCTCATCAGGCCGTTATGCAGCTTGAAAGTGGTGATTTGATCGCCCTTGTTGCCGATCAGGGCGGCGAGCTTATCGAGTTTTTCGTCGATGTCGCTGTCACCAAGCTTATAGATTTTGCCCTCGCCATTCTTGAGCTGGTCGACCTTTTGTTCCAGTTTTCTCAGGTTGACTTCGAGCGAGTCGTAGTTTTTCAGCGCTCCTTGGCGGATCTTCACGATGTCTGCATTGAGTTCAGCATTGGTCTGCATGAGGCCGCGCAGCAGATCGATTGATTTGTTATGCAGGGCGAGTTTGCCGGGTTGCACCATGATATACACGTAGGTGGCCACGGCGATGACCACCAATGAGACGAGAAGGGGTTTTGTAATTTTTTGCATCACAATTGTTTCCCTTTATATTCGCCAGTCAGGGTTTTCAGGAATTTCACGATCAAGTCGATGTCGCTTACTGGCAGGTCACGGCCCAACATGTACCGACCCATGATATCGACCGCCTTTTCCAGCGAGTCGGCGGAACCGTCATGCAGATAGGGGTGGGTCAGTTCTATATTGCGCAGTGTCGGCACGCGGAAGACATATTTGTCGCCAAGATTGCCGGTTTTGTTGTAGAGGCCCAGATCCGCGGTGGTCTCATTGCCGCGGTCCTTGATGAAGTTGCCGAAGATGCCGGCCGGGGCCATCATATTGCCGCCGATGTTCACGCCCTGATGGCACGAGGAGCAGCCGTATTCCTTGAAGAGTTGGTAGCCTTCCCGCTCTTCCTTGGTCAGCGCGCCGGTGTCGCCGCGCAGATATTTATCGAAGCGCGAGTTGGGTGTATTGAGGGAGCGCATGTACTCGGCGATCGCGTCTTTGACATTCTCGACCTGAACGCCGTTGTCATAGACCGCACCGAACAGGCTCTTGTATTCCGCGTTGGCTTCCAGGCGCTTGACCAAATCGGGCATCTCGATCGCAAGGCCTTTCTTGCTCTTGAAGACCGCCTCGGCGACGTCCCCGAGGTTCGAACGCTTGCCGCTCCAGGTCAGGAGCTTCATTTCCCCGATGTTGAACATGGTGGGGGTATTGAGATCGCGGTCTTTGCCGTCAATGGCGGGGGAGTGGGCTTTTTGGTCTGTCATCCCTTTGTCGACCAGGTGACAGGTTTCGCAGGCGAATTTGCCGTCTGCCGACAGTGATTTGTCATTGAACAGTTTTTCGCCGAGCGCCACTTTCTTCGGATTGAGATTCAGGCTCTCGGTCAATGGCAGCGGCAGAATCGGTTCGACGTCGATATTCAAGCCTGGATCGAAGACCATCAAACCGGTGGTGCCTGAAGACTGATAGTTCAGGCTCTTGTCGCTTTCTTGGGAGTGAGCGGGCGTTGCCACGGCCACCAGTGCGGCGACGAGTGTCAGACACCGGGTCTTCCACGCGGCTGCTCCGAGTACATGGCATGGAGTCTTTTTCTTTATCACCAATGTAACCCTTTTGTGAGAATTTTTATTGCCAACCGCAGGTCGAACGGGCGCTTGATGCGGCTTGGGTTCCCAAAGCTGGCATGCGTCAGAAGTTCGCCACCAGGACAACAGTGACGCTGCTTGTGCAGCGCATCCGAGCATACCATATCGGAATAACGATTTTTACATATAAATCATACCGGGTATAGCGGCACATTCCGAGCCGGCTTGAATCCAGAATTGTTCTTTTATCGGAATCAGCCGGTCTGAGCAAGACAGTTTGCCAGTTTTTACGGTTCTGGACGTTTTTGTAGCCGAGCGCCTTCGGTGCAGTCGGTTGGGGGCGGGCATGCTGCGATTCAGCCGGGCAGCGGCGGGCAGTCCGCCGATTTATCCGGCAAGACAGGCGTTGTATGCGTGAGTGAATGGGGTGGGCTGTGGCGAATCAACTGGGGGTGTGATCACAAAATCGGCGGACGATATAAGTGTTGTTCTGGGAGCCGACGATAAGATGTTATATAAAGGATTGGGGCGGTGACATGCTGCTCGTCGAGCTGTTGCCAGAATGGGGCTGGCGTTTTCTGTGATTATTTTTAACTGGTTGATTTGTATTTATTTTTGGCGCCAGGAGGGCTGGGTTTTCGTGGCTGATTAATCTTTGGGTGTGGATGGTGTACTTGCTTCGAAGGATTCCGGTGTGGTTGGGCATCGTGCTGGTTATATCGGTCACGGCCGAGAGTGCGCTGGCTGCCGCCAATATCCTCAGCCATGAGCCGACATTGACCGATTCCGGCCGTCTCACTTACAACCTGTCCATGGATAAGGCGGAGGCGATCGATGAATTCAATCAGCTCGGCGTGCTGGACCGGACCTACCAGCATAGAATCACCGCCGAGAAAAAATCGTGCTCCGAGACCCCGCTGGAGATGGAGCTTCCACCTTATGTTGAGAAGGAGTCGCAGTTTTTTGTATACGAGTCGACGACTCGCCGCATCATCCCGGCGCACCGATACACCACGCACTGGAAGAGACGTGGGGACAAGGCGCCAGGGACGGTGAGTCTCTCCGCCACGGCCTGCGGAAACTACCATGTCTTTCGTTATTTCGCTTTTCCCGCGGACTTGAACGATGCGCAAGGCCAGCCGGTGGCGGCCTCCACCACTCGCCTGGTCGTGCTGATCCACGATTGGAATTCTGCGGGTCTGCCGGACATGTACGGCGAGGATGAGCGCCGCCAGCCGACTCGCCTCGGGCTGCTGAAACAAGGTATCAGCAATCAACTGGCCGCGATCAATCAAAAACTGGGTACCGACTGGACCCTGGTCCCCTACCATTGGGAGCGCGACGCGGTGGCCGGTTATCAGGTGCTCACCGACGAGGGGCTCGACTGGGCGCGTGCCAACCAAGCTGCCGAGATTGCCTATCAACATGGCTATCATCTCGGGCAGCTGCTTGCAGCCAAGATGCCTTCGTTGCAAAAGGTGCAATTCATCGCCCAGGGGGCGGGCGCCTGGGTGGCGCGTTCAGCGGCGGAGCACCTCGTCCGGAATTCCAAAGCCGTTGTGCAGCTGACCTTGCTCAATCCCTTTCTGCCTCGGGAAAACGCGTTTAAGGATGATATTGCCAAGGCCCGGCTGGGCGCGGCGGAACTCCAGAACTGGACCCTGGCGCAGCAGGCGCGCATCGAAAAGTTGGAACATTATTTCACCGAGACCGATGCCCGTTATACATCTCAAGGCGTGTGGTGGCTGGGGCAGGAGGCCGGCGCTTCGTTTGAGGTGCTAAACCGCCGCGCGGATTATCCAGGTTCAGGCGGGGCGGTGAGGTTCCCGGGATATCAAGGGGCCGGGCACTGGTACTACGAGACGACGCTCGACCCGGAGCAGGAGCCGCTGGCCAAGGAGGGGCTGTGGGAGAGCGCACAGATGCCGTTCTATCCGGATCAGGCGCACGGCTGGTATCAAAGTCTGCCGTATTGCGAGTGGTTGCGGATTTGCAGCTCGGGCGCCGCCCGGGGGAAAGCAGAACACAAAACGCGTCTGCGCTTGCTGGCGCGGTTAGACAGCTATTCGGGCACGTACGCGGCCAGGCAAAACGGCACGCTGTGGGCCGAGGTTTATGATGCGCGCACCAAGCGTCCGGTGGCCGCCGATGTCTCCTACGTGATCTGCCATGATGAGGCCTGCCAGGATGTGCTCGGGGCCGAACAGAAGCTCAGCTACGATGCCGCCAGCGGCGCGTATCTTCCGGCCACCTTTCAGGTAGGCGAGGTGGCCGGCGGCAAACGCCTCGTGCTCAAAGCGAAGGCCAAGGGCGCCTCCGCCGAGAAAATACTGCATTTCACCGTGGGCTCGCCCACCAAAGGACACGACCTGTCGCTGGTATCCTTTGGCCTGAGCGCCGCCGAGGCCGAGGTGGGTGACAAGGTCGCCGTGACGAACGTCACGGTAGCCAACGCGGGGCGGCACGATGAGATCGCGAGCCTCAAATTCATGGTGTCCGGCCCGAATGGCTATGCCTATCCGCGTCACGGGATGACGGAACTCAAGCTCGGCCCGGTCAAGGCCGGGGAAACACAAATCTTTGCCACCGGCATCAATGGTGAGATGCCGGCCTGGATTGTGCCGCAAGGAATCCCGCTGCACAAAGAATACACCGTGTCGCTGATGATCAGCAGTGAGCTGGGCGATGATCGGATGCAGGACAACGAGGCGCGTTCCGTGGTGAGGGTGGGCAAGGAGGATTTGTCGGAATACAACGCCATCGTGGGCGTGGTTGCGGACCTGAGGATCAACTATCTCCACAACCAAATGCGGCCCGAGACCTATGTCGAATATGAGGGCAGCAAGGCCTCGTATACCATCGAGATCGATGATGTGAAGCACGACGGCTGCACCCTCGAAGTCGAGCGCGACCGGCGCAACCTCTGGGAAGGCAAGCTCCAGTACGGCGTCGTGCATATGATCGGCAAAGAGCTTGCGGTGCAATGCCGCGCCGGTGTGGTCGATAAAAGCGCATCGATGGGCATGTTTTCCAAGCTGACATTGGTGGTGGGCGAGGTGATCAGCGATAAACGCATGGGGGTCTCTCCCGATGAGCGCAAGACCATCCTCAACACCCCGGTGGGCTATTTTGCCAATACCGACGCCAACCACGGCAAACCGGTCGAGTGGCTGGGGCTGTTGGATACCTCGCAATGCCGCCCGGACTACTGTCGCTTCAGTTCGCAATACCCGCCCGAGGGCATTCATCTAGAGCGCAAATCCGCCAGTGGCGCGGGTTACGAATTCGAGATCTCATCACGCGCCTCGGGCAAGCACCGGTTTGCCGTTGAATTGAAAACCGAGCTACCATGGGATGCCCAAAAGGACACCCCACGTTTGATCCTGCGCAAGGCGGATTTGTCGAGCCGGGTGCGTGAATACGGCTATTACTGGTTGTTTGGCGGATTGGATGTGCGTTCGGTCTCAAAATCCGCGCAAGCGAATTGAATCCGCAGACGGCGCTTCGATTGATGTAAGGAAAATGAGCCATGCCCAAGTTAACAAGAATCTTTTATGTGGAAGACGAGCCGGATATCCTCGAAGTCGCCAAGATCGCCCTGGGTGATATCGGCGGGTTTGAGGTCGGCAGCGCCAGCTCGGGGCAGGAGGCGTTGCAGCGGCTGGCGGCGTTCTCCCCCGATCTGATTCTGCTCGACGTGATGATGCCGGGCATGGATGGGCCGACGACCTTGTGCGAGCTGCGCAAAATTCCGACGCTCAAAGACATCCCGGTCATCTTCATGACCGCCAAGGTGCAGCCGAAGGAGATTGAACATTTCAAGGCCATCGGCGCGCTGGAGGTGATCGCCAAGCCGTTTGATCCCATGACCTTGGCGGGGCAATTGTCGAAGATCTGGGAGCGGCATTGTGTCTGAGCAGCGCCTGCATGATCGGCTGAAGGCGCTGACCGATTCCTATTTTCGGCAATTGCCCGATAAATTCGCGCAGGCGGATCGTCTGTGGAAAGAAATCTTGTCCCGCGGTGAATGGGGGGCGCAGGCGCGCGAGCTGCACCGCTTGCTGCACAGCCTGGCCGGCAGCGGCGCGACCTTCGGCGCACAGGAATTGAGCGCATGCGCGCGCGACTTTGAACATCACCTGCAAGACTGCGTTCAGCAAGCGCCGCCGATCAATGCCGATGAGGCGGGGCGCATGGAACTCCACCTGCAACAGCTCGCCTCCTGCATCGACCGGGAAGTGCGCCAATATTCGGCGCGGTCTTGAGCGCCATTTTATTCTCACTGGGAGTCAGGCGCTGCTCTTCAATCTTCGAGGGTGGGAGTGAATTTTTGTAAATTCACTTTGTCGGGAAATGATTGCATCGGCGAATATGTGCTAGCTTTATTCCCGAATAATCACGGCAGAGAGGAGAAAACATGAAATACATCGTGCTTAGCACATCCATCGCCGCCTTTGCACTCGGCGGCAACGCCGCAGCTCAAGGCATCCAGGGCTTCAAGGGCGAGGCGGAATTGGGCTATACCAACATCAGCGGGAACTCGGATGCCGAGAACCTGGTCGCCAAGGCGAAAGGTACCAAGGAATATGACAAGTGGCGCCACAATGCCATGTTGGAGGCCACCAAGAGCTCAAGCAACAGCGTCGATACGGCCGAGCGCTATCTGGCCTCCTACAAGGCGGACTATAAATTGTCGGATGTCGACTATGCCTTCGGCCAGTTGAACTACGAGAAGGACAAGTTCAGCGGCTATGACAACCGTATCAGCGAATTGCTCGGTTATGGTCGCGACCTCTACAAGACCGAGACGCTGTTCGCCAATGCTGAAATCTCGGCTGGTGCGCGCCAAAGCAAGCTGACGGTGCCAAATGCCGATGGTGATGACAGCCTGAGTGAGGCTGTGGTCAAGTTGCTGGGCCACCTGAACTGGAAGATCAGCGATACAACCGATTTCGATGAAGTATTGACCTATGACATCGGCGATGAAAGCAGGATTGCCAAATCGGTCTCCGGCCTGAAGACGAAGATCAACACCGCGCTGGCGATGAAGGTGACGTATACCATCACGAATAATTCCGATCCGGTGCCGGGCAAGACATCCACGGACCGCGAAACCAACGTAACGCTGGTCTATTCGTTCTAACGACACCTTGAGGCGATGCACCGCATGCCTTCTCCCGAGGGAGAAGGCATGCTGGTTTTTCGTGAATTATTTTGCTGGAAGATGCTTGAGAGAGTATTTCAGGCATTCCTGCAAAAGCCGGTTTGCCTGATGTTTCTCGTCTTCATGGTAGCCGCGGTCATTGTGCCGCGGGTAGGTGGCTTGAAACCTGCCTTGGCCTTGATAGTGGGTGGCCTCTGCGACGCAGAGATCGTGGTAGACCCTGATCTCGAAGACCATGTCGGAGACGAGCCGCGAGGCGGCTTCCAGGCGCATGATTAGCGTCAGGACGGTGGTATATTTGCAGCATTCCTTGATGCGGATGATCAGGCGGCTCGCATCGTTGATGGAGTGTGTCACCTCTGTCCCGCTGGGGTGGAGGCTCGGGAGCAACTGCCGGAGCATGCAGAAATTGATCTCGTGCACACGAGTTTGATTGTGAAAGTGGCGGGATCTTCTGGGGAGCAGGGTCTCGAGCATTAGGGTTCAAGCCTGGATTCCAGGCGCGCCTTGAGCCGCATCAGGGCTTGGGTCATCAATTGACTGACTCGTGATTCGCTGACGTCGAGCACCGCGCCGATCTCTCTTAAATTAAGCTCTGTTTGATAATATAACACAACCACGAGTTTTTCGCGTTGCGGCAGCCGGTCGATGGCCTGCGCAACGATGCGTTGTTTGTCTGCCGCTTGCAGCATCTCCAGTGGGCCTAGTTGCTTGTCCGATAACCCTTCCTCGATGGCCCCATTATCGACTCCCAGGTCGTCCAGGCTGAAGACCTTGGAGACGCTCGAGTCCTGTAGGATCTTGTAGTACTCATCCAAACTGATACCCAGGTGCGCGGCGACCTCCTCGTCCTTGGCGTCGCGGCCGGTTTGATTTTCGACGGCACGCATGGCCTCCATGAGGTCACGGGCCTTTTTGTGCACGGATTTCGGCGCCCAGTCGTTACGGCGCAGTTCATCGAGCATGGCCCCGCGCACGCGGATGCCGGCGTAGGTCTCGAAGCTCGCGCCTTGCTTGGGGTCGTACATCCGCGAGGCCTCGAGCAGCCCGACCATTCCGGCTTGGATCAGATCGTCCACCATCACCGAGGCGGGGAGGCGTCCGGCCAGATGATACGCGATGCGCTTGACCAACGGGGCATGCCGCTTGAGAAAACCGTCGATATCCTCGGCAGGATTGTAACTTGAATACATGTCCGTTTTGATCCGCTGCGCGGCGTCTTGTTGGGGGATGTGAATTGTCAAGATTAAGGATCGACGCGGGGCGGGCAAACTTTAACAATGCACTGAGCGGGATTCATTTATCTTGAAAATCAACTGCATGAAAATTTTCAATAATTATGCCCGCCGGCCGATATTTGGAACAGGCGCTGGCAATCGCCCAGTGAGGGATCGGTGTGAAAAAGCATCTCAACAAATGGCTGGAGAAACTGGCGAATAGTAATTTTCCGGTTCTCCCGCGCACGCGTGCGATTCTGGCTTCCGAAACGGTCGAGGATCTGTCCCTGGAGGCTTTGACGGGGCATGTCGCGCTCGACCTCGGTTTGGTCATCAACCTGTTGCATTACGCGAACACCACGCCCCATCAGCACTTCAATCACCGGCTGACGACCATCGAATACACGGTCCGCATGCTGGGCATCAACAAGATACGCCAGATTTGTCTGGACTCGCCAGTGCTCACCGAGGTTGTGCCGCCGCAAGGTCAGGCCGTGGCGCAGGAGATTTACGGCCGCGCCAGTCTCGCCGCGCTGCTGGCGCGCGCCTGGGCGGTTCGGCGCAAAGACATGGTGCCCGACGAGGTGTATCTGGCGGCTATGCTTTATTTCTGCGGCGAGCTCGGCATGGCGGTGCAGGCGGCTGCGCGCATGCAAGCCGTGCGGCAATGGGCCGCTGCCCTGCGGGTGCCGTATTCCGAGGCTCAATATGTGGTGTTTGGGTTTACCCAGGAGGCGCTGGCGCACAGTCTGGCCAAGCGCTGGAATATGCCGCAGCTGGCAATCGACGCGCTGGAGCCGGGCAATGCCAGTTTTGCACGCATTTACGGTTTGCAACTGGCGGTGCAGGCCGCCAATCAATATCAAGCGCGGGAGGAGGCGCTGCCTGTGGGCGCGGAGTGTTTCGCCCAGATCATCGCGTTTCTGAATCTGGATGAGGAGACGGTGTTACCGTATCTGCGCGAATTGCATCAGGGCTGGCAGCAACGGGTGGCCGAGTATCAGTTGCCGGCATTTACCACGCCCGCCGTGCAGGGCGCATCGCACGGTGATCAGGAAGAGAAGTCCCTGTCGTGCCTGTGCGTTGCCCCGCAGGCCAGTCTCGTCACCGATTTGTTCCAGCGCCGCGGCTATGGTTATCCCATCGAAAACCACAAGGACGGCAGCGAGATTCTGCTGCCGGATCTGACCTTCGATGCAATGATCGAGGAGGTCGTGCATGCCATGCACGATGGCGCCGGGTTGAATCGCGTGGTGTATGCCAAGGTGATCGCCGAGCAGGACCTGCTGCGCGCCCGGATCATCGTCGGCGCGGAAGACGATCCGCTGTTTGATCATTTCGTGCTGGACCTGAAGGAGAAGAATCTGTTTTCGCAGTTGCTGGCGCGCCCGAACTGTCTGTGGATCAACCGGGCGAAGTGGGAGAGCTATGGCGATGGTGTGCCGCAACTGCTCGACCAGCTCAATCCCATGCGCTCATTCTTCGTGCAAACCTTGCATGTCAAAGGGCGTGCCTTGGGGCTGTTTTACGCCGACCGGCGCAGCGAGGCCTGTCAGCTCGACAAGACTGCCTTCGAGCGGTTCAAGCAGCTGGGTGCGCTGGCGCAGCGGCTGGCGGAAAGAGCCCTGAAGAAATAACGGCGATTGAATCTTGCCGCCATCAATTCATGGTATCGACCCGACGGTGAACATGACTCTGTAGGAGCGAGCCCTGCTCGCGAATAAGGCTCAATCGCCTGCAGGGCAGGCTCCTACGGCGCGATAATTTCTGCCTGGAATTTTCTGGGCGTAAGCCGCACGGAATTACAGTGGTACCCGCCCCTGCAAGGCGCGGGAAAGCGTTTCGCTGTCGGTGTATTCCAGCTCGCCGCCCATCGGCACACCGAAGGCGATGCGCGAGGCTTTGATACCACGGGTGCGCGCCATCTCGTGGATGTAATGGGCGGTGGCTTCCCCTTCGACGGTCGGATTGGTGGCGAGGATGACCTCTTGGATTTCCCCTTGGTCGAGCTGCCGGGCCAGCAGATCCAGACCGATGTCTTCCGGGCCGATGCCGTCGAGCGGTGAGAGGTGGCCCATCAGCACGAAATAGCGCCCGCGGTAGCCGCTGGAGGGTTCGAGGGCACTGACATCGGCGGGGGTCTCCACGATGCACAATTGCGCAGCATTTCGTCGCGGATCGGCGCACAGCGGGCAGGTCTCGTCCTCGCTCAGGGTGCGGCATTGCGCGCAATGACCGATGCGGTCGGCGGCCTCCACCAGGGTCTTGGCCAGACGGCGCGCGCCGTCGCGATCGCGCTCGAGCAGATGAAACGCCATGCGCTGCGCCGACTTCGGGCCGACGCCCGGCAGGCAGCGCAGGTCTTCGATCAGGCGCTTGATTAACGGGGAGAGCGACATCGGGTGGATCAGAAGGGCATCTTGAAGCCGGGCGGCAGATTGAAGCCCGAGGTCATGGAGGACATGCGTTCCTGGCTGGTCTTCTCGATCAGGCGCACGGCATCGTTGATGGCCGCGGCGATCAGATCTTCCAGCATCTCCTTGTCATCCTGCATCAGGCTGGGATCGATGCTCACGCGTTTGACGTCATGCCGGCCGGTCATCACCACGCTGACCATGCCGCCGCCGGCCTGGCCGGTGACTTCCATGCGCGCGATTTCCTCTTGCGCCTTCTGGAGATTGGCCTGCATCTGCTGGGCCTGCTTCATCAATTGATTGATGTTCATGCGAACCTCTCGAATGTGTTTGGGCGAAAATATGCCGGGAATTATACCGTAAAATCAGTTGGCCGGGCGGATGGAGTTGGGATTGACCTCGGCGTTGAACAACTCGCGCATGCTCAGCACGTTGCGATCGGATTCGATGGCGGCCACCGCGCTGGCCTGGTTTTCTTGCGCCTGGCGTTGTTGTAACTGGGCGGGATTTTCCTGCGTGCTCTTGCCAGTGCCGATCGTGAGCTTGGCTTGGGTGCCCAGGAATTGATTGAGCGCGGTCTGCAACTGTTCCTGGCGCTGCGGGCTGAGCAGCTGCGCATGGCTGCTGTCGAGCAGCAGGGCGATGCGCTGGTCGTTGCGCTCCTGCAGGGTGCAGTTCAACGCGAGTTGCTGAACGAGACCCTTGAGATCTAGGGCGGCGACGATCTCGGGCCAGGACATTTGCTGCGTGTTGCCGGGTGTAGACTTTGCCGGTGCCGGTGCCGGTGCCGGTGCCGGGGTCGGGGTCGGGGTCGGCGCGGTAGCGGGGGTTGCGCTCTGCGGTGGTTGCGGCCGTGATGGCGTCGCGGCGCCGGTCGCGACCGGCTTGGTCAGCGGTGCGACGGGTGTTGCGCTGCTGCCGGGTTCACCGGGACGAAAGGCCAGCATGCGCAGCAAGGTCATTTCCAGCCCGCTGCGCGCATCCGGCGCCAAGGGCAGATCGCGGCGGCCGTGCAGGGCGATCTGATAGTAGAGTTGCACGTCCTCCGGGCTCAGGCGCTTGGATAGGCCGGCGATCTGATCGAGATCGTCCGCGCCCTCCAGCGCCGTGGGCACGCATTGATGGAGCGCGATGCGTTGCAGGGCGGAGAGCAGTTCCGCGAGCACGGCCTGAAAATCCGGGGCCTGTTCGGCCAGCTGGCGCACGTGGCCGATCAGGGCCGCGCCATCCTGGGCGGCGAGGGCCTCGAGCAGTTTGAACACGATGCTGCGGTCGATGGTGCCCAGCATGTTGCGCACCTCGGTCTCGTTGACCGTGTTGCCGCCGAAGGCGATCGCCTGATCGAGCAGGCTCAGGGCATCGCGCATGCTGCCGTCGGCGGCGTGGGCGATCAGCGCCAGCGCGCCGGCCTGATGCGGGATCGCTTCTTGGCCGAGGATGTATGCCAAGTGCTTGGCGATCATGTCCTGTGGCAGTCGGCGCAGACTGAATTGCAGGCAGCGCGAGAGGATGGTGACCGGGAGCTTCTGCGGGTCGGTGGTCGCCAGCAGGAATTTAACGTGCGGCGGCGGCTCTTCGAGCGTCTTCAACAAGGCGTTGAAGCTGTGGGTGGAGAGCATGTGCACTTCGTCGATGAGGTAGACCTTGTAGCGGCCGCGCGTGGGGGCGTATTGCACGTTTTCGAGTAGCTCGCGGGTGTCTTCGACCTTGGTGCGCGAGGCGGCGTCCACTTCTATCAGGTCGACGAAGCGGCCCTCGTCGATCTCGCGGCAGCTGGCGCAGGTCCCGCACGGGCTGGCGCTCACCCCCTGCTCGCAGTTCAGGGATTTGGCGAGGATGCGCGAGATGGTGGTCTTGCCCACGCCGCGTGTGCCGGTGAATAGAAAGGCATGGTGCAGGCGGTTGTTGTCCAAGGCGTTGACCAGGGCGCGCAGGACGTGTTCCTGCCCGACCATTTCCTTGAAATTGCGCGGGCGCCACTTGCGCGCCAGTACTTGATAACTCATCGATCGCCCCGGTGTTGAAGCAAGCTGGAGAGGATGCCGCACTTAATATCCCGGCGGTAAATTACATCGAATGTAGGAGCCTGCCCCGCAGGCGATGGCCTTTATTCGCGAGCAGGGCTCGCTCCTACCAACCAAACCCCACAACCAATCTCGTGTAGGAGCGTTCTACAATAGAACGCCTGATAACTTACAGTAAGGGAGGCGACTTGTGCCAGCCACACCCCGGCGCCCGAGTCGGCCGCTACCGTTGCTCCCTTCCGGGCCTGGCGGGGTTCACGGCGTATCGTCGCGAGGGGACCGACACAAGCCACCATAAACTTGTCCGGAGGGCGATTGTAGCAGCTATGCCTGCCTATTACCAAATCAGGCATGCCCGACGTTGCAATCGCTGCTGGAATGGAAGTATTCGCTGTCTTCCGCCAGTTGCTGTGTCAGCCGCAAGAGTTCGGACAGGCGCAATTCCGCGGTGCTGATGGCGGCGCAATCCTCGCAGCGGGGATCGCCGCAGGGTTCGCGCGAGTACAGCCAATATTGGATGGCACCGGCCAGGAGGCCGTCGGCGACGTCCCAGATGTCGTTGTCCGCATCGCCTTGGGTGATCTGATTGCCTAGATCGACGGTGCGGAGTGCGGCCTCTTCGAAGGTCGCGTCATTTTGGTTGTCAGCCACAGCGTAGTACCTCTTGGATGCTCTGAGCGGGGTATTCTAGGCAAACGCGATGGGATTGTCAGCCGATGGTCACGAGGTGCACGAGGTAAGCGCAAAGCGCGCCTACCGTGATCCCGGCCAGGATCTCGGCCCGGCTATGCCCCATGCGCTCGCGCAGCGGGGTGTGGGAGGGTGTCTGCGCACCCAGCTTGTTGATGGCCGCTGCATGCCTTCCCACTTGGCGGCGCAGGCCGTTGGCGTCGACCATGATGATGATGGCCAGGGTGAGGGCGATGCCAAAGGCCGGGTGTTGGATGCCTTCCTTCAATGCGACCAATGCCGCCATGCTGCTGACGATGGCGCTGTGGGTACTGGGCATCCCGCCGTAACCGATCAAGTCAAAAGCCAGGCGGCGCGCCTTGAGCGAGTTGATGAGGAATTTGAGGCTGCCTGCGCACAGCCAGGCGAAAAAGGGCATGATGGCGTAACTGAGATCCATGTTTTACCCCTTCGGCCAAAGGACGTAGCCCGTGATGCCAACCCAGAGCACGACGGTGAGCAGCAGCTGCCAGTCGCTCAATAACGCATCGGTCGGCGATTCGCCACCCTCCAGGGCCTCGACCACGAACCAGTAGCGGAACAGCCCATAGAGTACAAAGGGAATGGTCACCACCATCTCGGGATGGGCGTTCATCACGAACAGGCTGTAGAAGATCAGCGCGCCGGTGGCCGCCATTTCGGCATACCGATCGACCAGTGCGACGGTGTAATGCTGCAACACCTTACGGCTCTCGGTGCCGGAAAGCGCCAATTCCTGCCGGCGCTTGACTGCGGCCAGGTACAGCGCCAGGCACAGGGTGCAGACGAACATCCAGGAGGACAGCGGCACGCTCAAGGCGACCGCGCCGGCGTAAACGCGCAGCACGAAGCCGAAGGCGATGGTGAAGATGTCGATGACCGGCTGGTGTTTGAGCACGAAGCTGTAGGCGAGATTCAGCGCGAGATAGCCGATGATCACGTAGAGCACTTGCGGCATGATGAAGAAGCCGGCGATGAGGCCGCCGTACAAGAGCGCCAGCAACACCGTGGCCTGCGGCATGCTTACCTCTCCGGAGGCGAGCGGACGCGTCTTCGATTTCTTCGGGTGGCGCCGGTCGCTCTCGACATCGCGCATGTCGTTGACCACATAGGTGGCCGACGACGCAATGCAGAACAGCAATGTCGCGAGCAAGGCGGATTGGATCGATGATGGATCGAGGAAGCTCCCGGTGAACATCAACGGAGCCAGTACGAAACCGTTTTTCACCCACTGCCGAGGCCGCATCAATTTAATCAAACCGCGCACCATGCTTTACATCCCCTTCCTGAGCACCTAGAATTTTCGCTTCATTTTCTGATGGTTAAAAAGAATCCGTATTATAATGAAGCTGGCCTTAAAGTACACGCTCTTTGCCATCATCGCGACCTGCGTCAACATCGCCGCGCAGGATGTCTCGATTCGGCTCTATGATCAAGCCTATGCGGTGGCGTTCTCAGTCTTGGTCGGCACGGTGGCCGGCCTGTTGGTGAAATACATCCTCGACAAAAAATACATCTTCAATTTTCGCGCGCAGAACATCGCGCATGACACTCGTACCTTCATGATCTACACGCTGATGGGACTGGCGACCACCGTGGTGTTCTGGGGATTCGAATTCGGGTTCGACGCCATGTTTCAAACCAAGGAAATGCGTTACCTCGGCGGGATCATCGGCTTGGCGATCGGCTACCTCATCAAATATCGCTTGGACAAACACTATGTCTTCGGCAAGGCGGGGGGCTAGATGCAGCTGAGCGGGTGGGGCAATTATCCGGTGGTCGAGGCCGAGGTTCGCGATGTGGCCGATGTTGCAGATATCGAGGCCGGACTGGTCAATTTTCACGGCATCGTCTACGGCAAAGGCCGCAGCTACGGCGACAGCGCCTTGGCCGGCGAGGTATTGCGCACCGAGCGCTTCGACCGCATCCTGGCCTTTGATGCGCACACCGGGCGGGTGCGCTGCCAGGCGGGCGTGACACTCGCCGCTCTGCTGGAGATCTTCGTCCCGCGCGGCTGGTTTTTGCCGGTGACACCGGGCACCAAGTTCGTCACAGTCGGTGGCGCGATCGCCAGCGACGTGCACGGCAAAAATCACCATCATCATGGCTGCTTCAGTCAGTACGTGGTGAGTCTTGCATTATTGCTGCCCGACGGGCGCATCGAGCGATGTTCGCCCGTCGAGAACGCCGAACTGTTTCACGCCGTCTGCGGCGGGATGGGCTTGCTTGGTGTGATCCTCGACGCGGAGCTGCAACTCAAACCGATCGCCTCCGCATTTATCGAAGAGAAGACCCTCAAGGCGGGCAATCTCGCCGAGGTGATGGAGTTGTTCGATCAGCACGCGGCGGCGACGTACTCGGTCGCCTGGATCGATTGCCTGCGCACCGGCAAGCACTTGGGGCGCTCGTTGTTGATGCTGGGTGAACACAGCGAAGACGGCGGCTTGAGTTTGCCGGGCAAGACGCCCGTGACCGTGCCGGTCAATCTTCCGGGCCTGGCGCTGAACCGCTTTTCCATCGCGGCGTTCAACGCGCTTTATTATCAGCGCGTGCGCGCCCGCGAGACGGTGCGGCGAGTGCACTACGAGCCGTTCTTCTACCCGCTGGACCGCATCCTGCACTGGAATCGCATGTACGGGCGCAAGGGATTTGCGCAGTACCAATTCGTCATCCCGCGCGAGGCGGGTGCGCGCGGCATGCACGAGATTCTGCGTTTTATCGCCGATTCCAAGCGCGGATCATTTTTGGCGGTGCTGAAGCTGCTCGGCGCGCAGAACGCCAATTGGCTCTCGTTCCCGTTTGAAGGCTACACGCTGGCGCTGGACTTCAAGATGGACGCGGGCCTGCTCGAATTTCTGGACCGGCTCGATCGCCTGGTGCTCTACTACGGCGGGAGGATTTACCTGGCCAAGGACGCCCGCATGAGTGAGGCGACCTTCCGCCGCGGCTATCCGCGCTGGGAGCGGTTTGTCGAGCTGCGCCGGCGCCTCGGCGCGGACCGGGTGTTCAATTCATTGCAATCACAGCGACTGGGAATCTGAAACATATGAGCAACGTCATGATTATCGGCGCCACTTCGGCGATCGCGGAAGAAACCGCGCGTATCTTCGCGCAGCGTGGCGATCGACTGTTTCTGGTGGCGCGCAACGCCGAGCGCCTGGCGCTCATCGCCAATGATCTGAAGATCCGCGGTGCGGCCGTGACGTTCACGGAGACCATGGATGTCACACGCCTGGAGCTCCATCGCGACCTCATCACCAAGGCGCAGCAACAGCTGGGTTCGATCGACGTGGTCTTGATCGCCCACGGCAGCTTGCCGGATCAGCGCGCGTGCGAGCAGGACGCCGAGCTTGCGCTGCGTGAATTCAATACCAATGGACTGAGCGTGATTTCACTGCTTACACATCTTGCCAATGCGATGGAAGCGCAGGGGCGGGGCGTGATCGCGGCGATCAGTTCCGTGGCCGGTGATCGCGGGCGCCAGTCCAACTATGTGTACGGCGCGGCGAAAGGGGCGGTAAGTGTTTTTCTGCAAGGACTGCGCAATCGGTTGGTGCGCAAGGGCGTGCATGTGGTGACGGTGAAACCGGGCTTTGTCGACACGCCGATGACAGCGCAGTTCAAGAAGGGCCTGCTCTGGGCGAAACCACATGTGATCGCGCGCGGCATCTACAACGCCATCGAGGAGCGCCGCAACGTGGTCTATCTGCCTTGGTTCTGGTGGGGCATCATGGCGGTGATCAAATCCATTCCCGAATCCATTTTCAAAAAACTCTCGCTGTAGATTAACAGCGTGCTGAAAAACTCCCTTTCCCTCGGTGACGACTCCATGGATGGAATCGGTAGGACGAAGTCCGGAACCTGAGTCGAGAAGGTCAGGATGAGGGGGTAAAATCAATCCCCTCACCCTAGCCCTCTCCCTGAGGGAGAGGGAATAAAAGCAGATGTCTTTTGCCGGTAGGTTAATAAATTTATCCCCTCATCCTACCCTTCTCCCTGTGGGAGAAGGGACTAAAAACCATTTTTCAGCACGCTGTTAGTCCGCGAAATACCGTTCCTTCATGTAGCAGGCGCCGACCGGCAAAAACGCCGGGATGCGGTAATAGCTCTCATAGGCCGGGCGCAGGATCTCGTCGCGGTAGCGCGCGTAGTCGAACGCGACTCCTGCGGCGATGTGATAGGTCGCGCCGTCAACCTTCAGTCGTTTCATCTCAAAACGCTGGAAGAATCCCGCGTAGCGTTCGAGATCGTCTTTCCGGCTGATCAGCAGCAGATTCTTTTGATCCAAGATGCGAAAGTCGGTCAGCAGATCGTCTTGCCGGCCGTGGTGGGAGCCCTTGCCGAACACGATGACGCGTTGCTTGGCGGCCTGGGCCAGCACGGCGGAAAAGCTGTAACTGTCAGTGGCGAAGACATAGTCATCGCGATACGGCGTGAGCGCCTGCGCCAGCGGCGCGGGGTTCATCACGGCGGCCAAGCGTGTGTAATCGCCTTCGTGGTTTTTTGCGAGCATCGGCCATGCCGTCAGCAGCGCGACGGCCGCGATAAGGTGCAGTGCCGTGAAGGGAAGCATGAAGATCATGCTGCGCCGCAACTGGTCTTTATTGAGCAGCGACGCGATGGCGATGAAGAGGAAGGGATAAAAACTCAAAATCCAGTGCAGCCCGATCGTGGCGCGCAATGACAGCAGCATGAACAGCGCCAACGGGATCAGCAGCACGCCGAGGAAAACGCCGGCGCCGGGCTGCCGGAGGATTTTGCTCATCGCCTGCCGCTGCTTGAACAGGTAATACGCGATGGGCGGTGTGAGGGCGTACAGCAGCAAGGCGAGGTAGCCGAGCACGGTCATCACCGAAAACTCGCCGCCGGCCGCGCGGTTTTGCAGATTGAACAGATAATTGTTCCAGCAGTGCTGGTAGTTCCACCATAGATTCAGGCCGATGAAGGGCAGGGTGCCGGCCACGATCAGGAGCAGGCCGAGATAGGGGCGCAGTCCGCGGCGCACGAACAGTGCCAGATAAATGAAATAGGCGATTCCAAGCAGCCCGGCGAAGAACTTGGAGAAAAACGCCGCGCCCAGCATCAGCCCGGCGAGGGCGTACCAACGCAGATCATCGCCGCGCTGGGCCAGATAGAAACACCAGGCCGAGAGGAAGGAGAACAGGATCAGCGGCGTATCCGTGGTGATCAACACGCCCAGCAGATTGATCGGGGCCACCAGGTACAGTGCGGCGCACAGCACCGCGAGCCGCGCATCGATGTCTTTGACGATGTGATAGATCGCCCAGCCGATGAAGGTGCTGATGAGGACGCTGGGCAGACGCAACCACAGCGCCGTATCGCTGACGGCCAGGAATGCGGTGAGAAACCAGCCGACCATCGGTGGGTGGTCGTAGAAGCCATAATCCGGATGCCGGCCCCACTCGATGAAATACGCCTCGTCGCCGGTGATGGGCACGAAATGCGCCAGCGCCAGCTTGACCACGGTGGTCAACAACAGCGTGATGTAAAACACGCGCGTCGAGTCGAGGCTGCGCGCTTCAAGCATGTTTGTCAGCATTCATTAAACGCCTGTGGCCTGAACAAAATCGGCTCCTGGTGGAGCCAATACAGTATGCGGGCAGGAATGTCCTGAGGGACACATCGTCCGGCCAGATCTTGTGCGGGCGCAGCCAGAATGTGTCGGACGCGGTAGTGTACTACAAAACGGCGGAGATATCGGCGGACGGTGTCGCCATGCCCAGCGCCGACTCTGTGGAGAGACTGCTGATGGGGACCAAGGAGCGCGGCAAGACCGCCGGATTACGGCGATGCTGCGATCGCGCGGCATGTTCTCACGGGTCGGGCACTTCGCGCGGCGGCGGCCCTTGGTAATCGATATCTTCGCAGCGCAGTGGCAGGAAGGATTCGGCAGGCTTGTCGTATTCTTCGAGATAGCAGGCGGTGACGCCGCTCACTACGCACATGGCGGCAAGGCTGTAGATTTGCTCTTTTGATAGCCCAACGTCGGATAGAAAGGCTGCCGAAAAGCCGTTGATATTGATGTCTTCGCCATGCCTATTTCGCAGGTGATCAGCGATTTTGTACGCAAGATCTAGGTGGGGGCCGATCTCGATGTTGTGTGCTGCCATTGTTTTTTGCACGGCAGCGACTCGCTCGTCCCCCCTTACTAGCGGTCGCGCGAACCCCACGATCTGGACTTTGCCTTGGTGGAGCTTTATTTGTTCATCGACGATTTCCTGAATGCTTTTGCCACTTTGGTAATCTTCAAGCGCTTTTTTGATAAAGGTCACGCTCTCTAGCAATGGTCGGCTTCCATACATGGTGGAATCTGCGGCGAGCACACCTGCGGTAGTGGCGCCAACGACCCCCGTTTTTGCGGTACCAGATAGCGCGCCAATGTGATTGCACCAAATGCGTGGTTCGGGCCAACTCATCGTGACATATATTGCTTCAACGCAGTCGGCGACCTTTCTGCTTGGAAGGGTTCCCGTGATATTCAGCATCATCATCTGAACGTATGAAATGTTGCCTACAAGGTCTGTCATGATCTCGTAACCATGACAGTACACACCTTGTCCTACCTTCCAGCCGCCCTTGCGGTTGAAAATTTTGCCACGACGGCGTTCCCAATACTTAGTGTCACTTTTTGCCAATGTGGTAGTCCTCGTCGCTGATACGGGGCAGGGCTGTGATCGGTTTGTTGGCGTATTCCAGGCCATGGGCCAGCAGGCCGGGAGCGGACAGGATTTGCAGCAGGCCGGCCGCCGCGCGTGGCTGAAAGCCGAGGTCGCAGAACGCGGCAGCGGCAATCCCGGAAGTCAACCAGCCCATGTCGTGCGGTTGCAAGGCGCGGGCGAACGCCTCTCCCCAAGCCAGCGCCTTGCCGCTGCCGGGCAGTTGAGCGAGCTGTGCGGCGATCTTGCCAGGCATGATGTCGATGCCGCCGAAACGGTTGCCGAAGCCGGGGGCGATGTGCCAGTCGCCTTCGGCGGGTGGACGCTCGGATTCGAGCAATTCTCCGGCGACACACTGCGGGTCGTCACGCAGCCGTTTGCGTATAAAGCGCATCGAGGCCTCGACCTCAATCCCGCCCAGGTGTTCGCCACTCAAGACCATCATCCCGATCGGGAGGATGTGCGCCGGGTCGGTCTTGCCGACGGCCGTATTGATGGCTGCACGGGTGGCCGGGTGGCGCGGGCCGGGATTGATCAGGGCGATCATCAGGTGTTCCAGCAGCTCGGCTTCGCTCCCGCTGGGCAGCTCTCCTCGAAACAGCAGATAGAACACCTCGACGAAGCTGCGCTTGTGCATCAGCTCCTGGAGATCGTAACCGTGGCACCGGCAACCAGCCGCGATATAAGGGTTGTCTTCGGAGGCAGTTTCCTGCCAGATGCGCGTAGTGGCGCGCTCGGCGAATTGGATGTCGCGGCTGATGATTTGGGAGTGGTCTTTATTGGACATTCGTTAGTCGGATAACAAATTCGGTTTTATCAACGAGATAAGCTGTGGCTGTTTGCTGAAAAACTCCCGCTCCTCTGCGAGTCTCCCGCTCATCTTGTCCTTCTACCCATGAAGGGCATGAATCCCGGAAGGAGAAAGTAATCGGTAGCCGGGATGGTGCGCACTATTTGCCAAGAACAGGACAATAAAATCTCACGCTTCGTGAAATGCCAAAAGGCCACTGAGTAAGTTTCCTCTCCGACACGCGGGAGAGGGTAAGAGAGTACGCGTAACAGCCGCAATCGAGCTCAATCGCCGTTGTAACGCAGCTCTACATACAGACTGCGCCCGGCGAGCGGATAGTCACCCGGCACGGGGGCGAGTGGCACGGGGAAGGTCTCGTAATGCGATGGCTCCCGGGCGTCTTCGTCGAACAGGTTGCGGATCGATGCGGCGAATTCCCAGTTCTTTCGGATATGCGCGCGGCGCAGCGTGAGATCGACCAGGGTGTAGTCATCGATCTGGTCGCGCCCGTCGCCAGCCGCGCGCTCGCGATCGGCAACCCAGTTCAGTTGCGGGCTCAATACCCACTCAGAGGGCAGCTTCCAGCGGGCGGCGAGGCGGAGCATGCGTTCCGGCGTGTCGGGCACGGTGGCGCCGGTGTCGCTGTCCTTGCTGCGTTGCCAGGCGAAACCGCCGTGAACATTCAGCGTCTTGCTGAGTTTCCAGTCGATTTGCAGCTCCAGTCCGTAGCCATCCTGGTCCTTGGCGTTCTGCGCCCGTGCGCCGCCGGTGCCGGGGACGTAGTCGATGAGATCGCTGATCCGGTAGGTATAGAGGTTCAGCACGCTTTCCAGATCGAAGGTGGGGCGGTAGTCGAAGACCACCTCCAGGGTGTCGATGGTCTCGGGGTCCAGGTCTTCATTGCCGAGCAGGACCGGGTTGTTTCGGACATGGAGTTCTCCGAAGCTCGGGGCGCGGAAGGCGCGGCCGTAGAGGAACTTGGTGGTGAGATTGTAGTCCGTGGCCCACACCAGGGCGGCGCGCGGATTGAGCGTGCCGCCGAAGTCGGAGTAGCGGTCGTAACGCAGGCCGCCGGTGAGCTCCCAGTCGGGGGCCATGCGCCACTCGTCCTGGGCGGAGAGATGCCAGACCCGGCGGCTCTGGTCCCTCATGTAGACATCGTCGGTGTCGCTGACATCGGTGAGCGGGATGGCAACCAGATTGCCGCCCGAGTCAAAACGGAAATTTTTGGTTTCATTGGTGCGGGCATCCTGGTGCTGCAATCCGATGGCCAGGCGCAGTTGATGGTTGCGCCATCCATCATAATGGGCGGCTATCTCCAGCATGGTATTTTTTGCGACTCCCCCCGGATTCCCGATCATTCCATCCGGGAAGCTTTCACCCATGATCGAGGCTCCAGCGGGATATAAATTATTGTAGCTTTGTTCCTCGAGGTAGTAATAACTGAAGCGGTTCTCGAGATCCCAGTCTTCCGCGAAGTCGGACACGCGATATTTCACGTCCAGCAGTATGGTGTCATTTTCCACTTTGCCGGTCGGGTCCAGCGCCTGCGCGCCGCCAGCCCCTACCCCGGCATCGCGCATATGCCAATCCCATAGATTGATCTCCCAGTTGGCCTTGGTGAACTGGAAATGGTTGTTGAGCACATCGTAGCGCGTGTCCAGCGGGCCGGGGGCTCGACTGACGTCGGTGCCGGTCACGGCATCGAGGATGGATTGCCGGTCGGCATCGATGATGCGGTCGTCATCGCCGTCGGTGTGCTGGTACTCGACACTGAAGGACATGTTCCAGCCGGCCAGCTCGGCGCCTTTCTGCGCCCAGACATCGTAGGTATCGAAGGAGCCATAGCGGAGGCCTGCTGCACCATCGGTCAGCATGTCCGCATCTTTGGTGATGATGTTGATCACCCCGGCGAAGGCATCGGCCCCGTGCACCGCTGAGCCGGGGCCGCGGATGATCTCGATGCGCTGGATATTGGCTACGGGGTAGCGGAACAGGGTAGGGGTGGAGCCGGAAAAGGTGTTCACGAACGGTACGCCGTTCATCATGAACAGCACGTGCGGACTCTGGCTGGAATGGATGCCGCGGATCGAATAGACCGGCTTGAGGCGATTCAAAGAGGAGAGCGATACATGGAGACCGGGGACCGCATCAAGCACCTCGTCCAGGGTCGTGGCCCCGCTCGTCTTGATGTCGTTTTCGGTGATGACGCTGGCCACGGAGGGGGCGAGGTGGATGGGCTTCTGCGTGCCGGTGGCGATGTTGATGATCTCTTCGTCTTCGTAGAGCAGCATCAACGCATCGTCACCGCCGGCTTCGGCCATGAGATAGGCGGGGGTGAGTGCGATGCAAACTAGCAGTGACGAACACGCGGCCTGAACACGCATCTGGATACCTCGTTATTATGAATTCTGATGCATATCCTCGGGTTCCATTCCTTAAATCTTTAGCATGGCATCCGTACATAATAATTATTTGCGTATTGAATGCACGTACTTTTTATCGTGTACCCACTGCCAGGGTTCTCACCCGCGCACCGATCAACGGGACTTCCTCGCAATCGATGATCACATCCAGCAGGGTCGGCCCGGCAGCGGTGCAGATTTCGTCGACATCGAGCCGCGCGAGGTCTTCCGCGGTCTGGATGGTATAGGCCTGGGCGCCCATGGCTAGGGCCATCTGGGCGAAATCCACGCGCGGCAATGAATAGCCAATCGACTCCGCGCCACCCATGCGCTGGCCGTGTTTGACCATGCCGTATGCCTGGTCGTTGAGCACTACGTAGATCACGGGAAGGCCTTCCGCCACGGCCACGGTAATTTCCTGGCCGCTCATCAGGAAGCAGCCGTCGCCGGTGATGCATACTACAGGCTTGTCGTTGCATCCCAACGCGGTACCGACGGCGGCACCAATCGCCCATGTCATCGCGCCAAAGCCAAAGGCATAGCGTTGATTTCCAGGAGATGACAGCATGAGATAGTGGGTGCACCAGGCCCAGGCATTGCTCGCGTCGATGAGGTAACGGGTATCTTTCGGAAATCTTTCCCCCAGCTCGCGAATGACGCGCTGCGGTTTGAGCGGACTGCTGTTGGAGTAGCACTTGTCTTTGTTGGCGATGGTGAGTGTCGGGGGGAAGTAATCGGCGGTGGTTTGCGCGGGGTGCGGATGTTCCAGGAATGCATCGGAGGGTCGCTTGTCGCTATCCGCTTCGATGATATCCCGGTGCAGGTGCGCAAACAGGGCGCGCAGTTCGCCCAGCACATGCAGGCAGGCCATGGGGGAGCGGGCGAAGTCATCGGCCACGGCGGAGACATGCACCAGCTTGTTGTTCAGCAGCGAGGCGTCCCAGCCGCTGGTGGAGAGTTCGCCCAAGGCCGTGCCCACGGCGATGATCAGATCGACATCTGCATTGTTGATGGCCTCGAAGGCGCTCTTGTGTCCCGCGAAACCGAACACGCCGCGATACAAGGGATGATAGGAGTTGACCCAGCTCTTGCCGGAGGGCGTTGTGACGAACGGCATTTGCAGGTGCTCGGCGAACGCCATGATGGGCGTAATGGCGTGGCGGCTGCCTCCCCCTAAAAAGAGGACCGGGTGCTTCGCGTTGCGGACGGCCTCCTTCAGGGCCTGATACGCGCACTGGTCGATGTTTTGCGGTTGCCGGAACAGGTGTGCGACCTGATAGCCGTGGGTGATGTTGTCCACCGGCATGTTCAATATGTCCATCGGGATGCTGAGATGGACCGGGCCGCGCGGCTGGCGGAAGGCGTGCATCAGCGCGGTGTAGAGTTTGCCTTCCAGTTGCTGGGGATGCGAGACCAGGGTGTTGTAACGTGTGCAGTGCTCGAACATGCCGACGGTGTCGACCGACTCGCTGGAAGACTCCTGCAATCCCTGCTTGCCGAAGCTCGGCAGCGCGGTCTGCGGGGTGATGACCAGCATGGGGATGCGATCGACATAGGCCGATGCCACGCCGGTGATCAGGTTGGTGGCGCCGGGGCCGGTGGTGGCGCAGCACACGCCGAGCTTGCCGGTCTCGCGCGCATAGCCGTCGGCCATGAAGGCCGCCCCTGCCTCGTGGCGGGCGATGATCGGTCGCACGTAATGTCCGGTGCGCCGCTGGCGCAGAGGGATGATGCTGCGATGGGCGGCAGGTTGCATCAGTTCCTCGGCCGGCTGGCGCAAGTGGCGGCCGATGGCGTTGTACAAGGGTTCGATCGCGCCGCCCGGGATGCCGAAGATGTATTCGACGTCGATTTGGGCGAGGTAGCGGATGATCAAATCGGCATAGGTGAAGACGGGTGCCGTGGTATGTGATGACAGTGTTTGATCTTGGGTGGACATGGTATTCGATATCATTGACCAAGAGCTTTGTGGTTTTTACAAGCTCATACTACATACAAACTTATCAATGTGTTAGCAAGGGATATAAATTTAGTCTAATCCCGGCGTATCGATGAGGCCTCTATATCAGGGGTGTGTTGCATGCGTGTGAAGGTTGCCCGGCGGTGATGCTGTTGTTTTTCGAGGGTAATTGGGCAACATCGAAGACACAGGTATAGCGTTAACGCCGTGCGCGAGTTGTGCTGTAATTCACAGTATTGAGTTTAAAGCCGGCAGCGCTGGACAAGGACATACACCGCGCCATTGCCGCCATGGTGCGGCTGGGCCGAGCAAAAGGCGATGACCGAGTCCTGCTGTTGGAGCCACTGGTGGACGAGGCTTTTCAGTATGGGTTGGGCTCCTTGAGAACGATAGCCCTTGCCATGGATGATCAAGACCGAGCGTTTGTTCTCCGCTGCGGTCTTGGTAAAGAAGAGTTGAAGCGACGAGAGTGCCTCGGCGCCGGTCTGGCCGTGGAGATCGAGCCGTGCTTCGATCGCCATTTCACCCCGCTTGAATTTGCGCAATTGTTTTTGCGGCAGCCCGCCGCGATGGAAAAACACGACATCCTCCGGGGCGAGGTGGGGCTCGATATCCACGCCCTGGGCCGGGGGTCTATATTGGATGCGGGATTTCCGGCGGGAGAGGCGCGGTCGGTGAACGATGCGATCGTCGGAAAGAGGCGTGACTTCGCCGACCATGCTGCGGAATAATTCGCGCTCTTCAGTGGAGATATCCGTTTGTGTCGGAGGCTTTTTCCCTCGCATGGCGGCTCGCAGGTGGAAATGAAGCGGTATTTCTATTCTAACTCGATCTGGATCATTGTAATCTAGTGACCTGGTTGTCCCAAGGTTTTTAGTGGTAATACGAGCGCGTGAAAATTCTAATCAGTAACGATGACGGGGTACAGGCGCCGGGCATCAAGGCGCTGACCAAGGCCTTGTCCCGTTTCGGCCAGGTGTGCGTGGTGGCGCCGGACCGTGATCGCAGCGGCGCGAGCAATTCGCTGACCCTCGACGGACCGCTGCGTGTCACCAAGATCGAAGAGCATATCTACAGCATTAATGGCACGCCGACCGACTGTGTCCATCTGGCATTGACCGGCCTCCTCGATTACGAGCCCGACATCGTCGTCTCGGGGGTGAATGCCGGGGCGAACATGGGCGACGATACGATCTACTCGGGGACGGTGGCCGCGGCGATGGAGGGCCGCTTCCTCGGGTTTCCCGCGATCGCCGTCTCGCTCGCTGGCCACCCGGCGACCCATTACACCACGGCATGCGAGATGCTTTGCCGGTTGGTGGAACACCTCGGCAGTCATCCGCTGCCGGGCAACACCATACTCAATGTCAATGTTCCGGATGTGCCCCTTGAGGCGGTGGCGGGATTTGAGGTGACGCGGCTCGGCCAGCGCCATCGCGCCGAACCGGTGGTGAAGTCGAGAGATCCGCGCGGCCGGGAGATCTTCTGGATCGGCCCCGCCGGGCCGGAACAGGATGCGGGGGAAGGCACTGATTTCTTCGCGGTCAAAAATAACTATGTGTCGGTGACGCCGCTACAGATCGATCTGACCCGGCATTCAATGCTCAACGATTTGCGGCAATGGGTGGGGCGTCTCGCGCATGACTAAACATGACCACCTCGGGATTGGCATGACCTCGCAGCGGACGCGCGACCGTCTGATCAATCGCCTGAAGGAGCAGGGCATCACCGATCCGCGCGTGCTGGATACGATGCGGGTGACGCCCCGACACATCTTCGTGGAAGAGGCCCTCTCCAGCCGCGCCTATGAAGACACGGCCTTGCCGATCGGCTACGGTCAGACCATTTCCCAACCCTATGTCGTCGCGCGCATGACCGAGGCCCTGCTGGCCGGCGGACCGCTCAACAAGGTGCTGGAGATCGGCGCGGGGTGCGGCTATCAAACGGCGATCCTGGCGCAGTTGGTGGGCTATGTTTATAGCGTTGAGCGCATCGCGCCCTTGGTGGAGGCGGCACGGCGTAATGTGCGGGAACTGCGCCTGCGCAATGTGCGCATCGCGCATAACGATGGAAGCTGGGGGTGGACGGAATATGCGCCATACGATGGCATCCTTGCCGCGGCGGCCCCCGAGCATGTCCCCGAGGCGCTGCTCGGGCAGCTGGCGGTCGGCGGGCGTCTGGTGATCCCGGTTGGCCCCCAGGGTAAGCAGCAATTGACATTGATCATTCGGCGCGAAGAGGGGTTCGAGCACACCGTGCTAGAGCAAGTCAGCTTTGTTCCAATGCTAAGAGGGCCGCGCTGATGAAACTGTTTTCACAACCGGTGGGCCGCATCGCCGGGCGCTGGCGGTGTCGGTCATGCTCGAGCATGCACTCTCTACGCTAACCGGCTGATGCCTGTTTTCGCGCGTTTCAAATCTTTTCTCCTGGCGGTTTTTCTGGCACCGATGCTGATCTCATGCGGAGGTCATGTCTATCATGTTGTCGAGCCAGGCGAGACGCTTTACTCAATCAGCTGGATCTATGACCAGAATTATAAGGACATTGCTTATTGGAATGGACTCGATGAGTCTTATACGATTAAACCCGGACAGCGGATACGGGTGGCGGCTTATGGGCCGGGTGAGCAAGTTCCGGTGAGGGCGGCTCCGCCGAAGGCGGTCAACAAACCCTTACCCCGACCCACCGCCAAGCCAGGGGCCGTTGCAAAGCCTCTGCCTTCCGCGAGCGCCGCGCCGACGGCGAAGTATCGGCCTGAAAGGATTCCGGCACCGGTCGCATCTCCAGCGGAAGAAACGGACATTCAATGGGTGTGGCCGGCAAAGGGCGGGGTGGTAAATGAGTTCTCCATCTCAAAGTTGAATAAAGGAATTGATATCCAAGGTAAACAGGGTCAGCCTGTTTATGCGGCCGCATCAGGCAAAGTTGTCTACGCCGGAAGTGGATTGGTCGGTTATGGCAAGATGATCATCATCAATCATAACCAAACGTTTCTGAGCGCATACGCGCATAACAATGAAATCCTTGTGTCCGAGGGAAGGCATGTCAAACGAGGGGAGCTGATAGCGCGGATGGGCAGCTCGGGAACGGATAGCACCAAATTGCATTTTGAAATCCGTCGCGACGGCAAGCCCGTCGATCCCCTCGATTATCTCCCGAAGGCGCAATGAATCTCGAGGAGAGAGAGTATGAACCGCAAAGTCGAACGGAAATTGTCACTGGTAGAGGATCATGCGGAGCCGGCGGCCAACGAGCTGGAGCTCGCCCTGCCGGATGAGGATATGGACATCGAGCTGAAAGATGAAGTCATCGAGGAGAGCGCGGATGAGCCCGTGGTCTTCGATGCCGGCGAGATGCCGGAAAGTGATTTCGATGCCACGCGTCTTTATCTAAACGAAATCGGATTCACCCCATTGCTCACCGCGGCCGAAGAGGTCCATTACGCGCGCTGGGCGCAGCGCGGCGAACCCAACTGCCGCAAGCGCATGATCGAGAGCAATCTGCGGCTGGTGGTCAAGATCTCGCGGCGCTATCTCAATCGCGGCCTGGCCTTGCTGGATTTGATCGAAGAAGGGAATCTGGGGCTCATCAAAGCGGTCGAGAAATTCGATCCAGAACGCGGCTTCCGTTTTTCCACCTATGCGACCTGGTGGATCAGGCAAACCATCGAGCGCGCGATCATGAATCAAACGCGCACCATTCGTCTGCCGATTCATGTGGTGAAGGAAATCAACGTCTATCTGCGCGCCGCGCGCCATCTCTCTCAGCTGCTCGATCACGACCCCACTCCGGATGAAATCGCCGCCCTGCTGGACAAGCCGGTCGATGAAATCGAGCACATGCTCAATCTCAATGAGCGCGTCACCTCCGTGGATGCACCGCTCTCGCGCGATTCGGACAAATCAGTGCTCGATGCCATTGCCGACGAAAATGGCGCCGATCCGGTGACCAGGCTTCAGGACGAAGACATGCACGCCAACATCGATTCGTGGCTGAATCAGCTCACAGACAAACAGCGCGAAGTGCTGGCGCGCCGTTTCGGCTTGAACGGTTATGATGTCTACACGCTCGAAGAAGTGGGCCAGGAGCTCGGCGTCACGCGCGAGCGGGTGCGCCAGATCCAGCTCGAGGCGCTCAAACGCCTGCGCGAGATCATGGAACGGGAAGGATTTTCCATAGATATCCTGCTCAGCAATCCTTAGAATGATCGTGTTGCCGCATGCGCGGTCTTTTGAGGTGAGGAGCGAGGTCTATGAATAAAATGCTTGCCGTCGGTGTTCTGGTGGCGTCTGGGATGATCCAGCAGAGCGTGTGCGCCGCGGCGGATACGATGTACGCCGGGGCGTTTTTCGGACAAAGCACCACGGATGCGCAGGATCTGCGCGAGGTGATTGACGATGGATCTTTCACGGGCGGTATCAGCACCGACACCAGCGATGTGGCGCTCGGTGTGTATTTTGGTGCCAAAATTGTGCCCGCACTCGCCGTGGAATTCGCGTATCAGAATCTCGGCAGCTTTACCGCCAAAGGCACCTCCGGAAGTGGCCCCGTCAAAGGTGAGCTCGAAGCCAGCGTGTTCAGCGCCTCGTTCCTCGGCATGATCCAACCCCGCGAGGAATTCGCCCTCTTCGGCAGGCTCGGCGGCTACCGAGCGACGACCGATGCCAGCAGCCCCGGCTTTAGTGCGGATACCAACAACGTTGGCCTGATGGCCGGGCTGGGAGGCCAATTCAGCATCGCACACGATATGTTTGTGCGGCTGGAATGGACTATGTACCAGGACCTGGAATTCATCAACAGGGATGGCAATACCGCCGAGCTGACGGTTGAGACAATCGGCGCGAGTATCGCGCTGACCTTCTGATCGCTCCCGCATTGCAGCGCTACTAGTTATCCCGGCCTACACCATCAATGAGTAGGCCGGGATAAGGCGTAGCCGTTCCCGGCACCCATCACCTGCCTTGCAGGCACCAATGTGCTCAGTGTGAGCCTGACCGGCGCGGTCAGATATGCGTTAGCCGATATCAGACTCGATAGAACAACCTGATCAATGCCTGCCGGGTATACGTCAACGAAACGGGCGGCCTAAGCATGCGTACCCCGGGCGATGTGACTAACGAAGGGCTATTCATCACCCCAGGCGTCACCTCCTTTCGGGGGGATGCTTGCCCATCTGTACAAGATCAAAGCTGTGAAACATCTCGTGATGCTGACGCAACTGGCACCTTTGCGGGTGACGAGTACCCTATGAATTGGTTGATTTCGCAGCGTCATGTGCATCACATTGCGTTTTTTGTCGCAACTGAAAGGACGTGAACAAAGGACCAGTGAGCGGTTTTCTGAAAACCCATTTCAGTCCCTTCTCCCTGTGGGAGAAGGTTAGGACGAGGGGGATAGTGGGCATTCTTTGCTCTTGTTAAACCCAGCGGCAAATCTTGACATCTGGATAGGGCGCTACAATCATCATACCCATCAGGGAAGCCTGTGTTGTGGGCCAAACCTGATGGAGCCTTTCGTCGGTGGAAAGAAAATTTGGCAAAAAAAGCAATCGGTCAAATTTGACCTGACAGCCGCTGCCGCAAACCCGATAACTTTCAAATCAAGCCTGAACTTCTACGATAGAGATAGACGCCCAAGAATCACACAACAAAGGAATCACACCACACATGGAACTCAAGCGGATTGAAGAAGTACGCGAAGACGAGCAAGGCCTGATCGCCGAACCGTTTTACGCCCTAAACCAACTGGAAGGCGCTCGCGCCCGTCATTGCCGCATCATTTGGTTGGAAGAGTGGTGGCAGCACCTCACCAATCAACAAGTCTCACGCGACTGGCAAGCCGGCGAACGAGGCTGGCAGCATTTGCGCAGCTTAGTTGAAAGCGGTGCACTGGTGTTGGTGTTTCATAAGAGCTACCCGCCGTTGTGCCCCGCCTACCGCAACGTCAATGGTCAGTGGCAGCTGGATGAAAGCGTAAAGCGCTACCCGTATGCGCAGCATCGACTGACTCAACACCAGCGGAAGTTGCAACAGGAACGGCTCGAGCGCGAACGCTGGGCGCAGAACCTCCAAGCCAGCGCACGCAGCGCCGAGGCGTTTCACAGTGAGTCGGCGATCATCAAACCTCCCACGCTTGGGCCGCATGTGGGGAGAGAGGATGTCTCCGACACCACCCCGGAGCCAGTAATGGTGGCGGGGTTGGGCGGGGCGTTGAAGGGGATCTTGCAAGGCGCGAAGAAAGCGGACTCCAAACCCTCGGCTCTGCCGCCTGCCCACGGCATCGAAGCTCTCACCGCCGCACAGGCCAAACAACGTGCCCGTCAGCTCGACAGCGCTGATGGCGGTCACAGCATTGCGCGGCATGGGCCGGATGTCTCCGATGATGCCCTCAAACGCCGACTCACGCATGGCATCGCACCCGATGGGAAGGTCAGCCCCGCACCGGCCTCCACACGCTTTAATAGCGATCATGAATGGTTGAAAACGCGCGAAGCGGCGGAAGGAGAATTGAAGGACCGACTCAAGATCAAGTCTCTCACCGATCCGCCGAAGCCGGGGCAGAAATCCAGGCAGGAGTTTTTCATTGACCATGGTCGCCCGATCGACGATGGTTTCCGGGGCGTGGGAAAAAAGGTGCTCACAAAAACGCCGAATGGTAATCAAATCAAAGTATATTCCGAAATAGAGCCCATCGAGGGTTTGACGAAAACCCAAACCACGTTCAAATGGACACCGAACGCAAGCAATCCCGCTGAAGGGCGGTGGATGATGGAGCAGCATTTTCCCGATGCGAAAGGATGGGATCAAATAAACCGTCGTTACGTGGATGACTAAAAACATGACTGAATATATCTCAAAACGAATGCTCGAACATCACATCACTAGTGTTGCGAATGGCCGCCTGGAAGAGGATAGCGCCCCTGATTTTGAGCGACTTGAAGAATATACGGAGTTGGTGGATGACTTGCGCCTCGGCCTTGACCAGTACTGCGACGCGGGTCCGTTCAAGAAAGGTTTGCACTATTTGCTCGCCACACCGGGCATTGATCTGGTGTGGTATTGTGAAAGTGATCGACCGTACCTCGACAATGAGGCTCGTCTGGTCCTGGAGTTCATCTGGCGCCACCTTTACCCCAGCGAGCCGATCCCGACGACACCACCTGAGGGCGTTGAGCTGATCGGCTTGGGTACGTCACCAGACGACTGGTGGCAAGCGCGGCACATGATTCATCGAATCAAGGAAGGTGATACGTTCATGAAGATTGCGGCAGATCATAATGTAGCACTGGAGCAGCTACGGGAGATTAACCACATCCGATGGTCGGAGTATGGTTCATCTGATCCACTTCCGCCCCGCCGCTTGGTATGGATTCGTGAAGAAGGCAAATGCCACCCCGAGGATGAGCACGGGTTAACCGAGGACGACCTCAAGCGCTTGGGGATCACACCGCCGTAGCGGGCCGCTACGTGATGCACATCACGCTTTTTGCGGGACTAGAAAAGACGGAGATACTGAGTCAGCCAAGGTTTCTAAATAACCTGCGCCGTTTTACGTGGCGTTGGGTAAAATACGCCGGGCTGGATAGAAGCATCCCAAGCGCCCCTGTCTTAAAGTAGTTCGATCATCAAACACCAAAGGATTTTCATATGAATACATCACGCTACACCTCATTGTTCGGCCGCCGTGGCTGGAAGGCATTGGTTTTATTGCTGTCACTGGGCGCGCTGCATGGCTGTGGCGGCGGGGGTAGCGATGGCGGCACGAACGCTAACCCGAATGGGTATTATGGCGTGGACGGGACCGCGCACGTAAACAATACCGATGTCACCAACGTGCAAGGCATGATCCACGACGGCCAGTTCGTCATGCTCAGCGATGCGGCGCGCCTCGCCTATCACGGCACGATTGCGGTATCGCGCAGCACCTTCACCGGCGAAGTCACGGTGTATGAGAACGGCGTTGCCGTGGCAACGCAAGTGCCGGTCGCCGGAATGATCAGCGAAGGGCAGTTCATTGATGGAAGATTGGAGGGCACGGGGTTGGGGAGCGGGACGTTTAGGTTGAGTTATGACTCTGTGGCCAATGCCGTCGAGGTAAAAAATTCCGATCTATTTGCGGTTAATTGGAAATCTGTAAGTGTTAGTGACTTTTTTAGCATAGTCGTGGATGATGATCCGAGCACGAATATCACCTACGGATTTCAGCCGTATCTCGGAACCTTCGATGAATGCAATTTTTCAGGTCGCATCGATCCCGTGGCTACGCACCTTTATGCCGTGTCTGTGACGATGCACCATTGTACAAATGTGGGCATTTATAGTGAGCCGACTTATCGTGGCCTGGCGACGTTGCGCACTGAAAACCCAACGACACCTAATGACCGGCTTGTCTTTGCCATTTCCAATGGCAACTACAGCGTCAACGGGGAGTTTATGCCATAACATCGGCCTGATCGTTATTGGTAAGCACGCCTGATTGTTGACCAGCGATGAGCAACAATATTTATTGATTAAAATTTGCAGAGGGATCGCCATGCCACTACCACTCTCATTCAAGAAGCACACGCTCAGTGCGCTTGTCCATGTGCTGTGTTGCTCGTGGGTGTTGAACAGCATCCCCTCTGCGCATGCCGCACCTGCGGGCGGCAATGTCGTCGGTGGCGCCGGTTCCATCAGCCAATCCGGCGTCAACACCACCATTCACCAAGCCAGTCAGAACATGGCGATCGACTGGCAGAGCTACAATGTCAACGTGGGTGAGCGTGTTCAATACATCCAACCCAACGCCTCATCCATCTCGCTCAATCGCATCCTGAGCAATCAAGGTTCCACCATCGCGGGCCGGATCGATGCCAATGGCCATGTGATCCTGGTCAATCACAATGGCATTTTTTTCACCCCGACCTCGGTTCTGAATGTGGGCGGGATTATCGCCTCCGGACTGGACATTCAGCCCAGTGACTTCATGAATGGGCATTACATCTTCAATGAGGTGCTCGGCACTGAAGGTGGTGTGGTCAACAGCGGCCTCATCAATGCTTCATTGGGTGGTAATGTCGCGCTGATTGGCCGGAGCGTCGAAAACCGTGGTGTGATCGCGGCCAATCTCGGCACGGTGACGCTCGCGGCGGGCAAGGAAACGGTGTTGACATTCGATGATGCCGGTTTGCTGGGTGTTCGTGTTTCAAAAGAAATCGTGCAAAGCAAGCTGGGTGTTGATCCCGCTGTGGTCAATGGCGGTGAGATTCAAGCGCAAGGCGGCAGAGTGTTGTTGACGGCCAGCACCAGTCAGGATGTATTTTCCCGAGCTGTCAATACCCTTGGCATTGAAGAGGCTAGAAGTGTCGTCGTGCATGAAGATGGTAGCTTCACATTGGGTGATGGCGCCGATGTGGTGAACAGCGGCACGATCGATACCTCAACCAGTGATCAGAGTGTCGGCCGCATTGTGCTGATCGGTGAAAATGTCACCAGCAGCGGCACGATCAAGGCGGATGCCGCCAGTGGCAACGGTGGCGAAATCGAGTTGCATGCAAACGATACCACACTGCTCACTCAAAGCAGTGTGACCTCTGCGCGAGCGGAAGCCAATGGCCAGGGTGGCATCGTCAAGGTGCTGGGCGAGAAGGTGGGCCTGTTTGACCACGCCCGCGTGGAGGCTTCGGGCGCAACCGGTGGTGGAGAGGTATTGATCGGGGGCGACCAACAAGGCAAGAATCCGCTGATCCGCAACGCCAATTTTATCTATCTTTCCGAGCATAGCCAGATCAATGCCAATGCTGTGACGAATGGTGATGGCGGAAAGATCATTACGTTTGCCGCGGACACGGCCCGTATTTATGGGGATCTTTCCGCGCGCGGCGGCGCGAATGCGGGTGATGGCGGATTTATTGAAACATCAGGTGTGCGAGGCTTTGAAATTCACACCACGCCAGACGCCGGGGCGGAACAAGGGCTAGCCGGGCTGTGGCTGATTGATCCTTACAATCTCACGATCACGGGTGGCGACGCTTCGATTCCTTCAAATTTATCGGGAGACACAAAAGTATTCTCGCCCACCGCTTCATCGACGCTGGGGGCAAACACAATTTATGAGGCACTTAAATCGAATAATGTCACGATCAATACAGGGAGCACCGGACCAGAGGAGGGCAATATCACCCTGACGAGCGGCGCCGACATCAGTTACGATGCTTGTACAACACGTACACTACGGCTCGAAGCGGCCGGTGATATTACCTTCCAGGCCGGCAGCCGCATTTATGATGTTAGGCCGGCATCATCAACCATCGACAAACTCAACGTCGTTCTCCAGGCTGGTGGAGCAGTAACGGTAGAATCTGGCGCCAGCATCACCACCCAAGGTGGCAACTTCACGGTGGGCAGCACCTCTGCTCCTGTTGCCAGTTTCACCAACAATGGCACGGTGAATACCTCTGGATTGTCAGGTTGCGATACGGGTGGATGCCGGGATGGCGGCAATGTCTCGATTTACACCACGGGCAATATTATCACTACCGGTCTTTCCACGTTTGGCCGTGCGGATGACAGCAATAGCATCACGTATGGCGGTGGCGGCGGGGCCGTAGTGCTGAATGCATCCGGGTTATCTGCCACCATTGCCGTCAATGGCGCAATTGACACGCATGGCGGAAATGATACTCAAGGTTCAGAAATCGGTGGCAATGCAGGAAGCGTGATCCTATCTGCGGCTGGTGGAATTTCATTAGCGGGCGATATTTCTGCAAAGGGAGGAAGCGTGAGTTCTGGGACGGCCGGCAACGGCGCTGCCATCACACTCACCGGCCCTGTCACCTTGGCAAACAACATCACGTTGGATGCCTCGGGTGCGACGAGTGGTGATATTTCAGTGAATGGCGCGGTCAACAGCCAGGATGCGACCGCGCGCAACCTCACGCTCACCGGCCGGGATGTGACGTTGAGTGCAATGGGCGACACCCGACCGCTTGGAACGTTAACGGTCAATGCTATCCGCAACATCGCCCTCACGGGCAATGTCACCACAACCGGCAGCGTGAACATGAATTTCGGTAGCGGTGTCGCAGGCGCATTTACTGTCGATCCGAATCTCACCTTTTTCACCGGCGCGATGACGGTCACGGGCGGTACCAACGCTGATGAGTTCAACCTCGGTTCCGTGTTCACCGGCACTGTGGATGGCCAAGGCGGCACGGACACACTCACCGGGCCCAACGGCAACATACACGCCTGGTTGATCAGCAGCGAGGGCGGTGGCACGCTCGATACG